>NZ_RBLA01000003.1:0-653069 GCF_003634475.1 Pseudomonas sp. WPR_5_2 | reverse complement strand
TCTGACGCCGGATCCCGTGAAGCTGGCGGGTGGCTTGAATGCCTATCGCTATGTGCCGAACCCGACGGGGTGGGTGGATCCGTTGGGGTTGAGTGATTGTCCGGGTGGGGATGGGTGTAAAAGGCCGGCGGTTGGGGAGCGGGATTCGAGCGCGAAGACTAAGGTTGATGAAGGGGAGCCTGTCCAACCAGGTCAAAAAAAAGAGAACTATTATTTATACCGTGGAGATGATCGAGAACCATGGGAAATTTTTGAATCTGGATTTGAACCTTTGGGAGATAGCAAAGACCTTTACCTACATGCCGTGGACAATCGAAACCCTCCAAGTTATTTTGTCAGCACATCAATCAAAGAAAGTGAAGCAATAAAATTTGCTACTGGCTACGGACTTGTTGATGGATATGTTTATGTATTGAAAAACATTAAAGGAATAGATGTAAACAAGGACCTTGGCCTAATGTCCCCACACAAACGGGAGGTTGAAATTGCGTTTCCCGGAGGAATTAAAAATTACGACATCGTCGGCGCCACACCAGTCAACGATGATGGTAGCTACAAAGGGTATTCGATACCCAACCCACAAAGGAAGAAACCATGAAGCCATTTACAATAACGATCGATATAGAAGGCACCATTGAAACAGCAATAATTGAATGTGATAGGCGAACATCCACGCTCACATTTGAAATGCAAGACGGCTTAAGGAAAACCTATACAGCCTACGATCTCTTTGTATGCTTCGGCATGTTAAGAGCCGAGCACCCTAAGATTAAATTTCTGTGCAAAGGAGCAAAGTTGAATGTCCACCCCTCTAGAATGTCATCCCAGATGTCCAAGGGACTCGTCGCGTACGAATTAAAACTTGGCAAATCCAGCGAGGAGGAAGACGTGGTACGCATATTTGATTATGAGGATGAAAACATCACAAGCAATATTGAAGAGCAAATTTCTTTCTATAAAAAATGGATAACCTCGCTAACCAAACAATAAACCCATTACCAAACCAATCTTTTAAATAAACACCTTTCCCACATGGTGTCTTATCAGTGCCGCACGAACATAATCCGGAACGAATATGCCAAAAAGAAAGATAAAACTAAAACTCGAACATTCTATAGAAACCGCGATCCTTATAGACAACTACAACAAATTGACACTAATTAGAAAAAATGGATTCAGAAAAACATACACCGATGAAGATTTATATTTATGCCTTGCACAAATAAGGCAAGAATTCCCCAACATAAAATTTCTTTGCAAAGGAGCAAAAATCAATGTTTTTCCATCCTCAATGTGTTCACAGATGAGTAATGGTGCTATTGCATATGAAAAAACTCTCGGAGAAAAGGCATCTTTCGATTTAATAGTCAGCATTTTCGATTTTGACGATCAGAACATTACTAGCGACATTTCCGAGCAGCGAGATTTTCACCAAAAATGGATGAACTCTTTTGGTGACTTCGATTAGTTTTTACTCTAAAGCTTGTCTACGACATGCCCCCACTAGAAGCACAGCTCAAATCACTAACTCTCTACTTCTGAATTATTCACACCATTCCTACTACTACCTCTTCGCGGGCAAGCCCGCTCCCACAGGGTTTTGTGTCGTGCGTAAGAATCGGGATCAACATAAAATCTGTGGGAGCGTGGCTTGCCCGCGATGGCGTCAGCTCCGTCAGCGCTGTCTCGCCAGCCAGCAGCTTCAGGCAGCAGCCACTTTCCAGGGGGCCACAAAATCGACGAGCGACACTGCATTGCGGGAGCAAATCAACTCGGCTCACCCGAACAATCTTTCCCGGCGATGTCCGGATCATCAGGGGTCACTTCAACGTCCATGCGCTTGACGTCTTCATTGGGCACTTGCTCGACACCCGCGTCATCATCAGGTGGACGCTGATCGCGGCTCAGGGGATCGGTAGGTGAAGGCAGCGGATATTCAGGGGTATCGTCGATGTCGGTGTCTTTCGGATCAGCGTTCATGGAGCACCTCGCAGAGAGCCTGAAAGGCAGGCCCTGACATTTCGAGGCAGCGGCGATGCACGCGTTCGATCAGACAGACAATCGGTCATTCACTGGAACACAAAACCCGGCACTTGGCCGGGTTTGTTCTGTCGGGCGATACCGACATCAGTGATGTTTGTTACGGTGATTATGCTTGTGTTTGTGGCCCCCACCGGAATGGGAGCTGTCGTGGTCGCTGCCCAGGTTGTTGCCGACCGCGCCCCCCGCCGCCCCGCCGAGGCCTGCGCCGATGGTCGAACCGGTTGAGCCGCCGAGGCTGTTACCAATCACCGAACCGCCCGCCGAGCCCAGGCCACCACCGACCGCCGCTTCTGTGCGACTGCCCTTGCGCGCGCCGACTGCGCTACCGGCGGCGCCACCGACACCGGCGCCAATCGCAGCGCCGGTACTGCCGCCCATATGCCCGCCGACGACGTTACCCAGTGCGCCGCCAATCCCGCCGCCGACCGCGGCGTCGCCGTCACCGGCCGCCATTGCCAGGGGAGTGAGCAGCAGCCCGAGAATCAAGGCCGGTAGTAAGAATCGTGTTGCACGATGGCTGTCAACTTCCTTGCCGCTGATATTCGCTGTCATGGCGTGCCTCGCAATCTTCAGGGATTTGAAGCTTTGAGGCCGCACAGAGAAAAACGTTCGTTTAATCGGATCGATCAACCCGCGATGACACGGTCGGCCGACAGCTTGCCGGCGCCTTCGCTCAATACCGCGATGCTGCCACCGAGCAGGGCCAGGGCGAACTCGTAGCCGTTGTTGGCCATGAACAGCCCGTGACTGATGTGCACCGAGAAGATCGCTACCAGCGAAAGAACTATCAGACCCAGCGCTGCCGGGCGAGCCAGCAAGCCAATGATCAGTGCCAGACCGGCGAAGAACTCGATACCGCCCGCCAGTGTCGCCATCAGGTAGCCCGGCGTCAGGCCGAGGCTTTCCATGTACTGCGCGGTCCCGGCCAGGCCGTAGCCACCGAACGCCCCAAAGAGTTTCTGCGAGCCGTGGGCGGCGAAGATGATGCCGACAAAAATTCGCAGAACGGTCAGGCCGTAGCCAGCGCGGGTAAACAGAACCTTGTTGATCAGTGTGCTCATGCTGTGTCATCCATTGTGAGAGTGTGTGGGTTGGTCGCCATATTAATCAGTAAACATCATATTTAAAGCGCAAAAAACCGCTATAACACTTCAGTTTATTCGATCATTTGCGCAGGGCGACCTTTTGCCCCTGGGGCTCCAACGACTCTCGCTCCCGATCGAACGCCAGGTAATACTTGTTCACGCTATTAACATAGCTGACAGGTCCCATTCCCACCTGTTCCATGGCGATACGCTCGACCTGGAAGAACCACTGATTCGGATTCAAGCCCCGCCGCCGCGCCTCGGCGCGCATTCCCTGAACCCGCTCCGGGCCAATGTTGTAGGCGGCCAGCACGAAGGCCATGCGCTCGCGCTCGTTGAGTTTGGGGCTGGCGAAGAACTTGCGGCGAATCATTGCCAGGTACTTGGCCCCGGCCTGCACATTGGCATCGAGATCCTGAATGTTGTTGACCCCCACCCGCTGAGCCGCCGACGGTGTGATCTGCATCAGGCCGGTCGGGCCGCTGCCACTGCGGGCCATGGGTTGCAGGGCGGATTCCTTGAACGCCAGTGCTGCAAGGTTCAGCCAGTCCATGCCTTGGGCATCGGCGTGTTTCTGTAACACCGGGCGAAGTTTTTCCAGACGCTGGCGGTCGGCCTTGGCCAAGGGATAGTGCACTTGATAGAGACGCCGATAGATCCGCAGGAAAGCCGCATCCTGGTCCGACGGTTTCTTGTAGCCACTGAGGAAGCGATCAATGCTCGCCCGCAGCATCGACGCATCGCGGCGCACGAACCAATACTCCTCGCCCGGCTCGCTGATCAGCACCTGTCGGTCGAAACGCAACTTGGGCAAGATCTTGCCCCAGCGCTCGGCAATCGGCTGCTCGACGATGGTCAGGTGAAAGATTCCGCCCTGGACCATCTCCAGCACGTCCTCGACGGCCAGGCTCGGGTCAACCCACTCGATATTGACGGGTGGCAGCTTGTGCAGGGCGAGCTTCTGATTGATCTGGCTGACGGCATCCCCGGCCGCGCTGCCGGTGGGTAGGGCCAGGGTTTTACCCGAGAGTTGTTCGAGACGGGTGTATCGACGTTCGCCCTTGATCCCCACCAGCACCAGCGGGATGTTGCTGGCAATCGGTTCACTGGTGCTGACGGCGTACCCCGCTCGCAGATCGAGCAGTTCCCCGGGCGCCACCAGATCGCCCTCCCCGCGCTGTAACGCGCCGAGCAGTTGATCCTTGGCCTTGGGGATGATTTTAAGGGTGATTTCCTGACCGTCACGGGCGTGGCCGTTGAGGTATTGCTCGAAAGCGCGCAAGCGGTGGTATTCGACGCCGATGGCCTGGCCCTGCACTTCACCCGAGCTATTGCGGCTCTGGTTGACCAGTACCCGCAACACGCGACTGTTGCGAATTTCCGTCAGATCGCGCACCTGGGTCGCCGGTACGGCTTGCAGCGGCCCGGGCAGACGCGCAACCGCCGACATCGGCAGCAGCAGCGAACAGCACAGCAGTAGCAAAACCGAGGGACGAATCATCCACTCTCCGGAAAGAATTCGGGTCGACGACATGAGCATTTCATGCAATCAAATGACTGAAGACACAGTGCCTGGAGCGCTGAAAAAGTGCGAAAGACTGGCACAGTGATGGCACTTTGACCATCCTGCCCTGCACGCGGATCAGGGGCACGGCTCAGAAGACAGCTATAACTCGTTGTAGTTCTTGGCTTTTCTTATAAATCTACAGCTCTGATATGCTTTCCGGCCTTTGGTCCGAGGTAGCACCATGCAACTCATCGATATCGGCGTCAACCTGACCAACCCCAGTTTTGCCGACAAACACCAGGCTGTACTCGACCGCGCCTATGCCGCCGGGGTCTGCCAATTGGTGCTCACCGGCACCAATGTCGAGGGCAGCGAGCAGGCGCTGGAGTTGTGCCGGCAACTGGATGCGAGCGCGCAACGGCTGTTCGCCACTGCCGGCATTCACCCTCACGCGGCCAGTGACTGGAATGCCGACAGCGCCCGTCAACTGCGTAGTCTCCTGAAGGAATCGAACGTAGTGGCCGTGGGTGAATGCGGCCTGGATTTCAACCGCGATTTCTCGCCGCGCCCGCAGCAGGAGAAAGTCCTCGAAGAGCACCTGGCACTGGCAGTCGAAATGCAGTTGCCGGTGTTCCTGCACGAGCGCGATGCCAGTCAACGTTTGCTGGAGATCCTGCGCGACTACCGCGACCAGTTGCCGGCCGCGGTCGTGCACTGCTTCACCGGGGAAAAGAAGGCGCTGTTCAGCTACCTCGATATGGACCTGCACATCGGCATCACTGGCTGGATCTGTGACGAGCGCCGGGGCACGCATCTGCATCCACTGGTAAAAGAGATCAAGCGCGGGCGCCTCATGCTCGAAAGCGATGCCCCCTACCTGCTGCCGCGCAGTTTGCGTCCGAAGCCGAAGAATGGTCGCAATGAACCGGCGTACTTGACCGAAGTGTTGCGTGAGGTGGCGTTGCATCGCGGGGAGACTCAGGAAGTCCTGGCGGCACACACCACTGCCTGCGCGCGGGCGTTTTACGGGTTGCCTGCCCTCCCCCAGTAAACACAAATTTCCCTTGTGGGAGCGAGCCAGCTCGCGAAAGCGGTGCAACAATCAATGTAGAAGTTGACTGATACACCGCATTCGCGAGCAGGCTCGCTCCCACATTGATCCACATCAAGAATCCATGAGCTGAATAGCGGCACAATGCTGGCACCTTGCCAAAACTGTTTCCGCTATCAGAGAAGACCTCCATGGGTGCCTGGCTTAGCAATATCTCGCTGAAATACAAATTTTGGGCGGTGAATGCCGTCGCCTTCGTCACCACCCTGCTGCTGGTGCTGTACGCCGTGCAGCTCGAACAACAAGCCCGCTGCCAGGCCGCGCAGGTATCGGCCCAGGTTCAGGCGCGCTTGCTCAGTGCCTGGCCTGCCGGGCAGACGCTGCCAAAAGCCGAGAACCTGCTGACCTTCAGTCGCGGCCAGGCGCCGGTGTTCAATGGCCAGCCAATACCGGAACTGGCCAATAGTGCAAATGGCTGGGTCAAGATCAACGACCTGCCGATTTTCGGTGACAACCTGTTGTTGGGCGCCGAGGTATTCACACCCGCGGATGGCCAAAAGATTGCGGTGATTGCCCGCGGCCCCAGTCTGAGTCAGGTGTTCAGCGAGCGCTTCGCGAACTATGCCGTAGCGGTGTTCATCCTGATGCTGGCCATGCTGGGCGCGTCGCAATTGTTGATCCGTTTCCTGCTCAGCCAGCTCAACATGCTCAAAGACGTGATGCTCCATGTCGAGAAAACCGGCGACCTGTCGGCCCGCGTCCCCCTGGCGTGCAGCGACGAAGTCGGGCAAATGGCCAATGCCTTCAACGCCATGCAGGCTGGCTATCAGCGGGTGGTCAATACCGTCGCCAGCACCGCCCGGCAACTGGACGAAGGTGCCGCGCGGCTGGCGTCGAGCATGAATGAAGTGCGTCACGGCATGCTTGGCCAACAGAGTGAGACCGATCAGGCGGCCACGGCCATCAATGAAATGACGGCCACCGTCCACCACATTGCCCAGCACGCTGGCGCCACCCGCGATCTCTCGCAATCGGCCGATAGCCTGGCCGGCAGCGGGCAGGCAGTGGTCATACGCGTGCAGCAGTCGATTGCCGGGCTGTCCACCGGTGTACAGCAAACCGCCGAGATGATTCAGCGACTGGCCGAAGACAGCCAGAAGATCAACGGTGTGGTCAATGTGATCCACAGCATTGCCGAGCAGACCAATCTGCTGGCGCTGAACGCGGCAATCGAAGCGGCGCGGGCCGGTGAAATGGGGCGTGGCTTTGCCGTGGTCGCCGATGAAGTGCGCAACCTGGCCAAGCGTGTGCAGACGTCCACCGACGAGATCACTGTGATGGTATCGGCGTTGCAGGCCGGAACGCGGGACGCCGTGGACTTCATGCAGGAGAGTTCGTTCAAGGCCGATGACTGCGTGCAACAGGCGCAAGAGGCTGGCGCGGCGCTGGCACAAATCACCGGCGCGGTGGCGCAAATGCGTGAAAGCAATACGCAGATTGCGGTGGCGGCCGAGCAGCAAAGCCAGGTGGCGGAGGAGATGAACCGGGCGGTGGTGAGTATCCGTGATGTAACCGAGAACACCGTGCAGCAGACGGTCGGCTCAGCGACTACCAGTCATGAGTTGGCGGTGTTAGCGGGGGAGTTGAGCAAGGCCATAGGACAGCTCAGGCTGTAAGGACCCCATCGCGAGCAGGCTCGCTCCCACAGGTCGATCACTATTCCCTGTGGGAGCGGGCTTGCCCGCGATGGCGTCATCAAGGTCAACATCAATATTGCCCATGACCCCTATCACTCCGATAGCCAACCTTGATTCGCGGCCTGCATTTACCGCGCCTATCCTTCAATCATGTGTTCAACATGGACTTGAGGATCAGCATCATGGGCAAACGTCATCCCAACCTTCCCGCCTGGCAATGGCGTGCCTACCCGAACAATCACCAGCACCCGACCAATCTGGTGTTGCACCTGATTGCCGTACCGCTGTTCATCGTGGCATTTCTGTTGATTGTTTGCGGGGTGTTCAACCTGAATCTGGCGAACCTCGCCATCGGCGTCATCGGTGTGATCGCAGCGCTGGGTTTGCAACGTCACGGTCACAGCCTTGAAGCGCAAGCTGCCGAGCCGTTCAGTGACCGCAAAGACGCGGTGTCGCGCCTGATGGTCGAGCAGTTCCTGACCTTTCCGCGCTTTTTCCTCAGTGGAGGCTGGTGGCGCGCCTGGCGTGAGCGCCACCGCCGTCATTGATCAGGCGTGTACTGATCAGGCAAACACTGTGACCGTCTGCCGGCTCATGGCAATCAAGCGGCCTTCCACATCCCACAGCTTCGCCGCCGCGTGGCCGTAACCGTCGGCGGCGTGCTCGGTTTCGACCAGGTATTTGCACCAATCCAGTGTGCTCAACTCCAGTAAGGGCTGCACGAATTCGATGGTCCAGGTCAGCGTGCTGCCCATGGCCGGTTTTTTCAGAAACGGCATCACGGCCGGTGGCCAGGCGTCCACCAGCGCCAGAATATGCGCTTCGCTGACCGCCTCTTCCTTCACATCGCCGCGCAAACGCACCCAGCCACCCATTTGGCGTGAGGTGCTACCGGTGAACGGCATTCCGCCGACACTCCAGCGCATCGCCAGATGGCGCATGAACTCCGGAATGACGCCTTCAATGAAAGGCAGCTCCTGGCAGTCGTCCCAATGTTTCATCTCTGGCGCAGGGTGCGCCGACACTGCGACCTCAGAAGGCCGCGAGGCGCCGAAGCTGCCCTGGATCAAGGTCACCACCTGGCCGTTCTGCACCGCCCGGCCCAGCACCTGGCTGACTGCCTTGCCTTCACGCAACACATCGACTTCAAAACTGACAGGCACTTCAGGTTCGACCGGTCCGACAAAGGTGATCGCCAGCGAGCGCACCGGACGATCCGCCGGTACCTTTGCGCGCATGGCTTCGTACTGCAAGGCGGCCACCAGGCCACCGAAACTGGCTCGCCCTTGCGCCCATCCTGCCGGGATAGACAGCTCCAGCGGCTGGCGGCGGACGGCGTCGAGCAGATCGGAAAAGCGCATGAAAACCTCAAGGACAGGAAAACGATGAAGGGATCTTAACCAGACGGCGAAGGCTGTACAGCGCGTATTCCGGCCAAATGCACTGACAGAAGGGCCGCTCGGCCCCCCATGCCATACACAATCCCCTGTGGGAGCGAGCCTGCTCGCGAATGCACTCTGCGAAAACGATGGCAGCTGATACACCGCATTCGCGAGCAGGCTCGCTCCCACAAAGGTAAATGGGGAGTTTTCAGGATTTGAAGCAGGCCTTGTCGAGTTTGTCGAGGACCCGGTCAGCACGCTGTTCGGCCTTGACCATGGCGGTTTTCCACTCCGCGACACAAGGCTGCAGATCCGCCTCCTGCTCCGCGATGGCCAACCATTGCACGCAATCATGCCAGTCGCCCAAAGCCCCCTGGGCCGCCTTGAGCCTGGGCATTGCCGCGTCCGGCAAACGGTTCAGCTCGGGATAGGCTTCGATACCATAGCGAACGCGTTTGATCAGCAGACGCAAACGATGACGGTCGTGGGCCGGGTCGTGCAGCGCCTTGTCGAGTTTCTTCCATTGCTTGGCCAGGCGTTTTTCGATGAGTTTGCCCAGTCCGTTGAGCAGTTCTTGACGCTGGGCTGCCCGCAAAAAGCGTGGAAACGCATCGAGGATCAACAGTAACTGCGTGAGTTCCATGCTCGTCGCCACGGCCGGGTAAGCCTGAGCCATCTGGACCATGCGGCGACGCGCGGCCTCAGGCTGACCATGCTGGAGCAGGTACGCCGCCAGCACTTCGCGATCGCGCAATGGGGTGGTCAGGTCGCCAACGTGGGATGCCGCCGCCTCCAGTTGTTCAACGCCGGGCAAGCCGCGCAATGGCCGCAGCAGGCTGCGCAACCGGCGCACCGTGGTGCGAAGATCATGCAAGGCTTCAGGATCGGTACGGGCACTCAAGCGGGCCTGAATAGCCAGCAGACGGACTTCCAGACCCAGGACATGGGCCACCAACCGATTGATCATGGGGGGAGCACTCCGTAATCAATACCAATCTGTAGGAACTGGCTTGCCAGCGAAAGCGACCTCAAGGTCGCGTGATCGTTGCGGTCATTTCGCCAGCAAGCCGGCTCCTACAGGATTAGCAGTGTTTTTAACGCCCCGCTCTCGACTCGCGAATATAAAAACGCGCCTTCTCGGCTTTCTTGGCGCAACCCTCGAACCCTTCGAATTGCTGCTGGGTCTTGGCTGCGGTCAACAGCGACAGGGCCTTGGAGTAGCTAACGGTGCCGGCGAAACCCTCGGCCTTGGCCAGGTCCAGTTCATGCCACGCCGCATCGAGCCCGCTGCCGCAGCTGTCGCGATAGGCGGTTTTGCCGGCACAACCGGCGAGTACCAGGGCAATCAATGGCACACAGATCCAGGCTTTCATTACTTACACCTCAAAGATAGGAAACAGTCATGCAGGTAGGACGGTGTGGCGCGGGAAAAGTGCCGTCCATCGCCTGCGCAAACTATAGTGCTGGCGAGAATAATCAAGTGCCGCCATAAGCTGTCGAAAAAACGACGCACTCACTCCACCGAGCGACCTCAACGATTGAAGCGCGGCCCTCGATGGGTGCATTGTTGAAGCATTCGAACGAGGGCGATTCATGAAAAAGCGTGTCGCACTGGTGTTGGGCTCGGGTGGAGCCCGGGGCTATGCCCATATCGGCGTCATCCAGGAGATCGAGCGGCGGGGCTACGACATCGCCTGCATCGCCGGTTGCTCCATGGGGGCGGTAGTCGGCGGGATCTACGCTGCCGGCAAACTGGATGATTATCGCGACTGGATCGAGAGCCTGGATTACCTCGACGTGTTACGCCTGGTGGATGTCAGTTTTCGTCTCGGCGCGATTCGCGGGGAAAAGGTGTTCGGACAGATCCGCAAGATCGTCGGCGAGATCAATATCGAAGACCTGCGCATTCCCTATACGGCCGTGGCCACCGACCTGACCAACCAACAGGAAATCTGGTTCCAGGAAGGTTGCTTGCACCAGGCCATGCGGGCCTCGGCGGCGATACCCAGTCTGTTTACCCCGGTGATGCAGGGCAATCGCATGCTGGTGGACGGCGGCATTCTCAATCCGTTGCCGATCGTGCCAGTGGTATCGAGTCATTGCGACTTGATCATCGCGGTCAACCTCAACTCCACTAACCAGCGTCACTATAAGATGCCGGTGATCCAGCGGCCCGCCGCGTTCAAGACCCGATTCGACAACCTGATCAGCTCGCTCGGCTCGAAGATGCCGTTCCGGCGCACGCAGGCGGAACAATTACTCAAACTGGAAAAGGAAGCGATGTTGGCGGAGGCAGGCGAGATCAACCCATGGATCGAATCCGCCGAACCCGAAGCCCAGCAACCGGCCGCCGCCCCTGAACGTGACGGCGCGCCAAAATCGGCCACCGGTTCGTTCATCATCGACAACGTTGGGCCGGCGTCCTTGCTGGACTTGATCAACCAGAGTTTCGAGGTGATGCAGACCTCGTTGGCGCAGTACAAGATCGCCGGGTATCCACCGGATATCCTGATCAACGTGCCGAAGCGGGTGTGCCGGTTTTTCGAGTTTTACAAGGCGCCGGAGCTGATCGCGCTGGGGCGGGAGATTGCTCGGGATACGCTGGATCGGTATGAGAACGATCGGGATTCCTGATGTTTCTCGGGTGAATTAGCGGGCCCCATCGCTGGCAAGCCAGCTCCCACAAGGATTGTTCGCGGTCACACAAATGGTGTGAACACCGACGAACTCTGTGGGAGCTGGCTTGCCAGCGATGGGGCCGGTCCATTTAGCACAAATCTAAAGGCTACCCTCACTCAACAACCGATACCCCACCCCCGCTTCGGTGACGATAAACCGCGGCTGCGTCGGATCATCCGCCAGCTTCTGCCGCAAATGCCCAACCACAATCCGCAAATAATGGCTGTCTTCGGTATGGGTCGGGCCCCAGATGTCCTTGAGCAGTTGCTGTTGGGTGATGACCCGCCCCGGATACCGCGCCAGTTGCGCCAGCACCGCGTATTCCTTGCGCGTCAGTGCGACTTCGCTGCCATCGAGCATCACCCGGCGATACGCCAGGTCTACCGTCAGCGGGCCGAAGGTCAATGCCGCTTGTTGCGCTTCGCCCACCGGGGCCTGTCGCAACAGCGCGCGTATCCGTGCCAGGAATTCCTGAATACCGAAGGGTTTGGTCACGTAGTCATTGGCGCCGCCGTCCAGGGCTTCAACCTTCTGCCCTTCGCCGGCACGCACCGAAAGCACCAGCACCGGCGCCGTCGACCACTCGCGAAATTCACGCAACACCTGTTGGCCGTCCATGTCCGGCAACCCCAGGTCGAGCACCAGCAGGTCCGGTTTATTCAGCGCGGCCTGGGCCAACCCTTCGTTGCCGGTGCCCGCCTCCAGCACCTTGTAACCCTGGGAAACGAGGCTGATGCGCAGGAACTTGCGGATCTGCGGTTCGTCGTCGATGACCAAAATGGTCGCGGTCTGGCTCATGGATTCACATCAACAAGGAGAATTGGCAAAAGAGTAACGCAAGCACGATCAGGCTTCACCTTCGTACCCCGGCTGCGCCTGCAATGGCAGATGCAAGGTAATGCAGGTGCCGCGCCCTTCGATACCGTCGGCGACACTGATCCGTCCGCCATGGGCACCCACCATTCCCTGACAGATCGCCAGCCCCAGCCCGGTCCCCTGCCCGCCGCGATCACCGCGGGCGGCGGTGTAGAACATGTCGAAAATTTTCTCCCGCTCTGCCTCCGGAATCCCCGGCCCTTCGTCACTCACCGAGAAAAACAACTCAGTGTCGTCAGCCCCGGCGCTCAATTGCAGGCGCCCATGGGAAGGCGAGAATCGCGCGGCGTTTTCCATCACATTGATTAACGCCTGCTCGATCAGTGCCGCATGGACGAACAGCAGCGGCAGCTCCGCCGGCACTTCGATGCTGACCTGCAATGGCGCCAGCACCGCGCGCAGGCGATTGAGCGCACTGCCGACGATGTCCGCCGGCGATACCCAGTCCCGCGCCAGCTTCAGGGCGCCGTGACCGAGGCGGGTCATGTCCAGCAGGTTCTGGATGTAACGGTCGAGGCGTTCGGCTTCATCGCGGGTGCCTTCAAGCAGCTCGCGGCGATCCTTCAGCGGGATCGCTTCGCCGAGGGCCAACAGGCTGTCGATGCTGCCGCGCATGGACGTCAGCGGGGTGCGCAAATCGTGGGACACCGAGGCCAGCAAGGCGCTGCGCAGTTGCTCGGTTTCACCGTGCAGCCGCGCCGCCTCCAGGTCGTCGGCCAACTGCGCGCGGGCCAGCGCCTGGGCCAGCGGCTGGCTCAACGCGGTCAGCAAGCGCCGGCGTTGGCCGCTCAGGGTCTGCCCCTCTTTGGCACACACGCCGAGCAGCGCCAGCGGTCCATCTTCCACCGACAATGGCCACCACCACCAACGCCCGAACGGCAGAGTACCGGTGCCCGCCCCTGCCGGTTGATCGTGTTGCCAGGCCCAATCGGCGGCGGCGCGTTCGGCTTCGGAGAATTCCAGCGGACCACCGGTTTCGACTTTCCAGCCACTCTGGCCGTCGCGATTGAGCAGGCACAGTTGTAGATCGCTCCAGCCATTAAGGTGTTGGGCCGCCGCGCTGATGACCGCCTGACGGTCGGTGGCGGCCGTCAGTTTGCGCGACAGGTCGAGCAGTTCGGTGGTTTCTTCCTGGGTGTCGCGCAGAGCCTGCAATTGCCGCCGTTGCCGCGCCGCGAGGTTACCGGTGAGGGCCGCCATCAGCAGGAAGAACAGCAAGGTCAGCACGTCTTCTTCGCGCTGGATCCTGAAGGAAAAATTCGGCGGGATGAACAGAAAATCGTAGGTCAGAAACGACAGCGCGGCGCAGGCCAGCGCCGGGCCGAGGCTACTGCGCACCGCCACCAGCAATACGGCGGCGAGGAACACCAGCGAGATATTCGGCAGCGGCAGGACACTGGCCACGGCCCATGCCAAGGCACTGGCCAACACCGTCGCCACCACGGCCAGGGCATAGTCGAACCACACCAGCGGCTGCATCGAGCGTTGCCGTGGCTGATGCTGTTCATGGTCGCTGTCGAGCACATTGATTTCCAGGCCACTGGCATTGCGCAGCAATCTCGCCGCCAGGCCACCGCCAAACAGACGCCGGCGCAAACGCGGACGGGACTGGCCGACCAGTACCAGGCTGGCGCGACGCTCGGCGGCGTGCTGGATCAGGGTCTTCGCCACCTCCCCGGCGCGCAGCAACACCACTTCGCCGCCCAGGCGCTCGGCCAGTTGCTGGGCACTTTGCAAGCGCAGGCGCGATTGCTCGTCACGCACGCTGCCGTTGTCCACATGCACCAGGCTCCACGGCAGATGCCGACGCTGGGCGACGCGACTGGCGTGACGCACCAGACGCTCGGCCTGGGTATCGCCATCGACACCGACCAGCAGTCGACCGCGCACCGCCGGTGCGGCCTGGCCAAGCTGACGATACCCCTGGGCCAGATCGTTATCGACCTGGGCCGCCGCAGTCTGCATCGCCAGCTCCCGCAACGCGGTGAGGTTGGTCTGGGAGAAGTACGCATCGATCGCCGCCCGCGCCTGCTCCGGTACGTAAACCTTGCCGTCGCGCAGGCGCTCAAGCAGCTCCCGTGGCGGCAAGTCGATCAACAGCAATTCGTAGGCTTCTTGCAGCACCCAGTCCGGCAGGGTTTCGCGGACCTGCACGCCGGTAATACCACGCACCTGATCGTTGAGGCTCTCCAGGTGCTGGACGTTGACCGTGGTGTACACATCGATGCCGGCGGCGAGCAGTTCCTGAATGTCTTGCCAGCGTTTGGCGTGGCGGCTGCCCGGTGCGTTGGTGTGAGCCAATTCGTCCACCAGCACCAGTTTCGGTTTGGCCGCGAGTACGCCATCGAGGTCCATTTCTTCGAGGGTCACACCGCGGTATTCCGAGCGCACCAGCGGTTGCTGCGGCAAACCGCCGAGCAGTGCTTCGGTCTCGGCGCGGCCATGGGTCTCGACCACGCCGGCGATGAGCTTCACGCCCTGACGCAGTTGGGTATGGGCCGCTTGCAGCATGGCGTAGGTCTTGCCGACTCCGGGCGCGGCGCCGAGGAAAACCTTGAGCCGGCCACGGCCATCGCGGGGCAGGTTGGCTAACAGTGCGTCGGCGCGGCCGGAGTCGCTCATGCTTGGGGATCTCTTTTTTCAGGTGTTGATTGAGTGCCTGTCAGGCCGTCTTCGCGAGCAGGCTCGCTCCCACAGGGGCACGCATTCCAATGTGGGAGCGAGCCTGCTCGCAAATGGCCGCGCCGCCGATCTAGAGCTTTTCCAGCGCCAGATTCAACTCAAGCACATTCACCACGGGCGGTCCCACCAGTGGCCGCTCGATGTGCGCGTCCAGCAGGTTTTGCAGAGTCGCCACCGGCAGGTTGCGCGCTGCGGCGACACGCGCCAGTTGATAGGCAATTGCGGCCGGTGGCAAGTGTGGATCGAGGCCACTGCCGGAGGTGGTGACCATTGCCAATGGCACCGGACCCTGGCCGGGCACCAGCAGTTTGTTGGCGTCGTCGAACACGCGAGTGGCCAGGGCCGGGTTGCTCGGCGACAGGTTGCTGGCGCCGCTCGACACGGTGGCAAAAGCACCGGCCGATGGGCGTGGGTGGAACCAGGCGTCACCGACGAAATCCTGGGCAATCAGCGAAGAGCCGCGGACCTTGCCATCGGCATCGCGGACCAGGCTACCGTTGGCCTGATCCGGGAATGCCACCTGGGCTACGCCGGTGACCACCAGGGGATAGGCGACGCCGGTGATCAGGGTCATCAGGACCAGCAGGCTCAGGGCCGGACGTATCATTGTGGACATTTCAAAATCCTCGAATTCGGTAAACAAATACGGCGTTCCGTCAGATGCATCGTGTCGTGTTCTTCGCGAGCAGGCTCGCTCCCACAGGGGGACGCATTCCAATGTGGGAGCGAGCCTGCTCGCGAAGGCGGTGTGTCTGATACATCGCCGCTCAAGGTCAAACCAGATGCATCGCCGTCAACAGCATGTCGATGGCCTTGATGCCCACGAACGGCACCAGAATCCCGCCCAGCCCATAGATCAGCAGATTGCGTCGCAGCAATGCCGCCGCGCTCGCCGCCTGCACCCGTACGCCACGCAGCGCCAGGGGAATCAGCACGACGATGATCAGGGCGTTGAACACGATCGCCGAGAGAATCGCGCTCTGCGGGCTGCTCAAGTGCATGATGTTCAGCACGCCAAGTTGCGGGTAGATCGCGGCAAACAGCGCCGGCAGGATCGCGAAGTACTTGGCCACGTCGTTGGCGATGGAGAACGTGGTCAGCGCACCGCGGGTCACCAGCAATTCCTTGCCGATCTGCACCACGTCCAGCAGCTTGGTCGGGTCGCTGTCGAGGTCAACCATGTTGGCCGCCTCGCGCGCGGCCTGGGTGCCGTCGTTCATCGCCATGCCCACGTCAGCCTGGGCCAGGGCCGGGGCGTCGTTGGCGCCGTCGCCGCACATGGCGACCAGGCGACCGTCGTTCTGTTCATGACGAATGCGCGCCAGTTTTTTCTCCGGCGTGGCTTCGGCCAGCACATCGTCCACACCCGCTTCGGCGGCAATCGCCGCGGCGGTCAGCGGGTTGTCGCCGGTCACCATGACCGTGCGGATCCCCAGTTTGCGCAATTCGGCGAAACGTTCACGGATGCCGGGCTTGACCACGTCCTTGAGATGGATGGCGCCAAGCAGTTTGCCGTCGGCGCACACCAGCAACGGCGTGCCGCCACTCTGGGCAATCTTGTCGATTTCCCGGGACAGCGACGCAGCCAGGTCGGCGCGTTTGAGGCCGACGAACGCCAGCAGCGAATCCACGGCGCCCTTGCGATACACGCGGCCCTGATAGTCGACACCCGACAACCGGGTTTCGGCGCTGAATGGCACGGCCGTCAGTAATTCGCTGGCCGGCTCAGGCTGCGGTTGAGTGCCACGCAGGTATTCGACGATGGATTTACCTTCTGCCGTGTCATCGGCCAGCGAGGCAAACAAGGCGCCCTCTGCCAGCTCCCTGGCGGTTACGCCCGGTGCCGCAATGACAGCGGTGCAACGACGGTTGCCGAAGGTGATGGTGCCGGTCTTGTCCAGCAACAGGACGTGTACGTCCCCCGCTGCTTCCACGGCGCGGCCGGACTTGGCGATCACGTTCAACCGCACGAGGCGATCCATCCCGGCGATACCGATGGCGGACAACAAACCACCGATGGTGGTCGGAATCAGCGTGACCAATAACGCCACCAGGAACACCAGCGGCAGGCTGCCATTGGCAAAGTGCGCGAACGGTTGCAGCGTGACCACGACCAACAGGAAGATCAGGGTCAGGCCGATCAGCAGGATGTCGAGTGCCACTTCGTTCGGGGTTTTCTGCCGTTTGGCGCCCTCGACCAGAGCGATCATGCGGTCCAGCGTCGACTCACCGGGGTTGGCGGTGATCTTCACCAGCAGCCAGTCAGAGACCAAGCGGGTATTGCCGGTGACGGCCGAACGATCGCCGCCGGACTCACGAATCACTGGCGCCGATTCACCGGTGATCGCCGCCTCATTGACCGCGGCGATGCCCTCGATCACTTCACCGTCACCGGGGATCATCTCCCCGGCTTCGACGCGTACCACATCGCCCTTGCGCAGGCTGGTGGCCGGCACCACTTGAAAGGTGCCGTTGCCGGTTCTACGGCGGGCGCTCAAACCTTCGCTGCCGGCCTTGAGACTGTCGGCGCGGGCCTTGCCCCTACCTTCGGCCAGGGCCTCGGCGAAGTTGGCGAACAGCACGGTGAACCACAGCCACACGGCTATTTGCGCGGCGACGAAGGTCGGCACCACGGTATCGGGAATGAAGCACAGCACGGTGGTCAGGACCGCTGTCAGCTCGACCACCAGCATCACCGGCGCGCGCTGCAATTGCCGTGGATCGAGCTTGACGAAGGCTTGCACCAGCGCCGGACGCCACAGGGCCGAGATCGCGGTTTTCGGTTGTTCCGGCGCTTTGGCAGCGACGGTTTTGGTTACAGGCATATTCATGATGGATTCCTTAGAAGCCCATACTCAGGTGTTCTGCGATTGGCCCAAGTGCCAGGGTTGGCAGAAAGGTCAGGCCGCCCACCAGCAAAATGGTCACGGTCAACAGGGTCACGAACAACGGGCCGTGGGTCGGGAAGCTGTTCTGGCCAATCGGCGCGGTTTTCTTCGCCGCCAGACTGCCGGCCAGGGCCATGACCGGGAGGATGTAGCCGAAACGACCGATCAACATCCCCAGGCTCAGCATCAGGTTGTGGAACGGCGTGTTGGCGCTGAAACCACCGAACGCGGAACCGTTGTTGGCACTGGCCGAGGTGTAGGCGTAAAGCAACTGACTGAAGCCGTGGGCGCCGGGGTTGCTCACCGCCGCCACCGGGCCGGGCAGGCTGGCGGCAATCGCGCCGAGCACCAGCACGCCAATCGGCATGACCAGCAAGGTTGCCACCAGCAATTGCACTTCCCTGGCCTGCAGCTTTTTACCGAGGTATTCCGGGGTGCGGCCGATCATCAGGCCGGCGAGGAATACAGCAATCAACACGTTGAGCAACATGCCGTAGAGCCCGGCACCGACGCCGCCGAAGATCACTTCGCCGACCATCATGTTGACCAGCGCCACCATGCCGCTAAGCGGGTTGAGGCTGTCGTGCATGCCGTTGACCGAACCGTTCGAGGCCGCCGTCGTAGTCACCGACCACAGCACGGTGGCAGTAGTACCGAACCGCGCTTCCTTGCCTTCCAGCGGCGCGGTCTGCTCGACGGCGACGTTATTCAGGGCCGGGTTCGGTTGATATTCCGCCCACAACGAAGTGGCGCCGCCGATCAGGAACAGCGCCAGCATGCAGGCGATGATCGCCCGGCTCTGACGCTGGTCTTTCACGTAGTGGCCGAAGGTGAACACCAGCGCGACGGGAATCAGGATGATCGACGCCAGCTCGAACAGGTTGGCCCAGGCAGTCGGGTTCTCGAACGGATGCGCCGAGTTGACACCGAAGAAGCCGCCGCCGTTGGTGCCCAGTTGCTTGATCGCAATCTGGCTGGCGGCAGGACCCAGCGGGATCACTTGATCGACGCCCTGCATCGTCACCGCATTCACGTATTGCGCGAAGGTTTGCGGCACACCTTGCCACACCAGATACAGCGCCAGCAGCAAGCACAGCGGCAGCAAACCGTAGAGGGTGGCGCGGGTCATGTCGACCCAGAAGTTACCGAGGTTGCGGGTGGATTTGCGACCGATGCCACGGCACAGAGCAACCAGTACAGCGAGCCCGGTGGCGGCGCTGACGAAGTTCTGCACGGTGAGGCCGACCATCTGGCTCAGGTAGCTCAGGGATGCTTCACCGCTGTAGGCCTGCCAGTTGGTGTTGGTCATGAAGCTGATGGCGGTGTTGAACGCCAGGGTCCACTCCTGGCCCGGCAGGTTTTGTGGGTTGAGCGGCAAATGGTCCTGGAACAACAGGATCGCGAACAGCAGCAGGAAACCCGCGAGGTTGAAGGCAAGCAAGGCCAGGGTGTACTTCTGCCAGCTCTGTTCGGCCTGCGGATCGACCCCGGACAACCGGTAGCAACCACGCTCGACCGGACCGAGGATCGGCGTCAGCCAGGTGCGCTGGCCCTCCATTACCTTGTAGTAGAAGCGCCCGAGAAACGGCGCCGGGACCAATACCACCGCGAAAAACGCGAGGATCAGCCAATAGTCATAACTGTGCATAGCCGCTCCTAGTTCCGGTCCGCGCGCAACAGCGCAACCAACAGATAAATGAACAGCCCCACTGCCAGCAGCAGTGACACCCCGTCCAGAACGCTCATGGAAGATCTCCGTGTTACGGCGTATTGCCGCGTGTGGTTCATTGTCGGAAGGAAGGCTGTAAAGGAACGAGACCGAGGGGCGTGGCGGGGCATAAAGAAAGCGTAAAGAGTGAGTTTACGGTGGGGTTACGCCTGGGTTTTGAAGGGTTTTCTACATCGGCCCTCGTGCCGGTCAGCACTTTGCGCAAGAATGTGGGCCATCGTGCTTATTGCTGGAGAAACACCATGAATGTAATCACCACCGACCTGCCCGGTGTTCTGATCATCGAGCCGAAGGTATATGGTGATGAACGGGGCTTTTTTTACGAGAGCTTCAACGCAAAGGCTTTTGAAGACGCCACGGGTCTAACCACTCAGTTCGTTCAGGACAACCATTCGCGCTCTCAAAAAGGCGTGTTGCGTGGCCTGCATTACCAGCTGGAAAACACCCAAGGCAAATTGGTTCGCGTGACGGCAGGTGAAGTACTCGATGTGGCGGTGGACATTCGCCGCAGCTCACCGCATTTCGGCAAATGGGTTGCTGTACGCCTGTCCGCCGAGAATCGTCGTCAGCTTTGGGTTCCGGAGGGTTTCGCTCACGGCTTCGTGGTGTTGAGTGAATTTGCCGAATTCCTCTACAAAACCACCAACTACTACACTCCGTCGGCTGAACGCAGCATTCGTTGGAACGATCCGGACCTTGCCATCGACTGGCAACTTGACGAAGCCCCGCAATTGTCCGCGAAGGACCAGGCCGGGCAATTGTTCAAGGACGCTGAAGTCTTTTCCTGAATCCAGGCGCACAATTGAACCACTGCGAAAATTAGTCGCTCAAAAGTGGTAAGCGCGATCGATTGGCAAAACCCGTCAATCGGCCTGCCTTCAAGGAGACTCCTATGCCCTGGTATGCCTGGTTGATTCTGATCGTTGCAATCGGCTCGATCGTTGGCGGCCTGATGATGCTGCGTGACACTGCCAACAAGGTCGAGTTGACCGATGAACAACGTAGACGCGTGGCCGAACGCAACGCGGAAGCGGACGCCAAGGATGCGCGGGACCGCTAGATAAAAATGATCGCAGCCTTCGGCAGCGCCTGCACGGAATATACGTTTCCCTGTAGGCGCGGCCGAAGGCTGCGATCTTTTTTGCAGTTACTTTTCCCAATCCGCCTTGGCAATGTGCAAGCCATGCAGCCCTTTGTACGCCGCACGCTCCGGCTGGCTCCAGCCCTCCAGCAATGAATCCTCCAGACGATAGATCTCCACCCCTAATGGACGACACACGCTCAGCGGGTCTTGTGCATCCGGCCCCCACATGGCCAGCGACAAATCACCGCCCGGACAGGTCGACAGTGCACACAACAGATCGATCTCGGCAAAAAACTCCAGGTAGTCGCCCTTCTGCGCCGGACAGGCTTTCATGAAGTACATGTCGTCGTGATTCAGTCCCGTGCACTGGAAAATGTTCAGCACGTCATGCACGTCAAATTCGGTCAGACCATGGGGCAGCACGGCGCGGGTCAGATTGGAATGGCAGTGATGATGGAAATCTTCGCCAGTGAGCATCTTGTTCACATAGGGATCGCAGCGGGTGCCGAGCAAATCGTGCAGGCGCCCCCCATGCTCATCGATGCCGTAACCGGCCAGGCTGTCATCGGTGATGGTCACCAGCGGCCGTAAAAACGGCAGGTTCGACCAGAGCCGGTCATGGGTGCTGACGTGTGCGCCCTGCAATTGTCGGGTGCGCGAAGCCCAAAGCCGTTCGCGCGGATCATGGGCATTCCAGACGTTGAAGTCCCCCACCTGCGGACCGACAGGGGTCGTCACCCTGAACACATGCCCGGCCGGGACTGTCCAGGCGCGGCCAGTGCGAATTGGTACTTCGAAGGACTCGATCAGCGTGCGCCCGTCCTTCGCGTCGCGCACCCGTTCGTAGAAGGCTTTGTCCACCTGCAAGGCCGAGCCTTTGCTGACTTGATAGGCCGCCGGATAGTCTTTGTACATGGCACGAAACCTCGATCAGTGATGGGAATCTGGAACAAGCATTTGCAACAGCAGGTATTCGGAGTCGTCGAGATAACAGCTCATCGCATCCTCGGCGGCGGGCTTGTCACCCTCGACCAGCAACTCATGGATATGTCGGTCGCGAGCCAGCCAGGGCGCCTGGAAACTCGATTCGTCGGGAGCGGTGCAGAACACCAGGCGCAATTGCGCCACGACATTGGTGAAGAACTCATCGAATAACGGACTGCGCAGCAACCCGACGATGTGTTGATGAAAGGCCAGGCTGTGGGTGCCGACCGCGCGCCAGTCTTCGCGCTCCCGGGCCAGTTCGGTGGCTTCGAGGGCTTCGAGCATCCGGTCGGATTGATAGTCGCGCAGTGGGCGACTCGTGCTGATGGCCTGCAATTCCAGTGTGCGTCGGACCTTGAACAGATCCCGCACATCCTCAAATCCCAGGCGGCGTACCATCACGCCTTTATTGCGCACATAACGGGTCAGGCCTTCCTGCCCCAGCCGATGCAAGGCTTCACGAATGGTATTGCGCGAGGCGTTGTAGGCCGATACCAGGTCGTTTTCCACCAGTGCCATACCGGGCAGTAAACGACCGCCGATGATATCGGCACGTAACTCCAATGTGATGTGATCGGCCAGGGACAGTCCGCTGTTCATACTCAACGCCTCAGGATTGTTCAACAATCGTCAACTTATGAGTAATCACTATTCATGCCAAGAAATGCGCCCATTTGCGCCCGATTCGACGCATCTGCACGCTTTTTAGAAATAGAAGTACAGTCACCATCCAATTTTCATTGGTTAATATGGCGCATTGATGCGGAGATATCAGATGCGTTACTCGCAGGACCATAAAGCCCAGACCCACCAGCGCATCATCAAGGAAGCCTCAGAACGCTTTCGCCGTGACGGTATCGGCGCAACCGGCCTGCAACCTCTGATGAAGTCGCTGGGACTGACTCACGGTGGCTTTTACTCGCACTTCAAATCCAAGGATGAGTTGGTGGAAAAGGCGTTACAAGCCGCTGGCGATCAAGTCGCCGGGGTGTGCGCCGAGCTGTTCGCCCAGGATCGCCCGCTGCAGGCGTTCATCGATGCCTACTTGTCTGAATGGCACAAGACTTCGCCCCACGAAGGTTGCCCGCTGCTGACCATTTCTTCGGAGCTGGGCTTACGTGGCCAGCCGAGTCCAACCAGCGACTTGGTGCTCAAGGCCCGACTCGACCAGATCGAAGGCACCCTTGAAGGCGAAAACGCCGACGAACGCAGCATTGTCATCATGGCTACGCTCGTCGGCGCCCTGTTGTTATCGCGCAGCGTCGCCGACGTCGAGTTCGCCCGGCGGATACTCGACGTCACGCGCGAACACCTCAACTCACAGGACTAACCCTGCCAGCGCTTGAACAACACGCTGGCATTGACTCCGCCAAACCCGAAGCCATTGGACAACGCGTATTCGATGGCCATCGGCCTGGCCTGGCCATGGACGATATCCACGCCTTCGGTGGCGGGATCCGGATCATCGAAGTTCAGTGTCGCGGGTACAACCTGGTCGCGAATCGCCAGCAGCGTGAAGATCGCCTCAAGCCCACCCGCCGCCCCGAGCAAATGCCCTGTGGCCGATTTGGTGGAGGTCACCGCGATGCCGTTTTGCGCACCGAACAATGCCTTGATCGCTGCCAGCTCGCCCAGATCGCCTACCGGTGTCGAGGTTGCGTGCGCATTCAGATGCTGAACCTGATCCGGTGAAACGCCGGCCTGAGCCAATGCCAACGACATCGCGCGACGCGCACCGTTGCCATCTTCGGGACCCGCGGTCAGGTGAAAAGCATCGGCGCTGGTACCGTAGCCGACCAACTCCGCCAGAGGCTGTGCTCCACGGGCCAAGGCATGCTCCAGGGACTCGATCACCACCAGGCCAGCACCTTCGCCCATGACAAAGCCATCACGGCCACTGTCGAAGGGGCGCGAGGCACGTTCCGGGGTGTCGTTGTAAGCGCTGGACAAAGCGCGAGCGGCAGCAAATCCCGCGAGGCTGACCCGATCGATCGCCGCCTCCGCGCCGCCACACACCGCGATATCCGCTTCACCGGAACGAATCAGCCGCGCCGCGTCACCGATCGCCTGGACCCCAGCCGCACAGGCTGTCACCGGGGCACCCAGCGGGCCTTTGAAACCGTGCTGGATCGACACATGCCCCGCCGCCAGGTTGACCAGGAACGAGGGGATAGTGAATGGCGACAACCGCCGCGGGCCTCGGCTGTCTGTCGTGCGTACCGCATCGGCAATTGCACCGAAACCACCCACGCCGGAACCGATGATGGTAGCCGTGCGTTCCTGGGCGTCGGCGGTCTGCGCTTGCCAACCGGCCTGCTCCAGCGCCTGACGCGCCGCTTCCATGGCAAACAGAATGAAGCGGTCCATCTTTTTCTGTTCCTTGGGGGGCGTTGCCAGGTCCGGGTTGAATCCCGCCTCGGCATCGTCCGTCAGGGTCGGCACTGCACCGCCGACCCTGGCCGGCAGATCGGCTACCACTTCGTCCGGCAAATTGCGCAACCCGGAACGCCCGGCCAACAGACGCCCCCAGACCACTTCGACTCCGCTACCCAGCGGAGACACCAGGCCCATGCCCGTTACAACCACTCGACGATCGTTCATACCGCAATTCCCCTTGCCGAATTCTCGCGCTTCATTTGTAACGCGCGGCGGCTTTGCTTTTGGAAAGGTTCGGAGCCATGACGTAACGTGCCGCAACGAATTTGTCCCAGTCGGCGACATCCGGCAGCGACGGAATGGTGACCAATTCGCCCTGATCCAGCCCCGACAATGCCGCGTCGACCATCTCGCCCGCTTCCATGACCATTTCTGCCGGGATCTGCGACGCGTCGATACCGGAGCGCTCCCAGATTTCAGTACGTGTGACCCCTGGCAACACAGCCTGGACCTTGACCCCGGTGCCATCAAGCTCTGCGTTCAACGACTGGGTCAAACTCAATACATACGCCTTGCTGGCGCTGTAGGTGGCGTTGAATCGCTCGGGAAACAGCGCCACCACTGACGCGATATTGATGATCGTGCCCCGACCCGCCTTGGCAAAACTGGCCGCCGCTGCCGAAGCCAGACGTGTGACCGTCGTGACGTTCAACTGGATCATCCGCTCCAACTGATCGGTATCGGCATTACCCAGCAAGCCATCGGCCGCCACGCCGGCATTGTTCAACAGCAAGCTGATGCTCGAATCGCTGCGCAAGCGTTGCTCGAGTTTGAACACGTCATCCTTTTGCGTCAGATCCGCCTTGACCACCTCGACCTGAACACCATATTCAGCGCGCAATTTGCTCGCCGCGTCGTCCAGCCGCTGCTGATCGCGAGCAACCAGCAGCAGATCAAAACCACGTGACGCCAGACGCTGCGCGTAAACCGCGCCGATACCGGAAGAAGCACCGGTGACGAGGGCCGTACCTTGGGACTGAACAGAATTCATGGCAGTGCTCCTGTGAAATGCTAAAGGGAAAGCCTGGCGCGGAATGTCAGGGCGCCTCAGCGGCAAACGAATTTATTATAGGCATAATCTAATCTGCATATGATAGCCATAATTTTCACAGCACCGACAGAAGGTTTTTCCCGGCAGTGTTCGCCGGGATGCAAAAAGGCCGGTCAATGACCGGCCCCTTGGCGTTGAATAATGAGCTTAGTTCACTTCCAGCTTCTCGCGATTGCGATCCAGGATCGCCTTGCCGATGCCCTTCACTTCCAGCAATTCGTCCACCGAAGCGAATGGCCCGTTAATGTCACGATACGCAACAATCGCATTAGCCTTGGCCTCGCCTATACCAGACAACTCGCGCTGCAAAGTTGGCGCATCGGCCACGTTGAGATTGACCTTATCGCTCTGTGCCTTCGAGGCCACCTCTTGCATTTGCGGCACATTGCCAGCCTCCTTTACAGCGGGTGCTGCAAGGGCAGCTGTGGAGAAGCTGGTGAGCAGGGCAAAAACCAGGGAGTAGAAATAGCCAGTACGCATAAATGACGCTCCATGACATCGATTGAGGAAGCAGCTTTTCCGAAGCTGCCTCCCAAACTTAGGCGATGTCTGGAGCCTGTCAAAAACGTATCTGTTGCGGGATATGAAACAATCAGGGTTCGAGGCGACGTTGCTGGTAGATCCAGTCGACGATGTCGCCGTCGGGGGTGTAGCCGCTGACGGTGTCGCTCAGCAGTTGCCGGACTTTTGAGTAATCATCCTGATCAACCGCCGTCAACAACGCCCGTAAACGGCCCTTGAGCACATCCCAGGGCAGATGATCCTCGTTGGCGCTCATGATCATGGGATGTTGCGTTGCCGATACGTTGTCGCCAATCAGCAACTCCTCGTAAAGCTTCTCCCCAGGACGAAGACCGGTGAATTCGATCGAGATGTCGCCTTGCAGGTTTTTGTCCGAACGCACACTCAAACCGGACAGATGGATCATTTTCTCTGCCAACTCGACGATCTTCACCGGCTCGCCCATGTCCAGCACGAACACATCGCCCCCCTGCCCCATGGAACCCGCCTGGATCACCAACTGCGCGGCTTCGGGAATGGTCATGAAATAGCGGGTGATTTTAGGGTGAGTCACCGTCAACGGCCCACCGGACTTGATCTGGCTGTGGAACAGTGGAATGACCGAACCGGACGACCCGAGCACATTGCCGAATCGAACCATGGTGAAACGTGTCTTGTTGACCCGGGACACATTGGCCTTATCGCCGAACAGAACCGGCGCAATCTCGCGACTCAAGGCTTGAAGCGTCAACTCGGCCAGGCGCTTGGTGCTGCCCATCACATTCGTCGGACGAACCGCCTTGTCGGTGGAGATCAATACAAAGTTGGAAACACCTGACTGCAACGCCGCCTGAGCGGTGTTGAGCGTGCCTATGACGTTGTTCAACACCCCCTCGGCGATGTTGTGCTCGACCATGGGCACGTGCTTGTAAGCCGCGGCGTGGTAAACCGTGTCCACCCCCCAGGTCTTCATGACATCCAGCAGTTTGTCCTGATGACGAATGGAACCGAGAATCGGCAGAAGCCGGACTTGAACCGAGTCGCGACAACCGCGCTGCTCCAGTTCCGACAGAATGCTGTAGAGGTTGAACTCGCTGTGGTCAAACAGCAAAAGTGTGGTCGGGCCAAGGACGAAAATCTGCCGGCAAAGCTCCGCACCGATCGAACCACCCGCGCCAGTCACCATGACTGTCTTGCCTTTGATACAACGCTCGAGCAGATCCGGTTGCGCCGGCACCGAATCGCGCCCCAGCAAGTCGGCAATGTCCACTTCCTGGATGTCTTCGACCTTCACCCGGCCACTGGCCAGATCGGTGAAGTTCGGAACGCTGCGAATGTGCAACGGGAAACGCTCGAGGAACGTAAGAATTTCCCGACGCCGCGCACGCGTGGAGGATGGCAGCGCCAGAAGAATCTCCTGAGCGCCCGTCTCATCGATCATCTGCTGAATATGCTTGGGTTTGTAGACCTGCAGACCGGCAATCACCCGATCCGCAATGCTTGCGTCATCATCGATGAAAGCCACAGGGCGCATGACCCGGCCCATGCGCAGCGCTGCAACCAACTGATTTCCCGCCACGCCTGCACCGTAGATCGCCACTTTGGTCAGGCCATCATCGCGGTTGGTAAATGGCACATGATGAGCCCCGGAGAACCAGTCCCCCATGAAGTATTGACGCATGCACAGGCGCAAACCGCCGATGATGACGAGGCTAAGCCACCAGTAGTTGAAGACGATGGAACGTGGCACTACCGCTTCGTGATTGCTGTACCAATAGACCACGAGCGCCAGGACCAGCGATGAGAGGCTGACGGCTTTGACAATGGCGATGAGTGCGTCGTTTCCGAAATAGCGCATGACGGCGCGGTACATGCCAAAACGGATGAACAAAGGGATGGCAACAATGGGCGCGCAAACGAAGAGCCAGAAATGCACCTTGAACGGGTTGTACATATCGTCCACACCTAACCGGACAATAAAGGCCAACCACAAGGCAGCCCAGACCAGCACAATATCCGTGGCGACCTGAATCAACCGTTTTCGGCGTCGGGGCAGTCCTACCAGGTACTCTCTGATTTTATCCATAAACCCTTCAAACACCTCAATCACTCCTTTCAGCGCCCCCTTCGCCATGGTGAAATTTCAAGGGCGCATCACGATGACTCTAAACCTAAAAGACACGCTAGTTACTGCTTAGTTCTTGACCAGCGGAACTTCCAGTTCTCCGGCGTGAAACTTTACCGCCAACACGATCAACGGTACGTAAGCCAGCATCACCCCCAAGGCACCGTCCAGACCAAAGCGCGTCACGCAAACGGCGATCGGTACCAGCCAGAACAGATTGATCACGCCCACCGTGACAGTCACCGGCAAGTGCTTGCCAAAGCGACGTGAAGCGAACTGGTAGGCATGACTGCGATGTGCCTCATAGATTTTGTCTCCTCTGAGCAATCGACGAAACAGCGTGAACGTCGCATCAACAATAAACACCCCAAGCAAAATCAGCCAAGCCCAAAGCATAGACGGACTCAACCATGCTGCCTGTAGGGAAAGTCCGCCCAACACAATGCCGAGAAACCCGCTGCCGGCATCGCCCATGAAAATCTTCGCGGGTGGAAAATTCCAGAACAGGAAACCGGCCACGGACGCGGCGAGCAGCAGAGGCCCCCACATCAGACTGTCGAGCCCTGACAACCAATAAAGCAGGCAAGCCCCGAGGCAGGCACAGATGGCTTCGACACTGGCAATACCATCGATGCCGTCCATGAAATTGTAGAGATTGAGCAGCCACACCAGATAGAACGCGGCGAGCACATGACCTGCCCATCCCAAACTGACATCGATGCCGAAGACTTCCACGGGAGGCAATCCGCCCATCCAGGCCAGAAACCAGATTGCCGCAGAAAAATGGCCGAGTAAGCGCCAACGTGCAGCGATATGGCCGTGATCGTCCATGAAACCGATGATCGCAATTATGGCGCCTGCAATAGCCATAGCCAGGAAGTGGGCTAATGGAATCCGGCCCATCAAGAACAAAAGAACCAACGCAAAAAGAAAAGCCACAACGATGGATACCCCTCCGCCCCGAGGAGTAGGAGTCGAGTGCGAGCTCCGCGCATTGGGGACATCCATCAAGCTGCGGGACAACGCATATTTACGCAGTTGCGCAGTCAGGAAAAAAGAAATGCCGGCAATCACCGGAATAAACCACACGCAACTCATGACTTTCGAGAATCCAGAAAATGTTGTGCTGTAAGACTCAAACCATGATCCAGACTGACTGGAGGAGTCCAACCCAAAAGTTGCCGATTTTTGCTGAGATCGACCTGCAAAGAGCCGAAAAGACGTTGAGCAAGGGCCTGCTTGCCGAGCAAAGTTGACATTGTGCTCATTAACCAAACGGGTATGGGAACGAGATGTGCCGATTTCCCCATGCACCTGGCAAGCTTGCGCAACAGATCAGAGGTAGAAACATCATCACCGTCGCTCGCCAGAAAGGTCTGGTTGGCCGCTGCTGGATGATCGAGGCAGGTCACTATTAAATCTACAAGATTATCCAGGAAGATCAGACTGCGACGATTCCTGATAGCGCCAAAAGGCAACGGTATACCCTTATAAAGCCACTGCATCATGCTCAGAAAATTGGCTTTTACCCCGGGGCCATAGACCAGGACGGGGCGAATAATCACTATCTCCATGCCGGTGACCGTCGCGAGAGCTTTTAAACCTTGCTCCGCTTCAAGCTTGGAGAGTCCATATGGATCATCGGGGTTTGGAACATCATCTGCAGTGAAGGGCACACCTGCCAACGTACCCTCTCCGTTGACCTTGATAGAGCTGATGAAAATAAACCGCTTTACTCCAGCGTCGGCAGCCTGGCGAGCGAGATTCAGAGTGCCCTCGACGTTCACCTTGCGAAATGCAGCAAGGGCGTCAGCAGCCTGCTCACGCATCACATGAACCCTGGCGGCAGCATGCACAACAACATCGACGCTCTTGAGTAGCGCCTTCCAGTCGGTCTGGCCATCAATATCGGAGATTTGTACTGCATTCACCCCTTGGGGCAGAACCTCGCCAAGCGTTCTGAGGGGCAGAATGAGATTATTCCCCCCCATCGATGCGAGACGCAGAGCAACAGCCTTTCCTAAAAAGCCGGAACCGCCAGTAACTAGAATGGACTTGGAGATCATCTTTAAACTCGAGGGTGTGTAGATGATTCAACTCAACAAAGATCGATAAACCTTCGCATAAGAGTCAACCATTCGCTCCGCTGTAAATACCTGTTCAAAACGCAATGCGGCCCGTCGGCCCATCGCACTGCTTTCTTCAGGATTTTCCCAAAGCGTAATCATAGCCTGCGCCAATGCATCGGGATCACGGGGCGGGACGACGAGTCCGGTTTCACCGGCAATGTTTATGTAGGTTGTGCCCGTGCCAATCTCACAAGAGATAAGCGGCTTGCCAAACATTGCGGCTTCAAGAAGCGAAATACCGAATGCTTCAGAACGAAGATGAGAGGGGAACACCAAGCCGCAGCACAACATCAGCAATGCAGTTTTATCAACGTCTGGCAGGCCACCAAGAAAGTGAATATTGGTAAGACCCAATTTCATGGCCTTGGCCTTCAACTCGGCCTCCATAGGTCCCTGCCCCAAAATAGCGATCGGAAACCGTGCCTTGCAAGCGGCCTCGAGCAGATAATCCAGACCTTTGTAATAACGCAGGGCCCCGACAAAAAGAAAAAACCGCTCTCCCAGCTGCGCCTTCCAATAACTCAACTTCTCCGAAGGAACATCTGGATAAGTATTTTTGTCCAAACCAATCGGGATGACAGTGACTTTATCCTTAAACCGCTGGAGTGTCGGACTGCTTTCTATATATTTTGGAGAGGATGCGATAATTCGATCTACGCTACCTAAAAAACCGTGCATTAAAGGCTGGTACAACTTCAGCAGGGTTTTCTGCTTTACAATATCCGAGTGATAGCTAACAACCGTAGGCTTACGTACGCGCGATACAAAATGCACCACATCCATGAAAGGCCATGGAAAGTGATAGTTGATAATATCGGCCTCTTTGGCCAACTCGGCAAAATCCTTGAATGCTGACAATGAAAAGCCAGTAGAGGCCAAATGCAAATCCAGCTTTGAGGTATGAGCCAAGTGCTCACCGACTTTCACGTTACGTGTAGCCCCTTGCGCACTCAGAGACAGTACTTGCGCAGTAATACCATGTTCCCTTCCCCCTTCCGCAAGCTGAAAGATGACTTGCTCAACCCCCCCCATAGTTTGCGGATAATAGGTTTTAAAGAAATGGAGAACTTTCAATTTGCTGTTTTCCCTGCAATTTTCTTCGCCGGCACTCCAACATAAACTCCCGGCTCTTCCAGATTACGATGTGCGCAAGCACCTGCTCCCAAAGTCACACCATCATGAACCCTAATACCGTCAATAACAGTCGATCCCGCGCCAATAAAACAAAAACGTCCTATATGGCATCGTCCCGCTACAGCTGCTTTTATAGAAACATGAGTAAAGTCACCCACTACGCACTCATGCTCAATAATCGCACCGGTATTTACAATACACCCAGCCCCTACAGAGGCCATAGGACCAACATGAGCATGATGAGCTACCAGCGTTCCCGGACCAACTGTCGCACCAAAACCCACCGTCGCCACTGGCGAGACTAGCGTAGCGAGCGGCCAGCCACGCCCCGTTACCCAATCACACTGGGTTTGACGGCTAACGCCATCACCCGAAGCAGGCATGACAGACCATCCATCCGGCAGTTCTTCGTCCCAGCTTCGTAGGACTGGAAATTCCCCAAAAGTTTCATTTGGACGAGCGTTGCTATCGATAAAGCAAAGTTGTTTTATACCTGATGCCAACGCAACATCAGCCACTGCGCGAGCGTGACCACCAAAACCAAGAATGAGTAAACCAGATAAAAAAGTCATGGGCCTCGTTCCTTTCAAGAAATTTCCGGTCTTGAAATTTTTTCCAATATATCAATATGCTCGTTCACAACGTCCGTCCAGCTGCGCTTGGAGAGCAATTCATAAGCGTCCTTTTGAACAGCGAGCAACTCGTCGCGATTCAAAATCCCCCACTGAATACGGTCGGCGATATCCTTCCAATCATATGGGTTGAAAAAAGTCATTTCTTGTAAATCAGAGCCCACCAAGACCTCTTCTGTGACAGGGATACGGGCCATGACAACAGGCGTTGCAACAGATAGCGCCTCAGTGAAAGTGAACGGACACCCTCCTTCGCTCAAGCTCGGGTTCACGGCTAGATCCGCTAACTTGTAACACGCCGCCAACTCCTGAACCGTTAATCCATGCACACACAGAACATCATTTTCAAGATGATTATCCCGGATAAAATCCTTTACCACAGGAAAGCCGTCAGCATGCCCCGTCAGAATCAACTTATGGCGGATAAAATCATTACGAAGAAGGTACTTGTAAGCCCTAAGCAACGAAATTACGTTTTTATTTGGGCGAAACTGGCTAGCATAAAAAATAAACTTTGCATCACCATTAGCAAACGTCGACGAATATGAATAATTTGACGACTTCTTTAGTGCTCTCTTGAAAAGAGTTGTACAGTAATTATTAGAAGTAGCTTCTACATTGGAGAAGCCATGGACAGTCACCCGACCACTTAAATCATTAGGTGCATGATGAACCACTGAAACAGCTGAAGGCTTTACGGCGTACCTTTCGACGAGAGTTTCCCATTTAACACTTTTACTATAAGTGACAAAATGGTGTCCGCCATGAATTGCGGCCTCGACCCTCTCATAGACTTGCAGGAAGCGCTCTCCACCCACTTTTGAAAATCCGATAGGAAAATCTGAAAGCACTACATCAGGAACACACATCAAGCGTGGCGCTTGAATTTTATTAAATGCAGGCCAAAAGGCTGTTGGGCTGTACCAGGCTTTTACTTCCGTCATTTTATCGATGAGCTGTAGCATGCGGTCAGACTCGACTTGTTCCAACCCCCGATATAGGCGAAGTACAAACGCGTCTTCTTTAGGTGCACCCGCAGCCGCGCGCAGGCGGTTAGTTTGCCTCATCACGGGCCTTAGAGCGCGACGCACAACAATTTTCAGTTTCAGTAGAAGAGCATATATTGGAACAAATATTAATAGCGGGCTAAATAAAGCAAAAAACAACAGCAGAGCTGCAGCCTCGACCCCCAATCGAAACACACCGGCATAGGAATCGATAGAGATCAAACGACTTTCAATATTACCTGCCAACTTCGCCTTCAAGAAAAACAACTTTTTGACAAGTCTTTGTTTAATACTAAGGTTTTTCAGTTTTTTCTTTCTGGCGACGTACGCTTCGTAAATTCGCAAGATCATAGGCGCATTTGAAGGAGAAACGACTTCAAACAAGTCCTGTTGGACACCTTCACTCAGAAACAGATCTTGAAGCCCTTTTTTCGACCAGCTCGGGCAAACCAATACAAACTTCACATCATCTCGTCCAGCCGCACCCTTAAGAAATGCAGCAAGGTACCGACCTAGCCCCTCATGTCGGAGGTCCAGCCCTGGAGCGTATGCCAAGTAAATCCCAAACTTTTTCATACGCACTCCCTTACTACTTGCCAATAGGCGCTCGCCAACTTTTCTATGCTCTGCTCACCCAACACTTCACTAGATGGAAGAAAATTACGACGCTCCAAACATGAGAGCTCCATTTCTTTCAGCTGACTTGCCATGTGCTTTGGCTGGTCAGACTTCATCCAACTTAAACTCAAGGAGAATTGCTGATCAATTTCTCTCATAGCAGGGTAATCACTGCTTAATGAGGGAACACCGAGACCGGCAGCCTCAACAACACTAAAAGTACCATTATCTATCGAACCCGCATGCCATAAAAACGCTGCACTGGCCAACATACTTTGGTAATTTCGATCTGGCAGCTCACCTACAAGCTTGATATTTTTCTTTAACAAACGACTTTGCGCCAGCAAATCAGCCAAAGGCTTAAGATGCGGGACAGAGCTTTTAAACAAATCCTTGGTATTGACACCTGTAATCCTGCATTCCAGTGTCCCACCCAACTCTTCATAATAAAACTTTAGTGCTTTCAAAGCATTTACATGATTCTTGTGTATAGCAGTGTTAGTTGTCCACAGAAAATAATTCGCACTGTCAGCATAACTACCTTTCAAACAGGAAAAATCAGGAGCAAGCATCGGTAATTTAAATACTTTATCAGCTGAAATTCCTGCATAGTTAAGAGCGTCTTGTTTAGTGAATTCAGTCGTCACCAAGACTTTTGAGGCAGATCTCGCCGCATCTAAATACGGCTGATCTGCACCAAATGGAAGTATTGGAACATATCGCTGTAGATAATCAAAAATAATAAGTACTGACGGGCGCATAGGTAACAATGGAGCTTCCAGACGATCCGATACGACAAGCCAGACATCGCAATCCTGAAGATGATTTATACCATCGTCGATGACCATGTAACGATTTTCTTTAGGCTCCCAACCTTCGTGCCCGGAATATCGCATAGCTCTACGAGCCGTGGCTGCATTTAATGACTTCCAATGAAATGGACGAATCCGGATCTCATCTGAAAGATCTGTAAACTCTTCAGAAGGATAACTCTCTGGCTTATCCAAGTGTAGAAAGACAATATCGGCTGGCTCGCCCGCTTGGCGACTTCCATGATATAAGGCATTAGCTAGGAGTTTTGCACCTCGCAGGCTACCACCTCTATATTCAACAGGAACGATGACTGCAATTCGCTTACGACGAACAGGACGATCAATGCTTTCTTTTTTTACCGACTCAAGTTCTGCGAGTACTTTTTTGAATCCATTTTGCCAAGCCTGTTCGCAGTTTTTTGCTTTCATCGGCTCAAGCAAAATCATCTGGGATTCACGGATATTCTTTATAAGCTTTTGATCACCACTCATCAGTTGCTTTGCTTTAGCTTTCGCCTCTGCGACTGTCTTGCAACGACCAGGCAAACCAATCCCGCCCATTTTATCAAGCATGCCTCCTGCCATAAACAACAATGGCATGCCCGCACGAATCGCCTCGAAGGGGTGATAGTGAATATGATTTGGCTCAGTAGAATGATAAAACATCACTCTATGCTGTTTCATATTATATTCATGCTCTTCGCTGGACACAAAACCCAAAACATTTTTATCAGAAACTGCAATAGGCTGTGCCCCACCTATCGTGTAACCTATATCCGAAAAATCACGAACGAAGTCTTTATAGATAGTTTCGAAATAGGGAGACGATCCGATTCGAGGACAAACGAAAAGTATCTTCTCCAGGCCTCCCTCCCACAACTCAGGTGCAGCATCCCCCTTCAAACCTACAGGAAGAAAACAATCTCGGCTGGCTAAAAAATTTTGCTCCGAATCTTTTAGATGCTCATAGCCTGCTCCGAACCAAAAGCGCGAGCCGATAGACTTTATATTACGAACTAGTGCTTCACCAGCCTCCTCGTAAAGCAACTGCGAATAGGAGTAGCCTTTCGACAGCCCAAAAACCCGCAATATAATGGCGCCCTGAAAGTGACGTACTGCGCTATTAATTTGAAGTGGAAAGAACCCAATGATTGCAACATCAAAGTAGAGATTTGCAATTCGCCAAGCTTCCTCGCTGGGATTGGAGTACCAATCCTGCGCATTAAGAATATCCAGTTCCGACTTCGGTATCGTTAAACCGGCATCGAAACTAGAGTCGACATTCGCTGAAAGATTTCCCTCATCATAAGGAAAGCTTTTCGGCATGAATATCTCATTCACTCCTAACGCTTTCAGCTGATCAACTTCGAATTTTCGTAATGTTGTATGGTTGAGCAACCAAAGGACTCTTAGCGTCTTCAAAATTAATCCAGTCCGTTTATAACTTTATATTCAGCGACTGCCTCATCACATGGCCCATCAAAAACCAGGTCACCGTGATGAAAAACCAATCCTCGATTGCAGATCGAACGTAACGCACCGAAGTCGTGTGTCGCCAGAACTAAGATTTCCGCTTGTTCAATAAGGCTTGTAATACGTTCCTTGGCTTTGGCCATGAAATTCGCATCACCTGCACCGATCACCTCATCAAGGAGCAGAATATCTCCACCCACCGTGGTAGAGATGGCGAACGCCAACCTGACTTGCATGCCCGCAGAATAGGTTTTAATTGGGTAGTCGATGAACTCGCCCAGTCCTGCGAAATCAACGATTTCGTCCGCTTTTTCACGCATAAATCGTGGGGAGAGGCCTAACAACAAACCGCGATACAAAATATTTTCCCGGCCCGTCGCGTCAGGTTCAAAACCGAGACTCAAATCAAACAGAGACCGAACTTGACCCTCTACCTTGAGAAGACCACTCGAAACCGGATAAAGACCGGCAACCGTTTTCAAAAAAGTGCTTTTGCCTGCCCCATTGTGTCCAAGCAAGCCAACGCGCTCACCACTTTTTATCTCAACACTAATATTTTTTAACGCATGAATATCCGCAACATTGGCACTGGCGGACTTTTTGCTGAACACGCTAGCCATCAGAGACTTTAGTGAACGTTCCTTATACGCAACCGATGCATAATGAAGGTTAACGTTTTCAAGTAAAATTCGGTTATTTTTCATAGGTAAAAAATCACTTTCCGCTCAACCCTGCTGCCAATGATGATAGCTAATACGCCAAAGAATATCGCAGTACCAATACTGAACGCGTAGTTTTGCCACGTCGGCCACTCCCCCTGAAGCAGCGGAGCGCGTATCAACTGCAAAAGGTGATAAATCGGATTGTAATCGACCAGAGCATGAAGCCCGCCGTTCTTGAACATTTTGGCTTCAAAATATACGGGGGAGACAAACCACAATGACTGCATCACTAGTCCCAATGCATGCGGGACATCTCGAAACCGGGTGCTGACATAAGACAACAATGTGGATACTGGCCAAGCAATCATCGCCAATATGGGGAAAATAGTGAATGAAGCCAACCAGCTCCAACCAATATTTTGTGGGAGAACAACCGCAACCCAACCATACAAAGAGATACTGGCCAACATCAACACGATGGCACTGCCGACTACGGTTCTAAGTGTATATATTGCCAGTGGGTGGTTACATTGTTTTATATAAGCATCCGCTTGAACAAGCGACAATGAACCGGCCACGGTGTTAGCAGAAATATACTCCCAAACTATAATTCCGGAGAGAATATAAGGTGCATAAGTAACAATATCTGTATTAAAAAGCCTGCTGAACACCAACGTCAGCAGCAGGGTCAACCCTAGCGGTTGGATGATTGACCAGGTCATTCCAAAAAAAGATCGTCTCCACCGTGATCTAAGATCAGCTAGAGAAAGGTGAATCCAAAAATACCGGGCCGCCCAAACACGAGAAAAATAGGAAAACATTACTTCACCTGAGTAAATATATTAAATTCAAAAGTCCAGTTACTACTGGACTTTCTGAATTCCACTTGGCAATCGGGGTTGATTACTCAACCCCCGATTTCCTGCATTTTAGTCGGCGAAGTAGCTTCGAATCTCGTCAACTACGCACTGCACCTGTTCGCGGGTCAGCGTCGGGTAGCTCGGAAGGTTCATCCCTCGTGAACTAAGGTCCTGCGCGACCGGAAAGGTTTCATCCGTCTTGCAATGCGGCATGGTGTTAGCGGGAGCAAACAGCGGACGTGTCTCGATGCCTTTGTTTTTCAGGTGATCACGCAGCGCCTGACGCTGGCTAGCGTCATCCAGCAGTACCGAGCACATCCAATAGGAGTGACGTGTTCCTGGTTGCTCTGCATGCATCTGCAATGGAAGACCTTCGAGCGCTTCACGATACCAGTCCGCTACCTGGCGCTTCAGAGCGATGATCTCGTCTGCACGCTCCAATTGAGCCAGGCCAATGGCTGCGCAGATGTTGGTCATCCGGTAGTTGTATGCCAACTCGTCATGCCAGTATTCGCGGGTCTTGGACACGCCCTGGCTCTTGAGGTGACAGGCTCTTTCGTGAATGTCCTTGTTTTTGCAAACCACCATCCCACCCTCACCGGTGGTAATGGTTTTGTTTCCGAAGAAACTGAAGGTAGCGACATCACCAAAAGTACCGACATGCTGATTCTTGTACAGGGAGCCGAAGGCTTCTGCACAGTCTTCAATCAACAGCAGGTTGTGCTCTTTACACAGAGCGACGACTGCATCCATGTCACAGCTCAAGCCGTACAGGTGCACGACCATGACCGCTTTGGTTTTCGGCGTGATGCGGCTGCGAATGTCTTCAACACTGACGTTCCAGGTATCTGCCAGAGACTCGGCATATACGACGCTCGCGCCTGTTTGCATGATGGTGTTGACGGACGCGACGTAGGTCAGCGTCGGAACAATCACTTCATCGCCAGGCCCAAGCCCCAACGCAGCCATTGCCAGATGAAGGGCAACGGTGCCATTGCTCACAGTGGTCGCGTGTTCTGCACCAATGTATTGGGCAAATTCGCTCTCAAAACGAGAGATAAACTCTCCGCGAGAAGAAATCCAGGTCGAATCAAGACACTGGTTTACGTATTCTTTTTCACGACCGCCCAAGAAGGGCTGATATACCGGAATCATCCCAGCCCCCTTTATTCCTGGCCTTTGAAGTATTTAAAGCCGTGTTCAGCGACCAGTTTGTCGCGTTTGGCTTCACTCAAGTCTTCACGCATCATTTCTTCTACCAGCTCATTGAAGGAGGTAGTAGGTTCCCAGCCCAGTTTGGCTTTGGCTTTGCTTGGGTCACCCAACAGCGTCTCAACTTCGGCAGGACGGAAATAACGTGGGTCGACGGCAACGATGCATTTGTTGGTTTCGACGTCGTAACCTTTCTCGTCTACGCCTTTGCCTTCCCAGCGAATCTTGATACCGGCTTCATTCGCTGCGACTTCAACAAATTCCCGCACGGAATGTTGTTCGCCGGTCGCGATCACGAAGTCTTCCGGTGTTTCCTGTTGCAGCATGAGCCATTGCATTTCCACGTAGTCACGGGCATGACCCCAGTCACGCAGGGCGTCCATGTTGCCGAGGTACAGGCAATCTTGCAGACCAACCTTGATACGTGCCAGGGCGCGGGTGATCTTGCGGGTTACGAAGGTTTCACCACGGATCGGGGATTCGTGGTTAAAGAGAATGCCGTTGCAGGCATACATGCCATAAGACTCGCGATAGTTCACGGTGATCCAGTAGGCATACATCTTGGCGACGGCATACGGGGAGCGTGGATAGAAAGGCGTGGTTTCTTTCTGAGGAATTTCCTGAACCAGACCGTACAGCTCGGAGGTGGATGCCTGATAGAACTTGGTCTTCTTTTCCAGCCCGGCGATGCGGATTGCTTCAAGGATGCGCAGGGTGCCCATGGCATCAGTGTCAGCAGTATATTCTGGTGACTCGAAGGAAACGGCAACGTGGCTTTGCGCCCCGAGGTTGTAGACTTCGTCCGGTTGTACTTCCTGCACGATGCGAATCAAGCTGCTCGAATCAGTCAGGTCACCGTAGTGCAGATTCAGATCATAGCCTTTCTTATGCGGGTCATGGTAGAGATGGTCAATACGATGAGTATTGAACAGGGAGGCGCGGCGTTTGATGCCGTGTACCGAATAACCTTTCTTGAGCAGGAACTCAGCAAGGTAAGCACCATCTTGACCAGTAATACCCGTAATCAACGCTACTTTCTTATCGCTCATTTTTTCACCAATTTGAATTAATCAATAGAACAGTAAATCTCGACCGGAGGGTCAGCTTGTTCGCTGCCCCTCCCCTTCCATCTGGAAGTGAGACTCGTTTTTTCATTCCATATGCTTACTGTTCAGCAATCCCTCAATTTCTTTGACTTTTAACGCCACCAACGCTGGATCTCTTCTGCTTTCCACATTCAATCTCAACAAAGGCTCGGTATTTGAACCTCGGAGATTGAATCGCCAGTCAGGAAAATCCAGACCTATTCCATCCGTTTGATCGAGGTGAGGCGCTTGAGGCATGTAGTGCTTCAACACTTCCTCCAGCGCCGCCGCTACATCGCTCACTCGATAGTTGATCTCACCACTGCATGGATAAGCGGCGATGCGCTCATCAACAAGCTGCGATAATTTCTTGCCCGAGACAGACATCAACGCCGTCACCAACAGCCAGGGAATCATGCCGCTATCACAGTAGGCAAAATCCCGGAAATAATGATGAGCGCTCATCTCGCCGCCGTAGATCGCATCCTCCAGACGCATGCATTCCTTTATGAAGGCGTGCCCGGTCTTGCATTGTACTGAAACACCCCCCGCCAATCGAACCTGGTCGATTGTGTTCCAGGTCAATCTCGGGTCATGGATGATCCTGGAGCCCGGGTTCTTCTTGAGCAGCATTTCTGCCAGCAGGCCCACCAGGTAATAGCCCTCGATGAAACGGCCGTCCTGGTCGAAAAAGAAGCAACGATCGAAATCACCATCCCAGGCCAAACCCAAATCGCAACCGTTATCCAGCAACGCTTGCCGTGTCAGGCTGCGGTTCTCTGGTAGCAGCGGATTAGGCACTCCGTTGGGAAAGTTGCCATCGGGCTCGACATTGATCATCACCCACTCGAATGGCAGCTTTGGAATCAAAGCCTGCAACACAGGGCCGGCCGCGCCATTGCCTGGGTCAGCAAGTATTTTCAGTGGCTTCAGGTCCGCAACATTGATGTAGGTAAGAAGGTGATCAATGTATCGGGTCTTATCCAGCTCGAATCGAACCTCCCCGAGGGTAGTGGCAATCGGTCCCAGATCACCGCTCTCCACCCGGTCACGTATGGCATTGAGCCCTGTATCACCGCTGATAGGTCGCGATTCGGACTTCACCAGCTTCATCCCGTTATAGCCCTTGGGATTGTGGCTCGCCGTGATCATCACGCCACCGTCCGCCTCAAAGGCACTGGTCGCGAAGTAGACTTCTTCGGTTCCGCACAAACCGATATCGATCACGTTTGCACCCGCATCGAGCAATCCGCGAGTCATAGCTTGCGCCAGCATGGGACTTTCAAGTCGCATATCCCGTCCCAGCACAATGTTCTTGCCCTGTAACTCGGCAACCATTGCCCGGCCTATACGGTACGCGACGTCTTCATTGAGATCGGAAGGCACTTGGCCACGAATGTCATAGGCTTTGAAACACTGGGTTTTGATAGGGGTGTTCATACCACTCTCTTGCTGAGGTATAGGCGATGAGAGGGCCAAACCGGACCTCCACGCATGCGTCAGGATGGAAATGTATCAGGCCTTGGCAAATTGCAAAAAAACCTGGTCGATGAATACCTCACCGACCCGGCTTGCGATGGCCTTACTTGTCGGTGCGACCGTAATTATCTTCGAAGCGCACGATATCGTCTTCGCCCAGATAGTCGCCACTTTGCACCTCAATGAGCACCAGGTCTATGACCCCTGGATTCATCAGGCGATGCTGATGACCAGCCCGGATAAAGGTGGACTCATTGGTGTGCAGCATCAGCTCCTGCTTGTCGTTGATGACCACGGCCGTGCCACTGACGACGATCCAGTGCTCACTTCGATGATGGTGCATCTGCAGGGACAAGGACGCCTTGGGTTTCACCACAATGCGCTTGATCTTGAATCGTTCGCCGTTTTCAAGGGTCGTGTAAGTTCCCCATGGGCGGTGCACAGTCCGATGCAGCAGGTGGGCCGTATGGCTGCTGGCCTTCAGCTGGCTAACAATATGCTTTACATCTTGAGCGTGGTTCTTGTGCGCGATCATCACCGCGTCGGGGGTATCGATGACCAACAAGTCTTCAACGCCAACCAGCGCCGTCAGACGACCATCGCTGCTCACGTAATTGTTACGCGATCCGTGAGAGAGCACCTCTCCTTCAAAGCGGTTGCCGTTCTCATCAGGTTCGGTCAACTCACTGACAGCATTCCACGAACCGATATCGCTCCAACCGATATCACATGGAATGGTGGCCACTTTGGAAGAGCGCTCCATCAACGCATAGTCGATGGAAATATCCGGCACCTCGGCGAACGCATCGGCATTGAGCGCGAGGCAGCGATACTTGGAAGATGAGGTGAGGCGTGATTGCTCGATGGTACTGCTGACCGCGGCCACGACGTCCGGTGCATGCTCGCGCAGTTCTTCGAGAACCGTGCCAACCCGGAAGCAGAACATACCGGAATTCCAGTAATAGTTGCCTGCGCTGACATAACCTTGAGCGGTGTCGAGGTCGGGTTTTTCGACAAAGCGGGCGACTTTCAGGCCTCCCTTCAATGGTGCATTCTTTTGCGCTTCGATGTAGCCGAACCCGGTTTCCGGGTACGTTGGCTGGATACCAAATGTGACCAACCATCCTTCGGAAGCCAACGCCATGGCATTTGCCACGGCTGCGGCAAACGCTTTTTCGTCCTGGATCAGATGGTCTGCGGCCAACACCAGCATCTGGGCATCAGGCCCATGGGTGGCCTCCAGTTGAAGCGCAGCGGCTGCGACGGCGGCAGCTGTATTACGACCAAAAGGTTCCAGAATGAACCCTTGAGCAAGTTTGGCATTATTGACCGCGCCGTACTCGTCTTCAGTCTTGAACAGGAGCTCGCGGTTGGTGACCGTCAGAATCTCCACAACACCTTCCAGGCGCGCTGCACGCAGGAAGGTTTTCTGGATGAGATTCTGACCATCCGGCAGTTCCATGAACGGCTTCGGATGCGCCTCCCGAGAAACCGGCCACAACCGGCTGCCCACTCCGCCAGACAAAATTACAGGAATCAGTTCCATGCTCTAAATCCTTAATCCCCTTCTGGCAGGTACGGCCAGCAAGCGGGGCTCAGTTATGTTTCCAGTCATTTCCTGCATCGTAATCAATGCAAAAAATTTTACTTGGAGTAAATGCAAAGGTGACAGCTCAATGTCGATCCACACCTATCGAGTCTTCCCGAACTCACATCCCTGATGTCCTGCTCCCCCCTTGATCGATCCCTCCCCTGCCCTAGCCTCCCCAGTGGTTACAGCTCGACATGGAGACCCCATCGAAGGGAAAGCAAGTCAATTGAGATCGAGATGCAATGCCGAATCAGGTCAGATATGCCTGCCGGCCATTCTACAGGGAGTATCGATAATTAATAACTCACGCGCCGACGAGAGACAAAAAATCATTTGAAAACAAATAAGAGCTTCAATTATGAGCCCTTGGACCAGGCACCTTCAGCAGCTTTTTCAAGTAATCCCCGTACGCCGTTTTTTCAAGACGATTTGCTTGAACTGACAGCTCTTCGCTGGAAATCCATCCACTGTTGTAGGCGATTTCCTCCAGGCAAGCCACCTTCAAGCCCTGGCGCTTTTCGATGGTATGCACGAAGTGGCTGGCCTCAAGCAGCGAATCGGGCGTTCCGGTATCAAGCCAGGCAAAACCGCGCCCGAGGATTTCAACCTTAAGCGCCTTCTGCCTGAGATAAGCGAGATTGACATCCGTTATTTCCAGCTCACCTCGCCCGGACGGTTTGATGCTCTTCGCGATCTCAACCACCTGATTGTCGTAGAAATACAGGCCAGTGACAGCGAAATTGGATTTTGGATTATCGGGTTTCTCTTCGATGCTTAAGGCTTGGCCATTCGCATCGAACTCCACAACCCCGAAACGCTCCGGATCAGACACGTGATAACCAAAAACAGTCGCCCCGTGCTCCTGCTTGCTAGCGGAGCGCAAGCTTTCCGAGAAGTAGTGACCATAGAAAATGTTATCGCCCAGAATCAGGCAGCATGGGTCTTTACCGATAAATGCCTCACCAATGATGAAGGCTTGTGCCAACCCATCAGGACTTGGCTGTTCCGCATAACTCAGCTCGATCCCGTAAAGACTGCCGTCCCCCAGCAGTTTACGAAAATTTGGTAGATCTACGGGCGTAGAAATGATCAGAATTTCACGTATGCCCGCGAGCATCAGCACCGACAGCGGATAGAAAATCATCGGCTTATCGTAGATTGGCAGCATCTGTTTGGACGTGCCCAAGGTCAACGGATGCAAACGCGTGCCCGAACCACCCGCGAGAATGATGCCCTTACGATTTATCACTGTCATTTGTTCAGAACTTCCCTGAGCATTCGGGTCACACCACTCTGCCAATCAGGCAAGTTGAGAGAAAAGTTGTCACGCAGCTTTTGCGTATCCAGACGCGAGTTCAGCGGGCGGCACGCAGGCGTCGGATATGCGCTGGTTTCGATGGGATTGATTGACGTGACTGCCAATGCCTCACCATTGGATCGGGCAAAATCGATTACATGGCTTGCATAGCCGTACCAGGACACTTCTCCACTGGCCGCAAGATGATACAAACCCGACAGCTCAGGACGCCACAGCACCTGCTGAATGGCCAACGCGGTAACATCGGCAATCAGGTCGGCCCCGGTTGGGGCACCGAACTGATCGGCGATAACGTTCAGAGACTCTCGCTCCCTCGCCAGGCGCAGCATGGTGAGCGCAAAGTTATTTCCGCGGGAGCTGTAAACCCAACTGGTGCGGAAAATCAGATGTTTGCATCCACTCGAGATAATCGCCCGCTCGCCAGCCAGCTTGCTGACTCCGTAGTGGTTCAACGGTGCGACTGCATCGGACTCTCGCCATGGCGTGGAGTTCCGACCATTGAAAACATAATCGGATGAGTAATAAACCAGCCAGACCCCCAATGACGCCGCCTCGTCAGCCAACACCTGACATGCCAGGCCATTCACACGACTGACCAATTCAGTGTCGGTTTCAGCTTTATCAACGGCCGTGTAAGCGGCAGCATTGACGATAACGTCTGGCTTCACTTGCCGGATCGTCGCGCGTAACGCAACCAGATCAGCCAGATCACCGCACAAGCCATCCACTGTGTGCCGATCAAGGGAAATCAGATGACCAAGGGGCGCGAGAGAGCGCTGCAACTCCCAGCCCACCTGCCCGTTTTTCCCCAACAAGAGGATTTTCATACCTTACTCAATCGATCGGCGTAGTTTTGATCGATCCACTGCTGGTAGCTACCACTCTTCACATGAGCAACCCACTCAGCATTGTCGAGGTACCACCTGACAGTCTTGCGAAGTCCGGATTCGAAGGTTTCCTCGGGAACCCAACCCAATTCGCGCTGCACCTTACCGGCATCGATCGCATAACGGTGGTCGTGACCAGGACGGTCTTGAACGTGAGTGATCAGACTGGAATGAGGTCGATGCAAGGAGCCTGGACAGAGTTCATCGAGCAACGCGCAAATTGCACGCACCACTTCAATGTTTTGCTTTTCATTGTGACCACCAATGTTATAGGTCTGCCCCACCACACCTTGGGTTACAACCTTATAAAGCGCCCGAGCATGATCCTCGACGTAGAGCCAGTCCCGAACCTGCTTGCCATCACCGTATACCGGCAGGGGCTTGCCTTCCAGCGCGTTGAGAATGATCAAAGGAATGAGCTTCTCGGGGAAGTGACAAGGACCGTAATTGTTTGAGCAGTTGGTGATCAACGTCGGCAAACCATAGGTACGACCCCAGGCGCGAACGAGGTGATCGGAACTGGCCTTGCTGGCGGAATAGGGAGAGCTTGGCTGGTATGGAGTGGTTTCGGTGAAGAGGTCTTCCGGACCTTCGAGGTCTCCGTAAACTTCGTCCGTCGAAATATGGTGGAAGCGAAAGGTGGCTTTGCGAGTGTCATCCAGCGCCGCCCAATAGTGACGTGCTGCCTCCAGTAGGGTGTAGGTACCTACGATATTGGTCTGAATGAATTCAGCCGGTCCGGAGATCGAGCGGTCGACATGAGACTCTGCGGCCAAATGCATGATGGTATCTGGCTGGTACTGACGCAGAATGCGATCCATCTGCTCACGATCGCAGATATCGATTCGCTCGAAAACATAGCGCGGGTTTTGGCTGGCCTCAGCCAAGGATTCAAGGTTACCGGCGTAAGTCAGTTTATCGACGTTGACCACGGAGTCGCCAGTGTCGGAAATGATATGGCGAATGAGCGCCGAACCAATAAAGCCCGCGCCGCCAGTAACTAGAATTTTCACGCGAATCCACACCCTTAAGTTACTGATTGCATCGCCAATCTGACGCGCAGAACCTTTCACGCCGCTATTGAGCGGCATCTATGGCTTCGTGTCGGCTCGGTAATTGGATATGGGCTAGCAGTGACACGCATTCAATCAAGCAAGACGCCTGCGTGAAGCTCTCGATGCACGCCCCAAAAGCCAGCCAATAACCGGCCCGATCACCATGCCGATCAACAGCGCAAGCACCATGACCAACGAAATAGGTAGTTGCGGCCCAGCCCAACCAAGGAACAGTAATGTAACCGATTGCTGATTCTCAAGAACGAACGCGAGGATCGCCAAAACCAGCAACAGGACAAACACTGCAAGCAACACACGCTTGAGGTTACGCATCAGCAGCTCCTTGAATGGCGACGACTGTCAAAGCCCTTCCTCCTCGTCCTCGTTCACACGATCACGCAATTCTTTGCCTGGCTTGAAATGTGGGACGAACTTGCCGTCGAGACTGACGGACTGACCGGTTTTCGGGTTGCGACCTACCCGCGGCGCGCGGTAGTGCAGGGAGAAGCTGCCAAACCCACGGATCTCGATGCGATCACCCGTAGCCAGGCACTGGGACATTTGCTCAAGCATGGTCTTGATGGCCAGCTCCACATCCTTTGATGAGAGTAGCCCTTGATGGGTGACAATTCGTTCGATCAACTCCGACTTCGTCATATTTTTCCCTTCTTTTTCAAGCAGCTAGGAAAATCGCTTCAAAGGTTTTAGCATGCCGTGGCGAATTTGAACAGCCCGAGTTTTGACATCCCCACCCCCCTCGCACCGTGCTTGTTTTTCAGAGCATCGAAACGACCTCTCCCATCACGTGCTCACCTGCAAATAACCAGCATCGTGCGTGTCAGGAAGCCCGCCGGATTGAAGCCAAAGGGGAAAACATCCTCTTCCTTAGCGTCATCAGACCTTGCCACCACCTTGTATCCTGACGCCTTGCACTCCCTGGCAGCTCGCTTACGACACTTCTCCCATCCAGATCCCAATCCCGAACAATCGATCTCAATACCACTGACCCCACGCACCGCGTGAGTCTTGGCGTTAGTGGTACAGCCTGTCAGTGCCAGCATCGCTATTACGACAATGAGCTTGTTCATTCACTACCTTATGCCAGGCGCGCCACCCGACTATCATTCACTTCAGGCTATAGACTAGCTACAAATAAGCGATTGATCCGACTAAAAAAACAGACATCCATTCACGAGAATTGGTTTCCTTCCTTCCCGACAGTTTTGTAGTTTTTACCGAGTTCTGAGGGGCTACTCCTAAAATAGATTCACACCTGTTTAACCAAAACGCCCGATGCACAGCATCGGGCGTTTTGTACTCCAGGGCCGGGTATGGACGCTCACAGTTGTAGATCGCTACCCGCTCATCCACCATTTTCTTCGTTCAATATCCCGCCGACCTGTTCTGCCAAGGCGCCTTTATAGCAGCCATAACCGTCCGGCTGAGAGCACCTGATACAATATTTCTCGTGCAGCGCCTGGTGCACCCACGAGCAAAACTAGCTACCTCTATCCTAGTGATGTACCAGCGGCCGCTCGGCTTAACGCGGCAGATCAGAAGTGGATCTGGCAAAAGCGACATTGCCAATGGCAATTGCCCTTGTACAAACTTTCCGCCTCGGGAGCTTATCCCGGTGAAAAAAACGCCCGCATAAAGCGGGCATAATGTTTATACTAAAAATGGTGATATAAAATCCGCTTCAAGATTTTATCTTTCGAACAGCCTCTATCAAACGCCAACCCTTAGATGAAACCACGTCATTATAAAGACTGGATACTTTACCGAGGTGCTCGGTAAGAACTTCAATCTCTTTCCGCAGCTTATGATTTTCCAAGGTGAGATCAGCATTTATTGAATTCTGCAGTACCGCATCCTGCGACTCTACAACTGGAGCGTTTACTACTTCGCGCATTACTTGGACCGGCGCGCTTTCAAAGTGAGCGGCCCGAAAGGAGAACAGGGAAATAGACTCCTTCCGTATGAAGAAAGCATTCACATGTGAAGATATGTCATAAATATAACCGAGATCTGAGAGCTTGCGACGTATTTCTATGAAGTCCAGATGCCCAATTTCGATGCAGAAAACATCAGGCAGAATCTCGCAGCCATACATGCCATCTATAACAGACAGTTCGTGACCTTCAACATCTAAAACAAGAAGATCCACATGGGATATATTGTTACGCCTAATAAATTCAGGCCACGTCAAAAGATCCACTTCAACATGAACAAATTTACAACCTGATTGTTCCAGTATCGAAAAATGCTTTTCAGTGTGCGCGAGCGACCCATTTGTACAGTCAACACCAAAATCTGGATGATCTACGGCTGTAAAGGTTGCAGTGCCAATCTTATCTGAAAGTGCAAAATTAAGATTTGTAGATTCCGGGCGATTTTTGCACAAATTCTCATAAACCCAGGGCACGGGCTCAACATTATAACCTTTCCAACCCATAGTCTCTTCAAAAAACTTGCAAGAGTTCTCAGTTAATCCATCGAACGCCCCACATTCGACGAAGACCCCTTTTATTCCTTCATCTTTGAAATATCTTTCGAAAATGAACTTGTCGACTTGCGGCTCAAATTGCCCATAAAATTTATGCATTCGCGAATCCAGCACCAAGGGTATGCAAGACTAGAGATACTATCCCAACCACGCAAAAAATGGTATGCCATCCGACGTATGCGCCCTGGCATTGATCCACGCTGTTGGGTGTACTCAGCCACCTGTACAAGAATCGGCCTTGAAAATTTTATACACCGCCTATCACTTGAACGAATTCTCCTTGCCATCGTTCAGATGACCGCGAATCATACCCAAGACTTGCTCTGGCCAGCCACGACTCTCGAGAACCTCACACCACAGCAGACGCACGAGCGTTTTCTAGCGTTCAGCTCGCACCTTACCAAGAGCAAAAGCCAATACACCTATATGGCCTGTTTAGCAGGGGAATGCTCGTACTCTAATGATTTTGACAAACGCTTTCCTATAACTTGAGTTGGCTTTTCAACAAAAATATGAATTATCCACGACAACAGCACGACAGACGAAAAAACTATAACGATTGATATCCACGCCTTAATACCAAGATCAAGCAGTATCCGAAGCGCAACATATCCAGCAACGCCATGAATGACGTATAGCGGATAACTAATATTGGCGAAAAAATCTACAAACTTACCACCAACAAACTTTTCCCTATTTGAGTACGAAACCAAAAATAGAAGAAGCGCAATACCATAGCTCCACGCAACAGAAAAATTGCTAACGAGTGGCGTCGAACTCCACTGAAACAAAAAAAGCATCATATAAAGAACTACAAACCCAAAGCACGCCTCTGGCTTAATCTCATTTTTAAACATGAAATGAATAGCCGTACCAATGAACATGTATATTATAAATTGACCAAAAAACCCGATAGCTGTTACAGCCACAGCAAGAGATGGGCTAATCTGCGCGATAGGGGTATAGTAAGCAGCGCAAAGCATACTAAAAGCAAACATCAACATTGGCGACAATAGAAATATAAATATATTTTTTCGAGCAAGAAAGTAAGCCACCGCAACAAAAACATAAAACTTCATTTCAATTTCTAGCGTCCAAATAATACTATCAATATTCCTTGAACCGAGAACATCTCGCAATCCTGCCGAAAAATGAATCAACACTTCCATTAACGAAATATTAAAATACGTCTTAAAATATGTCGTAGAAATAAACAACATAAAAAGCGTCAGAGAAAACCCAACAATGTACGTAGGATAAATCCTCATCACACGATTAAAGAGAAAACCCGAAACGCTTGCTTTTCTCATCGAGAACGGTATTACAAAACCACTAATCAGAAAGAACAACGCCACCCCAAACCCACCCAAGCTTATTACAGGCAGTGACGCAACCAGACGCACATAGCTAGGAGTAGCAAACTGATCTAAAGGAAGTTCCGGAGATATAGTGAGATGAGAAACAGCAGCCCTACTTGTCCAAAAAGCACCAAGATAGTGCGAAATCACCACAACTAAAGCCGCAAGACCTCTGAGTGTATTCGCGAATTCAACTCTATTACTATTATTCATCCGAATCTCAATACAATACGAATTTCGCGGCATTCTCGCATATTTGATGCTCGACAACAAACAAAACAGACTGTACAGGGTCGCCATGAGCGACGAGAAGGATTCGTTTGAGTCAAATTATTCTGCTGAGTATCGATGGATTTCCACCCAATGTGATCTGGGCTTACCTAATCAAAATTGCCCTCCCCCTTCACTCCACAGAGAACGCCAAGCTGGAAGCCATTGCCTACTCGCCCCCTCAAACTGTATACATACCGGTCAAAACTCAACTAGAAAAACATGTGAAACATATAGACCACCAGTCGGGAAAATTCATCTTTTATCAGAAGCACTGTGCAAGTTCATTTGCGAAATAATTACATTAGACAGGACAGTACACTACGAAACTCCAACAAAATTGATAAACACAACTTCTGACCAAATAAAACTCAATCACAGCCGAAAGATAATAAACCAGAGCTTGAGAAATATTAAATACATACCCCCCTCCGATCACGGCTTCATTCATCAACAAGTCATGACACTTACTGCAAGCAATGCCACAACTTATACCTCTCCACAAGCACCAACTTCGAATTGGTCGCCAACCTTTGCCGGAGCGACATTAAACTAGTTCGGTTTTCAAATCACTTCCAACACCCATGCACCGCATCGGACGCTTGCATTCCAGGGACAGGCCTGAATGCTCGCAATTGTAGATCTACTACCGAGTCATTCACCCTTTTGTTCGCCCACACCACGTCTTGTAGTAACCGGTGCAGAAGTTTCGTCCTCAATGCCCGCTGAACGGCTCTGCCATTGCGCTTTGGTAGCAGCCTTGACCATCTGTCATTGAATGACCGGTCGCACTTCGCATGTAATGCCTGGTAAACCTCCAAGCGAATTTGGCTGCCTCTATCCAAACGAAGTATCAGCGGCCGCTCGGTATAACGCTTACTCACTACTCGGAATAACTCATACGCTACCGACTCAGTGCGCAAGCTCTCATGGACGTGACAACCCACGATCTTTCGCGAAAAAGTATCCATCACGGATTCAGATAAACCACACCCACCTGAGTACATAGTGATATTAGCTACTCAGTCTTGCTCAGGACTACTTGAAGCGACTTGCTCACGACCTGTTTTGAGTAGGTTCAAGCGGCGTCGGAAGCGATGATGGCTGTTGGCCGTCTTGTGATAGGCCCGTTTGCAGGCTACCCATAAACACCTTTCCCGAAAAATCGAAAACAGACAATCTCGACCCACCCTGCAGTTGCAGTTGCAGTTGCAGTTGCAGTTGCAGTTGCAGTTGAGGCAGGCGATGCAGCAAATATGCAGCCTCCTAGCGCCCATCGTCTACTTTCCGATCCTGAACCTGACGAGCAGCGTAGGAGCGGTTGAGTCTGTAGTTAGCCTGTCGGCTTATCCCGATAAACTGCCAAGCCCTACCGATATTCAGGCTTTGGATTCGTTTTTGAGAAAGGACTCGCCAGGACGCTCTTTCCGACAGAGAGACCGTAATCATTTTTCAAGATATCCACGACCGCCTCGAAAAGCACACCTTCTGACCGGACAGAGCCAACTGTTCTTTAAGCACTTTGATGCGTTGCTCGGGCGTCGACGGCCTGTTTTTCACAGACACAAAAAAGGGCGACCGAAGTCGCCCTTTTTTACAGAAAGTCAGAACTTAGTTCTGTTTTTCCGCTTGTGCAGCACGCAGCAGGTCACCCAGAGTGGTGGCTACTGGAGCATCCGTAGCTACTGGCTTGTCGCGCAGGCTTTGGATGGCTTCTTTCTCGTCTTCAACGTCTTTCGACTTGATCGAGAGCTGGATTACACGGCTCTTGCGGTCAACGCTGATGATCTTGGCTTCTACTTCTTCGCCTTCTTTCAGAACGTTACGAGCGTCTTCAACGCGGTCACGGCTGATTTCGGAGGCTTTCAGAGTTGCTTCGATATCGTCGGCCAGAGTGATGATGGCGCCTTTGGCGTCAACTTCTTTCACAGTGCCTTTAACGATGGCGCCTTTGTCGTTAACCGAGACGTACTCGGAGAACGGATCGCTTTCCAGTTGCTTGATACCCAGGGAGATGCGCTCGCGCTCTGGGTCAACCGACAGGATAACGGTGTCCAGCTCGTCGCCCTTCTTGAAGCGGCGTACGGCTTCTTCGCCCACTTCGTTCCAGGAGATGTCGGACAGGTGAACCAGACCGTCGATTCCGCCGTCCAGACCAATGAAGATACCGAAATCGGTGATCGACTTGATGGTGCCGGAGATCTTGTCGCCCTTGTTGAACTGGCCAGAGAAGTCTTCCCATGGGTTCGACTTGCACTGCTTGATGCCCAGGGAGATACGACGACGCTCTTCGTCGATGTCCAGAACCATAACTTCCACTTCGTCGCCGACTTGTACGACTTTCGAAGGGTGGATGTTCTTGTTGGTCCAGTCCATTTCGGAAACGTGTACCAGGCCTTCAACGCCTTCTTCCAGCTCAGCGAAGCAGCCGTAGTCGGTCAGGTTGGTTACACGAGCGGTAACGCGAGTGCTTTCTGGGTAACGGGCTTTGATAGCAACCCATGGATCTTCGCCCAGTTGCTTCAGGCCCAGGGAAACACGATTGCGCTCGCGATCGTACTTCAGAACCTTGACATCGATCTCGTCGCCAACGTTGACGATTTCGGAAGGATGCTTGATACGCTTCCAAGCCATGTCGGTAATGTGCAGCAGGCCATCGACGCCACCCAGATCGACGAATGCGCCGTAATCGGTGAGGTTCTTGACGATACCTTTGACTTGTTGGCCTTCCTGCAGGGATTCCAGCAGAGCTTCGCGCTCGGCGGAGTTCTCGGCTTCCAGGACGCTACGACGGGAAACGACAACGTTGTTGCGCTTCTGGTCGAGCTTGATGACCTTGAATTCCAGCTCTTTGCCTTCCAGGTGCGTGGTGTCGCGCACTGGACGGACGTCAACCAGAGAACCTGGCAGGAACGCACGGATGCCGTTAACGTCGACAGTGAAGCCGCCTTTAACCTTACCGTTGATAACGCCCTTGACCACTTCTTCGGCTGCGAAGGCTGCTTCCAGAACGATCCAGCATTCAGCGCGCTTGGCTTTTTCACGGGACAGCTTGGTTTCACCGAAACCGTCTTCAACCGAGTCCAGAGCAACGTGAACTTCGTCACCGACGTTGATGTTCAGTTCGCCAGCGTCGTTGTAGAACTGCTCCAGCGGGATCAGTGCTTCGGACTTCAGGCCAGCGTGAACGGTTACCCAGCGAGCTTGGTAATCGATATCAACGATAACACCGGTGATGATGGAGCCTGCCTGAAGGTTCAGGGTCTTTAGGCTTTCTTCAAAGAGTTCCGCAAAGCTTTCGCTCATTTTAATTCCTGTTGATGAGGGCGAAGAATACGCCCATCTCCACATCCCAGACGATGTGGGTTAGTTTCATTTAAAAGAAGCGCCGCAGGACTATGACTGGTCCCCCGCGGCCCTCTTGGTCACCCGGCGATATCGCGAATGGCGATCTCGCTCATGATGCGTTCCAGCACCTGATCGATGGATAATTCCGTGGAATCCAGCTGTATGGCGTCAGCCGCCGGCTTGAGCGGGGCTACCGCTCGCTGGGTGTCACGCTCATCGCGTGCACGTATCTCATCTAGCAGACTCGACAGACTAACACCATCGACTTTGCCCTTCAACTGCAAGTATCGACGGCGCGCACGCTCCTCGGCACTGGCGGTGAGGAAAATCTTCAGCGGCGCATCCGGAAAAACCACCGTACCCATGTCACGGCCATCGGCAACCAGGCCCGGTGCTTCCTGAAAGGCGCGCTGGCGCTGGAGCAGCGCTTCACGTACCGCCGGCAATGCAGCCACCTGGGAGGCTCCGGAGCCGACGCTTTCGGTACGAATCACGTCGCTGACTTCATCGCCTTCCAGAATGATGCGCTGCAGCTGACCGTCGGTCGCCGCAATGAACTGCACATCCAGATGAGCGGCAAGTTTTTTCAACAGCTCTTCATTGGTCAGGTCGACGCCGTGGTTATGCGCGGCGAACGCCAGCAACCGGTAAAGTGCACCGGAATCCAGCAAGTTCCAGCCCAGGCGCTTGGCCAGTATCCCGGCGACAGTGCCTTTTCCGGAGCCGCTTGGCCCATCAATAGTGATGACCGGTGCAATGCTGATCACGACTGAGCCTCTTGTGCCACGCGAATGCCGGTTTGTGCACACAGCGCCAGGAAGTTGGGGAACGACGTCGCAACGTTGGCGCAATCATGGATGCGGATCGGCGCAGTGGCACGCAGCGAGGCAACGCTGAACGCCATGGCAATCCGGTGATCGCCGTGACCGTGCACTTCGCCACCACCGATCGAACCACCATCGATAATGATCCCGTCCGGAGTCGGCTCGCATTTGACGCCCAGCGCCAGCAAACCATCGGCCATGACCTGAATACGGTCCGATTCCTTGACGCGCAATTCCTCGGCGCCACGCAGCACGGTGCGCCCTTCAGCGCAGGCAGCAGCCACGAACAGCACCGGGAATTCGTCGATAGCCAGCGGAACCAGCTCTTCCGGAATCTCGATACCTTTGAGTTTAGCTGCACGTACACGCAGGTCAGCCACTGGCTCGCCGCCAACTTCACGCTGGTTTTCCAGGGTGATGTCAGCGCCCATCAGACGCAGGATGTCGATCACCCCGGTACGGGTCGGGTTGATACCGACATGCTCGAGCACCAGCTCCGAACCCTCGGCAATAGATGCTGCCACCAGGAAGAACGCCGACGACGAGATGTCGCCCGGTACTTCAATGTGGGTCGCAGTCAGCTTGTTGCCGGACTCGACCGATGCGGTTGCGCCGTTGACCGTGACCGGGTAGCCAAAGCCGCGCAGCATGCGCTCGGTATGGTCACGGGTCGGTGCAGGTTCGGTGACGGTGGTCTTGCCATCGGCGTACAGACCCGCCAGCAGCAGGCAGGACTTCACCTGGGCACTGGCCATCGGCATGGTGTAGGTCAGGCCCTTGAGCTTGTTGCCACCACGAATGGTCATCGGTGGACGGCCATCAGCGGCGGTCTCGATCACGGCACCCATTTCACGCAGCGGATTGGCTACGCGATTCATCGGGCGCTTGGACAGCGAAGCGTCGCCGGTCAGGGTGCTGTCGAAGCTCTGCGCGGCCAACAGACCGGACAGCAGACGCATCGAAGTACCGGAGTTGCCCAGATAGATCGGACCCGGCGCAGGCTTCAGGCCATGCAGGCCGACGCCGTGAATGGTCACGCGACCGTGGTGCGGACCTTCGATCACGACACCCATGTCACGGAAAGCCTGAAGTGTCGCCAGGGCATCTTCGCCCTCGAGGAAACCTTCCACTTCAGTGACGCCCTCGGCCAGGGAGCCAAGCATGATCGAACGGTGGGAAATCGATTTGTCACCTGGTACGCGAATCCGACCGGACAGGCGGCCACCAGGTTGAGCCAGGAAAATCAGATCGTTGGAATTCATAGCGTCCACATAGGCCCTGCGGGCCAGGATTTTACTGAAATGCTCGCGGGCAACCCGGGCGCGAGTGAAAACGCCCAATAATTGGTGCCCATCCCCTGCATCGACCGCGTCGCGCAAGGCGTCGAGGTCGCTGCGAAATGTATCGAGTGTGCGCAGGACAGCTTCGCGGTTAGCGAGGAAGATGTCGTGCCACATCACCGGGTCGCTTCCGGCGATTCTTGTGAAATCGCGAAAACCGCCCGCAGCGTAACGGAAGATCTCAAGGTTTTCATTGCGCTTGGCCAACGAATCGACCAGGCCGAACGCCAGCAAGTGCGGCAAATGACTGGTAGCAGCCAATACTTCATCGTGGCGCTCGACCTGCATGTGCTCGACATCGGCGCCCAATTCGCGCCACAAGCGGTCGACCACGGCCAAGGCTTCTGGATCGGTCTGATCCAGCGGCGTCAGAATCACTTTATGGCGGCGGAACAACTCGGCATTGGAGGCTTCCACCCCGCTCTGTTCGGAGCCGGCAATCGGATGGCCCGGCACGAAACGCGACGGCATGCCGCCGAACGCTTCGGTAGCGGCACGCACGACATTGCCCTTGGCACTGCCGACGTCGGTCAGTATGGCTGCGCCCAGATCCATGCCCGCCAGTCGAGCGAGCAGTTTTTCCATGGCGAGGATCGGTACGGCCAACTGAATGACGTCCGCCCCCTGACAAGCCATTGTCAGGTCGTCTTCACAGCGATCCACCACGCCCAACTCAACCGCGAGCTTGCGCGACTGAGGGTCGAGATCGACCCCGACCACTTCGCGGCACAGGCCACTTTCACGCAAGCCCTTGGCAAACGACCCACCGATCAAACCCAGACCGACCACCACCAGGCGACCGATCATAGGTTCAGCAGATTGCAGCGCAGTGACATCAACCACGAGCCAGAACCTTGGTCAGCGCCTCGAGGAAGCGGCTGTTTTCCGCCGGCAACCCAATGGTGATGCGCAAGTGATTCGGCAGGCCATAGTTGGCCACCGGGCGTACGATGACGCCTTCGCGCAGCAGGCCCTGGAACACAGGGGCCGCTTCACGCCCGACATCAACGCAGATGAAGTTGCCCTTGGAAGGAATCCAGCTCAGCCCCAGCTCGCGGAACCCTGCTTCCAGTTGCTGCATACCGGCTTCGTTCAGGCGACGGCCTTCGGCCAGGTATTCGGCGTCTTGCAAGGCCGCGCAGGCAGCGGCCAGGGCCAGGCTGTTGACGTTGAAGGGCTGACGCACACGATTCAGGACGTCGGCGACCACAGCGGTGGACAAACCGTAACCGACCCGCAGCGCTGCCAGGCCATAGGCCTTGGAGAACGTCCGCGAAACCAGCAGGTTCGGGTAGGCCGCGAGGAAATCCAGACCGTCCGGCAAGTCGCTGCCCTCGGCGTACTCAATGTACGCCTCGTCCAGCACCACCAGCACATGCTCCGGCACGTCCTGCAGGAATTCGTCCAGCGCCTCGGTATCGAACCAGGTGCCGGTAGGATTATTCGGGTTGGCGATGAAAACCACGCGGGTATTGGCGTCAATCGCCGCCAGCATGGCTGGCAAATCATGCCCCCAATTTTTGGCCGGGATCACCTTGGCCTGGGCGCCGACGGCCTGGGTCACGATCGGGTAGACCGCAAACGCGTGCTCGCTGAACACTGCATTGAGGCCTGGCGCCAGATAGGCACGGGCGACCAACTCAAGAATGTCATTGGAGCCGTTGCCCAATGTCACCTGATTCAGCTCGACGCGGCACTGGTCAGCCAACAATGTCTTCAGCGCAAAACCGTTGCCGTCCGGATAGCGGGTCAGCTCGGCCAGCTCTTCACGGATGGCAGCCAGGGCCTTGGGGCTCGCGCCCAGCGGGTTTTCGTTGCTTGCCAGTTTGACGATGCTGGCCGGATCGATGTTCAGTTCACGCGCCAACTCGTCCACAGGCTTGCCCGGAACGTAAGGAGAAAGTTGTTGCACGCCCGGCTGTGCCAGAGCGAGGAAATTGCCACTCATTTGCTACCGCCCTTAGAGAACTGCTTTCGGGTAGGAACCCAGCACCTTCAGTGCTACTGCTTCCTGACTGATCTTTTCCAGCACACCTTTTACCAGCGGATCGCGGTGGTGGCCGACAAAGTCGATGAAGAACACGTAGGTCCATTTACCGCTGCGCGACGGACGGGTCTCGATTCGCGTCAGGTCAATGCCGTTGTCATGGAATGGCACCAGCAACTCGTGAAGCGCACCTGGCTTGTTGCTCATGGAAACGATGATCGAGGTCTTGTCGTCGCCGGTCGGCGGCACTTCCTGGTTGCCGATCATGAGGAAACGCGTGGAGTTATCCGGACGGTCCTCGATTTTCTCAGCCAGGCGGGTCAAGCCGTACAGGCCGGCCGCCATGTCGCCGGCAATCGCCGCCGAGTTCCACTCACCCTTGACCCGCTTGGCCGCTTCGGCGTTGCTGGACACCGCCACGCGCTCGACATTCGGATAATGGGCGTCCAGCCACTTGCGGCACTGAGCCAGGGACTGGGCATGGGAGTAGATACGACTGATGCTGTCGGTCTTGGTATTTTCACCGACCAACAGGTGATGGTGGATGCGCAGCTCGACTTCGCCGCAGATCACCATGTCATGCTCGAGGAAACTGTCGAGAGTATGGTTGACCGCGCCTTCGGTGGAGTTTTCCACTGGAACCACACCGAAGTTCACCGCACCGGCCGCCACTTCGCGGAACACTTCGTCGATCGCCGCCATCGGCTTGCTGATCACGGCGTGACCGAAATGCTTCATCGCAGCGGCTTGAGTGAAGGTGCCTTCAGGGCCGAGGTACGCCACTTTCAGCGGCTGCTCGAGCGCCAGGCACGACGACATGATTTCGCGGAACAACCGCGCCATCTCTTCGTTGCCCAGCGGCCCCTGATTGCGCTCCATGACACGCTTGAGCACCTGAGCTTCGCGCTCAGGACGATAGAACACCGGCACTTCGCCTTCGGCCAGCGAGGCCATCTTTACTCGCGCGACTTCCTGGGCGCAGCGCGCACGCTCACTGATCAGCTCCAGGACCTTCTCGTCCAGGGCATCAATGCGCAGGCGCAGTGCCTTGAGTTCTTGCTCAGACATTAGCCGTGTTCCTTCTCGAACTCTGCCATGTACGCCACCAGCGCGTTGATCGCGTTGATGTCGACGGCGTTATAGATGGAGGCGCGCATGCCGCCCACGGAGCGGTGGCCCTTGAGGTTCAACAGGCCGCGCTCGTCGGCACCCGCCAGGAACGGCTTGTCCAGACGGTCGTCCGCCAGGCGGAACGGAACGTTCATCCACGAGCGGTCCGACTTGTTGATCGGGTTGCTGTAGAGGCCGCTGGCATCGATGAAGTCATACAGCGTGCGCTGCTTCACTTCGTTGAGCTTGCCGATGGCTTCGACGCCACCCTGCTCCTTCAGCCACTCGAACACCAGACCGGACAGGTACCAGGCCAGGGTCGGCGGGGTGTTGTACATCGAGCCGTTATCGGCCGCGACCTTATAGTCGAGCATGGTCGGGCAGAAAGAACGGGCGTGACCCAACAGGTCTTCGCGCACGATGTTGACCACGATGCCGCTCGGGCCGATGTTTTTCTGGGCGCCGGCGTAGATCATGCCGAAGCGCGAGACATCCATCGGACGCGAGAGAATGTCCGAAGACATGTCGGCGACCAGAGGAACATCGCCGGTTTCCGGAACCCACTGGAACTCCAGGCCACCGATGGTTTCGTTCGGTGCGTAGTGAACGTAGGCAGCGTCCTTGGACAGCTTCCACTCGTTCTGGCCGGGAATGGCGAAATAATCGTAAGGCTTGGCGGTAGCGGCTACGTTGACGCGGCCGAAGCGCGAGGCTTCTTCGATGGCTTTCTGCGACCAGATACCGGTGTCGATATAGTCGGCAGTGCCGTTTTCCGGCAACAGGTTCAGAGGAATCTGAGCAAATTGCTGGCTGGCGCCACCTTGCAGAAACAGGACTTTATAGTTCGAGGGGATATTCAGCAGATCACGCAGATCCTGCTCGGCCTTGGTGGCAATGGACACGAACTCATCGCTGCGATGGCTCATTTCCATGACCGACAGGCCCTTGCCGTGCCAATCAAGGAGTTCACCCTGGGCGCGCTGCAGGACAGCTTCGGGAAGCGCCGCAGGACCGGCACAGAAGTTATAGGCTCTCTTGCTCACATCCAATCTCGCTCTGATTTGGTAGTAACACGCGATAAATCACAATATCAATCGACACAGGATTCCTGCCGAAGCAGGCAACCTGTGGGAGCGAGCCTGCTCGCGAATGCATCACCGCGGTGCTTCAGAGGTACCGCGGCGCCTGCTTCGCGAGCAGGCTCGCTCCCACAGGGGATTTTCATGGGCGTCGATATTTCCGTTCGGACAAACAACAAGGGGGCGAATTTTCATCCGCCCCCTCATGTCCACTTACTCTTGTGGCTCTTCGTCAGCAGCGGCGTCGAGTTGCTGGTCTTCTGCGGCGTCGTCGATCACGACCTCACCGACGAACCCTGCACCCTCTTCACCTTCAAAACCTTCACCTTCGAGCTCTTCACCCTCGACTTCCGAAGGCTCCTGAACCCGCTCGAGGCCAACCAGGGTTTCATCCTTGGCCAGTTTGATCAGGGTCACGCCCTGGGTGTTACGACCCAGGCTGGAGACTTCGTCGACACGGGTGCGCACCAAGGTGCCCTGGTCGGAAATCAGCATGATTTCCTCACCGTCGAGCACCTGGACCGCGCCGACCAGACGGCCGTTACGCTCGTTGCTGACCATGGCGATAACGCCCTGACCGCCACGCTTGTACTCTGGGAACTCGGTGATCGCCGTGCGCTTGCCGTAGCCACGCTCGGAAGCGGTGAGGATCTGGCTGCCTTCTTCCGGGATCAGCATGGAAATCAGCTTCTGGCCTTCCGGCAGACGCATGCCGCGCACACCACGAGCGGTACGGCCCATCGCACGAACGTCGGATTCCTTGAAGCGAGTCACCTTGCCGCCATCGGAGAACAGCATGACTTCACGTTCGCCATCAGTGATCGCAGCGGAAATCAGCACGTCACCTTCGTCCAGCTCCAGCGCGATCAGACCAACGCTGCGCTGACGGCTGAAGGATTCCAGCGGGGTCTTCTTCACGGTGCCGTTGGCGGTCGCCATGAAGATGTAGTGACCTTCGGTGTACTCCTCGACCGGCAGCATGGTGGTGATGTATTCACCGTCATCCAGTGGCAGCAGGTTGACCAGTGGGCGACCACGGGCAGCGCGGGATGCTTCAGGGATTTCGTAGGTTTTCAGCCAGTACACCTTGCCCTTGCTGGAGAACAGCAGCAGCGTGGTGTGGCTGTTGGCAACCAGCAGGTGAGCGATGTAATCCTCATCCTTGACGCCGGTAGCCGACTTGCCTTTACCGCCACGACGCTGGGCCTGGTACGCAGCCAGCGGCTGGGTCTTGGCATAGCCGCCGTGGGAGATGGTCACGACGCGCTCTTCTTCCGGGATCATGTCACCCAGGGTCAGGTCGAGGCGGGCATCGAGGATTTCAGTGCGGCGCACGTCGCCGTATTCGGCGCGAATCACTTCCAGCTCTTCGCGGATCACTTCCATCAGGCGCGTGGCGCTGTTGAGGATGCGGATCAGCTCGCCGATCTGGTTGAGGATCTCTTGATACTCGGCCAGCAGCTTTTCGTGCTCCAGACCGGTCAGACGGTGCAGACGCAGTTCCAGAATCGCTTGCGCCTGTTCTGGCGACAGGAAGTACTTGCCGTCGCGCAGGCCGTATTGCGGATCGAGGTTTTCCGGACGGCACGAATCGGCGCCGGCACGCTCGACCATCGCCACCACCGCGGAGGACTCCCAAGGGGTGCTGACCAGCGCTTCCTTGGCTTCCGACGGGGTTGGCGAGGCCTTGATCAGGGCAATGACCGGATCGATATTCGACAGGGCAACCGCTTGACCTTCCAGGATGTGACCGCGCTCACGCGCCTTGCGCAGTTCGAACACGGTACGACGGGTCACGACTTCGCGACGGTGACGGACGAACGCTTCCAGCAGGTCCTTAAGGTTCAGGATCCGCGGACGGCCGTCGATCAGCGCGACGATGTTGATACCGAACACCGCTTGCAACTGGGTCTGGGCATAGAGGTTGTTGAGGATGACCTCCGGCACTTCGCCACGACGCAGCTCGATCACGACGCGCATACCGTCCTTGTCGGACTCGTCGCGCAGTTCAGTGATGCCTTCGAGTTTCTTCTCTTTTACCAGCTCGGCGATCTTCTCGATCAGACGCGCCTTGTTCAACTGGTAAGGGAGTTCGGTGATGACGATCTGCTGACGGCCACCGACCTTGTCGATATCTTCGATGATCGAGCGGGCGCGCATGTAAATGCGGCCACGACCGGTGCGGTAGGCTTCGATGATGCCGGCGCGACCGTTGATGATCGCGGCGGTCGGGAAGTCCGGACCGGGGATGTATTGCATCAGTTCATCGACGGTCAGCTCGGGATTGTCGATGAGCGCCAGGCAACCGTCGATGACTTCACCGAGGTTGTGCGGCGGAATGTTGGTCGCCATGCCCACGGCGATACCGCTGGAACCGTTGACCAGCAGGTTGGGGATACGGGTCGGCATGACCGCCGGGATCATCTCGGTGCCGTCGTAGTTCGGCACCCAGTCCACGGTTTCCTTGTGCAGGTCAGCCAGCAGTTCGTGCGCCAGCTTGGTCATGCGCACTTCGGTGTATCGCATGGCCGCGGCGTTGTCGCCGTCCACCGAACCGAAGTTGCCCTGGCCGTCTACCAGCAGGTAGCGCAGCGAGAACGGCTGCGCCATCCGAACGATGGTGTCGTACACCGCGGTATCACCGTGCGGGTGATACTTACCGATCACGTCACCGACAACACGGGCAGATTTCTTGTACGGCTTGTTGAAGTCGTTACCCAGCTCGCTCATCGCGAACAGCACGCGCCGGTGCACGGGCTTCAAGCCATCGCGCGCATCCGGCAGTGCCCGCCCGACAATTACGCTCATCGCGTAGTCGAGGTAGGACTGCTTCAGCTCGTCTTCGATATTGACCGGGAGGATTTCTTTGGCCAGTTCGCCCATGAGAAGCCTGATTCCTTTTTCTGGTGAAACTTCGTCACATCCATATGGGACGAACGAAGCTCGCCGCTGCAGGCTGAGTGCCATGCACCGACTTACGACAAATCAACGAGTTATGCCATGGATCTGCGCAGTAAAGGTTGCCCTGCCGGGCAACTCTGGAAACCGCCGGATGTTATCACAAGAGCCGCCACGCACCTATCCCCCAGATGCGCATGGAGTGTAGTTAGTTGACTGATGGCAGGCTGATAGGGGATCAGAGGGGCTTAGAGCCGGATTGAATGTAGAAACCAGGTCTGATTCGGGCTGATTTGCTGATTTTAAGGGCCTCTTCGCGAGCAGGCTCGCTCCCACAGGGGGCCTCGTTGTGCCGACTACTGTAGTCACACCTCGATTACTGTGGGAGCGAGCCTGCTCGCGAAGGCGATATTTCAGACGCGAGAAACCGTCAATGCAGACGCTTGCGGCACATCAACTGCGCCATCTTCGCTGTATCCGGCCGCTCGACGATGCCTTTTTCGGTGACGATGGCATCGATCAGGTCCGCGGGCGTCACGTCGAACACAGGATTGAACGCATCGACTTCAGCCCCGACCCGCTTGCCGCCGACCTCCAGCAACTCACGGCCATCACGCTCTTCAATCGGAATGTCGTCGCCGCTGGCCAGGTTCATGTCGATGGTCGAACTCGGTGCCACCACCATGAAACGCACGCCGTGGTGCATGGCGTTGACCGCCAATTGATAAGTGCCGATCTTGTTCGCCACGTCGCCATTGGCGGTAATCCGGTCCGCACCCACGATCACCCAGGTAATACCCTTGGTTTTCATGATGTGGGCGGCGGCGGAGTCGGCATTGAGGGTCACCGGGATGCCTTCGTTGGCCAGTTCCCAGGCCGTCAGCCGCGAGCCCTGCAGCCATGGACGGGTTTCGTCGGCGTAGACACGCTCGACCATGCCTTCGATGAACGCCCCGCGAATCACCCCCAGTGCCGTACCGAAGCCACCGGTGGCCAGCGCGCCCGTATTGCAATGGGTCAGGATCGCCTGAGCATTACCCTGATGCTTGCGGATCAGATCGACGCCCAGTTGCGCCATGGTGAGGTTGGCTTCGCGATCACTTTCGTGAATAGCGATCGCTTCAGCCTCCAGCGCTGCCAGCGGATCGGCATTGTCTTTCAAGCGATCCAGCCGATCGTGCATGCGACCCAGGGCCCAGAACAGATTGACCGCGGTTGGGCGGGAATCGGCAAGCAGCATGAAATCCTCTTCCAGCGCCGCGTACCAGTCGCCCCCTTCAGCAATCCGGGTACGGGCTGCCAGTACGATGCCATAGGCGGCACTGATACCAATCGCCGGCGCACCGCGTACCACCATCGAACGAATGGCCTCAGCCACACCAGCGGCGCTGGTATAGGCAATCCAGGTTTCCTCGAACGGCAAAATACGCTGATCCAGCAGGTACAGGGCGCCATCACGCCAATCGATGGCCTTCACTTTCTCCGCAGCCAACAGTCGATCGCGCATCCCACACCCCGCACTCATGAACAAAAGCCGCCGATTATAGCGATCCCCCCGCGAAGACGCTCGGGTATACTTCGCCATCCTTTACAAAAGCACTGGAACCGACCCTCGATGCCGAACACCGCCGCTGCGCTCGACCTGTTATTGCTGCCGACCTGGCTGGTACCCGTCGAACCCGCCGGCGTTGTCCTCAAGGACCATGGCCTGGGCATCCGCGACGGGCGTATCGTCTTCATCGGCCCACGCTCCGCCGCACTGAAGCTTAACGCAACCGAAACCCGCGAATTGCCGGACATGTTGCTCAGCCCCGGCCTGATCAATGCCCACGGGCATGCGGCAATGACCCTGTTCCGTGGTCTGGCCGATGATTTGCCCCTGATGACCTGGCTGGAAAACCATATCTGGCCGGCCGAGGCCAAATGGGTTGACGAGGATTTCGTTCGCGACGGCACGGACCTGGCCATTGCCGAACAACTCAAGGGTGGCATCACCTGCTTCTCTGACATGTATTTCTTCCCGAAGGTTGCCAGCGAACGCGTACACAACAGCGGTATTCGGGCACAGATCGCGGTTCCGATCCTCGACTTCCCGATTCCAGGCGCCAGCACGGCGGACGAAGCCATTCGTCAGGGCGTCGAGTTATTTGGCGATCTCAAGCACCACGAGCGCATAAAAATCACCTTCGGCCCCCATGCACCCTACACCGTGGGCGATGAAAACCTGGAAAAAATCCGGGTGATCACCGAAGAACTGGACGTTGCAATCCACATGCACGTGCATGAAACCGCTTTCGAAGTGCAGCAATCGGTCGAGCAGCGTGGCGAACGCCCACTGGCCCGCCTCGCTCGGCTGGGCATGCTGGGGCCGCGGTTCCAGGCGGTTCATATGACCCAGATCAGCGATGAAGACTTGGCCCTGCTGGTAGAAAGCAACACCAGCGTGATTCATTGCCCGGAGTCGAACCTCAAGCTGGCCAGCGGGTTTTGCCCGGTAGAGCGCTTGTGGCAAGCCGGTGTCAATGTCGCCGTCGGCACCGATGGCGCCGCCAGCAACAACGATCTGGACCTGCTCGGCGAAACCCGCACCGCTGCCCTGCTGGCCAAGGCCGTGGCTGGCTCGGCAACCGCCCTGGATGCCCATCGCGCCCTGCGCATGGCCACCCTCAACGGCGCCCGCGCCCTGGGGATCGAAGCTGAAGTCGGATCGCTGGAAGTCGGCAAAGCCGCCGACATCGTCGCGTTCGACCTCTCGGGCCTTGCCCAGCAACCGGTTTATGACCCGGTTTCGCAGCTTATATACGCCACGAGCCGGGACTGCGTGAAACACCTTTGGGTCGCCGGCAAGCAACTGCTCGACGATCGTCGCCTGACACGCCTGGATGAACAACAGCTGGTCTCCACCGCCAAGGCATGGGGCCAACGCATCAGCGGTCGCACCGAATAGATAGCACCCCGGATTCAACGCCGGGACATCAGGATTTTTCAAGTTTTTCGAGGACTTAAACCATGAGCAACGTCGACTACGCCGAAATCGCCAAATTCGAAGCCCTGGCCCATCGCTGGTGGGACCGCGAAAGCGAGTTCAAACCGCTGCACGACATCAACCCGCTGCGGGTCAACTGGATTGATGAGCGCGTCAATCTGGCCGGCAAAAAAGTCCTCGACGTCGGTTGCGGCGGCGGCATCCTCAGCGAATCCATGGCTCAGCGCGGCGCCACCGTGACGGGCATCGACATGGGCGAAGCGCCGTTGGCGGTCGCGCAGTTGCATCAGTTGGAGTCCGGCGTGAACGTCGAGTACCGGCAGATCACCGCCGAAGCCCTGGCCGAGGAAATGCCGGAGCAATTCGACGTGGTCACCTGCCTGGAAATGCTTGAGCATGTGCCGGACCCATCCTCGGTGATCCGCGCCTGCTTCCGCATGGTCAAGCCCGGCGGCCAGGTGTTCTTCTCCACCATCAACCGCAACCCGAAGGCCTACCTGTTCGCCATCGTCGGCGCCGAATACATCATGAAGCTGTTGCCCCGCGGCACACATGACTTCAAGAAATTCATCCGTCCTTCCGAACTCGGCGCCTGGAGCCGCATGGCCGGCCTGACCGTCAAGGACATCATCGGCCTGACCTACAACCCGCTCACCAAGCACTACAAACTGGCGGCCGACGTGGACGTCAACTACATGATCCAGACCCTGCGCGAGGAGTAAGCCGATGCCAATCAGAGCAGTTCTTTTCGACATGGACGGCACTCTGCTCGACACCGCGCCGGACTTTATCGCGATCTGTCAGGCGATGCGTGCCGACCGTGGCTTGCCGCCAATGAACGACAAACACATCCGCGACGAAATCTCCGGTGGCGCCAAGGCGATGGTCGCCGTGACTTTCGCCATGGACCCGGAATCGCCAGGGTTCGAGGAGCTGCGCCTGGAATTCCTGGAGCGCTACCTCGTGGGTTGTGCAATCCACAGCAAACTGTTCGACGGCATGGGCGAACTGCTGGCCGACATCGAAAAGGCCAACCTGATCTGGGGCGTGGTGACCAACAAGCCGCTGCGCTTTGCCGAGCCGATCATGCAACAGCTTGGGCTGGCCGAACGTTCGGCGCTGCTCATTTGCCCGGATCATGTGAAGAACAGCAAACCGGACCCGGAGCCGCTGATCCTCGCTTGCAAAATGCTCGACCTCGACCCGGCCAGCGTGCTGTTCGTGGGTGATGACCTGCGCGATATCGAATCGGGTCGCGATGCCGGCACCAAAACCGCTGCGGTCACCTTCGGCTATATCCACCCGGACGATAATCCGCGGCATTGGGGGGCGGATGTGGTGGTCGATCATCCGCTGGAGTTGCGCAAGGTTTTGGACAGCGCCCTCTGCGGCTGCTGAGTTTTTTGAGACCGACCCTTGTGGGAGCGAGCCTGCTCGCGAAAAACCTGAGAGCGCCACAGGGCACCAGGCTTATCGTGTAATCGTTGACGACCATCGCGAGCAGGCTCGCTCCCACAGGGATAGCGCTTGACCTGAATATTTTTTGTTGAGGTTTTTATGTTTGATTATTCCGCCCGCCCCGACTTGCTCAATGGCCGGGTCATTCTCGTTACCGGCGCCGGTCGCGGCATCGGTGCCGCCGCGGCAAAAACCTATGCTGCCCACGGCGCGACCGTGCTGCTCCTGGGCAAGACCGAAGCCAACCTGACCCAGGTCTACGACGAAATCGAAGCCTCCGGCCACCCGCAACCGGCCGTGATTCCGTTCAACCTGGAAACCGCCCTGCCCCACCAATACGATGAACTGGCGGCGATGATCGAAAGCGAATTCGGCCACCTCGACGGTTTGCTGCACAACGCCTCGATCATTGGTCCGCGCACGCCGATCGAGCAGCTCTCCGGCGAGAACTTCATGCGTGTGATGCAAGTCAACGTCAACGCCATGTTCATGCTCACCAGCACCCTGTTACCGCTGCTCAAACTGTCCCAGGATGCCTCGGTGGTATTCACTTCCAGCAGCGTCGGACGCAAGGGGCGTGCGTACTGGGGCGCTTACGGCGTTTCCAAGTTCGCCACCGAGGGCCTGATGCAGACCCTGGCCGACGAGGTCGATACCGTGGCGCCGGTGCGCTCCAACAGCATCAACCCGGGCGCCACTCGCACCAGCATGCGTGCCCAGGCGTATCCAGGGGAAAACCCGCTGAACAATCCAACGCCCGAGGAGATCATGCCGGTCTACCTGTACCTGATGGGGCCGGACAGCACCGGCATCAACGGCCAGGCATTCAACGCCCAGTAATGCCGTACGTCGCTTTTGTGCCGCGCCGACTTCCCGTCGCGGCATTTGAGCAACCTATTCTTGTACAAAGCAGATTAAACTTGTACGAAATGTCCTACGGGACTGACGGACCAGTATGACGCGCAGCCCAAAGCCGCTCTCACCCAGCTTGTAAGACAGCCTTACTGCTCAAGGGCGCACGCCATATGAAATCACCTTCCCAGACCAACGCAATTGACTTCGATAGCGCCAAATTGCAACGCCTGGGCTTTGGTCAGCAGCAACCGACTCTGGAAAGACCAGTCAGTCTTGCGCAACTGCGCCAGCAATTGAGCATGCAGCTGCAAACCAGTCTTGAGCCACAACGCATTCTCGGGCTTTTTTTCCGCGAGGTTCAGCGCCTCATACCGCTTGATGCCTTGAGCTATGAGCACAAGAGCAGTGACCTGCGCCTGGAATTCGGCCAACGCGGCCACCACTCGATCAGCTACAGCCTCAGCCATGAAGGCGAGCATCTGGGAGAGTTGGTGTTTCGCCGCAATCAGCGTTTCAGCGAGCAGGAACAGGGCAACCTCGAATCGCTGCTGGCCGCGCTGCTCTACCCGATGCGCAACACCTTGCTCTACCGCGCCGCGACCCAAAGCGCATTGCGCGATCCGCTCACGGATACTGGCAACCGCATCGCCATGGACCAGACACTGCTGCGGGAGATCGAAGTCTCGCGACGTCATCTGCAACCGTTGTCGCTGCTGATGCTGGACATCGATCACTTCAAACAGATCAACGACACCCACGGGCACAGTGTCGGCGATGACGTGCTCAAAGCGGTCGCCGCCTCGATCAAGCACCAATTGCGCAATGTGGACATGGTGTTTCGCTTTGGTGGCGAAGAGTTCCTGATCGTGCTGTCCAACACCAGCCGCGAAGCAGCGGCCCTGGTCGGCGAGCGGCTGCGATTTGCGATACAGGCCGAAGAGTATGTGGCCGAGGAACGCTCGATCCTGCTGACCGTGAGCCTGGGCTGCTCGACCTTGCTGCCCGGCGAATCCGCCGAGAGCCTGTTGCGAAGGGCCGATAACGCGCTGTACGTCGCCAAACGCGAGGGGCGTAATCGGTTGACGATGGCAGGGTGAGCTTTTAACAGCACTGCAAAACCAACGTGGGAGCGAGCCTGCTCGCGAAAGCTTTCTAACATTCAACATCTTTGGTGAATGTCAGGCAGCCATCGCGAGCAGGCTCGCTCCCACAGTTTTTATTGCCTGGTAATTGAATCAGCTTTCAGCAAGCGCCAGCCGCTCACGGGCCACCGGCATTTTTTCCGCGTGCTCCAGTTGCATGCAGCGTTCCAGGAACAGGTACATGTAGTCGTAGCTCTTGCACACGGCCTGGCGCAATTCCACTTGCAGTGCCCTGCTCGGGTTCATGCCCGCCAGCGTGCAGATGATTTCCAGCGCTTCCCATGGATGGGCATCATCGTACTGCGCATGCATCTTCAGCCACTTCATGGCGCGCTTGCGATCTTCCTCGGGGAACGATGCCGCGTACACACCATTGGAACAGACGACTGCCGACCACTCTCCGGTCGCGCCCTCAATGGCATAGTTGGTGGCAGCAATGGCGACGATCAGAGAATCCGCAGAGCTGGTGTGCCAGCACCAGTGGCTCAAGGCGTGAAGTTCCGGAGCCACCTGTTGCGCCTGCAGGTCTTCCAGGCTGACACCGTGAGCGCGGCTCCAATTCACCCAGTAGTCGGCATGGTTCAATTCGACGCGAATGTTGCGCATCAACCAGCGACGCGCCATGTCTTCGCCCGGATGACGGGCAAAACGGGTCTTGGTCAGGTTTTGTGCCATATATAACGCGAACTGTTCGACCACCGGCCAGCCACCGATCAGGTACTGACGCATGGTCTTTGCGCTGAGCTTGTTGTCACGCATGCGCTGATACAGTTCGTGTTCGACAACCCGGCGCTTGCTCTCGCTGCAATCCTGGATCAGGCGCTGGGCCCAGGCAGGATAACTTGCAGCTTCCATGAGGGGTCCGGTTCTGTTGAATGTGTCGATCACTGTCGAGCTCCTTTTGATTGTGATTGTTTTGACCGGCAAGAGACTTCAACGGAACGTGCCAGGCGCCTTGAACAAAAGAGGCTGAGGCCTGGCAGGACGACTTTGCAAACTGTCGCAGGTAAACAGTTGCGGGCGTTCAATGACATACCCTTGAGCGTAATCCACCCCGATCTCCAGTAATGCCTGCTCGATCTGGGGCGTCTCTACAAACTCGGCAATCGTACGTTTACCCATGACATGGCCGATGTGATTGATCACCTCGACCATGGCGCGGTTAATCGGGTCGTCCAGCATATCCTTTACGAAACTCCCGTCGATCTTCAGGAAGTCTACAGGCAAATGTTTCAGGTAAGCGAATGAAGACATACCGGCGCAAAAATCGTCCAGCGAAAAATGGCATCCCAAGCCTTTGAGTTCATTGATAAAACGAATTGCGCTGCCAAGATTGGAAATTGCACTGGTTTCGGTGATTTCAAAACAAATCATTTCAGGCGGAATGGAATAAGCTACGAACTGCTCCCGCAGGAAGTCCAGAAATGCCTCATCTCCAATGGTCGTGCCTGACAGATTGATCGCACACATGGCCAGCGGCCCCTGCCGTTTCTCGATGCGACATTGGGCGATGATCTTGAAAACATTCTCCACCACCCAGCGGTCAAGGGACGTCATCAAACCATAGCGTTCGGCGGCCGGGATGAAACTGTCGGGAAGAATCATGCGGCCGGTTTCATCATGCAGACGCAACAGGATTTCGATATGCCCGCCGTCTCTTTCGGTGCTGCCCAACGGCGCAATTTCCTGGGCGTACAGGCAGAAGCGATCCTCTTCCAGCGCCATGTGCAGGCGCTGCACCCAGGCCATTTCGCCGAAGCGCAGGGACAGTTCCGAATCGTCGGGGTGATAGACCTGAACCCGATTGCGACCTTTTTCCTTGGCCATGTAGCAGGCCATGTCGGCAGCACGCAACGAAGCTTCAAGGGTCGTCGGATTGTGCGCGACATGGACCAGACCGATGCTCACCGTGGTCACGAAAGGCCGCCCCTTCCACACAAAGTGCAGGTTCTGCACGGTCTGACGCAGCCCCTCGGCAATTTTCTCCGCCGCCTCTGGCCCACAGTTCTCCAGCAAAATGCCGAACTCGTCGCCGCCAAGCCGCGCCAGTGTGTCGCCCTCACGCAGACCTGATTGCAACAACGCGCAGATATGCCGCAGCAGTTCGTCACCTGCCGCATGGCCGCAGGTATCGTTGACCAGTTTGAACTGGTCCAGATCGAGGAACATCAAGGCATGCCGCCCCGGCTGCCGCGTCAGGTTGTGCAGCGCCTGCTCCAGGCGATACTCGAATTCGCGGCGGTTGGCCAGGCCGGTCAAGGCGTCATGGGTTGCTTGCCAGGACAGATTGGCAATGTATTGCCGCTCCTGGGTCATGTCGTGCAACACCAGCACCGTGCCGCTGACCTTGCCTGCGTTGCGGATCGGCGCGCCAACCAGCGTCACCGACACTGTGCTGCCGTCCAGGCGCTGAATCAGCTTGGAATGCTCGCTGCCGCCGCTGAGCTGGCCGCTCAAAATGCGTTCGATCAGGGTGAAGCCATCGGTCTGCGCGTTGTCGTCCAACAGATTGAACAACGCCGCCAACGGCAAACCGGTCGCCTGCTCCGCTTTCCAGTGGGTCAATGCCTCGGCGGCCGGGTTCATGTAGGCGATGGCACCCTCCACATTGGTGGTGATCACCCCGTCACCGATCGATTGCAGAGTGATCTGCGCCCGGTCTTTTTCCAGCTGAAGGGCGTCGGCAAAGGCATGCCGCTGCTTGAGCAGTTTACGGGTGCGCATCAGGGCCAACGCAATCAAGCCCAGGGCCGTGGCAAGGTTAATCACCAGCAGCAAACGAAGAATGACCCGCGACCCTTCCCCCAACGCATCGCTGAAGGCTTTCGCCGCCGGCGTCACCTCATCGTTGATTGCGAAAATCTGCGCCTTCCAGCGCTGGATGTCCGAATCGGAGGCCGGGCTGGCAGTGATAAGCCGATGCATGTCCTGCGCAACGTCATCGAGCTTGACCAGATACGCGTCACCCACGGTCCAGAGATCGATGGCCTTTTCGAGGTAGCTGAAGTGACGGAAATTGAGGTACAGCCAGATCAGGCTGGAGACGTCATCGGGATGGTTGCCGCCCTTGAGGATCGCCGCGCGTGCCGCTTCGATATTCGGTGGCTGGTGATCCAGTGCCACACGCAATTCGTGACCGCCCTGGGGCACGGCAATGGCGTTCTGGTATTTATGAAAAATAGCTTCATCGCCGTTGTCGGCATACAGATTGAGATAATAGATGGCGTCTTTCTGGCCCTTGGACCATAGGCTTTCGCCGGCAACGTAGCCACGAACAGCCGAAAGAACATAAAGGCTGACACCGCCCAACAAGGCCTGAAACACCACAACGGCGATAAATGGCCAGACGATGCCCAACAACCGGGGCGTTCCGAGAGTCCGCGTTTGATTCATGAGTTCCCTTGCATTAGCACTGCCTGATCGTCTTCCGGACGAAATCGCTACAACGAGACTAGGTTGCGTTCCAAGTCCCGGCAAGTAAGAACCTGTCGTCACCAGCGAGCGACCGAGGGATGAATAAAAATCCATCCTTGAGCCCCCACTCAATATACCTGTACCGCACGGATTCTCTTGCTGGTCGTTGTAATCGGTAGCGATCCCCCTTGCAGAGCCGCAGGGAACCGCCCAAAACAATACAAGAGAAGGCCTACCATGCAAACAACAGCCCTGAAAATCGATGGCACGATACGACAATTGCAAAAAAGCAGACAGCGCGAGATCTGTCAGTGCTGCTGCAAATGCCCATACAGCTTGGCGTACAGCCCTCCATCAGCAATCAGTTGCTGATGGTCGCCATCTTCGGCAATTTGCCCGCCATCGAACACCAGTACCCGATCGGCCTGTTTAACCGCTGACAACCGGTGCGCAATGATCAACGTGGTGCGGTTGCTCAGGAAACGCGACAACGCCTGGTGCAGGTTGTATTCGGTGGCGGCATCCAGCGCTGAAGTGGCCTCATCGAGGATCACCACTTTCGGTTCAGCCAAAACCATCCGCGCGATGGCCAGGCGTTGCCGCTGGCCACCGGACAAACGCACACCGGAACGCCCGACGATACTGTCCAGACCGTTGGGCAGTTCACGAATCGTGGCATGCAGTTGCGCAATTTCCAGGGCCTGCCAGCAGGCCTCGTCACTGCGTAAACGTCCCATGGTCAGGTTGGCGCGTACGGTGTCGTTAAACAGTGCCGGGTGCTGCAGGACCACGGCGACATTTTCGCGCACGGTTTCCAGGCCGATTTCCTGCTGGGTAGAACCGCCGAAGCGGATGGTTCCCGCCAGCGGCGTGTACAGACCCAGCAGTAACTGCACCAGCGTACTTTTGCCGCCACCGCTGGCACCGACGATCGCCACTTTTTCACCCGGGGCGATGAACAGGTTCATCTGATTCAACACCAACTCGTCGCCATAACCGAAGCTCAACCCCTGAACCTCGATGCCCACGGTCTCGCGGCCGTGGAATGGGTCGACGCCGCTGGGGTACTCCGGCTCATCGGCGCGGGATAGCAGCTCGTTGATCCGCGACAGCGCACCGCCGGCTGCGTAGTAGGCATATTGCAGGTTCAGCAATTGCTCCACCGGACCTATCATGAACCACAGGTAGCTGAACACTGCGAGCATCTGGCCGATGGACAGGTCGGAAAACAGCACGGTGAGCATGGCGGCGGCGCGAAAAATATCGATGCCGAACTGGAACAGCAAGCCGCTGGCACGGTTCGAAGCGTCGGTTTTCCACTGCGAACTGACCGCGTAATCGCGAACTTCCCTGGCGCGCAGTCCCAGTCTGCCGAGGAAAAAGCCCTGGCGGTTACCGGCGCGGACTTCCTGGATGGCATCCAGGGTTTCGGTCAGTGCCTGGGTGAAACGCGAGGTGCTGTCGTTCTCGAGTTTCTTCAGGTGCTTGACCTTTTTGCCCAACTGCACGGTGGCGTAGATCACCAGCGGATTGAACAACAGAATCAGCAGTGCCAGCTTCCAGTGCATCCACATCAGGATCCCTGCGGTGCCGACCAGCGTCAGCATCGCCACGAGGAAGCGACTGAGGGTTTCGCCGACGAATTTGTCCAGGGTGTCGAGATCGGTCACCAGGTGGGTGGTCACCGTGCCGCTGCCGAGGCTTTCGTATTCACCGAGCGAGATGCGTTTGAGCCGTTCGATCAGGCGGATGCGAATGCGGTACACGATGTCCTTGGCCAGTGCGGCGAACAACCGCGCCTGCACCACGTTGAACAGCAATGCCGCGCAACGCAGGGCCAGGGTCACCAGCAGCATCAGGCCGATGTAGCCTGCGGCTTTTTGCCAGACCTCGGGGAGTGCGAGGTTCATGATTTTCAGCGCCGCGTCACCATGCCCCAACAGCACTTCGTCCACCAGCAGCGGCAGAAGCAACGGGATGGGTACGCTGCACAGGGTCGCCAGCACGGCCACGCCGTTGGCGATCCACAGGGATTTCTTGTGATGAAGGGCCAGACGGCGGATTTCCGCCCAGCTCAAGCGGTCGACACGTTTTGCGGTTGGAACGTCGTCGGGCAGGTCATGCACAGGCGGCGCGCTCCAGCCAGCGGCCGAGCAGTGGAGACAGCACACTGAGCGGCTGATAGCCGTTGGTCAGCAATGCCAATTGACCATTTCGCTCAGCCAGCAAGGTAGGGAAGCCGGCAATGCCCAGATCCTGGACCCAGGTGAAGTCGGCGGCCGTTGCGGCATGCATATCGGCACGATCAAACGCGGCGGCGAATTCGATGCGCGGCAAACCCGCCTGTTCTGCCAGCTCAACCAGAACACTGGCGTGGGTCACATCCCGGCCTTGCGCGTAAAACGCATGTTGAATAAGCCCGAGCAGTTTCCACGCACAGTCCGGCGCCAGGTTGCGTGCCGTCACCAGTGCCCGGCACGCAGGTTCCGTGTCGTACACGAATCCCTCGGGCAAGGCCCCCTCCAGTTTGAACGGCTGGCCGGTGGCTTCGGTGACCGCCTGCCAGTGTTCAAGGATATAGCGCCGGGTCGTTGGTTCCAGCGCCGAGCCGCTGCCGGTGCGCAAACCGCCCACCACCAGATGCACGTCCACACCCGCGGCAGCCGCCTGCTCGACCAATGCATTGGCCACCGGCGCAAAGCCCCAGCACCAGGAACACATCGGGTCCATCACATAGAGCAGGCGCGCAGCGTTCATGGTTCAGGCCTCGGAGGATGCTTGTTTGTAGTTGTAGCCGATCGGGTGAGGCATGTTGCGAGCCTTGGCCAATTCGATCTGTTTTTGCCGATCGATGGCGCTGCGGCGGGTTTTCTCGCTCAGCGAGTTCCAGCAATGCGGGCAACTGATACCGGCTACATAATGTTCGGATGCGCGATCTTCGACGCTGACCGGTGTGCGGCAGGCATGACATTGATCGTAGTCGCCTTCGCTCAGGTCGTGGCGAACCGTCACGCGGTTATCGAACACGAAGCAGTCGCCCTGCCACTTGGTTTCTTCCTGAGGTACTTCTTCGAGATACTTCAGGATACCGCCCTTGAGGTGGTAGACCTCATCGAAGCCTTCGCTGAGCATGTAGCTCGACGCCTTTTCGCAACGAATGCCGCCGGTGCAGAACATCGCAACCTTCTTGTGCACGGCCGGGTCGAAGTTGGCTTTAATGTAGTCGGGAAATTCGCGAAAACTGGTGGTTTTCGGATCGATCGCGCCTTCGAAGGTGCCAATCGACACTTCATAATCGTTGCGGGTATCGATCAGCAGCACTTCCGGATCGCTGATCAGCGCGTTCCAGTCCTGCGGATCAACGTAGGTACCGACCTTTTTGTTCGGGTCCACGCCGTCAACGCCGAGGGTCACGATTTCTTTCTTGAGCTTGACCTTGGTGCGGTAGAACGGCTGCTCATCGCAGTACGACTCTTTGTGGTCGATGTCGTCCATGCGCGGGTCGTTCTTGAGCCAGGCCAATAGCCCGTCGATACCTTCACGGCTGCCGGACACGGTGCCGTTGATGCCTTCTTCGGCAATCAGCAGCGTGCCTTTGATGCCATTGTCGACCATCGCTTGCAGCAGTGGCTCGCGCAGGGCGACGTAATCTTCCAGGGTGACGAACTTATACAGTGCCGCCACGACAATCTGTTGTGTCATGGGTAAATCTCCAGGTGGCTACCCTCGTAAGGGGTGAACCGGATGCGAAAAAAAACGCGCCGGGTTAGCGGCGCGTTTCATAGTCTAACAAAATTAAACGCTTCTCTGTAGGAGCAAGCGGTGCGGCGTGTCAGTGCTTGCTGCCGCCGGCACAGGTCGGCGAGGCCGGAGCCGCGTCGACCTGCGCCCACTCTTCAGGCGTATAGGTATGCAGCGCCAACGCATGGAATTCGCCCATCAGCTCGCCAAGCGTGCCGTAGACTTTCTGGTGACGCTTGACGCGATTGAGCCCTTCGAACTGCTGGCTGACCACCACGGCCTTGAAATGGGTCTGCAACCCGCGGCTGTGCATGTGGCTTTCATCCAGCACTTCCAGATGCTGGGGCTGAAGCAGGCCCAGCGTCGATTCGATGCGTTGTTGCATGGTCATACCGGACTCCGCTTAAGGCTTTTTCTTGGCTGGAGCTGCTGCGTCTTTCGGCGTCAGCTCGGCAGTCATGTCAGCCAGCAGTTTGTTGACCACAGGCACCGCGCTTTCCAGCTTGGCCTGAGTCATCTGGGCCGATTGCTGAGTCAGCTGCGGCATTTTTTCCAGGACTTTCTTGCCCAGTGGCGACTGGTAGAACGCCACCAGGTCCTTGAGCTCGGATTCGGTGAAGTTGGTGGTGTAGAGCTTGACCATGTCCGGTTTCAGCTTGTTCCAGCCGATGGCCTGGTCCAGGGCGGCATTGGCCTTGGCCTGGTAGGTTTCCAGTACGGCTTTTTTCGAGTCCGGCGCTTTGGTTTGCTGGAAGCGCTGAGCAAACATCTGCTGGACTTGCATGTACACCGGAGTGCCCAGTTTGTCAGCATGTGCCAGGGTCAGGAAAGCCTCGGCACTGGCGTTGTGGCTGGCGGTATCGGCAAAAACCTGGCCGCTGGCACAAACCAATGCAACCGCGGTACAGATGGCACGAAGACGAGTCATCGAGTTTCCTTTTCTAGCAGGCGAGGTAAAACCCCAAGGGCGACCATTCTGCGCCTAAAAAAGTGTGTCGCTCAACCCCAAGCCTTGTCGGGCCTGATTTAGAGGGGTTCAATGGACAGAATCGAGACTGATGGAACCCCGGCCGTCGATCACGGCCTAAACTGCGCATTCAGACCTACAGGAGTGTGACCGATGAGCCGTATCGAAACCGACAGCCTTGGCCAGGTTGAAGTCCCGGATGAAGCCTACTGGGGCGCTCAGACGCAACGCTCGCTGGTCAACTTTGCCATCGGCAGCGAACGCATGCCGCTGGCGGTGCTGCATGGCCTGGCGCTGATCAAGAAAGCCGCGGCACGGGTCAACGACCGCAATGGCGACCTGCCCGCCGATATCGCCCGCCTGATCGAACAGGCTGCCGACGAAGTGCTCGACGGCAACCACGACAACCAGTTTCCGCTGGTGGTCTGGCAGACCGGCAGCGGCACCCAGAGCAACATGAACGTCAATGAAGTGATCGCCGGGCGCGCCAACGAACTGGCCGGCAACCCGCGTGGCGGCAAGTCCCCGGTACACCCCAACGATCACGTCAATCGCTCCCAGAGCTCCAACGACTGCTTCCCCACCGCCATGCACATCGCCGCGGCCCAGGCCGTGCAGCAACACTTGCTGCCGGCCATCGCCGAGCTATCCGGGGGTCTTGCCGAGCTGTCGGCGCGGCACATGAAACTGGTGAAAACCGGGCGCACCCACATGATGGACGCGACACCGATCACCTTCGGCCAGGAAGTATCCGGGTTCATCGCGCAACTGGACTACGCCGAACGGGCAATCCGCGCGGCGCTGCCGGCGGTCTGCGAACTGGCCCAGGGCGGCACGGCGGTGGGTACCGGACTGAACTCGCCCCACGGCTTTGGTGAGGCGATCGCTGCCGAGCTGGCGGCGCTTTCCGGCCTGCCCTTCATCACCGCACCGAACAAGTTTGCCGCGCTGGCGGGCCATGAGCCGCTGACCACCCTCTCCGGTGCGCTGAAAACCCTCGCCGTGGCCCTGATGAAAATTGCCAACGACTTGCGCCTGCTCGGTTCAGGCCCACGTGCCGGTTTCGCTGAAGTGAAGCTGCCGGCCAACGAACCGGGCAGCTCGATCATGCCGGGCAAGGTCAACCCGACCCAGTGCGAAGCGCTGTCGATGCTGGCCTGTCAGGTCCTGGGCAACGACGTCACCATCGGTTTCGCCGCGAGCCAGGGGCACTTGCAACTGAACGTGTTCAAACCGGTGATCATCCACAACCTGCTGCAATCGATTCGCCTGCTGGGCGATGGTTGCAGCAACTTCCAGCAGCATTGCATCGCCGGCCTCGAGCCGGACGCCGGGCAAATGGCTGAACATCTGGAACGCGGCTTGATGTTGGTGACGGCACTGAACCCGCATATTGGCTATGACAAATCAGCGGAAATTGCCAAGAAGGCTTATAGCGAAGGGCTGACGTTGCGTGTGGCGGCGTTGCAGTTAGGATATCTGACCGATGAGCAGTTTGATGCCTGGGTGAGGCCGGAGAATATGCTGGACGCCGGGGCCAAGGGCTGAGTTTTTGTAGCGCCTGAGAGTCAGTCTTCGCGGGCAAGCCCGCTCCCACAGGTTTTGTGCCGGTCACAATGTCAGTGAACGACACAAAACCTGTGGGAGCGTGGCTTGCCCGCGATGAACGATGACGCGGTCTAGCGACCTATTGCCATCCGCATCCGCCGGGCCTTGAGCCCCGCAATCAATGACGGCCCCAACGCCACCAGCGCCGACCCCAGCACCACCAGTATGGCCCCGCCATACCCCAGGCCATTGATCGTCTCGGCATGTACAAAATCCGGCCACCACCACGCGGCCAGGGCGACGGCGCCGAAGGTCACCAGCGGTGTAATCGCCAGTGTCGCGCTGACCCGGGACGCTTCCCAGTGGGCCAGGGCTTCGGCAAAGGCGCCGTAGGCAATCAGGGTATTCAGGCAGCACGCCAACAGCAGCCAGCCTTGCAGCGGATTCAGTTGCAGCGCTTGCAGCGGATGCACCCACGGCGTCAGCAACAACCCGCAGAACAGGTAGATCACCATCATCACCTGCAGTGAATTCCACACCGTCAGCAATTGCTTTTGCCCAAGCGCATAAAAGGTCCAGACCGTGGACGCCAACAGCACCAGCAACACACCGGCGGTGTAATCGGTCAACGAGGTGAGCAGCTCACTCAGACGCTGATTGAAAAACAGCGCGAAACCGATCAGCAAAACCAGTAAGCCAATCCCCTGCCCCAGGCTGAAACGCTCCTTGAACACAAACACGCTGGCGATCAGCAGCATGATCGGCCCCATCTGCACCACCAGTTGCGCGGTACCGGGGCTGAGCAGGTTCAGCCCCATCAAATACAGCACGTAGTTGCCCACAAGGCCGAGCACCGCCATCAACACCAGCCAGCCGCCGCGCGGCCCGAGCACTTTGCGGCTCGGCAAGCGCCTGGTCGCGGCCAGGTAAATGAACAGGCAGCCACCGGAGACCATCAGGCGAAACCAGGTCACGGTGACCGGGTCCATCACCAACAACACCTGTTTGAGTTTGATCGGCAGGATTCCCCACAGCAGCGCGGTCAGCAAGGCCAGGAACAGACCGTAAACCCAGCGACCGGATGAAATGTGCATGCGAACCCCATAGCCAAGTGTCAAGAACCGTCATTCTAGGCGCACTGCCGCGTGGCACACAGGGACAGTTCGCGCCTCGCCGCGAATGAAACTGTGCAGGTCGCAACATAAAATTGGCGACACGCCGTCGATCCGATAACCAGGCATCGCAAGCGGTTCATGCATAAGCTCATTGGATCCACTCACCGCAACCTCCAGCAGGAGATCGCCATGTACGGCAAGCGCGCCCAGGACAACGCCCCCGCCACGCGTTTTCGCAGTGACCGGTTATGTCGGGTGAATGGGGAGTTGTACTTCAGCACCCGGGAAAACACGCTGGAGGGGCCGTTTGTGAATGCCGAGATAGCTGAGCGGGAAGTCCAGGCTTATATCGCGCGGATGCAGTCTTTGAGTATGAACAGGTAGATCGCGGCGTCTGCATTCGCGAGCAGGCTCGCTCCCACAGTGGATCTCTGTCGCACTACAGATCCCTGTGGGAGCGAGCCTGCTCGCGAAAGCTATTTGTCAGTCGCTGCAAAAGCTCAAGGTGTTACCGCACTGCCTCAAACAACCCCGTAGCCCCCATCCCACCGCCCACGCACATGGTCACGATGCCGTACCGCAGATTGCGCCGCTGCAATTCACGAACGATGTGCCCGACCTGACGCGAACCGGTCATGCCGAACGGGTGGCCAATGGAAATCGAGCCGCCATTGACGTTGTACTTGTCGTTATCGATCTCCAATCGATTGCGTGCGTACAGGCACTGCGAAGCGAACGCTTCGTTGAGTTCCCACAAGTCGATATCGCTGATCTGCAAGCCTTTGGCCTTGAGCAGCTTCGGCACGGAAAAAACCGGACCGATGCCCATTTCATCCGGCTCACAACCCGCCACGGTGAACCCGCGGAAGAACGCCTTGGGTTTCAAGCCCAGCGCCAGGGCTTTTTCCAGGCTCATCACCAGCGTCATGGAAGCACCGTCAGACAGCTGCGAAGAGTTGCCGGCGGTGACCGAACCGTCTTCGGCGAATACCGGCTTCAACCCGGCCAGGCTTTCCAGCGTGGTGTCGGGGCGGTTGCAGTCATCGCGATCAACGATACCGTCGAGGATCTGCACCTGGCCGGTAGCCTTGTCTTCGACACGGTATTTCACCGCCATCGGCACGATTTCATCGTCGAACAACCCCGCGGCCTGCGCCTGGGCGGTGCGCTGCTGGCTTTGCAGGGCGTACAGATCCTGTTCTTCGCGGCTGACGTTGTAGCGGCGCGCGACGACTTCGGCCGTCTGCCCCATCGGGAAGTAGATACCCGGCACCTGCTCCTTGAGCAGCGGGTTGATCAGGTTGTCGGTGTTGACGCTTTTCATGGTCAGGCTGATCGACTCGACGCCGCCGGCGACGATGATGTCGCTGCAACCCGAGGCGATCTGATTGGCGGCGATAGCAATCGCCTGCAAGCCCGACGAGCAGAAACGGTTGAGCGTCATGCCGGCGGTGCCGATACCCAGTCGCGACAATACGGCGACATTGCGACCGATGTTGAAGCCCTGTGCCCCTTCGTTGGAGCCGGCACCGACGATGCAGTCCTCGACGCTGGCCGGATCGATGCCGGTGCGCGCCAGCAATGCATTGACGCAGTGCGCGGCCATGTCGTCCGGGCGGGTCTGATTGAATTTTCCGCGAAAGGATTTGGCCAGGCCGGTCCGCACGCTGTCGACGATCACCACTTCACGCATGGCATACCTCATTGTTGTTGTCGGTTTAGAGTGAACCGAGCATAAGCCCACCCAATTACCGACCGCGACAATCATTCACCCCGCGTATGCGCAACCATCGCCTCACTTCTTACCCTTGCGCGCTTGTTTGTCGGACTTTTCGAAGGCTTCTTCCAGCGCACGGTTGATCGTGCGCAGGACCTTGACCCGTGCCCAGCGCTTGTCATTGGCTTCCACCAGGGTCCACGGCGCGATCTCGGTGCTGGTGCGGTCGACCATGTCGCCGACGGCGGTGCGATAGTCATCCCATTTGTCGCGATTGCGCCAATCGTCCTCGGTGATCTTGAAGCGCTTGAAGGGTATTTCCTCGCGCTCCTGGAAGCGCTCCAGTTGCGTCTGCTTGTCGATGGCCAGCCAGAACTTGACCACGATCACCCCGGCGTCGGTGACCTGTTCTTCGAAGTCGTTGATTTCACTGTAGGCGCGCAACCAGTCCGCCGGGCTGCAAAAGCCTTCGACGCGCTCGACCAACACCCGGCCATACCAGGAGCGATCGAACACGGTAAATTTGCCCCGCGCCGGAATATGCCGCCAGAAACGCCAGAGGTACGGTTGAGCCCGTTCCTCTTCGGTCGGCGCGGCAATCGGCACGATGTTGTACTGGCGCGGATCCAGTGCCGCCGCCACCCGGCGAATCGCTCCGCCCTTACCCGCCGCGTCATTGCCTTCGAACACCGCCATCAGTGCGTGGCGGCGCATGCGCTTGTCGCGCATCAACCCGGAAAACCGCGCCTGCTCGGTGATCAACTGTTCTTCATAATCGTCCTTGGTGAGACACGAGGCCAGGTCGAGGCTGTCGAGCAGGCTCACTTGGTCAACGCTGGGGAGCACCGGTGCGGCGCTGACTTTTTCCGGGTGGATTTTCGGACGTTGCAATGCGGCTTGCAGGCCTTCGAGCAAAAGTTTCCCCACCACCAGGCTGCGATAGTGCGCATCCATTCCCGCGATCACATGCCAGGGCGCATAGTCCCGGCTGGTGCGACGCAGTACCCGTTCGCCGAACTTCACAAACCGGTCATAGGTTTGCGACTGCTGCCAGTCCAGCGGGCTGATACGCCAGCTGTGCAGCGGATCATCGGCCAGCGCCTTGAGGCGCGCTTTCATCTGTTTCTTTGACAGGTGGAACCAGAACTTGAAAATCAGTGCGCCTTCATCGCACAACATTTTTTCCAGGCGTTCGGCGGCATTGATCGCCTGATCCAGCCGAGGGTCCTTGAACTCCCCATGGACCCGCCCCTGCAACATCTGGCTGTACCAGTTGCCGAAGAAAATCCCCATGCGGCCCTTGGCCGGGAGCATTCGCCAATAGCGCCAGGCCGGTGGCCGCGCCAGCTCTTCGTCGGTTTGCTGATCGAAGGTGCGGACCTCGATCAGACGCGGGTCCATCCATTCATTGAGCAACTTGACCGTCTCGCCCTTGCCGGCACCTTCGATGCCGTTGATCAGGATGATCACCGGGAAGCGTTTCTGCTGCTGAAGTTCGAACTGTGCTTCGAGCAAGGCTTCGCGCAGGGCCGGCTCTTCGGCCTCGTAGGTTTCTTTGTCGATGGCGTGATCGATTTCGGCGGATTCGAACATGGATGGCTCCCTTCCAGATGTGAGAAGACTAGCGGATAGACCCTGTAGGAGCGAGCTTGCTCGCGATGAACTCAAGAGCGGTGCGTTTATTCAGTAAGCACGCGTCATCGTTAACGTCCATCGCGAGCAAGCTTGCTCCTACGGGATCAGGCACCTGGCCCGCGATCGGCTAGAATGGCCACCTTGCCGTTGCCGAGCCTGCCATGAAACCTGTAATGCCCCACGCCCAGCTCGACTGGGACGACCAGGGACGCCCGTATTCGCGAGTGTTCGATGATGTGTACTTCTCCGATCAATCGGGGCTGGACGAAACCCGCTACGTGTTCATCGAACAGAACCGTTTGGCCGAGCGCTTTGCCGCCTTGCCGCAAGGCGGTCGCCTGGTCATCGGCGAGACCGGTTTCGGGACGGGGCTGAATTTTCTGTGCGCCTGGCAAGTGTTCGAACAACATGCGGCGACCGATGCGCGACTGCATTTTGTCAGCGTCGAAAAGTACCCGTTGAGCCTGCCTGACCTGCAACGGGCGCTGGCGTTGTGGCCGGAACTCAAGGTGTTTGCCGACCAGCTGCTGGCGCAGTACGTAGCCATTCATCAAGGCTTTCAGCGGCTGGTGCTCGATGGCGGTCGCGTCACCCTCACCCTGCTGATCGGCGATGCACTGGAGCAGTTGCCACAACTGGATGCGCAAATCGACGCCTGGTTTCTCGATGGCTTCGCCCCGGCGAAAAACCCGGACATGTGGACCGCCGAACTGTTTGCCGAACTGGCAAGGCTGGCGGCGCCCGAATCGACCATCAGCACCTTCACCAGCACCGGTTGGGTACGGCGCTTGCTCAACGCCGCCGGTTTCAAGATGAAACGTACGCCGGGCATTGGCCACAAATGGGAAATCCTGCGGGGCACGTTCATCGGCTGGCCTGCAGAAATCCCGGCACCTGCCGTGGCCAAACCGTGGTTTGCGCGCCCGGCGCCGCTGGCCGGTAAACGTCGAGCACTGGTGATCGGAGCCGGCCTGGCCGGCTGTGCGACAGCGACCAGTCTGGCTGCACGGGGTTGGCAAGTGAATCTGCTGGAGCGTCACGATGCACTGGCGCAGGAAGCCTCGGGCAACCCTCAGGGCGTGCTTTACCTCAAGCTATCGGCCCATGGCACGGCGTTGTCGCAACTGATTGTCAGTGGATTCGGTTACACCCGACGCTTGCTCGAGCAGTTGCAACGGGGCGTGGATTGGGACGATTGCGGTGTCTTGCAACTGGCGTTCAACGAAAAGGAAGCCGAACGTCAGGCGCAATTGGCGGCAGCCTTTCCCGAAGGCTTGCTGCACAGGCTCGATCAAGCCCAGGCCGAGGCTCGCGCCGGTATCGCGCTGCCATCAGGTGGCCTGTTTTACCCCGAAGGCGGTTGGGTAAATCCGCCTGCCTTGTGCCAATGGCAGGCGGCGCAATCGAACATTCAGTTGCAGACGCATCACGAAGTGCTGGAACTGCGCCGTTTGGACGGGCGGTGGCAAGCGTGGGATGGCGACAGGTTACTGGCCGATGCTCCTGTGGTGGTATTGGCCGGTGCTGCCGAGATCAAACGCTTCCCGTACAGCAGCGAGTTGCCGCTCAAACGCATTCGCGGGCAGATCACTCGTTTGCACCAGACACTTGAAAGCCAAAGCCTGAGTACCGTGGTCTGCGCCGAAGGTTATGTTGCTCCGGCACGATTGGGTGAACATACGCTGGGTGCCAGTTTCGATTTCAACAATGACGACCTGACACCTACAGCGGCCGAGCATGCCGGCAACTTGCAGATGCTCGAAGAAATCTCGCTGGATCTGGTCGCCCGGCTCGGCGCGGACACCTTGCAGCCTGAAGCACTTGAAGGTCGCGCAGCGTTTCGCTGCACCAGCCCGGATTACTTGCCGATTGTCGGCCCCTTGGCCGACAGCTCGGCATTCGTCGACGCCTACAGCGTCTTGAGCAAGGATGCCCGGCAAACCCCGGACATCCCTTGCCCATGGCTGGACGGCTTGTACGTCAACAGCGGCCATGGCTCCAGAGGACTGATCACCGCGCCGTTGTCAGGCGAATTGATCGCTGCGTGGCTGGATAACGAACCGCTGCCATTGCCCAGGACCGTGGCAGAGGCCTGTCATCCGAACCGCTTTGCCTTGCGCCGCTTGATTCGAGGCAAGGCCTGAGACGTTCAATCCAGCGCAAAGCAGGTCTTCGACGCGTCAGCCTGCATGGCTGCCTCGGTCAGACGCTTCAACAAGGCGTTCTCAGCCCTGTTTTGTTCGGCTGCAATACTGCCCACTTCTGTTAGGTAGTCCACGCCAAACGTCGGGGCGTTTTCAGCGGCTGTCTCCATCCGCACGTGAAAAGGCGCAGTCGGGTCGTTGAACTGTTTGCCATGGTGCTGTCGCGAAGAATTCGCTCCAGAACGTGCGGCCACTGATGTAAGTCGATAGTTCAGCAGATGCTTCTGCAGCGCAGGGGCGTCCTGTTCGATTGCGCTCAGCAGCATCGTGCAGGCAGCCTGGGTGATGTGCTTTTTCAGGTAGGCCATGTGAAGGGCGACTTGCATGTCCAGCACCTTCAAACGCCGGATGTCAGCGGCGGAAGCTCGATCATCGACAGGTGCGCCTTTTACCGGTTTGGCCGGCAACGCCAGGGCCTCGTCGATATGGCGCTGATAACGGGCACCCAGGTCGAGTTCGCGACAGAGCGTCGCGAATTTTTCAGGGGTAATCACAGTGTCTGATTGAGACTTGGCATCGATTCGTATCACTGATCCCGCCGCCATCCCACCGATCTTCGCTTCCCCGGAAGTGAAGTTTTCCATGGTCGCGTGGAGCAAGCTGCGTGAGAGAGTGCCTGCGTTGTTCAAGTAGCCGATAGGGAACAGTCCCGTTGAGGAAAGCGGTCAGTTGCTCCTTGCAGAACTCGTCCAGCGGCTTGAGCTTTTCGAGCGCCGTCCTGGCCCTGGCTTGAGCCAGAAAAGACTGCTCAAACGCGGATTTCAGCGCCTGCACCCCGTTCAGATCCGCATTCGCCAGCCATTCCGGAATGGACGCTTGCAGCACCTCGGCCTTGTCCAGATCGCCTGTGTGTTCCAACAACGCTTCCAAACGTTGTCCGGGTGTCATTGGTACCGCCGCAGGGGCAGCCTTGGGTGTTGTGGACTCCATGAGCAATGTCCTTATTGCGTTGAGGGCCGTTTAGTTTATGAAGCTCGGCCGCCGATTGATAATTCCAATACCGGGTCGAATCGGAGCCCATCCAAGCAACTATTCCCATGCATCACATCATAAATTACCGCCACTGCCCTGCGCGCCTGTGCCTGTCCGACAACGCCTGCTTATAACCGATCGGTCTAAAACTCCCACTACCGAGGCGGGTCAGTTTCTGAGTACCCGCTGATTTGGCGCGGTATCGATTGCCCTCCCCAACGGAAAAACCGGTAAGGAAATTATGTGCGGATTAGCTGGCGAGTTACGTTTTGACGATCAACCTGCAGACCTTGCAGCCATTGAGCGAATCACCCATCACCTGGCGCCACGCGGTCCTGACGCCTGGGGTTTTCACAGCCAGGGGCCGATTGCCCTGGGCCATCGACGCCTGAAAATCATGGACCTGTCGAACCGCTCGGCGCAGCCGATGATCGACCATCAACTGGGACTTTCCCTGGCCTTCAACGGCGCAATCTACAACTTCCCCGAACTTCGCACCGAGCTGGAAAGCCTGGGGTATGCCTTCTATTCCGGCGGTGATACCGAAGTGCTGCTCAAGGGCTTTCACGCCTGGGGTGAAGCGCTGCTGCCCAAGCTCAATGGCATGTTCGCGTTCGCCATCTGGGATCGCGATGCCAAACGTCTGTTCATTGCTCGCGACCGCCTCGGCGTGAAGCCGCTGTATCTGTCGCTCACCGGCCAGCGCCTGCGCTTCGCCTCGTCGCTGCCGGCATTGCTCAAGGGCGGCGACATCAACCCGATCCTCGATCCGGTCGCGCTCAATCACTACTTGAACTTCCACGCCGTGGTCCCCGCGCCACGCACCTTGCTGGCGGGCATCGAAAAACTGGCGCCGGCCACCTGGATGCGCATTGAAGCGGATGGCACCACCGAGCAGAAAACCTGGTGGAGCCTGCCCTACGGACCACACGCCGACGAGATGAACCTGACCCTCGAAGACTGGCGCGACCGGGTGCTCGACAGTACCCGTGACGCGGTGGCGATTCGTCAGCGGGCGGCGGTAGACGTCGGCGTGCTGCTGTCCGGCGGTGTCGACTCGAGCATGCTCGTCGGCCTGTTGCGCGAAGTCGGCGTGGACAATCTCTCGACCTTTTCCATTGGGTTTCAGGATGCCGGCGGCGAACGCGGCGACGAGTTTCAATACTCGGACCTGATCGCCCGACACTACGGTACGCAGCATCACCAACTGCGCATCGACGAAAAAGAGATCATCGAACAACTGCCCGCCGCGTTCCGCGCGATGAGCGAGCCGATGGTCAGCCATGACTGCATCGCCTTCTACCTGCTGTCGCGGGAAGTGGCCAGGCACTGCAAAGTGGTGCAGAGCGGCCAGGGTGCCGACGAATTGTTTGCCGGCTACCACTGGTATCCGCAGGTCGACGGCGCCGACGATCCATACGCGGCTTATCGCGAGGCGTTTTTCGACCGCAGCTACGAGGACTACGCCGCCACCGTGCAACCGAAATGGCTGACAGCGAACGACGCCGCCGGTGACTTCGTCAAAGAACATTTCGCACAACCGGGGGCCGACGCCGCGGTAGACAAAGCCCTGCGCCTGGACAGCACGGTGATGCTGGTGGACGACCCCGTCAAACGCGTCGACAACATGACCATGGCCTGGGGCCTGGAAGCGCGCACACCGTTTCTCGACTACCGCCTGGTGGAGCTGTCGGCCCGGGTACCGGGCAAGTACAAGCTGCCGGACGGTGGCAAGCAGGTGCTCAAGGAAGCGGCACGGCTGGTGATTCCGAGCGAGGTGATCGACCGCAAAAAAGGCTACTTCCCGGTGCCGGGTCTCAAGCATTTGCAGGGCGATACGCTGAACTGGGTGCGTGAACTGCTGCTCGATCCGAGTCAGGATCGCGGCCTGTTCAACCCGGCGATGCTCGACCGCCTGCTGACCGACCCGCAAGGCCAATTGACCCCGTTGCGCGGTTCCAAACTGTGGCAACTGGCGGCGCTGAACCTGTGGCTCAGCGAACAAGGAATCTGAGCGATGAAACCCCACTCCACTGCAATCAACCAACGCCTGTTGCGCGGTCAGGCGCCCTCTTACGAACGTTTGCAGGCGCGCCTGGCCGAAGACGGCAGCGAACTGGGCGCGGCCCCCATCGCGGTGCATTGCGGCTGGGGCCGGTTGTTGATCGGTCACACCTTTGCCGATGCAGCCAGCCTCGCCCGGGAGCTGCTCAACGAGCAGCCCGGTGAACGCGACATTGCGTTGTACGTCGCCGCCCCCCAACAGGTGCTGGGGCTGGAGCCGACCCAGCTGTTCCTCGACCCGTCCGATACCTTGCGCCTGTGGTTCAGCGATTACCGCCAGGCCACCCGGGTGTTTCGCGGGTTTCGTATCCGTCGTGCCCAGAGCGACGCCGACTGGAGCGCGATCAATCAGCTATACCACGCACGCGGCATGCTGCCGATCGACACCACTTTGCTTACGTCGCGCCACTTGGGTGGTCCGGTGTACTGGCTGGCCGAAGACGAGGACAGCGGCGCGGTGATCGGCAGTGTCATGGGCCTCAATCATCACAAGGCCTTCAACGATCCGGAAAACGGCAGCAGCCTGTGGTGCCTGGCGGTCGATCCACACTGTTCGCGGCCAGGGGTCGGTGAAGTGCTGGTGCGGCATTTGATCGAACACTTCATGAGCCGCGGGCTGAGTTACCTCGACCTGTCCGTGCTGCATGACAACCGTCAGGCGAAGAACCTGTACGCCAAGCTCGGTTTTCGCAACCTCTCGACCTTCGCCATCAAGCGCAAGAACGGCATCAATCAACCCCTGTTTCTCGGCCCCGGCCCCGAAGCCGCCTTCAACCCGTATGCACGGATCATCGTCGAGGAAGCACACCGGCGCGGCATCGATGTGCAAGTGGATGACGCCGATGCCGGGATGTTCACCCTCAGCCATGGTGGACGCCGGGTGCGCTGCCGCGAGTCCCTCAGCGACCTGACCAGCGCTATCAGCATGACGCTGTGCCAGGACAAGAGCCTGACCCACAAAGTGCTCAAGGGTGCGGGCCTGAACCTGCCCGCGCAGCAATTGGCAGGCAACGCCGATGACAACCTGGCGTTTCTCGACGAGCACCACAGGGTGGTGGTCAAGCCGCTGGACGGTGAACAGGGAGACGGCGTGGCGGTGGATTTACAGACCATCGAAGACGTCCAGCAAGCCATTGACGCTGCCCGCCGATTCGACAGTCGCGTGCTGCTGGAAAGTTTCCACGAGGGCCTCGACCTGCGGATTCTGGTGATTGGTTTTGAAGTGGTGGCCGCTGCAATTCGCCGACCGGCTGAAGTGGTGGGTGATGGTCAACACTCCATCGGCGCGCTGATCGAAGCCCAGAGTCGTCGACGACAGGCGGCCACAGGCGGCGAAAGCAAAATCCCGCTGGACCCGGAAACCCAACGCACCTTGCATGCAGCCGGCTACGACTACAGCAGTATTCTGCCGGCCGGCGAGCATCTGTTCGTCCGGCGTACGGCGAATCTGCATACCGGCGGGGTGCTGGAGGATGTCACCGCGATCCTCCACCCGACCTTGCTTGATGCCGCCGTGCGAGCGGCGCGGGCGCTGGATATTCCCATGGTCGGCCTCGACTTGTTGGTCTGCGCCGCCGATCAACCGCAGTACGTGTTTATCGAAGCCAACGAACGCGCCGGACTGGCCAACCATGAGCCGCAACCGACGGCAGAGCGGTTTGTGGATTTGTTGTTTCCGCACAGTCAGTCGGTTTCCTGACATTGATGTATTGCCCATGCCATTGCCTTCGCGAGCAGGCTCGCTCACACAGTTAACCGCGCCCCCCTGTGGGAGCGAGCCTGCTCGCGAAGACGGCTTGACGGGCAACAGAGATCTCACTTCATCGAAACCATCGATGGCCTCAACTCATCAGGAGTTTCCATGACCCGCAAAATTCCCGAACCGGACCTGGCCTACCTGCAAAAAGTCCTGCTGGAAATGCTCGCCATTCCCAGCCCCACCGGGTTCACCGATACCATCGTGCGCTATGTCGCCGAACGCCTTGAAGAGTTGGACATTGCGTTCGAGATGACCCGTCGCGGCACCATCCGCGCCACCCTCAAGGGCAAGAAAAACAGCCCCGACCGCGCCGTGTCGGCACACCTGGATACCATCGGCGCGGCCGTGCGTGCGATCAAGGACAACGGCCGCCTGACCCTCGCACCGGTCGGCTGCTGGTCCAGCCGTTTTGCCGAGGGCAGCCGGGTGAGCCTGTTCACCGACAATGGCGTGATCCGTGGCAGCGTGTTGCCGCTGATGGCGTCCGGGCACGCGTTCAACACTGCCGTGGATGAAATGCCGATCAGTTGGGACCACGTCGAATTGCGCCTGGACGCTTACTGCGCGACGCGTGCCGATTGCGATTCCCTGGGAATCAGCGTCGGTGACTTCGTGGCCTTCGATCCCTTGCCGGAGTTCACCGAAAGCGGCCACATCAGCGCCCGTCACCTCGACGACAAGGCCGGTGTCGCGGCGCTGCTGGCGGCGCTGAAAGCCATCGTCGACAGCGGCGAAGAACTGCTGATCGACTGTCACCCGCTGTTCACCATCACCGAGGAAACCGGCAGCGGCGCTGCGGCGGCGTTGCCATGGGATGTCAGCGAATTCGTCGGCATCGACATCGCACCCGTCGCACCCGGTCAGCACTCCAGCGAACACGCCGTGAGTATCGCAATGCAGGACTCCGGTGGCCCCTATGACTATCACCTGTCACGACACCTGCTGCGCCTGGCCAGCGATAACGAGTTGCCGGTACGCCGCGACCTGTTCCGCTACTACTTCAGCGACGCCCATTCGGCGGTGACGGCCGGCCACGACATCCGCACCGCCCTCCTCGCCTTCGGCTGCGATGCCACTCATGGCTATGAGCGTACCCATATCGACAGCCTGGCCGCCCTCAGCCGCCTGCTCGGTGCCTACATCCTCAGCCCGCCGGTGTTCGCCAGCGATGCGCAACCGGCCAAGGGCTCGCTGGACCGGTTCAGTCATCAGCTCGAACATGACACGCAGATGGAGAGCGATACGCGGGTGCCTTCGGTGGACAGTCTGGTGGGGCAGCGATCCGATAGCTGATCCGGGATTTTTAGCGCCTGGTCTGACGCCTTCGCGAGCAGGCTCGCTCCCACAGGAGCACGCGGTTCACTGTGGGAGCGAGCCTGCTCGCGAAGGGGCCGGATCAAACGACACAAAGCCTGGAGGCTAGCGGCGTCCTCCCATTCGCCGTAGCATCCCGTCATTGTTTACCCGAGGTGCCTATGCTGATTCCCCACGACCAACTTGAAGTCGACACCCTGACCCGCCTGATCGAAGATTTCGTCACGCGCGACGGCACTGACAACGGCGATGACACGCCGCTGGAAACCCGTGTCCTGCGTGTGCGCCAGGCTTTGACCAAGGGCCAGGCATTGATCGTCTTCGACCCGGAAAGCGAGCAATGCCAGTTGATGCTCAAGCACGATGTGCCCAAGCATCTATTCGACTGATTTTTTCTTTCGGGGCTCCTTGCGCTGGATCCGCTCGTGGATCTCGGACCGGTGCACATTGACACTGCGCGGCGCCTCGACGCCGAAACGTACGGTGTTCCCGTTGACGGCCACGACACGTATGGAAATGGTGTCACCGATGGAAATCAATTCGCCTACAACGCGACTGAGTACAAGCATGGCCTTCGTCCTTCAGGGTTACCGGACCTTGAAGATGCCCGGCGCAGGACTGGCCTACAAGGCAGCGGCAGTAATCCAGACCGAACTGACAGCCGCTGGCCCACTCCCCTGACGGAAACGTCTGACAGGTCGTTGGGTTGAAGGCGTGATACGTCAGGAGGCGGAAAAGCGCGGGCCGAACAGGATGACGCTCGCTCCGATCACACACAGCGCCACACCGATCCAGTCCGAGCCCAGCGGACGGATCCGCTCGACCACCGCCAGCCAGCCAATCGAAGCAATGATGTAGATACCGCCGTAAGCGGCATAGGCGCGACCGGCGTAGGTGGCTTCGATGCGGGTCAACAACAGGGCGAACAGGGTCAGGCTGAGCAACGCCGGGAGTACCCACCAGAAACTTTTACCCTGGCGCAGCCACATCCAGAACGCGAAGCAACCGGCGATTTCAAACAGCGCGGCAAGAAAAAACCACAGGTAATTGAGCATGTAACTGTCTCGCGAGGATGACCGATGGCGGCCATCCTGACGAGGCTGCGGCCTGCGGGCAAGTTCAGCCTGTGGTTTGTTTGGCCTTGGCGCGCATTTTGTCGGCCATCAGGGTCATTTCGTTGTACAGCAGTTGCGGGTTCTTCTGCTTGAGCGCCCAGGCCATGCGGCCCTGTTCGTGAGGCAGGATCATGAACTCGCCAGCGGCGACCTGACGGTAGATGTAGTCGGCGATGTCGGCAGCACTGATGGGCGAACTTTCCAGCAACTTGCCGACCTGGGCCTTCATGGCCGGGGTCGGGCCACGGAATGAATCCAGCAGGTTAGTCTGGAAGAATGACGGGCAAACCACATGCACGCCGACTTCCTGGTGCGCCAGTTCGATCAGCAGGCTTTCGGACAACGCCACCACGCCGGCCTTGGCCACGTTGTAGTTGCTCATGGCCGGGCCTTGCATCAACGCAGCCATCGACGCGATGTTGATGATCTTGCCTTTGCTCTTTTCCAGGAGCGGCAGGAAGGCCTTGCAACCCTTGACCACCCCCATCAGGTTGATCGCGATCTGCCAGTCCCAGTCTTCCAGGGACAGTTCATTGAAGAACCCGCCGGAGGCCACGCCCGCATTGTTGACGATCACATCGATGCCGCCGAGTTTCACTTCGCAAGCCTGTGCGAAGGCGGTCAGCTGGCTGTAATCGCGCACGTCGCAACGCTGGATGAAACCGTCACCGCCAGCTTCGCGCACCTGCTTCAGGGTTTCCTGCAGGCCGGGCTCGCTGACGTCGGACAAGGCCAGCTGCCAGCCTTCGCGCGCCCAGCGCAGCGCGATTTCGCGACCCAGGCCAGAGCCCGCACCAGTGATCATCATGCGATTTTGCATAGCAAACAGCCTTGTTGTTCCGGGGATGATGCGTCGAGTGTAGCGAAGGATACCGGCCGACCCACGCTCCATCAGATTGCTGAATGGCCCGAGCAAACCCTGGACGCGTCGCCCACAACTAACGCCAGTGGAGACGAAATAATCCATTGCTCGAAAAACATAAAAAAACTTGGAATTTTCTTCGATGCGCAACAGTCGGATTTTTTAAGCAGCTCGAATTAATTGCATTCCCGCTGACCATTAACGACTAGGTCATTCCTGAACTCTTACAGCAAGGAAATAGACATGGGCACAATTCTACTCATCATTCTGATCCTGTTACTGATCGGTGGTTTGCCGGTCTTCCCGCACTCCAGAAGTTGGGGTTATGGCCCGTCCGGTATCATCGGTGTGGTGTTGGTGGTGATACTGATCCTGTTGTTACTCGGCAAGATATGAAGAACTGACCGGCAAAAAAAAGAGGCCCTTTTGAAGGGGCCTCTTTTTATTGCGTTGCTACTTAATCCGGCTTGCCATCGACAACACCGGCGGTGTTATCCAGCAGGCTCTTGGTCGCCGTTTGCAGGAACGCTTCCAGCTTGGTTTTCATCTCGGCGGTACGCGGTGCATCCGGTATCACTTCGGCGTGCGGGTTGGCGCCCAGTTCGTACTGGTACATCTTCGGCGCCATGTCCTTGTCCTTCGGCAGCACCAGAATCTGGTCAGCCGTCACGATGGCCGTGGTCTGCTCGCTCCCCGATGGCTTGATCACGCCAAAACCGGTATCGCCTTCAGGCAGGTTCAGCAGGTCGCGGCCCCAGCACTGATGCCGCACTTCCCCGCCGATCCGGCCCATGATGGTCGGCACGATGTCGACTTGAGTACCGACGGTGTGATCCAGCTTGCCAAATTTTTCCTGGATGCCCGGTGCGATCATCAGCATCGGCACATTGAAACGACCCAGGTCCATTTCGGTGATTTGACGCTCGTTGCCAAAACCGTGGTCGCCGACAACGACAAACAGGGTTTCCTTGAAGTACGGCTCCTTGCGAGCCTGTTCGAAGAACTGACCCAGCGCCCAGTCGGCGTATCGCATGGCGGTCAAATGTTCGTTCAGGCTGCCGCGATCGGTCACGCGCTCGACCGGCAATGGCGTCGGCAAGGCGTACGGAGTGTGGTTGGACAGGGTTTGCAGCAAGGCATAGAACGGTTTCTTATCCTTGCCGTCGCGGGCTTTCAGCTCTTCCAGGCCACGGTTGAACATGTCCTGGTCGGACACGCCCCAGGTCGGATCCGAGAACACCGGGTTGACGAAATCGTTACGCCCGATGAAGTTGGTCATGCCCTGGTTGCTGAAGAAACCCGACTGATTGTCCCAGGCGAAGTCACCGTTGTAGACGTATACGTCGTCGTATTTGCGGGCGCTGAGCAACTGCGGCAGGCCGGACAGTTTGTGGCTGCCTTCCGGGGTCTGCATCAGGTATTCAAAACCCGGCAGGTTCGGGAAGCACGCCATGGTGGCGAACATGCCCTGATGGGTATGGGTACCGTTGGAGAAGAAGCGGTCGAACAGCAGGCCTTCCTTCGCCAGTTTGTCCATGTATGGCGTGATATTACCCGGTGCGCCCAGTGCGCCCACCGAGTGACCGGCCATGCTTTCCATCAGGATCACAACGACGTTCTTGATCGGCAGGGTTTTGTCGGCCGGTGGCGTGTAGTCGCGACGCACCGCGGCGGTCTCGCCATCCACCAGTTTGTCGTCTTTCATCAGCAGCATGTCACGCACGGTCTGCTGCGCCATCGGTTGTGGCAACGTGGCTTTCCAGATGTTGTCGCGATCCTGGGACATCCGGTCCTTCGCCGCCGCCGCCAGGGAAAGCGTGCCATTGAGGCCCAGCTGGTTGGCAAAGTTGGAATCGGTGGTGTAGGCGTCACCCCAACGCATTGGCGGGCCTTGACGCAGGGTGCCACGGGCCGCGACCACGCAGATCAGCAGGCAAACCGCGAACACCATGATGCGTACATACCAGGGAGCGACCTGGCGTGTGCTGATGCTGCCGCCACTGAAGGGGCCACGGGGACGGGTGGCACGGTCGGCGCCCTTGAATGCCAGGCTGAGGATCCAGGTGCCGACGGCCCAGGCCAGCAGGTAGCGGACCACAGGGAAACCGTACCAGAGCATGCTCATCACGGTTTTCGGGTCTTCCTTCACATACTGGAAGACCAGGCCGTTCAGGCGCTGGTGGAATTCACGGTAGAAGTCCATCTCCATCAGGCCCAGGAACAGCGCGATGCTGGAGGCCACCGTCAGCCAAAAACGGAAGAACCCGCGCGCCGCCATGGCCCGCGCGCTGAACAGCGCCAGCAGTAATGGAACGCTCAGGTACACCACCAGACGCAGGTCGAAACGCAGGCCGTTGGCAAACGCTTCGACAAAGGTCGAGGCCGGTGTATTGAGGATCATTTCGCGGTTGTAGACCAACAGCGCGAGGCGCAGCGCGGAAAACATCACCATCATGACCAGCGCGCACAACAACGTGTAGGCCAGATGCGATTTGACGGTCGGTTGCAGCAGGCGACTAGAAGCTCGCTGCTGATTCAGGGCGTCCGGAATTGCCATGTCGTTTTAGGACCCATTGGAAGTTGAAGTTTCAAAAATTCAGCTGCGCCCTGCCCTCTGTTGGCCACTACTTGGCCCCGGGGTTTGCGCGGTGCGCAAATGGTGCACGATCGATCGCGGCATTGCCATTGATTACTGACAGGTCATGCCGGCGCGCGCGAATTGTCTTGGAGCCTTTGTGAAAATTTTGTGCAACGCATATCTGGAAACACAATAAAGGCTTTGATGGGGTGTTGGATTACAGGGGGGCGTGCGGCCACTTCATACCTGTGGGAGCGAGCCTGCTCGCGAAAAACGCCCGAACAACGCGATCATTCAGACCGCGCGCGTTATCGTTGACGTCCATCGCGAGCAGGCTCGCTCCTACAGAGGGCAAATCGATATCGCACTTATTTCTCAGCGCGAGCCTTGAGGTTTTTCAAGGTATCGAACGGCGCATCGACCACGAATTTATTGGCAACCATCGACGGCACGCTGCCGCCCGGCTCGGTGTGTACCTGATAGGTCACTTCAACCTGATCGCCCTTGGGAACGAACTTCCAAAAGCCGTCGACCTTGGCAACCCGCACAAAGCCTTTTTCTTCAGGGAGGTACTTGGGCACGCCTTCGAGCTTGCGGGTCAGGCTGCCGTCGGCGCCTTCGATGGTGGTGACATGCAGCACCGAATCGCGCGGGGTGACCGGCCATGGTGTATTGAATTGGGTGTAGGTCCAGCTCTGATCGCCTTCGTGCTTGAGCAACTTCTGGGTTTTGCACTCGTGAATCCAGGCACAGGCACCAGCCGCGTCTTCCTGCAATGCGCGCAGTTTGGCCACGGTGGTTTTCATCAGGGTGACACCCTGATAAGCCTTGTAATCGGAACCGGCCACTTCACTCAGGGACACCTTGATGCCGTCTTCGTTTTTAGCGACTTTCCAGTCTTCGGCCTGGGCGAACGAGGTGGCCAATACAGCCGACAACCCACACAGAACAGCCATACGATGCAGCGAACCCATAGTCTTATTCCTTATTGTTGAAGTTCCGTTCGTTGACACATCACGCGGCGGTCATCTGCTCCCACCAGCCCAGCAGCCGGATCGCTTCTTCACTACTGCTCCCGCACACCTCGGGATCAGCTTCAAAGGCCGAGCACACCGCCGGACGCTCCGGTTGACCGAAAATATTGCACAGATTCTCGGCAGACAGTTGCAGGCAACGTTCCCCGGCGGCTTTGCCGTTGGGCATACCGGGAATGGGTGAACTGATGGATGGGGCAATACAACAGGCGCCACAGCCTTCACGGCATTTCATGACGACGAGCTCCTCGCGACGGGCAATGTGTAAACGGACGGGGCACAGAGTAACCGCTAAAACAGTTGTTTTAAATTACCGGGCCACGGGTTTTTCCACGCAAAGGGGTGTGACCGGGCAGTCTCCGACAAAGCGTCTACCCGGCGGGTTACGAACTGTCTGGATTTACCGCTTGAATTCGAATTCCAACGCTGCGCCTTCGACTTCACGGCGCTCTTCGTTGCGCATTTGCAACTGCATTTCGTTGCTGATCAAGCGACCGTTGAGCTGGAACTGACTGCTCTTGTCACCGAACATTTGCGGCAACACCGGTTCGCGCTTGGGTAATGGCACGGTGCCGATCGGTTTCAACTCATCGACCATGTCCTTGGGCAAGCTCAAATCAAGGTCGGCCGGAGGAAGTTGGGTCTTCACCACTTCACTGGCCGGTTTCGACTTGGAGACGATCGGTGGGCGTTTTTTTTCCGCAGCCGCTTTCTTTTTGACCGGTGCAGTTTTCTGGATGGGCGTATTTTTCTTTGAAGGTGTGTTTGCCGCCGGTTTCTCTTGATCGGAAGCGGCCATAACGGATACCGGCTGAGCGCTGACTAACAGACAGATCAACAACCAGGCGGCAGTAAAAATCGGTTTCATGGATCCAACGGCGCACATCGCGCAAACGACAGAGGGGCCATATGCTCGCCTGTTGCAGACGCCATGACAAGCACGGGCAGCAATAACCCGCCCGCCCGATCAAAAGCCGCCGGCCATCTCCTGGCAGAGTTGAGTGGCCAGCATGCCCAAGGTCATCAATGCGCGTTCGGCTTCCCGATTCCAGGGAATGCCACAGTTCAGTCGAATACAGTGATTGAACTGCTCGGTGTTACTGAAAATCAGCCCCGGCGCAATACTGATGCCCTGCTGCAACGCACGCACGTGCAGCTCCTGGGTATTGACTCGCCCCGGCAGGCTCACCCACAAAATGAAACCGCCGGTCGGCCGCGTCATTTGCGTGCCTTCCGGGAAATACTGCTGCACTGCCAATTGGAAGGCACTGAGGTTCTTGCGGTATTCCTGACGGATATAACGCAAATGCCGGTCGTAACCGCCATTCTCCAGATAAGCGGCAATGCCCATCTGCGTGACGCTGCAGGCCGAATGGGTGCTGAAGGTCTGCAAGCGCTGAATTTCCTGTTGATACTTGCCGGCAATCATCCAGCCAATCCGCACACCGGGCGACAGGGTTTTGGAGAAGCTCGAGCAATAGATCACCCGATCCAGCCGGTCGTAGGCCTTGAGCGCCTTGGTGCGCCCCTGCTCGAACATCAGTTCGCCGTAGATGTCGTCCTCGACCACCTGAATGTCGAAATCCGATGCCAGGCGCAGCAATTGTTTCTGCCGCTCTTCGGGCATGGTGCCGCCCAACGGATTGCTCAGGCGCGTGGTCAACACCAGCGCCTTGATCGACCATTGGTTGGCGGCCAGTTGCAGGGCTTCGAGGCTCATGCCGGTGGAGGGATCGCTGGGGATCTCGATGACCTTGAGCCCCAGCAGATCCGCCAGTTGCAGCAAACCGTAGTAGGTCGGCGATTCGGCAGCGATGAGATCGCCCGGCCGGGTCAGCACTCGCAAGGACATTTGCAAGGCATCGACGCAGCCGTGGGTGATCACCACTTCCGACGGGTCGACCACCACCCCGGCATCGCGCATGCGAATGGCCACTTGTCGGCGCAGCGGCTCGAAACCGGGGCTGAACATGTAGCTGAATGCACGGGGACTATGGAAACGGGTGACCTTGGCCAGTTGCTGATGCAGCGCCCGTACCGGCAGATAGTCGACGCTCGGCACCGCGGCGCCCAACGGGAACACACCTTCGCGGCGGGATTCGACCAGTACCTGCTGGATGATGCTGCTGCGGGTGACCAGTCCTGGACGCTCGACCCGGGCAATGTCCGGCGTCGGTGCGGTCAGGGCCGGCGTCTGGTGCACGTAATAACCCGACTGCGGCCGGGCACGGATCAACCCCTGGTCTTCGAGGTTGGCATAGGCCTGTAACACGGTGGCATGGCTGACATTGAGCTGCGAGCTCATCTTGCGTACCGAAGGCACGCGCTCTCCAGGTTGATACACACCGCGGCGGATGTCTTCAGCCAGTTGCTGAGCAATACGTTGGTAGAGCAAGAGATTGGTCATGACGCAGCACTCGATTTCACAGGCATTTTATTCTTGTAGGAAACGATACCGGAACAGTTTAGAAGTGTACGGGGACAGTTGCCACAATAGTCGACCGTACAGTGCAGTGTCAGCAAAATCTGTACTGCTTTTATCGGAAAGCTCGACTGTTTGGCAGGCACAAAAAAACCCGGCACTGACTGGCAGGCCGGGCTTGTAGGAGCCGGCTTGCTGGCGATGGCATCACTTCGGCTCCTCTGAAACACCGCGGTGATGTGATCGCCAGCAAGCCGGCTCCTACAGAGATTGAGGTTTCAATGGGAAGCCGTTATCAGCGGGCGGCGCCGAGCTGGCCTTTTTCGTCGGAGAACACAATTTCCACCCGACGGTTCTGTGCACGCCCCCGCTCGGAAGCGTTGGCGTCCACCGGGTACTCATCGCCATAACCTTCGACCTGAATACGCTTGTCTTCGATACCCAGGTCCATCAGCACATCCGCCACCGATTGCGCACGGTCACGGGACAGCTTGAGGTTTTCCTGCTTGCCGCCAGTACTGTCGGCATAACCTTCGATGCGCACCACACGCTTGGGGTTGAGCTGCAGGAACTGCACGATCTTCAACACCACACGGTTGGCCGAGTTATTCAGCTCCGCCTCTCCGGTGTCGAACAGCACATCACCCAGGGTCATCACCAGGCCCCGATCGGTCTGGGTGGTGGCCAGCGCCACAATCTGTTCTTCGAGCCATTTTCCCTGCTGCTGTACGTTGAGCAGCTTGGATTCGCGCAAGGCCAGTTGCAGGCGTTGACGCTCCAGTTCCAGCTTCGCTGCGCGCTCTTCGTTGAGCACCTGATTGGTGTGCTCGCGGGCGATTTCGCTGTAGCGTTGACTCAGGTAGGCGTAATGCGCGACATCCGAACCGCTGCCCCAATAGCTGGATAACCGGTCGGCGCGCGCCAGGGACTCACCGGCGCGAATCACATCCTTGGGCGCGATTCGCAATACGTTGGCATCTTCCTTGACCTTCTGGAAGTCAGCACCAGCCTGCTGCAACACCGCCTCGCTGTGCTGACCGGCGCAGCCGTAAAGACTCGCGCAACCTGCCAGGATAAAACCGCCGAACATCTTGGACCCGAGGCTCATTGGGTATCCCCCAATTGCTTGCGCAGGCGGGTGATGCGGGTATTGAGTACGTTCAACTGCTCCTCGCTCTTGAGGGTCAGGACCCGAGCCTCAGCCAGGCGCGCGTCAAGCTCGGCCTGCTCGGAGCGCATGCGCGCATTTTTGTAGGATTGATCGGCCATGCTGCCCTTGGCGCGATTGTACTTGTCTTCGGCCAGTTTCATTTCCGGCACTTCATCGGCCGTGGCGCCAACGGCCTTGGCCTGTTCGAGTGCCTGTGCGGTCAGGCGCATTTGTTCATTCGGCGCCGGATCGGCTGCACAACCCGCCAGAGCCAGAACGGCCAGGGCAGCGAAAAGAGGTCGAATACTCACTAAAAATCCCTACTGTTTTGGGGTACTGACAGATTGTTTCTGCTGCGCGTTCCAACGCTCGATATTGCGCTGCAGCACGGCCTCGGTCAGTCCGGACGCGGGCAATTCTGTCATCTTTTTGGCCAACTGTCCGCGCAACCACGGATCGTTGCAGGCCGAGTTATGGGAAACCGCCAGATACAGTCCCGGTTTGTCGACCGGTTGCGCGCGGGCGATCAGGTCGTTGGCCATGCCAAGTGTCTGCGCCATTGCCATGCCGGAATAGCGCCCGGCCAGGACGAATTCCACCTCACTGAGCAGCAACTTCTGAAAGGCCTCAGTCAAGTTGGGTGTACGGACAAGGTTCAGGTGCTGCTCGGCGTAAGTACCAAATGCAGAGGTCAATCGAGATTTTTCCGACAACGCGCCGGTATGACCGTGTAGGTCCTGCACGTCGTTGTAGGCCAGCGGCGAATCCCTGCGGGTCCAGACCAGATAATCGTTTTCCAGCAAGGGTGGATGGATATAGTCCAGAGACTCCAGCTCGCCGACCGTCAACGGTGCATCGGCCAACATGTCCATGCGACCACTGCGCACTTCATCCAGAGCCTGGGAGCGTTTGCCGGCGTAAAGCAGTTCAACCTTGATGCCCAACTCTTGCGCCACTTGCTGCAACAGATCGGCACTGGCGCCAATCAGGTGCCTGGGGTTCTGCGGGTCTTGCCACAGGTAGGGTGGCGCATCCGGGCTGCCGGTGACCACCAGGCGATCGCATTTGCCGGCCGCATTCGACAATACCGGCAACATTGTCAAACTCAGCAGCAATGACCAGCCACACATTCGACGCGGATCCATGGCATTACGCTCCACTCAAACCTGGTTAGATCTCCCCCTGTAGGAGCCGGCTTGCCGGCGATGGCGTCCTTGAGATCGCCATCGCCAGCAAGCCGGCTCCTACAGAAAGGGCAAAAAAAAGCCCGACCAAAAGGTCGGGCTCTTTATAAGTGAAGCAGCCGGATTAGACCAGCTTCTCCAGCTCAGGGATGGCTTCGAACAGGTCCGCCACCAGGCCGTAATCGGCCACCTGGAAGATCGGCGCTTCTTCGTCCTTGTTGATCGCTACGATCACTTTGGAGTCTTTCATGCCGGCCAGGTGCTGGATCGCGCCGGAGATACCGACCGCGATGTACAGCTGAGGAGCAACGATCTTGCCGGTCTGACCGACCTGCATGTCGTTGGGTACGAAACCTGCGTCGACCGCGGCGCGGGAAGCACCGACGGCAGCGCCCAGCTTGTCGGCCAGGGCGTACAGGTGTTTGAAGTTGTCGCCGTTCTGCATGCCGCGGCCGCCGGAAACGACGATCTTGGCAGCGGTCAGTTCCGGACGATCGGACTTGGCCAGCTCTTCGCCGACGAAGCTGGAGATTGCAGCATCGTGAGCAGCAGCAACGGATTCAACCGAAGCCGAACCACCTTCAGCGGCTACCGGGTCGAAACCGGTGGCACGCACGGTGATCACCTTGACCGCAGCGTTCGACTGAACGGTAGCGATGGCGTTACCGGCGTAGATCGGACGCTTGAAAGTGTCAGCGCTTTCGACCGAGATGATCTCGGAGATCTGGTCAACGTCCAGTGCAGCGGCAACGCGCGGCAGGATGTTTTTGCCGTTGGAAGTGGCGGCAGCCAGGATGTGGCTGTAACCCTTGCCCAGCTCGGCAACCAATGGCGCAACGTTTTCCGGCAGCTGATGCGCGTAAGCAGCATTGTCAGCGTTCAGGACTTTGCTCACGCCCGCGATTTTCGCTGCCGCTTCAGCCACGGCGCCAGCGCCCTGACCTGCAACCAGCACGTGGATGTCGCCGCCGATTTTGGCAGCGGCAGCAACGGTGTTCAGCGTGGCCGGGGCCAGCACTTTGTTGTCGTGTTCAGCAATAACCAAGATAGTCATTTAGATTACCTTCGCTTCGTTTTTCAGTTTCTCGACCAGTTCAGCCACCGACTTGACCTTGATACCCGCGCTGCGTGCAGCAGGCGCTTCGACTTTCACGGTCTTGTTGGTGGAGGCGGTGGAAACGCCCAAAGCGTCCGGAGTCAGCACTTCGAGAGGCTTCTTCTTGGCTTTCATGATGTTTGGCAGGGACGCGTAGCGCGGCTCGTTCAAACGCAGGTCGGTGGTGACGATGGCCGGCAGTTTCAGGGAAACGGTCTGCGCGCCGCCGTCGATTTCACGGGTGACAGCCACGCTGTCGCCGCTGATTTCGACTTTGGAGGCGAATGTGCCCTGACCATAGCCGCTCAATGCAGCGAGCATCTGGCCAGTCTGGTTGTTGTCGCTGTCGATGGCTTGTTTGCCAAGGATCACCAGCTGAGGCTGTTCCTTGTCGACAACAGCTTTCAACAGTTTGGCAACGGCCAGGGAAGTCAGATCTTCGGCGGACTCGACGAGGATGGCGCGGTCGGCACCCAGAGCCAGCGCGGTGCGCAGTTGCTCTTGAGCGGTGGACGGGCCGACGGAGACGACGACGATTTCAGTCGCAACGCCTTTCTCTTTCAGACGTACGGCTTCTTCCACTGCGATTTCGCAGAACGGGTTCATCGACATCTTGACGTTGGCAAGATCGACGCCGGAATTGTCCGCCTTGACGCGGACCTTGACGTTGTAATCCACAACGCGTTTGACAGCTACAAGAACCTTCATGGATTCCTCGTTACTCTCCGGTGAAAAGAAAGTCGCCTAGGCGAACCTGGCGGTTGATGCTCATGGGGCGCAAGGGCACCTCTAAAAACGCCGGCATTCGTGTCAAGTGACCATCGCTCACGATGTTCATGACCGTTCGTCAGTGGTGACCGACGAGTCATTCAATATCGCGGCGTGTAAACTGCGCGCAAACCCAAATGGCGCGTCACCTTGTACTGCCATCGCCCTGTCTTTAGAGGTGCTCTTGAAACCAACAGTCAGCCTACGGCGAGCGCAAAACCGCCCGTATCTTGACCGGAACACCTATTCCGGTCAATACGGCAAAATAGCCGTTCATAACCCGCGTGACTTTGATTTCTCTGGCTTTGCGGCAATTCAAACAAACGTTTGTATTGGACGCTAGGAGTGGTGTAGATATAATGCGCCACCCAGAGAGAAAGGTGGTTCATCGATTGTCCTCTTCCCGCATTGTGCAGGGATTCATGGATGCGACACCAAACTTCCAATTAGAAAAAAAACTGTTGAGCCTTGAGTAGGAGATAACCTGTGGAACGCGAATACATGGAATTCGACGTGGTCATCGTCGGTGCCGGCCCCGCTGGTCTTTCCGCCGCCTGCCGATTGAAGCAGAAGGCCGCCGAAGCCGGTAAGGAAATCAGCGTCTGCGTGGTTGAAAAAGGCTCCGAAGTCGGTGCTCACATCCTGTCCGGTGCGGTGTTCGAGCCTCGGGCCCTGAACGAATTGTTCCCGAACTGGAAAGAACTCGGCGCACCGCTGAACACGCCGGTCACCCGCGATGACATTTTCGTGCTGAAAAACGCCGAAAGCGCGCAGAAAGTTCCAGACTTCTTTGTGCCCAAGACCATGCACAACGAAGGCAACTACATCATCTCCCTGGGCAACCTGTGCCGCTGGTTGGCCCAGCAGGCCGAGAACCTGGGCGTGGAAATCTACCCGGGCTTCGCCGCCCAGGAAGCGCTGTTCGACGAAAATGGTGTGGTCCGCGGAATCATCACCGGTGATCTGGGCGTTGATCGCGAAGGTCATCCGAAGGAAGGCCTGTACACCCCGGGTATGGAACTGCGTGGCAAGTACACGCTGTTCGCCGAAGGTTGCCGTGGCCACATCGGCAAGCAACTGATCAAGCGCTTCAACCTCGACAGCGATGCCGACGCCCAGCATTACGGCATCGGCCTGAAAGAAATCTGGGAAGTTGACCCGGCCAAACACCAGCCAGGCCTGGTGGTACATACCGCCGGCTGGCCGATGGACATCATGGGCACCGAGAACACCGGCGGCTCGTTCCTCTATCACCTGGAAAACAACCAGGTCGTCGTCGGCCTGATCGTCGACCTGTCCTACAGCAACACCTTCCTGTCGCCGTTCGACGAGTTCCAGCGCCTCAAGCACCACCCGGTGCTCAAGCAGTACCTCGAAGGCGGCAAGCGCATCAGCTACGGCGCCCGCGCCATCTGCAAGGGCGGCCTGAACTCGCTGCCAAAAATGGTGTTCAAGGGCGGCGCGCTGATCGGCTGCGACCTCGGCACCCTGAACTTCGCCAAGATCAAAGGCAGCCATACCGCGATGAAGTCCGGCATGCTCGCTGCCGAGTCCGTGGCTGACGCGCTGTTCGCCGACCTGGACGGCACTGCAGAACTGACCACCTACGTGGACGCGTTCAAGAAGAGCTGGCTCTACGACGAACTGTTCGCCAGCCGTAACTTCGGCCCGGCGATCCACAAGTTCGGCGCCATCATCGGCGGTGGTTTCAACTGGCTGGACCAGAACATCTTCGGCGGCAAACTGCCGTTCACCCTGCACGACACCAAGCCAGATTACGCTTGCCTGAAACTGGCGGCCGACTGCAAGAAGATCGACTACCCGAAACCGGACGGCAAGATCAGCTTCGACAAATTGAGCTCGGTGTTTATCTCCGGTACCAACCACGAAGAAGAGCAGCCGTGCCACCTGAAGCTGGCTGATGCGAGCATCCCGATCACCAAGAACCTGCCGCTGTACGACGAACCTGCCCAGCGCTACTGCCCGGCCGGCGTGTATGAAGTGGTGACCAAGGAAGACGGCGAGAAACGCTTCCAGATCAACGCCCAGAACTGTGTTCACTGCAAGACCTGCGACATCAAGGATCCTGCGCAGAACATCACCTGGGTCACCCCGGAAGGTGCCGGCGGCCCGACTTACCCGAACATGTAAGCCGAACGCCACAACAAAGAATGCCCCGACTTGTCGGGGCATTTTTTTGCCAACGTGAACCTGTAGGAGCCGGCTTTCCTGCGAAGAGGCCTGCACATCCAACATCGACCTCGCCGGACACACCGCCTTCGCCAGCAAGCCGGCGCCTACAGATCAGATGTGCGCACCAAAGATCATAAAAAATGCCCGTATCTCGCGACACGGGCATTTTCTTTAGCCGGCCAGCCGATATTCCTATCGGGTGACGGAACCCACCACAGCAGCACCGGCATCACGGCGCTTGTTCTTGATGCCGTAGCAGACCCACATGAATACGACCCACACCGGAATCGCGTACACCGATGTCTGGATCCCCGGAATCAACAACATCACACCGAGAATGAACAACACGAACGCCAGGCAGATGTAGTTGCCGTACGGATACCACAAGGCCTTGAACAGCGGCGTTTGTTTGGTCTTGTTCATGTGCTGACGGAACTTGAAGTGCGAGTAGCTGATCATCGCCCAGTTGATCACCAGGGTGGCCACCACCAGCGACATCAACAGTTCCAGCGCGTTCTGCGGGATCAGGTAGTTCAGCAGCACCGCAATCAGCGTCACGGCAGCCGAAGCCAGGATCGAACGCACCGGCACGCCGCGCTTGTCGATCTTCGCCAAAGCCTTCGGTGCATCGCCCTGCTCGGCCATGCCCAGTAGCATGCGGCTGTTGCAGTAGGTGCCGCTGTTGTACACCGACAGCGCCGCGGTCAGGACCACGAAGTTGAGGATGTGCGCGGCGGTGTTGCTGCCCAGCATAGAGAACACTTGCACGAATGGGCTACCGCTGTAGGAGTCACCGGACGCGTTCAACGTGGTCAGCAGGCTATCCCAAGGTGTCAGCGACAGCAGGATGACCAGCGCGCCGATGTAGAAAATCAGGATCCGGTAGATCACCTGGTTGATCGCTTTCGGGATCACAGTTTTCGGCTTGTCGGCTTCGGCAGCAGTGAAACCCAGCATTTCCAGGCCACCGAAGGAAAACATGATGAACGCCATGGCCATCACCAGGCCGCTGATACCGTTCGGGAAGAAGCCCCCGTGGGACCACAGGTTACTGACCGCCGCTTGCGGGCCGCCATTGCCGCTGACCAGCAGGTAGCTGCCCAGGGCAATCATGCCGACGATCGCCACGACCTTGATGATCGCGAACCAGAACTCGGCCTCGCCAAAGACTTTGACGTTGGCCAGGTTGATAGCGTTGATCAGCACAAAGAACGCAGCCGCGGAGACCCAGGTCGGGATGTCCGGTGCCCAGTAGTGGATATATTTGCCGACCGCCGTCAGCTCCGACATGCCTACCAGAATGTACAGGATCCAGCAGTTCCAGCCCGACAGGAAGCCGGCAAAACCGCCCCAGTACTTGTGCGCGAAATGGCTGAAGGAACCGGCCACCGGATCTTCGACGATCATTTCGCCCAGTTGGCGCATGATCATGAAGGCGATGAAGCCGCAGATGGCGTAGCCGAGGATCATCGACGGGCCGGCGGATTTCAGTACCCCGGCCGAGCCGAGGAACAGACCGGTACCAATCGCGCCACCGAGGGCGATCAATTGAATGTGGCGATTTTTCAGGCCGCGTTTCAGCTCGCCCGAATGCGAGTTTTGTCCACTCATGAAAAGGGTCTCACGCAAGGTTTGATGATGTTCAGTAGACGTTGCTGCTTGGGAAAGGCGTTAAGCGGCACCGATCAAACCCCAGCGCAGGCACCAGGAGTTCAGCGTATTTACAACGGTCATGCGTCACCTGTTTGTTTTTATCTGTGACGAAATCGAACCCGACACGCTCGTGACGCGGCGGAGTGAACAAGGCGGATAGCCTTGAGGTTTGCGCAGATGCGCAGGAGGTCACAGGTAAAACGCGGCGCATTGTACACCGCTAACCCCCTGCTGCCAGACACCACTGGATCAGTGTGTTGGTTGCCGGGATTGCCTGTGTCCACCCCGAGAGGCTCGGGCGGCTGCCAAAAGGGGGGCTGGCCTTTGCGGACCTTTGAAGGGGACGGTTGAAAGACCGGCCCACGCTGAGAGCTGAAAACGGATTGCGGCGTTCATTGCGCCTCCTTTTTGTTCTTCACCTGCACGACAGGCATGGGGCGCATAACACCTTGCCTGGGGTGGGGAAACAAGCGGGATAGAGCGGTGAATAGAGATCGAAAGGGTTATGGAGCGGAAGAAATTTCTTACAGCTTCTGCGCGATGAAGATTTCACGGGGCCAATCGGCAGAATTCGTCAGGTTTTCTTTACGGATCGTAAAACTGTCTTTCCATCCTGAGCAATGCAGTGATCCTGCCGATGCTTTCGCGGGCAAGCCCGCTCCCACAGGTATTGGGGCGTACACAGATTTTGGGCTCGGCCCAATCACTGTGGGAGCGGGCTTGCCCGCGAAAGCGAACTGACAGACACAACATCAATTAAGCCAGACGAAAAAAAACGCCAACCCGAAGGCTGGCGTTTCTCACTTGCAGCTCAAAGCTTACCGCTGCTTCACTCCGGCTTGCGACGACCAAAACCCGGACGCTGACCGGAACCGGCCGGCGCACCGCGACGCTTGCCCGACGGCTTGTCACCGTCGACCAGCTTGATCCCCGGACGCTTCGGCGCCGGCTTGGCCGGGCGCTTGCTCTCGGCCGGACGATCCGCCACTGGTGTACCGCGACCTGCCGGAGCACCACGACCTTCGCCACGCTCGGTGCGACCGTTGGCCGGACGCGGAGTGCGTGGACCGCGCTCACCGTCCTGGCGTGCAGCAGGCTTGCGACCTGGACGCTCGCCTTCGATCTGCGGCTCACGATTGACTCGCGGGCTGGTGGCCGGCTCGCCGGTGGCTGGACGCAGAGTGCGCACGCGGTCGGTCTTGGCCATTGGCCGCGACGATTTGCGCTGCATACGCTCAAGCTTGTCTTTGCTCTTGGCGGTCATTTGCGGCATGGCCACCGGGGTCAGGCCTACTTCAGCACTCAGGATGTCGACTTCGTACTGGCTCATTTCACGCCAGCGGCCCATCGGCAGGTCGGAGTTGAGGAACACCGGACCGAAACGCACGCGCTTCAGACGGCTGACCACCAGGCCCTGGGATTCCCACAGGCGACGAACCTCACGGTTACGGCCTTCCATCACCACGCAGTGATACCAGTGGTTGAAACCTTCGCCGCCGGGTGCCTGCTTGATGTCGGTGAACTTGGCCGGGCCGTCTTCGAGCACGACGCCCGCTTTCAGGCGCTCGATCATCTCGTCGTCCACTTCACCACGCACACGCACCGCGTATTCACGGTCCATTTCGTAGGATGGGTGCATCAGGCGGTTGGCCAACTCACCGTCGGTGGTGAACATCAGCAGACCGGTGGTGTTGATGTCCAGGCGACCGATGTTGATCCAGCGACCTTCTTTCGGGCGCGGCATCTTGTCGAACACGGTTGGACGACCTTCCGGGTCGACACGGGTGCAGATTTCGCCATCGGGCTTGTTGTACATGATCACGCGGCGTACCGACTCGGCGGCTTCTTCGCGCTTGATCACCTTGCCATCGATGGTGATGGCGTCGTGCATATCGACGCGCTGCCCGAGGGTGGCGTCTTTGCCGTTGACCTTGATACGGCCGTGGCTGATCCAGGCTTCCACGTCACGGCGCGAGCCGACGCCGATACGGGCGAGGACTTTCTGCAGTTTCTCGCCTGCTGGGCCAATTGGCTGGTCGTCTTTCTGGTCGTTGATACTCATCTGGGCACCTCCCGGTGTGGTCTGTTCAGGCGGCGCCTGAAACATTGAAATCTGTAACTTTGACGAGGGGATCGTCGAAGGGTCGCGAATCATACGCTCATGACAGCGTTTGCGCATCAGAGACTAGCTGATCAATGCAAGGTTACTGGCTTTTCCGCCGACCGGTGGTGCGCATATGAATCAACCTGAGCAAAACAAAACCCTGTGGGAGCGAGCCTGCTCGCGATGACGGCAGCACATTCAACTTCTAAGTGACTGACGGTCCGCTATCGCGAGCAGGCTCACTCCCACATAAGATGGGTCAATCGTCAAATTGGCGGCGTTCGGCCTCGATGGCTTCGGCCAAGGCCAATGCTTCCGCTTCTTCATCACTAAGCTCAGGCTTCGGCTGCTCAAGGGCAGCAACAGCGGCCAGCAGTTTTTCGCGAGCGGCGGCAACGCCCAGAATGTCCTCTTCCTGCTCAGGCTCGCTTTCTGGTTCGGGCTCGTCTTCAGGTTCAGGCACTAATCCGACCTGGACGCCATCGGTTTCCGGCGGTATGTCAGCGAATTCAGGATCAGCCTCTTTCACCTCACCATCACGCAACAAATCATCGAAATCCGTCTTGATCCCCTCCTCCATGCTATCCAGCTCCAACAACAGCGTGTGGAAACTGGTTTCCTCCTTGGGCTCTTCCGGTTCGGCGCTGGCATCGGCCAGTTCCTGCAACGAAGCAGGTACGGGTGCATCGTCGAAGTCGAGCACCGGATCAGGTTCCAGCTCGCGTAATTCCGCCAATGGCGGCAAGTCGTCGAGGTTTTTCAGGTTGAAGTGATCGAGAAACGCCTTGGTCGTGGCGAACATCGCCGGTTTTCCCGGTACGTCGCGGTAACCGACGATGCGAATCCACTCGCGCTCCATCAGCGTCTTGACGATCTGGCTGTTGACCGCCACGCCCCGCACGTCTTCGATCTCCCCCCGGGTGATTGGCTGACGATAGGCAATCAGGGCAATGGTTTCGAGCATCGCCCGGGAGTAACGCTGCGGACGCTCTTCCCACAAACGACCGACCCATGGCGAAAACTTTTCGCGGATTTGCAGCCGATAGCCCGAGGCGACTTCCTTCAACTCGAATGCGCGCCCCTCGCAGGACTTGCCCAAAATGGTCAGGGCTTTCTTGAAAACCGCCGGCTCAGGCCGCTCGGCTTCTTCGAAGAGTTCGAACAGGCGCTCCAGGGATTGCGGTTTTCCCGAGGCCAACAGAAAGGCTTCAAGCAGTGGCGCCAGCTCGCGGGGTTCACTCAGGTTCATGATTCAACTCGTTATTCGGCTCGGGCTCGCACGTGGATCGCTGCGAACGGCTCATTCTGCACCAGCTCGACCAAGGATTCCTTGACCAGCTCGAGGATTGCCATAAAGGTCACTACCACGCCCAGCCGCCCTTCTTCAGCGGTGAACAGCTCGACAAACGGCACAAAACCGCCGCCCTTGAGCCGTTCCAGCACGTCGCTCATGCGTTCGCGGGTGGACAGCGCCTCGCGGCTGACCTGGTGGCTTTCGAACATGTCGCCACGGCGCAACACCTCGGCCATGGACAGCAACAGCTCTGACAGACGCACGTCCGGCAACAGCTTGCGCGCCCGGGCTTCCGGTGCGTCGAGCTTGGGCACCACCACATCACGACCGACGCGGCTCAAGCCATCGATGCCTTCGGCGGCAGCCTTGAAACGCTCGTACTCCTGCAAGCGGCGGATCAGTTCGGCGCGCGGGTCTTCTTCCTCGTCCTCGACGGTTTCCGCCCGGGGCAGCAGCATCCGCGACTTGATTTCGGCCAGCATCGCGGCCATCACCAGGTACTCGGCGGCCAGCTCCAGGCGCACCGACTGCATCAACTCGACATAGCCCATGTATTGGCGGGTGATTTCCGCCACCGGGATGTCGAGAATGTTGATGTTCTGCTTGCGGATCAGGTACAGCAGCAGGTCGAGCGGGCCTTCGAAGGCTTCGAGAAAGACTTCCAGCGCATCCGGCGGAATGTACAGGTCCAGCGGCATTTCCATGACCGCCTGGCCATAGACCATGGCGAAGGGCAGCTCTTGCTGGGCTCCGGCCTGACTGTCGACGGGTTCTACTGCGGACATCTAGGCCTCGGCCATGAACGGCGCAGGGTCGCCGCAACCGACGCGGATCACTTCCGGCTCGCCGTCGGCGAGGCTGATCACGGTGGAGGCCTTGATGCCGCCAAAACCGCCATCGATGATCAGGTCGACCTGATGCTCGAGCAACTGGCGCATTTCGTAAGGATCGGTCATGGGGTCGGTTTCACCGGGCATGATCAGGGTCACGCTCATCAGCGGCTCACCCAGCTCGGCGAGCAGCGCCAACGCGATCGGATGGCTCGGCACCCGCAGGCCGATGGTGCGCTTTTTCGGGTGCAGCAGCAGCCGCGGGACTTCGCGTGTGGCGTTGAGAATGAAGGTGTAAGGCCCCGGCAAATGGGCCTTGAGAATGCGAAAGGTCCCGGTGTCGATCTTGGCAAACAGGCCCAGTTGCGACAGATCGCTGCAGATCAGCGCGAAGTTGTGCTTTTCATCCAGCTGACGCAGGCGCCGAACGCGCTCCACGGCGACCTTGTCGCCGATCTGGCAACCGATTGCGTAGGAGGAGTCTGTGGGATAAATCACCACCCCGCCGTTGCGGATGATCTCGACAGCCTGTTTGATCAGGCGCGCTTGCGGGTTTTCCGGATGAATCTGGAAAAATTGACTCACATTCTCTACCTGTTCAGACGACGGCAATAGTTGGGTCATGTTTGAACCGACACCACAGTGGTGGCAGATCCTCCGGGAGCGGGCGGTATTCACCGATCTCGGACCAGCCTCCAGGGCCATGAAAGTCACTGCCGGCGCTGACCAGCAGACCGAATTCGCGGGCCAGAATGGCCAGGCTGCCCACTTGCTCGGCAGGCTGATGGCCATTGACCACCTCGATCGCGTGGCCCCCTGCTTGAATATAGTCGGCAATCAGGCGGCGACGCTTGCTGCGGGTGAAATCATAGTGCCAGGGATGCGCCAGACTGACCCAGGCCTTGGCCGCGCGCAGGGTTTCGACCGTTTCTTCCAGGGTCGGCCAGTGTTGCTTGACGTCCCCCAGCTTGCCGGCACCCAACCATTTGCGAAACGCTTCGGCGCGATCCTTGACGAAACCCTCGCGCACCATCCAGTCGGCAAAGTGCGGCCGGGCCGGCGCATTGCCGCTATCCCCCAGCTCCTGCTGGATTTCCCGGGCACCGTCCAGTGCGCCGGGCATGCCCTTGAGCGCCAGCTTGCGACTTATTTCTTCGGACCGTAGCCAGCGGCCGTCGTGCAATTTGGCAATGGCCTCGACCAATGGCGCGGCATTGACGTCGAAACCGTAGCCGAGCACATGTATGGTCGCGCCGCCCCAGGTACAGGACAATTCGACGCCATTGACCAGTTGCATCCCCAGCGCATCCGCCGCGTGGCGCGCCTCGTCGAGGCCCTCCAGGGTGTCGTGATCGGTCAAGGCCAGGACTCGCACGCCTTTCTCGAACGCACGCGCAACCAGAACCTTAGGCGCCAGGGCGCCATCGGAGGCCGTGCTATGGCAGTGCAAATCAACATTCACAGGGCTTTGTAACCTCAAATCAGCTGGCGCTATCGCGCGCCCATATGTTTGTTATTATGCCGCCACATCCTGCTTCTGGCTGCCACTGTGAAACAATTCATCGATTTCATCCCGCTCCTGCTGTTTTTCATCGTCTTCAAGATCGATCCACGGGTCGTCGACATCGCCGGCCACGAGGTAACTGTAGGTGGTATTTACAGCGCCACCGCGATGCTGATCATCAGTTCGCTGGTGGTCTACGGCACGCTGTTCATCAAACAGCGCAAGCTGGAGAAGAGCCAGTGGCTGACGCTCATCGCCTGCCTGGTCTTCGGTAGCCTGACCCTGGCCTTCCACAGCGAGACCTTCCTGAAATGGAAAGCCCCGGTGGTCAACTGGCTGTTTGCCCTTGCCTTCATCGGCAGCCACTTCATCGGGGACCAGTTGCTGATCAAACGCATCATGGGCCACGCGCTGACACTGCCGGATGCGATCTGGACCCGCCTGAACATCGCCTGGATCGTCTTTTTCCTGTTTTGCGGGGCCGCCAACCTGTTCGTCGCGTTCACCTTCCAGAGCTACTGGGTCGACTTCAAGGTCTTCGGCAGCCTGGGCATGACGTTGCTGTTCCTGGTCGGCCAGGGCATCTACCTGTCCCGCCACCTGCATGACGCCGATACCACATCGCCTAAAACCGAGGACTGACATGCTTTACGCAATCATTGCCACAGACGTCGCCAACTCCCTGGAAGCCCGCCTGGCCGCACGGCCTGCACACCTTGAGCGCCTGAAGGTGCTCAAGGGCGAAGGTCGCATTGTACTGGCCGGTCCGCACCCGGCGGTCGACAGCAATGATCCGGGCGCAGCGGGCTTCACCGGCAGCCTGATTGTCGCCGAGTTCGACTCCCTGAGCGCCGCCCAGGCCTGGGCCGATGCCGACCCGTACATCGCTGCCGGCGTCTACGCCAACGTTGTGGTCAAGCCGTTCAAGCAAGTCCTGCCGTAATTTTCTTCTCGCAATGCCCCCACGCGGTGAACCTTGTCGGTTCATCGCGCTCTCAATCGCTCATTATTCTCGTTTGCCGGCCGACAACCTGCCCAATACTCGTATTGGAACCAGGAGTCGCGATGCGCATAGGTCCGTTGTGTCTGATGTTGGTCACGTTGTCGATCGTGGCCCCCGCCCACGGTGAAGAAAATGCTCAGGGCGCAAACTCTACGCCGCTGTCCTTGAGCGCCGGTAGCCAGATCAACGAGTTGCAGCAGCGCTTGAAAGAAAGCGAGCGGCAACGGGAAGAGTTGAGCAAACAATTGCAAAATACCGATGGTGAACGCGAGAGCGCCCAATTGGCCCGGCTGCGCCAGGAGAACCAGCGTTTGAAGCTGCAACTCAGGGAAACCCAGGCCGGCAGTTCGACTCCACGCTTGCTGACCGATCAGCAACAGTGGTTCGTCATCGGCGCCGGAGTTGCGCTATTGGCCCTGCTCTGCGGTATCTTCGCCAGTGGCGCAAGTCGAAAACGTCGACAATGGCTAAATTGAGTGAGTCATGAGCGAGTTGTTACTGATTGATGATGACCAGGAGCTGTGTGAGCTTCTGAGCAGTTGGCTGAGCCAGGAGGGCTTTCAGGTGCGTGCCTGTCACGATGGCCAGAGTGCCCGTCGTGCGCTGGCTGAGTCCTCCCCGGCAGCCGTGGTGCTGGATGTGATGTTGCCGGACGGCAGCGGCCTGGAACTGCTCAAGCAGTTGCGCAGTGATCATCCGGACCTGCCGGTGCTGATGCTTTCGGCGCGCGGCGAACCACTGGACCGCATCCTCGGCCTGGAACTGGGTGCCGACGATTACCTGGCCAAGCCCTGCGACCCCCGGGAACTGACAGCCCGCCTGCGCGCCGTGTTGCGCCGCAGTCATCCGGCGGCGACATCCAGCCAGATGGAGCTGGGCGACCTGTGCTTCAGCCCGGTACGCGGCGTGGTCAGCATCGATGAACAGGAATTCTCCCTCACCGTTTCCGAAAGCCGGTTGCTGGAAGCCCTGCTCAAGCAACCTGGCGAGCCACTGGACAAACAGGAACTGGCGCAAATAGCGCTCGGCCGCAAGCTGACGCTGTACGACCGCAGCCTCGACATGCACGTGAGCAACCTGCGCAAGAAAATCGGCCCGCATCCCGATGGCCGTCCGCGTATCGTGGCCCTGCGCAGCCGCGGCTACTACTACAGCCTCTAACCTCCTGTAGGCGCTGACTTGCCAGCGAAAGCGGTGCGACAGACATACCGCGTCGCCATTTTCGCCAGCAAGCCGGCTCCTGCAAGGCCTGACCAGGGGTTTGTCAGGAAGGCACAAATTCATCTTTACCCAAGCTTTACGCTCCGCTGACCGCCGCTGACCTTGATCTCCGTAATCTGTACTCATCCGGAACGTACCGGGAATGAGACAAGGAGATTCACCATGCGCAAGACTCTTATCGCTCTGATGTTCGCCGCCGCCCTGCCGACCGTTGCCATGGCCATGCCTGAAGGCTCTGGCCCCATGGGTGGCCCGATGGACGGCTCGCACCACGGCGGTCAGATGCACGGCATGCACGGCAAAGGCCCGTACAGCCAGCTGGACCTGAGCCGCGAACAACGCGAGCAGATCCGTAAAATCATGGGCGAGCAGATGCATGAGCGTAAGCAAGTGGTCGAAAAATACCTGGAGAAACTCTCGCCAGCCGACCAGAAAGCGATGAAAGACGAAATGGCCGCCAACCATAAAAAAGCCGAAGCCGACGTGCGTGCCCTGCTGAAACCGGATCAACAGAAGAAATTCGACGAGATCCAGAAAAAACAGGCTGAGCGTCGCGCTGAATGGGCGGAGTTCAAGGCTTGGAAAGCGCAACAGGCGCAAAAAGCGCAATAATGCGATAACCCCCCAGCCCAGCGGCTGAACACCGTTGGGTCTGAAACTTTTTATCTAATGTGGGAGCGAGCCTGCTCGCGAAGGCGGTATGTCAGGCAGCAGTGATGTCGTCTGTCACGCCCTCTTCGCGAGCAGGCTCGCTCCCACATGGATTTGTGTTTGCTTGAGGATTTTCTGTGCGCTCATTGTTCTGGCGTATCCTGGCCAGTTTCTGGCTGGCCATCGCTCTGGTTGCAGGCCTGTCCATTTTGCTCGGCCACATGCTCAACCAGGATGCGTGGATTCTCAGTCGTCACCCCGGCCTTAACACATTGGCCGAACAATGGACGCAAACCTACGAATCCGAAGGTGAAGAAGCAGCCCAGGACATTCTGGAGCAGCGCAAACGCCAATATCACATCGACGTTCAGGTACTCAACGAGAGTGGCGACCCGGTGGTACACGGCACCTTTCCGCGACGCGCGGCGGCTTTCGAAGCGCGCCAGAACAATGATGACCGGCGCCTGCCATGGCGTCGCCTGACCGTTGAATACACCAGTGAAAAGACCGGCGACACCTACCTGCTGATCTATCGCATCCCCCACCCGGAACTCGATGCCTGGCACCGCGAAAGCCTGCTCTGGCCACTGAGTGCACTGGGCATCGCACTGGTGGTGCTGACCCTGTTCAGCTTGCTGGTGACCTTTTCCATCACCCGCCCTCTCAGCCGCTTGCGCGGTGCAGTGCATGATCTGGGGCAAACCACTTACCAACAGAACAGCCTGGTCAAACTGGCCAATCGTCGAGACGAATTCGGCGTGCTGGCCAACGATTTCAACCGCATGGGCGCGCGTCTGCAGAGCCTGATCGGCAGCCAGCGGCAATTGTTGCGGGACGTCTCCCACGAACTGCGCTCGCCCCTTGCCCGCCTGCGTATTGCGCTGGCCCTGGCGGAACGGGCCACGCCGGAAGAACGGCAAAAACTCTGGCCGCGCCTTACCCGGGAGTGTGACCGGCTTGAAGCACTGATCAGTGAAATCCTGGTACTGGCGCGGGTCGATGCCGACAATGCCAGCGCCGAAGAGGTAGACCTGAACGCGTTGCTCACGACGCTGCAACGGGATGCACAGCTGGGATCACCGGAGCAGAACGTTCGACTTGAGGCCGAGCCGCAACTGAACCTCAGGGGGTGGCCGACCATGATCGAGCGCGCCGTGGATAATCTGCTGCGCAATGCCCAGCGCTTCAATCCGGTGGGCGGGCAACCGATTGAAATGCAGGCGCTGCGCCAAGGCGAGCGGATTGTAGTGACCGTACGCGACCATGGTCCGGGCGTTGATACTGAACATTTGAATCAGCTCGGCGAGCCGTTCTACCGGGCCCCAGGGCAGACCGCGGCTGGACACGGCCTGGGGCTGGCCATTGCCCGCCGCGCGGCGGAGCGGCATGGCGGGAGTCTGGTGCTGGCCAATCATCCGGAGGGCGGATTCATTGCCAGCCTGGAATTGCCGTTGGTACCAGGGGCAGTCGTCCAACCCTGAAACCTTGTAGGAGCGAGCTTGCTCGCGAAAGCAGTGTGTCAGAAGAAGAAAGATTGACTGACACTCCGCCTTCGCGAGCAGGCTCGCTCCCACAGGAATCGGTGGGGTCAGGCCTTGCCCGGCCAGGCGCTGACGAACTCAGCCAGATCCACCTTCTCTGCCACGCGCGGCTCCTTCAGCGGTGTGCCAAGGTACAGAAACGCAATCACCTCTTCCCCCTCGGCCAGTCCCAACCCTTTGGCCACATGCGGCGAATAGGCCAGGTCACCGGTACGCCACACTGCGCCAATGCCTTGTGCATAGGCCGCCAGCAAGATGCCGTGTGCCGCACATCCAGCCGCCAGCAACTGCTCGGATTTCGGATATTTGACGTGATCCTGCAACCGGGCAATCACCACGATCACCAAAGGCGCGCGCAGTGGGCCGTTGCGCGCCTTGTCGATGGCCGCTTCAGTGACTTCGCCGTCCTGCAGCTTCGCCGCTTCGGCCAACAACTCGCCCATTTGCTCGCGCGCCGCGCCTTCGACCGTCAAAAAACGCCACGGCTGTAAATGACCGTGATCCGGTGCACGCATGGCAGCGCCAAACAGCACTTCGCGCTGTTCTTGGGTAGGTGCCGGCTCGACCAGGCGCGGAACGGAAACACGGTTGAGCAAAACGTCGAGAGCCTGCATCGGCCACCTCCTGAAAAAAATGTGCGGCTATTCTAGCTGCAAGTACTACCGGAGTGCCGGTTTACATGCCCTGCCCCGCAGGTAGAATGGCGCCTTTCTTATTTCAGCCGAGCGGATTTCATGGCGTTGCCGACCCTGCGTCTCATTGGTTTCATCATCGGCATCTTCCTGATAACCCTGGCCATCGCCATGGTCGTGCCCATGGCCACGCTGGTGATCTTCGATCGCACCGGCGATCTGCCGTCGTTTCTCTGGGCCAGTATGATCACCTTTGTCGCCGGCCTGGCCCTGATCATTCCGGGACGCCCCGAGCATATCCATTTGCGGCCACGGGACATGTACCTGCTGACCGTCAGCAGCTGGCTGGTGGTGTGCATCTTCGCCGCGCTGCCATTTTTGTTGACCCAGCACATCAGCTACACCGACTCGTTCTTCGAAAGCATGTCCGGCATCACCGCCACGGGTTCGACCGTGCTGAACCACCTCGATGACATGTCTCCCGGCATCCTGATGTGGCGCTCGTTGCTGCACTGGATCGGCGGCATCGGCTTCATCGGCATGGCGGTGGCGATCCTGCCGCTGCTGCGCATTGGTGGCATGCGGCTGTTTCAGACCGAGTCGTCGGACCGTTCCGAAAAAGTCATGCCCCGTTCGCACATGGTGGCGCGGCTGATCGTGGCGGCCTACGTCGGCATCACCATCCTCGGCAGCCTGGCGTTCTGGTGGGCAGGGATGAGTCCGTTCGATGCGATCAACCATGCGATGTCAGCGATTTCAACCGGTGGGTTTTCCACCTCGGACCAGTCCCTGGCCAAGTGGACGCAACCGGCCGTGCACTGGGTGGCCGTTGTCATCATGATTCTCGGCAGCCTGCCGTTCACCCTGTACGTGGCGACCCTGCGCGGCAACCGCCGGGCGCTGATCAAGGATGAGCAGGTTCAAGGCCTGCTCGGCATGTTGCTGGTGACCTGGCTGGTCCTCGGCACCTGGTACTGGTGGACCACCCAACTGCATTGGCTGGACGCGCTGCGGCATGTGGCGCTGAACGTGACATCGGTGGTGACCACGACCGGTTTTGCCCTGGGGGACTACAGCCTGTGGGGCAATTTCTCGCTGATGCTGTTCTTCTATCTGGGCTTCGTAGGCGGCTGTTCAGGCTCGACCGCGGGCGGGATCAAGATCTTTCGCTTCCAGGTGGCCTATATCCTGCTCAAGGCCAACCTCAACCAGTTGATTCACCCCCGTGCGGTGATCAAGCAGAAGTACAACGGTCATCGCCTCGATGAAGAGATTGTGCGTTCGATCCTGACTTTTTCGTTCTTCTTCGCCATCACCATCTGTGTGATCGCGCTGCTGTTGTCGCTGCTCGGCGTGGACTGGATGACCGCCCTTACCGGCGCGGCCAGCACCGTATCCGGTGTCGGCCCCGGCCTGGGTGAAACCATTGGCCCGGCCGGCAACTTCGCCTCGCTGCCGGACGCCGCCAAGTGGATTCTCTCGTTCGGCATGCTGCTGGGCCGACTGGAGATCATTACGGTGTTTGTGCTGTGTATACCGGCGTTCTGGCGTCACTGACCGGTACAGGCACTTGCACCAGCCGCGAACGGTACTCACCGGGCGTGGTGTCGAACCAGCGACGGAAGGCGCGGAAGAAGTTGCTCGGATCGGCAAACCCCAGCAGGTAAGCAATCTCCAGCAGCGTCATGGTCGGTTGCGCCAGGTACTGCTCGGCCAGCTCTCGCCGGGTGTCGTCGAGTAACGTCTGGAAACTCGTGCCCTCTTCCTGCAAGCGTCGCTGCAACGTGCGTTGGGACAGGTGCAGCGTCTGCGCCACGGCATCGCGCTTGGGTTCGCCCTGGGGCAACAAACGGCACAGCACCTGGCGTGCCTTGTGGGTCACACGACTCTCGGAAAACCGCGCCAGGTACTCGCCGGCGAACCGGTCATGCAGCAGCGCCATGGCCTCGTTGGCGGTCGGTAGCGGTGCTTCCATGTCGGCGCGTTCGAAAATCAACGCATCGTAAGGCGCGTTGAACACCAACGGCGCATGGAAGGCTTGTTTGTAGGGTTCGAGATTGACGGGTTGGTCGCCCTGCACCAACACCTTGCGCGGTTGCAGCGTGCGTCCGGTCAGCCAGCCGCACAGCGCCAGGGCGCAGGCCAGTGAAGCTTCGGCGCTTTGCCGGGTCGGCGGCAGATGATCGCCGTGCACCGTCAGAATCAGCCCGTAGCCCTCATCCAGCAGCCGGAAACTCAGGTCGGCGCTTTCGGCAATGATCCGCTGATAACGCACCAGGCGCTGAAAGCCCTCGGCCAGGGTCTGGCTGGACATCAATGCGTAACCCGCCACATGAAACTGCGCCGGTCGCACCACCTTGCCCATGTTCAGGCCAATCGCCGGGTTGCCGGACAGCTCGACCGCACGTTGCCACAGTCGTGTCATGGAGTCTTGCGGGAAGCGTGCATCCGGATCATCCAGTGCCGCGTAGTCGAGCCCCAGTTGTTTGAACAGAACCCGGCAATCCAGGCCGTCCATTTCCAGTGCCTTGACAATCCCCATCGCCCAGCTTGCAGAAGTCGTTCGTTCGCTCATGTCGGGTTCTTACATGATGAGCCGCCAATCACGGCCAATTTCCGAAGGATACTAAAGTGGCGCCGATTGTCACTGGCTGCCGCCAATGATCACTCTAGACTTAAATAAGCTACCCGCCGAACAACTTGCAGTCAGAACAATAACCACAGAGATCGCAGTCGTGGAAAACATCAGACGGTTCAACAGCTTCGCCGAGTTCTACCCGTATTACCTCAGCGAACACAGCAACAGTACCTGCCGCCGATTACACTTCATCGGCACCACACTGGTCATTTTCATTTTGGCGCTGACCATCGGCCGAGGCGCCTGGATGCTGTTGTGGGCCTTGCCGCTGGCGGGTTACAGCTTCGCCTGGGTCGGGCATTTCTTCTTTGAAAAGAACCGTCCTGCGACCTTCCAGCATCCCTTCTACAGCCTGCTTGGCGATTTCGTCATGTATCGGGACATGATCCTGGGACGCGTATCGTTCTAGACAAGAGGATTGCCGATGAATGCCAACGCCCGTTTCACCCACATGAAAGATGGCACACAGGAAGACTGGGCGATCATCGCCGCGGATTTCAGTGCCTATGCCCGGCAATTGCCGACCCGGATCGTGGCGCACCTGAAGCTGCTGGAAGGTGATTTCGGTGGATTTCCGGTGGATCGCCTGACCCACTCCCTGCAAACCGCCACCCGCGCCTGTCGTGATGGCCGCGATGAAGAATATGTCATCTGCGCCCTGCTCCATGATATCGGCGACACCCTGGGCTCCTACAATCACCCGGACATCGCGGCGGCGATTCTCAAGCCGTTCGTCAGCGCCGAGAATTTGTGGATGGTGGAAAAGCACGGGATCTTCCAGGGCTACTATTTTTTCCATCACCTGGGCATGGACCGGCACTTGCGCGAGCAATTCAAAGGTCATCCGCAGTATCAGGCGACCATCGAGTTCTGCGCGAAATACGATGCGGCGGCGTTCGATCCGGCGTATGACACGCTGCCGCTGAGCTTTTTTGAACCGATGATGGAACGGTTGTTTGCCCAGCCGAAGAATTCGATCTACAAGGCGGCGATGGAAGAGCGCGCGCCAGCCTGATAGATCCAGTGGGACCGCTTCGCGGTCCATCGCGAGCAGGCTCGCTCCCACAGGGGATCTGCGGTGCATCGCAAATCATTGTGGGAGCGAGCCTGCTCGCGAAGAGGCCCGTCCATACACCGCGACTTTCAAGCCAACTCTGCGACCTTCGCCGCCTTCAACTGCGCCTCGCGCGCCTGAGCATCGGCCAATCGATACAGCTCGATCGTGCCATCCCAATGCTCGATCAGCGCCGTGCACGATTCCACCCAATCGCCGCAATTGAGGTAATCGACCCCACCCACCTTGCGAATCTCTGCATGGTGAATGTGCCCGCACACCACGCCATGCAGTTCGCGCTTGACGCATTCATGGGCAATGGCCTCTTCAAAGTCGCTGATGAAGCTGACCGCGGTTTTCACCTTGTGCTTGAGGTACGCCGACAGCGACCAGTAGCCGTAGCCATAACGGGCGCGCCAATGGTTGAGCCAGCGATTGAGGGTCAGGGTGAATTCGTAGGCTGAATCACCGAGAAATGCCAGCCAGCGGTGGTAACGGGTAATCACGTCGAACTGATCGCCGTGGATCACCAGCAGATGCCGGCCATCGGCGGTGACGTGCACTGCTTCGTCCACCAACTGGATGTTGCCCAGGATCAGCTTCGAATAGCGGCGCAGGAATTCGTCGTGGTTACCCGTGACGTAAATCACCTCGGTGCCGCGCTTGCTCATGGTCAACAGGCGCCGGATCACATTGGTGTGAGCCTGCGGCCAGTACATGCCGCCGCGCAGTTTCCAGCCGTCGATGATGTCGCCGACCAGATAGATTTTATCCGCGTGATAACCCTTAAGAAATTGCGACAAGTGCTCCGCCTGGCAATCGCGCGTGCCCAAATGCACGTCGGATATCCACAAGGTCCGCACACGTTGCTTACGACTGGGTTTGGCGAGCTCGGCGCTGGTCATGGATAACCCTCAAGACTGGTTTTGGCAAGCTTGCGCCAGCCGGGTTAATTGCCCATGACAGCGACAAGTCAGTCCTGTGACAACGCGAGCCCGCCGGGTCGGTGTAGACTGCCTCCTGACTCATCAAACCTGCCATGAGACCCGCGATGAGACCGATCCTCACACTTCGCCAGTACACCGAAGACCTGATCGTCCACAGCCACGAGCACGCCCAACTGGTGTTCGGGCTGTCGGGTGCGCTGGATTTCGAAGTCGACGGACGTGGCAGCCAGGTGGTTCAACAGAGTTTCGTGGTGGTTCCTTCGGGTTTTCATCATGCGTGCGGCAGCACCAATGGCAGTCGTTGCCTGGTGCTGGATGTGCCCGATGATCAATGGCTTTGCCGGTCCCTGGGCGATCATGCCGAGGCCAGTCGCCGCCTGCTCGATAACGCCGGCCGATTATCACTGGATGCCGGGCAAAGCCAATTGGTCAATTGGCTGGCCAACAGCCCGGTCGATGACCCGGTGATTGCGCAACAAGGCGCGGTGCTGTTGCTGGCCAGCCTCAACAACGCCAGGCCCGACAGTGTGGGTGGTCGGCGCCTGCCCTATGCTGCGCTGAATGCACACATCGACCAATACGCCGCCTACCCGCTGCAAGTCGCCGATCTGGCCCGCGTCGCCGGTCTCTCCAGCGCTCGCTTGCATGCGCGGTTCGTGGCCGAATGCGGGCAGACGCCAATGGATTACATCCGCAGCCGACGCCTGCACAAGGCCGTGGCCTTGCTGCGCGATTCTGCTCTGCCCATCGGCGAGATCGCCTCTCGCGTCGGTTACAGCTCCCAGAGTGCCTTTGCCGCCGCGGTGCTGCGTGAGTTCGGTGCATCGCCCGGCAAGTTGCGGCGCGAGGCTGGCGACAAATAACGCGAGTCTGGCGACAGACACAACGGCAACGGGCGCGGTTAAATGGCCGGGTTCATTACGTTTACCAAGGATTGCCATGACTCCCCGTACCGCCCTTGGCGCCCTGCATATCGGCGCACTGATGTTCGGCCTCACCGGCGTGTTCGGCAAACTCGCAGCCGCTTCACCGGCCATCATCGTCTTTGGCCGAGCGGCATTCGCGGTGTTGGCGCTGGCGTTCTTTGCGCGATTGGCCAGCAACACCCGCTGGCAAAAACTCGAAGCCGTGGATTGGCGCCGCCTGCTGCTCAGCGGCTTGTTGCTGGCAGGGCACTGGGTCAGTTTCTTCATTGCGGTCAAGGTTGCCGGCGTGGCCATCGCGACCCTGGGCTTTGCCAGTTTCCCGGCCTTTACCGTGATCCTCGAAGGGCTGGTTTTCCGCGAGCGGATTCGGACCAATGAAATTCTGCTGGTGGCGCTGGTCAGTGCCGGGCTGGTGTTGGTGACGCCTGATTTCGACCTGGCCAGCGGTGCCACCACCGGCCTGCTCTGGGCGGTGGCGTCCGGCTTGCTGTTCGCCCTGCTGTCGCTGACCAACCGCGCCAGTTCTGCACGCATCCCGCCGGTGCAGGCGGCGCTGTGTCAGAACGTGGTGGTCGCTTTGTGCCTGCTGCCGGTGGCGGCACCGCAATTGAGCGAAGTGCGTCCCATCGACTGGCTGTGGATCGGCCTGCTGGGGGTATTTTGCACCGGCGTTGCCCATAGCCTGTTCGTTGCCAGTCTGGCGGTGATCAAGGCCCGGACCGCCGCCGTGGTCTTCGCCCTGGAGCCGGTTTATGGCATCACCGTGGCCTGGGTGTTGTTCGATGAAAACCCGACCCTGCGCATGCTGCTCGGCGGCGCGCTGATCATCGTCGCGATCGTGGTATCCAGCAGGCTCTCAAGTAGCTCGAGCAAGAAAGCCGTTGCCGCTGAAGCGGCATCTCACTGAGTGCGGTCGTTGTGCCCCAGGTCGCGGTCCGGATCGATCCGGTCGCGAACCCGCTGCTTGAGCACCTTCGCTTCCGGAAAACCGCCGTCGGCCTTGCGCTCCCAGATCTGCACCTCGTCGCAGAAAATGTGAAAAACCCCACCGGTTCCCGGCACCAGGGACACTTTGCCAAGGTCGTCGCCAAACGTACTGAGCAACTCCTGGGCCAGCCAGGCTGCTCGCAGCAGCCACTGGCACTGGGTGCAATAGGTGATGACGATTTCGGGTTTGAGAGTAGTCATGGGGGGTGGAATTCCTGAGGGCAGTAGGCGCCACAATGATAACCAATGCGGGAGCGGGCAAGCCCCGCATTGGGTCGTTGTCGCTATTCTATCGAATACCGGCCAATAGACTCTGGGCCGTCTGCTTCAGCGGCTCATCGCCTTCCTTGAGCAACTCGTTGAGCAGCTCAATGGCGCTGTCCAGGTCGCCGTCATCGATGCAGGTCTGGGCTCGCGCCAGTTTGCCTGCATGACTCGGTTCGACCGGTTCAAGCTCCAGCGATGGATCCGGCTCACTGAATTCGTCAAGAAAGCTGTCACCCAGGGACTGAGAGACCGACTCGACTTCCCAATCAATCCCGGGTTCGCTCAGCACCGGCTCACTCGATGGTCGGGTTGGCGAGTCTTCGTACGGGCCGGTCAGGTCCCAGCTCGTATCCATCGACAGCTCATCGAGGTTCAAATGGAACTCGTCTCCAGGGATGGCTTGAGGTGCCGCGACGATGGGCGGTGCGATAGTCGTGGCGAGGGCGATCGGTGCGACCAGATCCAGCTTCGGATGGTGCGCCCGTATGCCCTGAAGCTTATGCGTATCAAACCCGGCGTTTCGCAGGCTGGTTTCTTGTGCCTCATAGGCCGCGACGTCACCTTGCTTGCCCAGCACCTCCAACAGTTGCACGCCCACTTCGGTGCGTTGCGGCTCCTTGACCATCGCCTCTCGCAAAAGACTGACGGCTTCGCCATAACGGCCGTAAGTCAGATAGATCGCGACCACTTCCATCACATCGTTTGCAGGCGTCTCTTCAGGATGAGCGTGTGCCGGTCGCAGCACACTAGTGTGCGCCACGGGTTCTACTGCGCGATTGAGCGGTGGTTCATGCCGGGACGGCTGCCCCTCTTCCACTCCGAACGTTGCCTGCCTCTGCTGCCGTTGACGGCGAACCAAAACAGCCAGCAATACCAACGCCACCAATACCAACAATCCGCCGATCAACAGCCAGTCAGGACTGGACGTTTCAACAATGACTGGTGTTGGCGCCACAGCGACCGGGGCGACAGGTTCCGCAGGCGTTTGCCTGATCTCGGCCAATTGGGTTTGCAGCGAAGCCACCTGCTGTTTCTCGACAGCGATCCGCTCTTCCTGAGCCTGAAGCTTCGCATTGAGTTCATCAATGGTGGCCTGCAACTGCTGGTTCTGCAGAGCGCTGGCAGCCAGTTGTTCGGCAAGAGGGTCCGATGTGGGTACGGCAGCAGGTTCTGGCAGCGATTCCCTGGGCGCAGGCGTGGGCGCAACGGCGGGCTGGACGCTCGGAAATGCCGAAGCCGGGCGACTGGACAGCGGTTCATCACCGGCGGGCACAATCCCCGGCGTACCCGGTGGATCGATCAAGACTGTGTATTCTCGCAGCACACGGCCATTGGGCTGGTTGAGCTGCACCAGGAAATTCAGAAAGGGTTCATTGACCGGCTTGTTGGAAGTCACCTGGATCAAGCTGCGGTTGCCCCGCAGGTTCGGTGTGAATTTCAGGTCATTGAGGAAAAATACCCGCTCGACACCCGCGCGGTTGAATTCGTCCGCCGTTGCCAGACTGACCGAAAGTTCGCCCTCCTCCAGACCGGCGGCATCCACCAGGGCAATGTCGGCGCGTAGCGGCTGATTGAGCGCCGAATGCAGGGTGATTTCACCCAGGCCCAACGCCGACGCCAGCGCCGACCAGGTGACAGCAGCACCGGCCAGCAACCCTCTGGCGCAACAACGTACAACGAATAGCCGACTCTCAAGCATGAGCATCCCTTAGATAACCAGAACCACCTTGCACGTGTTCGCACATCCGGTACGAACACGATATTGCGCAGTAGTTCTTATAGTCGGCTAAAAGCGCTATCTCAAAAGTCTGGCCCGGGGTTATGCCTCAAGATTTTTCCAGGTTCGCCAGAATGTGCCCGTGAACCCGCATGCAGACCTTCAAATCCTCCTCATCGACGCCTTCGAACAATTCGTGCCGCAGTTGGTTGGCGATGGTTTCAATTTGTTCGATCAGAGGCCGCGCCGGAGCGCACAGGACAATTTTCTTCGCACGACGGTCTTCCAGAACCGATTGACGTTGCACCAGCCCCTGGCTCTCCAGACTGTCTAGCAGCCGGGCCAGGGTAGGTCCCTCGACGCCGACGCTTTGCGCCAGCTCTCGTTGGGTCGGGGCTTCGTCGAAACGCGCCAGGTGCAACAGCACCAGCCAGCGTGCCTGGGACAGTCCAAGGCCAGCCAGACGGCGGTCCAGTTCGGCACGCCAGCCACGCGACATCTGGGCCAGTTGCATGCCAAAGCGGTGTTGTTCGGTTAACGGCATAAAACACTCATGGTTAGACTGAAATAGAGAAAAACTAATTATTAGTCAGCTAAGCATGAGCCTCGATTTGAGGCAAGGCTTGTTCTGTACTGAATCGTTACATCAGTGAATCCAGTCACTTAAATCTCGAATTCGGACTGTAGTGCCGCCCGGACACAGTACAAAACACCCTCCGGCACTCGACCCGCAAACAGGGCGGAAATCTCCGACACGGGCGGTAGCTCACCCTCTCCATCGAGAAACGCATCCTGAACTTCGCCCATCAAGTCCTCGGGCAGATCCAGCGCCTGTTCCAGGGACAACTGCTGCTTGCCAATGGCTTCGGCGAGCATGGTATAGACGTTCTTTTCCGAGCATTGCAGCTGGCCGGCGATCTGCATCGGTGTCATGCCGGCTCGCGCCAGGGTGATCAGCTCGTGGCGCACATCGGCCACCGGCTTCGGTGCCTCGACCTGACCGCCGAGGACTTCGAGGAAGGCCTCGCCATAACGTTCCAGCTTGCGGGCGCCGACACCGCTGACCCTGGCCATTTCCGCCAGCGAGGTCGGTTGGCTGCGCAGCATTTCCAGCAAGGTCGAGTCAGGGAAGATGACGTACGGCGGCACGCCATGCTCTTCGGCGAGTTTGCGACGCAGGGCGCGCAAGGCTTCCCATTGTTCGCGCTCTTCGCCACGGACCAGTTGGCTGGCCTGGCTCTTGCTGGTTTTCACCGTGGCTTGCGCCTTGAGGTCGCGGCGCAGCTCCAGGGTCACTTCCCCCTTGAGCAGCGGCCGGCACGTGTCGCTCAGGCGCAGGCCGCCGTAGCCCTCATGATCAACGTCGGCCAGGCCACGGGCCACCAACTGGCGGAACAGCGAGCGCCATTCGCTTTCGCCAAGCGCCTTGCCAACACCGTATACCGACAGGTGCTGATGTCCGAAGCTGCGTACCTTTTCGTTATCCTTGCCCAGCAGCACATCCACGAGATGGCCCACTCCGTAGCGCTGACCGGTGCGGAAGATCGCCGATAACGCCTGACGTGCTGGCTCGGTGGCATCCCAGGTCTGCACGCCATCAATGCAGTTGTCGCAGTGGCCACAGGGCTGCGGCATGTCTTCGTCGAAATAGGCCAGCAGGGTCTGGCGGCGGCAGCGGGTCTCTTCGCACAACGAAAGCATCGCGTCGAGCTTGTGCTGTTCCAGGCGCTTGTGACGTTCGTCACCCTCGGAGTTCTGCAGCATCTGCTTGAGCATCACCACATCTTGCAGGCCGTAAGCCATCCAGGCATCCGCCGGCAGACCGTCACGGCCGCCGCGCCCGGTTTCCTGGTAATAGGCCTCAAGGGACTTCGGCAAATCCAGGTGTGCGACGAAACGCACGTTGGGTTTGTCGATGCCCATGCCGAAGGCTACGGTGGCGACCATGATCAGGCCTTCCTCGTTGAGGAAGCGCTTCTGATGGTAGGCGCGCAAATCGTTGGGCAGGCCGGCGTGGTACGGCAGCGCCGGGAAGCCCTGTTCGGTGAGGAACGCAGCGACTTCCTCGACTTTCTTGCGCGACAGGCAATAGACGATGCCGGCATCGCTGCGCCGCTCGGCGAGGAACGCCAGCAGTTGTTTGCGCGGCTGTTCCTTGGGCACGATGCGGTAAAAAATGTTCGGCCGATCAAAGCTCGACAGAAAACGCTCGGCGTTTTGCAGGTGCAGTCGAGTGACGATTTCCTCGCGGGTGCGTTTGTCCGCGGTTGCGGTCAGGGCGATACGCGGCACGTCGGGAAACATTTCCGCCAACTGGCCCAGTTGCAGGTATTCCGGACGGAAGTCGTGGCCCCACTGTGACACGCAGTGTGCTTCGTCGATGGCGAACAGGGCGATGTTCAGCCCTTGCAGAAAGGCCAGCATGCGCGGCTGGACCAGGCGTTCCGGCGCAAGGTAAAGCATTTTCACCTCACCGCGCCGAATGCGGGCCGCCAGATCGCGTTGTTGCTCGGCGCTGAGGGTGGAGTTCAATGCAGCGGCGGCCACGCCGAGCTCTTCGAGGGTGGCGACCTGATCGTCCATCAAGGCGATCAGCGGCGACACCACCACCGCCAGGCCTTCGCGCAACAGCGCAGGCACCTGGAAGCACAGGGATTTGCCGCCACCGGTAGGCATCAGAACCAGGGCATCGCCGCCACTGGCCACGCGCTCAATGATTGCACCCTGACGGCCACGGAAACTGTCGTAGCCGAAGATGTCCTTGAGGACGCGTTGAGCCTGTTCGAGCATAAAAACTCCAAAAATCACCGAAACATCCCTGCCAAGGCTGGTGCAGAACGCGCAATGCTGCACCGACAAATCGTAAGTGCGCATTGCATGACGCTTCACATTTCAGCCATGACGCCAGCAGGGCATCACAAAACGCGCGAGTATACCCGAGCCCCGTCCGGCAAAGGGCGCCGCTGAGAAGACACCTGAATGCCATTACCATGCAAAACCTGTGGGAGCGAGCCTGCTCGCGAAAGCGGTGGGTCAGTAAACATTGATATTGAATGTAATGCCGCCTTCGCGAGCAGGCTCACTCCCACAAGGATTACGGTGTTGTGCAAGGCCACAAGGGTGCAAATATGCCGCGCGGCTGGCCCAAGCGCTCAAGAAGGCCTAGAATTCCCGCATCGAATATTCCCCAAGGTAGCCCTTTAATGTCCTTCGCTGAGCAACTAACCCGCCTGCAAGTCTTCCTCGACGCCGATGAACTGCATGACGAGGCGCTGGACTACGTGGCCGCCCACGGCTACCTCACCGCCCTGTCGATCTGTTCCGAAGTCGTACCCGATCGTGAGTGGATCGACGCTTTGTTCGCCGAAGAGCCACATTACAGCGGCGAAGCCCAGCGCGAAGAGATCGAAGCCACGCTGATCGGCCTCAAGGCCCACATCGCCCGTCAACTGGCTTCGGATGAAGAGTTCGAGCTGCCATGCGACCTGGATCTGGGCGACGACCCCGATGACTCCGAACTGCGCGGCTGGTGCATCGGTTTCATGGAAGGCGTGTTCCTGCGCGAAGAAGCCTGGTTCGAAACCGCCGAAGACGAAGTCAGCGAAATGCTGCTGCCGATCATGGTTGGTTCGGGCCTGTTCGACGAGCAACCGGAGTTCTCCGACATTGCCGCCGACGCCAACCTGATGGACGACATGATCGTGCAGATCCCGGAAGCCCTGACTGCGCTGTACCTGCTGTGCAACGCACCAGACGAAAAGCCGGCGATCCTCAAGCCTCGCCACCACTAAGGTCCGGCCTATGGACAACCCCATAGGCAACCGCCCCCTGATGTTGCGCTACATGCTGCTGGCCATCGGCTGGCTGAGCGTAGCGCTGGGGGTGATCGGGATTTTCCTGCCGGTGTTGCCCACCACGCCTTTCCTGTTGCTGGCGGCCGCCTGTTTCGCCCGCAGCTCGCCACGCTTCTATCAATGGCTGGTCGATCATCCACGGCTCGGCCCATGGATTCGCGACTACCTCGACGGCAACGGCATTCCGCTCAAGGGCAAGGTCTACGCCATCGGCTTGATGTGGGCGAGCATTCTGTTTTCCTGCTATCTGGTGCCAATGCCCTGGGCACGCGGGTTCATGCTGACCAGTGCGGTGTTGGTGACGGTTTACATCCTTCGGCAGAAGACCCTGCGCACACCCTGATTGCCGACCTTTGAAAGGGGGGCATATCCATTTCTACGACCCCTACTCAAGGTATTGGGAACACGCGAACCTGTAGGAGCCGGCTTGCTGGCGAATGCGTTGTATCAGGTACTGCATTGTTGAGTGGACTGCCGCTTTCGCCAGCAAGCCGGCTCCTACAGGGGGACGCATACTTGTTCGCCGACGACCAGCCCTCCCCCACACCAAACACCACCTAGACTTCACAACTCTGCATCCGAGCCGCCCGCCATGCCCCGCAGTCCGCGTAGTCCAGGATGGCCAACGCCCCGGCTTCGGTTCGGCGGCTGGCTGCTGCTGAGCGGTTTTCTGCTGAGCATGCTTGGCAGTGCCTGGGCCGACTGGGATTTTGCGCAGATCCTGCTGGCCGCCGAACATCACTACGGCACCCTCGACCCGGCGCGGGGACGAATCGAGGCCTGGGGTCGAATGCTGCATGACGAACGCAATGCACCCGAGCGCGAACAGCTGGATGCGGTCAATCGCTTCTTCAATCAGCAACTGAGTTTTCAGGACGACACGCGCATCTGGCATCAAACCGATTACTGGGCCACGCCCGTCGAGTCCCTGAGCAAGGGGGCCGCCGACTGCGAGGACTACGCCCTGGCGAAATATTTCAGCTTGCGCCATCTCGGGATTCCCAGCGAAAAGCTGCGCATCACCTACGTCAAGGCGCTGACCCAGAACCAGGCGCATATGGTGCTAACGTTCTATAGCAGTCCCAGCGCCGACCCGCTGGTGCTCGACAACCTGATCGGCGACATCCGCCCGGCTTCGCAACGCAAAGACCTGCTGCCGGTGTACGCCTTCAATGCCGAGGGCCTGTACCTGCCGGGGAGCAATGGCGGCAAACGCAGCAGCGACTCGAAAAAGTTGTCGCGCTGGCAAGATGTATTGCAAAAGATGCAGACTGAAGGCTTCGCCGTAGGTGATGGTTGAAGCTGCCGCAAGGAGCGCTCCATGAAACTGCGCAACCAATTGTTTCTCGCCATATGCCTGTTCCTGCTGGTGGCCTTCAGCGGCAGCTTTTTTGTCAGTCTGGAAAGCTCACGCGAACAGATGCTCGGTCAGTTGCGCTCCCACGCCCAGGACGCAGCCACGGCACTGGGTCTGTCGCTGACCGCGCAGATCGATGATCCGGCGATGATGGAACTGATGGTCAGTTCAATTTTTGACAGTGGCTACTTCAGCAGCATTCGCATCATCGACGTCGAGGGTGAACAGGTGCTGGTGGAGCGCAACGCACCGGCACGGATCGAGGGCGTGCCAGGCTGGTTTGTCAGTCTGGTCAATCTGCATCATCAGGGCGGTGACGCGTTGATCATGCGCGGCTGGGAACAGGCGGCACGGGTCGAAGTGCTCAGTAATCCGCAATTTGCCCTGACCAAACTCTGGGACAGTACCCTCGGCAGCCTGATCTGGCTGGTCGTGTGCGGATTACTCAGCGCCGTGTTCGGGGGTTGGCTGTTACGTCGGCAACTCCGTCCACTCGAAAGTTTGGTCAAGCAGGCCGAAGCCATCAGTAAACGCGAGTTCCTGAGCCTGCCGAAACTACCCCGCACACCGGAATTGAAACGCGTCGTGCTGGCAATGAACCAGATGGTCGAGAAGCTCAAGGCGTTGTTCACTGAAGAGGCGGCGCGCAGTGAAAAGCTGCGCAGCGAATCCTATCAGGACAGCCTGACCGGGCTGGCCAACCGACGCTTGCTGGATGAACAACTGGCAGACCACTTGCTGGTCGCCGAGCAACATTGCGACGGTCATTTGCTGATGTTGCGGATCAATGACTTGACCGGTCTCAATCAACGCCTGGGCGGACAACGCACCGATGCATTGATCGGCACAGTCGGCGAACTGCTCAAGCGTCTGACCCAACTGCCTGAACGACGCACCTGGCTGGCGGCGCGCAACCGCGGAGGTGAATTCAGTCTGCTGACGCAGGGTCTGAGTACCGAGGACGCCGCACGCCTCGCCGCCGAAATCAGTGCCACCCTGGAAAACCTGCGTCAGACCGGTGCGAGTGACTGCATGCCAGTTGCGCATCTGGGTATCGTCGCCTACCACCCCGGTGAACCGGCCAGCGAGGTGCTCATGCGACTTGATCAGGCGCTGACCCAGGCTCGACAACACCCCGAGCGCCCCTGGGTACAACTGAGCCACGTCGAGACCGCACCGAACCTGTCCCAATACGATTGGCGCAGCTGGATCGACGACGCCCTGACCCAAGGTCAGTTAGTGCTGTATTTCCAACCGGTAGTGCAATGTGCCGACACCAGTGAAGTGCTGCACCACAAAGTCCTGGCACGCCTGCTCGATCCGCAGGGCCAGGCGATTGCCGCCGGACATTTTCTGCCGTGGATCGAGCGTCTCGGCTGGTCCGCGCGTTTCGACCTGGCCATGCTCGAAGCGACCCTCGAATACCTTGCCGTCAATCGCTGGCCGTTGGCACTGAGCCTGTCCGGCAGCACCTTGCGCGATCAGCCGCAGCTGCAACTGATCCTCGACATGCTCGAATCTCTGCCGGAACTGGCACCGTTGCTGACCCTGGAAATCGATGAACGCCAACTGCCGCCTCCCGAGGAGCTGCAGCGATTGAGCCATAGCCTGCTCGACACCGGCTACCGCATCGGCCTGCAGCATTTCGGAGGCAGCTTCAGCCAGATCGGTAACCTCACCCAATTGGGCCTGGCGTATCTGAAAATCGATGGTGCCTACATCCGGCATATCGATGAACAACAGGATAAACGGCTGTTTATCGAGGCGATCTTCAGGGCCACCAACAACATTGATTTGCCATTGATTGCAGAAATGGTCGAGACCCAGGGAGAGCTGGAGACGATCAAGGCGTTGGGGGTATTCGGGGTGATGGGCAGATTGATCGGGCCGCCGGAGCCGATGTGAATAACTCCATGTAACCCTTTGGGAGCGAGCCTGCTCGCGAAAGCGGTGGCTCAGTCAACATCACTGTTGAATGTGAGTCCGCATTCGCGAGCAGGTCGCTCCCACAGGGGATTTGTGTGAACCAGGCCTTCAGATCACACGGTATCCACCTTCAACGAATGATCATTGAGCATGCCGTTGATGATGGTTGCCGAGTCTGCACCGGAGATCACCCCGCCCGCCCCTGGCGTGACGCCGTAATGGCTGGCCAGGTTGACGCCGGCCAGGTCGATGGTCTGGTTCGGTGCCGCGCCGGCCATGGCGCTGACGTCGATGCTGGTCACCAGTGATGCACCGCTGCCACTGACGGTGAAGTGCAGGTAGTCATCCAGCGAGGCCGCCGTGCCGTTCTCCCCTTGCAGCAGTTGCGACAGGTCGAGTTTGTCGGTGCCCGGCGTGAAGTCGGTGATCACGTCATGGCCGCTGTTGCCCTTGAGCCACTGGAAGGTGTCGGCGCCGCTGCCGCCGGTCAGGGTGTTGTTGCCCAGGCCACCGATCAGCAAGTCGTCCCCGCCGCCGCCATTGAGCACGTCGTTGCCCAGGCCGCCGGTGATGATGTTGCTGTTGTTGTCACCGGTCAGGTTGTCGTTGTAGTTCGAACCCACGAGATTCTCGATGCCCGTCAGGGTGTCGGTGCCGGCACCGAAGGTATTCTGCGCCCCGGTCAGCCCCAGATTGACCGTGACGCCAGCCGTGGCATGAGCGTAGCTGGCGGTATCGTTGCCTGGGCCGCCGTCGAGCAGGTCATTGCCCGGCCCGCTGAACAGCAAGTCATTGCCGGCACCGCCGTGCAACTCGTTGTTGCCGGTACCTGCGATGAGGATATCGTTGCCGTCACCGGCATTGAGGATGTTGTCGCCGCTGCCCGCCACCAGCGTGTCGTTGCCGGCGGTCCCGGTGAGGGTGTGCCCATCCTGGTAGCTGATCGTCACGTTGGCGCTGTCGCTGCCGCCATGGCTGTCGCTGGTGATGTAGGTGCCGTGGTAGTCCGGGGTGATGTCATGCGCACCGGAATAGTCGAGCTTCATCGTCAGCTGGTAGCTTTCCGAGTTGTTGACGCCGCTGCCACTGGTGTTGGTGATGTTGGTGACGTGGATCTGGTACACGCCGTCCGACGCCGCCGTGATGGTCTGGCCATCGGCGAGCGCAATCCAGGCGCCGCCGTTGATGGAGTACTCCATGGTGATATGGCCGGCGGCCAGGTTGTGGTCCAGATTGAGGGTTTCGCCCTGTTTGAGGTTGACGGTGATACGGTCCTCATCGTTGGTATTGGCCGCGGTGACCGGCCCCAGATAACCACTGATCACCAGCAATGCCGTCATCGTGGCGGTATTGGCCGCGAATGCACCGCGCACATCGGCCAGGTTCTGGTTGCTCGGTTTGACACCGCTGCCGGAGAAGTTGATCGCACCGGCACCGGTGAAGTCCGCGCCTTTGGCCAACCAGCCCGTAGTGAAGGTGGTTGGCGATGCGTTAAGCGAATCGCCATCAGGATCGGTGTCATTGGCCAGCAGCAACTCGCCCGGCACCGTTATGTTGCCCGAGAGCACGTTGGTGATGATGTGATCATCGGTGGCCACCGGTGGCGCATTCGGAATGACTTTGACTACCAGGCTCGAACTGGCGAGATCGCCATCGTTGTCGCTGACGGTGAAGCCGATGTTTTCGGTGAACACCACCGAGGTGGTTTTCTGCGACACGTAGCTGTATTCGCCCGTATCGAGGTTCACCACCAGGGTGCCTTTGTTGTCGGTGGCGATGCTCAAGGTGTTGTTGATGGTGTTGAAGGTGCCATGGTTGGCGCCGCCGCTGAAATTCAGTGAACCCTGGTTGCTGTTGCCTTTCGGGTCATAGGTGTAAGTGGTGCCATCGACGGTGATGGTTTTGACGAAGCCGCCATCGGCCCCGAACGAACCACCCTCGCCCAGCAACGAACCGGTGACAGGCACACCGATAACGGTGCCCGAGAGCACCGAGTTGAGCTGCCCGAGGTCGGTGACGATCACCGCGTTGGTATTGGTGCCTGCGCCGGTACCGTCATAGGCCAGCGGATCGAGGGCATCGTTGTCGACGCCTTTACCCAGGCCGATCGCGTAGCTCTTGATCTGATTCTCGGTGAGGAAATCTTTCCAGTTCGCCTCGTCCCCTCCGCCAATGGAGCCTTCGTTGGGTTTGCCGTCGGAGAAGAAATAGCCGACGTTCTGTGCCCCTGTCAGTTTGCCGTTGGTGTTGAACGCGTCTTGCGCCACAGCCACCGCCGCGTCGTAGTTGGTACCGCCGCCCGCCGACAGGCCGGAGATGATCGACTTGGCCGTGGCCACATCCACCCACACCGAGGTTTTGTCAGTGGCGTTGCTGCTGAACGTCACGATCTGCACTTTGACATCGCCAAGGTCGTCGTACTTGTCGAGCAATGCACTGATCGCCTGCTTGGCCAGCTCCAGCCGCGAGAGACCCGGTACACCCGATGAGTCGGCCATGCTGCCGGACACGTCAATGATCAGCAGCAGGTTGGAGTCGATCTCGACCGCTGACACCGACCGCTCCGAGGCCACGGCTTTGGGCACGTCATCGACGATGTTCACCACGATGGTGCTGGTGACGGTGTTGCCCAGGGAATCGGTGGCCTGATAGGTGAAACTTTCATGGGTGACATTGGCGCCGTCATTGGCGTGGGGCGTCGTGCTCGGTGGTGACGTCAGGGTGTAGGTGTAGGTGCCGTCGGGGTTGAGCAGGATCTGCCCATACGTTCCGGTGGCGCTGCCGACCAGGGTGTAGGTGATCACCCCGACAGCCCCGGTGACCGAGCCGACCAGCGTGCCGCTGGCGGTTTCGCCGGTATTGCCCGGTTCGCTGCCAATGACGTTGCCGGCAGCCAGGTCCTGGCCGTCCTTGCTCAGGTCGAGGGCTTTTTCGTACACGGTGACGTCGCTGTCGCTGACCGCTTTCAGGCAGCTGTTGTACACGTCGATGGTGATGGTCGTGGTGCTCTCGTCGCTATCGGCATCGCGCACGGTGTAAGTGAAGGTATCGGTAGCGCCCGGCGCGCCGACCGAGTTCTGGTTGCTGTGATAGACCGCATTGCCGTGGGCATCGAGGGTCAGGTAGCCGTAGGTGCCATTGATCTGGCTGTTCAAGCCGCCGATGGCCGAGGTCGAGGTGTCCGAACCGGCGCGCACGCCCACCACCGCGCCACTGGCCGCCGGGCCGTCGGCGCCGCCGATGTCGTTGTCCAGCACGTTGCCGCTGACGGTGCCGCCTTCTACCACGGAATCGTGATCCGCCTTGGCGGTCGGTACGTCATCGACGATGTTCACCACGATGGTGCTGGTGACGGTGTTGCCCAGGGAATCGGTGGCCTGATAGGTGAAACTTTCATGGGTGACGTTGGCGCCGTCATTGGCGTGGGGCGTCGTGCTCGGTGGTGACGTCAGGGTGTAGGTGTAGGTGCCGTTCGGGTTGAGGTGAATTTGCCCGTACGTTCCGGTGGCGCTGCCGACCAGGGTGTAGGTGATCGCCCCGACAGCCCCGGTCACCGAGCCGACCAGCGTGCCACTGGCGGTTTCACCGGTGCTGCCCGGCTGGCTGCCGATGACGCTGCCGGCGGCCAGGTCCTGGCCGTCCTTGTTCAGGTCCAGGGCTTTTTCGTACACGGTGACGTCGCTGTCGCTGACGGCTTTCAGGCCGCTGTTGTACACGTCGATCGTAATGGTCGTGGTGCTCTCGTCGCCATCGGCATCGCGCACGGTGTAGGTGAAAACGTCGGTCGCGCCGGGGCCGCTCACGCTGTTCGGGTTGCTGTGATAGACCGCATTGCCGTGGGCATCGAGGGTCAGGTAGCCGTAGGTGCCATTGATCTGGCTGTTCAAGCCGCCGATGGCCGAGGTCGAGGTGTCCGAACCGGCGCGCACGCCCACCACCGCGCCACTGGCCGCCGGGCCGTCGGCGCCGCCGATGTCGTTGTCCAGCACGTTGCCGCTGACCGTACCGCCCTCCTGCACGGAGTCGGCGTCGGGTTTGGCGGTCGGCAAATCGTCGACGATGTTGACGTTGATTTGCCCGGTGGCGGTGCTGCCATCGGTGTCGGTGGCAACGACATTGAAGTGCTCGGTGAGGCTGTTGGCGCCATTGGCGTTCGGATGCGCTTCGTTATCCACCAGGGTGTAGCTGTAGCTGACCACGCCGGTCGCCGGATTATAGCCGGTGATGGTAAAGGTGCTGCCCAAGGGGGTGGTGATGGTTTGCGGAAAACCTGCGGCCACGCCACCGCTGACCACGGTGATGCCACCCACGGTCAGGGTTTGCAGGCCATCCAGCGCGCTGACGGTGAAGGTACCGCTCTGGGTCAGGGCCGGGGCATTGGGGCTGGTGCCGTCGCTGAGGTTCTTTTCATAGACCGTCAGTTCGCCGCCCTGCGCATCGAGGCCATTGAGGGTCACGCCATCGTCGTTGTTGTGAATGTTCAGTATCAGGTGGGCGGTGCTGGTGTCGCCGTCGGCATCGGTGAGGGTGTAGGTGAAATTTTCGGTGCCGCTGCCGCCGCCATGCAGCGCTTTGAAATCGGCATCGCTGGTGTTCAGGGTGTAGGTGTAGGTGCCGTTGGCATTGAGCACCAGGGTGCCGTAGGTACCGACGAACGTGCCGGGGGTGATCGGGCCGCTGCTCGGGCCGACCGGCACGCGGTCCGCGCCTTGCACATCGTTGGTCAGCACGTTGCCATTGAGGACAAGGTGAGTTTCCGATGCCGTGCCATTGTGGTCGTCGTACGCTTTGGGCACATCATCGGTGATGTTGACGTCCAGTGAACCGGTGGCGGTGTCGCCATTGCTGTCGCCAGCCACCACGGTGAAGTGTTCGCTGAGGGTGGTGCCGTCACCGGATGTATGGGGCTCGTTGCCGTTGAGGGTGTAGCTGTAACTCACCACGCCCGTGGCCGGGTTGTAACCGGTGATGGTCAGGGTACTACCCAGCGGCGTGGTGATTGACTGCGGGAAGCCTGCGGCGATACCGCCGCTGATGACGCTGATCCCGCCGATGCTCAGGTTGTTCAGCCCGTCGAGCGCCGTGATGGTGAACGTGCCGTTCTGGGTCAATGCCGCGGGATTGCTGGCCGAGCCACCGGCGAGATTGGCTTCGTTGACGGTCAGTTCGCCCCCCGCCACCGACAGCCCGTTGAGGGTCACCGGGTTGTTCACGGCAGGCGTGATCACTGGCGCCGGGGTGTCATCCCCAGTGTTGATAGCGGCATCGTGCCGCTCTTCGGGAAATTCGGGAATGCCATTGAAACCGGCTGTAGGGAAGCCGATGATCGGATCGACCCGCCCGCCCACTTCCTCAAGCAATACAAAACTGTGGCCGCCGCCCAGTGCGCCACCGCCAGGCCCGGTCGAACCCGGCCCGGCCGCCGTGGCTTCGGCGGTCTGCGTCGGGTCATCACCGGCAGCAATGGCTTTTTGCAGTTGCTCGACATCGCTCAGTTGCGTCTGGCTCGGCGTCACCGCTTCGGCCGTGTTGACGTGGGGCGATTCATGGGCGAGCAACTGAGCGTTCATTTGCAGGCTGCTGCCCCGTCCGAGGGTCAGTTCCTGGCCATTTTCCAGATGCACCGCCACGGCACCTTCGGCCCCGGTATTGAGTTGTTCACCGGCGAACAATCGGTCGCCCTCGATCAGAACGCGACGAGTCCCGTCGCCCGCCACTGCGAACACCTGACCGATGACCTTACTGACGATACCGATGAGCGTAGCCATGTGCATCTCCTCCGCTGCCAACATGCTGTCGGCACTTTTTTGTTGCGAAGAACATGCTCATGGATGGCTCAAACGGGTTGCCCGGCGGATCGTCTACCGGTCAGCGGGGTTACTTGAGTAAGCCGCTGCCCTGGCGACGATCTCGCCCGGCGTGTTGCCCGCAGGTCACGTAGCGGTTTGAAGTAATCCCTTTGCAATCAATGGCATTGGAATCCAAATCACAAACAGGTGCCCTGCAAGCGAAGCGTAACGGTCCTGAACCACCAGTGTGACAAAAAACCGTCACTCAATTCCGCTACACATCCCTCCCCTCCAGCACTTCTCCGCCCTATGTCGATAAGTGAATCGAAACTTTTCACGAGCCCGAATGAGCGCCCTAAAGCTCATAAATCAAGGGCTTCGCCAGTGAACAATGTGCTGGATTTTGCAGAGCGCATAAGTTTTTTTCGGCATAACCGCTATGAAAAATTCTTCTTAGCTTGTCCCCAGAATGTTCTTAGCTCTGATGTTAAAAGCATGAAACGGTTTACCTATAAAAGTCGTCAAATAATTGGCGACTGATAAAGCACCATCAGGAATCAGGGAGATACATCCATGCGCCGATTAAGCCCCCTCTGCACTGCCGTTTTACTGGCCATGGCCTGGACCTCTCAGGCTCATTCCATGTCATTGACCGAAGCGATCCAGAGCACTATTGCGACCCACCCTGAACTGGCGTCGCGGGTGGACAGCCGTCTGTCGGCTGATGAGGACGTGAAGGTCGCCAAGGGGGGCTTTTATCCATCGGTTGACCTGAATGCCGCCTACGGGCGCGGGTACAGCGATAACACCAATACCCGGGCGTTCGGCGATCACCACACGTCGATCCTCAACTACACCCAGTCGGAACTGCGCCTGCGCCAGATGCTCTTCGATGGCTTCAATACTGCCAATGAAGTCGAGCGCACCAAAGGCGTGGTCAACTCCCGGGCCTATTACGCCCAGGGCACCGCCCAGGATCTGGCCCTGCGCACCATCGAGGTCTACCTCGAAGTGCTCAAGCGCCGTGAACTGGTGACACTGGCCAAGAACAACCTGCAAGCCCACTTGCGAGTCAACGACCAGATCGGCCTGCGCACCCAACGCGGTATCGGCAGTAATGCCGACGCCGACCAGTCCACCGCTCGCCGGGCACTGGCGGAGAACAACCTCGACACCGCCGAAGTGGACCTGGCGGATGCGGAAGCCAATTTTGCCGCTGTCGTAGGTCGCCTGCCCGATGAACTGGAAGCCCCGCCTTCGACGCGAGGCGAACTGCCGGCCACCCTGCTGGAAGCCCAGCAAAGCATGGTGGAAAACAACCCCTACCTGAAGTCCGCGCAGGCCGACGTGCAATCGGCCGAGAGCCAGTACGAGGTCGCCAAGTCGCCGTTCTACCCACGCTTCGACGCCGAAGCCGCCGTAGGCGCCAACAACAATATTCAGGGCGACAAGGGCCATGACAACGAATGGCGAGTCGGCGTGGTGATGAACTACAACCTGTTCCGTGGCGGCAGCGACAAGGCTCGCCTGCAATCCGACGCGCACAAGATCAATCAGGCAATGGACATCCGCAACAATGCCCTGCGCCAGCTCAACGAAAACATCCACCTGGCCTGGAACGCCATGGTCAACGCCAAGAAGCAGACCCCGACCGCCCGTGAATACGCCGATACCAGTAAACGTGTGCGCATGGCCTATCAGGATCAATTCGGCCTCGGCCAACGCACCCTGCTCGACTTGCTGGACAGTGAAAACGAACTCTACAACGCCAACCGCCGCTACACCGAAGTGCGCTACACCGAGGAGTTTTCGATGTACCGGGTCCTGGCCAACATGGGCCAGCTGTTGAGCAAACAGCGGGTTGTATTGCCTGCCGATGCGATTGCCCAGGCCGAAGTCAAAAGTGAAGCTCGTCTGCCGGAACTCAAATAGGGCCCTCTGTAGGAGCGAGCCTGCTCGCGATGATCGTTAATGATGACGCGGGAAGCCTGACACCCCGCGGCGCTCTCAGGTTCATCGTCGGAACGCCGCCCGGAGCAAGCTCGCTCCTACAGTCAGTTGTGCAAATACGGGAGCGATCAATGTGACCAGCATGGAACCCGGCAACACTGGTGTCGATCCGCGCCTGAGCTTCGATGACCCGCTGCTGGACGGTCTGTTGATCCTCTGCAAACTCCATGGCGCGACGGTCAGTCGTGCCAGCCTCAGTGCCGGGCTGCCAATGGCACACCAACGCCTGAGCCTGGACCTGCTGCCCCGCGCAGCGGCCCGGGCCGGTTTGCAGGCGCGCCTGTTGCGCCGCGACCTCAAGGACATCTCCCCGCTCAACCTGCCGGTGCTGCTGTTGCTGAACAACGGCCGTACAGCGGTGCTACGCCGCATCGGCGATGACGGCAAGGTGCTGATCCTGCCCAGCGAAGCCGACGGCGGCGAACAGTGGATCAGCCCTGAAGAACTTGCAGAGCATTACTCTGGCCAGACCCTGTTCGCCCGGCCACGGCATGAACTCGAAGACCTGCGCTCACCCTTGGTGCCGCGGGTGCAGGCCTGGTTTCGCGACACCCTGAAGCTGTCGAAATGGCTGTACAGCGACGCGATCCTCGCCAGTTTCCTGATCAACCTGCTGGGCCTGATGGTGCCGCTGTTCGTGATGCAGACCTACGACCGCGTGGTGCCGAACCAGGCCACATCGACCCTGTGGGTGTTGTCCATCGGCTTGCTGATCGGCACCGTTTTCGAATTGGTACTGCGCGTGGTGCGCGCGCATTTGCTGGACACCGCCGGGAAGAAAACCGACGTGATCCTGTCGGCGACCTTGTTCGAACGCATCACCGGCATGGCGATGAAAGCTCGTCCGGCGACCATCGGCGGTTTTGCCCAGAGCATTCATGACTTCCAGGGCCTGCGCGAATTTCTCACCGCTGTGACCCTCACCAGCCTGATCGACCTGCCCTTCGCCTTGCTGATGCTGCTGGTGATCGGCCTGCTCGGCGGCTGGCTGGTGGTGATACCGGTCCTGGCGTTCCCGATCACGATCATTTTCGCCATGGTGATCCAGGCACGCCTGCGCGACACCGTGCAAAAAAGCCTGACCCTGGGGGCTGAACGCCAGGCCCTGCTGATCGAAACCCTCGGCGGCCTGGAAACCCTCAAGGCCTGCAGCGCCGAAAGCGAACGCCAGCACAAATGGGAAAGCACCCACGGCGCCCTTTCCCGCCTCGATAGCCACGCGCGCAACCTGGCGGCGCTGGCCACCAACGGCACGCTGTTCATCCAGCAATTTTCCGGGATGGCAACCATCGTCGCCGGGGTCTACAGCATCATCGCCGGCAACCTGAGCGTCGGCGCACTGGTCGCGACCTACATGCTCGGCAGCCGGGTACTGGCGCCGCTGGGGCAAATCGCCGGGTTGATCACCCGTTACCAGCAAGCGCAACTGACCATGAAAAGCACCGATGCGCTGATGTCGCTGCCCCAGGAAAGGGATGCCCGGCAACGGCCACTGGAACGTACGCAACTGCAAGGCGCGCTGGATGTGGTCGGCGTGACGTTCCACTACAACGGCCAGAGTGCACCGGCGCTGGCCAATGTCGGCTTCAGCGTGAAACCCGGCGAACGGATCGGCATCATCGGTCGTAGCGGCTCGGGCAAAAGTACCCTCGCGCGACTGATGATGGGCTTCTACGAACCTGCCGAAGGGCAGTTGCTGCTCGATGGCCTGGATCTGCGACAACTGGACGTCGCCGACCTGCGCCATCAGATCGGTTATGTCGCCCACGACCTGCCACTGCTGGCCGGCAGCCTGCGCGACAACCTGACCCTCGGTGCGCGCTACATCAGCGATGCGCGCATGCTCGAAGTGGCGGAACTGACCGGCGTCACCGAACTGGCCCGACAACACCCGCAAGGCTTCGACCGGCCCGTCGGCGAACGCGGGCAATTGCTGTCCGGCGGTCAACGCCAGGCCGTGCTGCTGGCCCGGGCGCTGTTGCTGGACCCGCCGATCATGCTGCTGGACGAACCCACCAGCGCCATGGACAACAGCAGCGAAGACGTTCTGCGGCAAAAGCTCCACGGCTGGGTCCAGGGCAAAACCGTGCTGCTGGTGACCCACCGTACCTCGATGCTCAGCCTGGTGGATCGGTTGGTGGTGCTGGACAACGGGCGGATCGTCGCCGACGGACCGAAAGAAGCGGTCATCGATGCACTGCGCAAGGGCCGTGTCGGCTCGGCGGCGGTCTAGGAGTTGCCCATGTCTGCGGATCTGCCTGTAACGTCGAAAGAGCGTGGCTACTTCAACAGCTTTTCAAAAAGCGCTGAAGTCGAATTCATGCCGGAAACCGCCGGCGCTTCATTGCAAGACTCGCCACGCTGGTCGCGGATCACGGTGTGGCTGGCGGCGGCGCTGCTGATCAGCGCGCTGGTCTGGGCCAGGTTCGCCGTGTTGCAGGAAGTCACCATGGGCGAAGGCAAGGCCATTCCATCGAGCAAGGTGCAGGTGATCCAGAACCTCGAGGGCGGCATCGTCACCGAGATCTTCGTGCGCGAAGGGCAAATGGTGAACAAGGGCGACACCCTGTTGCGCCTGGATGACACGCGCTACCTGTCGAACAAGGGCGAAAGCGAGGCCGATCGTTATGCACTGACCGCGCAGGTCGAACGGTTGTCGGCGGAAGCCGAAGGCCGCCCCTTCAAACTGTCGGAAGAAGTGATCGCCAAGGCCCCGCAAGTGGCCGAGGACGAACGCTCGCTGTACGAACAACGGCAACGTCGACTGGCCAGCGAACAACGCACACTGACCGAACAACTGCGGCAAAAAACCCAGGAGCTGGCGGAGTTCCGCTCCAAGGCGGGGCAATACGGTTCAAGCCTGGCCCTGGTCAACCAGGAGATGGCCATGTCCGAGCCACTGGTCAAGACCGGTGCCGTGTCACCGGTGGAGATCCTGCGCCTCAGACGCAGCGCCGTGGAAATCCGCGGCTCGCTGAACGCCACCACCCTGGCGATTCCCCGGGCGGAATCGGCAATTGCCGAGATCAGGAGCAAGATCGACGAGTCGGAACAGACCTTCCGCTCGGAGGCGGCCAAGGAGCTGAATGAGAAACGCACCGACCTGTCGAAAATCACCGCATCGAGCATCGCCATCGACGACCGCGTGACCCGTACCACGGTGATATCGCCGGTCAAGGGCATCATCAAGGTACTGAAGGTCAACACCATTGGCGGCGTAGTCCAGCCGGGCAGCGACATGGTGGAAATCGTGCCCCTGGAAGACAACCTGCTGATCGAGGCCAAGGTGAGGCCACAGGACGTCGCCTTCCTGCATCCGGGGCAGAAAGCCATGGTCAAGTTCAGTGCCTACGACTACACGATCTATGGCGGCCTGAGTGCCAAGCTTGAACTGATCGGTGCCGACACCATCACCGATGAGAAGGGCAACAGCTTCTACCTGATCCAGGTGCGCACTGATAAAAACCATTTGGGCGGGGATGTGAAACCCTTGCTGATCATCCCGGGGATGGTGGCGACGGTGGACATCATTACCGGGGAGAAGACGGTGCTGGATTACCTGCTTAAACCGGTGCTCAAGGCGCGGACTGAGGCGATGCGGGAAAGGTAGTTTCTTTCAGGGATTTTTGGTGAGTGTTCTGCCGCTTTCGCGAGCAGGCTCGCTCCCACAAGGGACCGCATTTCTACTGGAAGAACCCGGCCAACTGTGGGAGCGAGCCTGCTCGCGAAGAGGCCAGCGCAGACAACGACTATTTCGGCCCATGATTACGCTGAAAAACCTCCTCCCCCATCGCCGCAATCTGCCCCTCGATCAACGCCTCGAACGGCTTCAACAACGGCTCGAATGAAGCCGGCGCTTCAAGCACCTGCAACGCCTGCACAATCGCCTCCACCGTCGACAGCGCTCCCGGCCCCGGTGCCTTGCGCAGCCGATAACGGGACACGCCGCCCTCGGCCAGGGCCACTCGGGGCAATGCCGCCAGCAGCGGGTTCAAGTGCAGCATCTTGCGCGCCTTGCGCCAGGTGCCGTCCGGCACCACCAGCAGCAACGGATCATCGGATGCGCTGTAAGCCTGCATCGGCTGCGCATCGTCGGCGGGAAACAACAACCGCGCCTGATAACCCGGTTGATTCAACAGCCTCGGCAAGTCCTCGAACACCTCGCCGACGATCAACTCGGCATTTTTCAAGCCCAGCGCCGCCAGCCGCGCGGTGTTCAGCGCATGGTTCACCTCGCTCGGATGTTGCAACAGCAACACCCGGGTGCGGCTGTCGAGGCTGGGGATCAGTGGGCACAGGCAATGGCTTTGCGGACGCAGGCAGCGCGGGCATTGAATTCTGGACATCGATTTTATTCCCTCAGGCAGCCTGATTCAGTTGCGCCTTGAGCAGATCGCGGAAAGTCTGGATCAACGGCTCGCGGCTGCGGCCCCGACGCACGATCATCGAGAATGGAGCCTGATACCCGAAAGTCGCCGGCAACAGCACACGCAAGTCGCCCTTGTCGGCCCAGGCCTGGGCATAGTGCTCCGGCAAGTAGCCGATGTAGGCGCCGGACAGCACCAGGATCAGCTGCGCCTCCATACTCTCCACCGTCGCGGCGCTGTGCTTGAAGCCATGGCGAGCCAGTTCGGCCTGGCTCCAGTAGCCGCGACCAACCATGCGCTGCTGGGTGATGACCTGCTCGGGAATGCGCCGCTCGTTGAACAGCGGATGCCGCGTGCTGCAATACAACCAGTGCTGTTCACGGTACAGCGGCATGTACACCAGGCCGCTCATGCGCGTGGAAAACGCGCCGATGGCCAAGTCGAGACGGTTGTCCTGCACGCCCAGTTGCAGTTCATAGGGGCTCATCACCGACAAATGCAAATGCACCGCCGGGTGTTCCTGGCTGTAGGCGCCGATGGCTTCGGCGAACGGCAAGGCCTTGTCACTGACGGTGGAGTCGATCACCCCCAGGTTCAACGTGCCGCGCAATTCGCCCTTGAGCGCGGCGGCGTATTGTTCGAACCCTTCCAACTCGCCCAGCAGACGCAGGGTTTCCTGATGGAACAACTCGCCCTTGCTGGTCAGGCTGAAACCACCACGGCCGCGATGGCACAGCACCAGGCCCAGCGCCGACTCGAGCTGGCTCATGTAGGTGCTGATGGCTGACGTCGAGAGGTTGAGCTCTTGTTGGGCGTTGGCGAATCCCTGATGACGCACCACGCTGACGAAGATGCGCAATAGTTTCAGGTCGGGTAAAGCGTTGGCCATGGGATCTGCGAACTCCGCTCGATGCAAGGTCAGTCTGGTGGCAACCATTCGGCCGCCTTCGCTGGCAAGCCAGCTCCTACAGATGATGCTGTGCACGACCCGAAACCTGTAGGAGCTGGCTTGCCAGCGAAAAGGCCATTCGACACACCACATCAGCTGCGGAGTGAAGTCTAATCCTCCCCGGACCATTAGTTTAGAAAAATCTGAACTAAGTATTTGCCCGTAGCGATTCTTCCCGGCCACTACATTTCGCAGAATCGGCTCAAAGCGGCGCCCGTACCTTCTGTGAACGGCGTGCCTGCATAAATAAAACAACGACGATGAGGCCTTACCCGTGGAAAAGATTCTTCACCAACCACTGGGCGGCAACGAAATGCCGCGTTTCGGCGGCATCGCCACCATGCTGCGACTCCCCCATGTTCCTACCGCTGCCGGCCTGGACGCTGCCTTCGTAGGCGTGCCCCTGGACATCGGTACTTCCCTGCGCCCTGGCACCCGTTTCGGGCCGCGTGATATCCGCGCCGAATCGGTGATGATCCGCCCGTACAACATGGCCACCGGTGCTGCTCCGTTCGACTCGCTGTCGGTTGCCGACATCGGCGACGTGGCGATCAACACCTTCAACCTGCTGGATGCCGTACGGATCATCGAAGAGTCCTACGACAACATCCTCGAACACGATGTGATCCCGCTGACCCTGGGCGGCGACCACACCATCACCCTGCCGATCCTGCGTGCCATCCATAAAAAGCACGGCAAGGTCGGCCTGGTGCACATCGATGCCCACGCCGATGTGAACGATCACATGTTCGGCGAGAAAATCGCCCACGGCACCACTTTCCGTCGCGCCGTCGAAGAAGGCCTGATCGATCCGGACCGCGTTGTTCAGATCGGTCTGCGTGCCCAGGGCTACACCGCTGACGACTTCAACTGGAGCCGCAACCAGGGCTTCCGTGTGGTCCAGGCCGAAGAGTGCTGGCACAAGTCCCTGGAACCGCTGATGGCCGAAGTTCGCGAGAAAGTCGGCGGCGGTCCGGTGTACCTGAGCTTCGACATCGACGGCATCGATCCGGCCTGGGCGCCTGGCACCGGCACCCCGGAAATCGGCGGTTTGACCACCATTCAGGCCATCGAGATCGTTCGTGGCTGCCAAGGCCTCGACCTGATCGGTTGCGATCTGGTAGAAGTCTCGCCCGCTTATGACACCACCGGCAACACCTCGCTGCTGGCCGCCAACCTGCTGTACGAAATGCTCTGCGTACTGCCTGGCGTAGTCCACCGCTGAGGATTGGTCATGACCGAACGCGATCAGGTCTTGAAAGCGGCCGCCGATCTGGTGTCCGCCTTCGCCCGCAACGATCGCGAAGCCTACTTCGGCGCGTTCAGCGCCGATGCCAGCTTCGTTTTCTACACCCTCGAACAGCCACTGCTGTCACGCGATGCCTACCAGGCCTTGTGGGACAGCTGGCGTGCCGAGGACGGCTTCGAAGTGCTGTCATGCACCTCGAACAACGCCTTCGTCAGCCTGCAGGGTGATGTAGCGATTTTTATCCATGACGTCGCCACCGAGCTGCGCATGCAAGGGGAGCAACACTTCAGCCAGGAGCGCGAGACGATTGTTTTCAAGAAACAAGCGTCTGGCCAAGAACAACAAGGCCTATGGCTGGCCTGCCACGAACATTTGTCCGCGATGCCGGAAGGGCTGCCAACCCCTTAGCCAACACGGGTGACGCTCACGCACGATGAGCGCGCCTTTATGATCGGAGCTGATCATGAATAACAACAACAAAGACCAAAGCCTTACGCAAATTGAAACTCACGGGGTCGAGCAGATCCCGGACAACGAACGCACCGCAGGCCCGACGGACTTGTTCCGGATGATCTTCGGTGGTTCGAACACCTTTGCCACCGCCGTTCTCGGCAGTTTCCCGGTGCTGTTCGGCCTGTCTTTCCAGGCTGGCGCCTGGGCGATTGTGCTGGGCGTGTTGCTCGGTTCGCTAATCCTCGCGCCGATGGGCCTGTTCGGCCCGATCAACGGCACCAACAACGCCGTATCTTCCGGTGCGCACTTCGGCGTGCACGGGCGGATCGTAGGTTCGTTCCTGTCGCTGTTGACCGCTATCGCCTTCTTCTCCCTCTCGGTGTGGAGTTCGGGCGATGCGTTGATCGGTGGTGCCAAACGCCTGATCGGCCTGCCGGAAACCGACCTGACCCTGGGCCTGGCCTACGGTCTGTTCGCGGTTCTGGTGCTGACCGTGTGCATCTATGGCTTCCGTTTCCTGCTGTGGGTCAACAAGATCGCAGTATGGAGCGCCAGCCTGTTGTTCCTGCTGGGGGCTTTCGCTTTTGCCGGTCCCTTCGATGTGAACTACGCCGGCACCGTGAACATGGGGCAACCGGGGTTCTGGGCGGCGTTCATCGGCGCTGCGCTGGTGGCCATGAGCAACCCGATTTCCTTCGGGGCGTTCCTGGGCGACTGGTCGCGCTACATTCCGCGTGATACCTCCAAGCGCCGCATCATGGCCGCTGTGGTGATTTCGCAGATCGCAACCTTCATCCCGTTCCTGTTCGGCCTGGTCACTGCCACCATCGTCGCGGTCAAGGCGCCGGACTACATCGCGGCCAACAACTATGTGGGCGGCCTGTTGGCGGTATCGCCGAGCTGGTTCTTCCTGCCGGTGTGTCTGATTGCGGTGATCGGCGGCATGTCCACCGGCACCACCTCGCTGTATGGCACCGGGCTGGACATGTCCAGCGTGTTCCCACGGGTGCTGTCGCGGGTCAAGGCCACGCTGCTGATCGGGGTGATGTCGATTGCCTTCATTTTCATCGGACGCTTCGCGGCGAACCTGGTGCAGAGCGTGTCGACCTTCGCCGTACTGATCATCACCTGCACCACTCCGTGGATGGTGATCATGATCATCGGCCTGTTGGTACGTCGCGGTTTCTACTGCCCGGATGACCTGCAAGTGTTCACCCGTGGCGAGAAAGGTGGCCGTTACTGGTTCACCCATGGCTGGAACTGGCGTGGCCTGGGTGCCTGGATCCCGAGCGCGGCCGTCGGCCTGTGCTTCGTGAACCTGCCGGGGCAATTCGTCGGACCACTGGGCGAAATGGCCGGCGGTATCGATATCAGTCTGCCGGTGACCCTGGGCCTGGCCTCGGTGGTTTACCTGGTCTTGCTGAGTCTGTTCCCGGAACCGACTGCGGTGTTCGGCCCGAACGATCCACGCAGCATGAGCAAGGATTCGCTCGTTAAACCGGCGATGCGACAAGTCGCCTGATAAACGCATTACCTGTGGTCAACGCATGACCTGTGGGAGCGAGGCTTGCCCGCGATGAACGATGAAGCGGTTTGCCTGACGGACCGCGGCGCGCCCTTCGCGGGCAAGCCACGCTCCCACAGGGATCGATGTTTGCTCAGGAATTGATTTTTAGTTCCACATAAAAAAGACAATCGGAGACACGCCATAATGGCTTTGGATTTATTCGTCGTACTCATCTACGCCGCCGCGATGCTGATACTCGGCTACTACGGCATGCGCAAGGCCAAGACCAACGAAGACTTTTTGGTCGCCGGTCGTAACCTCGGCCCGACCCTGTACATGGGCACCATGGCTGCCACCGTCCTCGGCGGCGCGTCCACCGTGGGCACCGTGCGCCTGGGCTACGTGCATGGCATCTCCGGTTTCTGGCTCTGCGCCGCACTGGGTTGCGGAATCGTGGCGCTGAACCTGTTCCTCGCCAAACCGCTGTTGAAACTGAAGATCTACACCGTTACCCAGGTGCTGGAAAAACGCTACAACCCGATGGCCCGCTCCGCGAGCGCGGTCATCATGCTGGCCTATGCCTTGATGATCGGCGTCGTTTCGATCCTGGCGATCGGTACCGTGCTGCAAGTGCTGTTCGGCCTGCCGTTCTGGATTTCGGTACTGCTCGGCGGTGGCGTCGTGGTGATCTACTCGGCCATCGGCGGCATGTGGTCGCTGACCCTGACCGACATCGTCCAGTTCGTGATCAAGACCGTTGGCCTGATGTTCATCCTGCTGCCAATCTGCATGTACCGCGTTGGCGGCTGGGATCAATTGGTGGCCAAACTGCCGGCAGCGAGCTTCAGCTTCACCACCATTGGCTGGGACACCATCATCACCTACTTCGTGATCTACTTCTTCGGCATCCTGATCGGTCAGGACATCTGGCAACGGGTGTTCACCGTGAAGACCGCTAAAGTGGCTCAGGTTGCCGGTACCGCTGCCGGTATCTACTGCATTATCTACGGTCTGGCGTGCGCCCTGATCGGCATGGCCGCTCACGTACTGATCCCGGATCTGGACAACGTCAACAACGCATTCGCCGCCATCGTGAAACTGTCCCTGCCGGACGGTATCCGTGGCCTGGTCATCGCTGCCGCACTGGCCGCCATGATGTCCACCGCCAGCGCCGGCCTGTTGGCTGCCGCCACCACCCTGAGCGAAGACCTGCTGCCGAAACTGCGCGGCGGTAAAGCATCGAGCCTGGGCCTGAACCGCCTGGTGACCCTGTTGACCGGTCTTGTCGTACTGGGCATCGCTCTGGTAGTGAACGACGTGATCAGCGCCCTGACCCTGGCCTACAACCTGTTGGTTGGCGGCATGCTGATCCCGCTGATGGGTGCGATTTTCTGGAAACGCGCCACCACCGCCGGCGCCATCGCCAGCATGAGCGTGGGCTTCGCCACTGCCCTGCTGTTCATGGTCAAGGACGGTCTGGACGCCAATACCCCGATCTACTACAGCCTGGTAGCAGGTCTGGTGAGCTTCGTGCTGGTCAGCCTGATGTCCCGTCGTCCGGCACTGGTGACCAGCGCCGCCTAAGCTGAACATAACGACTTGATGCTTTTCTTCGACGGGTGTGGCGTCGGTTGCCACACCCGTTTTTTTTCGTCTGGAGAAAACCTTTGATGAAAATTGTTTCCCGCGATCAGTGGTTCGAGGTCAAACAACTCAGCGACGGCATTCGTTTGATTCACGAGCCTTACATTCGCCCTTTCTACCGCTGCAATCTCTGGCATGTGCAAGGTCGCGACAAGGACCTGCTGCTGGACAGCGGTTCCGGGCTGGTCAGCCTGCGCGAGCAATTGCCGTGGATCACCGAGCGCCCCCTGGTGGCGGTGGCCAGTCACTGCCATTTCGACCACATTGCCGGGCATCACGAGTTTTCCGAACGCCTGGTACACCCGGCCGAAGCGCAAATCCTGGCCGCACCGGACGGTGAAAACGATTTGAGCCGGATGTTTGTCGGCGACGACATGTTCGAGGCGCACCCCGATTGCCCGTTGTGCTACGCCGAATATCGGGTCAAGGCCGCGCCGGCCACGGGTACGATCGAAGAAGGTGATGTACTGGACCTGGGCAACCGGGTGCTGCAAGTGCTGCACACGCCGGGACACTCACCGGGCGGCATCAGCCTGTATGAAGCGGCCACCGAGACCCTGTTCAGCGGCGACATCATTTACGACGGGCCGCTGATCGAAGACGCTTATCACTCCAACCTCGACGACTATGCACGCAGCCTGCAACGCTTGCGCACCCTGCCGATCCGCACGGTGCATGGCGGGCATTTCGGCAGCTTTTCCGGGGAACATCTGCGCCACATGATTGACGAGTGGCAGCGCTCACACGGCTGAAGCCTGCTGTACTCAAGCCCGGGGCGACCAAAACAATAACGCCCTCGAAGATCGCCATGAAAAAAGCTGCCGTTCGTGCCGCCGTGCATCGCTACATCAGCCGCCTGCTGGAAGGTCAGGATGACTTCGACGACAACACCAGTCTGGTGCAGTTGGGATTGGACAAATCGGATATCGAAGAGCTGATCTTCCATCTGGAAGACGAACTCGGCTTGACGGCGTTCACCGCCGAGGAAGACCGGATGCTCAAGACAGCCAGGACGGCGAACGACTTGAGTCGGTTTTTGATGAAGATTGGGCGGCATTGAAAACTTACGCCACCAGAGCAGGTATACCCTTTGTGGCGAGGGAGCTTGCTCCCGCTCGAGGGCGGAGTCCTCGCAAAACCTCTCAAAGCGCCACGACTGAAACCTTGGTATCAAGAGGGGCTGCTTCGCAGCCCAGCGGGAGCAAGCTCCCTCGCCACAAAAAAGCACCCTCTCAACGGTTTGTTCGCTTACCGGCGACGCTGCTGGCGTCGGCGTTGCTCGTCGTCGGTGCGAATGGGCACAGGTTGCAGAGGCGGTTCGATCAAACCGAGCGCGACACCCAGGTCATGCAGCCAGTTTTGGATTTTCTCTTTCATGATGCCCCCTTCAGGGTAGTGCCGAGCGACCGGAATTCTGTAGCCGCTTGGAACTGATAATAGTCCGAAGTCCTGAGCAATGCTCGCCCAAAGTGGCAATGATCTGTTACTGAATCGATCACAATCCGATGGCATTAAATCATGCAATCGCGCGGACCAGGCTTTGCGCCGACGGAAAGAGCGCCTGTTGCTCCTCGATCCACGCGTTCAGGTTGGCGCCGACCATGCCCTTGCGCCACATCAGCCAGGTGGTCGCGCTGGCAAACGGTTCAGGCAACGGATGGACCGCCACGCTTTCGCGCCCCGGCAGGCTGGCGAGCATCGACTCCGACATCAACGCCACGCCCGAGCCGGCAATCACACAGGCGAGCATTCCCGGATAGGATTCGATTTCAATCGCCCGGCCCATCGCCGCATGATCATGAGAAAACCAGGACTCCAGGCGCATGCGATAGGAACAGCCCTGACGAAAGGTGAACACCGAACGCCCTTCCACATCCCTTGCACTGAGCACGGGAGGATGATCAGACTCGCTGATCAGCACCAACCGCTCCTCGCACAACAACACGCCATCGAGCACGGCCAGTTCCGGTGGTCCGTCCACCAGCGCCGCATCGAGCCGGCCGGTGAGCAAGCCTTCCAGCAACTCACCACTGGGCCCGGACTGCACTTGCAGGTTCACCGCCGGGTAACGCTTGTGATAGCGCGCCAGCAACGCCGGGAGGTGAATGGCGGCGGTGCTGTACATGGTGCCCAGTACGAAGTCGCCGGCCGGTTGTCCACCCTGGACCGCGGCATGGGCTTCGTCGTGCAAGGCAAACAGCCTGGCGGTGTAGTCCAGCAGGACTTTTCCCGCGGGCGACAATTGCAAACGCTGACGCTCGCGAACGAACAGTTCAACGCCCAATTGTTCTTCAAGCTGCTTGAGCCGGGTCGACAGATTGGACGGCACCCGGTGTAGCCGCTCGGCGGCACGGGTGATGGACTCTTCCTGCGCCACCGCCTGGAAAATCCGCAATTGGCTGAATTCCATGGCATTCTCCAAAAAAGAACAAGTTACCCACTATTATTCTTTTCTAGAGAATGTCAATCGACCCAGGCTGGACGGTGCTCAGGACTGCCCAAGCGCTCTGCGCAAACGACGACGCACCCACTGCTCGGCGCTGACAAACGTGATGCCCAAAAGCACCAGAATCGCGCCAATGACGAAGTTCAGGCTCAGTTTTTCGCCCAACAACACCACCCCGAACGTGACGCCGAATAACGGCGTCATGAACGAAAACACCGCCAGGTTCGCCGCCAGATAGCGGCGCAACAACCAGAACCAGATCAGATAGCTGAAGAACGACACCACCACGCCTTGGAACAGCACGCTGGCTACCGCCACGCGGGTCAGGCTGACGTGGGTGATCTGACCACTGAGCAGCGCGATCAACAGCAAACCGAAGAAGCCGACGATCAGTTGGTAAAACAATGTCAACGTCACCGGCGCCTCCGACAACCGCGAAGCCCGCACCACGACGGTGGTCGCGCCCCAGGCCGCCCCGGCCAGCACGCCCAGCGCATCGCCCATCAACATGCGGTAATCGAGATTGTCCCAGGACACGCCACCGGCAAATGCGATGGCAATCCCGACGAATGCGAGGAAAATCCCCAGCCACTGCACAGGCCGCAAACGCTCGCTCGGCAGCAGCCAGTGCACACCCAGTGCGGTGAAAATCGGCGCAGTGTAGAGGAACACCGACATATGCGCGGCCGTGGTCAATTGCAGGCCTTCGGAAATGAAGAAGAACTCCAGCCCGAACAACGCACCGGCCAACAACCCGCCGCGCCAGGTGTTGCCAACCTGACTCCAACCGCCCTTCCAGCAGATCAACAATCCCACCAGCAATGCAGACATGCCCGAGCGCCCGGCCGCCTGCATGACCGGCGCGATGTCGGGCGCCGCCCACTTGATCATGACCTGCTGAACGCCCCAGACCAGGCACAACCCCAACATCACCTGCAAGGCGAATCCATCGGCGCTACGCCGGGTGGCGCTCACCGGAAAACCTCGACAACAACACGATCCATGGCAGTGACTCGGCAGTAAAAGCAAAACCCCGACACAAGGTCGGGGCGAAAATATCGATTATTAACCAGATGTACAGAAATTACCCACGGTAGGAGCGAGCTTATCAGCTCAGTTCAATGCGATCGGCATGAATGACAATCTGGCCATTCTTGTACAACGCACCAATGGCCTTTTTGAAGTTGCCTTTGCTGACACCGAACATACTGCTGATCACCGTTGGGTCGCTCTTGTCGCTGACCGCCAGGGTGCCATTGTTCTCACGCAACTTGGCGAGGATCTTCGAGTTCAGGCTGGTGGCCGCTTCCTGGCCGACCGGCTGCAGGCTCAGGCTGATCTTGCCGTCGGCACGAACTTCCTTGATGAAGCCCTTCTCTTCCTTGCCCGCGCGCATGAACTTGAAGATTTCGTTCTTGTGGATCAGGCCCCAGTGCTTGTTGTTGATGATCGCCTTGAACCCCATGTCGGTGGCTTCGGCAACCAGCAGGTCGACTTCCTGGCCCGGGGTGTAGTTGGCCGGGGTCTTGTCCAGATAGCGGTCCAGGCGAGCCGTCGCGGTGATGCGGCGGGTGTGCTTGTCGAGATAGACATGCACCACGGCGTATTCGCCGGCCGTCATCTGGCGCTTTTCTTCCGAAAACGGCAGCAACAGATCCTTCGGCAGGCCCCAATCGAGGAACACACCGATGCTGTTGACTTCAACAACTTTCAAGCTGGCGAATTCACCGACTTGAACTTTCGGTTTTTCTGTCGTCGCGATAAGTTTGTCATCACTGTCCAGATAAACAAAAACATTGAGCCAGTCTTCATCTTCGCTGGGAATATCTTTTGGAATATAACGATTAGGCAAAAGTATTTCGCCATCCGCGCCACCGTCCAGATATAAACCGAAGTTAGTGTGTTTAACCACTTGCAAACTGTTGTAACGCCCGACTAAAGCCATGTCCAATACCCTCATTGCGTGGGCGGCATTCTACCCGTTTTTGCCGGCCGCGTTCGGCGGCCGGGCCGGTGGCGCGAGAAAATCCTCCGAAGGCCTTAATTTTCCTGGATTTCGCCGCACCCGAGTGGCCGCTCGTCTGACCACCCCGACAATTTTCGACGCTCTCGGCCCGGTCAAAATCGTTATTTTGTCGATCCATGTTTTTATTTAAAACAGCGACTTAGGGGATATTTTCCAATAATAATCCGCCATTTATCCTGCACCCGCTGTGAAACCTCCACGGGATATTTGCCAAGCAAATTGCAGGTAATTCCTGTACGATGCCTGGCCAAGTTAATTTTCTACAGGTTAATGGCCGCCATGCGCGTAAAAGCATCCACCAGCAAAGCAAAGCCAGCTCCAGCCGTCGAAACCAGCGAATCGATCAATAACCAGATTGCTGCGTTCCTCAAGTCCGGCGGTGAAATCCAGCAAATTGCCAAAGGCGTCAGCGGTCAGACATTCGGCCCGTCCAAGCAGATCACCCTGGGCAAGAAATAAGAGCAACCCTCGGCATCACCTGGTCCACAAGCGCTTTGAGCTTCGAAGCGCTTGGACTGGAACCCTCCCCGCAATACCCCCTCCCCATACCCCAACGCTCATAAAAACCTGCTCAGCCATCAGGCCACGTGCTCTTCTTGCTCGCCTTCCCTTGATCGGCTGAACTGCCGGGCTCATCCTGCGTTCACATGAGAATCAGATCCAGAAGCCAGGCTTTCGCAAGGATTCGCCCATGTCTCGCTGGTTAAGGCACATTGCCTTCGTGCTCACACTCATCCTCGCCCTCGGCGCATGCAGTCGAATGGGCCTGGCTTACCGCAACCTCGACGTCATCATTCCCTGGACGCTCAGCGACTACCTGGACATGAACGGCGAACAAAAAAGCTGGTTGAATGAACGTCTCAAGGAACACCTGACCTGGCACTGCACCACGCAATTGCCGGGTTATCTGGATTGGCTGGACCGCTTGCAGACCATGGTCGCAACCAACCAGGTCACCGATGCCGCCCTGCAAGCGCGCACCGAAGAGGCCGAACAGGCCATCGCCGAGACCGCCCGGGAAATCACCCCATCGGCCATCGAGTTGCTGCAAGGACTGGATGACAGGCAGGTCGCTGAAATGAACGAGGCCTTCGCCAAGGACCAGCGCAAACGCCAGGCGCAATACCTCAAGCCGCCCCTCGAGCAGCAGATCAAAGACCGTGGCGAGCGCATGGAGAAACGCCTGGGTGATTGGCTCGGGCCACTCAGCCCCACGCAACAACAGCGTGTCGTCGCGTGGTCCAATGCCCTGGGTGACCAGAATACGCAATGGATCGCCAACCGTGTCCACTGGCAGAAACAGTTCAGTGCGGCGGTGGCGCAACGTCACGGCCCTGAATTCCCACAGCGAATCGAGACACTTCTGGTGAATCGTGAGCGCTTGTGGACACCGGAATACCGCCAGGCTTTCGCCAAGACTGAAGCGCAGGCGCGTTCGCTGTTTGTGGATTTGATGGCCGAAAGCACGCCGGAGCAGCGTCAGCGATTGCTGATAAAAATCGAGGGTGTGAGGAAGGATTTCAGCGATTTGAAATGCCTGAAGGCGGCAAAAAAGGGTTGATGGCAATACACATGACTTGTGGGAGCTGGCTTGCCAGCGAATCCAGACACCTCGGTGTGTCAGTGACACCGACTTCGCTGGCAAGCCAGCTCCTACATTGGATTTGCGTAAAGTCAGGCAATCTGCGCCTTCGAAGCCACCTCATCAAACGTCACTTCATCCAGCGCATCCTGCTGCTCATCGAGCACCTGACGCGGGTGGTCATTACCGGGAATGCTGCTGTCGATCAGGCTCAACAGCCTCGAGCCACGCAGGGTCAGAATGTAGTTGGAGCCAGTGCCGCCCTGCTCCTCGGGCCGGGGTTCGATATAGCCTCGTGCCAACAGTAATTTTTCGTACTCACCGGCCACCGCTTTCAAGTGGTCGAGGTTTTCAGGTACCTCGCCCTGCGCAGCTTTTTCAGCCGCGTATCGTTCGGCATAAGGTCGTGGCGTGAAGCTGGCTTCGCCGTTCTGCACTTCGTGCAGCAAGCGTTCAATCAAATCCCAGTTATAAGTCGTCATCCTGATTCAACCTCCGGTGCCCGTGATTGATAGGGCCTTCATAGATTGTGACCGGCGCACCCGGCAGCCGTTCAGCTCAGGTTTTTACGGCTACCGACCGGCGGCATGTCGAATTACGCAGTGACCAAACGACTAGGCTGTGTAAATCACCTCCCAGCCCCACGCAGGAGAAATCATCATGAACATTCAGAATCATCCCGTCGTGTCCCGGGAAGAATGGCTCGCCGCCCGCAAACAGCACCTGGCCGTCGAAAAGGCGTTCACCAAGGAGCGAGATCGACTGAGCGCCGAACGCCGCGCCTTGCCCTGGGTGAAAATCGACAAGGACTACCGCTTCCAGGGCCCACAGGGCGAACTGAAACTCGCTGACTTGTTCGGCGGCCGCAGCCAACTGGTCATTTACCACTTCATGTTCGCAAAAGGCTGGGATGAGGGTTGCCCTGGTTGCTCGTTCCTCAGCGATCACATCGACGGCGCCAACCAGCATCTGGCCCACCACGACGTAGCCGTGGTGGCGGTTTCCCACGCACCGTTTGCCGAATTCCAGGCCTTCAAACGGCGCATGGGCTGGACATTCGACTGGGTGTCATCGGCGGGCAGCGATTTCAACTACGACTTTGGCGTCACCGCCCGCGCCGAGGACGTCGCTGCCGGCAAGGCTACCTACAACTACGAAAAAACCGACGGATCCGAAGAAGAACTCCCAGGCCTCAGCGTGTTTTATCGCAACGAGGCCGGCGAGATTTTCCACACTTACTCGACCTACGCCCGTGGCCTGGACCTCCTGGTTGGCGCCTATAACTACCTTGATCTGACGCCAAAGGGCAGGAATGAAGAGGAAATCATGGAGTGGGTGAGGCATCACGATAAGTATGAGGAAGCAGTGAAATCCAGTTGCTGCCATAGCGGATAATATTTCGCACTGCCGGGCCTTTGCAGGAGTGAGCCTGCTCGCGATAACGGAGTGTCTGCACATTGTTTGCGACTGATGCACCGCTATCGCGAGCAGGCTCACGCCTACAAGGATCGCTGAACTTTTTCAGTCCTTGAACCCTCAACCGGTTAACCCGCCTTAACCGGAACTGAGGCCTGAAGAATGAAAAACCTGCTGAAACTCACTCTCGTCGCCACCCTTGCCTGTGCCCTGCCCGCTTGGGCCTGTACCCCAGACGAAGCCACCGCCAAGCGCGAACAGCTGGCCCAGGAAGTCAGCAAGCTCACCGAACAGAACCCGGCTAAAGCCAAGGAGATCAACGATGAGTTACAGAAGATGGACCTGAAAACTGCCTCCAAGGATCTGCCGGACAAGTGCCAGCTGATCGATCAGCGCCTGAAAGAGCTGGGAGCGGCAGAGAAGAAAACCGAAAGCTGACCAGGATTACACCTTCAAACCAAGCTCCGCCGACAGCCGGGCCGTGACCTCTTTGATCAAGGGAATCAGCTCGGCCATTTTTTCCAGCGGCATATACGGCACGGTGCTGGCGATGCTGATGCCCGCGACGATGCGTTTGCTGGCGTCGCGGATCGGCGCCGCCACACAGCGGATCGAGGGTTCGTTATCTTCCAGGTCGAAAGCGTAGCCACCTGCCACGTACTCGAGCATGCGCTGCTGAAACTGCTCCCAGGACTGCTCCAGGTGCTGTGGCCAGAACTGATTTTTCCCACCTGCAGGCAGACTGATTTCGTACAACCGCTGCCACTCTTGCGGCGTGTCGTCGAGCATCAGCGCCTTGCCGATCCCGGTGCGCGCCAACGGCATGCGATGGCCGACCCGCGAACGCATTTCCGGACCGTTGCGCCCCGGATTCTTGTGCAGGTACAACACCTCATCGCCTTCGCGGATCGCCAGGTGAATGGTGTCGCCGGTCAACGCCGACAACTCATCCAGGTACGGCCCGGCCAGGGTCACCAGCGGCAACTCCTCCCGCGCCTGAAACCCCAGTTCGATCAGCTTCGGTCCCAACAAATAGCCAACTTGCGGCACCACCCGCAGGTAACGCTCATCCACCAGGCAACTGGCCAGGCGATGGGTGGTGCTGCGCGTAGTGCCGATCAGCCGGGCGATTTCCTTGAGATCGCGGGCGCCGCTGGCCACGGCCTGAACCACACCCAGGCCGCGAAGCAGGGTCTGGGTGCCGGTCGGCGCGGTCTCCTTGGCGATTTTTGGGGCGTCTTCCTGCATATCCAGCCTTTACCGTTGAGCGAATGAACGGGCGGCATTATGGTCGGCCTACCGCTGCCACTACAACTTGATACGCTCGACCTTGCCCACCAACAAGATGTAGGAAAGCGCACCGATCAATGCCAGAACCGAGACATAGGTAATCGCCGGAAAAGTCTTAGCGAAGGGCTTTCCAGGCAGCCACGTAGGCCTTGGCATTGGCCGCCACTTGCTCCGGTGTCATGCCCGGCTTGAACAGACCGGAACCGAGGCCGAAACCTTTGACGCCAGCGTCGATAAACGCCTGCATGTTGTCCGGGGTGATGCCACCGACCGGCGCCAGGATCGTTCCCGCCGGCAGCACCGCGAGCCAGGCCTTGACGACCGCCGGCCCCATTTGCTCGGCCGGGAACATCTTCAGCACGTCCGCGCCCTCGGCCAGAGCCGCGAAGGCTTCGGTCGGCGTGGCGACACCCGGCGACAGGTACAGACCGGCCGCTTTCGCCGCGCGCAGCACCTTGGGATCGCTGTGGGGCATGACGATCACCTGGCCACCCGCCGCCTTCACCTGCTCGACCTGCTCCGGCGTCAGCACCGTGCCCGCGCCGATCAGGCAATCGGCAGGCAAGGTACTGCGCAGGATGCGGATACTTTCGTACGGCTCGGGGGAATTGAGCGGTACTTCGATGACGCGAAATCCGCCCGCGTACAGGACTTCTCCGATGGCCACGGCTTCTTGCGGATGCAGGCCGCGCAGGATCGCGATCAGACCGTTTTGCGCCAGTGCTTGTTTGAGCATGTCAGGGCTCCAGTCAGGGTTAACGGGATGGCGTTGCGGCGACCAGTCCGGCGGCGACCGCCAGTTGCCATAGCCCGCGTTCGGTGGCCTGCTCGGCCAAGGTTACCCGGGCAAAACCGCAGGCGCCCAGGGCACGGCTGTAGCGGCTGCACAGTTGGGCATTGCCGATCAGGATGATTGAAGGCAGGTGCATGCTGTTGCGTCGGCGGCGTTGAACGCTGGCCAGGGCCGAGAGCTCATGGCCGAGCAGCAGACCGGACAGATAATCCGCTTGCGCCGTAGCGCTCAGTTCACCGGTCAAGCCCAGACTGCGGGCGCTGAACAGGGTCGACAGCACGCCGATTTCGCCGTCCGCCGACAAGGCGACCTGCACGCCACGATCGAAAGCTTCGCCATCGAACGACCCGCCGCGCTGCTGGGTGCGCCCCAGGATGCTATGTTCACTGAGGACGGCGAAGACTTCGCCGGTCATGAAGGTGTCGAAGTGCACGATGCAGCCGTCGCTCACTTCCACCCATTTCGAATGACTGCCCGGCAGGCCGATCAACAGATCGGTACCCGCCTCTCTCGACAGGGTTTGCAGCACACCGAGCACCTGGGTTTCTTCGCCGCGCATCACATTGGGCAGGTGTGAACGCTGTATCACCCCCGGCACGATGTGCACATCGACACCGCGAAGGCTACGAACAATTTGTAGGGAGGTTCCGAGATTGGCGACGTTCGCCGGTGTATCGCGGTAGGCCGCTTCGCGCCAGCCCTGGGCGCTGCCGACCATGCCGCAGGCGATCACCGGCAAATCGGGTTGGGCGTCGAGCCAGTCACCGCAGGCCTCATCGAAGGCCAATTCAAAACCGTCGATGCATTCACGACCGGCGATGAATCGCGGCGCCTTGGGCAACTGCATGATCCCCGACGACAGCGAACGCTGTTCGAGCACCTGGCCATCTGCGGCAAGTTTGTAAGCGCGTAGTGAGGTTGTCCCCCAATCGAGCGCGATCAAATGCGCCAGCATCGCTTCACCTGTTCTGTTTTTTTGGCAGTGTGTGAAGGGGACTATAAACCTCGAAAAAGAAAAATCTCAATATATAAATATCAATCCCATATATTGAGATAAAGACAAAAAAGATCGCAGCCTACGGCAGCTCCTATATTTGGAATGCGTTCCCCTGTAGGAGCTGCCGAAGGCTGCGATCTTTTAAAGCCGATCAGTTTCCTTCAGCGAACTCGCGCAACACCTTCCCGTCCATGCGATAGCGAACCCACTCTTCCTGCGGCTGCGCGCCCAGGGATTTGTAGAATTCGATGGCCGGGGTGTTCCACTCCAGCACACTCCATTCGAAACGGCCGCAGTCATTGGCACAGGCAATCTTTGCCAGATGCCGCAACAAGGTTTTACCCGCACCGCCACCGCGCTGTTCAGGGGTGATGTAGAGGTCTTCGAGGTACAGGCAGTTGCTGCCAAGCCACGTGGAATAACTGAAGAAGAACACCGCGAAACCGATCGCCACGCCTTCACGCAGGCAGATCAAGCCATGGGCGGTGGCACCTTCGCTGAACAGGCTGCGTTCGATGTCGGCCACGCTGGCGATGACTTCATGGCGGGCACGTTCGTAGTCGGCCAATTCGGTGATGAACGCGAGAATTTGCGGGGCATCACTGGGGGTCGCCGGGCGGATTTCGATCGTCATGGACGTGCCTTGTCAGAAATTGAAAACGCCATACTAAGTCGGCGCGGGATCTGTGGCGAGATGGCTCCGCATTTGTAGGAGCGAGCTCGCTCGCGATGGTCGTCAACGATTACAGTTGCAGCCTGAACAAGCGCGGTGTCCTTGCGTTTTTTCGCGAGCAGGCTCGCTCCTACAGGGGGAATACTCCGGCCTGCGCTAATCCTGAAATCGTGAACCTCGGACCTAACATAAGCGCCTTGCATGATAGATAGATGACCTGTGCATTTATCAGGTCAAGGAACCGCGTCATGTCTACCGCAACACCCCCCGTCTCCGGCAAGTTGTTCGGCCTGTTTTGCCTGGCCAGTTACCTGCTCTCGCTGTCCTACGGTTCGACCTTCTTGCTGTCCCTGCTGATCGGCTCGCGCGGGGGTAACGAGCACGATGCCGGCAGTGTGATTTCGGCGGCGATGCTCAGCACTTTTGTTGCGGTGATTGCTTCCGGACACCTGTCAGACCTGCTTGGCGCGGCACGTTCGGTGGCACTGTTCGGCGTCCTGCTGGTGGCCGCCAGCCTGGGTTTCGCACTGACGCCGGGCTTCGGCAATCTGTTGCTGTTTTTCGGCCTGCTGCTGGGTTTGGGCTGGGGCGTGTTCTACACCCTCGGGCCGATCATCGTTGCAAGCCTGGTCACCCCCTCGCAGCGCGCCAAATACTTTGCCTTGTTGTCGGGCAGCATGATGACCGGGATCGGCAGCGGCCCATTGCTGGGACGCGCCGCGAGCGCCCTGGGCTATCCGGTGACGGCGGCGTTCTATCTCGCCGCGCTGGCGAGCCTGATTGGCGTGCTGCTGTTTTGGCAGTTGGATCGACACCTGAAAAACGCCTCGTTGCAATCGACCACGGTGTCACGGATTTCCTGGCTCGCCGCGGGGCAAGTGCTGTCGTCCCGGGCGCTGTTCCCGATCATCATGGTTGGCTTGGGCGGTTGTGTTTTCGGTGGGTTGTCGAGCTTCCAGACCAGCTATGCCGGGGCACGCTCGCTTGACTATTCGCTGTTCTTCCTGGGCTTCATGAGTGCCGCGATCAGCAGCCGCATGCTGATCGCCGGCATCGTGGTCAAGCGCGATCCGTTGCGTGCGTCGTGCGTGCTGTCGGGGCTGATGATGGGCTCGATCCTGCTGTTTGGCTTCGTGGTCGACAATGGCTTGAGCTACTTGCTTGCGGCGGTGATGCTCGGTGTCGGTTACGGGCTGACTTATTCGGTCATCAACGGCTTGGCCGCCAATGAAGCACCGAATGGCACCACCGCACAGGCCTTGCTGCTGTTCAGTTTGTCGTATTTCATCGGTGTATTCGGCTTCCCGCTGCTCGCCGGAAAAATCATCGTCGAGCACGGGATGGCGACGTTGTTGCTCACCGTGCTGGCGATCGCCTCGATCAACTGGCTGATCACAGTGGCTCGCCTGATCTGGCGCAGGGTCGTCACCGCCAGGGCATTGCAACAGGCCTGAACCATTCGTCGTTCATCAGGCACCAATTCGAAACGGGGGCGGACCAACATCAGGTAAGGACTCTAAATCAAGGGAGACACCTCCATGATCTTGTCCCGGCTGACCGCCCTCACCCTCGCCGTCCTGCTGTCCCCGCTCGCCATCGCCACGACCTACACGTCCGGTACCGGCCCGACCAACCCGGTCGAAAGCCCCAAGGCCCCCGCCATCCAGAGCGCCCCCGGCATGAACACCAATGGCACGGGCGTCGATAGTAGCCTGCCACCGTCCACCGGCACCGACCCGCGGACTCAAGGCAATGACGCGGGCCGTCAGGGCGGTTTGAACCTGCCGGATACTCGAACACCCGATAACGCCGGCTCTGGCATCGGTTCGAAAACCACTACCGGTGGTTCGGACTCCGAAGGCGGCGTGAGCCAGTAATCGGGTTTGCCAACATAAGCCAGGAGAAATCCCATGCCTCGTGGAAGCAAAGACAAATACACCGCCGAGCAGAAACGCAAGGCCGAGCACATCGAAGACAGTTATGAGCGCAAAGGCGTGTCCAAGGACGAAGCCGAGGCGCGTGCCTGGGCCACGGTCAATAAGCAGTCTGGAGGCGGCGAACGGGCCGGTGGTTCGGGCCGCAAGAAGCCGGCCAGCGCCAAGTCGCAAGACCGCAAGGAGTCGGCACGACGCGCGGTGGCGAGCCGCAAAGGGCATTCGCGCAATAGCCAGGCTTCGCGTGATACGCAGACCGTGGACAGTTTGAGAAAGGAAGCTCGGGCGAAGGAAATTCCGGGGCGGTCCGGGATGCGCAAGCAGGAGTTGATTGAGGCGTTGCGCAAGGCTGGATAAAGCCAGATTCATGTGTTGAATTTTTGGGCCCCTTCGCGAGCAGGCTCGCTCCCACAAGGGATTTGTGTCGTTCACAGATCCCCTGTGGGAGCGAGCCTGCTCGCGAAAGCGATGGGTCAGGCGCCGAAGGTCTTCCTGATTAATTCGTCCACCTCAGCAGCCCCCGGCGAAGTCGCAGGCCCCCACCGAGTCACTGCCAACGCGGCCGCCGCATTCGCCCGACGTGCCGCATCGAACGCCGACAACCCTTGCGCCAACCCCGCCACAAACACCCCGGCATGGGCATCGCCAGCGCCATTGCTGTCTACCGCTTCGACCTTGAAGCCCGGCACATGTCGACGCTCGGAACCCTGACTGATCCAGCAACCTTGCGGTCCGTCGCGCACCACCATCAACACCTTGGCCGGCAGATGCCCGGCCAGGCGAGCCAGCGCTTCACCGATGTCCGACGCCCCGGTAAACCGCAACGCCTCGACGCTGTTGCTGGTCCACAAATTGATGCGCGGCAACAAGACGTTCATCAACGGCGCATCCGGCGAATCCACCAACGGCCCCGGATCGAACACCACGTTGATGTCGCTCGGCAGGTCCAGCACCCAGTCCACCAGCGCCTGTGCCTTGCCGACATGCAGCAGGCTATAACCACTGACGCAGACATAATCCCCCGCCTCGGCCGGTACGCTGGCCAGGTCTTGGGCCGTCACTTCGCCTTCGGCACCGATGTAGGACACAAAACTGCGCTCGGCTGAAGCATCGGTGATCGCCACGCATATCCCCGTATCGCGCTCGGCGGGATGAGCGATACCGATGTGGATGCCTTCGGCGAGCATCGCTGCGCGGGCCAGGTCGCCGAAACGCCCTGTGCCGTGGCGACCGAGGTAGACCACCGGCAAGCCATTACGCTGCGCGGCGGCCATCACGTTGAAGCCGCCGCCCGCCTCGAAACTGGCGGACTGCGCCAGCGCGTCACCGCCTGCTTGCGGCAGCTGATCCACAGCCATGACCAGGTCGATGATGACCTGGCCGGTATACAACATCTTAGGCATGAGCATTCTCGACCCGCGCAGCGCGACGATCCTTCGCCCCGCCAAGTACAAAGTAAATCCCGCCGGCGACCACAAAGGTCACGATCCAGCCGAGGCCGTTATGGCCCAACCAGGAGTCGGACAGAAAGCCTTTGAACCAGACATTTTCCGCCGTGGTGCCAATGGTGGTGAAGCTGAAACCGAGCACGATTGCCACCGCCCAGGCACCGAACGCGCGCCATTCGACGCCACCGCGATACCAGTAGGCGCTGCTCGGGCTGACGTCCAGCAAATCTACGGGGCTGTAATAATGGCGATGAATCAGGTCGACGACGAAGATCCCGACCCACGCTGTGATTGGCACCGCCAGCAACGAAATGAAGGTAATGAATGGACCGTAGAAACTGTCTGCGATCAGCATGAAGTAGATGGAGCCGGCGAAGATCGCGACGATATCCACCACCACCGCGTAGACACGCTTGACCTTCAGGCCGAGGGTCAGCGTGGTCAGGCCGGCGGAGTACACCGACAGGTTATTCGACAACAGCAGGCCACCGAATGCGGTGATCAGGTACGGCACGGCCATCCAGGTCGGCAACATGTCACGGATGGCGATGATCGGGTCGGTAGCCTGGGCCAGGTCGTTGTTGCCTACCGACAGCAGTCCGCCGAGGGTGATCAACAGGACCAGCGGAATGCCCGCGCCGAATGCCGCCGACGCCACCAGGCGCACGGCTTTGACGCTGCGGTGCTGATAGCGCGACATGTCCGCGCCGGCGTTGGCCCAACCAATCCCGGTTCCGGCTGCCATGGTGCCGACACCGATGATCATCGCGCTCATTGGCGCAGGCGTGGCGTTGAACACCGCGCTCCAGTCGATGGTGGCGCAGAGGAAGCCGCCGACCAGGATGTTCAGCGCGCCGAATACGTATGTCGCCCACTTCTGAATCACCAGCAAGGTGGCGTGACCGAGGCCGGACACCGACAAGGTCAGGAGCACGAAAATCGCGATGAACACCAGCGTCAGCAGTGGCGCACTTTTCGCTTCCACCGGCGAGCCGAACAGGATCGAGCACAGCGACAGCAGCACGAACGCGGCCGTGGTGGTGTTGACGGTTTCCCAGCCCAGGCGTGACATCAGTGACACCAGGGTCGGGCCGATGTTTCCGCGCACGCCGAAGATGGCACGTGACAGCGTCAGGCTTGGAGCGCGGCCACGACGACCGGCGATGGAGATGATCCCGACCACGGCGAAAGAACCCGCAGCGCCAAGGATCGCGACGATGATCGCCTGCCAGATCGCCAACCCGCGAAAGGCCACGAGGGTCGCGCCCAACGGTAGGCCAAGGATGGAAATGTTGGCCGCGAACCAGACCCAGAACAGCTGCAACGGATGCCCCTTGCATTCGGCTTCCGGCACCGGCTCGATGCCACGGGTTTCCAGTTGCCCGGCGTTTTGCCCGGCGTTCGATGAACTCATGAAAAATGCTCCTGTTGCCATTTTTTGTGGTTGTGGGCAAATCAGATTTTTACAGTCGGCAATGCCCCCCCTGTAGGAGCGAGCCTGCTCGCGATGGACGTGAACGATGACGCGGGTTTCCTGATCAAACGCGTCGTCCTGAAGTCCATCGCGAGCAGGCTCGCTCCTACAGGGAGCGGGCTTGCCCGCGATGGCGTCAGTGCTCTCAGCGCAAAGCCAACAGACCTTTCACCAACGGCTCAAGCTCCAGATCGTTAACGGCTTTGACCTTCTCGATCATCGCCACCGGCCAACACTCAAGCCCCAGGCAAGCCCCCAGCATCGCCCCCAGAATCGCCGCGATGGTATCCGTGTCTCCCCCCAGGCTCGCCGCCATGCACAGCGCTTCGAAGGCATTCATTTCACCGATGGCCACTTGCTGGGCCAGGGCAAACGACACGACCACCGACTCCTGGGAAGCCACCGAGGTGCCGATCACGTCGTACAGCAAATCGGCGAGCATCCGCTTGTCGCTGTCGACGCTGATGGTCCGCGCCCAGCTGATGCGCGATGCGATGCGTCCACCGGCAACCCAGTGACCATGACTTTGCGCTTGCAAGGCGATTTGCTGGCCGAGGTTCAACGCCTCGCCCAGGTCCAGGCCGTTGATTCCGGCCGAGACCACCGCCGCCACCGCCGCCGCGCTGGAAATGCCCAGTGTGGTGTTATGGGTGACCTGGCAGGCCTGCACCACGGCGTCGATGAAGCGTTCGGGATCGGCCACGTCCGCGGCAATCCCGACGGGTGTGATACGCATTGCCGCGCCGTTGGTGGTGCCATAGCGCCCCGCCTCTTCCGGCGAATGGCCCGCGAGGATCATCTCGATCGCGCGTTTGGTCGAAGGGCCGAGCAGATCCTGCGAGCCCTTGGCCTGCATCCCGGCTTCCCACTCGATGAGCCGCCGGGCGAGCAGCGCCGGTTCGATCCGGCCCTTGCCGTCGAGCAACAGCTGGCCAACCAGGACTGCCTGCTCGGTATCGTCCGTGATCGAGCCCTTGGGCATGTTGGCGGCAATCGGCTGATGGGGACCGGCGTCCTGCAGGTCAATGATTTCGCCGAAGCGCGCCTTGATCTCGTCGCGGCTCAGGGATTGAGTCGGCATACCCAGCGCATCGCCCAGGGCCAGGCCGTAGAACGCGCCCAGGGCACGATTGAACGCAGTCATCTCATCGTTCCAAATTGCAGGTGCAGACGGAAATGCACAGGATCGAGCAAGCTTTCCACCTGCTCCATGAAGCGGTTTTGCCGGTCGTAGGTGGTGCGCAAGGCCTTGAGGAACACCGTGCCGACCGGACGCCCCAGCAATTCGGCGTCTTCGGCGTTCAAGGGTTCGGCGCCGATCCATTGATCGCCGCGTTCACCGATATAGCCGTAGGCGGCCAGGGTGATGGTCAGGGAGTTGTCGATCAAACCGACCCGCGGCAGGCTTTCCAGGCCTCCGGTGGCGGGCATCAATGAACGTTCGAGGGAAACCAGCGTGCCGTCATTGGAACGGCGACGACGGTCGAGGGTGATGAATTGGTCGGTGCCGAAACGTGGCAGCAGGTCAGGACGGGTCACCGCCTCCAGCCGCAGCACTTCGGTATTGACCAGCGCGCCGCTGTCGGCCAGGGCCTGGGCCCAGCCGCTGCGCTGGTCGAGCGCCACACCGTCGAACGTGACGATGGAGCCCACCCCGCTTTGCGTCGCGATGTAGTTGCGCCGTTTCAATTCGGCCAGGGCTTCACGCAAAGTACCTCGGCTGACTTTGAATTCTTGAGCCAACTGATGCTCGCCCGGCAGATGAAAACCGTCTTCCAGTAGACCGCTTTCAATGCGCCGGATGAGTTCGTCGACCACCCGTTGTTTCTTGTCGAATCGTACCTGTCTAATCATGTACAAATTGATACCCGAATCGGGTTGGGGCGGGCAAGGGATATTTGGGGGGAAGTGACGGAAGGGGGGAAGCCAATAGTGGCTGTAACGCGGACTGTAGGAGCTGGCTTGCCAGCGAAGGCGGTGCATCAGCCGACATTTGCATTGACTGATCTGCAGCTCCCACAGGGTTATGTGTCAGGGCTCAAGACCGATGCGGAAGAACTCGCCGCCGCTCCAAACACCGAGCCAACGCTGCCCGTCGATCTCACGACTCACTGCCAGTTCCACCAGCTGATAGAACACGTTGCGATGTATCAACGCTTCAAGGTTGCTGCGCACATGCACATAAGGCGCCGGCTCTTGAGTGTCGGGATCGATCATCACGCGAATCGGGTGCTCGGAACCGGCCTCGGCGGTCTCATCGACGTTTGTGGTGAAACGCAGGACTTGCGCCTCGCCCTCGCCTGACACCTCCAGTGCAATCGCCACAAAGGGTGCGTCGTCGACCTTGATGCCGACTTTCTCGACCGGGGTAATGAGAAAGTAATCATCGCCGTCGCGGCGAATGATGGTGGAGAACAATTTGACCATCGGCTTGCGCCCGATCGGCGTGCCCAGGTAATACCAGGTGCCGTCGCGGGCGATGCGCATGTCGATGTCGCCGCAAAAGTCGGGGTTCCACAGGTGGACCGGTGGCAAGCCTTTGGTTTTGGGGATTTGCCCCAACAGGTCGTTGGCTTTTTGCGGGCCACTCATGGCGATCTCCTTGGATTACTGGTCACTGAGCCCTAACAGGCCACGAGCATATTGCTCAAGCGGCGGGCCCATCAGGTCTTCTGGTTTTTCATCGTGGAACGTCAGCAAACCGCCACGACTCTTGATACGTGCAGTATCAATCAAATACTGGGTGCTGGTCTCGATCAACATGATCTGAATCACACCGGTGTCGATGCCGAGGCGATCCAGGGCTTCCTGATCCAGCCACTCATCCGAGTTGCCGATACGGTCATCGGACTTGGCAAAACGGGTATAGAGCAAGTAATGGGCTCCGACCGCACGGGCTTCGCTCATGGCCTGGTCAAGACCTTCCGGCGTGTGCGCGCGGCGGACCATCGGGAAGTATTCGACAAAACCGTCGAAGGCGACTTCGGCGATCACGTTAGGTCGAGGGTAAATCGCGCTGCCCGGCGGCACAAAGGCGCCTTGGGCAATGTAGACAAACGAGTCCGGCTGAATGCGCAGATTATTCACGCGACGGCTGTCGCTATGATCCAGCAGACCTGCGTCGCTCATATGGTAGCGAGTCCCTTCGGCCATATCGCTGACATTCATGCAGCCACCGAGCGCCAAAACGGCCAGCAGCAAAACCAGGCTACGCATCCTATCCTCCAGAGGCCGGTGACGGAAAACCGGCGAATGGCCATTGGATGCAGATTTTGCGCCAGCTCGTGATCTTCGGCGGCAGGTGAAATGCAATCGCGGGCAAGCCTTGCTCCCACAGGATTTCGAGCGACCACAGTTTTTGTGACCTAATCCAATCCTGTGGGAGCAAAGCTTGCTCGCGATGAGGCCCGATCAGCCGCCAATAATCTTCATGACGGTGGCACCACCGGAAAACGCCACTTCCTGCTTGTCACCCAAGGCTTTCACCAAGAGTCTCTGCAGGGCAGGCAATGCCTGATGACGCGGTTTGTCCAGCAAGTCGCCGATATAGTGGCGGTTGCTCGACGACAAACAGCCATGCAGCCATCCCGTGGAAGAAAGGCGTAAACGGGAACAGGTGCGACAGAACGGCACGCTTTCGTTGGCGATCACGCCGAAATGCCCCAGTCCCGGAATTTCATAACGCACCGCCGTCGCATCCACCGGCGCATCAGCCTGCAGATACTCATAGCGTTCGCCGATCAGGCTCAGCAACTGTTGAAGGCTGACGAACTGTTGCAGGAAAGCGTTGGAGTCGCTGGCCAGGTGGCCCATGCGCATCAGTTCGATAAAGCGCAACTCGTAGCCACGCTCCAGGCAGTAATCGAGCAGCGGCATCACCTGATCGAGGTTCTGACCGCGTAACGGCACCATATTGACCTTGATCTTGATGCCGGCCGCACGGGCCTGAACCATACCGTCGAGCACAGTGGCCAGATCGCCGCCACGGGCAATGCCGCGGAATGCACTGGCGTCCAGGGTATCGAGGGAAACGTTGATGCGCCGAATGCCAGCGTCCACCAGCAACGGCAGCTTTTTCGCCAGCAATTGACCGTTGGTGGTCAGGCTGATGTCTTCCAGCCCCATCTGTCCGACAGCGGTCATAAAGGCTTCGAGTTTCGGGCTGACCAGCGGCTCACCACCGGTGATGCGTAAGCGCTCGATGCCCGCGGCTTCGATCAGATAGGCCACACCGCGCGCCATGGCTTCGGCCGACAGCTCATCCTGCGCAGCTACCAGCCGCTTCCCGTTGGGCACGCAGTAGGTACAGGCGTAATTGCAGGCTGAGGTCAGGCTGACTCGCAAATTGCGAAAACGCCTGCCTTGACGATCAACGATCATGATCACTCCGGCGGAAGAATATTCGGACCGCTAAAACTTGACTGACAAATCAAGTTTTAGCAAGTCCCATGCCTGAGTATATTCCTGCGGTAAGGCGCCAAGTAGCGAAATAATGGCGCCATCAGGCTGCTGAATGGCTCAGCTGCTCGGGGTGTCGGTGTCGCGCTTGCGCTTGTTGCCCATGCGCACGCCGATGTCCATCAGGAACTGGAAGAAGCCTTCCTGATCTTCCAGCACATTGCTCCAGAACGGCGAGTGGTACAGCGCCACGGCACCATGCACCAACGCCCAGGACGCGCAGTAATGGAAGTAAGGTGGCACGTCTTCGAGCTTGCCTTCGCTGATCCGGCCCTTGATCAGCAAGGTCAGGCGTTCGAAGTTCGAAGCACGGATCTTGTGCAGTTCCTCGATCATCTCCGGCACCTGGTTGCCCTTCACCACCTTTTCTTCCAGGCGATCGAACAAGCGATACCGTTGCGGATCGCGCATGCGGAATTCGAAATAGGCGCGGGACAGGGCTTCTTTGTCCTTGTCGACGTCGGCGGAGTGCAGCAGCTCGTTCAAATCGCGCTCGTAGTCGAGCATCAGGCGCAAGTAGATCTCGGCCTTGGATTTGAAGTGCTTGTAGATCGTGCCTTTGCCGATACCGACGGCATCAGCGATCATCTCGACGGTGACGCTATCTTCACCTTGTTCGAGGAACAGCTTGAGCGCGGTATCGAGAATTTCTTGCTCGCGGCGACGAAACTCACGGACCTTACGAGGTTCTTTATGCATAAGAAAAGGTCTGTAGGGGTCAAAATTCGAAGCCGCGTATTATGCCTAAATTGCGCAAAAATGCACGGATCATCCGACCATATCTGTGTTTCTTGATGATTTCCCGCAGGGTCGCCACTGGATGAGAACTCTTCTGAAGCGCCCGTATTCCAAATTTGTTTAAAAACCGGGGCCGACAAACTGGACTGGGTGAAATACTGATCAATACTTGAACTGTCGGCGGGGCATCTCCCCCAAGTGTCGCGCCGATATTGGTACCAACGGACCGCGTACCATTGTTTTACTCCTAATGGTCTTAACCCGGATTCACCCCCCAGAACCCGGGTTTTTTTTGCCTGCGATTTAACCTTTCACATGTGCCAGCGGAAACAGCCGCTTGAAATTCTCCGTCGTCTGCTCGGCAAATCGCTCATAGGTCTCACCCCGCAACATTGCCAGAAATTCCGCTACTTCGCGTACGTACTGCGGCAGGTTCGGCTTGCCACGGTGCGGGATCGGTGCCAGGTACGGTGAGTCGGTTTCCACCAGCAAGCGGTCGGCCGGCACCTTGCTCGCCACATCACGCAACGCGTCCGCATTGCGGAATGTGACAATCCCGGAGAGGGAAATGTAATACCCCATGTCCAGAGCGGCTTTCGCCATGTCCCAGTCCTCGGTGAAGCAATGCAGTACGCCCGCCTGGGGCAGCGCCGCTTCACGCAACAGGTTCAAGGTATCGGCGCGGGCGCCACGGGTATGGATGATGACCGGTTTTCCGGTCTGCTGCGCGGCTTGCAGGTGCAATCTGAAGGACGCTTGCTGCAGCGCTGCCGCTTCCGGCTCGTAGTGGTAGTCCAGGCCGGTTTCACCGATGGCGACCACGCGCGGATGATTGAGCTCCTGCAACAGCCAATCCAGCGCAGGCGCCGCACCGGGTTGCACATCCAGAGGATGCACACCAACCGAGCAATCGACATCGTCATAGCGCTCGGCCAGGGCTTTGACGTCGGCGGCGTTGTCGGCACTGACGCCGATACACAGGAAGTGCCCTACCCCGCGCTGGCGGGCCGCATCGAGGGCAGCATCCAGGGAACCGTCATGGGCGGCAAGGTCGAGGCGATCAAGGTGACAATGGGAATCTACGAGCATAAAAGGGCTGCAACTTACATCGTATGAGTGGGACGGTCGGACTTCAGGGCTCCGGCCAGGTGGGTTTCGATTCGACTGCGCGCGGTGTCGTCGCCTTCATTGAACTGCACGCCGACGCCAGCGGCGCGGTTACCCTGGGCGCCTTTCGGGGTCACCCAGGCGACCTTGCCGGCCACGGGGATCTTGTCCGTCTCGTCAAACAAGTGCAGCAGCATGAATACCTCATCGCCCAACCTGTAACTCTTGTTGGTCGGGATAAACAGGCCACCGTTCTTGATGAACGGCATATAGGCCGCGTACAGCACTGACTTGTCCTGGATGGTCAGGGACAAAATGCCATTGCGCGGCCCGGAGCTGACGGGTTCATTCATGCTGACCTCCACGGCTGATGCTCAGAGTCTAGGCGTGAACGGTTATCTCTGGGTAGGCAAAGACGCCCATTGCACCAGCAGCGCCTCCAGCAACAACACCCGATTGAGGTTGGCCTTGCTCAGCACTTTCTGGCGCTGGGCGAGGATCCAGTCCTGGATGTTCAGGACCTTATCCTGCCCGGTTTTCTGCGCCAGGTATTGAATCACCTTGCGCATGTCCGTCAACCCGAGCCCTTCTTCATCCTGGGTCAATTGATAGCGAAGGATCAGGCTCGACCAATCGCAGAACCAGTCGAACAGCAGCAACAACGGAATTGCGTTCCAGCCTTCGGCCAGTTGCGTCGGTGATTGCTGCTGCTTGAGCAGCTTCTTCACCCCATCGACCACCTGTGCGCGCTGCTCGCGCACGCCTTGGGCGTGCAGGTTGACGGCGGCCAATGGCGAACCGGCAGCCAGGGTCAGCAATTCGATGCGCTCTTCTTCCGAGCAGTCCGGCAGTGCCTTGGCCAGCCAGGCCAGACTCATGGCTTCACTCGGCAGCGGGCAAGCCTGTTGCACACAGCGGCTCTTGATGGTCGGCAACAGACGGCTGGGCTGATGGCTGACCAGGAGCAATACCGTATCGCCTGACGGCTCTTCCAGGCTTTTGAGCAAGGCGTTGGCGGCGTTGATGTTCATCGACTCGACCGGCTCGATCAACACCACCTTGCGCCCGCCCAGTTGCGCGGTCTGAACCACGAAGCTGACCAGATCGCGAACCTGATCGACCTTGATCGCCTTGTCGGCCTCTTCAGGTTCCAGAATGTAGTTATCGGGGTGGCTGCCGGCCTTGAGCAACAGGCAGGATTTACATTCGCCACACGCTCCCTGAGCGGTTGGGCGCTGGCACAGCAAACTGGCCATCAAGCGCTCGGCCAGTGCCCGTTTGCCGATCCCGGCCGGGCCATGCAGCAAATAGGCGTGAGCGTGCTGCGCACGACCGGCCAACTGCTGCCACAAACCGTCCTGCCAGGGATAGGCTTCAGCCACGGGTCAACTCCAGCAGACGCGGCAACAAACCATCCAGCGATTGCTGAACCTGTGCCAGCGGTTGCGCGGCGTCGATCAGCACGTAACGTGCCGGCTCCGCAGCAGCACGCTTGAGGAAGGCACTGCGCACGGCATCGAAGAATGCCCGACCCTCCAATTCGAAGCGATCCAGGCGTCCACGGGCACTGGCTCGGGCCAGGCCCACCTCAACCGGCAGGTCGAAGATCAGGGTCAGGTCGGGACGCAGATCGCCCTGAACGAAGGTTTCCAGCGTGGCAATACGTTCCAGTGACAAGCCGCGGCCGCCGCCCTGGTAAGCGTAGGTAGAATCGGTAAAACGATCACACAGGACCACGGCACCGCGGGCCAGTGCCGGGCGAATCACCTCGGCCAGGTGTTGGGCACGTGCAGCGAACACCAACAGCAATTCAGTGTCCGGATTCATCACTTCGTCGACCGGCGCCAACAGCACTTCGCGGATGCGCTCGGCCAGGGGCGTACCACCCGGTTCGCGGGTCAGCACAACCTCGATCCCGGCGGCGCGCAGGCGCTCGGCGAGGTATTCGCGATTGGTGCTCTTGCCAGCGCCTTCGGGGCCTTCAAGAGTAATAAACAAGCCAGTCACAGGCAGTCCTTAGTCAGAGTCATTGCGGGCTTTTCGGGGCGTTTGCTTCCGGCTCGGGGGCGGGGGCGGACGCAGGTGCAGGTTCAGGCGCGGGTTCTTGCGGCGGTACCGACGGCAGAGCCTCGGGCGCGGTATCGGGCGAAGCGGCCGGGATCGGTGTCTGATCCTGTTCAGCCTGAGTTTGCCGCGCCTGGGATTCGGACTCCCCAAGCCGGGATTCCTCAGCCGGGGTTTGCGGTGTTTCAGGTGCGGTGACCGGCGCCGGGCTGGAGCGATAATCGGCGCGACGCTTGAGCTGGAACTCTCGCACGGCGTTGTTATGGGCGTCCAGGTCATCGGAGAACACGTGGCTGCCATCACCGCGTGCAACGAAATAAAGGCTGTTGCCCGCCACGGGATTCAGTGCGGCATGAATTGCCTCGCGACCGACCATCGCAATCGGAGTCGGCGGCAGACCGGCAATCACATAAGTGTTGTACGGCGTCGGCTCCTTGAGATGGGCGCGAGTCAACTTTCCGCTGTATCGATCACCGAGGCCGTAGATCACCGTCGGATCGGTCTGCAACAGCATGCCGATCGCCATGCGCCGCACGAACACGCCGGCAATCTGCCCACGCTCCTGCGGCACGCCGGTTTCCTTCTCCACCAGCGAGGCCATGATCAGCGCTTGATAGGGTTCCGTGTACGGCACATCGGCCGAGCGCTGATCCCATTCCTTGGCAAGCACTTCGTCGAGGCGGTCGTAAGCTGTTTTCAGCAACTCGGCGTCGGTCATGCCACGCACGAAGCGGTAAGTGTCGGGGAAGAATCGCCCCTCGGGGAAAATCCCGGTGTGGCCGAGCTTGTCCATGACCTGGCTGTCGCTCAAGCCGGCAAGGGTATGCTCGAGCTTTTCCTCTTTGGCCAGGGCTGCACGGACCTGATGGAAATTCCAGCCCTCGACCAGGGTCACGCTGTACTGCACCATTTCCCCACGCTTCCACAGTTCGATCAGACCTTCGACGGTCATGCCGGGAACCATGCGGTATTCGCCGCTGTGGAGTGGCTGTTTAGGCAGGTTGAAACGCCAGTACACCCGCAACCAGAAAGCGTCCTTGATGACGCCATCGGCTTCGAGTCGCAGGAAAGTGCGATTGGGCGTGGTGCCTTTGGGCACCTCCAGCAGCTTTTCCTGGGTTATGTTCAGTGGCTGGACCAGCGCCGAATGAATTTTCCAGGCGGAAGCGCCCAACATCAGCCCCGCCAGAACCAGTCCGGTTTCCAGCAGCAGCAAGAATTTACGTCTCACGTATCAAGCATCCAGTAGCGCACGGGCAATGGTTTGGAGTTTACGGGTGAGCGGCCCAACCGGCCAGCTCAGTGCGGCATAGGCATGCACCGGCCAAACGCCATACACGCTGTTGCAGACAAAGACTTCGTCAGCGCCTTGCAGCTGCTCAAGCGAGATATCGGTGATTTGTATGGGGATGCCCAAAGATTCGGCCTGAGACAATAACTCGGCACGCATCACACCTTCTACACCGCAGCAGCTCAAATCCGCTGTGATCAACACGCCGTCACGCACCATGAACAGGTTACTGAACACGCCCTCGATCACGCGACCGGCCTGATCGAGCATCAAGCCTTCGGCATGTTCGGTGTCCTGCCATTCGGCGCGCGCCATCACCTGTTCAAGACGGTTCAAGTGCTTGAGCCCGGCGAGAAGGGGTTGAAAGGAAAGTCGTGTGGTGCACGGGAACAGGCGAATGCCCTGCTCTGCATGGGTGGCCGGGTAAACCGCAGGAGGATTGCCCGACAGGATACGACGGGCGTGGGCCGAAGGATCGAAAGCGTAACCGCGCAGGCTGTCGCCACGGGTAACGATCAGTTTGAGCACACCTTCGTTCAGTTGCTCGGCATAGGTCAACACTTCCGCGACCACAGCAGCATGATCCAGATTGATAGCCAACCGCCGGCAGCCCCTGGCCAGCCGCACCAGATGACGATCCAGCAAGACTGGAAAGCCATCATGCACGGCAATGGTCTCGAACAGACCATCGCCATAAGCCAGGCCGCGATCTTTCAGCGACAGAGCGTCAGCCGGCTGACCATCGACCCAGGTGTCCATCAGCCTGCGAACCGGCGGAACACCAGCGAGCCATTGGTACCGCCAAAACCGAAGGAGTTGGACAGAACCACATCGATATCCATGTTGCGCGCGGTGTGAGGTACGAAATCGAGATCACAGCCTTCGTCCGGCTCATCAAGGTTGATGGTCGGTGGCGCTACCTGGCTGTTGATCGCCAGCACGCTGAAGATCGCCTCGACCGCACCCGCCGCACCCAGCAGGTGACCGGTCATGGACTTGGTCGAACTGACTGCCAGTTTGTAGGCGTGGTCGCCAAACACCGACCTGATCGCATTGGCTTCGGCCAGATCGCCTGCGGGAGTCGAAGTGCCGTGGGCATTGATGTATTGCACTTGGTCGCCATTGATCTTCGCATCGCGCAAGGCATTGGTGATGCAACGCGCAGCACCCGCGCCATCGGCTGGCGGCGAAGTCATATGGTAGGCGTCGCCACTGGTACCGAAGCCGATCAGCTCGGCATAGATGGTCGCGCCGCGGGCCTTGGCGTGTTCCAGCTCTTCCAGAACCAGCGCACCGGCGCCATCGGACAGCACGAAGCCATCACGGCCCTTGTCCCATGGACGGCTGGCACGGGTTGGCTCGTCGTTACGGGTCGACAGTGCTCGGGAGGCACCGAAGCCGCCCATGCCCAGACCGCAGGCCGCCATCTCGGCACCGCCGGCAATCATCACGTCGGCTTCGTCGTACATGATGTTGCGGGCAGCCATGCCAATGCAGTGTGTACCGGTGGTACAAGCCGTGGCGATGGCATAGTTGGGCCCCTGTGCACCCAGATGGATCGACAGGAAGCCGGAAATCATGTTGATGATCGAGCCAGGCACGAAGAAAGGAGAAATCCGTCGTGGACCGGTCTCGTGCAGCGTGCGGCTGGTTTCTTCGATATTGGTCAGGCCGCCGATACCCGAACCCATGGCAACGCCGATGCGCTCACGGTTGGCGTCAGTGACCTCCAGGCCGGCATTGCGTACTGCCTGAAAGCCTGCGGCCAGACCGTACTGAATGAACAGGTCGAGTTTGCGAGCTTCCTTGACCGACAGGTACTCCTCGACATTGAAGCCCTTTACCGAGCCGCCAAAACGGGTGGAATAGGCAGAAAGGTCGGTGTGTTCGATCAGACCAATGCCACTGCGGCCAGCCAGAATGCCCTGCCAACTGCTCGGCACATCCGTGCCCAGTGGCGACAACATACCCATACCGGTGACTACGACGCGTCTACGCGACACAGCACTCTCCTTTTTTCAAATGACGACTTTGCATCAGGCCTAAAGAAAAAACCGCACGCCAAGTGGCAGTGCGGTTTTTTCCATGACAGCGAGCAACGATTACAAACTATTACGCCTGGTGGCTAGTAACGTAGTCGATTGCAGCTTGTACGGTAGTGATCTTCTCGGCTTCTTCGTCAGGGATTTCGGTCTCGAATTCCTCTTCCAGAGCCATCACCAGCTCAACGGTGTCAAGGGAGTCAGCACCCAGGTCTTCAACGAAGGAAGCGGTGTTGACCACTTCTTCTTCTTTAACGCCCAGTTGCTCGGCAACGATTTTCTTGACGCGCTCTTCGATGGTGCTCATACCTTGTTTTCACTCCTAATGGACAAATTCAGGCAGCTGGCCAGTGGGTAAGTGTATAGAAAGACTTTTCAGCTTTTCAACTGAAAGCTTCACTCCTCAAACCCGGTGACCCTCTGCCTATAAATAGATTGCAGCTTTATAACGGATTTTAGACAGCTCGTATGACATTTTTTTGAAGCAATCCGTCACATTTAACTTACATGTACATCCCGCCGTTCACCGGGATTGTAGCCCCGGTCACGTAGGCTGCACCGTCGGATGCAAGAAAAGCGACCACAGACGCGATCTCTTGAGCTTGCCCCAGACGACCCAGCGGAATCTGCGTCTGCAAGGCTTCACGCTGCGCTTCCGGCAGTTCGCGAGTCATATCGGTGTCGATGAACCCTGGGGTCACCGAGTTGACCGTAATCGAACGCGAACCGACTTCACGTGCCAGCGCACGGCTGAAACCTTCCAGACCGGCCTTGGCGGCGGCATAGTTTACTTGGCCTGCGTTGCCCATGGCACCCACAACCGAACCAATACTGATAATTCGTCCCCAACGGGCCTTGGTCATACCGCGCAAAACACCCTTGGACAGGCGATACAGACTGTTCAGGTTGGTATCGACGACGTCATACCATTCGTCGTCTTTCATGCGCATCATCAGGTTATCGCGGGTGATCCCGGCATTATTCACCAGGATCGCCGGTGCGCCGAACTGCTCCTGGATGCTCGCCAACACAGCCGACACGGATTCGTCGCTGGTGACATTGAGCTCCAGGCCAGTGCCCTGAATGCCGTTTTCCTTGAGGGTGGCGGCAATGCGCTCGGCACCCGAGGCAGAGGTCGCGGTGCCGACAACGATGGCACCCTGACGACCCAGTTCCAGGGCGATAGCCTGGCCGATACCGCGGCTCGCACCGGTGACCAGTGCAACTTTACCTTGCAGACTCATGCAAGTTTCTCCTGATTCAGGCCAGCGCTGCGCGGGCGGCAGCGAAAGCGTCTGGGGTATTGAGATTGGAAGTCGATACGCCATCGGCGCAGCGTTTGTTCAGGCCAGCCAGCACTTTGCCAGGGCCGCACTCGACCAGATTGGTCGCGCCCTTGGCTGCCAGCGCCTGGACCGATTCGACCCAGCGAACAGGCTTGTAAAGCTGCTCAAGCAGGTCGCGCTTGAGGGTTTCCAGATCAGCCGGCACATCGGCACTGACGTTCTGTACCACTGGGATTTGCGGCGCTTGCCAGTCGATTGCGGCGATGGATTCGGCGAAACGTTCGGCCGCCGGACGCATCAATTCACAATGGGATGGCACGCTGACGGGCAACGGCATGGCGCGCTTTGCACCACGAGCCTTGCAGCCTTCGATGGCGCGCTCGACCGCAGCCTTGGCACCGGCAATAACCACTTGGCCCGGGGAGTTGAAGTTGACGGCACTGACCACGTCACCTTGCGCCGCTTCGGCGCAGGCCGCCAGGACGTCGGCATCCTCCAGCCCCAGGATGGCAGCCATGCCGCCTTGTCCTGCCGGTACGGCTTCCTGCATCAGTTGACCACGGCGTTCGACCAGCTTCACCGCATCGCCCAGGCTCAGACTGCCCGCCGCGACCAGTGCGCTGTATTCACCCAGGCTGTGACCGGCAACGTAAGCCGGGCGCGCGCCACCTTCGGCCAGCCACAGGCGCCACAGGGCGATCGAGGCGGTCAGGATGGCCGGCTGGGTTTTATCGGTTTGATTGAGTTGCTCTTCCGGCCCTTGCTGGGTCAGTGCCCACAGGTCGTAACCCAGAGCATCGGAAGCTTCTTTGAATGTTTCGAGGACAACCGGATGTTGCGCGCCCAACTCGGCCAGCATGCCGAGGGACTGCGAACCCTGTCCTGGAAAGACGAATGCGAGGGAAGCAGACATGTAACAAGCCCCTAATGATCTTGTCGTCGGAGAGTTGACGTCCCGCTTGGGGGGACGCAAGAAACTGACAGTTGGATGGCCAAATGAATTGAGCGGTCACATTTAAGCATTGTCCGACGAAAACGCCTAAAGCAACAAATCCTCCAGACGACCGTGAATACGCTGCGGCAGGTTTTCCTGAATCTCGATCAAGGCACGGGAAATTGCACTCTGAAACCCCTGCACCCCGGCAGAACCGTGGCTTTTTACGACGATACCCTGCAACCCGAGGAAGCTGGCACCGTTATGCCGCGCAGGCGCCAGGTCGGCCTGCAGGCGCTTCATCAGCGGCAAAGCCAATGCACCGACCATGCGCGACGGCAGGCTCTTCTTGAATAACGCCTCGATGCGCCCGGCAATCATGGTCGCCAGCCCCTCACTGGACTTGAGCAGGATGTTGCCGACAAAACCGTCGCACACCACCACATCCGCCTCGCCACGGTACAAACCGTCACCTTCGACGAATCCGATGTAGTTGATACCACGTGCGCGTTGCAGCAAGGTTGCAGCCAGCTTGACCTGCTGGTTGCCCTTGATGTCTTCGGTGCCGATGTTCAGCAATGCCACGCGCGGACGAACGATGCCCAGGGTTACCGCGGCAACCGAACCCATCACCGCAAACTGCAGCAGATGCTCGGCGCTGCAATCGACATTGGCACCCAGATCGAGCAACTGGCAATAACCCTTCTGCGTCGGAATCGCTGCAACCATGGCTGGCCGGTCAATCCCCGGCAGGGTCTTGAGCACGAATCGCGACAGCGCCATCAGCGCCCCGGTATTGCCGGCACTGACAATGGCCTGGACCTTGCCGTCGCGCAACAACTCAAGCGCCACGCGCATCGACGAATCGGGCTTTCCGCGCAGGGCCTGTGCAGGTTTTTCATCCATGGTGATGACTTCGGACGCCGGTGCAATCGACAAGCGCGCGCGATCCACAGCCGATTGGCCAGCGATCAATTCTTCAAGGAGGGAGGGTTGACCGACGAGGGTCAGATGCAACGAGGGCGTAGCAGACAGGCAAGCAATGCTGGCCTGAACAATGCTGCGGGGACCGAAGTCCCCGCCCATTGCGTCAATCGCGATGACTTGAGCGGACAAGTGATTACTCGTCAGCGCCCTTGTCGATCACTTTACGGCCACGGTATACGCCTTCTGGCGATACGTGGTGACGCAGGTGAACTTCACCGGTGGTTTTTTCTACAGACAGGGTGCTAGCCTCGAGAGCGTCGTGCGAACGGCGCATGTCACGGGCAGAGCGGGATTTTTTGTTCTGCTGAACAGCCATAATTGATTAACTCCTAAACGTTTGGGTCACGCTTTAACTGCGCCAATACACTGAACGGGTTGGACCGCGTTACCTCGTCCTCGCTCGGTTCGGGCTCATCTGCTCCCGCCGGCTGCTGGCATTCTTCCGGATGATGAGCAGGCACAATGGGCAAGGCGAGCAGAAGCTCCTCCTCGATCAGTGACTGCAGATCCAATGGATCTTCGCCCAGTTCCAGCACGTCATAACCTTTCGGCAACGACTGGGTATTCGCACCCTCCTTCACCACAGCATAACTGCATTCGCTATGGATCGGCAGGGTGACCAGCTCAAGACAACGCTGGCAAACCATTTTGACTTCAGTGTCGATAAAGCTGTGGATGACCACAGATTTACGTTCATCTCGTTCAAAAACGAATTTAGCCTGCACCGTACCGACATTGTCGGAAAGCGGGTCGCAGAGTCTCTCCAAATCGGCCAGCAGCATTTCACCTTGGAGGGTGGTGCCACGGTCAGCCAATTTGCGCGGGTCAACGTGAGGTGGAATCGGGTCATTCAACATAGGCGCAGCATTATAGGGATGCACCCGCCCATGTCAAAGGAAATTCAGCCCTGTCCGTCACTTGCAAGGCTCCGCTAGAATCCGAACCTGCCTTCAGGAGATGCCCATGCTGCCTTTATTACTCGCTTCCAGCTCGGTCTATCGCCGGGATTTGCTGGCCCGCTTGCGGTTGCCGTTCATCTGCAGCTCACCAGACATCGACGAAAGCCATCGCCCTGGCGAGTCCGCCGTCGATCTGGTGAAACGCCTCGCCGAGGCAAAGGCACGGGCACTGAGCGACAGCCATGGCGCTCACCTGATTATCGGTTCCGACCAGGTTGCCGTGCTGGGCGACAGGATCATCGGCAAACCCCACACCTTCGAAAAAGCCCGCGAACAACTGCTGGCCGCCAGCGGCGCCAGCGTGAGCTTTCTGACCGGCCTGGCCCTGTTCAATAGCCAAACCGGCCACTGCCAGGTCGATTGGGTGCCCTTCACCGTACACATGCGCACACTCGACACGGCACGCATCGAACGCTATCTGCACGCGGAACAGCCCTACGATTGCGCTGGCAGCTTCAAGGCCGAAGGCTTGGGGGTCAGCCTGTTCGAGAGCACCGAAGGCCCTGATGCCACCAGCCTGATCGGTTTGCCATTGATCCGACTCGTGGACATGTTGCTGGCCGAAGGCGTGCAAATCCCCTGAAAGCAAAAGATCGCAGCCTTCAGCAGCTTCTACGAGGATTCACATCCACCTGCAGGAGCTGCCAAAGGCTGCGATCTTTTGTGCAACCGGACCGTTAGTGCAACGATGGACCGCTAAACCCCATCCACATGGCCAAATGCTCGGCAACGCTGGCGCCCAGCTTCTTGGAGAAGCGATCGAACGGCGATTCCTGAACGGTGAAGTCCACCAGCTCTTTCTCGCCGATCACATCACGCGCAACCGAACTGGCATTGCCCAGGCCATCGATCAGCCCCAGTGGCAGTGCCTGCTCGCCGGACCAGACCAGCCCGGAGAACAGCTCCGGATGCTCCTTGTCCTTCAGACGGTCGCCACGGCCTTGCTTGACGCTATTGATGAACTGTTTGTGAGTCGTATCGAGCACACCCTGCCAGAAGGCGGTTTCTTCAGGCTTCTGTGGCTGGAACGGATCGAGGAACGACTTGTGCTCGCCGGCATTGTAGGTGCGACGTTCGACACCCAGCTTTTCCATGGTACCGACAAAGCCATAGCCCGCCGCAGTCACACCAATGGAGCCCACCAGGCTCGCCTTGTCGGCGTAGATCTGGTCGGCAGCACTGGCAATGTAGTAAGCACCGGAAGCACCGAGATCGGAGATCACCGCATACAATTTGGTATCCGGGTGCAGGCCGCGTAGACGGCGGATTTCGTCATAGACATAACCCGACTGCACCGGACTTCCGCCCGGGCTGTTGATACGCAGGATGACACCCTTGACCTTGTCATCCTCGAAGGCGGCACGCAGGCTGCCCACGATGTTGTCAGCACTGGCCGGCTCCTTGTCGGCGATCATGCCGGTCACGTCAATCAGCGCCGTATAGTTACCGCTGCGAGTGGCCGCCTTTTCCATGTCCATCAATGGCGAGAACAGCGCCAGCGCAATAAACAGATACACGAAGGTCAGCAGCTTGAAGAAAATGCCCCAACGACGGGACCGGCGCTGCTCCTGCACACTAGCCAGCAGTGTTTTTTCCAGCAGCTTCCAGCTTTTTTCGTCACCGCTCTCTGCGCTCGCCCTGGCAGGCGCTTTCCATTCGTCGGCCATACTATCCACCCCGGCAAAAACTTATTAAGCCCGCTGACTCAGCCAGGCATGCAATTCTGAAAAGCGGTCAATGGCCAGCCGCGGCTCGAACAACTTCAGCGCCTCGATCGACTGGGCACCATAGCTGACAGCCACCGAATCCATGCCGGCATTGCGCGCCATCTGCAAATCGAAAGACGAGTCGCCAACCATCAACGCCTGCTCCGGGCGAACCTCGCAATGGGCAAGAATCTGCTCAAGCATCAACGGATGCGGCTTGCTGGCGGTCTCATCGGCTGCACGAGTGATGTCGAAGTAATTTTCCCAACCGTGAGACTTCAGCACCCGATCCAGCCCGCGACGCGCCTTGCCGGTCGCCACAGCCAGATGATAACCCTCGGCACGAAACGCCTCGATCGACTCGACTACCCCTTCGAACAACGGAGACGGCACTGCCTCCGAAGCGATGTAGTGGTCCGCATAATGCTGACGAAACGCTACCAGTTCGGCATCGCCGATGTCGGGATACAACGTGCGGATCGCCTCGGGCAACCCCAGGCCGATGATGCCTTTGACGGCAAAATCATCGCGCAATTCAAAGCCGGATCGCTCGGATGCCACATGCATCGCCTCGACAATCCGACCAATGGAATCGGCCAGCGTGCCATCCCAATCGAAAATCAGCAGCTTGTAATCAGATGGGTGCACTCAGGCGCTCCACGGTCTTGGCCCACATTTCATCGACTGGCGCCTGGAGCTTCAGTTCGCCACCATCAGGCAGCGGCACGGTCAGCATGTAGGCGTGCAGGAACAGGCGCTTACCGCCCAGCTCACGGATTTCCTTGCTGAAATCGTCATCGCCGTATTTGGTGTCGCCGGCGATGCAGTGCCCGGCGTGCAAGGTATGGACGCGAATCTGGTGAGTCCGGCCGGTAATCGGCTTGGCTTCGATCATGGTGGCAAAGTCACCGAAGCGGCGCAGGACCTTGAACACGGTCACAGACTCCTTGCCCTCCTCCTCGTCGACCTCGACCATTCGCTCACCGGAGCGCAGGTTGCTCTTGCCCAGCGGCGCACGGATTTGCTTGATCGAAGACGCCCAATTACCGCGAACCAGCGCCATGTAGCGCTTGTCGACGCCATCGCCGCGCAGTGCCGTATGCAAGTGACGCAGCATGCTGCGTTTTTTGGCAATCATCAGCAGGCCTGAGGTATCACGGTCGAGACGGTGAACCAGTTCAAGCTCCTTGCAATCCGGGCGCAATTGGCGAAAAGCTTCGATCACCCCGTAATTCAAGCCACTGCCGCCATGCACGGCAATTCCGCACGGCTTGTTGACCACGATCAGCGCCTTGTCTTCATAGACAATCGAGGCTTCGAGGCGCTGCAGCAGCCCTTGGGCGAGGGGCACCGGCTCGTCACGTTCAGGCACGCGAACCGGCGGCACGCGCACGATATCGCCCGCCTGCAGCTTGTATTCGGGCTTGATCCGGCCCTTGTTCACTCGCACTTCGCCTTTGCGCAAAATGCGGTAAATCAAGGTCTTGGGCACGCCTTTGAGCCGAGCGAGAAGGAAGTTATCAATACGTTGGCCGGCATATTCCGGCGAGACCTCAAGCAGTTGTACGCCTGGGGTCGGGGGGGCAGTAGTCGTCATGGCGCGGATGATATCAATTTTTTATGGAATTGAAGCACTTAATCATTACTGCTATAGTCGCGAACGTCGCCAAAAGCGGCCTGGACAGCGGACCAACGGTCAAAAACCGGCCCTGACCAACGCAATTCACCAGGACGCGAGGCCGTCCTACGGGGCTTTCGCTACGTAACGGTGGAGTTTTCAGCTGTAACGAGCGCAGGTGACATGAGGCCTGAATCACGCCGCAAAGCAGAGTTTTCACTCGCCACGCGAGCCCATATTCACGGCCAGTTCACAAAGTGCAGTCAGCTGCGAATGACCCCGAGCGAACACTTCGGAAACAACGCCTAAATTAGCCATGATGCGTGACCTCCCCTTTCGGAGCTCACGGTAAATGCCAACCCGCTGCGGATTCTGCGCGCGGCAGCACCCGAATTATCAGGGATACGTGTAGGGTGGAGATGCACAACCGCTGGACTGTGTAGCAATAGGCTTTATCAAGACGCTTCATCTCGTCCACAGCCGCCGGTTGATTCCTCCTCCTGACTGAGTGCTTAAGTAGCCACAGCAAGCAGGACGCGTACGTCGCGATGCAGGCCCACATTGGCCGGACATCGCTGGACACGGGAATGGCCAACCACTCCCGACGCACCTGACACCGACCGTGAGAAGTCGTGTGTGCCGAACGCCGTTTCCGGCAGCCCGGAAACCGACGGTACTACATGAAAAGAATGCTGATTAACGCAACTCAACCCGAAGAGTTGCGTGTTGCACTGGTAGATGGCCAGCGCCTCTACGACCTGGACATCGAATCCGGTGCACGCGAGCAGAAGAAGGCCAACATCTATAAAGGCCGGATCACTCGCATCGAACCAAGCCTTGAAGCTGCCTTTGTCGATTTCGGCTCTGAGCGCCACGGCTTCCTGCCCCTCAAAGAAATCTCCCGCGAATACTTCAAGAAAGCCCCCGAAGGCCGCGTCAACATCAAGGACGTCCTGAGCGAAGGCCAGGAAGTCATCGTTCAGGTCGAAAAAGAAGAACGTGGCAACAAGGGTGCAGCCCTGACCACTTTCATCAGCCTGGCCGGTCGTTACCTGGTACTGATGCCGAACAACCCGCGTGCCGGCGGCATCTCCCGTCGCATCGAAGGCGAAGAGCGCAATGAACTGCGCGAAGCCCTGAACGGCCTGGTTGCCCCGGCCGACATGGGTCTGATCGTGCGCACTGCCGGCCTGGGCCGCAGCAGCGAAGAAATGCAGTGGGACCTCGATTACCTGCTGCAACTCTGGACCGCCATCAAAGAAGCGTCGCTGGATCGTTCCGCGCCATTCCTGATCTACCAGGAAAGCAACGTGATCATCCGCGCCATCCGCGATTACCTGCGCCAGGACATCGGCGAAGTGCTGATCGACAGCGTTGAAGCCCAGGACGAAGCCCTGACCTTCATCCGCCAGGTCATGCCGCAGTACGCCAGCAAGATCAAGCTGTACGAAGACAGCGTTCCGCTGTTCAACCGTTTCCAGATCGAAAGCCAGATCGAAACCGCCTTCCAGCGCGTCGTCGAACTGCCTTCCGGCGGCTCCATCGTCATCGATCCGACCGAAGCCCTGGTGTCCATCGACATCAACTCGGCGCGTGCCACCAAAGGCAGCGACATCGAAGAAACCGCCCTGCAGACCAACCTTGAAGCCGCCGAAGAAATTGCCCGTCAGTTGCGCCTGCGTGACATCGGCGGCCTGATCGTCATCGACTTCATCGACATGACCCCTGCCAAGAACCAGCGCGCCGTGGAAGAGAAAGTCCGCGAATGCCTGGAAGCCGACCGCGCTCGCGTGCAAGTCGGCCGTATCTCGCGCTTCGGCCTGCTGGAAATGTCCCGTCAGCGCCTGCGCCCATCCCTGGGTGAAAGCAGCGGCATCGTTTGCCCGCGCTGCAGCGGCACCGGCATCATCCGTGATGTCGAATCGCTGTCGCTGGCGATCCTGCGCCTGATCGAAGAAGAAGCCCTGAAAGACCGCACCGCCGAAGTTCGCGCCCAGGTGCCGATCCCGGTGGCCGCGTTCCTGCTCAACGAAAAACGCAACTCGATCACCAAGATCGAACTGCGCACCCGCGCCCGCATCGTCATTCTGCCGAACGACCACCTCGAAACGCCGCATTTCGAAGTTCAGCGTCTGCGCGATGACAGCCCGGAAGCCGCCACCAACCAGTCCAGCTACGAAATCGCCGCTGCCGCTGCCGAAGTGGAAGAAGTCCAGCCAGCCGCTGCGACCCGTACCCTGGTTCGCCAGGAAGCCGCGGTCAAGACAGCTCCGGCCCGCGCCAATGCTCCGGTTCCGACCGAAGTCGTCGCTCCGGTTGCCGCACCGGTCGCCGCGCCAGAGCCAAGCCTGTTCAAAGGCCTGGTGAAATCGCTGGTCAGCCTGTTCGCCTCCAAGGAAGAGCCTGCCGCTCCGGTCGTGGTTGAAAAACCGGCTGCCGAGCGTCCTGCCCGCAACGAAGAGCGTCGCACCGGTCGTCAGCAGAGCCGCAACCGTAATGGTCGCCGCGATGAAGAGCGCAAGCCTCGCGAAGAACGTGCACCGCGCGAAGAGCGCGCACCACGGGAACCACGCGAAGAGCGCCAGCCTCGCGAAGTCCGCGAAGTCCGCGAAGAAACGCCAGCAGTCGCTCGTGAAGAACGCGCTCCACGTCCACCGCGTGAAGAACGTGCACCGCGTGCTCCACGTGAAGATCGCAAGCCACGTGGCGAGCGTGAAGAGCGTGTACGCGAACTGCGCGAACCTCTGGATGCCACTCCAGCCGCTGCTACGGCTGCCGCTGCTGCTACCGAAGAACGTCCAGCCCGCCAGCCACGCGAAGAACGTGCTCCACGCCCACCGCGTGAAGAGCGTCAACCGCGTGCCGAGCAAGCGGCGGCTGCCGTTGCCGAAGAAGAGCTGCCGACCAACGAAGAGCAACTGCAGGAAGAGGGTCAGGACGGCGCCGAAGGCGATCGCCCACGCCGTCGTTCCCGTGGCCAGCGTCGTCGCAGCAACCGTCGCGAGCGTCAGCGTGATGCCAATGGCAACGTCATCGAGGGTTCGGATGAGTCCGAGTCCGGCGAAGGCAGCGAAGCACCAAGCACAGCCGATCTGGCCGCCGGTCTGGCTGTTACCGCAGCCGTTGCCAGCTCCGTGATCAGCGCTCCGGCCGAAGCACTAGCCAACGAGCAAGCCGAACGCGCCACTGCCGCTACCCAGGAAACGGCTCCGGTCGAAACACCGGTCGTCGAAGCGACAACGCCGGTTGAAGCCACTGCATCGCCGGAAATCGAACTGGCAGCAGCGCCTGAGGCACAGCCTGTGGTTGAAGCTGCCGCCGAGCCTGCCATCGTCGTCGAAGCACCTGCCGTGGCTGCAGAACCTGTGATCGAAACCGTGACTGAAGCCGTTCGCGAAGTTCGCGAAGAGCAAACGGCATTCAACTGGGTTGCCGAGCCAGCTGTTGCCGAGGTACCGGCACCTGCCGCTGAAGCCGAAGTGGCTGAAGCGATGGTCTCCGAGCCAGTGGTTGCCGCTGCCGAACCTGCTCCGGCAGTCGAAGCGCCGGTTGTCGCCCAAGCGCCTGCTCCAGTGGCCGAAACCGCCCCTGTCAGCGCCCTGACGCCGAGCGGCCGTGCGCCGAACGATCCACGTGAAGTGCGTCGTCGCAAGCGTGAAGCCGAGCGTCTGCAGAAGGAAGCCGAACTGGCTGCCGCTGCTGCTCCGGCGGAAGAAGTTGTCGCTGCCGAGCCGGCACCGGTTGTTGCTGACGTGGTCGAGGCAGCACCTGCCCCGGCTGCCGAAGTCGCTGCCGAGCCCGCTGAAACCGTGATCCACGAAGCCCCGCGCTCCGTTCAGGAAGCGGTAGAGCAACACGAACAGGCCAAGGAAAAAGAACACGAGCCTAAACCGCTCGCCTGATTCCATCAGCCACTGAAAAGCCCCGCCTGGTAAAGCCAGGCGGGGCTTTTTTATGTCTGAAGCACATCAGTCCCTTGTGGGAGCGAGCCTGCTCGCGATAGCGGTGAATCAGACTCCATTAATGTTGAATGCTAAACCGCTTTCGCGAGCAGGCTCGCTCCCACACTGGATTTGCGCCTACTTGAAGACCAGCTTTTCAGGCACATCCACATCCCACAACACTCCGGGATCATCTACCGCCACTTCAACGACCCGCCCTTGGGCAAACAACGCCTTGGCCCCACGATCACCCGACAACGCCATCAATCCCGGGCCGAAGTCGCGTCCAAAACCCACCGGGTGCCCGTATTCGCCTTCCTGCACCGGCACGCTGATGCAGTCATCCATTACCTGCGCTGTGACCTGCTCAATACTGGATGGCAGGATGAACGGCATATCACCCAGCACCATCAGCCAGCCATTGAGCTGCGCACACGTTGCTACCCCGGCCGCAATGCTGTCCCCCATTCCGGTCGATTCGACCAGCGCGATCTCGCAACCATAGGCCTTGGCCATGCGGATGACTTGCGGGCGATCCGCAGTGGTTACCAGCACACGCCTGCCCAGCTCAGTCGGCAGATTCACCAACACGTGCTCGATCACCGAGCGGACAGCGCCATCACGCCCCGTACAGTCCGCCAGCAGCTTGTCCTTTTCATCGCCCGCGACCTGTCGAAACCGACTGCCCTGCCCCGCGGCCAGAACGATGACACCAATAGGTTCACTCATGCCCCCTCCCGCAACGTCTTTTTCTGCTTCAGCTCCACGCCATTCTTGATCGCCACAATCTCGGCCATCAGCGACAAGGCGATTTCCGCCGGGCTATGGCTGCCGATAGGCAAGCCGATCGGACCGTGCAGTCGCTCGATGGCCTGTGGCGACAAGCCCAGTTGAGCCAGGTTTTCCCGGCGTTTCTGGCTATTGACCCGCGAGCCCAGCGCGCCGACATAAAAAGCCCTGGAGTCGAGGGCCGTGAGTAGCGCCATGTCATCCAGGCGCGGGTCATGGGTCAGGGCGACGATAGCCGTGCGTTCGTCGGTCTGGATGTTCAACACCGCTTCGTCGGGCATGCCGGAGACAAATCGGCCATGCTGCGCCTCCCAGCCGTAGACGAATTCGCTGCGCGGATCACAGATCAACACTTCAAAATCCAGCAGCCTGGCCATCTCGGCGACATAACGTGACAGTTGCCCCGCACCAATCAGCAGCAAACGCCATCGCGGACCGTAGATTGCGCGCAAGGTCTGCCCGTCAAACCCCAGCGCGTCCGTTTTGCTAGCCGGCTGCAACACCACTTCACCGGTCGCGATATCCAGCGAACGCGCCACGATCTCATGAGCCTCACAGCGCGCCAGCAGCTCGGCAACCCATGCCGGGTCGCCTACGCGCTCCTCGGTCAACCGCAATGTGCCACCGCAGGGCAAACCGAAGCGCGCCGCTTCCTCACGGCTCACTCCATAGGTGATCAGTTGCACCGGCGGGCCGTCGGCCGGAATACGACCATCGTGCAACCGTGCAATCAGGTCATCCTCGACACAGCCACCGGATACCGAACCAATCACCACGCCATCCTCGCGCAGCGCGAGCATGGCGCCAGGGGCCCGGGGCGCAGTGCCCCAGGTCTGGACCACGCTATACAACACCACCCCCTGACCGGCGCGACGCCACTCCAGCACGCTGCGCAGGACATTCAGATCGACGCTGTCCATCAGGCCCCAGCCTTGTTCCAGCCCTGCAGCTGGTAACGGACCGGCAGGTTGCGGATGCGTTTGCCGGTGGCGGCAAAGATCGCATTGCACAGCGCCGGGGCAATCGGTGGCACACCCGGCTCGCCGACACCCCCCAAGGGCACCGTGCCCGGTGGCGTGACCAGATGCACAGCGACTTCCTTCGGCGCCAGGGACATGCGCGCCACCTCGTACATGTGGAAGTTGTCCTGCTGGACCTTGCCGTCCTTGAAGCTGATCTCGCCCAGCACCGCGTTGCCCAGGCCCATGACGCAGGCGCCCTCGAACTGTGCGCGGATCCGCTCGGGATTGATCTGCGGCCCGCAATCCACAGCGATGTCGGCCTTGTGTACGATCAATGTGCCATCGTCTTTGACTTCGACCTCGATAACCGCCGCCACGTAGGTCACGAAGCTGTAATGCACCGCCAGGCCAAGGCCTCGCCCCTTCGGCAACTCACGCCCCCAACCGGCGGCTTTGGCGGCGGTTTCCAGCACTGTGCGCAACCGCGCGGTGTCGATCGGATAACGTTCGGGCGATTCGCCGTAGTTCCACTCTTCACTCAAGGTACGCGGATCGATCTGACGGTCCGGACCGAGCAACTTGATCTGGTACTTGAGCGGGTCTTCCTTGGCCTTGTGCGCCAACTCGTCGATGAAGCTTTGAATCGCGAAGCCATGTGGGATGTTCGACACCGAGCGGTACCAGCCCACGCGGGTATGGATGGCCGCTTCAGGGTTTTCCAGGCGGATGTTGGGAATGGCGTAGGCCATGTTGGTGAAGCCCATACCCAGCTCGAAGGCCGCTTCGTGGTTCATGCCCGGCGCAAACAACGCGGTGATGCTCGGTGCCACCGTACGGTGCAACCAGCCGGACGGCAGGCCATCCTTGTTCAGGCTGGCTTTGAGGTATTCGACGGACACGGTGTGGAAATACGAGCAATGGATGTCGTCTTCACGGGTCCATTGCACGCGCACCGCTTTTCCGGGGAACTCCTTGGCCAGGATGGCCGCTTCGATGATGAAGTCAGGCTTGGACTTGCGACCGAAACCGCCGCCGAGCAAGGTGACATTGAAGGTGACGTTGTCGAATGGCAGGCCCAGGCGCTCGCCGATCCGTTCGCGGGTGACTTGCGGTGCCTGGCTCGGGCCCCAGGCTTCGCACGTGCCATCCTTGAACCGGGCGATGGCGACCATCGGCTCCATCGGCGACTGAGACAAATGCGGCAGGTAGTAGGACGCTTCCAGCGTGCTGTCGGCGCTGCTCATGGCTTCGTCGATGTTGCCGGTATTGCGCACGACTTTGCCCGGTTTGAGGGACGCCGCTTCCAGCTCCTTGCGGTAGGCGATCGAGTCGTAACTGGCATTGGCACCGTCATCCCATTCGATTTTCAGTGCCTCGCGCCCCTTGATCGCCGCCCAGGTATTGTCGGCCACCACGGCGACGCCGCCCAGCGGCTGAAACTCCGACGGCAGCGGACGGCTCTCGATCTGCACAACCTTGACCACACCGGGGACTTTCATCGCCGCCGAAGCATCGAAACTCTTGACCTTGCCGCCATACACCGCTGGCCGGGCAATGGTGGCGAACAGCATGCCGTCGAAATGCACGTCGGCCCCATACACGGCGCGACCGTTGACGATGTCATCACCGTCGATGGCCTTGGTGCCTTCCTTGCCGATGTAGCGGAATTCCGTTGGCTGCTTGAGCCGCAGACTGTCACGCGCCGGCACGGCCAGGGCGCTGGCAGCGGCGGCCAGGGCGCCATACTCCAGTTCACGGCCGGAAGGTTTGTGAATGACTTTATGCAGTTGCGCGTGGCATTCGTCGACCGGCACTTGCCACTGGTCGGCAGCGGCCTGTTCCAGCATGGTCCGCGCGGCGGCACCACAACGGCGCATCGGCTCATACCAGTGGCGCATGCTGCGCGAACCGTCGGTGTCCTGGTTGCCGAAGCGGGCTTCGTCGCCCGGCGCCTGCTGCACTTTGACCCGGGCCCAGTCGGCTTCCAGCTCATCGGCCACGACCATGGTCAGGCTGGTGCGTACCCCCTGGCCCATTTCCGAGCGGTTGCAAACCACGGTCACCGTGCCATCAGTGGCGATGCTGACGTACACCTTGGGGTCATCGACCCAACCGTTGGGCATGCCGTCGGCGCCGAATTTCTTCTCTTTTTCTTCGGCAAAAACGTCTTGCCAGCCCCAGCTCGCGGCGACTACCAGGGCACCGGTCGCGCCTACACCTTTCAGGAAACCACGGCGGCTGAGGTTGCTCAGGGCAAAATCATTCGGTAACCGGCTCATGCCTTGGCCTCCTTCAGGTGAGTGGAGGCCTGGCGGATGGCGATCTTGATGCGGTTGTAGGTACCGCAACGGCAGATGTTGCCGACCATTGCCTCCTCGATCTGATCGTCGCTTGGGTTCGGATTGGTCTTGAGCAATGCGGTGGCGGACATGATTTGCCCACCCTGGCAGTAACCGCATTGGGCTACGGCGGTATCGAGCCAGGCTTGCTGCACGACTTTGCCGACCGGGTCGGCGTGCAGGTTGTCGATGGTGATGATGTTCTGCCCGACAACGGAACCGATCGGCGTAATGCAACTACGCGCCGGAGCGCCTTCGATATGAATGGTGCAGGCACCGCACAGGCCCATGCCGCAGCCGAACTTGGTGCCGTTGTAGCCGGCGACGTCACGGATCGCCCAAAGTAGGGGCATGTCCTCGGTGACGTCGAGTTGATGGTCTTGACCATTGAGCTTCAGGGTAATCATGGGCACGCCCGCATAGTATTGGGTTATGGGGTCGAGCAATCTGCCGCCGAATATCGGCGGTTGGCATCACGCAGATCGGCTCAGGCTAAAGGGGCTCTCTTATGCCGACGAAACCGTCTGCACCGGGCCTTTGATGAGGAAATGCCTTGCATCGTTAGCTCGCTAAGTTAACGCAGCATTAACAAAAAAGCCCTGCACTGTTCATCAGTGCAGGGCTTTGGATTGAACCTTGAAAGCTTAGCTTCAATACCGGTTCGGCTCCATTTCCAGGTCGACATGGAAACGCTCGGAAATGTCCTTCTGGATGCGCTGCGCCAGATTCAGCAGTTGCAGACCGGTGGCATCGCCGTAGTTAACCAATACCAGCGCCTGCATTTTATGCACGCCGGCATCGGCTTCGCGGAAACCTTTCCACCCTGCCCGTTCGATCAGCCATCCGGCAGCCAGTTTCATCTGTCCGTCGGGCTGCGGGTAGGCCACCAGATCCGGGTACTCGCCTTTGAGCTGTGCAACCAGCGCCGCCGGCACCAAGGGATTCTTGAAGAAACTGCCGGCGTTGCCCAGTACCGCCGGGTCCGGAAGTTTTTCGTTGCGAATGCTGCAAATGGCTTGGCTGACATCACTGGCCGTCGGATGCTCGATGCCTTGATCGGTCAGGCGTTGACGCACCGGGCCGTATTCCAGATGCAGGTGTGCGGTGCGGTCGAGGATGAAACGCACGCGCAGGATCAACCAGCGTCCCGGTTCCTGTTTGAACAGGCTGTCACGGTAGGCGAAGTTGCATTCTTCCAGGGTGAACTCGCGCAACTCGCCACTCTGGCGATCGAGGGCGGTCAGGCCGGCGAACACGTCCTTGATCTCGACCCCGTAGGCGCCGATGTTCTGCATCGGCGCCGCACCGACGGTACCAGGGATCAGGCTGAGATTTTCCAGGCCTGAAAACCCGTGCACCAGGGTGTGTTGCACGAACGGGTGCCATGGCTCGCCCGCCTCGGCTTCTATCACCACTTTGTTGCCGTCGTCGCTCACCACGCGAATCCCGCGAGTGGCCATGCGCAGCACCAGTGACTGGATATCGGCCGTCAACAGCAAGTTGCTGCCACCGCCAATCACCAATAGCGGCACGTCATGCGCCTGTGCATAGGCCAAGGCCTCACGCACGTCGGCATCGCTATGGGCCTCGGCAAACAGGCGAGCCTGAACGTCCACGCCAAAACTGTTGTACGGCTTGAGCGAAACCTGTGAGCGCACCTGCAGACTCATAACCGTCCCTTCAATTCGATCACCAGCAAATCGCTCGCACGCTCGATCAGGTCCAGCACCTGCTCGAAACCCTGGTCGCCGTCGTAGTACGGGTCCGGCACCTCATCGACATCTGACTGATAACGGCGCAGGAACAGGTCCAGCTCGGCCTTGCCTTTGTCCGGTTGCAAAGCCTTGAGGTTGCGCAGGTTGCTGTTGTCCATCGCCAAAATCAGGTCATAAGTGGCGAAATCGGCACGAGTCACTTGCTGGGCGCGCTGGGTCGACAGGTCGTAGCCACGCAGCTTCGCTGCAGCCTGGCTGCGCTTGTCCGGCGCCTTGCCGACGTGCCAGTCGCCGGTACCGGCGGAGGCGACTTCGACTTGATCGGCCAGGCCCGCCTCACGAAGTTTGTGTCGCAGCACGCCCTCGGCGGTGGGTGACCGGCAGATATTGCCCAAGCAGACAAACAGAACCCGCATCAGGCCTCCAGCAGGCGACGAACGCGCTCAAGGTCTTCAACGGTATCGACACCGGCCGGCGGCGCGATCAGCGCATCGGCGACATGAATCCGTACGCCGTGCCAGAGAGCCCGTAGCTGCTCCAGGCATTCAGTGTTTTCCAGCCAGCACGGGCCCCAGCTGACGAAGTCATGCAGGAAACCGGCGCGGTAGGAATAGATACCGATGTGGCGACGGTACGGCACGCCCTCCGGCAGCAGGTCACGACTCTGGGCAAAGGCATCCCGTGCCCATGGCAATGTAGCGCGACTGAACGTCAGTGCCAGGCCATTGAGGTCGCTGACGACCTTGACCACGTTGGGATTGAACAGGGTTTCGACGTCTTCGATCGGCTCGGCCAGGGTGGCCATGCGCGCCTCAGTGTGGGCTGCAAGGTTGTTGGCGACCTGATCGATCACGCTCGGCGGGATCAACGGTTCGTCGCCCTGGACGTTAACGACGATGGCGTCAGGCGCCAGACCCAGTTTCGCCGCGACTTCCGCCAGGCGATCGGTGCCGGAGTTGTGATCCTCGCGGGTCATCACGACTTCAGCGCCAAACCCGATGCAGGCCTCGAGGATGCGCGCATCGTCAGTCGCAACCACTACGCGCTGGGCGCTGCTTTTGCTCGCCTGCTCCCAGACGTGCTGGATCATCGGCTTGCCGGCGATCAGCAGCAACGGTTTGCCCGGCAAACGGGTGGAGGCGTAGCGTGCAGGAATGACAACGGTAAAGGCTTTGGTCATTTATCCAGACGCTCGTCGGTGGTCAGGGTGCGGGCTTCGGTTTCGAGCATCACCGGGATACCGTCGCGAATCGGGTACGCCAGGCCGGCGCCCTTGCTGATCAGCTCGGTCTTGTCGGCGCTGAGCTTGAGCGGGCCTTTGCAGACCGGGCAAGCGAGGATGTCGAGCAATTTGGTGTCCATGAACATTCCCTGGATAAAAACGGATTTAAGGCAACAGACGCGCCGGCAACAGGCGCATCAACTGTGTATCGAACCAGGCCTCGAAAGCCGGTGACGGCACAGCATCCACCGCCAGGTACCACCAATCGGCGGCGGCGAAAGCACGGCACTTCACTGCGTCCTTTTCAGTCATCACCAGCGGCAATGACGGGGTGAAACTCAAGGCCTGCACGCTGTATTCGGCGTGGTCGGCGAATGGATGCGCGATTGGCTTCCAGTGTAGCGTTTCGAGGGTCTTGAAGAAACGCCGGGGGTTGCCGATCCCGGCCACGGCATGCATCGCCTGGCCTGCGGGAAAGTGTTCGAGGGAACGTCGTTCGCCGCTGCGCAGGTTGATGAGTGCCGTCGGTTGCAACTGGAAGGCAAAACCGTCGCTACGGTCAGCCGTGGCGCCGTTATAAAGCACCGCATCGACACTTTGCAGGCGCTCGACCGGTTCACGCAACGGCCCGGCAGGCAGGCAACGCTGGTTGCCCAGGCCACGGGCAGCGTCGATCAGCACCAGCTCCAGATCCCGGGCCAGGCGGTAATGCTGCATGCCATCATCGGACAGGATGAGGTCCAGCGGCTCGCTTGCCAGCAAGGCTTGGACGGCGCGGCTGCGGTCAGGGTCGATCATCAACGGGACGCCAGTGCGCTGGACGATCAACAGCGGTTCGTCGCCGGCAACGCCTGCACTTTGATCCGCTTCGACCCGCCACGGCAATTGCGGTGGTTTAGCACCATAACCGCGACTGACCACGCCGACCCGCAAGCCGCTACGCTGGCAATGCTGGATCATCCACAGGATCAGCGGTGTCTTGCCGGTACCGCCGACCGTGATGTTTCCGACCACGATCAGCGGCACCGGCGGCTGATAGATTGCACCTTCGCCTGCCAGGAAGCGCTTGCGCTTGTTGTTGACCACGCGTCGATACAGCCACTCCAGTGGCTGCAGCAGTTTCAGGGCCGGATGCCCCCGGTACCACGCGGCGAGCAGGCGTTCGGACATGGCCATCAGGGCGCGGGCGGCGCCGCCTCGACTGTGGTCATGCGCAAGTGGCTGAAACCGAGCTTGCCCGCAGCGTCCATGGCGGTGATCACGGACTGATGCTGGGATTTACCGTCGGCACTGATGGACAGCGGTCGACTGGTATCGCCATTGGACTCTTTCTGCAGCGCGTCCATCAGGGTCGCCAAATCACTTTTCGGCAAAATCTGATTATTCACCGAGAACACGCCGTCAGCACTGATGGCGATATCCAGTTGTTTGGTCTGATCCTCGGCAGGTGAACCGCTGACCGCTTCCGGCAGATCGACACGCAACTGGGTTTCACGGGTGAACGTGGTGGTCACCACGAAAAACAGCAGCAGGACAAACACCACGTCGATCAGCGACACGAGGTTGATGTCCACGTTCTCCCGCTGTTTGCGACGGAACTTCACGCTTTGCCCTCGGCCAGATCAACGTCACGGTCGCCCTGAACCACTTCAACCAGCTTGATGGCTTCCTGCTCCATGCCTACGACGAGTTCATCAATGCGCCGTTGCAAAAACCGGTGGAAGAATACCGACGGGATACCAACGATCAGGCCGGAAGCCGTTGTAATCAAGGCCTTGGAAATGCCGCCGGCCAACACTGCAGCGTTGGTCGTCATGCCCGTGCCCATGAACGAACTGAAGATATCGATCATGCCCAACACGGTGCCCAGCAGACCCAGCAACGGCGCCATGGCGGCGATGGTGCCCAGCGCGTTGATATAGCGCTCCAGCTCGTGGATCACCCGGGCGGCGGCCTCTTCGATGCACTCCTTCATGATCTCGCGACCATGCCTGGAGTTGGCCAGGCCCGCCGCCAGGATCTCGCCCAGCGGGGAGTTGGCGCGCAGTTCCTTGAGTTTTTCTTTATTGAGTTTTTTGTCCTTGATCCACACCCAGACCTGACCCAGCAAGTGCTCCGGGGTCACGCGGCTGGCCCGCAGGGTCCAGAGGCGCTCGGCAACGATCGCCATTGCCGCGATGGAACTCAGGATGATCGGCAGCATCATCCAGCCGCCGGATTTGACCAATTCCCACACAGTGACAGTCCCCTCGAAAAAGTGCGCCACTCTAACATAGGGGTTGGACGCACCGAAGACCGTGATGTCGCATCCGGTCGGGCTTTCATGACCTGCGGTCATTTCGCGGAGCGCCAGAAACGCGGTTCTTGACGCATTGACCACGGCGGTTTGAAGTGCCCCAGTTGCAGACGGATGGCGCCCTGTTCGGCGCTGTCATGGATCGCCATGCCCCGGGCCCGATAGCGTGCAATAACGGAGGGATGGGGATGGCCGAAGGAATTGCCCTGGCCACGGGAGATCAGCACCGCCTTGGGTTGCAACGTGGCGAGCAACGCTGCGGAAGACGAACTGCGGCTGCCGTGGTGCGGCGATTGCAACCAGTCGGTGGCCACGGCCAACGGACTGTCGAGCAGCGCTCGTTCGGCCGCTGTGTCGATGTCGCCGGTCAGCAGCAATCGCTCGCCATTGGCTTCAATCTGCAGCACGCAGGATTTTGGATTGCTTTCCCGGGCATCCGCCCATCGCCAGAGTTCAAAGTTCACACCGTCCCACGTCCATTGCCGGCTGGACTCGCAGTCCCCGGCTTGCAGTTCCGTCGGCAGCTCCCCGGGTTCGCCACTGATGACACGCTTCACCGGCAGTCCCTTGGCGACCGCCCGCGCCCCGCCGGCATGATCGGCGTGGGCGTGACTGATCAGCATCAGGTCAAGACCGTCCACGCCCAGTTTGCGCAACGTCGGCAGTACTACACGCTCACCGAGATCGTTATCGCCAACACGCGGCCCGGCGTCATAGAGCAGCGCGTGATGGCGAGTGCGCACCAGGATGGCCAGCCCCTGCCCCACATCCAGCTGCCAGATTTCGGCCATGCCTTCAGGCAGGGTGGGTCGGGTCGGAAAAACCAGCACCAGCAGTAAAGGCCAACCCAAGGGCCGTAGCGGCACGCCTTGGGGCAGCAAAAGCAGGATCGCGCCGAGTGCCCCCAGGCTCCATGCCCACCAGGGAACCGCCACGGGCACCCACGCGGGAATCTGCCCGGCCATCACCGTCAGCCCCTTGAAGAGCCAGTCGAGCATTCCGCCGGCCAGCCACAGCAGCCCGTCCCCCACATAAGGCACGGGCAACAGCAGGGTCCCGAGCAAGGCTGGTGGCAGCACCAGCAGGCTGATCCAGGGCACCGCCAGCAGATTGACCAGCGGTCCGCTGAGACTGATCGGCAACCCCAGCACCAGCAATAACGGACCCAGGCCCACGGCGATCAACCATTGGGCGCGGGTCCAGGTTTGCCACCATCGCCAGGGCCCCAGGCGACCGCCGAAGGTAAAGATCAGCACCGCCACCGCCCCGAAGGACAACCAGAATCCCGGTTGCAGACTGGCCAGCGGGTCCAGTAGCAAAACGCCGTTGAGTGCCAGCAACAGCGGCCACCAGGCACCGAGGTGGCGAAATCGCAGACGCCACAACAGCACCAGACCAATCATCAGGCAGGCACGGCGCACCGGCACCTCGAAGCCGGCCAACAGCCCATAACCCAAGGCCGCCATGAATGCCAGACCGCAGGCCCAGGGCAGCCACGGCAGGCGGTTTGGCCACAGGCCATAACGGGCAAGCCCGGCAATCAGCAAATACACCAGCCCCGCCAGCAACCCGATGTGTTGCCCCGAAATCACCAACAGGTGCACGGTCCCGGTGTCCTGCAACACTTGCCAGTCTTCGCGACTGAGCCCGGCACCATCCCCCAGCACCAATGCCGTCAGCGCGCCGGTTCGACCCTGGGCATCCACGGTCTGCAACTTCTGACGAATACCGTCACGCCAGGCCCATCGTGCCTCGGAAAGTCGCTCGCCGTCCTTGACAGTCCCGGTCGCGCCGATACGACGCACCAGCAGCCAGGCCTCGTGATCGAAGGCATGCGGATTGAGCAAACCGGCAGGACGCTTCAACTTGACCGCCAGTCGCCAGCGTTCACCGCTGTTCACCGGCGGCCCGTCGTACCAGGCCAGGCGCATGAGCCGCGGCACCTTTGCGTGTCGTGACCGGGCATCGGCCAATTCGAATCGCACGACGGCCTCGCCGTGCTGGGGCAATCCCGTTACCCGCCCTTCAATCCAGCGCGTTTCGCCATCCAGACTCGACGGCAATCGATCATCCAGCGCCCATTGCGCCTGCGCACAGGCCCAGCTCAAACCGAACAGGAAAAACGCCACCGGATACGTCCTGAACGGCAGCAACATCAAACCCGCCACCGGCATCAACAGCCACCACCCGACCGACGGCAACGCCGGTAAAAAACGCAGGGCCAGCAAACCCAGCGCCAACGCCGCCATCCCTGTGCGCATACGCCCGTCCTTGAGAGTCCCGTCCCTAGGAATAGCCAGTCGAGCGCACGACCGTCGTTATCAATTGTCACAAAGTCTGAATGGGCGGTTCATAGAATCCAGACATACTTGCCGCCTGAACCGACCGAGAAGCCTTATGCCCCGGCGCTTATTCAAACGTTACATGCCAGATCCGACCAGCATCAGGGAACACAAGTCCTTACGCTTTCTCGGCACGCTGCTGCATGACCCGAACCTCTGGCACCTCAACCGCCATTCCGTCGCCCGTGCCATGGCGGTCGGTCTGTTCGCGGCGTTCCTGCCGATTCCGTTGCAGATGCTGGTCGCCGCCATCCTCGCGATCGTCGTGCGCGGCAACATGCCGATTGCCGTCAGCCTGGTCTGGCTGACCAACCCGATCACCATGCCCGCCGTGTTCTACTGCACCTACCAGACCGGTGCCTGGCTGATGGACGTTCCCGCCCGACACCTGCCCGACGAATTGACCTGGGAATGGATCAGCGGTGAGCTCTCGACCTTGTGGCAGCCGTTTTTGCTGGGGTCCGTAGTGACGGGATTGGTGCTTGGGGCGCTGGCCTATTGTCTGGTGATGATGTATTGGCGCTGGTGGGTGGCGCGACAGTGGAAGCGGCGCAAGCAAAGCAGGATGTGAGAATGCAAAACGGCCTCCAATTGGGAGGCCGTTTTTTGTGGTGAATGCACACCCTGTAGGAGCAAAGCTTGCTCGCGATTGCAAAGTATCAGGCGACATCATTGATGACTGGACTACCGTCATCGCGAGCAAGCTTTGCTCCCACAGGGGGAATGCAGCCATTGATATTACGTGCGCATCCCCCGCCCGCTCACCAGCAACCGCGCACAACCGAAATACAGAATCACGGTCGCCACCAGCATGAACGTAATCGCAATGCTGATGCGGATATCCGACACGCCAAGGATGCCGTAGCGGAACGCGTTGACCATGTGCAGCACCGGGTTGGCCAGGGACACGGTCTGCCAGAACGGCGGCAGCAGCGAGATCGAGTAAAACACCCCGCCCAGGTACGTCAGCGGCGTCAGCACGAAGGTCGGGATGATCGAGATGTCGTCGAAATTGCGCGCAAACACCGCGTTGATGAAACCCAGCAGCGAGAAGATCGTCGCCGTCAGCACCACCACCAGAATGGTCACGCCCAGGTGATGCACTTGCAAATGGGTGAAGAACAGCGACAACAGCGTCACGATGATCCCGACCATCAACCCGCGCAGCACGCCACCCAGGGTGTAGCCGATCAGGATGGTGTGCGGCGAGACCGGCGACACCATCAGTTCTTCGATGGAACGCTGGAACTTGCTGCCGAAGAAACTCGACACCACGTTGCCGTAGGAGTTGGTGATCACCGACATCATGATCAGCCCCGGCACGATGTACTCCATATAGGTGAAGCCACCCATATCACCGATCTGCCGACCGATCAGGTTACCGAAGATCACGAAATACAGAACCATGGTGATGGCCGGCGGCAGCAGTGTCTGCGGCCAGATCCGGGTAAAGCGCCGGACCTCTCGGTAAACGATGGTGTTGAGGGCTACGAGGTTGGGTTGCAGCTCGGAACTCATACCGCCACCTTCGACAGATTTTTCTCCACCAGGGACACGAATAACTCCTCGAGGCGATTGGTTTTGTTACGCAGGCTCAACACTTCGATGTTCTGCTGGGCAAGCTGGGTGAACAGCGCAGTGATGCCCATGCTTTTGTCGACCTGCACTTCCAGGGTGTGACCATCGAGCAACCGTGATGGGTAGCCGATCAGTTGAGGTGGTGCACTCGGGCTGCTCTTCAAATCCAGCAGGAAGGTCTCGACATGCAGTTGGCTCAGGAGCTGCTTCATGCTGGTGTTTTCGACGATGGTGCCGTGGTCGATGATGCCGATGTTGCGGCACAACTGCTCAGCCTCCTCCAGATAATGGGTGGTGAGGATGATGGTGATGCCCTTCTTGTTCAGCTCGGTGAGGAAGGTCCACATCGAGCGACGCAGTTCGATGTCCACCCCGGCAGTCGGTTCGTCGAGGATCAACAGGCGCGGTTCGTGAACCAGCGCGCGGGCGATCATCAACCGGCGCTTCATGCCGCCGGACAGCGAGCGCGACGGCACATCGCGCTTGTCCCACAAGCCGAGCTGGGTCAGGTATTGCTCGGCGCGTTCCTTGGCGACTTTCGCGGGAATGCCGTAGTAACCGGCCTGGGTCACGACGATGTCGAAGGTCTTTTCGAACTGGTTGAAGTTGAATTCCTGGGGCACCACGCCGATGGAACGCTTGAGCGCCGCCGGGTTCTTGTCCAGGTCGTGACCGAAGATATTCACCGTGCCGCTGGTCTTGTTCACCAGGGTCGAGAGGATGCCGATGGTCGTGGATTTGCCAGCGCCGTTCGGGCCGAGCAAGGCGAAAAAGTCACCTTCGGCGACGTCCAGATCGATACCACTCAAGGCCTGGAAACCGTTGCCGTAGGTTTTGGTTAGCTGCCGGATGGACAGAGCGGAACTCATATCGGATTTACGCACCAAGAAGGAAAGAAAGGGATAAGTAACGGTGGGCGGCAATCAACGCAACCGCAACGCATTAGCACAATGGTGCTTGTCGCCGCCACACAAGTACAGTCAAGTGTGTCGATAGTGAGTATTAAGTCAACGCGGTCATGACCGCCTTGCGATAGGCCGGACGCTGTTTCAACCTTGCGTACCAAGCCTCCAGATGCGGCTGCGGTGCACGCTCGATCGGCATCTCGAACCAGGCATAAATAAAACTGCCCAGGGGAATGTCACCCATGCCGATCTGCTCACCGGACAGGTAGGGCTTGGCGGCCAGCGCCTGATCGGCCATTGCCAGCAGTGTGTCGCACTCCGTGATCGCCGCCTTGATGGCGGGCCAGTCCTGCTGATCTGCGGGGGTACGCAAGACGCCCCAGAACACGGTGCGGAAGGGACCTGCAAAACTGGAGGTGGTCCAGTCCATCCACTTGTCGGCAGTGGCCCGCGCCTGTAAATCCGCCGGGTACCACGGGGTATCCGCTGCATGCCTGGCCAACAGGTAACGAACGATGGCATTGGATTCCCACAACACGAAACCGTCGTCTTCGATCACCGGAACGCGGCCATTGGGGTTCATGGCGCGGTACTCGGGCGTATCGACGACGCCAAAAGCGCCGCCCGCATCGATGGCTTCATAGGCCAGGCCAAGTTCTTCGGCGGCCCACAATGGTTTTCTGACATTCGACGAATTTTTCCGACCCCAGATCTTCAGCATGACCGCCTCTCGATTGATGAATTCGCAGGCAGCATACGCCGGATCAGGCGCGACTCAAATCGCTCTGCATGTCCCCCAGCAGTGGTTGTGTTTGCCCGCCGAACAGATGCGGATAGCACTTGCGCAGATGCTCGAAGAAGAACGCTTCCGGCACGTCGGTGAACTGGCCGTGGTCGATCAGGTACTCCATCAGCTTCTCGCCGTCGCGATTGAAGGGGTGGAAGACACTGTCGTTTATTCCGTCGAACTCCAGCGGTGCCACATTGAATAAATCGCACAACCCTTGATTGAACGCCGGCGTGGCCTTGACCCAGCGCCCGTTCAGATACAGCTCGGTATAACCGTGCATGGCGAACACGTCGCTCTTGAGCAACTCGAGCAGGCGCGGCGTCGATAAATGATTGCGCACATCCGCCAGACCAATGCGCGCCGCAATCCCGCAATGCCGCGCCGCGCCTGCCAACAGCGCGGCCTTGGGCACGCAATAACTCTCCCCGGTCGCCAGTGCGTAACTGCCGCGCAGGGTCTGTGGATCGAGGCTGAAGGTGTACGGGTTGTAGCGCACCGCCTCGCGCACTGCGTAATAGAGATGGATCGCCTGCTCAATCGGGTCGCGACGGGCACCACGGTGTTTTTCGGCGAACTCCACCACTGAGGGATGGTCACTATCGATGAAACGGCCGGGGCTCAGGTACTCGTGCATGTGGGCAATCTCCTGGGGAAGCCCCGAGTCTAGCGAGAGGTTCAGCACAGAGATAACGACGTTTCGGCCAAATATGGACGCTTTGTCGCCCGTTCTGTGGACGATTTTTCACGGTTTGTCGTTCATCCGGGCCTACAAAATCATCCATAGTTTCCCACGTTTTCAATCACCTCGCCCCGACCACCCTGTTTCACGGATGCCGTCTAAGCTCTGTGGGTTGGTTCGCCCTGGTTTCACGGAGGATTAAATATGCTGCTGTTGTGGATACTGGTTCTGGTTGTCGGGATAGCTTATTTAGCCCACCGTCGTGTCGCGCCGCTGCCTGCCTTGGGCATTGTGGCTGTCTACTTGCTGGCAATGGGCGCATTCAGTCGCGCACCGGGCTGGCTGCTGCTGATTTTCTGGGTGCTGATCGCCGCCGTGGCCGCACCGCTGTTATTGCCTGATCTGCGCCGCAAATTCTTCAGCGCGCCGATGTTCAACTGGTTCCAGAAAACCCTGCCGCCCATGTCGCAAACCGAACGCGACGCCATTGAAGCCGGCACCGTGTGGTGGGATGGAGAACTGTTCAGCGGGCGTCCGGACTGGAACAAGCTGCTGTCCTACCCGAAGGCGCAATTGAGCGAAGAAGAACAAGCGTTCATCGACGGCCCGACCGAAGAACTCTGCGCCATGGTCAGCGACTGGCAACTCGGTCAAACCATGGACCTGCCGGCCGAGGCCTGGACCTACATCAAGGACAATGGCTTCTTCGCCCTGATCATTCCCAAGGAGTTTGGCGGCAAGGGTTTCTCGGCCTATGCCCACTCGCAAGTGGCGATGAAACTGGCGAGCCACAGTGGTGATCTCGCCTCCACCGTGATGGTCCCCAACTCCCTCGGTCCGGCCGAACTGCTGCTTCACTACGGCACCGACGAACAGCGCAATCATTACCTGCCACGCCTGGCGCGCGGCGACGACATTCCGTGTTTTGCCCTGACCGGGCCACTGGCCGGTTCCGACGCCGGCGGCATGCCCGACACCGGGGTGATCTGCAAGGGTGAATGGGAAGGCCAGGAAACCCTGGGCCTGCGCCTGAACTGGGAAAAGCGCTACATCACCCTTGGCCCGGTGGCCACCCTGCTCGGCCTGGCGTTCAAGGCCTACGACCCCGATCATCTGTTGGGTGAGAAAGAAGACCTGGGCATCAGCCTGGCACTGGTTCCAACCGACACTGCCGGTGTGGAAATCGGTCGCCGGCACTTGCCTCTGGGTGCTGCCTTCATGAATGGCCCGAACTCCGGCAAGGACGTGTTCGTACCACTGGAGTTCCTGATCGGCGGCCAGGAAATGCTCGGCAAGGGCTGGATGATGCTGATGAATTGCCTTTCGGTGGGGCGCTCGATCTCCCTGCCGGCGGTGGGCACCGGCATGGCCAAGTTCACCAGCCTGGTGACCGGGCAGTACGCGCAGATACGCGAGCAGTTCAATGTGCCGATTGCGGCGTTCGAAGGCATTCAGGAAGCCATGGCCCGCATCGGCGGCAACGCCTGGATGATGGACGCCGCGCGCATGCTGACCGCCAACGCGGTGGACCTGGGTGAGAAACCGTCGGTGCTGTCGGCGATTCTCAAGTACCAACTTACCGAACGCGGTCGCGAGTGCATCAGCCATGCGATGGATGTGCATGGTGGCAAGGCGATCATCATGGGGCCGAAAAATTATCTCGGACGCATGTGGCAAGGCGCACCCATCTGCATCACCGTAGAAGGCGCGAACATTCTCTCGCGTAATCTGATGATCTTCGGCCAAGGTGCCATCCGTTGCCATCCCTTCGTGCTCAAGGAAATGGCGCTGGCCACCCGAGAGGACAAGGATCAGGCACTGACCGAGTTCGACAACCTGCTGCTCAGGCACATCGGTTTTGCCGTGGGCAACGCGGCCAGCACGCTGGTGCTCAACCTCGGCTTCGGTCATCTGGAACACGTGCCGGGCGACAAGCTCAGCCAGGGCTATTTCCGTGCCCTCAACCGTCAGGCTGCCGCCTTCGCACTACTGGCCGATCTCAGCATGATGTTGCTGGGTGGTGAACTGAAACGTCGCGAACGTCTCTCGGCGCGGCTCGGCGATGTATTGAGCAATCTGTACCTGGCCAGCGCCGCGCTCAAACGCTACAACGACCTTGATACGCCGGAGCACATGCAACCGCTGTTTTGCTGGGCCATGGAGGAAAGTCTCGGCCAGGCCGAACGGGCCATGGATGAACTGCTGAACAATTTCCCGAACAAAGTAATGGCGTGCCTGTTGCGGGTGATCGTGTTCCCGTTCGGTCGCCGCCACAAAGGGCCGTCGGACAAACTCGGTGCCGCGGTCGCAGGGGTGATCGGTCGCGCCAAGGGCGATCCCACCCTCGAAGAAGTGCTTTGGGGTTGCTACCGCCCGCAATCGAACGAAGATCCGGTCGGCGCCCTGCAACACGCCTGCAATCTGTTGAACGCTGCACAACCCTTGCAAAAGAAACTGCACGTGGCGCTCAAGAGCGGTCAGGTCAAACCGGTGGCCGGCGAGCATGTCATCGATGCCGCGCTGGAAGCTGGAGTACTGCAACCGGGCGAAGCACACACCCTGCGTGAGGCCGAGGCGGCACGGCGCAAGGTGATCGATGTCGATGATTTCGATAAAAAGGAAATAGCGCTGACCGAGGAGAAGGTCCGCTGATCCAGCCAACCTTGTGTGGCATGTAAAAAAGGGCGCAGGAGCTTTATACTCCCGCGCCCGTTTTGCTCTTGAGGACTTATCTCGTGTCCAACATCGTTGCCGATCATCTCGTTTTGCTCGACCACCTGCGCAGCATCCTGGTCGCCGTGGGTGAGGCCGAGCAGGTTCCCGACGAAAGCCATGCCTTGTTCCTGGAGCGTTTTGACGAACTGCTTGCCCTGCTGCCGGTCGACCCGATCGAAAGCCAATACCTAGGCCAGGACATCCTGTGCCAGGTGATCACCCGCTATCCGCAAATCGCCCACCTGGTCCCACGCGACCTGCTGTGGTACTTCGCCGGCGACTGCCTGCATTACATGCCCGATGATGAAATCGACCTGTACCAGGCACTGGAAGAACGTCGCTTCGAAGCCGAACAGAACGACGAACCCTTTGACTGGAATCAGGAAAAACAGCTGCTGGCATTGTCGAACCAGGACAGCAAGCACTGATCCACGGTCAGAAACACAAAAGGCCCGCCTGGTGAACATGCGGGCCTTTTTTGTGGGTTGCCGAGGACGCCATCGCGGGCAAGCCTTGCTCCCACAGGATAGGAGCGCACCGCAAACTTTGTGCACCACACAGCCCTTGTGGGAGCAAGCGATGCGGCGACCCGACTTGCCCGCGAAGAGGCCGGTCAGAATAACCCATCACTTTCAGGCAATTCATACTCCGAAACGGCAATATTCGGAGGGCTCGACTTGCCCGGCCGCCCCAACGTCGGCTCCTTCTCCAGACACTCCACCAGGTAATCGATCAACACCCGTAGCTTGGGTGGCAGGTATCGGGTTGGCGAATGCAGCAACCAGGCACCTCCGTGGTAGGACGCCAGAAAGGTCCAGTCCGGCAGCACTTGCACCATCAACCCCTTCTCCAGGGCACGCCGCGCCGTGAAATATGGCAGGCTGCCAATGCCGATGTGCTGCAATACGGCACCGAAACGTACGCCCGTATGATTGGCGGCATATCGCCCACGTACACCAACAGTCACAGATTTGTTGCCCTTCTTGAACTTCCAGCGCGCATCGCTCGGCGTTTCACCCAGGTAGAGGCAACTGTGGTTGAGCAAGTCATGGGGATGAGTCGGCGTTCCGTGCTCGGCCAGATACTGCGGTGTCGCACAGAGCAAATGGTCGATAGTCAGCAATTGCCGCCCCACCAGCCCCGCTGGCGGCCGATCGGTGATACGAATCGCCAGGTCGACGTGATCGTCGATCAGATCCACCTGACGATCCTCGAGCAACATCTCCACATCCACTTTGGGATAACGGCGCAGAAACTCCGGCATATGCGGGTGAATCACGATTCGGCCAACCGCTTTCGGGACGCTGATACGCACCACTCCCTCGGGTTCCTCAGTGAACTGACCACTGATTTCCATCACCGACCGGGCCGCGCTGACCATGTCCTGACAACGCTTGAACACTTCCTCGCCACCATCGCTCAGGCGCAGTTTGCGCGTGGTTCGTTGCAGCAGACGTATCGCCAGCGCCTTCTCCAGTCGCGAAATACTGCGACTCACCGCCGAAGGCGAAGAACCCAGTTGGCGGGCCGCTTCGGAAAAACTGCCGGTCTCGACGACTTTGACGAAAATCGCCATTTCACCCAGCAGCGGTAGTGGAAGATTTATGCTCACGAAGCAACAGTCCTTTGATGTTTGACCGGATTATCACGCACCAGCACGCTCCATATAATAAAAATTAGAAACATTTATGTGAGCCTGCAATATGACGCTGCGCCTCTTTTTCCACAGCGATGACCTCAAGGCCAATGTGGAAATCCTCGAATGCACGCCCTACGAGCACGAATTCGCCGTGGTGTTGCGTGCAACGCTTTTTCACCCCCAAGGTGGCGGACAACCCTGTGACACCGGCTGGATCGGCGAAAGCCGGGTACTGCGTGTGGTGCAGGACCCGGACCGGATCGTCCACTTCGTCGACCGCCCGGTAGAACCCGGCATGACGCAGATTCGCGTCGACGAAGAACGGCGCCGGTTCAATACGCGCATGCATTCCGCCGGTCACCTGATCGGTCACTTCGTCCAGGCCATGGGCTGGATGCCGATCAAGGCACAACACTGGCCGGGCGAAGCAAGAGTGCAGTTCAAACCGGCGGACTGCGCACAGGAAGTTGATGTGCAAACGCTGCAGCACGGCCTTGCACAGTGGATCGCCCATGACCTGCCGCGCCTGACCTCGTCGCGCGAAGGTGCCCGGGAAATCGGTTTCGGTGAGCTGCCCGCCTACGGTTGCGGCGGCACCCATGTACGTAGCCTGAAGGATCTGGGCGCGGTCACGATCGAATCCCTTTCGCACAAGAAAGGGACGCTGTCCGTCCACTACCGCGTGGACTGAGTTTTCCGGCGATGCCGCTGCCGGCATCGCCCGATACAGCAGGAGCCTGCATTCGCAGGCTGCGTTAACGCTTCTCTGGATGGACCCAAGACATGATGCTCGACGCCGAATGTCTCGATGAGACGTGCATAAAAAAGCTGGCCAACGAAGAAATCCTCGCCATCCGCATCAAAGGCTGGCTGGCCCCGCCGCTGGCGATCGAGATCGGCGACAAGATCCTCGCGCCGGGTTTTGAAGGCTATATCAACGCGCCGAGCATCGGTCGCATCGGCATGGCGTTTTATGAAGCGGAAAACCAGCCGCTGCTGATCGAGGATTACTTCGAGCGCGCTACCCGCAACATCGCGGAATTGCGCAACCGCTGTGCGCCTTACTCATCCCCGGTCGACACTTTGCGCTGCATGCTCGATGAGTCCTGGCCAGCGGGTGCGCATCTGGAAAACCTCTATGGCCGCAAGATGTATGTCGGACTGTCCCGGGTGGTGAAACCCGGCGTGTGTTTTCTCGCCCATCACGACATTTTCGCCAAGGACGCCCCGGACAGTTTTCAAGCCAGGAGCCTGGAAGCGCAATTTGCCTGCAACGTCTACCTGAACATGCCCACCGAAGGCGGTGTTCTACAGATGTGGGACCACGACATATCCCCGGAACAATTCGACGAAATGCGCGGCGACAGTTACGGCATCGATCCGGCCCTGTTGGGTACTCCGACCCTGGAGATTCGCCCCGAACCAGGCGATTTCATCATGTTCAATTCGCGCCGCATGCACTCGGTGACGCCGGGTGTGGCCGATCCACGATTGAGCCTTTCATTCTTTGTCGGCTATCGCGGCAACGCCTCACCCCTTACTTTCTGGAGTTGAAATGCAGTTTTCGAATTACCTGGGCGAGTTTCTGGCGCTGGCGACGATCCATTTCCTGGCCGTCGTCGCCCCCGGTCCGGATTTCGCCGTAACCATCCGCCAGAGTGTGCGTTTTGGCCGCTGGGTGGGTATCTGCACGGCGCTGGGCATTGGTGCCGGCATTTCCGTGCATGTGCTGTACACCCTGCTGGGCGTCGGGGCGTTGATGCACACAACGCCCTGGTTACTGACCGTGGCCAAGGTTATCGGTGGTGCCTATATTCTGTACCTGGGCATCAGCCTGCTGCGCAGCAAACCCAAATCCGTGCTTGAAGGCGAAAACGATGCGGATGAGCCGGTCATTGAACAAACACTACTAAAGGCATTCAGTACGGGTTTTCTGACCAACGCCACCAATCCGAAGGCTACCCTGTTTTTCCTGGCGATTTTCACCACCCTCATCAGTACCACCACACCGCTGGAAATTCAGGCGCTGTACGGTATCTGGATGTGCTTTGTGAACGCATCATGGTTTGTGATCGTTGCGCTGTTCTTTTCAAGCAGCAAGGTGAGGTTGCTGTTCCTGCGCATGGGGCACTGGTTCGAACGCACCATGGGCGTGATTCTTATCCTGTTTGCAGGGCGGTTGATCCTGTCGATGTAACATCGCCGGAAATGCAAAGAGCCCGCTCAGTCTGACTGGCGGGCTCTTTTTTCTGCTGGATACAAATCACGCACAAACAAAAACGCCGCTCGATTGAGCGGCGTTTTCGTTAAATATGGAGCGGGAAACGAGACTCGAACTCGCGACCCCGACCTTGGCAAGGTCGTGCTCTACCAACTGAGCTATTCCCGCAAATGGCGTCCCCTAGGGGACTCGAACCCCTGTTACCGCCGTGAAAGGGCGGTGTCCTAGGCCACTAGACGAAGGGGACACGCTACCCGGAACACATGGTGTGTGTTTCGGTGTCCAGAACCGCATCCTAAGACTTGGTTCTGGTTTCACTCAGCCCTGCCCGAAGGCAACGCTGTTTAAAATTGGAGCGGGAAACGAGACTCGAACTCGCGACCCCGACCTTGGCAAGGTCGTGCTCTACCAACTGAGCTATTCCCGCATTGGCGTCCCCTAGGGGACTCGAACCCCTGTTACCGCCGTGAAAGGGCGGTGTCCTAGGCCACTAGACGAAGGGGACACACTACAACATTCACTCCCTGCTTCGTTTCGCTGTGTGCTTTACGCTGCAAGTGGCGCGCATTCTATGGATGGATTGAGAGGTCGTCAACCCCCTGTATTAAATTTTTTTAAATCAATGACTTGGCCCTGCTTTTTGGCACCCATCCGGATTTTCCGCTGCCCGGTGTTTGGCGCCTATATTCTGACGCCCGCCAAGACGCTATAGTCCATGATGAGTGATGGCAATCTGCTCCGTGAGTGCCAGCATTTATAAAGCAAGGCTGCAGCCGATACAGGTTAAGCCTTGTCGAACCAACTCGTCGAGCGGCCCTAGGCGCTTAAATGCCAAGCCACTACACTCGCACGCGAACCCTATAAGAGGTCTTACCGGTGACACCACTCATGATCACCCTGCTCGTTGTAGCCGGGATCGCATTATTGATCGCCATTGGCTACATCAACCATGTGGTGGAAAACAATAAGCTGGAAAGGGCCCGTACCAAGGTTGAACTCAACGACCGCCTGCGTCGTTGCGGCGAGATCACCGAAACCTTCCCCGGTCAGTTGATGACACCGGCACTCAAGCTGCTGCTCACCCGTCTGGAATTGAATGTCTGCCAGCGCTTGCTGAATCTGGAAAAGACCAGCTCCAACCTCAAGGCACGGATTACCGAGCTTGAGGCTCTGGTAGCCCAAGGCGAATCGATCCCGGTCAACAACCCGCCGGCACCGATCCAGACAGAGGCCAAGGCCAAGGACGTGCGTTTCCTGCTTGAAGCCCTGCACGGCCAGATCACCCGCGCGGCACAGGACGGCTTCCTGCCGCCCAACGAAGCCAAGCGCTGGATCCGCGAGGTCCGCCATATTCTGGTGCTGTTGCACATCGAATTCTTCAACAACCTTGGCCAGCATTCCCTGCAACAGAACCAGCCGGGCCAGGCGCGCCTGGCGTTCGAACGCGGGGTGCAATACCTGCGCAAGCAGCAGGAGCCACAAATCTATGCCGAACAACTGGAATACCTGGAAAAACTCCTGGCCCGTGCGAACGCACAAGTCATGGATCGCATCGCCCCGGTTGAAGGCGAAGTGAACCAATTGACAGAGGGCCTCAAAGACGTCGAGGCCGATGCGGACTGGAAGAAGAAAGTGATCTACGACTGATCATCGAACAAATGCAAAAAAGCCACCGAGACCGGTGGCTTTTTTTTGCTCTGTGTAGGAGCGAGCTTGCTCGCGATGAACGTCAGAGCGCCGCCGCGTTCATCCTGGCTGCCCTCGTCATCGTTCACGTCCATCGCGAGCAGGCTCGCTCCTACAGGGTCCGGCGGTGTAGCTATTAAAGCCTGAAATGCCCCACCATCCCCTTCAACTCAACCCCCAACTGCGCCAGCTCGATACTCGACGCCGCATTTCCCTGCATCGCCAGCGAAGATTGATCCGCACTGGCACGAATGCTCGTGACACTGCGGTTGATTTCCTCGGCCACCGAACTCTGCTCCTCGGCAGCGGCAGCGATCTGCTGGTTCATCTGCTGAATCAACGACACCGCCGCCGCAATACTGCCCAGCGCACTTTCGGTTTGGAGCGCATCACTGACCGCCAGTTTCACCAGGTCGCCACTGCTCTGAATCTGCTGCACCGACGTCTGCGCCGCCGAACGCAAGGCGCTGACCAATCGCTCGATTTCCTCGGTCGATTGCTGGGTCCGTTTGGCCAGTGCGCGCACTTCATCGGCGACCACCGCAAACCCCCTGCCCTGCTCGCCGGCCCGTGCGGCCTCGATGGCCGCGTTGAGTGCCAGCAGGTTGGTTTGTTCGGCCACGCTTTTGATGACACTGAGTACGGTGCCGATGTTCTGGATTTCCGCGCTCAGGCTCTCGATGCTTGAACTGGCCGAGGTCGCCGAATCCGCCAGTTGTTCGATCCGGGCCATGCTCTGGCGCACCACAAGCTGGCCACTTTCGACCTTGCCGTCCGCCGTTTGCGCCGCCACGGCGGCTTCTTCCGCGTTACGCGCCACGTCGTGCACGGTGGCGGTCATCTGGTTCATTGCGGTCGCGACCTGTTCGGTTTCTTCCTTCTGGCTGCTGACCTCAAGATTGGTCTGCTCAGTCACCGCTGAGAGCGATTGCGCGGAAGTGGCCAACTGTTCGATACCCGCCTGCAAACCACTGACAATGCGGCTCAATCCCGCCCCCATCTGCTGCATCGCCTGCATCAACTGGCCGATTTCGTCCCGACGGGTCACTTCGACCGTCCCGCTCAAATCCCCTGAGGCAATCTGCTGTGCCACACGAATCACACTGCGCAGCGGCCCCACGATCAACCGGGTAATCACCCAGGCTGCAATCAATCCAACCAGCAACGCCAGTGCCGAAGAGCCGATGATCAAGATTGAGTTCTTTTTCAGCTCAGTCTGCATCGACCGGTCTTCGGCGACATAGGCTTGATCGACCCGCTCCACCACCTGGGCCGCGCGTTGATGCAGTTGCTGATAGACGGTCTTTTCCTGCTCCAGCAGGCCGGTGTACTCGGCGAGTTTGTCGCTGAAACTGGAGATATGGCCGATCACTTCATTGAGGACTGTCTGGTACCCCTCATCCTTGACCGTGGTTTTCAGTTGTTCGGCCTGGGTCAACGCCTGGCTCGCCTGCTCGATCTTGCCTTGCCCCGCGCTGTCATCGCCCTTGCGGCTCTGGTCCAGGCGCACACGCGCTTCGTTCATGGCTTGCAGCATCAACCGGGACACCTGACTGACCTGACTGGCCTGTTCGATGAATTGCGCACCGTCCTTGCCCTCTGAGTTTTTCAGGGTGTAGGTACCGTCATCGGCCAGCCCGGCCTGCAGCACGTCGAGGTTATTGGCCACGCTGGAGACCGACCAACTGGCCATTTCCAGCGCCAGGTCCTTGGCCTGACTGAGCGAGACAAACTCGTCGAACGCCTTGCGGTAGGCGCCGAGAGACTGCTCGACATCATTCATCACCGGCACGTTCGCAGCAGATTCAGTCTTGAGCTGGTTGGCCAGGGCGATCAAGCCATCAACGCCTTCGTGCAGGGCGTCAGCGGTTTTCGAGTTGCCGTGCAAGGCATACTCCTGCTCCAGCAGGCGTACCTTCAGCAAACCGCTGTTGAGCGACGACATCTGCTTGAGCCCGTCGAAGCGCTGGCTGATGGTTTGCAGGGACCACACGCCGATAGCCGCCACCAGGGCGGTCAACAACAGCACCAGCACAAACCCGATACCCAGTTTTTTTGCCATACCGAGGTTGGCAAAACGTCCTTGCACGGCCGAAATCATTGCACTTAGTCCCCTGCCATAGTCTGTAGACGGAGATTCGCAATGGGCCTGTGGCAACACAAGTCTCTGGCGTCGGAATAATGGCAAAAAGCTACGTCTGCGTCGTTTTCAGAACGCTTGAGGTCGATCCGGAGCGGTAGCCTGAAAAAACGCCCGGGCTCGCGGATCACAAGCACAGGCCACATTGATGCGCTGCCAGTCAGTGGCCGCGCCGGTGGGGCTAAAGGCCGTCGTCGATGACAGCAAGACGCCGAAGCGTCGGGCCTGAACCCGCACTTGAGCGTCGTCCTGCATCCGCGACCGCGCCCAGATGAACAGGCCTCCTACAGGCTTGCCAAACACCTCCCACCCGGCGTCTTCGAGCAGTTGCAATATCACCTGGCGTTCACTGTTCAAGCGCTGCCGCTGACGCTGCACCAATTGGCGATAGGTGCCGTTAGCCAACAGGCAGGCCACCACCGACTCGCAAAATCGCGAGGCGCCCATGCTGCTGATCATCTTGACCTCGGCCAATCGCACAATCATCTGGACACTGGCGACTACAAAACCGACCCGCAAGGAACTGCTGAGGGTTTTTGAATAGCTGCCTACATAGATCACTCCGTCATCCAGTGCGGCAAGGCGCTTGCCGGGGCCGCTGTGCAGGTCCGCATAAACATCGTCTTCGATCACCTGCACGCCCCGTTCTTTCGCCATGTGCAAAACCCGCTGCGCCACCTCGGGCGTCAGGCTGCAACCGGTCGGATTGTGATGGAAGCTGTTGATGAACAATCCGCGAGGACGGTGCTTGAGCATCAGCGCTTCCAACGCGGCCAGGTCCGGCCCGCAGGGAGTTCGTGGGACCTCAAGCATGCTGATACCGTGCAGGTTGAGCAGATCGAACAACGCTGGGTAACCGGGGCTTTCCACCACCACGCAGTCTCCCGGTTTAAACAGCGTCCGCACGATCAGGTCCAGCCCCTGACTGGCCCCCGCCGTCGTCAGGATTCGACTGTCTTCGACATTGATTTTCCGCTGTTTCAGCCACTTCAGTATCTGTTGACGCAAAGCGGGCAGGCCCAACGGCGAACTGTAGTTGAACAAACTGGCCATGTCAGTGCGACTGACCTCTCGGATTGCGTACGCCAGATCGTCCGTCTCGCGCCAGCTTTCGGGCAAGCCGCCATCGCCCAATGGCAACTGGCACAAGGGCGTGTGCGTTTGCCGCGCCGAGCTCGAAACTGGAGAAGCCACGACGTAACCGGCGGCATGACGCGACTCCAGCACCCCTTTTACGACCAATCGCTCACAGGCTTCGACGACACAAGATTGACTGAGCAAATTGATGTGCGCGATTTTCCGCACGGAAAGCAAACGCGTGCCGGGGGCTACGTCATTGCAACGGATCCAGCAGGTTAACGCGTCAACGATTTGCTGCACGACTGGCACCAAGGCCCGTCGATCGATTCTCAATTCCATGAGCGAGCAACTCCTGTTGGTTTGCGCAAACCAGTAAATCACAGGAGTGTTGGCCGGGATGTGCGACAACGCCGTCAGGATCACCGGTTTCAATCATTTGAAACACACTGCCAGCCGTCTCCAAGGAACCATGGAAAGGCCCTATTCCAGAAAAGGAAAAACCTGTGGGAGCGAGCCTGCTCGCGAAAGCGGTGTATCAGACAACATTGATGTTGCCTGACACTCCCTCTTCGCGAGCAGGCTCGCTCCCACAGGTTCGATTTTGACCGCGTATCAGCGCGTGGCTTCAGAACGCCGTAACCCCACCATCCACAGCCAGTGAGTGCCCGGTGGTGAACGCTGCGCCATCGCTGCACAGGTACAGCACCGCGCTGGCGATTTCCTCGACCTTGCCGATACGGCCCACCGGGTGCATGGCATTGGCGAACTCGCCTTTCTTCGGGTCGGCTTCATAGGCGCGACGGAACATGTCGGTGTCGATCACCGCCGGGCATACCGCGTTGACCCGGATCTTTTTCTTGGCGTATTCAATGGCCGCCGATTTGGTCAGGCCGATCACCGCGTGCTTGGAGGCGGCGTAGATACTCATTTTCGGCGCGGCACCGAGACCGGCCACCGAGGCGGTATTGACGATGGCGCCGCCCCCCTGGGCCAGCAGCAGCGGCAATTGGTACTTCATGCATAACCAGACACCTTTGACGTTGACGCCCATGATCGCATCGAACTCGTCGACGGTGCCTTCGGCCAGCTTGCCCTTTTCAATCTCGATACCGGCATTGTTGAAGGCATAGTCGAGACGGCCGTAGGTATTGACCACCTCCGCCATCAGGTTTTTCACGTCGTTTTCCACAGTGACGTTGCAGCGCACGAAGGTCGCTTCGCCGCCCGCCGTCCGAATCAACGCCACCGTCCCCTCGCCGCCTGCCGTATCCATGTCAGCCACAACCACCTTCAAGCCCTCGGCGGCGAACGCCTGGGCAGTCGCGCGACCAATACCGTTGGCGGCGCCCGTCACTACGGCGACCTGGCCGGAAAACGTCATGCTCATTGTTATGTCCTCGAAGAGAAGTTTACGGGAGATCGGATTTTTTCAGTCTAGCCACGGCGAGCCCTGTCGCGGCAGCACTATCAAAAGGCCGGTTGAACCCCCATGAGTTGCAGTGATGGGACTGCCGTACTAACTATCACTGCTCTGGATCAACCTGCATTCGCCGTATCAGCCAAACTTGCGGCATCGCCCATGAAGGGCTATCAACAAGGCTTCATTCATCTTGAGCGCCTGTCATGACTACCCAGACCAACCGCCAGTTCCTGCTTGCCAAGCGTCCCGTTGGCGCGGCTACCCGCGAGACCTTCACCTATCAGGAAGTACCGGTCGGCGAGCCGGCTGCGGGTCAGATCCTGGTCAAAAACGAATACCTCTCGCTGGACCCGGCCATGCGCGGCTGGATGAATGAGGGCAAGTCCTACATCCCGCCGGTGGGTCTGGGTGAAGTGATGCGCGCCCTGGGTGTCGGCAAGGTCGTGGCCTCGAACAACCCTGGGTTCGCGGTCGGGGACTACGTCAACGGGGCGCTGGGGGTGCAGGATTATTTCCTCGGTGAGCCGCGTGGCTTCTACAAGGTCGATCCGAAACTGGCACCGCTGCCGCGTTACTTGTCCGCGCTGGGCATGACCGGCATGACCGCTTACTTCGCCCTGCTCGACGTCGGCGCACCCAAGGCTGGCGAGACCGTGGTGCTGTCGGGCGCAGCCGGCGCGGTGGGCAGCATTGCCGGGCAGATTGCCAAGATCAAGGGCTGCCGCGTAGTCGGCATCGCTGGCGGCGCGGACAAGTGCCAATTCCTGATCGATGAATTGGGATTCGACGGCGCCATCGACTACAAGAACGAAGACGTCATCGCCGGCCTCAAGCGCGAATGCCCTAAAGGCGTCGATGTGTACTTCGATAACGTCGGCGGCGACATTCTCGACGCGGTGCTGAGCCGCTTGAACATGAAAGCGCGGGTAGTGATCTGCGGCGCCATCAGTCAGTACAACAACAAGGAAGCGGTCAAGGGTCCGGCCAACTATCTGGCGCTACTGGTCAACCGCGCGCGGATGGAAGGCTTTGTAGTGATGGATTACGCCGCGCAGTTCGCCGCCGCCGGGCAGGAGATGGCCGGCTGGATGGCCCAGGGTCAGCTCAAGAGCAAGGAAGACATCGTGGAAGGACTGGAGACGTTCCCGGAGACGCTGATGAAGTTGTTCAGCGGTGAGAACTTCGGGAAGTTGGTGCTGAAGGTCTAACCCAATAACCAAAATCACCACCAAACAACTGTGGGAGCGAGCCTGCTCGCGAAAGCGGTGTATCAGTCAACATTGATGTCGGCTGACACTCCCTCTTCGCGAGCAGGCTCGCTCCCACAATGGGTTGTTCAGCGTTTGATCAGGCGAGTTCGGCCACCACGTCGGCCAACGCCTGCGCCGGGTCCGCCGCCTGGCTGATCGGACGGCCGATCACCAGGTAGTCGGAACCGGCTTCCAGGGCTTGACGCGGGGTCAGAATGCGGCGCTGGTCATCCTGGGCGCTGCCGGCCGGGCGAATACCCGGGGTCACCAGTTGCAGCGATGGGTGCGCCGACTTCAGGGCTTGGGCTTCCAGGGCCGAGCACACCAGGCCGTCCATTCCGGCTTTTTCCGCCAGGGCAGCCAGGCGCAGCACCTGTTCCTGCGGCTCGATATCCAGGCCGATACCGGCCAGATCCTCGCGCTCCATACTGGTCAGCACGGTTACGCCGATCAGCAGCGGCTGCGGGCCACTGCGCTTGTCCAGCACCTCACGGCACGCTGCCATCATGCGCAGGCCACCGGAGCAGTGCACGTTGACCATCCACACGCCCATTTCCGCTGCAGCCTTGACGGCCATGGCGGTGGTGTTGGGGATGTCGTGGAACTTGAGGTCCAGGAACACTTCGAAGCCCTTGTCACGCAGGGTGCCAACGATTTCCGATGCACAGCTGGTGAACAGTTCCTTACCGACTTTGACCCGGCACAGCTTCGGGTCCAACTGATCGGCCAGCTTCAGTGCGGCGTCACGGGTGGGGAAATCCAGGGCGACGATGATAGGAGTCTGGCAGGCGGACATGAGTGGGCTCTCAGGCAAGTCGAAATCGGCGCGCATTGTAGCGGAACCAGCGCCGCTGCGGGACCCGATGATCGGTAAATCGTCAAGATCGCTCAGGCAAGACTAGCCTTTGCGGCCATTGTGTCGAACCTGGTACATAGCTGACATGCCCACAACACCCTCTCCCGCTACCCTCGCCAGCCGCAATAAGCCCTTACAACAGCACTTCCCGCCCCCGGGCCGGACGCCTATGCTGGAACCACTCCCTCGCGGCCTATCTTTGTGGTTGGCAGCCAACCTGGCAGATGAACGCACGCATGCACAACACCCACGCACCTGTGAACGACGAGCAAAAAGCGCCTGGCGACGACAAACGCTGGAGCATTCGCGCCCTGATCGTCGACGATGACGTCCCGATCCGCGAACTGATGATCGACTACCTGGCCCGGTTCAATATCCACGCCAGCGGCGTCACCGATGGCGCGGCCATGCGCCTGGCCATGCAGGCGGAACATTTCGACGTGGTGGTGCTGGACCTGATGCTGCCCGGCGAAGACGGCCTGTCGCTGTGCCGCTGGCTGCGCGCCGAGTCGGACATCCCGATTCTGATGCTCACGGCCCGTTGCGAACCCACCGACCGGATCATCGGCCTGGAACTGGGCGCCGACGATTACATGGCCAAGCCGTTCGAACCCCGGGAGCTGGTGGCGCGCATCCAGACCATCCTGCGCCGGGTACGCGATGATCGCACCGAACAACGGGCGAACATCCGTTTCGACAACTGGCGGCTCAACAGCGTACTGCGCCAGTTGATTGCCGCCGATGGCCTGGTGGTGCCGCTGTCCAACGCCGAATTTCGCCTGCTCTGGGTGTTCATTGAACGTCCGCGCCGGGTGCTGAGCCGCGAACAATTGCTGGACGCCGCCCGCGGCCGCTCGATCGAAGCCTTTGATCGCAGCATTGACCTGCTGGTGTCACGCCTGCGGCAGAAACTCGGTGATGACCCGAAAGCACCACAACTGATCAAAACCGTGCGCGGCGAAGGTTACCTGTTCGACGCCCGGGACATCGGCTGATGCGCGGGCGCTTCGATACGCTGTTCGGCCGCCTGTTTGGCGTGCTGTTGCTGGCGATCATCCTCGCGCATTTGCTGGCCTTTGCCTGGTTTCACCATTACGGCCCACCACCCCCTCCGCCGCCACCCGCGTTCTCCGAAGGCTTTGACGGCCAAATCCCGCCACCGGCCCCGCGTTTCGCCAATCGGCCACCCCGGCCGTGGTTCGGCGGGCCGCTGGTACCGCTGACGTTTCAATTGATCTCACTGATCATCGCCGCCTGGTATGGCGCCAAATTACTGAGCCGGCCGATTCAGCGGCTGAGCGACGCGGCCGAGCGCCTGAGCGAAAACCTCGACAGCCCGCCACTGGAGGAGTCCGGCCCACGGGAAGCGCGGCAAGCGGCGCACACCTTCAACAAAATGCAGCGACGCATCATCGAGCAAGTAAAACAACGCTCACGGATGCTCGGCGCGGTGTCCCACGACCTGCGCACGCCGCTGTCGCGGCTCAAGCTGCGGCTGGAACAGATCGACGATGACAGGTTGCAGGGCCAGATGCGCCAAGACCTGGACGACATGATCAGCATGCTCGATGCCACCCTCACTTACCTGCACGAACAGCGCACCAGTGAGGCGCCGCAGTGGATGGATGTGCAGGCGTTGGTGGAGTCCCTGAGCGAAAACGCCCAGGACCAGGGTGCCGATGTTCAGGCCAGCGGCCACTGCGCGCCGCTGCAAGTTCAGCCGATGGCGTTGCGCTCCTGCGTCAACAACCTGCTGGACAACGCCTTGCGTTATGCCGGCCAGGCGCTGATCTCCCTGGAAGACCATCGCGAACATCTGCTGATTCGGGTCATTGACCACGGGCCGGGAATCGCCGCGGAGCAACGCGAAGCGGTGTTCGAACCGTTCTTTCGCCTGGAAGGTTCGCGCAATCGCAATTCCGGTGGCGTCGGCCTGGGGATGACCATCGCCCGCGAAGCGGCGGAACGGCTGGGTGGGCAGTTGAGCCTGGAAGAAACCCCGGGGGGCGGGTTGACTGCGGTCATTCGCTTGCCGCGAACCTGAAAAATCACTCCCCCCTGTAGGAGCAAAGCTTACTCGCGATTACGTCGGCACATTCAATAGAGATGTCGACTGAATGTCCGCCATCGCGAGCAAGCTTTGCTCCCACAGGGTTCCGGGTGAGCTGAAGACTCAGCGCTTGCGCAAAATCACGCTACCGATCGAGTAACCGGCGCCAAACGAGCTGAGCACCGCCAGCGAACCCGCCGGAAGGTCGTCCTGATTCTTGTGAAACGCAATCACGGAACCGGCGGAGCTGGTGTTGGCGTAGGTGTCCAGAATCACCGGGGCTTCCTGCTCTGTGGCATCGCGGCCCAGCAGCTTCTTGACGATCAGGTGGTTCATGCTGAGGTTGGCCTGGTGCAGCCAGAAGCGCTTCACATCGCTGATGTTGAGCTGGTTCTCTTCCAGATGTGCACCGATCAGCTCGGCAACCATCGGGCAGACTTCCTTGAACACCTTGCGACCTTCCTGGACAAACAGTTTGTCCCTGGCACCAACGCCCTCTTCCGCTGCGCGGTTGAGGAAGCCGAAGTTGTTGCGGATGTTGTTGGAGAACTTGGTCAGCAGCTTGGTGCTGACGATGTCGAACTGATACTTGGACGTGGCCTGGTCGGCGCGCTCGATGATCACCGCAGTGGCCGCGTCACCGAAGATGAAGTGGCTGTCGCGGTCGCGGAAATTCAGGTGGCCAGTGCAGACTTCCGGGTTGACCATCAGGATCGCCCGGGCCTGGCCCAGCTGGACGCTGTTGGCGGCGGTCTGGATACCGAAGGTGGCCGAAGAACACGCCACGTTCATGTCGAAACCGAAACCCTGGATGCCCAGCGCTTCCTGAACTTCAATGGCGATCGCCGGGTAGGCGCGTTGCAGGTTGGAACAGGCGACGATCACGCCGTCGATATCCGCCGCAGTCTTGCCCGCGCGTTGCAAGGCTTGTTCGGCCGCGCCGATGGCCATTTGGCAAAGTACCGACCACTCGTCGTTGGAACGCTCCGGCAGGCGCGGCGCCATGCGTTGAGGGTCGAGGATGCCGTCCTTGTCCATGACATAGCGACTCTTGATACCGGAGGCTTTTTCGATGAACGCCGCACTGGATTCGGTCAACGCTTCGATTTCACCGCGAGCAATGGCATCGGCGTTGTCGGCGTTGAATTGCGCTACATACGTATTGAAAGACTGCACCAGCTCTTCGTTGGAGATGCTGTTGGCCGGAGTGTAAAGGCCGGTGCCGCTGATGACGACGTTATGCATGGTCGTGTCTCTAATCTGTTCAGGCAGAAAGCATTGGCACCGAAGTACCAATACACAAAGGGTCTATTCCCATCCTGGGGACGCAAACCTGGCATCGCTTCATTCCGTCACGCAACATGGCCGAAGGCTCTGGGTCGCGAAAACGGCGTTTATGGTCGCGAAGTTTGCCATAAACGTCAGCTTTTGGCGCCTTTCTCAAGCACAACGCAATTCCTGTGGGAGCAAAGCTTGCTCGCGATGGCGTCCCTGAGATCGCTATCGCGAGCAAGCTTTGCTCCTACAGGTTTTCCGCTCAGGGCTCGACCTGGGTCCACTGCTTGCTCAGGCGCTTGTCGGAGATGGGCACCTTGGTTCCCAGTTGCTGGGCGAACAGCGACACCCGGTACTCCTCCAGCCACCAGCGATAAAGCTCGAGTTGCGGATCGCGCTTGCCTTCCTGGGCGTGCTTGTTGGCGCGGGTCTGGTACTGAGTCCAGAGATTGGCCAATTCGCCACTCCATACCCGGTCCTTCTGCACCTGAGATCCGAGCTTTTCAAAGCGCTGCTCGATGGCCTTGAGGTAACGCGGCAATTCCTTAAGCCATTGCATCGGTGTTTCGCGAACAAAGCCCGGATACACCAGATGGCTGAGCTGCTGCTTGATGTCGTTCAGGGCCACGGCTTGCGCCAGGTCGATCTTGCCCTTGAAGCGTTTTTGCAGACCATGCCAGAGCTTGAGGATTTCCAGAGTCAGCTTCGCCACGCGTTCGGCGTGTTCGGTCCAGGCACCGCGCTTGCGCTCGGCCAGCGACGCCAGCCCGGCGCCATCACGGGGCAACGGGTCTTCGCCGTCGAGAATGCAGCTGTCGAGGCTGGCCAGCAGAATGTCTTCCACCAGCGCGTCAACGCGCCCCATGTCGCGGTACAGCAAACCGAGTTCGGTCAGGCCCGGCAGCTTGCTGCGCAAGAACTTCGCCGGTTCCGCCAGTTGCTGCATCAGCAAGCGCTGCAGAGCGCGTCGGTGCTGGAACTCGGCTTCAGCCGGCGTGGAAAAACGCCCTTCCTTGACCGTACCGCCCTCCTCCACCAGCGCCGGGTAGACCGTCATCGACAGCCCGGCAATCTTTTGCTGGGTTTTCTCGGCCACGGCGGCGAACACTTTCGGCTCCACCGGTTGCTGGCTTTTCGCGGTTTGCGGTACGGCCAGCGCCGCTTGGCTGGCTTCGGCGAAGCGCGCCGTCAGTTCGGCCAGATCTCGGCCTTCACCCAGGAACTTGCCCTGAGCGTCGACGATTTCCAGGTTCATGCGCAGATGGTTCTCCACCTGTTGTGCCGCTTCGGCCCAGGCTTCATCGCTGACACGAGCGCCGGTCATGCGCAGCAGCTCGCGACCCAAGGTCTGGGGCAACGACCCCTCGGCAAAGGTCATGCGCTGCAAGGCAGCCTTGACGAAGTCCGGCACCGGCACGAAGTTCTTGCGCAGGGCCTTGGGCAGGTTACGCACCAGCGCAATGCATTTGGCTTCGATGACACCCGGCACCAGCCATTCCAGACGTTCCGGCGGCAGCATCGGCAACAGCGGCGCGGGTACACGCAGGGTCACGCCGTCGCGCGGGTGGTTCGGTTCGAAGTGGTAACTCAGCGCCAACTCCAGATCGCCGATGTGCAGGGTGTCCGGATAGTGTTGGGCAGTGACTTCACTCGCTTCGCGGGCGAGCACGTCTTCTTCGCGCATGATCAGCAGCTGCGGGTCTTTCTGGCTATTGATCCGGTACCAGCTGTCGAAGGTCGCGGTCTGGTGAATCTCCGCCGGTAGCCGCGCATCGTAGAAGGCGTACAGGGTTTCCTCATCAGCGAGGATGTCGCGACGACGAGCCTTGGCTTCCAGCTCATCGAGCTGCTCCAGCAACTGTTTGTTCGCTGTCAGGCACTTGGCCTTGGACTGGATCTCGCCACGCACCAGCCCTTCGCGGATAAACAGCTCCCGCGACACCACCGGGTCTACCGGCCCGTAATGTACCGGGCGGCGTCCGACCACGATCAACCCGAACAGGGTGATCTGCTCGAAGGCGACCACCTGGCCGCGCTTCTTCTCCCAATGGGGCTCGAAGTGATTTTTCTTGATCAGGTGCCCGGCCAGCGGTTCGATCCAGTCGGCGTCGATCTTCGCCACCATGCGCGCATAGAGTTTGGTGGTTTCCACCAGTTCGGCGGTCATCAACCATTGCGGACGTTTTTTGCCGATCCCCGATGAGGGATGAATCCAGAAGCGCCGCTGGCGGGCACCGAGGTAATCGCCGTCTTCGGTCTTCTGGCCGATCTGGCTGAGCAACCCCACCAGCACCGCTTTGTGCAGTTTTGGGTAATCCGCCGGCTCTTTGTTGAGGCTCAGCTGCATGTCGCGGCAGATCAGGCTCAACTGTCGATGGGAATCACGCCACTCGCGCAAACGCAGGTAGTTGAGGAAATTCTTTCGGCACCAGTTGCGCAGCGGGCTGGCGGTCAATGCCTGGCGCTGCTCTTCGAAACCCCGCCACAGGTTGACCAGCCCGGCGAAGTCCGAGTCGGCGTCTTTCCATTGTGCATGGGCCTGGTCCGCCGCTTGCTGGCGTTCCGGCGGGCGTTCGCGCGGGTCCTGGATCGACATGGCGCTGGCGACGATCAGCACTTCCTGCAAGCTGCCGAGCTTCGCCGCTTCCAGCAGCATGCGCCCCATGCGCGGGTCCACGGGCAGCCGTGCCAGCTGGCGACCGAGCGGGGTCAACTGGCTGTTGCGGTCCACCGCCGAGAGTTCTTGCAGCAGGTTGTAACCATCGCTGATGGCCTTGCCATCCGGCGGCTCGATGAACGGAAACGCAGTCACTTCGCCAAGGCGCAGGTGCAGCATCTGCAAGATAACGGCCGCGAGGTTGGTGCGCAGGATTTCCGGATCGGTAAATTCCGGACGCCCAAGGAAATCTTCTTCGCTGTACAGCCGCACGCAGATGCCCGGCTCGACCCGTCCGCAACGGCCCTTGCGCTGGTTGGCGCTGGCCTGGGAAATCGCTTCGATGGGCAGGCGCTGAACCTTGGCGCGGTAGCTGTAGCGGCTGATGCGCGCGGTGCCGCTGTCGATCACGTAGCGAATGCCCGGCACCGTGAGCGAGGTTTCCGCGACGTTCGTCGCCAGGACCACACGACGCCCCGGATGCGACTGGAAAATCCGCTGCTGCTCGGCCGGCGACAAGCGCGCGTACAGCGGCAGGATCTCGGTGTGCTTGAGCTGGGCCTTGCGCAACATGTCGGCGGCGTCGCGAATCTCGCGCTCGCCGGGCAAGAACACCAGCACGTCGCCGGGACTACGGCGTTCGCTGCGCTCATAGGCGGCGATTTCGTCGAGAGTGGCGAGAATCGCCTGATCCACGGTCAGGTCGTCTTCGACGCGGTTGCCCTCTTCGTCCTGCTCCAGGGTCAGCGGGCGATACCAGGTGTCCACCGGGAAGGTTCGGCCGGAGACCTCGACTATCGGTGCATCGTCGAAGTGTTTGGAGAAGCGCTCCAGGTCGATGGTCGCCGAGGTGATGATGACTTTCAGGTCCGGACGGCGCGGCAGCAGGGTTTTCAGATAACCGAGCAGGAAGTCGATGTTGAGGCTGCGTTCGTGGGCTTCGTCGACGATGATCGTGTCGTAGCGTTCCAGATAGCGATCGTTCTGGGTTTCCGCCAGCAAAATACCGTCGGTCATCAGCTTGATCAGGGTGTTGGAATCGCTCTGATCCTCGAACCGCACCTGATAACCGACCAGCGCGCCCAACGGCGTGCCCAGCTCTTCGGCCACCCGACTCGCAACGCTGCGCGCGGCAATCCGGCGCGGCTGGGTGTGGCCGATCAGGCCATGCTGGCCGCGACCGATTTCCAGGCAGATCTTCGGCAGCTGGGTGGTTTTACCCGAGCCGGTTTCGCCGGCGATGATCAGCACCTGATGCTTTTCCAGCGCCTTCTTGATTTCGTCGCGCTTGGCGGCGATCGGCAGGCTGTCGTCGTAACGAATCACTGGCAGGCTGGCCTTGCGCGCCAGCACCTGGTCACAGGACGCCTGCATGCGCGCCACCCACTGGGCCAATTTGGCCTCATCGGGTTTCTTGCGCAGCTCAAGCAACTGCCGCCGCAGCCGGTGGCGGTCGGCGAGCATGGCGTGATCGAGGTTTTTCAGCAGTTTGTCGATGGAGGGCGATTCGTCGGTCATCGGGTACGCAATTCAGTCGTCTAGTGGCGCAAGGGCGCGATTGTCGCAGATTTGAACGATGAACGAGATCCCTTGTAGGAGCGAGCTTGCTCGCGATGAACTCAAGAACGCCACGGGGTGTCAGGTTTCCCGCGTCACCGTTAACGACCATCGCGAGCAAGCTCGCTCCTACAGGAGGGGTTGTGGCGTTATTCGTTATCAAGGCCCTTGCGCCGATACGGGAACACATCGATCACCTTCCCCGCCCGAATCGCCTCTTGCAGGCTTTTCCAGTAATCGGCGTTGTACAACTCGCCATGCAACTGATCGAATAACTTGCGCTGCCCGGCATCGGCAAACAGGAACGGTGGAAACTCTTCCGGGAACACGTCCAGCGGTCCGATTGAGTACCACGGCTCCGAAGCCATTTCATCTTCGGGCGTACGCGGTGCCGGAATGTGACGGAAGTTGGCTTCGGTGAGGAAGCAAATCTCGTCATAGTCGTAGAACACCACGCGACCATGACGGGTGACGCCAAAATTCTTCAGCAGCATGTCGCCGGGAAAAATGTTCGCCGCCGCCAATTGCTTGATCGCCAGACCGTAATCTTCCAACGCCTCGCGAACCTGCGCCTCGCTGGCATTTTCCAGGTACAGGTTCAATGGCGTCATCCGCCGTTCGGTCCAGCAGTGGCGGATCAACACGGTGTCACCTTCGACCGACACCGTGGACGGCGCGACTTCCAGCAGTTCCTCCAGGCAGGCCGGATCGAATTTGCTCAGCGGGAAACGGAAGTCGGCAAACTCCTGGGTATCGGCCATGCGCCCTACGCGATCGACGCTTTTCACCAGCCGATACTTTTCGATCACGGTGGCGCGGTCGACGTTTTTCGACGGCGAAAAACGGTCCTTGATGATTTTGAATACGGTGTTGAACCCCGGCAGGGTGAACACCGTCATCACCATGCCGCGCACGCCCGGCGCCATGATGAACTGGTCGTCGGTATTGGCCAGGTGATTGATCAGCGCCCGGTAGAACTCGGACTTGCCGTGCTTGTAAAAGCCGATCGAAGTGTACAGCTCGGCGATGTGCTTGCCTGGCAGGATGCGCCTGAGAAAGCCGATGAACTCCGCCGGCACCGGCACATCCACCATGAAATACGAGCGGGTGAAGGAGAAAATGATCGATACGTCAGCTTCGTCGGTGATCAGCGCGTCGATCTGAATGCCGCGACCTTCGCGGTGCAGCAGCGGGATCGCCAGCGGCCATTGCTCATCGGCGGTGTAGATACGCCCCACCAGATACGCGCCCTTGTTGCGGTAGAGCACCGAGGAAAACAGCTCGACGCTCAAATCCGGGTCCTTGCACACCCAGTCCGGCAGGTTCTCGCGCAGTTGCACTTCGAGGCGGCGCAGGTCACCGGGCAGGTCGGCGTAATCCTCGCTGAAGCGGTAGTCGGCAAAGATGCTCGCCAGCATGCCCGACAATTGACCCTGGGGTTTATAGGTGCGGGTTTGCGCGGCCCTGGCCCGCCGCAGGCTCGGCCGGGTGGTGTGAATGAACATGCAGCCGTCGCTGATCAGGTCATGGCTGAACAGCCCGCAGAAAATCGAGTTGTACCAGGTCTCTGACAGTTCATCGTCGAAACGCAGGTCGATCAGGCTGATGTAGGCGTTTTTGACCAGTGGCCAACAGCTGACATCCAGCGTGTCGCTGTCGAATGCGATGCGCAGCCGCTCGACCGTTTCACTGACCTTTTCTTCATAGAGGTTGATCCGTGCCGCCGAGGCGACCTGCGTCTCCTGCCACAGGGCCTGCTCGAAGCGCGCCCGGGCGCCGTCAGTGATCTGGCGGAAATGCTCGCGGTAATCGTCAAAGCCATCGAGGATCAATCGGGCGATGTCGGCGGCTGGCCAATGCTGCGGCATAGTGAGACCTCTGCGGGAATTTGTGAGCCCTGAGCTTAGCCAGTGAAGCGGGTGCAGGAGAAGCGTAATTTTCCAGCGAATTAAACGCCCGGTTTTCGGTTGCCATCGATCATGCACTCAGCAACACTTTCGCCCCTCCCTCAAGGAAGGAACGCACTGTGAACCCCATCGATATTTTCCGTTTACTGTCACTGGCGGCCATTTGGGGTGCGAGTTTTCTGTTCATGCGCATTATCGCCCCGGTGATTGGCAGCATCCCTACCGCTTTTTTCCGCGTATCGATTGCCGCCGCCGGGTTGCTGGTGATTCTTGGCTTGATGCGCATCAGCTGGGATTTCAAAGGCAAACTCAAGACCGTGATGCTGCTCGGGGTGATCAACTCCGGCATCCCGGCGACCTTGTACTCCGTTGCAGCACAGGTGCTGCCCGCCGGTTACTCGTCGATTTTCAACGCCACCACGCCGCTGATGGGCGTGCTGATCGGCGGGCTGTTTTTCCATGAAAGACTCACCGCCGCGAAACTCGGCGGAGTTTTTCTCGGGCTGTTCGGCGTCGGTGTGCTGACCCGCGCGGGCCCGGTGGCGTTCGATCTCGGGTTGTTGATGGGGGCCGTCGCCTGCCTGCTCGCCACCACATGCTACGGTTTTGCCGGATTCCTGGCCCGGCGCTGGCTCGATCAGGCCGGTGGTTTGGACAGCCGCTTGTCGGCACTGGGCAGCATGCTCGGCGCGACGTTGTTCCTGTTGCCGTTGTTCGGTTACAGCGTGATCAGCCAGCCACCGGCGAGCTGGGGCGGCTGGAACGTTTGGCTGTCGCTGCTGGGCCTGGGGCTGGGTTGCACGGCGTTTGCCTACATTATTTATTTCCGGCTGCTGAGCTCGATTGGCCCGGTGAAATCGATGACCACGACCTTCCTGATTCCGCTGTTCGGGGTGTTGTGGGGGGCGATGTTTCTCGATGAGCCGCTGTCGATGGCGCACATTTATGGTGGGGTGTTGATTGCAGCGGCGTTGTGGTTGGTGTTGAAGCCGGCCGTGGTGAAGCAGGCTCAAGTGTCAGCCCGATAATTTCGCGGTGAGGTTGATGACGCCTTCGCGAGCAGGCTCGCTCCCACAGGTTGTAACCAAACCTTGTGGGAGCGAGCCTGCTCGCGAAGGCGGTGGTTCCATCACCGAAAACTACAACGCGGGTTTACGCGGTTTTACGGAACACGAACACCAGGCCAACGATGATCAACAGCATGCCCAGCATGCTCAACGTCGCCAGTCGATTACCGAAAAACAGGTAGTCCATCACTGCCGTCACCGCCGGCACCAGGTAAAACAGACTGGTGACATTCACCAGGTTGCCTCGGGCGATCAAGCGGTACAGCAACAGGGTCGCCAGTACCGACACCACCAGCCCCATCCACAACACCGGTACGATAAACCCGCTGTTGTGCTCGAAGTGAAACGGCTGGAACGGCACGAAGATCCCGCAAAGCAATAAACCCGCGAGGTATTGCACCGGCAGTGTGCCGAGGGGATTGTCGGTGATGCGCTTCTGCATGATGGAGCCGAACGTCATGCTCGCCAGCGCCAGCAAACCAAAGAGCATCCCGGCCAACGACATGCCGGCCAGACCGATGCCCTGATAAACCACCATGATCAACCCGGCCAGACCGAGCGACAGACCAAACATCCGGCTCGCCGATCGCTGACGTTCCATGATCACCACCGTAAGAATCGGCTGCACGCCCATGATCGTCGCCATCACGCCCGGCGTGACTTTCAGGTCGAGGGCCAGCAGATAGAAAATCTGATAAGCCCCCAGCAACACCACCCCTGTGGCCATCGCATACAGCATCGGTTTTACGCCCTTGGGCAACTTCAGCTTGAGCAACGGCACCAGCAACAGCAAACCGCACAAGGCGATGACAAAGCGCACCAGCAGAAAGGCAAAGGGCGCCGCATGGGCCAGCCCCCATTTGGAGAAGATCGCCCCGCTGCTCCACAGCAGGACGAACAGGCTCGTGGAAGCCGCCGCGAGCGCGGACTTTTGAGAAAGGACAAACATGAATACCACCTGTAGTCAGGCAAAGTGCCAATTCAGCCGAAGCTGAAATTCAGTAGTTTTTTTCAGGCGGGTGCAGGGAGTCAGCAGAGAAACGCTGATCAGCCCCAAACGCCAACGCCCGGCGGTGATACGACTGCGCACACCGGCGTGCTACTGACAGGTGGAGGGTAATGACTGATCTGCACAGGCTGCTGATTCCCGCACGGCACGACGCCAGCGTTGACCGCTGAATCGACTACCGCGTTGATGAGGGATGCAGGCATGGGCTGATCTTTTGTAGAAGGATGAAAAAGCGAGTTCGGGAACTCGCTGTGCGCCGACTATAACCAGCGCTCGACGTGGATTGCAATAACTTGAAGGACCACTGTAGGAGCAAGCTCGCTCCTACAGAGAGTTTGCGTCAACCAAACAACCAATAGCCCAGCAACGTCAGCACGACCACCGCCAGCACCGGGCGCAATACCCGATAAGCCTTCGGATTACGTCGCTTCCATTGCTTGACCACGCCGCTGAACTTGTCGCTGGAGTTCTTGCTCCATGCATAAGCCTGATTGATCCCGCCAACGCGTTCGTCATCGAGGTTCTGCGGTGCGGTAGCGCGACCCAGCAGGCCGCTGATCCAGCGGTTGATGCGGGTCATCAAGCGGTTGCTCAGTGGTCGTTCGATGTCGCAAAACAGGATGACCCGGGTCTTTTCGGTTTCGTTCTTGACCCAGTGCACGTAGGTTTCATCAAACATCACGTCTTCCCCATCGCGCCAGGCGTAAACCTGACCGTCGACGAAGATGCGACAGTCGTCGGAGTTGGGTGTCGACAGGCCCAGGTGATAACGCAGCGAGCCGGCGAACGGGTCGCGGTGCGGGTTGAGGTGGCTTCCGCCCGGCAGCAGCGCGAACATGGCGCCTTTGACGTTGGGTATGCCGCTGACCAGTGCCACGGTTTTCGGGCACAGGAGTTCGGCCGAGGGCAACGGTTTGTCGTACCACTTGAGGTAGAAACGCTTCCACCCCTTCTTGAAAAACGAGCCGAATCCAGCATCGTTGTTCTTTTCGGCGGCGCGGATGTAACCCTCATCGAACAGGTGCATGGCTTCGTCGCGAATGACTTCCCAATTGTCCTTGAGCACGTCCAGTTCAGGGAATTTGCTGCGGTCGAGATAGGGTTTGGAAGGCACGCCGGAGAACAGGTACATCAACGCGTTATAGGGTGCGAACAGCGCCGAATGGTTGACGAATTGACGCAGTACCGGCAAACGCGCCTTGCCACGTAAATGCACATAGAGCGTACTGCCGAGAAACAGCAGCAACACCGACGCCTTCGCGGCAAAGGAAAAGGTCATCAACAACTCCTTGGTATAGAGACACTCTGCGCAACGCCATTACCCCGACGCGGCAGCCATCATGATAAACACTACCCACTTCGGGAAAAACCCGCCTGTTTAAACATTCAGTATTATGGATTGCGCAATAAAGTACTTCTTAACACACACCTCCTGAATGCTGGCTGACCTGAGTCAGCCAATCATCAGGAAAACCTGCGGCCCTATTGGCAAAACGTTACTGCTGGTTCTCCTGCTCGGTAAACAGATCGCTGAACAACATGCTCGACAGGTAACGCTCGCCGGAATCCGGTAGGATCACCACGATCGTCTTGCCCTGCATTTCCGGGGTTTCGGCCAACCGTACCGCCACCGCCATCGCCGCGCCGCAGGAAATACCGCACAGAATTCCTTCTTCCTGCATCAATCGCAGGGCCATGGTCTTGGATTCTTCGTCACTGACCAATTCCACCCGGTCGACGATCGACAGGTCCAGGTTCTTCGGCACAAAGCCGGCACCGATACCCTGGATCTTGTGCGGGCTCGGCTTGATCTCCTCACCGGCCAGCGCCTGGGTGATCACCGGCGACACCGCTGGCTCCACTGCCACAGAGATGATCGGCTTGCCCTGGGTATTCTTGATATATCGCGAAACGCCGGTGATGGTTCCACCCGTCCCGACACCGGACACCAAGACATCAACAGCACCATCGGTGTCGTTCCAGATCTCGGGGCCGGTGGTTTTTTCATGGATAGCGGGGTTGGCCGGATTATCGAACTGCGCTGGCATGAAATACCGGGATGCATCGCTGGCAACGATTTCAGCCGCCTTCTCGATCGCGCCCTTCATGCCCTTGGCCGGTTCTGTCAGCACCAGTTCCGCCCCCAGCGCTTTCAACACCTTGCGGCGCTCGATACTCATGGATGAAGGCATGGTCAGCATCAATTTGTAGCCCCGCGCCGCCGCCACGAAGGCCAGGCCAATGCCGGTATTGCCGGAGGTGGGCTCGACAATGGTCATGCCAGGCTTGAGTTTGCCAGTGCTTTCGGCGTCCCAGATCATGTTCGCGCCAATCCGGCACTTGACCGAATAACCAGGGTTGCGCCCTTCGATCTTGGCCAGGATGGTCACACCGCGCGGCGCGATACGGTTGATCTGCACCAGCGGCGTATTGCCGATGGAGTGGGCGTTGTCAGCGAAAATACGGCTCATGGCTGGGTCCTTGATACAGCATTTAATAAGCGCACAAAGGTATGCCTGTTGCCCGTGGTCGTCCAGTCAGGTCGAACGTCCGGTTATCGCCGCAGTCAATGGTTTTAGATCGCCAGAGATTTGCCACCATGAAACGTCGATACAGCTGGCCACTTTGGGCCTTCGCCGGCCTCGTTGTGCTGCTGATTGCCCTGCACTTCGCTCTGCCCTACATGGTGCGCGACTACCTCAATGACAAACTGGCGGACATGGGTGATTACCGCGGCCAGATCACAGACGTGGACCTGGCCCTGTGGCGTGGTGCCTACAAAATCAACGGCCTGAAAATCGTCAAGGTCGATGGCAAGGTGCCCGTGCCGTTCGTCAATGCGCCGTTGATCGACCTCTCCGTCAGCTGGCATTCCCTCTGGTACGACCACGCCGTGGTGGCCAAAGTGCAGTTCTTCAAACCTGAAGTGAATTTCGTCGACGGCGGCGCCAACAAACAGAATTCCCAGACCGGCCAAGGCACAGACTGGCGTGCCCAATTGGGAAAATTGCTGCCGATTACCTTGAACGAAGTGCGGATTGATGACGGCAAGATCAGCTTTCGCAATTTCAACTCCAAACCTCCCGTGAACATGAACGCCACAAAGGTCGACGCCAGCATTTACAACCTGACCAATGTGGTCGACACCAAAGGCAAGCGTGACGCCCGCTTCGAAGGCAAGGCGCTGCTACTGGGGCATGCGCCGCTGGAAACCACCGCAACCTTCGACCCGCTGAGCAACTTTGAAGATTTCGAATTTCGTCTACGGGCCAAAGACATCGAGCTCAAGCGTCTGAACGACTTCGCTTCGGCCTACGGCAAGTTCGATTTCAATGCCGGCCATGGCGATGTAGTGATCGAAGCGCAGGCCAAAAAAGCCAAATTGACCGGCTACATCAAGCCGTTGCTGAGGGATGTCGACGTATTCAATTGGCAGCAGGATGTGGAAAACAAGGACAAGGGAATTTTCCGTTCCATTTGGGAAGCCCTCGTCGGCGGCTCCGAAACCGTGCTGAAAAACCAGAGCAAGAACCAGTTTGCTACCCGCGTCGAATTGAGCGGCAGCGTTCACCAGCGAGATATCAGCGCGTTCCAGGCGTTTTTGCAGATTTTGCGCAATGGATTCATCGAGGCATTCAATGCCCGCTATGAACGGCCGAAACCGGATGCCGGTTAACTTTTGCGCGTAATGGTATAGCGGCCATTCTCTTCGGCTGCCCTTAACGACTTTGATTGCTGTTGCAGGAAGTCCCAGCCAAGACAGGCCAGGGCCAATGAACGCGGCACGGCTTCTCGCCCACTGCTGTAGCGGCTGATGCTTCGAGCACTCACCCCCAACGCCTCAGCGGCCTGATTGAGGGGCAGTCCGGTGCGAGCACGCCAGTCGATGAAAATCCGCGTGTTTTCGTCCGATGCGTTTTGCGCAAGCGCATCCAGGTACAAGGTGTCGGCGCCTATCTGGATATCCTCCTCAGGCCATTCCACACACCATCCGTCATCGCCCAGTACGGCACCGTCGAAAGCGCTCCCCAGCAACGGTTGCAACCCCGGAAAAGCCTGCAGGTCACGGCTCAAATCGAGGGACAATTGTTGACCGTCGATAAACGTCAGCGCCAGACGGTAATCCTCCAGCACCCGCACCGCCGACAGCCGTGGTCGTTTCATGGGTAACATCGTTTCCAATCCTCCAGCAATTGCGCTTGATCAGCCCTGATCCATTCCAGCGCTTCCTTGATAATCAGTGGCGGTGCCTTGCCCATCATTACCTCGACGGTCTCCAGGCTCAGCATGACATCCAGCCCGCCACCGGTCAGGTGGATGTGGGGTGGCGGATGGTCCTTTTCACGCAACTGAATGCGGTACGTATCTCGAAATCGGTATTTAGTAGACATGCCTCGCAAGCTATCGCCAAAATGGCGATAGCTCAATGCTGGCCCACCGCCGAGACTGAGTCAAGATGTGACGCCCCATTCAGAGACTGAATAAGCCTTCTGCGTTCACAGTCGACCGGACACCGAGTTATAGTCGGGCTTGACCATTTATTGCGCACCGCCCTGCCTCACACAGGTCGGCATTACCGTTCGAGGATTAGCAGATGAAGTTCGAAGGCACCCAGGCCTACGTCGCCACCGATGACCTGAAGCTGGCGGTCAACGCCGCCATCACCCTGGAGCGACCACTGCTGGTCAAGGGTGAACCGGGCACCGGCAAGACCATGCTCGCCGAGCAACTGGCCGAATCCTTTGGCGCCAAGCTGATCACCTGGCATATCAAATCCACCACCAAGGCCCATCAAGGCCTCTACGAGTACGACGCGGTCAGCCGTCTGCGTGACTCGCAGCTCGGCACGGAAAAGGTTCACGACGTTCGCAACTATCTGAAGAAGGGCAAGCTCTGGGAGGCTTTCGAGTCCGAAGAGCGAGTGATCCTGCTGATCGACGAAATCGACAAGGCCGACATCGAGTTCCCCAACGACCTGCTGCAAGAACTCGACAAGATGGAGTTCTACGTCTACGAGATCGACGAGACCATCAAGGCGAAAAAGCGCCCGATCATCATCATTACCTCCAACAACGAAAAAGAGCTGCCGGACGCCTTCCTGCGCCGCTGCTTCTTCCACTACATCGCCTTCCCGGATCGCAGCACGATGCAGCGGATCGTCGACGTGCACTACCCGGACATCAAGAAAGACCTGGTCAGCGAAGCGCTGGACGTGTTCTTCGACGTGCGCAAGGTGCCGGGCCTGAAGAAGAAACCCTCGACCTCCGAACTGGTGGACTGGTTGAAACTGCTGATGGCCGACAACATTGGCGAAGCGGTACTGCGCGAACGCGACCCGACCAAGGCCATCCCGCCTCTGGCCGGCGCCTTGGTGAAAAACGAACAGGACGTGCAACTGCTTGAGCGCCTGGCGTTCATGAGCCGTCGCGGCTCTCGCTAAGCACTGCTAACCAAGGGCCAACGCCATGCTGCTCAATCTGTTCAATGAAATGCGCGCCGCCAAGGTACCCGTCTCGGTGCGCGAGCTGCTGGACCTGATCAACGCGCTGAAACAGCGCGTGACCTTTGCCGACATGGACGAGTTTTATTACTTGTCCCGGGCGATCCTGGTGAAGGACGAACGGCATTTTGACAAGTTCGACCGGGCCTTCAGTGCCTACTTCAATGGTCTGGAAAAACTAGACGACCACTTGCAGGCACTGATCCCCGAAGATTGGCTGCGCAAGGAGTTCGAACGCTCCCTGACCGACGAAGAAAGGGCCGCTATCCAGTCCCTCGGTGGTCTGGACAAACTGATCGAAGAGTTCAAGAAACGCCTGGAAGAACAGAAGGAACGCCATGCCGGCGGTAACAAGTGGATCGGCACCGGTGGCACCAGCCCGTTCGGTTCTGGTGGTTTCAACCCGGAAGGCATCCGGGTCGGCGACGCCGGCAAGCGCCAGGGCCGGGCCGTCAAAGTCTGGGACCAGCGCGAGTACAAGAACCTCGATGACTCGGTGGAACTGGGCACGCGCAACATCAAGGTCGCCCTGCGCCGCCTGCGCAAGTTCGCCCGCCAGGGCGCGGCAGAGGAGCTGGACATCGATGGCACCATCGACCACACCGCTCGCGATGCCGGCCTGCTGAATATCCAGATGCGCCCCGAGCGGCGCAACACGGTCAAGTTGTTGCTGTTGTTCGACATCGGCGGCTCGATGGACGCCCACGTGAAGATCTGCGAAGAGCTGTTCTCGGCTTGCAAGACCGAGTTCAAGCATCTGGAGTATTTCTACTTCCACAACTTCATCTATGAGTCGGTATGGAAGAACAACATGCGCCGTACGTCCGAGCGCACATCGACCATGGACCTGCTGCACAAGTACGGCGCCGACTACAAAGTGATCTTCATCGGTGATGCCGCCATGGCGCCCTACGAAATCACCCAGGCCGGTGGCAGTGTCGAGCACTGGAACGAAGAAGCCGGTTACGTGTGGATGCAGCGTTTCAGGGAGAAGTACAAGAAGCTCATCTGGATCAATCCGTACCCGAAAGACACCTGGGGCTATACCTCGTCGACCAATATTGTTCGGGATTTGATCGAGGACCAGATGTATCCGCTGACGTTGCGGGGGCTTGAAGAGGGGATGCGGTTTCTTTCCAAGTAATCTCGGTTGTCTGGACTGACGCCATCGCGGGCAGGCCTTGCTCCCACAGGTTTCACACATAACCTGTGGGAGCAAGGCTTGCCCACGATGCTTTTAGCGGTTCAAATACCGGCGCAAATACTCGACCTGTTCTCGATGCGCAATCTCCTGCACCACCGGCCGCAACCGCACCTGCGCCCCCGGCAGGCACTGCGCCAGCCGAGCCAGCGCCAACGGCGTCAACGCCCCCAAACGCGGATACCCGCCAATGGTCTGCCGATCATTGAGCAACACAATCGGCTGCCCGTCCGGTGGCACCTGCACCGCACCCAGTGGAATGCCTTCGGAAATCATCGGTTTCCCCTGGTACTGCAACGCCGCGCCTAACAAGCGAATGCCCATCCGGTCAGCCCGGCTGTCGAGGCTCCACACACTGTTGAACGCATCGAACAGACTCTGTCCGCTGAACTCACCGACTTGTGCACCGAGTACCAGATCCAAAGGTGCATCGAGGCTCAGGTCCGGTCGCTGCTCTGGCGATAATTCCCGCAGCAACATCACCGAGTTGCCCGAATAGCTCAAGCACGAGCCTTTGCTCAGCGCACGGCCCATTCCATCCAGACCGCCGAGTTCTTCACGAACCACCGTCGCACGACTGCCCAGCACCTTCGGCGCATCGAAGCCACCCGGCGCAGCCAAATAAGCGCGAGCGCCGAGCAATGGCTGGGTGAATTGCAACCGCTGACCTTTATTCAACCTGAAACTGCGCCAGGGCTTGAGTGGCTCGCCATCCACCTGCGCCCCCAGATCCGCTCCGGCCAGCGCCAGCAGGCAATCGTCTTGCGCCACCACCGTAAACCCGCCGAGGGTGATTTCGATCACCGCCGCATCAAGGCTGTTACCCAGCAGCCAGTTGGCCCAGGACATCGACTGCCAATCCAACCCTCCACCCTGGGTCACGCCCAGATGTCGCACGCCGAAACGTCCGGCATCCTGCAACAGGCACAGCGGTGTACTCGCTTCAATCGTCAAACGGCTCATGCCTGGGCCTCCAGTGGCGTGTCGTCACCGCCCAGGTTGATGAACTCGGCATGGCCGACGGCTTCGAAGCGTACGGTGTCACCCGGTTGCATCAGGCTGTAGCCGTCACGGTTGCGATCGAACAATTTGGCCGGCGTACGGCCGATCAGGTTCCAGCCACCCGGTGACACCACCGGATAGGCGGCCGTCTGCCGTTCGGCGATGCCGACACTGCCGGCGGCGACTTTCTTGCGGGGTGTGTTCAGACGCGGCGCGGCAAGCACCTCGTCCACCAGCCCCATGAAGGCGAACCCCGGTGCGAAGCCCAGGGCGAACACCTGATATTCACGCTCACTGTGACGACGGATCACCTCCTCCATCGCCAGCCCGCTGCGCTGCGACAACAGACGCAACTCCGGGCCGACGCTCAAGTCGTACCACACCGGCAGCACGTGACGGGTACCGCGGGTCCGCGCGTTGGGCGACAGGTCGATGAACGCTTCGGCGATCAATTCCCGTGCCTGGGCCGGACTCAACGCGGTCAGGTCGTAATGCACCATCAACGTCGTGTAGGACGGCACCAGATCGATCAGGTGCCCGCCGAAGGCCGCCCGCAGGCTTTCACTGGCCGCCAGCATCCAGGGCATGTTGGCTTCGGCGATTTCATCGAACAAACGCACCATCAAACAATCGAGCGCGACCACTTCCACCCGCCATTTCATGACGCGCCCAACTCATTCAAAGCGTCACGAATGCGTCTTACGGCCGCAACCGAACTGGCGTTGTCGCCGTGCACACACAGGGTATTGGCCTGCAAATGCAGGGCGCTGCCGTCGCTGGCGGTGAGGCGGTCGCCACGGGCGATGATCAACGCCTGCTCGATGATTTTCTCCGGGTCGTGATGCACCGCTCCCGGCAAGCTTCGCGACACCAGCATGCCGGCACTGTCATAGGCACGGTCGGCGAAGGCTTCGAACCACAGGGTCACGCCGTATTCATCACCCATCTGCTGCGCGGCGCTGTTGTCGCGGGTGGCCATCAACATCAAGGGCAGGCTGCGGTCATAAGCGGCCACGGCCTGCAGCACCGCACGCAGCTGTGCCGGGTTGGCCATCATGTCGTTGTACATGGCGCCATGGGGTTTGACGTAACTGACCCGGCCGCCCTGGGCCCGGCAGATACCGTCGAGGGCGCCGATCTGGTAATGCAGGATGTCCTGCAGTTCCTGGGCGGCGTAGGCCATGGAGCGTCGGCCGAACCCCACCAGGTCCTGATAGGCCGGATGAGCACCGATCTGCACGCCGTGGCTGAGGGCCAGGCTGACGGTCTTGCGCATGATGCTCGGGTCGCCGGCATGGAAGCCACAGGCGATGTTGGCGCAATCAATGAAGGGCATGACTTCCGCGTCCAGACCCATGGTCCAGTTACCGAAACTCTCGCCGATGTCGCAGTTCAATAGCAGGCGGCTCACGATGAACACTCCTGTAGGTTTTATTCTTTTTAGCTGCGGGACATATCTGTAAGACATGCCCGCAGATTATCAGTTACTGCGCGTCGAGTTGCTTGCCGCGGGTTTCCGGCAGGCTCAGGGCCGCAAGGATCACCACGCCGTAGGACACTGCCGCAAAGGCACCGATGCCCACGCTCAGCGGCACGGTCTGGCTGAGCAGGCCGATCAATAGCGGGAACAACGCCGCCAGCGCCCGGCCGATGTTGTAGCAAAAACCCTGACCGGAACCGCGAATGCGCGTAGGGAACAACTCGGTCAGGAACGCCCCCATGCCGCTGAAAATCCCCGAGGCGAAAAAACCCAACGGAAAGCCCAGCCACAGCATCACACCATTGCTGACCGGCATTTGGGTGTACAGCAAAACAATGGTGAACGAACCGACCGCGAACAGGATGAAGTTCTTTTTCCGGCCGAGAATGTCTGTCAGGTAGGCGCTGATGACGTAACCGACGTAGGAACCGACGATCACCATCGCCAGATAACCGCTGGTATTGAGTACGCTCAAACCGCGTTCGTTTTTCAGAAAGGTCGGTAGCCAGGACGTGATCGCGTAGTAACCGCCCAGCGCACCGGTGGTCAGCAATGAAGCGCGAATCGTGGTGAAGAGCATGCGGGGGGCGAAGATCTCGTAGAACTTCGACGGGTTGCTCGGGGCTTCCTTGGCCTTGGCTTCACGGTAGATTTCCGGATCTTTCACCAATCGACGGACGAAAATCACGAAAATCGCCGGCACGATGCCGAGAATGAACAGTGCGCGCCACGCGTCTTCCGGTGGCAGGACCGAGAACAGCAGCGCATACAGAATCGCGGTCAGCCCCCAACCCAACGCCCAGCCGGACTGCACCATGCCCACCGCCTTGCCGCGGTCCTGGGCGCGAATGACTTCGCCGATCAGCACCGCACCGGCCGTCCATTCGCCGCCGAAACCGAAGCCCATCAGGGTGCGCGCGACCAACAGTTGCTCGTAGTTTTGCGCAAAACCGCAGACGAAGGTGAAGAAGGCGAACCACAGCACCGTCAGTTGCAAGGTGCGTACGCGACCGATGCGATCGGAGAGAATGCCCGCCACCCAGCCACCGATGGCCGAAGCGATCAGCGTACTGGTGTGAATCAGCCCGGCCTGGCCGGTGCTGATGCCCCACATGGCAATCAGGGTCGGCACCACGAAACTGAGCATCTGGGTGTCCATGCCATCCAGGCCATAGCCGATCTTGCAGCTCCAGAAGGTGCGGCGTTCCTGCTGATTGATATTGCGATACCAGTCGAAAGGCCCCGGGCGAGCCGTGGCTTTCGCAATCAAGGGGGTGTCGGGCGCACTCATGGCAAATCTCCGCGCTGATTTTATTGGTATTGTTCTGAGCCCCGACGACGCCTATCGTGGGAACCGGATGGCCTGATTCTTGGGCGCACCGCCCTGCCGCGTCCAACTAATAAAAACCCGCCTTAGACATAAGAAATCTTTATCCCATGAACCTGAAGTTTCTCGAGACCTTCGTCTGGGTCGCCCGGCTCAAGAGTTTCCGCCTGACCGCCGACAAGCTCTTTACCACCCAGGCGTCGATTTCCAGCCGCATCGCCGTGCTCGAAGGCGAGCTCGGGGTGAAGCTGTTCCTGCGCGATTCGCGGGGGGTGAGCCTGACGCCGGAAGGCCTGAAAGTGCTCGACTACGCCGAGCAGATGATGGACACCATGCAAGCGCTCAAGCAGTCGATCGAAACCCGCTCCAGCAAGGCCGGGCGTGTGCGTATCGGGGTGATGGACACGGTGATCCACACCTGGCTCAGCCCGTTGGTGGCGCAGATGACCGATCACTACCCCTTGGTGGAAATCGAGTTGGTGGCCGATACGTCGCTCAACCTCTGCGATCAGCTGCAAAAGGGCTTTCTCGACGTCATCCTGCAAACCGATCTGTTGCGCCAGGAAAGCGTGCGCAGCCTGGAACTGGCCAGCCATCCCATGGGCTGGATCGTCGCCAGCAACTCGCTGTACAACCGTGAGTTTTCAGGCGTCGCCGATCTGGCCAATGAGCGGATCATCACCTACTCGAAAAACTCCCATCCGCATCAGGAAGTGCTTGCCCTGATGCAGGCCAACGGCGTCATGGCGCCAAGGCTGAACTGCGTGAATTCGGTGTCGGCGATTACCCGGTTGTTGCGCGATGGTTTCGGCATCGGCGCCTTGCCACCGGTACTGGTAGCCGAGGAACTGGCGCGCGGGGAATTGACCTTGCTGGCCATCGATCAACGTCCGCCGAATTTACAGGTGGTGGTGTCGTGGCGAGTGGGTGCGGAATGGGTCGAGGAGATTGTTGCGTTGTGCCAGCAGGTGCTGGAGGAATATGCGCGCAGAGTTGGCGAAAACTACATCGTCCTGAATCGTTGACGACCCTGTAGGAGCTGGCTTGCCAGCTCCTACAAAGGGTGTTCTTAAAGACCGCGCAAATCCCGCTCTTCGATCGGCCGGCTCTGGCGCAGGCGCTTGCCGCCGAGCACAACCCAGTCGATCAGGCGGAACAGGCATTCCAGGCCAAACGACAACAGCAACGCGCCGCTCATGCCCCAGATCATCGCTTGCGGCGTCAACAGGATCTGGTAGCTGTAGCCATTCCAGGTTTCCTGGCGAATGTCCGGATCGGCCGCCAGCACCACTTGCAGGAAACGGATGTACCACGGGCCCTGCATCGCCTGGAACTGCTTGTCCAGCGCCAGCTGACGGGTCAGCAGGTTGCTCAGGCTGTCGGCGTCACTGCGAAAGATCGGGTCTTCGCTGGCGCGGTAATGGGCCACCAGTGCCTGCATATCACCCTTGAAGAACTGATTGGCCGTGCCTTGAAAACCACTCAAGCCGGCCTGCGCTTCAATCAGATGCGCCTCGACCCGCTTGGCGTAATCGTTGATGAACCCCGGCACCTGGACACCGATCAACAGGCCCGCCGCGAACAACACCAGCCGTAGATAACTGAGCAACATGGGGAGCAGATCCTTATTCGGTCACGCCCTGGCTGACGCATTCACCGCGTCGCCACAGGCTCCATTGGCCCGGTTCGTAGCGGGTCCAGGTTTCGTTTTCGGTCAAGGGTTCGGTGGCGATGACCGTGACCACGTCGTTGGGCGTGGTTTCGGCCTGGAAATCGACGATCACATCGACATCTTTCAAGCGCGCCGGGCCGAAGGGTGCGCGACGGGTGATTTGCGCCAGCTTGGTCGAGCAATAGCAGAACAGCCAGTCGCCGTCGCTGAGCAGGCAATTGAATACGCCTTTGCTGCGGTACTCGGCGCAGGCGGCCACCAGGTCCGGCAACAGGTCTTCGACCTCGACCGGCTCGGGGAACGCGGCACGTACGCGATTGAGCAAGTCGCAGAACGCCGCTTCGCTGTCGGTATCGCCCACGGGACGGTAGAAGCTGAAAGTCGGCTGGAAGTCCGCCAACTGGCCGTTATGGGCAAAACACCAGTTGCGGCCCCACAACTCACGGACGAACGGATGCGTGTTGGATAAGCAGACTTTGCCGACGTTGGCCTGGCGGATGTGGCCGATCACCACTTCGCTCTTGATCGGGTAGCGCTGCACCAGGTTCGCGACTTCCGACTCGCAACTCGCCGCCGGGTCCTGGAACAGGCGCAAACCCCGGCCTTCGTAAAAAGCGATGCCCCAACCATCCCGGTGCGGACCGGTACGCCCGCCACGCTGCATCAGCCCGGTGAAGCTGAACACGATATCGGTCGGGACATTGGCGCTCATGCCCAATAACTCACACATGCTCGGACTCTCGCTTCAAGCCAGGGGCAAAAGTTACAAACGCGGTTCGACCCGCATACGCTGGGGGTTGCTTGGCACCGGTGGACGACCATAACGATCATCCCCGGCCCCCCCGAACGGATGCACCTCTTCCGGCTCATCGGCGAGGGCCGCGGCTTTGGCAGCAGCAGCCTGCTCCTTGCGTGCCCTGGAGGCGCGTTCGATCGGGAAGCGGATCACCACGAACACCAGGTAAATGCCGAAAGCGATCATGCCGTACATGAACAGGTCGGAAATCGCCCGCCACGCGTTGTTGCCGACCTTGAACAACAGGTCCAGGGCGGTAATGGCAATGGCCGGGGCGACCTTTTCCTTCACCGGGTCAATGATGGTCGGGCTGAAGAGCAGCACCGCCACCAGCAACCGCAGCGGCTCGCGCAGCCAACGCCACATCCAGCGGGTGATGCGCATCCACACCAACAGGCAGCCCAAAGCGGCAAAGGCGTAGAGGCCCCAAGCGATCAGATAGTCGTTCTCGGTCATGGTGTCCATGGCAAGGCAGGCAAAGAGGCGCTTATGATAACGGCTTTTCGCACATCAGGCTTGCCCCAAGCGCAATCCATGTGGGAGCGAGCCTGCTCGCGAAAGCGGTGGGCCAGTCAACATTGACAGTGAATGTGCCGGCCTCTTGGCGAGCAGGCGCGCTCCCGCAGGTGGCAGCCCCTATTTCGTACATTTATCGAGAGTCCTTCATGCCCCTATCCGCCAACGCTTCCGACGCCCCGATCGCCCGCAAGGACGAGGGTACTGACCCGTATGCCTGGCTGCAGGAACGCGACACCGATGCGGTGCTCGACTACCTGAAGGCTGAAAACCGCTATCAGGATGCGCAAACCGCCGATCAGGCCGGGCTGCGGGAAACCCTGTTCGAAGAGATCAAGGGCCGGATTCTCGAAACCGACCTGTCCCTGCCCTCCCCCTGGGGACCGTACCTGTATTACACCCGCACCACGGCGGGCGACGAATACGCCCGGCACTACCGCTGCCCGCGCCCGATCGATGACAGCCTGACCCTCGATGAAAGCCGGGAACAACTGCTGCTGGACCCGAACGTGCTGGCCAACGGCGGCTTCTTCTCTCTCGGCGCATTCAGCATCAGCCCGGACCACCAGCGCCTGGCCTACAGCATCGATTCCTCGGGCGATGAGATCTACACACTGTTCGTGAAGGAATTGTCCGACGGTCGCGTCAGCGAACTGGAGTTCCAGGACTGCGACGGCAGCATGACGTGGGCCAATGACAGCCTGACCCTGTTTTTCGGCGAACTGGACGACACCCATCGCCCGCACAAGCTATTCCGCTACTGCCTGGACGGCACGGCGGCCGAAGAAGTGTTCCATGAGCCGGACGGCCGCTTTTTCATGCATTGCTACCGTTCCAGTTCCGAGCAGCAATTGCTGCTGTCCCTGGGCAGCAAGACCACCAGCGAAGTCTGGGTGCTGGACGCCAACCAGCCGCAGCAGGCCTTTACCTGCATCGCGCCCCGGGTTGAAGACCATGAGTACGACGTCGACCACGGCGCGCTCGACGGCCAATGGGCCTGGTTCATCCGCACCAACCGCGACGGCATCAACTTCGCCCTGTACACCGCAATCGATACTGGCGTAGCCCCCATCGAATCGACCTGGCAAAACCTGATCCCCCATAGCGACTCGGTGATGATCGACGGCATGAGCCTGAATGCCGGCGCCATGACCTTGAGCCTGCGTGAAGGTGGTTTGCCGATCATTGAAGTCTACCCCCGGGACTTGCCGAGCTACCGGGTGCAACTGCCAGACGCGGCTTACAGCCTGCATGTGCAGAACAGTCTGGAATTCGTCAGCGAACGGATTCGCCTGCGCTACGAAGCCCTGAACCGCCCGGCGCAGATCCGCCAGCTGGAACTGGTCAATGGCGAGCAGAAAGTGCTTAAGGAAACCCCGGTTCTCGGCCCGTTCGACGCCGATGCCTACGTCAGCCAGCGCCTTTGGGCTACAGCGCCCGACGGTACGAAAATTCCCATCAGCCTTGTCGTCAAACGCGAAGCACTGGGTCAACCAACGCCCCTTTATCTGTACGGCTACGGCGCCTATGGCGAAAGCCTCGACCCGTGGTTCTCCCACGCGCGCCTGAGCCTGCTCGATCGCGGCATGGCGTTTGCCATCGCCCACGTGCGCGGTGGTGGTGAGCTGGGTGAGGCCTGGTATCGCGCCGGCAAGCAGGAGCACAAGCAAAACACGTTCAGCGACTTCATCGCCTGTGCCGAGCACTTGATCGCCAACGGGTTCACCACCGCGCCACAATTGGCAATCAGCGGTGGCAGTGCCGGTGGTTTGTTGATCGGGGCTGTGCTCAATCAACGGCCGGAACTGTTCGGTGCCGCGATAGCCGAAGTGCCGTTCGTCGATGTGCTCAACACCATGCTCGACCCGGAGCTGCCATTGACCGTCACCGAATACGACGAGTGGGGCAACCCGCAGGAACCGGACGTCTATGATCGGATCAAGGCCTACGCCCCGTACGAAAACGTCTGCGCACAGGCATATCCGGCGACCCTGGTGATTGCCGGCTACAACGACAGCCGCGTCCAGTATTGGGAAGCGGCCAAATGGGTGGCCAAATTACGCGCGACCAAAACCGACACCAATCCCCTGCTGCTCAAGACCGAGCTGGGCGCCGGACACGGCGGGATGAGCGGTCGATACCAGGGATTGCGTGACGTAGCGCTCGAATATGCATTTTTGTTCAAGGTTTTGGGTGTTGCCTGAGGAACTCGGCCTGAAGTGCCGGTCTTAAATCCGTACCTCAACGCCGAAAACAACACTGCCCCCGTGGGAGCAAAGCTTGCTCGCGATGAGGCCGCAACATTCAACATCAATGTTGACTGACATGCCGCCATCGCGAGCAAGCTTTGCTCCTACAGGGCAATGTCAAACCCGGAAAACAGACACAACAACAAAGACCGCACGACATGTCAGAACCGACCTTTTTGAACAATGAAATTCGCGACTGGCTGATGGATTGCGGCCTGTTCAACCAGCTGCTGCCGGTGGACTTCGCCGCGGCCTCGGGCTATTTCAGCATCAGCACCATCGCCCAGGGTGAAGAGATTTTCCATGAGGGCGATGCCGGCAGTTTCATGTGCATCATTCACACCGGTCAGGTGGCTGTGCAAAAGACCACCAGCGACGGGCAGCAAGTGACCATTGCCACGTTGCGCAGTGGCCGCTCGTTCGGCGAAATGGCTGTACTCGACGGCGAGCGTCGCTCGGCCAGTTGCGTGGCGGCGAGTGACTGTCAGTTGCTCAACCTGGGCAAGGATTCCCTGGAAAAGATGCTCAACGATGCACCGAAAATCGCCGGCAAGATCATCCGTGCCCTCGCCGTGTCCCTGTCCAAGCGCCTGCGCATGGCCGATGGGCAACTGCTTGCGCAGCAGGTTTAACCGCCTGGCGACTTGACCTTCGGCGGATTTTGCTCGATCCCCGGCACCGGCTGATCCTTGGTCGGCGGGTTCGGCATCTCGATAGGGACCAACGGCGGACCGCTGCTGCCAGGGCCGACCTTGGGCACCGGCGCGGGGGAGATTTGCGGGTAGGGCGTGGGCGTTGCGGTGCCAGGCGAACCGGGCGTCGGCGCTGGACTGACGGGCGTGATTTGCATCGGCTGGGCCTGCACTGCAGTAATCGAAAGCGCGGCCAGGGTAATGACCGTTAGAATGGTGCGCTTCATCAATGGCTCCGTTGGCCTTGTTGTCATTTGCAGGCTACTCCCAACGGCGTCCGTTTGCCTTCCCCTCTGCTGCCATTTTTTCCTCAAGTGAGCCCCATGAAACGTTTCGTCCTGCTCGACACCACCCCTATTCCCGAGAACGGCGGTGCCCTGTGCCTGTTCGAGTACGGCGAAGATTTCGTCATCAAGATCCAGGGCGGTGACGGCGGACAACTGATGAATACACGCATGCACGGCTCCGAGGACGCCCTGGCCGAGATCCCTTGCCGCAAGGTCGCCGGGCGCCCGAATTCGCGGGTATTGATCGGTGGCCTGGGCATGGGCTTCACCCTCGCCTCGGCGCTCAAGCACCTGGGCAAGACGGCTGAAGTGGTGGTCGCCGAATTGGTTCCGGGTGTGGTGGAATGGAATCGCGGGCCGTTGGGCGAGAAGGCCGGAAACCCGTTGCTTGACCCACGCACCGTCATCCGCATGGAAGATGTGGCCAAAGTACTGCAAGCCGAACCACAAGGTTTCGATGCGATCATGCTCGACGTCGATAACGGCCCCGAAGGCCTGACCCAGAAGGCCAATAGCTGGCTCTACTCCGCCGGCGGCCTGAGCGCCTGCGCCAAGGCCCTGCGGCCCAAAGGTGTATTGGCGGTGTGGTCTGCCAGCGCCGACCGGCAGTTTTCCGACAAACTGAAAAAAGCCGGATTCAAGGCCGAGGAAGTGCAGGTCTTCGCCCACGGCAACAAGGGCACTCGCCACACCATCTGGATTGCCGAGAAGCTCAAGGGCTGAGCTAAACTCCACCTATACCGTCATTAGTCTTTCTACAAAGGTGAACCCATGAGTTCGTCCACCCCAACCAACACCTCGAAGCTGGACCGCATCCTCGCCGACAACCAGCGTGACAAGGAAATGGGCTACCGCGACAAGGCCCTGAAAATGTACCCGCACGTGTGTGGCCGTTGCGCCCGTGAGTTTTCCGGCAAACGTCTCAGTGAGCTGACCGTGCACCACCGCGACCACAACCACGACAACAATCCGCAGGATGGTTCGAACTGGGAGCTGTTGTGCTTGTACTGCCACGATAACGAACACTCGCGTTATACCGACCAGCAGTATTTCGGTGAGGGCTCGTTGAGCACCCCGAAAATTGCCAAGGCGACGCATAATCCGTTTGCGGCGCTGGCCGGGTTGATGAAGAAAGAAGAATAATTTTCGGCGACAGTCCCGGCCTCATCGCTGGCAAGTCGAATCGTCGCACCGCAGCTCCCACAGTGATTGGGGTGATCACGCGTTCTGTATACACCTCAGCCCCTGTGGGAGCTGCGGTGCGACGATTCGACTTGCCAGCGATAGCGATCACCCGGACACCGCCAATCTCCAAACTGACCACGGCCTGCCAATCCCCGTATAATCGCGCTTTTTTCCCGAAAGGCACCCCGCTCGTGGCAGACAAACGGTACAGCTGCATTGGTTTGTATAACCCCAAATCACCGGAGAACGTCGGTTCGGTGATGCGCGCCGCTGGTTGCTACGGCGTGGCATCGGTGTTCTACACCGGCAAGCGCTATGAGCGCGCCGCCGATTTCGTCACCGATACCAAGCGCGTCCATTACGACATCCCGCTGATCGGCATCGACGACCTGAAGAAAATCCTGCCGCTGAACTGTGTTCCGGTCGCCGTGGAGCTGGTCGACGGCGCCCGCCCGTTGCCCGAATACACCCACCCGGACCGCGCGCTGTACATCTTCGGCCCGGAAGACGGCTCACTGGATAAAGAGATCCGTGACTGGTGCGAAGACGTGGTCTACATCCCGACCACCGGCTGCATGAACCTGGCCGCCACGGTCAACGTCGTGCTGTACGACCGCATGGCCAAGGGCCTCAATACCCGTTCGGGGCCGAAATTCCGCTGAGTTGCCGAACATCCGATGGAACAAGCTGGCCGCTGCGGCAGTCAGCTTAACTATCCATGACCGAACAGCCCTTCCCGCCTGGAGACGTATCATGAGCGAACTCAAACGCGTAGAACGCATCGAATCCACCCCGTTCCAGACCCCTACCGACCACAACGTTCAAGGTTGGGAGCGCATCGGTTCCCTGGCTGGTGGCGTGGTGATGGTGGGCAAGGGCCTGCGTCGTGGCGGCCTCTTCGGCTTGATCCAGGTGGCCATCGGCGGCGTGGCCCTGGCCCGCGGCATCACCGGTCATAGCTCGGTGAAAAGCCTGCTGGAAAAAAGCCGCCAGGACATGGATAACGTGCGGGCGAAAATCCAGCGAGCCAGTGAAGACTTGAAACAATTGAAGGCCAATGCCGAGGCGGCGACCAAAACCGCGACGGTGACAGGTAATGATTCGTTGAAGTCGCCGAAAGCCGGGGTCTGATCCGGATCGTACAGCGAGTCTGATGGCCCCTTCGCGGGCAAGCCCGCTCCCACAGGTAATGTGGTGCACACAGCATTATTGATCACACCAATTACTGTGGGAGCTGGCTTGCCAGCGATGGCGATGTTACTGAATCAACTCGGTATCAAGGACCCTGGAGGAGTCGCCAATCACGCTCTCACTGAGCTGCACAAACTCCTTGGTATCCACACTTTCCAGCCGCATCGCTGCCCGCAGCACATCATCCAGTGAACGCTTGTTGCGGGTCTTCAGGCGAATCTCGCGATCCAGCTCCTGCAACAGCACCACCGCTTTTGAAATCTGTGCCGGGTTGATCTGCTCGCCGCGCAAGGTGGTGACGGCCTGACCGTCCTTCGCCAAGCGTCCCTGCAAACTCTGGTAACGCTCGTCACTCATGCCACCGGCGCGGCGCACCAGTTCGATGGCGTAGTACTCGGCAAAACCTTCGCTGATCCAGTCACTGCGCTGACCGTCGTTGATCCGTCCGAACAGCTGTGCCAACTCTCGCACCAGCGCACTGCTGCCGTTTTCGCTGACCAGTGGCAAGCGACTGTTCAAGTAGATCGACTCGTGCGCGGCGAGACTGCCGCGCCACATCGGATCGCTGGCGCCGACAATCAACAGCTTGGTGGGATGGCGAGGGAACACGGCTTGTACTTGTGGCCAGACAAACGTCAGCAGGGTCAACACATCCATACGCCGCATACCCTGACCTTGGGGCGAGGCCACGGTGACTTCGGTTTCTCCCAGCCGGGTGCGACGGCTGCCAAGATGGCCGGCGAGCATCCAACCGGTAGGCCGGTCGAACAATCGGGAGACGTTGTCGATGCGGAACTTGTTCTTGCCGATTCGCGGCCAGGCGGTTTCGACGCTTTTCCAGCCGTTGGGCAGCTCGAATTCCAGGCGTGACACCAGTTCGATGCCGTCCTGCTGATCGAGTTTGGCGGCAGGCACCAGATCGTCACCGCGCAGCAATGCCCAGGTCGGGGTCATTCGGGTGTCGAAGCTGCCGCTCTTGCGGCCGTGGCTGATGCGTACACGGTAGGTCAGGCTGGCCTTGTCTGTGGCCGGGTGCCAGACACCGCGGGTCTGTGTACCCGGTGTCAGCTGCCACTGGCCGTCGGCCTTGAAATCGCTGTAATGACTGCCGTCGCCCAGGTCGAAATCCAGGCTACGGACCGCCGATCCTTGCGCCAGCGTAAGGCGTACTTCAGCCTGGTCACTTTGCGGTATCAAGCGCACGTGGTAATCCAGATCAACCTTCTTCGCCGCCCACACGGGTGAGCTCAGGGTCAGAAGCCCAACGACCAGCGCCCGCCGCCATCCCACAGCCATACACACTCCTTGTTGAAACTTAACCCGCGCGGAAAATCAGATGGTCTTCCCAATCATCTTCGGGGACGCTGCCTTCGGCGAGCATGCGCCCGGACTGGGAAATGCGTTCGTGATGCACCGCATCGCGATCCCCGCACACCAGGTGATGCCACAACGGCAAGTCCTTGCCCTCGCTGACCAGGCGATAGCCGCAGGTTGGCGGCAGCCATTTGAATTCGTCAGCCTTGCCCGGTGTGAGCTGGATGCAGTCCGGCACCGAGTCGCGACGGTTCGGGTAATCGCTGCACTGGCAGGTTTTCAGGTCCAGCAGTTTGCAGGCGATACGCGTGTAATAGACGCTGTTGTCGTCTTCATCTTCAAGTTTTTGCAGACAGCACAGGCCGCAACCGTCGCACAGCGATTCCCACTCCTCTTGATCGAGTTGATCGAGGGTTTTGCGTATCCAGAACGGTTCGACTTTGGCGGCCATGGCTCAAGCATCAACATCAGGTGGTGAAAAGGCCGCCAGTCTAGTGCCCGCAGCTCTGCGGGCCAAGCACTGGCGACTGCCGGTAGATCGGGGGCTTGTCAGTTTTTGCGTCGACAAGTAGCTTTGCCAGTCGCAAGGAGCCAGACCTGCCTGCCATTAACGCCGACCGCGTTGCATTACGGTGATCCGCCACGGCTCTCGAGGAACCTTATCGCCCAGCCCAACTGTGCCCGCAGGTTTCAGACGTCCCTCACTTTCAAACGTAGCAAGGAATCTCTTGATGAGTGCAAACCCACGCGTTGCCGATTACGCCATCCACCCTCAATTCACCGACCGCTGGTCACCTCGCGCTTTCACCGGTGAAACCATCCCCGAAGAAACCCTGCTGAGTTTCTTCGAAGCCGCACGCTGGGCGCCGTCGGCCTACAACTCGCAACCCTGGCGCTTTCTTTACGCGCGTCGCGACACGCCGAACTGGGAGCGTTACCTGGGCCTGCTGAACGAATTCAACCGCAGCTGGGCGCAACACGCCTCGGCCCTGGTAATCGTGATCTCGAAGACTACCTTCACGGCGCCCGGCGCCAGCGAAGAAACCCCGGCCCTGTGGCACACCTTCGACACCGGTTCGGCCTGGGGCCACCTGGCGCTGCAAGCGAGCATCAGCGGCTGGCACACCCACGGCATGGCCGGTTTCGATCAGGAACTGACCCGCAAGGAGCTGAACGTCCCCGAGGGCTATGCACTGCATGCTGCCGTCGCAATTGGCAAACTGGGTGACAAAGCTACCCTGGCCGAGTACCTGCAAGCCCGCGAAGAACCAAGCCCGCGCCGTCCGCTGAGCGAGCTGGCTGCTGAAGGTGATTTCACCCTTTAATCCACATCATAGATCTACTGTAGGAGCGAGCCTGCTCGCGATGGAGTGTCAGCCACATTGGTGTCGACTGACACACCATCGCGAGCAGGCTCGCTCCTACAGGGGTCATGGCGGATTTAATACCCGCGATCGAAATCCACTTCCCCGCGCAACGCCTCACCTGCCTGATAGGCCCGCAGGTTCTCGATAAACAGCTTCACCATCAAGGATGGCGAAGTCGGCGCCGAACTGTGGCCGGTCAGCAGCAAGCCCCAGGCTGTCCAGAACGGATGGCGCTGCGGCAGTGGCTCCTGGCGGCAGACGTCAATCACGGCGCCCGCCAGATGGCCTTCTTTCAAGGCTTCCACCAGATCCGCATCGACCACTGCCACACCGCGCCCGACGTTGATGAACAACCCGGTCGGCTTGAATTGCTTGAACAGCGCCGCATTGTAGATATCGTGAGTGTTCGGGGTATTTGGCAGCAAATTGACCACGTAGTCCACTTGACCGACCAAACGTGGCAGGTCGGCCAGCGAACCGACTTCGACAAACGGTGCCTGCTCACGGGCCTCACTGGCGACGCCATACAACTCGACACCAAAGGGTACGAGGAACTGCGCCACCGTCTGCCCGATATCACCAGTGCCGACGATCAGTACCTTGCGTCCCGCCAGGCTCTGACCATGGCGACTGTCCCACTTGCGCTCGACCTGGCTGACCAGCCGTGCCAGCACCTCCCGTTCATGACCGAGCATGTAGGTGAGCACGTACTCGGCCATGACCTGACCGAATATCCCCACAGCGCGGGTCAGACGATAGTGGCGTGGCAGGCCATCGGCCAGCAGTGGCGTGATGCCCGCCCAGGTCGATTGCAGCCATTGCGGTTGATGGCCCTGACGCAGCAAGGTCGCCAGCAGGTCAGGCTGGCCGAGCCAGACCGGACACTCGGCGGCCTGTCGGGCCAGTTCCGCGGAATCACCGCTGGTCAGCACTTCCAGTTCCGGCGCAGCTTCGCGCAGCAGTTGGGCGTATACAGGGTGGTCGTGTTCGGCAATCAGAACGCGCATGCTTCAACCTTTCAAAAAAGCGCTGCAGACGACCGTCGACGCAAGACTGCTGCGTCGTCGCGGCCATCGCCAAAATCATTCCAGTGTTTCACAAAGGCTCTGAACAGAGCCTGTCTGCCGATTACATCGGGTCGTTGCGTCGCAACAACTCTTCCGGCAAGTGCTCGATGTATTCCTCTTCGGCCGGTGGCATTTGCAGGTGATAACCCTGCTTCTCGAGGTTCTCCAGCACGACGGTAATGTCCTCGCGCGACAGTTTGCGCTCGGGGCTCAGCACCAGGTCGAAAGCGTGGATAGGCTTGCCGAAAGCGGCCATCAGGGGCTCCGGTACGCGCTCAAGTGCATCGCTCTTGAGTACATACAGGTACATCTCGTTTCTCTTCGGACTGCGGTAGATCGAGCAAATACGTTTCAAGGCTGTTCTCCGGCGGTGGCCAGGCTGTCCAGCAGCGCCTGGCCCATCAGCTCGCGGCGCCAGCCACGCAGCGATTCAGGCAATTGGTAGGGACCGTTGGGGAAGCCGCTTTTGAGCAGCGCTTCCAGGGTTTTCTTGCGCAGCATCAGCTCTGGCGCGATGTTCAGGCGCTCAGCCTCGGCCTGGCCGATGGCTTTCATCCGCTTGAGCAGCGCCGCGGCGTCCACCGGCAATGGCTCCGGCACAGCGGGTGGCCATTGATCAGGCGATACACTGCCAGCGCGCTTGATCAGACCAAGCAAAAACTCACCGTCCTGACGTACGGTTCGCGGGTGCATGTCTTCGATTTTCGCCAATGCGCCGAGGTTGTCCGGTTGCGTGCGCGCCAGTGGCCACAGCGAATGCTCGCGGATGATACGGTTGCGCGGCAGGTCACGGGCGCGTGCCTCTGTCTCGCGCCAGGCGCAGAGCTCACGCAGCACAGCGAGTTGGGCGCGCGACAGTTTCCAGGCCAGCTTGGCGTCGCGATAGACCTCGTACGGGTCAGTCTCGCGGCGCAGGTTGGTGACCAGTTCGGCGCCGTCTTCCAGAACCCAAGCATACTTGTCGTCAGACAGCTTCGGACGCAGCTGTACGAAAAGCTCCGCAAGGTGCACGGCATCTTCAGCGGCGTAACTGATCTGGGTTTCGGAAAGCGGACGTTGGAGCCAGTCGGAACGGGTCTCGCCCTTGGGCAGGTCAATGCCGAGCACTTCCTGCACCAGCCGCGAATAGCCCATGGAAAAACCCAGGTTCAGGTAAGCGGCGGCCAGTTGTGTGTCGAACAACGATGCCGGCAGGCTGCCGGTCAGGCGCAGCAGGACTTCAAGGTCTTCGCTGCAGGCATGCAGGACTTTGACCACTGCCGGGTTTTCCAGCAACGCGGCCAGAGGCTGCCAGTTGTCGATGGTCAGCGGATCGATGAGGTAGGCGCGCATGCCATCGCCCACCTGCAGCAGGCCGGCGATCGGATAGAAGGTGTCGACCCGCATGAATTCGGTGTCGAGGGCAACGTATGGCAACTGCTGCCACTCGGCGCAAAACCGGCCGAGGCTATCGTTGTCGCGAATCCAGTGAATATCGATGGCCACACGGCTCTCCCTTGAAGAATGGCGCGCAGTATATATCGCCCCCGGCGATTTCCGCGCATCCACTGAACAAGAGCATTTGCGAAAATACCTACTTATCGAAAAGAATAGTCCGACAAAGCCGGGCTAGCCGACCTTGCGCAACACGTAAACCCGCATCGGCGCGCAGCCGGGAAAGAAATCCTGATGGCTGAGCAAGTGGAAACCTGCCTGCCTGAACTCGGCCTCCACCTCGACCTTGCTTGCCAGCGGTCGGGCTGCAAGCCCTTCCACGTCTGTACGCCGCGCCTTGAATCGACCTCCGACCCGCACCGCGACAATCACCGTATCGCGACTGACCCGGTGAAACTCGCCGAGCATCGCCAGGCGATGCTCGGGGTTGGCGAGGTGTTGGAACAGCTGCATGCAAAAAACACAGTCAACCGCATTTTCCGACAGACCAATGGTGAAAGCCGAGCTTTGAAAGGTCCTGATCCGCTTCAACAAACTCTGTGGATGATGGGTTCGGGCATGGTCGAGAATGTCCTGGGATGGATCGTTCGCCAGAATTACCCGGTTCGCATGCTCGGCCAGCACCGGCCAGAAGCGCCCGACACCACAGGCCACATCGAGGATCAACCCCGGCTCGCCGGCGACCTTGAGCGCACGACGCACCAACTGCTCCTCACGCCAGAACGCCAAACGCCCGGCCAGGGTCTGCGCCTGCGGCTGCAAGCAGACGCGGGCGTGCTCCTGGTCGTAGCGCCGGGCGAACTCAAGCTCAATGGCGGATGGGGACTGGGCAGTCATTTGCGATGGCTCTTGATTAGCGGTGTATCGGCCGCCGGTAAACGGCCGTTGCATGATGAATAGTTAAGGCACTCATTTCTTGGCCAGTACGCCGTTGATCGCCGCGCCACGGCAGCCGGCAAACATATCCAGTTGCGGGTCATAGACCTTGCTGTCGACTTCCAGCAGCCCCAGCATCGAATGGAACAGGTTGTCCTGGCTCAAGGGTTTGTCACGGCCCTGTTCCAGGCAGTGGGTGTCTACCGAAAACGACTTTTGGTAGCTGTCGGAGAACCAGGCCAGCATGGCCACGTGCTTCTGTTGCTCCGGTGCCAGCATGTAAGGCGTGCCGTGCAGGAAAAGGTTGAACTCGCCCAGGGATTCACCGTGATCCGACAGGTACATCATCGCGGTATCGACCTTGTCCTGGTTGCTGCGCAGCAGATCGATCAGGGTCGACAATACATGGTCGGTATAGACCAGCGTGTTGTCGTAGCCGTTGACGATACTTTCGCGACTGCAATTGTTCAGCGCATTACTTTCACAGACCGGGGTAAAGCGCTCGTACTCTTTCGGGTAGCGCTTGAAGTATTCAGGGCCATGACTGCCCATTTGATGCAACACCAGCACCGTGTCTTTATCAAGCTTATCGATGAACTGCTGTAAACCTTGCAGCAGGATTTCATCACGGCATTCACTGTTGGCGCACAGCACCGGGTCTTTCAGGTCACTGACATCTTCGATAGTCACGCGGTTGCAAGTGCCTTTGCAGCCAGACTGGTTGTCGCGCCAGATGACATCGAGGCCGGCGCGCTTGAGCACGTCAAGCAGGCCTTCTTCATTCTTCGCCTTGCTGGCGTCATAGTCCTGACGACCCATGTTGGAAAACATGCAGGGCACCGACACCGCGGTTTCCGTACCGCAGGAATGCACATCCGTGAAAGCGATCAGGCCCGCCTCTTTATTGAGTTTTGGCGTGGTATCGCGGTTGTAACCAAGGATGCCGAAGTTCTCGGCCCGCGCACTTTCACCCACCACCAAGACGGTCAGGGATTTGCGGGCATGGGTTTGCCAAGCGGGGTTTCGCTGGGCATCTTCACCGATTTTGACAAAGGGTTGCTGTGCGGAGACGACCTGTTCACGCAGGTAACCAAACGACGCGCCGATGTAGTTGCTCGGCACCACCATCAGGCGCAATTCATGGTGATTGCGAAACAACGACGAAAGCCCTTGATAGTTAATCAGGGCGACGCCACCGATGACCGCAGCCGAAGCAATGCTCACCAGAACTTTACTTAATAGCTCACGATGCCAGCGACGATAATTGATCGGCGTTTTCCACAACAACCACGATGGCAAAACACCCAGCAAAACAATATAAACAAGCAATTTTATCGACAGTAAATCGCGTACTTCCGTGGCATTGGTTTCAGCAAAGTTGCGAAACATGCCGGCATCGATCAACACGCCATATTGGCTCATGAAATAAGCCACGCCAGCACTGACCATGAACAGCAACGTCAAGACCGGCTTCATGACAGGACGGAACGCCAGCAAGGTCAGCACAATGTTGAAGGCGGCAAGAATCATCGCCCCGAAAGCCACGCGCATGACGATGCCTTTACCATCAGCCGTGGTGATTTCAAACAGGTGCTGCCACAACACCAGATTGAAGGCTGTCAATAAAAAGGTGCTGGCAATCAGTGTCACCCACTCTGGGCGCACGGCTTTCATCTTCAACATGGTAATCGGCTGTTCCTGAATAGTAGTGCCGCCGGCAAATGTGAAAAATTCATTTTTCGCGGCAGCTCAAAGTCTAACCATTCGGCCATCAATTTTTTGTGAAAAGGACGCCAACGAATGGTTTCATCTCGAAATTCGACTAAAACGTTCAGCTTATTTGAGAATGGTTCAGCTGCGGGTCAGGCTTCGCAAGGTAAGAAAAATCCCCTGCGCAAGCGAGCAGGGGATCTTCGTTGCTCCCGTATTATTTAATTTCCAAATACCACCCCGGACTTTCTGATTTGCCGCCTCCGGCCTCCGCGCGCCTAATCGACTCCCTGTTGCCCAAGGATCGATCATGGAAAACATTCGCGCCCTCTCCCGCCCCGCCCACTGGTTGATGTTCGGCATTGTTATCGTCGCCCTGAACCTGCGTCCCTCCATGGCTGCGGTCGGGCCTTTACTGTCGGCGATTCGCGGCGACATCCCGCTGAGTTTCAGTCTGGCCTCACTTCTGACCATGCTACCGGTAGTGGCCATGGGACTTGCGATGTTCTTCGGTCTTGCGATCAGCCGTCGCCTGGGCGAACACCGCACGATCGTGCTGTCGCTGCTGATTATCGGTGTGGCCACGGTGTCGCGCCTGTTTCTCGATTCGGTGGCAGAACTGATCCTCAGCGCCGTGCTGGCCGGCATCGGCATTGCGTTGATCCAGGCGCTGATGCCGGTGCTGATCAAGTCCCGCTTCCGCGACAACGTCGCCCTTTGCATGGGGCTCTACGTCACGTCGATCATGGGTGGCGCCGCCATCGCCGCCTCTTTCGCCCCCTTGGTGATGGCTCACACCGGCAGTTGGCGCGTGGGCCTGGCGATCTGGTCGTTGCTGGCAGTACTGGCGCTGCTGTTCTGGTGCGCCCAGCGCTCAAGACTACCGGCGCAGGATGCAAAGTCATCTGGCAACGCTTCCTTCTTCTCCAGTGCGCGCGCCTGGTTACTCGCGGCCTTCTTTGGCCTGGGCACGGCATCCTACACCTGCGTGCTCGCCTGGTTGGCCCCGTACTACGTGGAAAAAGGCTGGAGCGAACAACAGGCCGGATTATTGCTGGGCTTGCTGACGGCCATGGAAGTGTTGTCGGGTCTGTTGACCCCCGTCATCGCCAATCGCAGCCGTGACCGGCGCCTGGTGCTGATGGTGTTGCTGGCACTGATCATGGCGGGGTTCTGCGGGCTGATCCTCGCTACGCAACACTTGAGCCTGTTATGGCCGTGCCTGTTGGGCCTGGGTATCGGCGGGCTGTTTCCGATGAGCCTGATCGTGTCGCTGGACCACCTGGATGATCCCCGTCGAGCCGGTGGACTGACCGCATTCGTGCAGGGCATCGGCTATCTGATTGCCGGTTTCTCACCCCTGATCGCCGGGATGATCCGCGACCAACTCGGCAGTTTCGAGTGGGCCTGGTGGTCACTCACCGGGGTCATGGCGCTAATGCTGCTGATGGTCTTGCGCTTCAATCCACGGCACTACGCCCGCCACATCCACTGACCGGGAATCCCACCATGAAACACAGCGGTTTCGCCGTCGCTCACGCCGGCATGTTGCTTTGGGCCTTGTTGATCGCTGCGTCGTTTGCTGCCGCGGCGCAGGTCAGTCAAGCCATCGACCCGGTTCTGCTGACCGGTCTGCGCCTGCTGTTCTGTGCCCTGGTGTTTTTGCCCCTCCTGCTGATCAAGGGCGATAGCCCCATCACCGCCCGCGGACTGCTCGGCCATGGCGCACTCGGCTTGTTGCTGGCGGTGTATTTCGGCTCGCTGTTCGAGGCGCTGCGCTATACCTCGGCAGTCAACACCGGAACGCTGTTCACCCTGGTGCCACTGCTGACGCTGGCTTTCGAAGCCGTGTTGATTCCCGGCAGCAACCTGAAACAGCGGGTGATTCCAATGCTGATTGCCGCTGCCGGGGCTGTGCTGCTGGTGATGAAGGGGACCGGTCCGGGCGAACTGCCTTCGCTGTACGCGCTGTCGGTGTACGGCGCCGGTTGCCTGGCGATGGCGCTCTACTCGCCCCTCAGCCAGCGGCTCAAGGCCGATAGCCTCAAAGGTCGCGGACCGGTGGGCATGACGTTCTGGAACATGCTGTTCGGGGCGCTGTTTCTGCTGGGGTTCTGCGGGTTCAGTGGCGGCTGGAAGTCGGCGTCATTGCTGACGATGAGTGATTTTTACTGGCTGATGTACCTGGCGTTGTTCGCCACCCTGGCGACGTTCTGGCTGCTGCACCGCGCGATTGGCGTGATCGCGTCGTCCTCGGTGATTTCCTACATCTACCTGAGCACGCTGTTTATTACGATGTTTCACTGGTTTTGGTGGCATCAGGCGCCACAGCCGTTGGAGGTGATGGGGGCAATGTTGGTCGGGGTCGGTATGCTGGCGCTGTTGATGTCCAGCCGAAATGCGATGCCCGACACGGTTCAGAACTGAAATCTGACAGGCCGTTTTCCTCGCCCCGTCATTCCGCTAGGATCAGTCGCACAAGATTGCGCACGATCAGCGCAACGAGCACTTCGAGACGGAACGGATGCTGAACAGTAACGTGCTAAGAAAACTGGATATGCAGGACCTCATGGTGTTCGTCGCCGTGTATGAGCAAAACAGCGTTACCGGCGTTTCCGAGGCGTTGTGCGTCAGCCAGTCCACCGTGAGTTATTGCCTGAAAAAACTGCGCAGCAGCTTCGAAGACGAGCTGTTCATCAACACTCGCACGGGCATGCGCCCCACTTACAAAGCCGGCAGCATGTACCCCCACGTGCTGACGATCCTCGAAAACATCAACCTGTGCCACGCCGGGGCGCCAGCGTTCGATCCGGCGTTGCAACCGGCGACCTTCAACATTTGTGCACCGGAATACTTCGAGCAGTTGGTCCTGCCGCGCCTGTTGAGAAACTTCGCACTCGCCGGACTTCCAGTGATGATCAATATGCAAAAGCTGGAAACCGACATCCCGGCCGATGCACTACGCGATGGCAGTCTCGATCTGGTGATTGGATTCGGTCCGAACTTTCATCGCAACCATGGCGACTTCAACGCACGGACATTGCTGGAAGATGATCTGGTTTGCGTCTTCGATCAGCGCGCCGCACCGCTGGAGAAGCGCCTGAGCCTGCACACCTTCGTCGAACGCCGGCATGTGTTCCCGACACCCTGGACGTCCACCACCAACATGGTCGACGGCTGGTTGGCACAGCAGGCCCGGCAGCGGCAGATTGTTGCGCGGGCCAATAGCTACAGCGCGGCACTGAAGATGATCACCGGCACTGACTTCATCCTCACCCTGCCGCGGCGCATCCAGCGATTACTGGCCGACGAGGCCATCTTCGATCACAGAGAAGCGCCCAATGGCTTACCAGGCTTTACCCTCGACATGCAGTGGAGCCAAAGCGTCGATCAGGACAGTGCCAACACCTGGTTGCGAGAGCAAGTGATCAAGGCCTGCGCCGAGCCGCAGTGATCTGACATTCAAACGCCGATGGCCGTTTTGGTATACGACTCGCGATCGATGTCGAGCAGCTCCACGCACAACTGGACCTCAACCCCCACCGGCCATTCACACAGCTCTTTCACCACCGCCAGCAAGCTTTCGGACAACTGCTGCTTGATCTGCGGCGAACGTCCGCTCAACAGCGCCAGCTTCACATGCACGAACGCCCGCTCTGCCAACGCCGTGCCGACCTTGAATGTCTCGACCTTGATCGCACGACTCTTGATGTCGAATTCGGCACCGAACTGACCTGAAGCCACCAGCGCATTGTTAAGCCGCATCAAGGCCACATCGGCATTCAGATCAGGCAGGTTGGCGGTGTATTCCAAGTGCAGGTGAGGCATGACGTAACTCCTGATGGTCGGTGGAAAGTTCATACATATAGCACGGCGTTGCTCCGTTCACTGGGACAGCGACAACAGATTGCGCTCCCCCATGAACGCTTCAAGCCGTGAGCGCAACCAGCGCTCGGCGGGGTCACTGTCGACATGACTGAGCCAAACCATGGACAGCTCGAGGGTCGGCGTCTTGAACGGAAACGGCTCCTTGAACAACAGCCCCGTGGCTGCCATCGCCTCGGCGGTGTAATCCGGCAGGCTGGCAATCAGATCCGTACCGGCCAGCAACGCCGGCAATGAGCTGTACTGTGGCACCGAGAGCACTACCTGACGCGAACGACCGAGCTGCGCCAGCCACTCATCGGCGAACCCACTGACGTTGGCGATGTGGGAAACCAGTACATGTGGTCGCGAGCAATACTCATCGACGGTCAGCGGCGTATCGGACGCATCTGCACGTAATACAGCGGGGTGGATGTGTCGCAGCAATTTGCGCTTGGCATTGGCCGGCAAGCCGCGAGTCTGGGTGACAGCGACCGTTATATCGCCGGACGCCAGGAGGTCGGAAACCCGCCAATGATCGACATTCTGCACCACGAAGACCACCTTCGGCGCTTCCTGACGCAACGCACGTAGCAGCGGCGGCAACAGACCGAATTCGACATCGTCCGACATACCGATTCGAAAGGTCATGGTGCTGCTGCTCGGGTCGAAATCATGGGTCAGGCTCAACGCCACGGACAGCGAATCCAGCGCTGGCGACAAGTGCCGAAAAATCTCCTCGGCCCGCGCCGTCGGCTCCATGCGATGGCCGACGCGGATGAACAACGGATCATTGAACATCGTACGCAAGCGGTTGAGCGCCGAGCTGATGGTGGGCTGACCAAGAAACAACTTCTTCGCCACTTTGGTGACATTGCGCTCCAGCATCAGCGATTCAAACACCACCATCAGGTTGATGTCGGCCTTGCGTAGTTCGTTGCGATTCATCCTTTGCACCCACGCGCATTAACTGTCGACAGTGTAGGGAGGTGCCGCAATCGGCGTCTATGCGGCGGAACAAATAGCCTCGGGCATTTACGTTTAATGCGAATCCGTTCACGCGCCTCGTCCTACAGGCTTTTCCTGATTTCCTTGCACACCTGGCGGGACGCCCGTGCGCCCCTAAGCTCAGGAGGCCCAGGGCAACCGCTCTTGGCTTACCGAACTCAAGGAGCTACTCAATGGCTAGAGATAAAGCGAAAGACGACAAACACTTCAACTGCGCCCAGCCTCACGAAGCTGACTACGTCGCCGGCCTTTACCCTCATGCAAAGGAAGAGGTGAAAACCTTCCTGGCCTCGGCCTGCAAGGACAAATCCCTGCACAACTCCACCCACAAGGACGTCTACGACTTGATCAAGAGAAAACTGGGCCACTCGCAACCGTAATACCGCCCGGTTGAAACGAAGCTGCTCTGAATGAGCAGCTTCACCGCCTGAAGCCTAGATCTCCTTGATCGGGGTCTGGTCGCACGTTCCCCTGATCAAGCTGATGGCATGCACGCAGTCAGACTTGTTGACGTAAGCTTCCCCACTGGCAATCGTTTCATGATTCCCCGCCCGCAAACGCCACCGCCATTGGCCCTTTCCATGCTGAACGGTGCCACGGGTTTGCCTGTAAATCTCAAAATACATTGCTCGCTCCTTGCGATTGCTGATGACGACAGATCAGTGATCTGTGAGAGCCAGAGTAGATGGGGATTTTTATAGGTGGACTGATTGAGTATCAGGGGATATTTCGTGAGGAAACCCCTTGAATCGCGGGGCGAGCAATGGATTCGGAGGGCAGTAAATTGAACGACAGGGATGAGTCACTATTCCCTTGGATAGGCATATTTTTCTTACACAGGATTACTGCTTGATCCGACACTCAATTTTTTAAACAGAAAATCCCGACAAACAAAAAAGCCCCGTAACTTTTCAGCTACGGGGCTTTTTTCATGTATGGCGGAGAGATAGGGATTCGAACCCCTTCACACGCGCCCATGGACCGCTCTAAGCCATTAAAAGCGGCATTTTCGTATCATGCCTAATGCGCATTACGGCCTACGGCGGCCCTGAATTTGCCCTAAATTTGCCCTAAACCGTCCCCGCCCCTTATTCGCCCAGGCTATTCATCTTCACCCTCTAGAGCTTCCTTTGATTTTCGTTGACGTGCAATCGCAACGCGCGCTCCCTTGAGTAGTTCGTCGTACAGCTCAAATGCGGGCTCGGCGCGGCTGAGTGATGCGAGCATCTTTACGCAGTGCTGCTCTTGACGGACGTCCTCCGGGAACGGCTCTCCGGGTGTTCCTCTTCGCATACCAGAGTGTGCTGAGGCCTCGATTGATGAGCGAATATCAGTTAGCGCGTCTTCGCCAATGAGTTCTGCCGCATTGAGGATGTCCCGGATGAACTTTGGATGATCATAAATGAGGGTCGGCTGACTTTCGAGCAGGACTCTGGCAACGAGCCGGGCATGAGCTTGCGAACCCGACGACATCCACGTAAGGAGTAGATCAAGCAATAGTTCGTCGTAGTCGCCGCAGAGGCCAGAAATTGCCTCGCCAAAACGCTGCACCCCCCGAGTATCTGCCGGTTCGTTGAGAACCCAGTCAAGAAGCTCTCTTATCAGACGTGGCCCCATCTCGATACTCATGAGTCTAAGGCTGTTTTCATTACGCTCTTTACTCAGTGGCTCATATGACCAGTCGTTTCGACGCGTCGCCTCGATGAGACGCGCTTTGACCAACGCGACGACAGCAACGGGGTCCTCTTTGATTGACGATGCGAGGAAGGCCTGGACCCAGTAGTCATCAAGCCCCCTCAATACTTCAAGCTTCTCCAATAGCTCGCTTCGCCTACTGACGACATCACCCTTGGGAATGGGTTTTCCGCCAGCGATCAACATAAACATGCCGTGAGTTGCCGTAGAACTTACTCCGAAATCTGCCAAGCAAATGAGCTCGACTGCCAGAGCTGGGCTTCTATTAGCTACCTGGCGTGCAAGGTTTGACGCGGCTAACAGTACATTCGGGTCCTTTGACTCAAAGATACGCCTGAACAGGGTAACTTCTTGCGGAGTGTAGGGGCGTGATGGTTCAAATCTTGTGTATGCCTCAGCGAGTTGGGCCAATACCTCGGCGGAACCCTCCGAGCGAGTGACGTAGTCCACTACTAAGTCCGAATTTCCGGTCTCAATGGCCACGCTCAGAGCTTTGCCTACAAACGGGGCAAGCTGACCGACACTGCACTCGGTGTTCCTTCGAAGCAATTCGATGGCAAGACCTGGCACGAAACTGAGCAGATGATTCACGAGCAGGAAGGGAGAGCCGTACCCCACGGGGACTACGTTCACAATGTCTTGCAAACAGTCATGCAATTCATCGAAGAAGCTCCTTGCATCAGGGAACTCAGCCATCAGCTCAGTCGTCAGGAGTTCACGGTCGCTCTCATGCTCCTCGCGTTCAAGCGACTCGCTGAGTTTCCATGTGTCCGTTCCCCAGCCGTCGATAAGCGCCCGGAGAAATCGGGTCCTCAAGTCTCGATTCAACAAAGCCATGATGGCGCGAGCCTCGTCAGACGTCTCCGGCCAGCCGCGAAACGCATGCCAGGAAATGGACTGTGCGAGTCGAACCAGTACTACGGGCGATACGTATACTTCACGCAGCACCACCTGAAGCTCTCGCAAGAGGCTCTGGTGTTCTCTTTTCCACTCTTGATCAGACGTGTCGCCATGCATTGGACCACGCAAGGCATGAGCAATCGTCTGTGCTGCGAGAAACGCTCTTCGGGGTGGGCCTTCCCGGAGGTACTTGAGAAGCGCTCCGGTTACCTCATCCCTGACGATTTTTGCCGCTTTCAGGGAAAGTTGGTAGCGCGTGATAGTGAGGGTCAAGCGTGAATAACTCGTCGCCTCAATCTCAGTGCCCAGCGCCCCCTCAAGTATGGTGAAGGGCGTGTAAACCGAGTTGAGCGAGGCAGGCCTTTCCAGAAGCGCAAATGCGAACCGAATAACCTCTCGCACGTACTCAACAGGCTTATTCAACTGAAACGTAGCCAGTTCCTTGAGGATGCGAATGCCGTGGCCCGGCTGCTGATTTAACGCGCGGGTATCGCTGCGGCCTGCGATCCATAAGAGGTGACATGCTTCTTGGACGTGGTCGTACGTATATGCTGCATTGCGCACCATATTGCACACAGCCGAGCTGTCTCCATGTTTTTCGGCGATGAGCCGCTTCGCGAAGTCCAGAGCAAACCTGGGCTGGTAGTAGGCAACGGCCTCCACGGCTTCTACGTGCGGATTGTTGTACCTGGTGCCCCAGCACAGCTTGGGGCTGAGACTGGTCAAAAGCACACTGTCGTCTGTTTTTCCTTCGCGCAGGCGCCAGTCCAATCGTCCAAGATTGACAAATAAGTGCTTCAGTTGGTCCGCACCCGCGAGGTCGAAGACTTGTGTAACGAGCGCGTTAGCTCTGCCATCCGCATTGAGGTAGTTCGATCGAATGATTTCATCCGCCAGCAGATCTGGAGCGAGCCTCGAGCGAACCCCGCGTTTGAATAGAACTCCTGCTTCTCCCAACAAGCGCATCAGACGACTGGCGTCGGGTGCCTCAATTCTCTCGACCTTACACAAGATATGAAGCAGACCCGGATCGTCCGGAATGATGGGTTGAAGGAGCGCGATAACCCGTAGGACGGCCCTCAGCTTCGCAACATCCTGCCCCGAAACCAGGGTGACAGCAATGACGTCCTGAAGGCGCGATAGCACATAGGTTTGAAACTCTCCCGAATTGCCCAGAAGCGTTAACGGCACATCATCGCGCGCGACCAATTGCGCCGCTAATACTGTGACCAGCGGCGTCGAGTACGTTGCGCGGGCGATTTCGGCAGCGGCTGCGAGAGGGCCATTGCACTCGGCGAGAACCGATGCGGCCAGTGCTTGCGCTTCCTCTCGCGTTTGCTGGTGCATATCGACAAATTGGACCAGAGGTCCCAACAAGCTTACGTCAGCCGCTTGAAGACGCAGCGCTTCCTTTCCGTAGGGACGAAGCGATAGAAGCAGCCGCGTTCTATTGTCCGGAACTGATGCATGCCTAAGCAGGATGCCGAGATCTTCACGCTCGTGAGCATCATCGACAACAAGCAGTGTCACGCCGCCGAGGCTGTCGCGCAGTTTGTCCAGGTGGTGAGCCCTGACGTCATCGGTCGGCGACACAAACCGAACTTGCAGGGAGGTGTTTTCCACCAGTTGCTGGGTAACTTCGCGAAGAACACGACTCTTTCCGAACCCAGGCGCCCCGACGAGGCAGGTAAGGAGTACCGAATCGTCTCGGACGTAGTCCACAACCTGTGAGACCTCTGCGTCGCGACCAACAAGCGCCCAGGAGTGGTTGAAGAAACGGTCAGGAACCAGGAACGGCTTGAAGAAGGCCTCTTGAGTCTGAATGGGTCCCGGTTCATCAACTCCAAGTAGATCTAGGCGCTGACCACTGAAGTAGCGGTCCACCAGGTCCAGGCGGTCGTACATCGAGAGATCATGAAACTTTCGGGTGATGTCCTCTCGGTCCCACAATTCCCAGCCAGCATGTACAGCCATTGCATCGCGTGCCCTTGGACTCGCGACGCTAGACAGCAAGAGTACCTTTAAGTCTGCGACATAGGTCTGCTCAGCCACCGCGGTATGGACCTTCTGGGCACCAAACTCATTAACTCGCTTGCACTGAAACGAGTAAGTCCCGAATGAACCGGTGGCGACGATGTCGATGCCATGCTGCTTATGACCCGTGCCCCCATAACGGTGCACTTTGCCAGCGCTGGACCGGTACATGCGATCCAAGAGGGCCGAGCAGAAACTTTCGAATGTATCCGGAGGCAACGCAGAGAGAGGCAATGCACGGTCGTAGGTAGTGGCCACTTCAATACGGAGATCTACTGGCGCTGTTTTATAGCCGGCAGCCGCCAGGAGCTCGTTCTCCTTGGCTCCAACCAGCTTCTCCAACGAAGGAATGTCATTCGAACGCGGACGAGCCACCCCCTTCTCCCAACGACTAACTGTCTGCTGAGCTTTTCCGAGGGCTGTCGCCAGCTCTTGCTGCTTATTGAAACCCGCCGCTACACGGAGTCGAATTAACAGCTCGCCGAATTCTGCGTAGGGTACCGACTTAAGAGATTCCTTCATTTCTTGTACCTTTTCACGCACACACAAAAAAGTGTACTACAAAAAGCACACACAGCAAGCCAATGCTTCCTCCCAAATCGATCATTACCCTTGCAGCGAATTGCCATCTCAATGACTATCATTCGCCTCAATGGGAAAATATTGGAATCAACTGCATGAATAGACGAAAAAGTGCTGGGCCTGAACGACCTCAAAAAATCCGTAAAAGTGGACCATTCGATTTATCGGTTGTTAAAGATAGCTACCCATTTTTCTCCCACTTGCTTGTAAACGCTGTTAGCCAGCTTGACGAACTCCCTGATTTTTCCGACGACGACAAAATCGCGGTAATGTCGGATTTCGGGGGAGAGCATCACGACGCCCACTTTACTACTTATTCGTTCCTAATTTTCGCCTACAACAAGATAGGACCTTTTACTGAACAAATTGAAAAGCTAAGGCAAAAACATAAAATACTTTAACCCTACAGCGAGTTTAAATTCAAGGACTTGAAATACGGCCCTAGAAGTAGAGCCCTACCTGACTTCCTTCAAACCATTGACAATTTTATTCACGGCTCACTTATCACAATAGCAATTGAAAGAAAAATAGAAACTGTATTTGGACCATCAAAAAAAGTAGCACACCCTTTTATTGAAGAGCAACTTTCTAGCTTAGGCCTGGGGACATGGAAAGGTGAGATCGGTGAAAAAGCGCTTCGAGTCTGCCACTCAATAGCTATATTTACAGCCTTGACCACTCATGAAAATCAACGTCTCCTCTGGTACTGCGACAACGACTCAATAAATGAGGACGGCCAAGAAAGGTCATTTGAAGACACACAAAAACTGTTCTCTCACGCACTCAGCATGTACTGCAAACATAAATTTGATCTTATAGGCTTCGCCAAATCCTTTGAAAGGAAATCGCATTTAGATGATTTATTAAGCGTACCAGACTTTGCCGCCGGCGTAATTCACGACATATTGAAATCACACCACTCCGGCGAAAGCAACATTCCAGGCTTTCCAAAAAAAGAAATACTGATCAAGTGGCTAGCTAAAAAAAGCAAGTTCCTCTCAAAAATAACCATTCAAATCAGCAAACTCCCAAACGGAGATATTGGTAGCGGCATAGTTAAGTTTACCCCAGCAAAACAAAATAAATAAAAATAGCAAAATGGTATGCTTGAGGCATTAAATAAATAGCGAGCGTAGTGCTCGCTGGAAGATCTGCACATCTGCTGCACATCTGCTGCGCATTAGTACAGTGAACGCTCCAGCCGTCCCGGACTACCTGTATCTAGATACACCCGAATAAAAACATACCTTATCGATCTAATTAGGCTTCACCTGCCCACTCTCCACCGCCCACCGCCCACTTCCCTGCTTTTAGACGAAAAGATTGCGAATCGTACACGCCGAGTCCGTCGGTGACTTCATGGACAATGATCTACTTTGAAGCCACAGTGGACACAATTTTAGCAAATGGGTAATGTCGCACATTGACTTCGCCCCCCGAATAAAAATACGTACTACTAGAGCTATTCAAGGAATATTTAAATGTGGAATTTTTGCGGTGATATTGAATATGAATGCCACAAATGCAAAATTCAAAACAGCATCCCTGTTGATGATTTCAGCATTGAATGCACTGGTGGCTCTGAAAGGTCAATGGGACCGGAAAGCATCTACGAGCTTATTTACGACCTGACCTGCACCAAATGTGGAAACGAAATTTCATTGAGCTTTGAAGCATCAGAATACCCAACGGAAATCCTTAACTTCATTCTTGACAATTCCACTGGCGCGGACACGCTAAGCGAACCAGGAATCCAATACTTACAAGAACTCTACCAGGCCGAAGATCTCGACTTACTTTGGCAATCAATCCCCGACCTGATCACAGCACTTAAAAGCAACCCAGCTCTAATAAGAGAAATATCATCTCGCGATTTCGAAGAATTGATCGCGGAAATATTTCGAAAAAAAGGCTTCCACGTTGAGCTCACCAAAAGAACCCGAGACGGCGGAAAAGATATTATCGCGATATCCACAGATAAACTTGGAATAAAAAGCAAATATTTCATTGAATGCAAACGCTATGCAGAAGACAACAAAGTCGGTGTAGAAGTTGTGAGAGCTCTACATGGCGTAAAACACACAAAAGAAGGGCCAAATAAAACGATTATAGCAACAACTTCTTCCTTTACGAAAGCCGCTAAAGACTTTGTTGACAATGAGATTTCCAGCAGCTGGGATATGGCACTTGCAGATTTTGATCAAATCATGAAATGGATTAATTCCCACTAAGCATAGTCTGGGCGGGGGGGGGAAACTCACCTCCGCCCTTTACTAAACACAACTTTTAACTAAAACAGGCCACCCAGTGCATCAGGTACCCAATTCAAGATTATCAATTCACCACTGATCTCAGCTTTAGCCTGGCGTTGATTCGTGTTGCTGTAGCGGATGTCCACCGTTTCGAAATGAAAGTCCTCGAACACCCGTCGGATATCTGGATGGTCGTTGATGCTGACCATAACCTTACCTTTGCAGCGGCGCATGAAGTCGGCCATCCGCTCGTAATTTTCGAACGGAAAGTCCACACCGTAGCCCGCGGTCTGCCAGTAAGGCGGATCCATGTAGTGAAAGGTATGGGCGCGGTCGTAGCGCTCCGCACATTCAAGCCAGGGAAGATTTTCGACGTAAGTACCGGACAGGCGCTGCCAGGCGGCCGAGAGGTTTTCCTCGATCCGCAGCAGGTTGATGGCCGGGCCAGTCGTGGCGGTACCGAACGTTTGCCCAGTGACCTTGCCGGCAAAGGCATGGTGCTGCAGGTAAAAGAATCGGGCGGCGCGCTGGATGTCGGTGAGGGTTTCGGGGCGGGTCATTTTCTGCCACTCGAACACCTGACGCGAGCTGAGTGCCCATTTGAACTGGCGCACAAACTCTTCAAGGTGGTTCTGCACGACGCGGTACAGCGTGACCAGGTCGCCGTTGATGTCATTCAGGACTTCAACGGGCGCTGCCTGGGGGCGCATGAAGTAGAGCGCGGCACCACCGGCAAAAACTTCGACGTAGCATTCGTGAGGCGGAAAAAGCGGAATGAGGCGGTCGGCCAGGCGGCGTTTACCGCCCATCCAAGGGATGATGGGTGTGGACATTGAGAGCAAGGCCTTTACTGTATGGATAAACAGGTGCCAGGCTCGCCGCGCTTTGTGCACGGAGCAAGAGCCTTGGCTGGACTTGCAGGGACAATCTGCGGGGACGGCGGCCGGAATGGATGTTGGCGCATCTATCCTGGCCGCTCTTTTTTCATTTCAATGTGAGTCGCTAAAAGTCGATTGGGAACGAGCCCGCAATTCGTCGACTCCTCCTCGCGCTATCGTCGCGCCTCGATTACTGTATATAAAAACAGTATTGGTTAGGCCTGATCATGGATCCTTATGAAATTGAAGACACCACCGATTGGCCCGGAAGTCCGACACCGCTCGATACCTGTCGACACCAGCTGCGGATGTATGAGAACGAATTCGACGAACTGAACCTGCAGCTACGTCAGGCTCGGGAGAAAATCTTCAAATTGGTCGAAATGCATGCGAAAGCCATCCAGGAGCGCGACGAGGCCATGGCAAATCTTCGTTCCCGATCCGGAGAAGCTGCGAACCTTCGCAAGGAGCTTTATGACCTTGAGATTTCAGAGAGATTTTATCAACGTGAGGCGCAGAAACTGCGCGAGATCCTGGATGGGCTTGTAGCTCAGCCGAAAACTGTTCTATGAGTGTTAGGCGGCTTAGCGCGACAGGCAATAGATCACCAACAAGACCGCTGAAATCCAGACAACAATCATCAGCTTGAACAAGCCAGTCAGTTTTTTATTCATTCCCCCACTCCAAGCTCAGGCGCTGTTTTCGGCCTCAGTGATTCACCGTAGCAAGAGTCATGAATCAATCAATGTGTAATCTCTCGCACGTAGGCTTGGCATGCCGCTAGGGCGATCAATCCTTGGTCGCCGGCATCGGTGATGCCGATAATTCGTTGAGCATGCGCAGGGTCAAGTTGGGCGCGCGCTCCTCCATGAACCACGCCGATGGCTTCGGTACCGGCTGGCACTGAACAGCGACTGGCTGCATCGGAGGCGTCGAGTAGGACTGACAGCCGTAGATCAGAAGTGGCAAGGCGATCACGCAGGAGAGCCTGGTTGCGTTGAGCATCGCTCAGTTCCTCGTAGTGGTTTTTTTCACTGGTCGACAGCCGCTGCTCAAGGGCCAGGCGATTGTCCTGTGCCGTGCGCAGCCGGTCTGCGGCGGCGTTGCTGATGGCGATCAGATCGTCCTTGTGGAGGCCGGCCTGTTCGGCGAGTTGCTTGCCGTAACGCCAGTCCTGAACCTTCCAGGCCGACGCGGCAGATCCGCCGATCAATGTAGTCATCAGAGCGCCAATGGCTAACAGCCGGTACGGTGCTGGGATCAGGTCGACGAGACGCATAACACTGCCCTCGCCCGCTCCCACAGCTGCAGACGATCCGCCAATCCATTTAGTCCGCCATTGATCTTGCGAGTGATCGCCTCGAACTCATCCCGATCCGCTAAGGAGCTCAGCTCGCGCACCCACCAGAACCACGCCGCCGACTCGGCCGCCCATTGTGGTTGCTCGAGCAGTTCGGGCGTGCGCAGCAAACGCTCGTCATTGAACAGTGCCAAGCTACAGCGCAGGTAGTTGCTGTGACCGGTGATCTGGATCAGGCCGCGACCACGATAGCGTTGACCATCGCCATCCGCTTCTGGGGTATTACCCAGCTTCACCGCCAGATTGCCGGTGTCGTATTTACTCAGGTACTGATCGCCGCCCAACTCACGAACGTACTGCAGTTGACCGGACTCGTGTCCGACCTGGGCGAGGAACGCCGCCTGGCGTTTCGGTGTGTTGATTTGCCGGTGGGACATGGCCACGTTTAAGGCGGATACAAAAACGCCCGCTTGGCGGCGGGCGTTCGGCATGATGCGTTGAAGTTGCTGCTCGGTTAACGGCATTCGCATTGCTCCTGTTTTGTGGCGGTGACACTTCGGCGGACACAGCTTATTGAGTCAGCGGTACCACCTTCAGATCCTTCGGTTGTTTTTTCTTCTTGCCCTTGGCCTTGGCTTTACCCTGCTTGCCGCCGTTGCACTCCACAGTGGTCGACCAGCCGGACTGGGTGTAAACCTGTTCGACTGAGTCCGTCAGGTACTCACCGTCGAGCCCGTCCTTGAAGCCCAAGGCATTGATCGACCGCTCGGCAAAGATGTCCGTGCGTCCGGGCATTTCCAAACGCACGCCGGCACCGGAGCGATTAAACGCGGCCAAGCGAGCCTTGGCCGCTGCCTCGGCAGCGGTTTTGTTGGGATAGATATGCCGGTCGGTGTGCACCGCCGGCAGGCCATCGGGTACGTCGTCGTTGTCCAGGGAGACAACGACCAGCTTCCCGTTCTTCTTGTCCTGATGCTTGGTCGCCACAGCCTTGTGCGCATTGCGATCACTCAGGCGAAATTGCCAACGACTGACATCACTGCGCATCAGGGTGATCGCTCCGAATGCCTTGCCGCTTGCGCTCTGCCCGCCTTGTCTCGGCATCACCAACAGCTTGCCTTCGGCCACCTTGGCGGTGCAGTCGTATTGTTTAGCCAGCCGGGTGAGGAAATTGAAGTCGGACTCGTTGAGTTGATCCGCCCGGACCACCTTGGTCGCCACCGGGCACACCGACTGCCAGCCATTACGCGCCGCAATGTCGGTCACGATGGTCGACAGCGGTACGTTTTCCCAACTGCCACTGCGGATAGTCTTGCCCGTGCCGCGCATGTCACTGGCCTTACCCTTGATCACCAAGGTGTCCGGTGGTCCCGAGACTTCGACTTCGTCCACCACATAACGGCCCATGCGGGCCAGCGACGTTTCGACATAGCCGAGATAGACCTCGATGCCGCTGCCGCGCGATGGGAGCGTCACCTGGCCATCGCGATCATCGATCCGCAATTCGAATTCGTCGGACTCCATCCCGGGCTTGTCCAGGGTGCGCAGCTGGATCAGCCGATCATTGATCAAGGCCGTGATATCGGCGCCATTGGCAACGATGCGAAACCTAGGGGTCATGGATTTTTTCCAAAAAAAAACCCGCGCAAGGCGGGTCAGAAAGTAAGGAACTTGAAGGAATCAAGCTGCACGAGTGTAGACCATCAATCCCAGAGGGTGACCTGTTCCTGCAGAGGTGCAGCCAGATCCGGTAGCGTGATCACCACGCCGGATCTATAGGGCTGCGGCTCATCGGCCAGGCCCTGATTGGCATCCAGCACCGCTTCGACACTGCCGTTCAAATGGCCGTAAAAGTCGTGGCAGATGGTGTCGAGCAGATCCCCATCAGACGTTCTGCATGTCGTCGCCATAACGCACAAACTCCAGAGTGAACCCTTGTTTTCGCGGAATTCCGCCATGCATCAGCGCACCCTGCTCTTCCGTGATGTTCTTCAGGCACCAGGTGCCCATGACATCTCCGTAGCCCGTGGTTAGGGTTAAGGGTTTCAGTTGAGCGCCAATGCTGCGCAAGGTATCGAGCTGCTTGAGCCCACCCTTGAAGCCCGGATAAATCGTACCCTTCAGGGTGATTTTCTCTTCACCGATTCCGACCGCTTGCTGCGCTGGTCGGCGCGACAGGCGTTCTTGCGAGGCCCAGCGAAACTCGGTCGAACGCGTGAGCTCGTCGAAGGCGGCCGTGTCCAGATTGAAGTAGTACGGCTGCGCCTTGGGATCCTGTGGCTGCAGGATCAGCAGGTGCGGAAACGGCTTCACCGCCTCCGGTGCCGGCGTGCCATCGGTGGCAAAAGCGCTGGTCGGCACGATGTTGGCCAGTGACGGACTGACCTTGCCGGCAATCGTGTTGATCGCCGTTGACGCCTTGCCCGCCTGCTCCTTTAATGTCCCCAGGCGCTCCTGCACCTCGGCGGCGGCACGGGTAGCCCGCCCGTAGGTGGCAACTACCTGACCGACCTTAGCCTGCGCCGCATCGACGCCGCGCATCACTCGCTGCAGCTTGGCGCCAATTGCAGGCCCCACGAATGGGATGTTTTCCAGCTCGGACGCCGCGCCGGTGATTTCACGGATCGCACCATTAACCGGGCCAAGCATGCCATCCGCACTGCGACGCCCGGTCTCCCCTGCTTCAACCAGGTATTTCAGGCCGGCCTGTAGCTGCTCCATGTAGGCCATGGATTCTCCTTACAAGTGGGGTTCATCGAACAGTTGGTTTGACGCACTCTGTTTCGCGGCATCGGCCATCATGCGCTGCATGTGCGGCATCAGATCCTGCGCGAGGCGTTGCGGATCTTTGACATCCCCTTGCACCGTGACCGGCATGCTCAAGGAATACTGAAACTGCTGATCCACTTTGGTCGGTGCCGGTTTCTCTGGCTCCTTCGGTTGGATCACCACCGCCGCCGGCTTGCTCGGCGCTGGCACAGCCAGTGCGCGCGCGACATCGCCCAAGGCTGGACTAGGTGGCGCGGCGGCAGCCGCCATCAACAACGCGTCTGGCTCGCTCGCCCCGTTGAAGGACCGTCCCATGGTGGCCAAACTTGGAACCGCCGGTCCCGGTCGAGGCGCCATTAGCAATGGTGTTGCCAGAGCCGCTGGTTTTTCCTCGCTGTCACCGAACCACAACTTGCCCGCGACACTGCCCAGGGCGGTACCGCCCATACTGCCCAGGTACGCACCCACCATCCCGCCAATCGCGGTACCGATGATGGGTACGACCGAACCGATGGCCGCCCCGGCCGCTGCACCGGCCATGGTGCCGGCCAGCGAGCCTGCCGCCGCACCGTAACCTTCGGCCTTTTCATCCTGAGTCTGGGCATTCTGGTAGGTGTCAAAGGCCATGCTGCCGGCTTCCAACAACGAGCCACCGGGAATCACCTTACCCAACTTGCCGACCTTGCCCACCGTTTCGGCAACAACTCCCAACTTTGCCAGAGCGCCGCCTTGCGCTAACAGCAAGGGTGGGCGCGGTACCGGAGCAGCCGGCCGAGGCACGGGTGCCGGAGACGCGGGTACCGGCGGCCGTGGTAATGAGACTGCAGGTCGTGGTGCTGGAATCGACGCAGGTGGCCTGGGCACAGACATCGGCGGGCGCGGGAATGTTGCTGGTCGTGGCATGGGTACCGGTGAACGTGATGGACCTATCGGCCGAGGCGGCATGGCGACCCGGCGCCGGCGCAATGAATTACGGGAAGCCCCACGAGCCCGTTCCCGCCTTTCCAACGGCCCACCGCCGCCACCCATGGCTGCCGCATTTACCACAAACACCTTCCTGACGGCGCCGTCTTCTAGACCGACCTGCACATCACCGTCTTCGCTGGCTTCTTTGGCGAGCGACACCACCTTGAGCCCAGTCGACACCAAGTCGAAACCACCAGCTTTCTTACCCTCCTGCCCGTCAGCTGTTTCACCGGATTCGGGCGACCCTTTAATGGCTGCCACAGCTTTCAGGCCCGTCTCGACCAAGGACAGGGCCTTGCCCGTCTTGCCCTTGAGCTCTGTTCCCGGCGCGACACGATCACCCTCCAACGAGTTGGTGATGAAGACTTTCTGCACCTCGTCGGACTTGCCTTTGCCGAGTGTCCCGCGCGCCAGGTTGAACAAACCTTTGCCAATCTTGTACGAGCTGAACAGCGTTTTCAGCGCCAGAAACCCACCGCCGACTGCCGCGATGCCGGTGACCACACCGGGTGAACTGTCCGACAGCGCGGTAATGCCTTTGGTGACTTTGGTCAGGCCTTCGGCCACGGAATCCGTCACCGGGCGCAAGGCATCGCCGACACTGCGCATGGCGTCATCCATCGACTGCGCCATCTCCGCCCATTTCTGCGACGACGATTCACGCCGCTCGGCGAGGTTTTTGTCGAGGATGCCTGACGCTTCGCGTGAGTCGTTTTTCAGTTGGCTGTACAGCGCCTTGTTCTGCAGGTAAGCCGAGAGCGCTGCCTTGACCTGCATGTCTGCGAACAGGTCACCGGTACGCAGGGCCTCTTCGAGCGAGGCCATCATGGCCTTGGCCTTTTCCGGATCGGCTTCCTTGCTGATTTTCGATGTCGCCTCAGCCATCAGTGCCGCGCGTTTCGGGTCGGTGGCCTGAATGTACTTCTGCGCCAACGCCATGCTGGATTCCAGCGTCGACATGCCGTTCTGCAAACCGGTCTGCATCGAGCCCTTGTAGTCGATGCCGGCCTTTTGATAGGCCGCCACGGTGTCGGTTGAGCCGATCTTGCCCATCCAGTTTTTCAGGTTGTTCGCCGCCTCATCGGCGCCGCCGGCGGTTTTCATCTGCACCTGCAGCATGGCGCCCAGCTGCGTCACCGCGTCCATGCCGGTGATGTTCAGGTTACCCATGTTCGACAACAACTCAGGGAACCAGCGGGCCATGTCGACCGCCTCAAAACTACCGGCCTGCCCTTGATAGGCAATGGCTTCTAGCGCCTGCTGCATCTGCGCGGCGTCGGTAATTTTGGCGTTCTGCCCGAGGGCATTGATCATCTTCGCCGTATCGGCCCCATTCGATCCTTGGCCAACGGCAAACTTGGCCGCCACCGGGGCATATTCCAGAGCCTTGGCCAGGTCCATGCCGGCGCCGACCAGTTGGTTAAGCGCACAGTAAAGGAAGGCATTGATCGATGGCTGGAGGTTCAGCGCGCACTCAAAGCATCGAGCACGGTCGTCAACTACGTGAGCAAGGCTGTGCACGTTGAGAACAAATTCGGTAAACGCCGAATCGTCGACATCAGCAAAAGCGATATCGAGTTGTTCCAGGCGCAGCTGCTCAAGCAAGGGCTGGCTCCAAAGACGGTAAATGACATTTTCACCGTCGTACGCGGAGTCTGGGCTGACGCCTTCGGCGACGGCATCCTGAAAGCCAACCCGCTCGACAGGATCAGCAACGTCGGATCGGACGTCGACCTGGAACACGCCGACCCATTCAGTCGCACGGAGATCGAGTTGATAGGCAAAGCGGATCCCGACCGACGATCTGATACTCGCATGATCGAGTTCAACTGCTGGGCAGGGCTGTCTCTTTCTGAATTGATCGGACTCGCCGTTGAAGACGTTGATCTTGAAGCCGGCCTAGTGCACGTTCGCCGGGCATTGGTCGTCGGTGAATTCAAAGTCCCTAAAGAGCGTTCCAGGGTGCGAGTCGTCGAACTGATAGACCCCGCTCTCGACCTGATGCGGGAAATTATCGCCGCCGCCAAAGATGCACCCAGTGTTGATATCACGGTGATTCAGCGCGACAACATCACTTCGAAGAAGATGAAGGTCAGGTTCCTTTTCCGCAGCTCCACCAGCGGTCTGCTCTGGAGCGGCAAGACATTGAGCAACTGGTTCACCGCGCATCTGAAAAAGGCAGATGTGCGCCACCGCGGAGCTAACCAGTGTCGACACACCTTCGCTAGTCAGATGCTGTCGAGCTATGTCCCCGTCGAATGGGTAGCGAGACAACTTGGCCATGCCGACACAACTATGGTGAGAAAGCACTATGGGAGATGGATACCGAAGGACACCAAGAGCATGGCGGGTATCGTGTCGAAAATGCTTGGGTTTAGAGATGAGTGAAATAGGCAGCCCCCCTAAATTTGGGGCTCAGCTAACTGCATCGATATCAACGCGCAGGTCAATTCACGCCTGAGTTACGACAGATTGCATTTTCCCCTAACTCTTTATGTTAGGTCATTCCGCATAGCGGTCTCTAAGCACTCGGAACTCTGCAAGCGCAGATTCGCCATAAGCTAACGAACTATCAAGAAACTCTCTGTATGCAGTCTCATCCAAGATGTGATCTGGGATCGTGCTCAACATCGGATCTGGTTCAAGCCGTGCGCGTAGCGGTAATGTAGGAATAGGATTTCTTCCAAGCCTTCGACTATAAGGACCAAGTGACTGCATGATCATGCCGAACAGATCGTATTTGTCCTTCAGCGCGATGAATGCCGACTTGTCAATCTCCGACATTTTTTCGAACCAACGAGGGAGGAATGGCTCAGCGTACGTCATCAACCCGTCTAGTTTTTGGTGGATCTGCTTTGTGAAGAATTCCTCGAACCAACTCTCTTCGAAAATATCTTGAAATTCTTGCCAGGTAACAAGTTTCAAATTCGTCAAATCGCTAGCCGATACGGCTCCTGATTGGAATCCCTCCATCGAAATGATGTAACCGATGTTGGCACCAATATCTTGAACTACTGTTCGGAATCCGTGTACGACGTTTTGCGGGATGCGCGATCTCCAGTACTTGCACTCACATGCAATGGCATACTTCCGACCGCGCACTGTTTCCTCCGCGTATACGTCTAGCTCCACTGCCCCACGAACAGCCGGAGTTTTTTTCTCCACTTCGACGTCGAAACCGCATTCCTCAAGAATACGACCAACTTGGGTCTGCAATGCCTGCCAACTGTCAGGAACGTTTCGACTGATCATTACGACATAATTCCTTTGAGCCACTTCAGTCATGAAAGGAAGAAGCGGACAGCAACCATTCGGATTTGAGATGACAAAACCCTGTCCAGACCCAGGCGCAGACCAGCCTATAGCGGTACTGACGCTGCACATTTTGCCCTAAAAATGCCCTAACTCAATCGCCAGAAACGAAAAAGCCCCTGAAATGTCTAACCATTTCAGGGGCTTAGTCTTTTTCAATAATGGCGGAGAGATAGGGATTCGAACCCTAGGTACCGGTGAAGGTACAACGGATTTCGAATCCGTCCCATTCGGCCACTCTGGCATCTCTCCAACGGCGCGCATCATAACAACACTTTCGCCGGAAGCGAACCCCCTTTCGCGAAATATTTCTGTGCTATCAGATGCTTGCGTCGATTAAAGCGGTACGCCCAGACGATTGGCCACTTCTTCATAGGCTTCGATGACGTCACCGAGGCCCTGGCGGAAGCGGTCCTTGTCCATTTTCTTCTTGGTGTCCTTGTCCCAGAGGCGGCAGCCGTCCGGGCTGAACTCGTCGCCCAGCACGATGGAGCCATCGCTGAACACGCCGAACTCCAGCTTGAAATCCACCAGCAACAGGCCAGCGTCGTCGAACAGTTTGCTCAGGATTTCATTGACCTTGAGCGACAACTCTTTCATGCGGACCAGCTGCTCGGCGGTGCCCCAGCCGAATGCCACGACGTGGGATTCGTTGATGAACGGGTCGCCCTTGGCGTCGTCCTTCAGGAACAGTTCGAAGGTGTAAGGATTGAGCTTCATGCCCTCTTCGACACCCAGGCGCTTGACCAGGCTGCCGGCGGCGTAGTTACGCACGACGCACTCGACCGGGATCATGTCCAGCTTCTTCACCAGGCACTCGTTGTCGCCCAGCAGTTTGTCGAATTGGGTCGGCACACCGGCCGCTTCGAGTTTCTGCATGATGAAGGCGTTGAACTTGTTGTTCACCATGCCTTTGCGGTCGAGCTGTTCGATGCGCTTGCCGTCGAACGCCGAGGTGTCGTTGCGAAACAGCAGGATCAAGCGGTCAGCGTCATCGGTCTTGTAAACCGATTTGGCTTTGCCGCGGTAGAGTTCTTCACGTTTTTCCATGATGGGCTCCGCTTGCTAAGTAGATGGGCTAGGCGATATATCGCCAGTCGAGCCCTGAATCTTGATCGGCCAGTTGCAGCCAGTCCGGGTCGCACCCGAGGGTGTCGACAAAACATTGCCGGGCCAGCTGCGGCAGGTTGTTCTTGCTGCTCAGATGGGCCAGGACCAGGTGTTGCAGGCCTTGCCAGCCCAACTCGGCCACCAGGAATGCCGCCTGATGGTTGTTCAAATGTCCCAGTTCGCCGCCCACCCGTTGCTTGAGAAAGTACGGGTAGTGACCGCGAGCCAGCATGTCACGGCAATGGTTGGCCTCGATCATCAATGCATCGAGATCCCGATAACCGTCCAATACCTTGTTGCAATACGATCCCAGGTCGGTCAACAGGCCGAAACGCCGCTCACCATCACTGAATACATATTGCGTCGGCTCCTGCGCATCGTGGGCCACGGCAATGACGCTGATGCTCAAGTCGCCGACCTGCAGTTGCTCACCGCCCGCCAGAAAACCTGCGGGTTCGATGGGTTTGCGCATCCCGCGCAAGGTGCCGCGACTGAGGTAGACAGGCAGATTGTAACGCCGAGACAGCAAACCCACGCCATGCACGTGGTCGGCATGTTCGTGGGTCACGAGTATCGCACTCAACTGTGCAGGGTTCACACCCAGGCGCAGCAGGCGTTTTTCGGTTTCCCGCAGGGAGAAACCACAATCCACCAGTACATACGTATCAGCGCTGGCTATCAGCGTGCCGTTCCCTTGGCTACCGCTGCCGAGAACGGCAAAACGCATGTGATCAGCCCAGATTGTCCTGAATCACGGTCAACACTTTACGCGCCACATCGGCCGGCGCCACGGTGTTGATGTTTTTCTCGACGGTGACCTGGACGCTGTCACCCACCTTGCTCAGGCGAACCTGATAACGCTCGGCGCGAGCTTCAAGTTCTTCCTTGTTCGGCTTGCCGCCGAACAGACCACTGAAGAAACCTGGCTTGTCGTCCTTCTTCTCGGCTTTTTCAGCCAGGTTGATGTAGTACAGGCCCAGGCTGCGGTTGATGTCTTCAACACGCCATTCGCCCTGTTCCAATGCACGGCCGACGCTCGACCAGGCGCGATCCAGGTCGGTACCGACGTTCAGGACAGGGTTACCGCTGCCGTCCACGCTCAGGCTGACACGGCTCGGGGTGTCGAAATCACGGGAGGCCAGCATGGAGACCGAACCGCCCTTCTCCGAACTGCGGCTCATGCTCGCGAGCATGTCATCGACCAGTGCCGCGTCCAGGCCGGTATTGACCGAACGGTTGGTAAAGGCCACGTCGGCGGTGCTGCCGGCAGGACGCTCGGCACTGACCACGTAGACTTCGCTGGTATTGCGCTGCACGCCTGGCTCGATACGTACCCGAACGCGGGTTTCGCTGTCGGTGCTGACGCCCGCCGCGCTCAGGCGCTTGGCCATGGCAGCCGACAGCTCGTCGGAATGCTGCCAGGTCGTGGTGAACTCGCCGGTTTGCGGACGTTGCTCATCAAGACGGAAGCCGTTGTCCTGGAAGAACTGGACAGCCACTGGCCAGACCTCAGCCGGGGAATTCTGCGCAAGGATCGAACGCGAATCGCCGCTCTTCTGCAGGGAATAGGCACTGGCGTCGGCTGCGGCGGACAATGGCTGCGGCCGAGGAACGATGTACTCACCCTTGGCAGTGTCATCAGCCACGTTGCGCGGGATCGGCAATAGCGGGTCCAGACGCTTGGCGGTTTTGACGTCCGGTGGCATTTGCATCGGTGCAGTCTGTTTCGCTTCCAGGTAATCGCTACCACGGTCACGGAAATAACCTTCCGGGCCCCAGATCCATCCGCAGCCACTGGTGCTGGAGATAATCAAGGCAAGTGCGGAAAGTCCGGCCATTCGCTTCATGCGTTGTACTTCCTCAATTAAACCAGGACGCCGGACAGGCGCATGGCCTGGCGCAGCGGTTCGTGACATTCAGCGCTGAGCCAGGTGAGCGGCAGACGGATACCGTCCGGCATCAAGCCCATTTCATGCAGCGCCCATTTCACGGGAATAGGGTTGGATTCGATAAACAGGGTTTTATTGAGTGGCATCAGCTTTTCATGAATGGCACGCGCCTTCTCGGCATCGCCGTTCAGGGCGGCGATGCACAGGTCAGCCATATCGCGAGGGGCGACGTTGGCGGTGACCGAAATATTGCCCTTGCCGCCCAGCAGGATCAGCTCGACAGCGGTGGCATCGTCACCGGAGATCACCAGGAAATTGCTGCTGACACCGTCGATGATCGCTTTGGCGCGCTTCAGGTCGCCGGTGGCTTCCTTGATGCCGATGATGTTCTTGACGGTCGACAGGCGGATCACGGTCTCGGCCTGCATGTCGCATGCGGTGCGACCTGGCACGTTATAGAGGATCTGCGGGATGTCGACGGCCTCGGCGATGGCCTTGAAGTGCTGGTACAGGCCTTCCTGGGTCGGCTTGTTGTAGTACGGCGTGACCAGCAGGCAGGCGTCGGCGCCGGCGTTCTTCGCGTTGGTGGTCAGCTCGATGGCTTCGCGGGTCGAATTGGCGCCGGTACCGGCGATCACCGGAATGCGGCCATTGACCTGCTTCACGACGCGACGGATGACTTCGATGTGTTCGTTCACATCAAGGGTGGCCGATTCACCTGTGGTACCGACCGCCACGATAGCGTGGGTGCCGTTTTGCAGGTGAAAGTCCACCAGTTTGCTCAAGCTGTCCCAATCGAGACGACCTTGTGCATCCATGGGTGTGACCAGTGCCACCATACTGCCCGCAATCATGCAACCGCTCCTGCCGGAAAAAGAGAGCCGTAATGGTACTGGCGCCAAGATGCTTGTACAAGCGAAGTACTGCGCTGCCGCCATTCCCCTTGGCGCTGCTTTTCGCTACCCTTCAGACTTTGATCGGTACTGACAAGCTCGTACGTCGGGTTTCAGCCTCCATTTTCGGCATCACAAGCCCCATTCCAGCGCGTCCACCTCTCGCTCCTGCCATACTGGAGCACGTTGCGACCTGCGCCTGGGGCTTTCTGAGTTCGCATCCGCAGGCTCGTACCCCGGTAAAACAAGCCGATAGAAGTACCGACCGCTCATCGCTTTAGGAATGCTGCATGTCCACCCCCACAGTTCGCGAACAATTCCTTGTCATCAGTGCCCTCGGCGCCAACCCCATGGAGCTGACTAACGTCCTGTGCCGCGCCAGCCATGAAAATCGTTGCGCCGTGGTCACCTCTCGCCTGACCCGTCACGGCGAGTGCAGTGCGTTGGTCCTTGAAGTCTCGGGTAGTTGGGACGCCCTGGCACGTCTGGAAGGCAGCCTGCCAGTGCTGGCAAAACGGCACGCCTTCACCGTCAACGTGGTGCGCAGCGCCGCCCTGGAGAACCGTCCCCAGGCGCTGCCGTACGTTGCGTATGTCAGCTCGGCCTACCGCTCGGACATCATCAACGAGCTGTGCCAGTTCTTCATGGATCACAACGTCGAGCTGGAAAACCTGACCTGCGATACCTATCAGGCGCCGCAAACCGGCGGCACCATGCTCAATGCCACGTTTACCGTGACCTTGCCGGCCGGCGTGCAAATCAGTTGGTTGCGCGATCAGTTCCTGGATTTCGCCGATGCGCTGAACCTGGATGCCCTGATCGAACCGTGGCGCCCACAAAACCCAATGTAAGGAAGCTTTTCATGGCCGTTGCCATCGACCAACCGGTTGCCGACTTCGAAGCACCCGCCACCAGCGGGCAAACCGTCAGCCTGGCGGCGCTCAGAGGCAAGCAGGTGGTGATCTACTTTTATCCGAAGGACAGTACTCCGGGTTGCACGACCCAGGGCCAGGGCTTTCGCGATCAGCTTGAAGCTTTTAAAGCAGCCAACACCGAAGTGTTCGGCGTGTCCCGCGACAGCCTGAAGTCCCACGAGAACTTCAAGACCAAGCAAGCGTTCACGTTCGAACTGATCAGCGACAAGGAAGAAGCGCTTTGCCAGCTGTTCGACGTGATCAAGTTGAAGAAGCTCTATGGCAAGGAATACATGGGCGTGGATCGCAGTACATTCCTGATCGACAAGAATGGCGTATTGCGCCAGGAATGGCGTGGCGTGAAAGTGCCGGGGCATGTGGATGCTGTTCTGGCGGCTGCTCAGGCATTGAACAAGGCCTGATTTCTCTGGCGCCAGCCCTGACGCCTTCCCGAGCAGGCTCGGTCCCACATTAGTTTCGTGTTCACCACGAACTTACCTGAGGGAGCGAGCCTGCTCGCGAAGAGGCCATCAGCCCTCACCGAACAAATCAGAGCAACCAGCTACAACAACGGCGCCACCACCGGCTCCTTGCGCGGCCAGGCGTCCAGCACGGCCTTGAACAGGGTCGCCAGGGGTATCGCAAAGAACACCCCCCAGAATCCCCACAACCCGCCAAACAACAACACCGCACAGATGATTGCCACCGGATGCAGGTTGACCGCTTCCGAAAACAGCAACGGCACCAGCACGTTGCCATCCAGTGTCTGGATGATCCCGTAAACCGCCATCAAATAGATGAATTGATCGCTCCAGCCCCACTGGAACAGCGCAATCAAAAACACCGGCACGGTCACCACCACGGCCCCGACATAGGGCACCACCACCGACACGCCTACCAGCAATGCCAGCAGCGCTGCGTAATTGAGTTCCAACACGACAAAGGCGATGTAGGTCACGCCACCGCAAATGAAAATCTCGATGACCTTGCCACGAATGTAGTTGGCGATCTGCCGGTTCATTTCATGGGCGACACGGGTGATCAGCGCTCGCTCCCGGGGTAGATAACCGCGCACCCACTGCCCGATCATCGCCCGGTCCTTGAGGAAGAAAAACACCAGAATCGGCACCAGCACCAGATAGATCATCATGTTGACCAACAGCGGCAGGCTCGACAGCGAGAACGTCAACGCCCACTGCCCGAACTTGCCGATCTCGCCCCGCGCCACTTCGATGGCCTGCAGGACCTGTTCGTCAGACACCAGATGCGGGTAGCGTTCCGGTAGCAGCAGTAGCAGCGATTGCCACTTGGCAAGCATGCCCGGCAACTCGTTGAACAAGGTGATCAACTGATGCCAGAGCAGCGGCACCACGACCACGATGAACACCAGCAACACCCCCATGAACAGTGCGAAGACCAATCCCACCGCGGCCCCGCCCGGCATACGCAGGCGTTCGAGCGTCAACACCAGTCCCTGCATCAGGTACGCCAGCACCATCCCGGCCAGCACCGGTGCCAGCATGCCGCCGAGGGTCAGCACGGCGGTGAACGCCAGGAACAGCAGAACTGCCAGAACCACAGCCTCTTCATCGGAGAAGTAGCGCTGAATCCAGTCGCGTAACACTTTGAACATCAATAATCCTTAAGAACAAATGCCGCAGGTTTCAGGCTTTTTTCAACCAATAGCGGTACACGCCCGCTTCATCTTCTTCGCGAAGCAGCGTATGACCCGCCAATCGGGCAAAGGTGCGAAAGTCGCGCTGAGAACCCGCATCGGTGGCAATCACTTTGAGCACTGCTCCACTGGTCATCCGATTGAGTTCCATCTTGGCCTTGAGCAACGGCAACGGGCAATTCAAGCCACTGGCGTCCAGCTCAACGTCATGGGCTACAGCGTCGGTCATTGCATCACTCCGGTTCAGGCAGTTGGGTTGCCTAGAATATCTGGTCGCAAGGCCGGTGTCCGGCTACAGTAAGGTCTTTGTCGACTAAGGCTTTGTGCATGACTTTCCTGCGCCCTACCCTGCTGACGCTCGCTTGCCTGCTCGCTTCACCGGGCTTCGCCGACGACCTGCCGTCACTCGGCGACGCCAGTTCTGCCATTGTCTCGCCGCAGCAGGAATACCAGTTGGGCCGCGCGTGGCTGGCACTGTTGCGCAGCCAGGTATCGCAGCTCAACGATCCGCAGCTCAAGGACTATGTCGAATCCAGCGTCTACCGACTGGTGGAGACCAGTCAGGTCAATGACCGGCGCCTGGAATTCATCCTGATCAACAGTCCGCAACTCAACGCCTTCGCGGCGCCGGGCGGGATTGTCGGGGTCAACGGCGGCTTGTTCCTCAATGCCCAGACCGAGGGTGAGTACGCCTCGGTACTGGCTCACGAACTGGCTCACTTGTCGCAGCGCCACTTTGCCCGTGGCGTCGAAGCCCAACAGCGCATGCAAGTGCCCATGATGGCCGCATTACTGGCCGGGATCGTGATTGCCGCGGCCGGTGCCGGTGATGCCGGGATCGCCGCCATTGCCGGTACTCAGGCAGCGGCGCTTCAGGAACAGCGGCGCTTCTCGCGTCAAAACGAACAGGAAGCCGATCGCATCGGCATCCTCAATCTGGAAAAAGCCGGCTACGATCCCCGCTCCATGCCAACCATGTTCGAGCGTCTGGGCCGACAGTATCGCTACGATGCCAAGCCACCGGAATTCCTGCTGACTCACCCTGTGACCGAATCGCGTATCGCCGACACCCGCAACCGCGCTGAACAGGCGCCGCAGGGCGGCATCGAAGACTCCCTGCGCTATCAACTGATTCGCGCACGGGTTCAACTGACCTATGAGGAAACCCCGGGATTGGGTGCCAAGCGCTTCCGCGCGCAACTGGATGAAAACCCCAAAAGCGATGTCGCACGCTACGGATTGGCAATCGCTCAGGTCAAGGGCGGCCAACTGAACGAGGCACGGGAAAACCTCAAGCTGCTGCTGGCGAAATCGCCTAACGAGATCATTTACAACCTCGCGCAAATCGATCTGGATATCACCAACAATCGTCTGGCGGAAGCGCAAACCCGGGTGGACCGAATGTTGACTCAGTACCCCGGCAACTATCCGCTGAACCAGGTGCGCGTCGACCTTCTGTTGAAACAGAACCGCGCCGCCGATGCCGAAAAAGCACTGGAAGGCCTGCTCAAGTCGCGCCCGGACGATCCAGACGTGTGGTATCAGGTGGCCGAGACTCGCGGCCTGTCGGGCAACATCATCGGCCTGCATCAGGCTCGCGCCGAATACTTCGCCCTGGTCGGTGACTATCGCCAGGCCATCCAGCAACTGGATTTCGCCAAGCGCAAGGCTGGCAGCAACTTCCCGTTGACGTCGCGAATCGATGCCCGTCAGCGAGAGTTGATGGAGCAGGAGCGCATGATCAAGGACATGATGGGCTGAAGACTTCACAAATCATTGATTTATCAAGCGCAAAAAAACCGCCTCTTTCGAGGCGGTTTTTCATTCAGTCAGCAACCGGATCATTCAGCCAGTTTGAAAGTAATGAAGCTGGCGCGACCTTGGCGCAAGACCCGCATCGACACCGAGCGATTCTTCGGCAATGCCTTGGCGATGTCAGTAAATTGCTTGGTGGATTCGATCGCCTGGTTGTTCAGGTGAGTAATCACATCACCCGGCTGCAAGCCGATCATCGCAGCAGGCCCCTCCTGAACCTCCTTGATCACCACGCCGCCTTTGAGGTCGTAGGTCTTCTTCTGCTCGGCGGTCAGCTCGACGACCGAAACACCGAGACGATTGCTATTGCTCTCGATGCCCGATTTCGGTAGCTCATCCAGCTCTTTGTCTTCGTCCGGAATAGCGCCGACCGTCACTTCGACATTCTTGCGCTTGCCCTCACGAATCACTTCAAGATTGGCCTTGGAGCCAGCCTTCAATGCACCCACCAGATGCGGCAGATCGGCGGACATCACGATTGGTTGACCATTCATGCTCAGGATCACGTCGCCGACTTGCAGACCACCCTTCGCTGCCGGGCCGTCATCCTGGATCTGAGCGACCAGGGCACCGGCCGGCTTTTCCAGACCGAACGACTCGGCCAGATCCTTGCTTACTTCCTGGATCACTACGCCCAACCAGCCACGGCTGACTTTGCCGCCGCTTTTCAGCTGATTGGAAACGTCCATGGCCACGTCGATGGGGATCGCGAACGACACGCCCATGAAGCCGCCGGAACGGGTGTAGATCTGTGAGTTGATCCCGACCACTTCGCCATTGAGGTTGAACAGTGGCCCACCGGAGTTACCCGGGTTGATCGGCACGTCGGTCTGAATAAACGGCACATAGTTTTCATTTGGCAGGCTACGGCCGACGGCACTGACGATGCCCTGGGTCACCGTATGGTCAAAGCCAAATGGCGAACCGATCGCCACGACCCATTGGCCGGCCTTCAGATCCTGGGATTTACCGAGTTTCAGGACCGGTAGGTCCTTGCCTTCGATTTTCAGTAGCGCCACGTCGGAACGTGGGTCGGTGCCGACCAGCTTGGCCTTCATTTCGCTGCGGTCGGCGAGACGCACGAGAATCTCGTCGGCATCAGCGATTACGTGGTTGTTGGTCAGGATGTAGCCGTCGGACGAGATGATGAAACCCGAGCCCAGGGATTGGGCTTCACGTTGACGATCGCCTCGGGGCGTGCGCGGTTGTGGTGGCATGCCGCGTTCAAAAAACTCGCGCAGCATCGGTGGCAAGCCTTCGAGGTCAGGCATCTGCTGGTTCACTTTGCGGTCCGGCAGTTTCTGCGTGGTACTGATGTTCACCACCGCAGGCGAGGCCTGCTCGACCAACTGGGTGAAGTCCGGCAATTCGACTGCTTGCGCAGTGACCGCCTGACCAAGCACCAGCACGGTGGCAAAAATGGACAGATAAGACTTCAAGCGTGGTATCGACATACGGCTCCCGTTACGACGAGCATGGTTAAGCGATATGGATCAAGGAACACCGGGAAAGATACGCCGGTATTTTTGTTCCGGGAACAACAAACAAGGCCAGAGCCGAGGGGCTCTGACCTATAAAAAATTTTGAGGGTATTTGCAAATTGAAATGCTCACGAAACATTTCGACTTCAGCTCACTGCTTGCTGGCAGCGGCATCATTACGCATGGATAACGCAATTCGTTCAGCGGTACCTGCAGGGATCTCACCGACCACTGTCACCAATATTTCGCCTTGGGGTGTGGTCAAGCGGCGGGAAACCGCTACAGTGGGCCCCAGCTGAGTCCGGGTATCGGTAACTGCTGCGCCATTCAATGGCTCCAGGAACACCGAAAAACGCGCCAGGCCATCGTCAAACAGCAGGCTGCTGACCTGGGTTTTAGTCTCCGGATCCTTGCGCGCCGTGCTACTTGTCAGCTCGAAACCAGGTGGTAACCAGTCTGAATGCCAGACCTGTGCTGCTTTGACTGCGGAAGCCTTGTCACTTTCGAGATTGACTGCTTTGCAATCGGCGCCAGGCTGCAATTCGCTATCGGAGGGAACATTGACGGTATCAAGCTGCGTGAACTGGAATCGCTCCAGTAATCGCCCCTTGTCATCGAGCAGCAACGACTTGAGCGGCAGTCCGGTTTCTTTATCCAGATGCAGTTCAAACCCGTAACGGTGTTGATCGCGAGGCGTCAGTGAAACAATCACTGCCGCTCGCCCGGCCACGCGCGACTTGCCTATGACAGCAAGGTCATACCAATTCTTGAGCTTTTGAGGATCGAGGGCACGAGCAGCGGAGTTTGGCGAATCCCCCAGCCCGGCTATCAGGGCGCCGCTGACGCATTGAGTATGCCCATCAATGCGCACGACTTCCTGCGCAGAGCCGTCGAGCTGGAGTAACCGCTCGCGGACTTTGCCATCCTGGACGCGGTGCCAGATGTTATGGGTAGAAAAACTACCGTTACGCTCGTAGACGAAGGTACCGTGAAAGCTTTGCTGCTGCTCGGCCTGACCAAGACGGGTCAGCCAGTCCTGAGCTTCATCGGCGTGGGCTGGAACAACTAACCAGCCACTCAGCAGAAGCGAAAGTAGAGGTATGGCGCGCATGATCCTCCTTAACGGTTTTCCAGGCTCGCTGCACGAGCGTAAGGCAGAGCGCTCTCAGTACCTTTCAGTGCAGCCTGTTGAGCATGTTGGCGCAAGTAGCCTGGCAAACGTTGATCCTGCGAGCCTGGCTGACCCTGCAGTACGCCGTTGACCATAGGGCCAGTGGCTTCCGAACTCTCATTGTAGCCTGCCAGTACAGCCGGGCCCTTTATTTGAGGAGCGGCCAGATTCTGTTGGCTGGATTGCTGCGCCAGTTCGACTCCAGCGATCTCGTCGTGGTTGTACAGACGAACACCTGCCAACACGGCAAGCGTGACCGAAGCTGCTACGGCCAGACGACCCAGGCTGCGCCATGGACCACGGGTGGCTTTTGCCGGCACGGTTTCGTCAGCCAGAGCTGCAGAAACAGCCGCTGCAATATCCAGACGTGGCAGCAGCAGATCCTTGTGCATCGCTGCCCGAGCGATCTGATAACGAGCCCAGGTTTCACGGGTTTCAACATCGTCGCAGGCACTGAGTACCCGACGCAGTTCCAATTCGTCCGCTTCGTTATCCATCACTGCGGACAGCGATTCCTGCAGGGCTTCACGACTCATGGCGTTCCTCTCTTGGCTGTCGCCGCTGTCACTAGTTTTCCTGCAACAACGGCTGCAGGGCTTTATCGATGGCCTCCCGGGCGCGGAAGATCCGGGAGCGCACGGTGCCCACCGGACATTGCATGACACTCGCAATGTCCTCGTAACTCAGACCATCGAATTCACGTAAAGTTAAAGCCGTACGCAAATCTTCCGGCAGTTGCTGAATGGTTCGATGGACGGTGCCTTCGATCTCATCCCGCAGCAAAGCCCGTTCTGGCGACTCGAGATCCTTGAGGCCATGATCGCCATCGTAGAACTCTGCATCCTCGGAACTGACATCGCTATCCGGCGGCCGACGGCCGCGTGAAACCAGATAGTTTTTCGCCGTGTTGATGGCGATGCGGTAAAGCCACGTATAAAACGCGCTGTCTCCGCGAAAATTTCCAAGCGCCCGGTACGCCTTGATAAAGGCTTCCTGCGCCACATCCTGGGCTTCATGGGTGTCGTGCACGAAACGCACGATCAACCCGAGAATTTTGTGCTGGTATTTCAGCACTAGCAGATCGAAAGCACGCTTGTCGCCGCGCTGAACGCGTTCGACCAGTTGCTGATCCTCTTCCTGGGTTAGCATGAACACTCCTCGATAAGCTCGGAGGAGGCTTGCATAACTAAACGACCGGACTTGCAAACATAGACTCGGGCTTTTCGCAAAAGTTCTCCCCCTCCAGGCAAGTTTCCTGCGGGCTCTGATTCGGCACGCACGAAAAGCGCAGCACGAGATACCCCGGCTGCGCGAATAATCTTGTCATCGGATTCACGACCAGGATCCAACTGCTGATCCTGCGCTGAAACCGACACTGTCCCTTTAATCAGGCAACCGTCTATTGATCTTGGGCCTTTGGCAAAAGTTCCAAATATTTATAGCTGCGCGACACCGACATTGTGCAACCGTGAAGGGAAAAATATCGTTAAATCCACGATACAGTCCTCTTGTCGCCGATTCGGCCAAAAAATCATCCGACGAAGCGTCAGGTGTTTTCCGTCACAGTAGTTTCACAATGCCATATGGGCTCGGCTATTGTGCCGCTCCCCCCCTCTATATACTAGTGGGCTGTGCGGTAGCCTGACCTTGCATGTCCAGATGTCCAGCGCCACCCCGACCCGGGTCGCTTTGAGCGGAATCCTGAAATGAGCCAACAGTTTCAACACGATGTTCTGGTAATTGGCAGCGGTGCTGCCGGCTTGAGCCTTGCGCTGACCTTGCCCGGTCATTTTCGCATCGCTGTACTGAGCAAAGGCGACCTCGCCAACGGCTCGACCTTCTGGGCCCAGGGCGGCGTCGCTGCCGTACTGGATGATTCCGACACTGTCGAATCCCACGTCGACGACACCCTCAATGCCGGCGGCGGCCTGTGCCACGAAGACGCCGTGCGCTTTACCGTCGAGCACAGCAAAGAGGCCATTCAGTGGCTGATCGACCAGGGCGTCCCCTTTACCCGTGACGAGCACTCCAGTACAGAAGACGGCGGGTTCGAATTTCACCTGACCCGAGAAGGCGGCCACAGTCATCGACGCATCATTCATGCTGCCGATGCCACCGGCGCGGCAATTTTCAAAACACTGCTGACCCAGGCCAGCCAACGGCCGAACATCGAGTTGCTGGAACAACGGGTGGCTATCGACCTGATCACGGAAAAACGCCTCGGCCTTAAAGGTGATCGCTGTCTGGGAGCCTATGTACTCAATCGCGGCACCGGCGAAGTCGAAACCTACGGCGCCCGTTTCGTGATCCTGGCCTCCGGCGGCGCAGCCAAGGTCTACCTCTACACCAGCAACCCCGATGGCGCCTGCGGTGACGGTATCGCCATGGCCTGGCGTTCGGGGTGCAGGGTGGCGAACCTGGAATTCAACCAGTTTCACCCCACCTGCCTGTATCACCCACAAGCCAAGAGTTTCCTGATCACCGAGGCCCTGCGCGGCGAAGGTGCGCACCTGAAACTGCCCAATGGCGAACGCTTCATGCAACGCTTCGATCCACGGGCCGAACTGGCCCCGCGGGACATCGTCGCCCGGGCGATCGACCATGAAATGAAGCGTCTGGGCATCGACTGCGTCTATCTGGACATCAGCCACAAGTCCGAAGAGTTCATCAAGACGCACTTCCCGACGATGTACGAACGCTGTCTCGAGTTCTCCATCGATATCACCAAGCAACCGATTCCGGTGGTACCGGCGGCGCACTACACCTGCGGCGGCGTCATGGTCGACCAGCAAGGTCGCACGGATGTGCCGGGGCTGTACGCCATTGGCGAAACCAGCTTCACCGGGCTGCATGGCGCCAATCGCATGGCCAGTAACTCGTTGCTGGAGTGTTTTGTCTACGCCCGCTCCGCAGCGGCGGACATCATGGAGCAGCTCCCGCTGGTTTCGGCGCCAGTCGCCCTGCCCGCCTGGGACGCGAGCCAGGTGACCGACTCCGATGAAGACGTGATCATTGCGCACAACTGGGATGAACTGCGGCGTTTCATGTGGGACTACGTCGGCATTGTACGTACCAACAAGCGCCTGCAACGTGCCCAGCATCGAGTGCGCCTGTTGCTCGACGAAATCGACGAGTTCTACAGTAACTACAAGGTCAGCCGGGATTTGATCGAATTGCGTAACCTGGCCCAGGTGGCCGAGTTGATGATCCTGTCAGCCATGGAGCGCAAGGAGAGTCGCGGCCTGCATTACACGCTCGACTATCCGGACATGTTGCCGGTCGCCCTGGACACTATTCTGGTACCGCCCACCTACGCCGACTGAACTTGAGCCGGACCCGCAGGCGTCGGTGCGAATCCGCCGCCTGCGAATCCCGGGGCACACAAATGGCCCTGACTCGCCGCTCACCGCGCAAACGAAAACGCAACACGACGATCAATGGCAGCGCCAGGCTGTCGGGCCGCAGCTGCACCGCTTGCCATCCCTCAGCCTGATTCCATAACTGCCAGCCCTCGGCATTGCGACGCAAGCCGCGGAAAGCCTGCGGGTGACTCAGCAGAATCTGACGCGGCAACGCCCAAACGCCATGCAATAGGCAGCACAAGGCGCCGAAAAGGCCGGCCCAAAGCGGGATGGAGAGAAGGAATAACGAACCCAGTACAGACAGCTGGGCCAGAAGATAGGCCGCCAGCAACTGCCGTGAGGCATGCCAGCGGCACTCGAACGCATTACTTGGGCTGGACACGATCCAGGATCATGCGAACCATGCGCTGAAGCTCCGGATCTTCCGATTCGGCGCGTTCCATAAACCAGCCGAACATGTCCTGATCCTCGCATTCGAGCAACCTGACGTAGCAGGCGCGATCAACGTCGTTGAGGTGCGGATAGACCTCTTTCACAAACGGCACCAGCAACACGTCAAGCTCAAGCATGCCGCGGCGGCTGTGCCAGTAGAGGCGATTCAGTTCAACATCTTCGACCATGGAGCGCTCCTCAAATAGGCCGCAAGTATACAGCGCCGCGCCTTATCGAACAGTCGGCTTTGGTCGGTCACCGACGATCCTTTGTGAACTACCCATTTCAGAGGCGCCCCCTTATTATGTCCGCCAGACTCTTTACCTTGCGATGACCCATGGCCGATTCTGCTTTTTTCTGCACGCTGTCTCATGAAGGTGTTCTGGCGGTCCGCGGTGCGGACGCCGGCAAGTTCCTGCAAGGCCAATTGACCTGCAACCTCAATTATCTGAGCGACACCCAGGCCAGCCTGGGCGCGCGCTGCACGCAGAAGGGGCGGATGCAATCGAGTTTCCGCATCCTGCTCGAAGGTGACGGCGTGCTCCTGGCCATGGCCCGCGAGCTGTTGGAACCGCAACTGGCGGACCTGAAAAAGTACGCGGTGTTCTCCAAGTCCAAGCTGACCGATGAAAGCGTTGCCTGGGTCCGCTTCGGCATCGACCATGGCGATGCTGCACTCAAAAGCCTTGGCCTTGAGCTGCCGGCAGAAACCGATAGTGTCGTGCGCCATGACGGTTTGATCGCTGTTCGTGTTTCTGCTGAACGCGCCGAACTGTGGGTTGCCGCCGATCAAGCCGATGCCATCAAGGGCAAGCTGTCCGCCCTGCTGGCCGAAGGCGACCTGAACCGTTGGCTGCTGGGTCAGGTCCGGGCCGGGATCGGCCAGGTGATGCCGGGCACCCGCGAACTGTTCATTCCGCAGATGCTCAATCTGCAAGCCGTCGGTGGCGTGAGTTTCAAAAAAGGCTGCTACACCGGCCAGGAAATCGTCGCGCGCATGCAATACCTGGGCAAACTCAAGCGCCGCCTGTATCGCGTGCAACTGGAAGCCGGCGATCTGCCTGAACCCGGCACCCCGCTGTTTTCCCCGAGTCATACCAGCTCGATCGGTGAAGTGGTGCTGGCTGCCCGCGCCGAGCAGAACATTGAACTGCTCGCGGTATTGCAAGCCGAAGCAGCGGAGGCTGGCGATATCCACGTCGGCGCGCTCGAAGGCCCTGCCCTGAAGTTGCTCGACCTGCCTTACCCACTGGACCGCGACCGCGAGATCCAGCGTTGACCGCAGTACTTTTTTTGCAACACCTAGAGAAACGAAATGAGTGAGCTGGCGGAAAAGGTCCAGAAGGATTTGGTTGAGGCCATCGATAACGATGACCTGGTTCTGCCAACGTTGCCGGAGGTGGCCCTGCAGATTCGCAAGGCCGCTGAAGACCCGGAAATCAGTATCAGCACCCTGAGCAAAGTGATCGGTCGCGACGCCGCGCTGTCGGCGCGCCTGATCAAAGTGGTCAATAGCCCGTTGCTGCGTGCCACCCAGGAAGTCACCGACTTGCACACGGCGATCACGCGCCTGGGCATCAACTACAGCAGCAACCTGGCCATCGGCCTGGTCATGGAACAGATTTTCCATGCCCGCTCCGATGTAGTGGAACAGAAGATGCGCGAAGTCTGGCGCAAGAGCCTGGAAATCGCCGGCGTCAGTTATGCGTTGTGCCGCAGCTATACCCAGCTCAAGCCCGATCAGGCAGCCCTGGGTGGGTTGGTGCATCAGATTGGCGTGCTGCCGATCCTGACCTACGCCGAAGATCACTATGAGCTATTGTCCGACCCGGTCAGCCTCAACCATGTGATCGACCATATTCACCCGTTGCTCGGCGACAAGCTGCTCAGGGTCTGGGAGTTTCCGGACATGCTGGTGCAAGTGCCCCGGTTGTACCTGAACTTCAAGCGACAGTCCGAACAGATCGATTATGTCGACCTGGTACAAGTGGCCAGCCTGTATTGCCACAAGGACACCGACCACCCGCACTCGCGCATCGACCCTTACAGCGTGCCGGCATTCGTCAAGCTCGGGATCGATCCCGATAACAAGGCGATGTGCGCCGATCTGGAAGAAACGCGCTCGATGTTCTATTGATCCGAAACCGCGTCGCCCTCTTCGCGTGCAGGCTCGCTCCCACAGGGATTGTGGTACTTCATAGATCGAATGTGGGAGCGAGCCTGCTCGCGAAGGGGCCGACACGATCACCATCACTCCCCGGCAATAAAACTCACCCGTACTTTCAACCCCGCCTGCTCGCCATCGTGCAGGCTGATCTGGGCCAGGTGCGCGCGGCAAATCTCGCCGACAATCGCCAATCCCAGGCCTGATCCGGCCACGTGCGGGTTGCGACGGTAAAAGCGCTCGAATACCCGATCACGCTCATCCAGGGGAATGCCCGGCCCATCGTCCTCGACCTCCAGCACTGCCGGCGCCGAGACCCGCAGGATAACGTTGCCACCCGGTGGCGTATGGGCCAGCGCGTTATCCACCAGATTGCTCAACAGTTCGTTCAACAAGGTCGGCTCACCCCGCATCCATATCGGCTCGTCCGCTTCCAGGGCCAGTGCCACGCCGCGCTTATGGGCCAGCGGCGCCATGGCCATGCCCAGCTCACGCGCCAGTTGACTCAAATCCAGCAACTGCGCGCCGCCCTCGGCAATCGCCCGGGCGCCATTTTCGACCCGCGCAAGGGAAAGCAACTGATTGGCCAGGTGAGTCAATCGATCGGTGCTCTGGGCGGCGGTTTCCAGGGTGCTGCGCCAGGTTTCGGTTTCGTTTGCCCGCAAACCCAGTTCAAGTCGCGCCTTGAGGGCTGCCAGAGGTGTACGCAACTCGTGGGCCGCATCGGCGATGAACTGCGCCTGACGCTCGAATTGCTCGCGCAAGCGTTCGGTAAAGTGATTCAGCGCCCGCACCAGTGGCCATAGCTCGTGCTGCACTTCCACCAACGGCAATGGCCGCAAATCATCTGGCTGGCGCTCTTCCACCGCCGTGCGCAAGCGCTCCAGCGGACGCAGCGCTGCGCTGACGGCAAACCACACCAACAGCAGCGCCCCCACCGCCAGCATCCCCAGGCGCAGAAGCGTATCCGCTGCCAGGCTGCGCGCCATGCTGACCCGCGCCTCATCGGTTTCCGCGACACGAATTTCCGCCATGCCGTTCATGTTCGGTTCGCTGACAGGCTTGAGCAGGCTGACCACCCGCACGTTCTGACCTCGATAGGTCGCGTTGTAAAAACGCGCCAGCGCGGGGTAGTCATCGGTGCGGGGTGTGCCGGGAGGTGGCGCGGGGAGGTTTTCGTAACCGGAAATCAGGTTCTGGTGAATGTCGTTCACCAGATAAAAAATCCGCCCGGCACTGTCGTAGGCGAAGGTATCCAGCGCCACGTAAGGCACGTCGGCACTGAGCGTTCCGTCACGCTGGGCGACGCCCGCCGCAATGGTCCGCGCCGAGGCCAGCAAGGTGCGGTCATAGGCGGTGTCGGCGGCTTCGCGGCCGTTCCAGTAGGCGCTCAAGCCACTGGCCAGCATCAGCACCACCAGCAGCAGCGCCAGGTTCCACAACAACCGCCAGCGCAGGCTACTGGGCTTATGCATCGCGGCTTTCCAGCAAGTAGCCGAGGCCACGGAAGGTCACGATGGCCACGGGGTGACCGTCGAGTTTCTTGCGCAAGCGGTGCACGTAGATTTCGATGGCGTCGGGGCTCGCCTCTTCGTCGAGACCGAAGACCTGGGAGGCCAGTTGCTCCTTGCTCATCACGCGGCCGGGACGGGCGATCAGGGCCTCGAGCACGGCCTGCTCGCGGGAGGTCAGGGTCAGCAATTCTTCGCCGAGGGTGAAACGCCGGGTTTCCAGATCATAGGCCAGCACACCGCAACGCTGAATGCGTTCGCCGCCCAGCACACTGCGGCGCAACAAGGCTTTGACCCGGGCTTCGAGTTCGGTGAGTTCGAACGGTTTGGCCAGGTAGTCGTCGGCGCCAAGGTTCAAGCCGTGGACCCGATCCTTGACATCGCTGCGCGCGGTCAGCATCAACACCGGCAGGTTCTTGCCCCTTGCCCGCAGACGCGCGAGAACTTCGAAGCCATCCATGCGCGGCAGGCCGACATCGAGGATCGCCATGGCGTATTCCTCGCTGCCCAGCGCCAGGTCGGCCGCCACACCGTCATGCAGCACATCCACTGTCAGCCCGGTGCTCTTTAGCGCCTGGGCGACGCTCTCGGCGAGCTGCAGATGGTCTTCGACGAGCAGGACACGCATGGATCTTTACCTCATTCAGGGATGGTCGACGCCATTCTTTGGCGCGGAGTTTACAGCCGCAACCGCCGCTGTGAAGCCCGAAAACCGTGAAAACCAGCTGAAAGCCTAGCGAAAGGTTAGCCCGTTAAAGTCCTGACACGGACAGTTACGACTGCCGTCGCTGCCGCCACACAGCGATACGAAAAACGCCTCGAAGCGTTTTCGACAAATAAGAACAATAAACGGAGTAAGTCATCCATGCAGTCCCTGCAGACCCAGGCTATCGCGCCTACCCGCCTCTCCCGTTTCAGCCACACTGCGCTTGCCAGCGCTGCCGCCCTTGCCGGTTTCTCACCGTTGAGCCAAGCCGCATTCTTCGAAGACAGCTCAGCCACTTTCGAAACCCGCAACATGTACTTCAACCGCGATTTTCGCGACGGTACCAGTGCCCAGCAATCCAAGCGTGACGAGTGGGCCCAGGGGTTCATGCTCAATCTGAAATCAGGCTACACCGACGGCACCGTGGGGTTCGGTGTCGATGCACTGGGCATGATGGGGGTCAAGCTCGATTCAAGCCCTGACCGCACCGGTACCGGGCTGCTGCCAACCCATAGCGACGGGCGCGCGGCTGACGAATATTCCAAGCTCGGCCTGACCGGCAAAGTGAAAATCTCCGCCACCGAGCTGAAAGTCGGCAGCCTGATCCCGGAACTGCCGATCCTCAAGCCCAACGATGGCCGCATCCTGCCGCAGACCTTTGAAGGCGGCATGCTGACCTCCAAGGAAATCAAAAACCTGACCTTCACCGGCGGGCGCCTGGACAAGGCCAAGGATCGCGACAGCACCGACTTCGAGGACGTAGCCCTCAACAACAAGAACAGCCGCTTCGCCGGAACGGTAGCCGGCGAGCACTTCGACTTCGGCGGTGTGGACTACAAGTTCACCGACAAAATCACCGGCAGCTACCACTTCGCGCAACTCGATGAAGTCTACAACCAGCACTTTCTCGGGCTGGTTGCTTCGCAGCCGTTCGGCCCCGGCACCTTTGCCAGCGACCTGCGGTTTGCCATCAGTGATGACCAGGGCGAGGCCCGTGGCGGCAAGATCGACAACAAGTCCCTCAATGGTCTGGTGAGTTACGCCTTGAGCGGGCACAAGTTCAGCGCGGGCTACCAACACATGTCCGGCGACAGCGCGTTCCCCTATGTGGATGGCAGCGACCCGTACCTGGTGAACTTCGTGCAGATCAACGACTTTGCCGGCGCCGAAGAGCGTTCCTGGCAAGCGCGTTATGACTTCGACTTCGTCACCCTCGGCGTCCCAGGTCTGAGCTTCATGAGCCGTTACGTGAGCGGTGACAACATCAAGCTCAAGAACGGTGACGAAGGCAAGGAATGGGAACGCAACAGCGAGATCAAATATGTAGTACAAAGCGGCGCGCTCAAGGATGTCGCCGTGCGCCTGCGTAATGCCACCTACCGTTCCAACTACTCCGCTCGCGATGCCGATGAAGTGCGTCTGCTGGTGAGCTATAGCGTTGCCCTTTGGTAATTCAGTACGTCCATAACAACAACTCCCAAGGAGACTTGAATGAACCTGTCAATGCGTAAAATTGCCCTCGCCGCCAGCGTCCTGCTGTTCACCGGCCAAGCGCTCGCCGAACCCAAGCGCCCGGAATGCATCGCCCCGGCCTCCCCCGGCGGTGGTTTCGACCTGACCTGCAAACTGGCGCAAAGCGCGCTGATCAACGAAAAACTGCTGACCAAACCGATGCGCGTGACCTACATGCCCGGCGGTGTCGGCGCGGTGGCTTACAACGCGGTGGTCGCCCAGCGTCCGGCGGATGCCGGCACCCTGGTGGCCTGGTCCAGCGGCTCGCTGTTGAACCTGGCACAAGGCAAGTTCGGTCGCTTCGATGAAAGCAACGTGCGCTGGCTCGCGGCTGTCGGCACCAGCTACGGCGCCATCGCGGTTAAGAGCGATTCGCCCTACAAGACCCTCGACGATCTGGTACAGGCGCTGAAGAAAGATCCGAGCAAAGTGGTGATCGGTTCCGGCGGCACCGTTGGCAGCCAGGACTGGATGCAAACCGCGCTGATCGCCAAGGCCGCCGGGATCAACCCTCGCGACCTGCGCTACGTTGCCCTTGAAGGCGGCGGTGAAATCGCCACCGCCCTGCTCGGCGGCCACATCCAGGTCGGCAGCACCGACATCTCCGACTCCATGCCGCACATCCTCAGCGGCGACATGCGCCTGCTGGCGGTGTTCTCCGACAAGCGTCTGGACGAGCCGGAAATGAAAAACATCCCGACGGCCCGCGAGCAAGGCTACGACATCGTCTGGCCGGTGGTGCGCGGTTTCTACCTGGGGCCAAAAGTCAGCGACGAAGACTACGCCTGGTGGAAAGCTGCCTTCGACAAACTGCTGGCCTCCGAGGACTTCGCCAAGTTGCGCGACCAGCGTGAACTGTTCCCGTTCGCCATGACCGGTCCGGAGCTGGACACTTACGTGAAGAAGCAGGTCGCGGACTACAAAGTGCTGGCCAAAGAGTTCGGCCTGATCCAGTGATCGTCTCTGTCTAGCGGCTGCGACTCCGCTCGGCGGGGTCGCAGCACAGGAGTTCCTCATGCTCTTACAACGCATTTTTGCTTCGGTGCTGTTGCTGGCCTGCCTCAGTCTGGTGGCGATGGCCTGGCCCTACCAGGCACCTTTTTCCTACGAACCGATTGGCCCGCGAGCCTTCCCCCTGTTGATGCTGGGGCTGATGGGCCTGGCGCTGGTGTACATGGTGTACCGCCCCTCGCCGATCAAACACACCGAAGACGATCCGCCGATGGATCGCGAAACCCTGAACAAGATCGGTGTTTGCGTGCTGTTGCTGCTGGTCTTCGCCGGGCTGTTCGAACCGCTGGGCTTCATCCTCAGCAGCATGCTGATTGGCATTCCCATGGCTCGCCTGTACGGCGGGCGCTGGCTGCCGGGCGCAGTGATCATCAGCCTGATGAGCGTCGGCCTGTACCTGCTGTTCGACAAAGTCATGGACGTGCCACTGCCTCTGGGCCTGCTCGACGTTCTGGAGAACTGATATGGATACGCTTGGTTATTTGAGTCACGGCTTCGGCGTCGCACTGACCCCTTACAACCTGGTCACCGCACTCAGCGGCACGCTGATCGGTACCGTCGTCGGCCTGCTGCCGGGGTTGGGACCGATCAATGGCGTGGCATTACTGATACCGATCGCCTTCGCCCTGGGCCTGCCGCCGGAGTCGGCGCTGATCCTGCTGGCCGCGGTGTACCTGGGTTGCGAATACGGCGGCCGGATCAGCTCGATCCTGCTGAACATCCCGGGCGAGGCCTCCACCGTGATGACCACCCTCGACGGCTACCCGATGGCCCGTCAGGGACTGGCTGGCGTAGCGTTGTCGCTGTCGGCGTGGAGTTCGTTCATCGGCGCCTTCATTGCGACCTGCGGGATGGTGGTGTTCGCACCGATGTTGGCGAAATGGGCAATTGCCTTCGGCCCGGCGGAATACTTCGTGCTGATGGTGTTTGCGATTGTCTGCCTTGGCGGCATGGCGGGTGATCGACCGCTCAAGACGTTTATCGCGGCGTTGATCGGGTTGTTCCTGTCGACCGTCGGCATTGACGCCAACAGCGGCGTATACCGCTTCACCGGTGACAACATCCACCTCACCGACGGCATTCAATTCGTGGTGCTGGTGCTGGGCCTGTTCTCCATCAGCGAAATCCTGTTGCTGCTGGAAAAAACCCACCGTGGCCAGGAAGCCTTCCAGGCCACCGGGCGGATGCTGTTCAACTTCAAGGAAGCCGCTTCGGTGTTCTGGGTGAACATGCGTTGCGGTGTGCTTGGCTTCATCATGGGCGTGCTGCCGGGTGCCGGCGCGACGCTGGCCAGCGCCGTGGCCTACATGACCGAAAAACGCATCGCCGGTCCGAACGGCAAGTTCGGCCAGGGCGACAAACGTGGCCTGGCGGCCCCGGAAACCGCCATCGGTGCCGAAGCCTGCGGTGCGCTGGTGCCGATGCTGACCCTCGGCGTTCCGGGTTCGGGCACCACGGCGGTGATGATCGGCGCGCTGTCGCTGTACAACATCACTCCGGGCCCGCTGCTGTTTCAACAACAACCGGACATTGTCTGGGGCCTGATCGCGTCGTTGTTCATCGCCAACATCATGCTGGTGATCCTCAATATCCCGATGATCCGCATCTTCACCAAAATCCTCGCCGTGCCGAACTGGGCGCTGGTGCCGATGATCGCGATCATCACCGCCATCGGCGTGTATGCGGTGCATGCCACCACCTTCGATCTGTTCCTGATGATCGGCATCGGCATCTTCGGCTACATCCTGCGCAAGCTCGACTTCCCGTTGTCGCCGGTGTTGCTGGGCTTCATCCTCGGCGGTTTGATGGAGCAGAACCTGCGTCGGGCCTTGTCGATTTCCAACGGTTCGCTGGACATTCTCTGGTCGAGCGGGATTACCGTCGGTGTCTGGGGGTTGATCGTGGTCATGTTGCTGGTGCCGATCGTGCGCATCTGGCGCAAACGTTCGGTTGCACGGCGCGTTATCGCCGATGTCTGACCGAACACCGTTCAAAGCGTGGTGGGGTACACCACTGGTCGGCCTGCTGGGCGGTTACCTCGCCAGCCAGGTCGGCTGGCCGCTGCCTTGGATGGTCGGCTCGTTGCTGGCGATCATCCTGGTGCGCTGCCTGACACCTTGGCAATTGGCGGAAATCCCTGGCGGGCGCAAGTGCGGTCAGTGGATCGTCGGCATCGGCATTGGCCTGCACTTCACCCCGCTGGTGATGGAGCAGGTGCTGAGTCATTTCGGTCTGATCTTCTTCGGTGCGTTGGTCACCAGCCTGTCCGCCGTGGTCGGCGTCTGGCTGATGCGCCGCACCGGCGAAGACCGCGCTACGGCGTTCTTTTCCAGCATGCCGGGCGGTTCCGGGGAGATGGTCAACCTCGGTGCTCGCAACGGCGCGGTGCTTAGCCGGGTGGCCGCGGGCCAGAGCCTGCGGGTGCTGGTGGTGGTGCTGTGTGTGCCGGCGGCGTTCAAATACCTGCTGGGCGACGGTACGCCGATTTCCCATGCCGGCAGCATCGATTGGCGCTGGCTGGCGATCCTGTTTCCCACCGGCGCGCTGGTGGCCTGGATCTGGCAACGCCTGCGTCAACCCAACCCGTGGCTGTTCGGGCCGTTGCTGGTGAGTGCAGCGGTCAGCATCGGTTGGGACCTGCACATCGGCTTGCCCAACGGTGGCAGCCAGATCGGTCAATGGCTGATCGGCAGCGGCCTGGGCTGTCACTTCAACCGGCAGTTTTTCCGACGCGCACCGTCATTTATGGGCCGGACATTGATCGGCACGGTATTGACCATGTTGATTGCGACGGCAGCGGCATTGGGTTTGAGTGCGCTGACCCGGCTGGATCTGCGCTCGCTGACCCTGGGCATGATGCCCGGCGGCATTGCGGAAATGAGCCTGACGGCAGAGACCCTGCAACTGTCGGTGCCGCTGGTGACGGCGATGCAGGTGATGCGGCTGTTGTTTGTATTGTTTCTGGCGGAGCCGCTGTTCAGGTATTGGAACCGGCAACCTGAGTCAACCTGATAGACCGAGTCGTCCCCTTCGCGAGCAGGCTCGCTCCCACATGGATTTTGTGAACACCGAAAATCCAATGTGGGAGCGAGCCTGCTCGCGAAGCTTTTTCAGAGGTTCGGCAACCGCCACTCGATTGGCGTCTCGCCATTCTGCTCCAGGAACTTGTTGGTCCGGCTGAAGTGCCCGCAACCGAGGAAGCCGCGATAGGCCGACAGCGGTGACGGATGCACCGAGGTCAACACCAAATGCTTGGTGGCATCGATCAGCTTCTGCTTGCTCTGGGCATGGGCGCCCCACAGCATGAACACCAGGTGCGGTTGCTGCTGGCTGACCACTTCAATGATTCGATCGGTAAAAAACTGCCAGCCCTTGTCCTTGTGCGCATTGGCGTTGGCGCGCTCGACGGTCATGGTGGTATTGAGCATCAGCACGCCCTGCTCGGCCCAGCTTTGCAGGTAACCGTGGTTGGGAATGTCGATGTTCAGGTCGCGTTTGAGCTCTTTATAGATGTTCACCAGCGACGGCGGTGCCGGCACGCCCGGTTGCACCGAGAAGCACAAGCCATGGGCTTGCCCTGGGCCGTGATACGGATCCTGACCGAGGATGACGACCTTGACCTTGTTCAATGGCGTGGAATTGAGCGCGTTGAAGATCATCGGGCCCGGTGGATAGATTTCCTTGCCGGCCGCCCGTTCCTGTTGCAGGAAGTTTCGCAACTCTGCCATGTAGGGCTGGTCGAATTCGGCACGCAGTGCTTCCTTCCAGCTCGGTTCGAGTTTGATACGGTCGTCAGCAGTCATGGTCATATCCGGCAAAAACAATGGGGCGAACCCTAAGAAGGCCGATCACGCTTGTCAATTGATCTGACGCAGATCCGGCACTTTCCCACACAGCGATCATACTTAACCCTCAAATTCCCGATCGAGGTCACGATGAATCTGCACTTCGAAGAACTCACCGGCACCGACGGCGCCCGCATCGGCATTGCCACCCTCGACGCCGAAAAATCGCTTAATGCCCTGTCCTTATCGATGATCAATGCCCTGCGCGATCGATTTGACGCCTGGGCCAAGGAGCCGCAAATCGTCTGCGTACTATTGCGCGGCAATGGCGCCAAGGCCTTTTGCGCCGGCGGCGAAGTGCGCAGTCTGGTAGAGGCGTGTCGCGCCCATCCGGGCGAAGTGCCGCCTCAGGCTGCGCACTTCTTCAACTCGGAATATCGCCTGGATTTCAGCCTGCACACCTACCCCAAACCATTGATCTGCTGGGGGCATGGTTACGTGCTCGGCGGCGGCATGGGCCTGCTGCAGGGGGCGAGCACTCGCATTGTCACGCCCAGCAGTCGGCTGGCCATGCCTGAGATCAGTATCGGCCTGTATCCGGATGTCGGCGCCAGTTGGTTCTTGTCGCGCCTGCCGGGCAAGCTCGGTTTGTTCCTCGGCCTGACAGGCGCCCACATGAATGGTCGCGATGCGATCGATCTGGACCTGGCCGACCGCTTTCTGCTCGATGAGCAGCAGGAAGCGCTGATCGAAGGCTTGTTGCAACTCAATTGGCAGGAACAGACGCCGATGCAGCTCAACAGCCTGCTCAAGGCCCTTGAGCAGGAAGCCGTCGACCGGATGCCCGAAGCCCAGTGGCTGCCGCGACGCCGGCAAATCGATGAACTGCTGGATGTCAGTGACGTTCGGTGTGCCTGGAAGGCCGTCAGCGCGCTGCGCGATCACAACGACCTGCTGCTCAGCCGCGCCGCGCGGACCATGAGCGAAGGCTCGCCGCTGACCGCTCATCTGGTGTGGGAACAGATCATCCGCGCCCGGCACATGTCGCTGGCGCAAGTTTTCCAGATGGAATACACCCTGAGCCTCAATTGCTGTCGTCATCCGGAATTCAGCGAAGGGGTGCGTGCGCGGCTGATCGACAAGGATCAGAAACCGCACTGGCACTGGCCGGATGTCAATACTGTGCCGGATGCGGTGGTGGAAGCGCATTTCAAAAAGGTTTGGGAAGGCAGGCATCCACTGGCCGATCTATCGGAATACTAAAAACAACTGTGGGAGCGAGCCTGCTCGCGAAGAGGGAGTGTCAGACACCATTAGTGCAGTCTGACACGCCGCCTTCGCGAGCACGCTCGCTCCCACAAAAATGGCTTTTGGATTGGATTAACGGTGGTTGCCCCGGCCATCGCGGTCGCCGTGCCCATTGCGGTCGCCTCGACGATCATGATTGTCGTTGTGTCCGCCACGATGATCGTTGTCCCAGTTGCCACGGTTGCGGCCGTCCCAACCATGATTCTGATACGCCCGATAATCTGGCCGTGATTGATAGTAACGCGGGGCCGGCTGGTAATAGCGCGGGGTCGGTTGATAAACCCGTGGCTGGTAGTAGTACCTGGGTGTTGGCTGGTAATACCTGGCAGGCGGTGCGTAATACCTGCGAGGGGGTGTGTAGTAACCATCGTTTGAATAGTAAGCCCCGCCGCCGGAGTAATAGGTCGGCGCTGGCGAGGTGTAGACATCGGAACTGTAGTAACTGCTTCCCTCATCGTAATAAGGCACGCAACCACCCAGGGACAATCCCAACACGGCAGTCAGTAGAATTCGGCGGAGTTTCTTTCGACAGAGCATGGCGGCCTCCTGGACCGCGAGTGAGCCACACCAGCGACGCTGGCGGGCGACAGTCAATGATTCGCTAACTGTCGTAACATCTGACATCAATTTCGGAATCTGGTGCGTCCTCGTAACAAGTTGAAACATCTCGCCGATGAAAGGTTTTTCATCCATTCACGCGCTGATTAGTGGCCTCCCCCGCGATATCTACCGCCGTAATAACCTGGCGCATGCCCGCCCCAGTAGTAATAGCGATAGCCACCGTAAAAGCGTGGGCCGTGGTAATAACGCGGTCCGTAATAGTAGGAATAAGGGTAATAACCGGGGTAGTAATAAGGGGCGGGATAGGCAACGTCGTAGCCTCCGGAGTAGTAGTAACAACCGGCCAACCCAAGACCCAGCACAGCACCGAGCAACAGTCGTCGAAACATGGCGGCCTCCTGAAAGACCCGCAGCCGGAACAGGCCGGCTGACACCTGTTTTGACTCGAAATCCCTCACCAAGTGCACCGCGAGACGCGCCTTCAGATCAGTGGCCGACACGTCCCATTGCGGTGCGCCCGCGCACCATCACAAGGCAGTACAGACTCGCCTGCCATGGCTTCCATCGCGCAATCCCCCCGAGCCAGAGCCTTCCGGCCGACTTGGCACGGCTCTCGCTATAGCAAAACCGTGCAGGAGTCATCACAGGTTCGCGGCACCACAATTTGCAATGGCTGACTAGGGTTCCGGCTCGCAATCGCGAGTGACTGGTCCGAGAGTCGGCGACCTCCAGTTGAGGTTACACGGCGGGACAAAAGCCCGGGAGACAAGCCACCGTTCGCGGTGCCGCATTGCCTTCTGCCCGCCCTTGATCAACTGGAGAACCACCATGTCCCAGCTTCGTTTACCCACCCTGTTCGCCGCTGCATTCGCAGCCCTTGTGAGCCTCTCTTCCCACGCCGCGCAAAAAGACCACTTCAGCGTCTGCTGGACCATCTATGCCGGCTGGATGCCCTGGGAATATGCCGGCAGCCAGGGCATCGTCGATAAATGGGCGAAGAAGTACGGCATCAAGATCGATGTGGTGCAACTCAACGATTACGTTGAATCCATCAACCAGTACACCGCCGGCCAGTTCGACGGCTGCACCATGACCAACATGGATGCGCTGACCATTCCGGCGGCCGGTGGCGTGGACAGCACCGCACTGATCGTCAGCGATTTCTCCAACGGTAACGACGGCATTGTGCTCAAGGGCGAAGGCAAGAAAGTCGCCGACCTCAAGGGCATGGATGTCAATCTGGTGGAGCTGTCCGTCTCCCACTACCTGCTGGCCCGGGCCCTGGATTCGGTGGACCTCACCGAGAAAGACCTGAAAGTGGTCAACACCTCCGACGCCGATATTTCAGCCGCCTTCAACACCGATCAGGTCAACGCCGTGACCACCTGGAATCCGATGCTTTCGGACATCAAGGCCAAGCCTGCGGTGACCGAAGTCTTCAACTCCAGCCAGATCCCCGGCGAAATCATGGACATGATGGTGGTCAACTCCCAGACCCTCAAAGACAACCCGGCCCTCGGCAAGGCGCTGACCGGTGCCTGGTTCGAGGTGGTGGAGTTGATGAATGCGAAAAACGCAGTCAGCAAAGCCGCGCTGGAACACATGGCCAAGGCGTCGGGTACCGACCTGGCCGGTTTCCAGGCGCAACTGGACACCACCAAGCTGTTCGCCACGCCAAAGGAAGCCCTGGCATTCAGCACCAGCAAGCAACTGCCGGACACCATGCGCCGGGTCGCTGAGTTCTCCTTCCAGCATGGCTTGCTCGGGGAAGGCGCCAAGGACACCAGCGCGGTCGGCATGGCCTTCGCCAACGGCGTGACCAGCGGCGACAAGGGCAATCTCAAGCTGCGCTTCGACCCCAGCTACGTGCAGATGGCCGCCGACGCCAAGCTGTAAGAAGAGGACTTGGCCATGCGCCTGATCAATCGCCACCCGGATCGTCCGAGTCGCCTGTTGCTGGTGATCCTGCCGTTCGCCCTGGTGCTGTTCGCCTACTTCATGGGCTCGGCCGAGCGGCTGGCGGACAACCCCAACGACAAGCTGTTGCCCAGCGCCGTGCAGATGACCGACGCGGTGAAACGCCTGGCCTTCGTCGCCGACAGTCGCACCGGTGAATACGTGCTTTGGCAGGACACCGCTTCCAGCCTGCGCCGGCTGGCCATTGGCCTGGGCATCGGTGCATTGACCGGGCTGTGCCTGGGCATGGCGGCAGGCACCTTGCCGTTGTTCGGTGCGCCGTTATCGCCGTTATTGACGGTGTTGTCGATGGTGCCGCCGTTGGCGATTTTGCCGATCCTGTTCATCGTCTTCGGCCTCGGTGAGTTGTCGAAAGTGATGCTGATCGTGATCGGTATCACCCCGGCCCTGGCGCGCGATCTGGAGCAGCGCGCCCGGGAGATTCCCGTGGAGTTGCTGATCAAGGCCCAGACCCTCGGCGCTTCGACCTGGACCTTGATGCTGCGGGTAGTACTGCCGCAATTGCTGCCGCGGCTGTTGATCTCGTTGCGGCTGATGCTCGGCTCGGCATGGCTGTTCCTGATCGCTGCTGAAGCCATCGCGTCCACCGACGGCCTTGGCTACCGGATTTTCCTGGTGCGCCGTTACCTGGCGATGGATGTGATTTTGCCCTACGTGGTGTGGATCACCCTGCTCGCCTGGCTGATGGATTGGGGTCTGAAACGCCTGACTCTTCGTGCATTCCCCTGGCACCAGGGTGCCTCTAAATGAGTTATGAAGGAGCACGGGCATGAGCTTCATCACCGTGAAAAACGTCTGGCAGCAATACGCCGATCAGGTCGTGCTCGAAGGCCTGAACCTGAGCGTCAACGAAGGCGAATTCTGCACACTGGTGGGCGCCTCCGGTTGTGGAAAATCGACCTTCCTGCGGTTGTTGCTCGGTCAGGAAAAAGCCAGTCGCGGCGAGATTCTGCTCGATGGTCAACCCCTGGCCGGCGAACCGGATGCGAGCCGTGGCGTGGTGTTCCAACGCTATTCGGTGTTCCCGCACCTGAGTGTGCTGGACAACGTCGCCCTCGGTCTTGAACTGCCGCGTTCACCGCTACTGGGCCGGTTGTTCGGCAGCGCGAAAAAGGATGCCCGCGAACAGGCCTCGGTGCTGCTGCACAAGGTCGGCCTCGGCCATTCGCTGGACAAGTACCCGGCGCAGCTTTCCGGCGGCATGCAGCAACGGCTGGCCATCGCCCAGGCGCTGATCATGAAGCCGCGGGTGCTGCTGCTCGACGAACCCTTCGGCGCCCTCGATCCGGGCATCCGCAAGGACATGCACGCCCTGCTCCTGGAGCTGTGGCGCGAGACGCAACTGACGGTGTTCATGGTCACCCATGACTTGTCCGAAGGCTTCAGCCTGGGCACCCGCTTGCTGGTGTTCGACAAGGTCCGCCTCGACCCACACGCCCCCGGCGCCTATGGCGCGCGCATTACCTACGACATCCCTTTGAACAGCGACCGCCGCATTGAACGCGCTGCCGTCGACGCCTTGCCGGCACCCACGGCAGGCACGCTTCGTATCGCTTAGAGGAATCTGAAAATGACTGACTCGACCCAACTCTTTCTGCCCTTCGCCGAAGAAATGCTCCCCGGTGGTGGCCATCGTTCGTTCGTGTTGAAGCGCGGCCAATTGCTGCGGCTGACGGACATTCGTGGCGGCGCCAACGTCAGCCTGACGCTGCTCAACGCCAATGAAAAAACCGAACGCCTGAACCTGCCTGACAGCCTCAAATGCCAGCACACCGCCAAGCTCACCACGGGCCATTGCCTGTACTCGGACATGGGACGGGTGCTGGCAGCAATCACCGCTGACACCTGCGGCTGGAGCGACAGCCTCGGCGGTGTGCTCTGCGCTGAAGAAGTCGCGCAAAAGTACGGCGCCGGCCGCTACCAGGAACTGCGCAACGGCTTCTTCCGCAACGGCACCGACAACCTGCTGGTGGAACTGGGCAAGTGGGGTTTGGGCCTGTCGGATTTGCTGATGACACTCAACCTGTTCAGCCGCGTGAACGTCGATGACGCCGGGCACTTTCATTTCGTCGAGGGCAACTCGAAGCCTGGCGACTACATCGAGTTGTACGCGCCGATGGACACGCTGGTGGTGCTCACAGCGCTGCAACATCCGATGGACCCGGCACCGGAATACGCGCCCAAGCCCTTGAAGCTCAGCTGGATGAACGCCGACGCCAGCGTCGCCGAACACTGCCGCACTTCGCGCCCGGAAAACGAGCGCGGTTTCATCAACACTGACCGTCTGTTCGCCTGAGGATCGCTGCCATGTCACTCGCACTCGCTACCGCTGCCAAGCAACCCGAAGCCGCGATCTACCGCGCCACCATCCCGGCCGGCGAACCCTGGCTGATGGAGGTCAAGGCCGGCCAGACCCTGCGCATCCTCGACCTGGAAGGCAACCAGGCGGTCGATACTTTGTTCTACAGCCTCGCCAATCCGAAGGAACGCTACGACGTGCAACGCACCTTGCGCCGGCAGAACAGCGTCTACCTGAGCACCGGCAGCGTGCTGTTTTCCAACCTCGGCAAACCGATGCTGACCATCGTCGGCGACACCTGCGGCCGCCACGACACCCTCGGCGGCGCCTGCGCGCAAGAGAGCAACACCGTGCGCTACGCCCTGGAAAAACGCTACATGCACAGCTGCCGCGACAACTACCTGCGCGCGTGTGTGCACGATGGGCGACTGGGCAAGGGCGACATCGGCCCGAACATCAACTTCTTCATGAACGTGCCGGTCACCGCCGACGGCGGCCTGACCTTTGAAGACGGGATTTCCGCGCCGGGCAAGTACGTCGACCTGCGCGCCGAGATGGACGTGATTGTGCTGATCTCCAACTGCCCGCAGCTGAACAACCCATGCAACGCCTACAACCCGACCCCTGCGGAGTTGCTGGTATGGAACTGAAAAGCCGTTTGCGTCGCTGGTTGTTTGCCCTCTGCCAGGCCCGCTCCGGGCAGTGCCTCAAAAAGCACTGATACCACGGAACCTGTGGGAGCGGGCTTGCCCGCGATAGGGCCAGCACATTCGATATTGATGTCGACTGACACACCGTCATCGCGGGCAAGCCCGCTCCCACAGGATGCGGTGGTGGTTTTAAGAGAATTGTTTTTTCCGCCGGGGACGACCCTGGCGCTCATCGAAAAACTGCGGGACGGCCCGCATCCCCTCCAGGGGTTATGCCATGTTCGAAAAAGTCCTGATTGCCAACCGTGGCGCCATCGCCTGCCGCATCCTGCGCACCTTGCGCGAACTGAACGTCCAGGGCGTCGCCGTTTACTCCGAGGCTGACGCCGCCAGTCTGCATCTCCTGCAAGCCGACGAAGCCCATAGCCTTGGGGAAGGTGCCGCGGCCGGCACGTATCTGGCGGTGGAAAAAATCCTCGCCATTGCCCAATCCACTGGCGCCACGGCAATCCATCCCGGCTACGGTTTTCTTTCGGAAAACGCCGCATTCGCCGAAGCCTGTGAAGCCGCCAATATCGCCTTCATCGGCCCGACACCCGAGCAACTGCGCGTATTCGGCCTCAAGCACACCGCCCGCGCCCTGGCCAAACAACATGGCGTGCCGATGCTCGAAGGCACCGAACTGCTCGACAGCCTAGAAGCCGCACTGCTCGCAGGCGAACAGGTCGGCTACCCGGTGATGCTTAAAAGCACTGCCGGCGGCGGTGGCATCGGCATGCGGGTATGCCGCAGCGCGGCGGAGTTGAGCGAGTCCTTTGAAGCGGTCAAACGCCTGGGCCAGAACAACTTCAGCGATGCCGGAGTGTTCATCGAGAAGTACATCCAGCGCGCCCGGCACCTGGAAGTGCAGGTGTTCGGCGACGGTCAGGGTGAAGTGATCGCCCTCGGCGTACGTGATTGCTCGGTGCAACGACGCAACCAGAAAGTCCTGGAAGAAACCCCCGCGCCGAACTTGCCCGAAGGCATGGCCGACGAGCTGTGCGCGGCAGCGATCAAGCTGGCCAAAGCGGTGAACTACCGCAGCGCCGGCACCGTGGAGTTCGTTTTCGACAGCGATGCCCGGCGTTTTTATTTTCTGGAAGTGAACACCCGCTTGCAGGTCGAACATGGCGTCACCGAACAAGTGTGGGGTGTGGATCTGGTGCGCTGGATGGTGGCGCTGGCGGCGGGTGATCTACCGCCGCTGAGTGAATTGAGCAAGGGTTTGCAAGCCGAGGGTCATGCGATCCAGGCGCGGCTGTATGCCGAAGATCCGGGTCGGGATTTCCAACCGAGCCCCGGTTTGCTCACCGCGGTCAACTTCCCGGTCGCCGATGGCAAACAGCTGCGCATCGACACCTGGGTCGAAGCCGGTTGCGAGATCCCGCCGTACTTCGATCCGATGATTGCCAAGGTCATCAGTTGGGCGCCGAGCCGCGAAGAAGCGCGCGCCGATCTGCATAAGGCCTTGGGTGACAGCCTGCTCTATGGTGTGGAAACCAACCGCGATTACCTGCGGCAGATTCTGCTGGATGCGCCATTTGCCAGCGGCCAGCCGTGGACCCGTTGCCTTGAAGGCCTGGTCTATCAAGCCAACACCTTTGAAGTGCTCAGTGCTGGCACCCAGACCAGCGTTCAGGATTACCCCGGCCGCCTCGGCTATTGGGCTGTGGGTGTTCCACCGTCTGGTCCGATGGACAGCCGTGCCTTGCGCTTGGGCAATCTTTTGCTGGGCAACGATGAGGGCGCAGCCGCGCTGGAAATCACCATGAGCGGGCCATTGCTGCGCTTCAATTGCGAGGCGGTAGTCGCGGTGACCGGGGCGGTGATTCCACTGAAAATCGACGGCGAAACCGTGCCGATGAACACCTCACTTTGGGTGCCGGCAGGCGCTACGCTGAGCCTCGGCACTATCGCAGGTAAAGGCGCGCGCAGCTATCTGTGCCTGCGCGGTGGCCTGCAAGTGCCGGATTATCTGGGCAGTAAAAGTACCTTTACCCTGGGTCAGTTCGGCGGTCACGGAGGCCGCGCCTTGCGGGCCGGCGATGTATTGCATGTGCCGGCTTTGATCGATCGCAACGCCGGTCAGCAACTGGCTGAAGATCAGATCAGCGAGCTACCCCACGTACGGCAGGTCCGGGTGATTTGCGGCCCCCACGGTGCGCCGGAATATTTCACGGAAAACTACATCGGCACCTTCTTCAATACCCAGTGGGAAGTGCATTTCAACTCCAGCCGCACCGGCGTGCGCCTTATCGGACCGAAACCGGAATGGGTACGCGCCGACGGTGGCGAGGCCGGGCTGCATCCGTCGAATATTCATGACAATCCCTATGCAATTGGTGCAGTGGACTTCACCGGGGACATGCCGGTGATCCTCGGCCCGGACGGTCCGAGCCTTGGCGGGTTTGTGTGCCCGGTGACAGTGATCGAGGCAGATCTTTGGCAGTTGGGACAGCTCAAGGCTGGGGACAAGGTGCAGTTCCAACCCGTCGACCTCAAAACCGCCCGTACACTGGCCCTGAAATGGAATACCCACTGTGGGAGCGAGCCTGCTCGCGAAAGCGGTGTGTCAGGCACAGAAATGCTGACTAACACGCCCTCTTCGCGAGCAGGCTCGCTCCCACAAGGAATTGCGTCGCCTGTGGTTCTGGATATTGGGCAGGAAGACACTCGATTGGTGGCAAGGCTTTCGGGCGACACTCATTTGCTCCTGGAAATCGGCGCACCCGAACTCGACCTGGTCCTGCGCTTCCGTGCCCACGCCCTGATGCAGGCCCTGGAAAGCAAACATCTGTACGGCGTGATCGACCTGACACCCGGTATCCGCTCGCTGCAAGTGCACTACCACCCCGAACAACTGCCGCTGGCCGATCTACTCGGCATCGTCGCCGGTGAATGGGATGCCGTGTGCGCCGCCAAAGACCTGCAAGTGCCGTCGCGCATCGTCCACCTGCCACTGTCCTGGGACGATCCGGCGTGCCAGTTGGCGATCGAAAAATACATGACCACCGTGCGCAAGGACGCGCCATGGTGCCCGAGCAACCTGGAGTTCATCCGCCGCATCAACGACCTGCCGAACCTCGATGAAGTACAGCGCACGGTGTTCGACGCCAGCTATCTGGTGATGGGCCTGGGGGACGTCTACCTCGGCGCACCGGTTGCCACTCCGCTCGATCCGCGGCATCGCCTGGTGACCACCAAGTACAACCCGGCGCGCACCTGGACCGCGGAGAACTCGGTGGGCATCGGTGGTGCCTATATGTGCGTGTACGGCATGGAAGGCCCCGGTGGTTATCAGTTCGTCGGGCGCACCTTGCAGATGTGGAACCGCTACCGTGAAGTCGCTGCGTTCGATGGTAAGCCGTGGCTGTTGCGCTTCTTCGACCAGATCCGCTTTTACCCGGTGAGCGCCGATGAACTGCTGCGCATTCGCCGGGATTTCCCCCTCGGGCGCTTCGAGCTGGACATCGAGCACAGTCAGTTGAACCTGGCGGACTACCAGGCGTTTTTGGCCCGGGAAGCCACGAGCATCACCGCGTTCCGCGATCAGCAAAAAGGCGCATTCAATGCCGAGCGCGAACGTTGGATCGCCAGTGGCCAGGCGCATTTCGACAGCGAGGAAGCAACTGCGCAAATGCCCGATGACGCACCGCTCGGCAGCGATCAAATGAGCGTCGACAGCCACATCGCCGGCAACCTCTGGCAGGTCCAGGTGGAAACCGGTCACCGGGTCGAGGCTGGCGACGTGCTGGTGATTCTGGAGTCGATGAAGATGGAAATTCCGCTGCTCGCCCCGACGGCTGGCGTGGTTCGCGAAATTCGCGTGCAGCCGGGTTCGGCGGTGTGCGCCGGACAGCGCGTTGTGGTGCTGGAACTCGACTGAACCCATTTGAAAAGGATTAACACCATGAACCTGCAACTCGATGCCCTGCGCACGGCCTACCGCACCGGCGAGACCACACCACGCCAACTGCTGTTGGCCTTGCGGGAAAAAGCCGCCGCGCTGAACCCGGACTTTCACCTATTTATTCATTTGCTCAGCATTGAGGAACTGGAGCCGTTTCTGACCGCGCTCGACGGCCGCGACATCGACAGCCTACCGCTGTACGGCGTGCCTTTCGCGATCAAGGACAACATCGATCTGGCGGGCATACCGACCACCGCGGCTTGCCCGGCGTTTGCCTATGTGCCTGAACACTCGGCAACCATCGTCGAGCAATTGCTGGCACTGGGGGCGATTCCTCTGGGCAAGACCAACCTGGACCAGTTCGCCACGGGCCTCAATGGCAGTCGCTCTCCCTACGGTGCCTGCCCTAACAGCGTGCTGCCCGAGTATCCGTCGGGCGGCTCCAGTGCCGGCTCGTCGCTGGCAGTGGCGCTCGGTGTGGCGAGTTTTTCCCTGGGCACCGACACGGCGGGCTCCGGACGGGTGCCGGCGGCATTGAATAATCTGGTCGGGATGAAAGCCACCAAAGGCTTGATCTCCACGGCGGGCGTGGTGCCGGCCTGTCGCACGCTGGATTGCGTGACCACGTTCACCGCCACCGCCCGGGAGGCCAGTCAGTTGCTGGCACTGACCGCACGTCTCGACCCGCGGGATGAGTACAGCCGCAGCAATCCACTGTGGAATGACGGCTCGGCGTTCGGCACGCCTCGCCCCTTCCGGTTTGGCGTACCACGAACACAGGATCTGGCGTTTTTCGGCTGCAGCCAAGGTCCGGTGCTGTTCGAGGAAGCCATCCAACGCCTCAAGGCATTGGGCGGCGAAGCGGTAGAACTGGATCTGTCGCCGTTCCTGGAAGCTGCGCGCCTGCTTTACGAAGGCCCGTGGGTGGCCGAGCGCTACAGCGTGGCCGGCGGATTGATGGAACAAAACCCCGAAGCCGTGCTGCCGGTGATTCGTGCGGTGCTGGCCAAGGCGCCAGCGGTAAGCGGTGTGCAAACCTTCCGCGCCCAGTATCGGCTGCAAGTCCTGAAAGCCCTGTGCGACAAGGCGTTGGAAAATCTGGATTGCGTGGTGACGCCGACCATCGGCCGCCCTGTCACGCTGGCTGAGCTGGACGCTGAGCCCGTCCTGCGCAATTCGGAACTGGGTTACTACACCAACTTCATGAACCTGCTCGACTACGCCGCCGTCGCCGTGCCCAGCGGCTTCATGGGCAACGGCTTGCCGTGGGGCGTGACGCTGTTTGGCCGGGCGTTTACCGATCAATACCTGCTGAGCGTGGCCGATGGCTTGGAGCGCCTGCAAGGTCTGGCAGCGTCAGCACCGGCAACGGTTGCACGCAATGATCGTGCACGCCTGGTGGTCTGTGGCGCGCATCTGGAGGGGCTGGCACTGAACTGGCAGCTCAAACAGCGCGGCGCCCGGCGGGTGGAAACAACGTTCAGCTCACCCGACTATCACCTGTATGCCCTGGCGGGTGGTCCGCCCTTTCGTCCGGGTATGGTTCGGGTAAGAGATGGCGGTGTGGCGATTGCCGTGGAAGTGTGGGAATTGCCGAGCAGCGAGTTGGGTTCGTTCCTCACCGGCATCCCGGCGCCTTTGGGCCTGGGCAAGGTGCAACTGGCGGATGGGCGCTGGGAGAGCGGGTTTATCTGTGAGGCGTATGGATTGGAGGGGGCAGTGGATATCAGTCATCTGGGCGGCTGGCGGGCGTATCTGAAAAGCCTGCGTTGACCTCTCGATTCGCTGGCAACTCAGCTCCTACAGGTCCGGTGCAATACCTGTGGGAGCTGGCTTGCCAGCGAAGGCGTCAGCCCAGACGCTGCCATCCCTGATCCATACCGATTCGCCCTACAAATGCAGCAGCCATTTCCCCGCCGTTACCACTAGAATGCAGGCCATCGGATCAATGCCAACGGAACTGCCATGCCGCTTCGCTCGCCGCTGTACTCTCAACGCTCGTTGGTGCTCACGCTGGTCGCATTGTTGGGCGCGGGATTCCTGGCCACCTCCTTCCTCAGTTACTACGCCTCGCGAGCGTCGATCCGCGACAACATCGTCAACACCGAACTGCCGCTGACATCGGACACCGTCTACTCGGAAATCCAGAAGGATCTTGTCAGACCGATCCTGATTTCCTCGATGATGTCCCGCGATACCTTCATGCGCGACTGGGTGGTGAACGGCGAACGCGACTCCGACCAGATGACCCGCTACCTCAACGAGGTCATGACCCACTACGGCGCCTACACGGCTTTTTTCGTTTCCGATACCAGCCTGACCTACTATCACGCCAAGGGCGTGCTCAAGCAGGTCAAAGCTACCGAGCCCCGCGATGCCTGGTACTTTCGCGTGCGTGACATGAAAGATCCCTACGAGATCAACGTCGATCCGGACCTTGCCAACAAGGACAACCTGACCGTCTTCATCAACTACAAGGTCTACGACTACAACAACCGTTTCATCGGTGCCGCGGGTGTCGGGCTGACGGTCGATGCGGTGATCAAGCTGATCGACAAATACCAGCGGCGTTACCAGCGCAGCGTGTACTTCGTCGACACCTTCGGGCGCCTGGTACTGACCGGCGCCGAGGGCGGGCCCGATGGCGCACGGGCCGGACAGACCCTGGGTGAACTCGAAGGCATGAAGAACCTGGTCAGCCAATTGCCCAAGCCCCACAGCGGCAGCTACGAATATTCCGGCCAGGGCCAGGGGCATTTCCTCAACGTGCGGTTCATTCCGGAGCTGAACTGGTACTTGTTCGTCGACAAGCGCGAAGACGGCGACCTCAGTGACATCCGTCGTTCGCTGTACCTCAACCTGCTTATCTGCCTGGTCGTCACCCTGACCGTGCTGGCCCTGCTCAACCGGGTGATCAAGCGCTTTCAGAGCAAGATCCACGCCCAGGCAACCCTCGACAGCCTGACTGAACTGCCGAACCGACGTGGCTTCGACCTGTTGGCTGCGCAAGCCATGCACGAGGCCCGGCGCGAACCCAGGCCACTGACCGCGCTGCTGCTTGACCTGGATCACTTCAAAGCCTTGAACGACACCTACGGGCACCTGGCCGGCGATCAGGTGCTGATCGGTTTTGCCCGGGATCTGGAAAGCTGCCTGCGCCATTCCGACATCGTCTGTCGCTGGGGCGGCGAAGAGTTCATCGTGCTGCTCAAGGACACCGATGGTAAAACCGGCCTGATGATTGCCGAGAAGATTCGTCAGCATGTGGAACACCAGCGTTATGCCTACAACGTCAGTAGCTTGCAGCTGACCGTCAGCATCGGCCTGACCACCCTGCAACCCGATGACACCTTGCACACATTGCTGTCGCGGGCCGATCATGCGATGTATCGGGCCAAGCAAAGTGGCCGCAACCGAACCTGCGTGGAAATGCCCCACTCCATTTATGAACCAACCTGACCTCTGCCCGGCCTGCGGTGCATCCAACGACTGCACCCTGGCCGACCCGCGAACCGCCGATCGGGCGTGCTGGTGCTACGGCGTCAGTATCGACCCGGCGGTCCTTGAAGCGCTGCCGGCCGAACTGCGCAACGCCTCCTGCCTGTGCCCGCGCTGCGCCGAGGTCGAGGCGCAGTTGCAAGCAGTGCCCCAGCCAATCAAGTAAGATGCGCAGCCCTTTGCTCACTGATCCTTGAGTCATGCGCGTCGACCGTTTTCTCAGCAACCTGCCCCGCTTCAACCGTAAGCAAGTACGCGTGTTGCTGGTGGAAAAGCGCGTCCGGATTGACGGAACAATCGTCAGTGACCCGCATGCCGAAGTCCGAGAGTTCAGCCGGGTCGAAGTCGATGACGAGGTCCTGCAAACCGGCAAGCCGCTGCGTCACTACATGCTGCACAAACCGGCCGGTTGTGTCAGCGCCACTCGAGATCCACAGCACCCGACCGTGCTCGACCTGATCCATGAACCGGACAGGGACGATCTGCACATCGCCGGACGCCTGGACTTCAACACCACCGGCCTGATGCTGATCACCAATGACGGCAGCTGGTCGCGCCGCCTGACCCAACCGCAGACCAAACTGCCAAAGGTCTACTACGTCGAAACCGAACAGGTCATCGGCCCCGAATACGCCACCAAGTTCATGCAAGGCCTGTACTTCGCCTTCGAAGACCTCACCACTCAACCCGCCGGGCTAGAGCTACTGGGGCCGACATCGGCGCGCCTGAGCATCGTCGAGGGCCGTTACCATCAGGTGAAGCGCATGTTCGGACATTTCGACAACAAGGTCCTGCGCCTGCACCGCGAACGCATGGGCCCATTGGTACTCGACGACAGGTTGAAACCGGGCGAATACCGCCCACTGAGCGACGAAGAGATCCGATCGATCTAAGGGCACGACCGCTCAGCAGAAAGTTGTCGAACAATTTATCAACGGCACTTGCGCAATCATGTGACCCCTGCTTGAATCAGGACGTCGGCCGAAATGTGACCGACGAGTCACAAGATACGTCTAAGAAACTTTTTGCCGGTAGGAACCCTTGGGTTCCGGCCTCACCCGGCAGACTGCCCGCCAATAACAATACCCGTCGACCGGACTGCAGTGGATCGACATGGGCTAACAAATTCCAAGGCATATGCCTACCTGTCACAAAGCTCGTGCAATCTCTTTTGCGCGCATACCCGCTTGCCAGGAGTCTTATGACATGAGGCCAGAAATCGCTGTGCTGGATATACAGGGTCAGTATCGGGTTTACACGGAGTTCTATCGCGCAGACGCCGCAGAGAAGACCATTATTCTGGTCAACGGCTCGATGTCCACGACTGCGTCGTTTGCCCAAACCGTGAAAAACCTCTATCCGCATTTCAACGTGGTCTGCTACGACCAGCCCTACGCGGGCAAGTCAAAAGCCCACAACCTGCATGAGAAAATGCTGACCAAGGAAATCGAAGGGCAGATCCTCCTGGAGCTGATCGAGCACTTCGCCGCCGAACACGTGCTGTCGTTTTCCTTTGGTGGCGCCGCGACCCTTGTGGCGCTGTCGCAACAGCCACGCCGGATCGAAAAAGCCGTCATCAGCTCGTTCTCCCCGGTGGTCAACGCCCACATGCTCGATTACCTCGAGCGCGGTGTCGATTACCTCGGCAACCGCGACGGCGACCGGGTCGGCAACCTGGTGAACAGCACCATCGGCAAACACTTGCCGTCGTTGTTCAAACGGTTCAACTACCGACACGTCAGCAGCCTGGCCGAGCATGAATACGGGCAGATGCACTTTCACATCAGCGATGTGCTTAACAGTGATCGGTACTGCTACCTCAACGCGGCGAAGAAAATCAATGTGCCGGTGCTGTTCATGAATGGCGAATGGGACGAGTACACCGCCGCCGAGGACGCCCGACTGTTCGCCGGCCACGTGCAACACAGCACCTTCAGCACCCTGCAGGCCACCGGGCACTTTCTCGACATGGAACACAAAGCCGCCTGCCGAGACAGCCGCAATGCACTGATGGGGTTCCTGAAACCGGCGCAGCATGAGGGCCGACCGCGTTTCCACTACGCCCAGGACCATCATGCATTGGCCATCTGAAACAGCGTCATCGCGAGCAAGCCCCGCTCTGCAAGAGCAGGCTTGCCCGCGAACGACCGCAACGCGGTCCGCTTTGTTTCATTTGCGCTAAAGCCATCTGCCGCAAAGAAAAACTTCATTTCCACGGTCACATCTGGTACAAAGTCAACCGCTCCAGGCGGGTGTCGTATAATGGCATTACTCCAGCTTCCCAAGCTGATAACGAGGGTTCGATTCCCTTCACCCGCTCCAATCGAATTTCAGTCCCACGTTGGTTTTTGACGGGGGATGCAGGTAAAGAAAAAACCGGCCTTGATGGCCGGTTTTTTTGTGTCTGGGGTTTGGTGGGATTGGGCTTGTGAGTCATTAGTCGTTTCCCTGATCGATCAGCAAGTGCCTATGGTCGATAGCGACTATTCTGAGACCTGTTAGCGTTTTTTTCGCAAAACACGGATTTATTATCAAATTCCGTCTGATTTTAGTCTTTTCATTCTTTCGAAATTAACGTTTTTGCATAAGATCAACGATCCGTTAGCGTTTTTCTTGTCTCAGTAAAGGATTTCGTCAATGCAAGCCGGTTTCAAGACCCTCGCGACCCGTTACGACATCACACGTTTTAATCGACTCACCCTCGCTACGTGCAACATCTGCAATTGACCTAAAGATAATTGTGGTCGTTATCGGTATCTCCATCAGCATCGTCCAAGGGCCCAAGAAGCCTGCCGCAGCGCCAGTTACAACCACCGACCCCATATGCGTCTTGTTCCAGGATCGCTCGCCAATTGAGTCGTCCATGGTCCTGGCGGCGGTACGCGCGCACCTCAACAGGGCAGTCTCCAAAGTACTGTTGACACGTTTGTTAGCGCCTTTGGGCAGCCTCTTGATGGTGGCTTCGATAGGAGTGCCCAACATACTGGTCAACTGAGCAACCAAGCCGGGGTTCGCGAGAAGGTTTTTGGCGTGCTGCAAAGAGCGTCGATCTTCCGGAGCAAGCGGTCTCAAATCTGGAGGATTTTTCATGGCCAGGCATCGTGTCCTTCAATAGCCTTTATGAATTTCAGCTTAGCTCTTTCCCATGATTGAACGAGGCTTACCTGAAGCAAAAGAGCAGAAAGGTATCGCCCGTGGACACTGCTCAGCGAAAATTTCGGGTGCTGTCTAGTTTCGGCAAAACCTCGCAATACACAAAACGGATCAATTCAGGCTTGCTCCAAGCCCTTGACGCAGCGCCCTCCTAGACTCGATTCCTATCGCTTCCCGCCAAACCCAGGAAAGGTTTGGTGGGTATAGTGTTGATTACAAAAAATCAGTAGGTATAGTAACCACAAGCACACCACAGGGAGGTGATGTGAATAGCCGATTTTTGATAAGCCAACTCGTTGCGGACGGCTGGTATCTGGTACGAATCAGAGGCAGCCACCATCACTTCAAGCATCCGACCAAACCGGGGCTGGTGACGGTTCCTCATCCCAAAAAAGATCTGCTCAAAAAAACGGCCATCAGTATTTTGCAACAGGCGCTGCTGTGACCAGCCCGGTGCGCGGAGTCCTCGGAGGACAATGAACATGCTTTACCCAATTGCGATTTCAATGGGCGATGACGAACATGCCTGGGGTGTGGAAGTGCCCGACATTCCGGGGTGCTTTTCCGCCGGGGAAGATCTGGATGACGCGATGGCGATGGCCCGGGAAGCCATTGAAGGCCACTTCGAAATTCTGGCCGAAGATGGTTCGCCAATCCCGCCCGCAAGCAAAGTGACCCTGCATGCAGCCAACCCGAAGTACACGGGCTGTGCGTGGGCATTGGTGGACATCGACGTTACCAAATATCTGGGTAAGGCCCAGAAGCTGAACATCACGCTGCCAGGCTACCTGCTCAACCGGATTGATGAATACGTGCTGCACCACCCTGAGGAGAAAAGCCGTTCGGGTTTTCTGGCATCGGCAGCACTGAAGGTATTACAGCAGAGCTGATCACCTTATTTAAGCGATGCATTAACCGGCCCCAAGTGGCCGGTTTTTTTAAGGCCGGAATTTGGCAGAACCGCCTGACGTCACTCCCTGTGGGAGTGAGCTTGCTCACGATGGCGACCTGGCAGGCAACACAGATGTGAATATGTAGCCGTCATCGCGAGCAAGCACGCTCCCACAAGGTTGGCGGCATTCAGCATTGAGTGCTTCTGGCAGGCACTCGTATAGTTTTCGTATAGATCCTTGCCCGCCAGTAAAGTCTCCGTAGAGCAGCATTGAGCCTGACGACAGATGCCTTACTCTCCCCGCTCACCGTTCGCTCAGAGGTCAGCATGGACAGTTCAGAGTTGGGGATCATGATCATTTCGATGATCGGGTTGTTCGGCTTTGCTTCGTTTGTTTTTGAATATTTGAGTGCCAGGCGCTCAAAAAGAAGCAAACCGCAGTGATTTTTCCCAGCGATCAAGAAGAAGGGCAGAAGACCGGTAACCTCTGCCCCTTTTTCACATCAGCGAGTCGCGACCAGAAACAATCGTGGGAATGGCAACAACACTGAGCCATCGGCCAGTGCCGGATAGGCCTGTTCGATGGCAGCCAGATACTGCTTCAAATACTCCGCCCGCTCAGCCTCATCCAAAGGCTCGAGAAACGGCCGCAATCCGCTGCCCTTGAACCACTCGACTACACCCGAGGCGCCGCCCGCCAGTGGATGATGGTAAGTGGTGCGCCACACATCGACGCGGGTACAGCAGGCTTTCAGAATTGAGTAATAGCCACTGGCATCGGCCATTTCCGTGCGTTGCCCGGCAGCTCCGGCAAGTTTGCCCGCCCAGGGACCAACAGCCGCAACTTCGCGCATCAAACGGTGCGAGGGTTCATTGAGGTTGTCCGGCATCTGAATCGCCAGACTGCCACCGGGTGCAAGCTTGTTCACCAGCGAGGGCAGTAGCTCAGCGTGATCCGGCACCCACTGCAACACCGCGTTAGCGAAAATCACGTCGAACGGGCCGCTTTCGTTCCAGGTATCAATGTTGGCGATATCGAAACGCACCTGCGGCAAGCGCTTGCGGGCCGCTTCAATCATATCGGCCGAGCTGTCCAGCCCGCGCACCGTGGCGCCGGCAAAGCGCTCCACCAGCAGCTCGGTCGAATTACCGGGGCCGCAACCGATGTCGATGGCCGAGCGCACCTCTGCTGCGGGGATTGCCGCCAGCAGGTCACGGGGCGGACGGGTGCGTTCATCTTCAAAAGCGACGTATTGCTTGGCGGACCAACTCATTGCGTTCTCCTGTCGGCGCGTTTTCATTATCGGGACAGACAACCGGTTCGCTACGATAATCCACTCGCAGACTCAGCTCCATTCCACCTTTGGTGGGATACACCTATGAGTTTTTAGCAAAAAAAAACCGGTGTTACTGACCGGTTTTTTCGTCGCAAGACAATGGCCTTAATCGTAAAACCCGACCGTCTTCTTCAAATGATCCGAGTACTCGTAAATGTCATCGATGGAATTGATTGCATGCCGGGTTTCGTTTTTCTCCTCGTCAAATATTCCGATGTATTTCTGTGAGCGGTTGAAATGCAGACGGCAGATCGGCTTGCGGTTGTTGTCGTCAAGCAGAATGCCGAAGTAGCTCTGAGTGTCACGTTGAACAATACGCTTGGCATCGACGACAGATCGAACCACAGCCCGGACAATGTGATATCCCTCCAGCTCTTCCAACGTTGTCAGAACCTTGTCTTCTGACCCATCCCGCGCATCCGTTTGTTCAACACCACTGGACGAGACTGGCGATGAGGCCAAAGCCGGCTGAATGGCGCCACTCATGGCTGATTTGAGCCGTTCATTGATCTGATCGTTGAGAAACTGCATGACAGCCTTTCGGGTCAGCTCATGAAACTGTTCACGGACTTTCTGCGTTATGACACCGTCGTAAACCCGCGATGCGAAGACTTTTACAAAATCGTCGTCTGGCTTGCTGACTTGGGAAGCAATGACCTTTTTGATTTGGCTGACGTATTTCAACTCGCCTGCGGCGCTGATGATCGACTCCACATCAAATGCTGATTTGGTGAGTTTGACCAATTCAGGGACGGAGTACTCGTCGATATCCAGAAGGTCGAGCTCCAGAAACGGCTTCTCGTCCATTTTATTGGGCGCATCCAGATCAGTGAAAAATTTGTAGACCTGGCCGTTGGTGAGTATGGAGATTCGAGCGCTGGTGACATGGAAGTAGCGAAACAGCTGAGAGGCATGATTGATGTGCAGCGGCTCACCTATTTTTTTGCACTCGATGAGGATCTGAACCTCTCCCCCCTTCATGATTGCGTAATCAATTTTCTCCCCCTTCTTCGTTCCAACATCGCAAACGAACTCAGGCGTCACCTCTGTCGGATCGAAAACATCGTAGCCCAAAACCGTGCTGATGAAGGGCATGACGAAAGCATTCTTGGTCGCCTCTTCAGTCTGGATGGCAGCGCCCTGTAAACGAACTTTGGCAGAGAGACTTGCGAGCTTTTCAAAGAATTCCATGAGTGGCCTCTTAACTGGTTTCGATCCGTGTCTTTGCATGCTGGCAAACTGACTGCCATTGATACTAGCCACAAACCGGCACAAAGAAAGATACCGATCAGGAATTGCAGCCTCCCCCAACACCAGTCGAATTTTCAGCCCACTGTCACTGTCTGAACTTCAAGCGCCCTCTCACAAGGAAAACGGCCATGAAGTTCGCAAAAGTTGCGCAAAAACTCGCCCTATGGGCCGGTAGCCCCAGGACGTTCCTGGGGGCGATCCTGCTGATTTTCCTGTGGGGATTGAGCGGGCCGATTTTCCATTTCAACGATACCTGGCAACTGATCATCAATACCTCGACCACCATCATCACCTTCCTGATGGTGTTCCTGATCCAGAACACGCAGAACCGCGACACGGATATCTTGCATTTGAAGGTCGATGAATTGCTGCGCGTGACCAAGGACGCGCAGAACGCGATGTTGGGGCTCGAAGCGCTGGACCTCAAGGAGCTGGAGGCGCTGAGAAAACACTATCGCAGCTTGGGCGAGGGCCAGACCATTTCCATCGACGGCACCGTGGTCCAGGAGAAAGGCAAACAGGATCTGAATGAGTGCTGATCGACATTGCGCGGGTAGCCACAGGTCACCCGCGCACGGGAATGACTAGAGACTGGCTTGCAGGGCCTTGGCCATTTGCAGGTGATTCTGCAGTTTGGGCAGGGTTTCTTCGGCGAATGCCTTGATCTGCGGCACGTCGGTGGTCTGCGCCGTTTGCTCGAGCTGCTCAATGGCTTGCTCGTTCATTTTGACCTGACTGGCCGCGTAGGCTTCATCGAAGTTTGCGCCCTCCATGACTTCGGGCATCAAGGCCTTGGCCTTATCGACCACCTCTTCGCGCGGGGCCACCGGCAAGTCCAGTTGCCTGGCGATTTTCGCCAGGTGCTGGTTGGCGGTGGTGCGGTCGTTGATCACGACAATGGTGTAGTCCTTGATCTCTTTGGATTCGGTCTTCTGATGCGCCAGGCGACTGGCTTCGATGTCGGCAATACCTTGGGCCGAGGCATCGTTGATGAATTCGGCGGGCGTCTGGGCGAAGGCACTGCTGGCACACAGGCCCAGTAACGCGGCAAAACCGCAGCTGCATAATCGGGTGGCCATCCGGTTCATGGTCGCGCCCTCCTCTAAAAATTCAAACGGGAGCTTTCGCCCCCGCTTCTCAATCAAAACCACCAACATCCATTACTTCGATTTCTGTGCGGGCTTACGACCCATATCGGGTTTAGGCTCCTTATCGACAGTCGTGGTGGTGGTTTTCCCACCTTTGCGACCGGCTTCAGACGCCTTGGTTCGATCGTTGCCGAAGTTTCCCGAGTTCGAGTTTCTTGAGTTAGGCATGATTCTCTACCTCTTGGTGATAATCGCGGCGAGCAGTAGCCCGCATAGATTCTGAATTTGTCCGTGCCAAAAGGTTTAGAAAAATCCGGTCACGCCGCGACGAACGGCAGCCGACATTCAGACAAGCCGCAGGTGATGCTCGCGCTTGGCGCTGTACATCGCTTCATCGGCGTGCCGGAACAACTGTTGTTCTTCCGTGCCGTTCTCAGGGTATTGCGCCACGCCGATGCTGGGGTGGATATGCAGACTGTGGCCGTCCAGGCGCAGAGGCTGGGCCAGGACCTGACGGATTTTCCCGGCCACGCAGTCGGCATCGCCCGAGGCGTGGATGCTGTGCAACAACACCACAAACTCGTCACCACCAATGCGCGCCACCGTGTCGGTTTCACGCACACAGCCCTTGAGCCGATTGGCGACGGTCTGCAACAACATGTCGCCCACCGCATGGCCGTGGGTGTCGTTGACTTGCTTGAAGCGGTCAAGGTCGACATACAGCAGCGCCATGCGCCCACGGTCTTCGCGCGCCGCTTCCAATGCGGCCTTGAGCCGGTCGCGGAGCAATTCGCGGTTGGGCAGTTGGGTCAACTGGTCGTATTGGGCCATGCGTTGCAGCCGTGCATGCAACTGCTTGCGCTCGATCGCCGTCGCGACCTGGGCGCAGACATACTGCAACAGCTCTTTATCTTGCTCGGTGTAGCGCTCGCCGCCAGGTATGCTTTTGACGATCAGCGCGCCGATGGTGCCGTTCTGCGAGTTCAGCGGCACACCCAGCCAGCACGATGAGTTCTGCCCGGTCACCAGCGCCTCGAATCCGATGGGCGGTTTCTCCTGGTTCGGGGTCAGCAGGATGGGCAGGCCGGTGCGGATGACCTCGGCACACAGACGCCCGGTGATCGTACCGGGCTCGGGTTGCGGCTCGTGGTCGTCGACGTGATAGGGGAAATTCAGCTGCTCGCAGTGCTCGTCATACAGCGCCACGGAAAAATTCAGCGCCGGCAGCCATTCGCCGATGATCAGGTGGACACGTTTGAACAGCGCCAGCAGGTCTTCCGCCGCATGTGCCGCTTCGGAAATCGCGTACAGCGCTGCTTGCCGGGACTCGGCCTGCTTGCGTTCGGTGATGTCGCGGGCCACGGCGATGCGCAGCTGATCGACCTCCGACCAACGCGCCGACCACAGGATGTTCACCACCCGGCCATCTTTGCGCAGGTAGCGGTTCTCGAAATTCAGCTTGGGCTCGCCGCCCATGATCTCGCGTGCGGCATCGAGGGTGCGCTGGCGGTCGGCCGGGTGCACCAGATCGATCATCTGCTGACCGATCAACTCGTCGGGGGTGTAGCCGAAGACGCGCTCGCAGGCCGCACTGACAAATACGAAGCGACCTTGTTTGTCGACCGCGCAAACGGCGTCCAGCAAGAGGTCGATGTAGCTCGCCAACGGAGCGGAATTTCTGGTGGTCATGGTGCCGAGAACGTGTCCGACCGATGCAGCAATAAGAAACCATCCCTGACCCGTACCTATGCAACTGATGCAGTCCTGCAATCAGCGTCAAGCCTTGTTCGTCACCAGCCCCGGCAATGCATGCGCCAGGGCGTTGATGGCGAAACCGATAAACATCACCCCGCACAGACGGGTAATCGCCAGCTCATGGCGCTGATACAAGGTGCGCACCCGGCGCGCCCCGACAATGCCGATGAGGATAGCGTAGGCGATCAGGCCACCGACGAAGCTCAGGACGATCAGCCACGGCAACATCGACCAGGTCAGCAACTCGGCGCGGCTCGACAGCAAGGCGGTGAACGTCGCCACCGCCACCGGGTAGGCTTTCGGATTGGTCAAGCCAAACAGGATGCCATGCCAGAACGGCTGACGCGCCGGCCCCTCGGGAGCTTCGGCGCTGCTGCGACGCGCCCGCACCGCGCGCCAGCCGAGCCAGAACAGGTAGAGGCCGCTGAGCAAACCCAGCACATCGAAGGCGGTGCTGCCGATTTCCCGCGCACCGACAATCGCCACCAGCGCCGTGCTGCACCAGATCACATCGCCCAGCAAATGCCCACAGAGAAACCCCGCCCCCGCCCGCCGCCCATGCGCCGCGCCAATCCCGAACACCGCCAGCACACCCGGCCCGGGGGTAATGCCATAGATGAAACCCGAGGCGAGCACGGCCATTAGCAGCGATGGGGTCATGGGAAGTCCTTTTGAACCGTTTGGTGAATGGTGGCCAGTCTATATCAGGTTTTTAGCTATCGACTGACTGATCGTCGAAGAACTTCATTCCCGCATACGGCCGCTCGCGACAGTTGACGCGGTTTTAGCCAAGTGGGTGTCGAGCCTTCGCTAATTACCGTTCCCAACACCAAACGCTCACCCTCTATCCTGTGCTACCCGCTCCGCTATTTTCTGATTCAACCAACTCAACGCCTGATCTCCGCCCCTTCGCTTGTGCCACACCAGCACAAAATCAAACGACGGAATGTGAAACGGTGGCGGCACGACGACCAATGACCGCTGATCAATGTCGCGCAAGGCACGGGTTGCGACAGTGAGGATCAAGTCAGTGCCACTGATGAGTTCCGGGGCGACATTCCAGTGCGGCAGGCTGATGGCAACTCGACGGCGTTCACGCAAAGTCGTCAATGCTCGCTCGATTTCCGGCGTGCCGCTGCCGCGCATTTCCAGCAGGACGTGCGGGCGGCTCAGGTAGGTGGGCAGATCGAGCGCACCATCGACAGGCAAGGAGTTGCGGTCTACCAGACAGGCGTAGTGCTCTTCGAACAGCAGTGTGCTGCGCAGCTCGTTGGGCATTTCCGGAAACACGCCGATGGCAATATCGATGTCTCCGTTGTACACGCCGTCGAGCATGCCTTCGCGACTGGCATGGCTGATTTGCAGATCGATGCCCGGCGCTTCGCGGCGCAGCAAACGGGTCAATCCCGGCAGGACGATAGCGGCACCGTAGTCGGACATCGCCAGACGAAATGTGCGCTTGGCGGTGGCAGGTTCGAAGGCATTCGGTGCCAGCAGCGATTGCAGCTGGGCCAAGACTTCGGCCAGCGGCGCTATCAGCTCCAGCGCTCGCGGGGTTGGTACAAGGCTGGCGCCGGCACGCACCAGCAGCGGATCGCCAAGCAGATCGCGCAATCGTGCGAGGGCATGACTGACGGCTGGTTGACTCAAGTGCAGACGTTCGGCGGCACGGGTCACGTGTTGCTCGCTGAGCAAGGTGTCGAGGATCACCAGCAAGTTGAGGTCGATGCGGCGCAGATCATTCATCTGATGCATGTTCTGGATAACAAAACGGAATTTAAATCTGCGCGACGAATACTCTAGAGTCCAGCAAAACCTGTTGGAGCATAAACATGAGTACGCTGCACGGAATCGGTCTTCTTTTACTCGCCGTGATTGCCGGGGCTGTGGTGCCTTTCCAGAGTGCGATCAACTTCAACCTTGGACGCGGCTTGGGCCATCCATTGTGGGCGACGTTGGTGTCGTTGTTGGTGAGCATTCTGGTGTTGTTGCCGATCATACTGGCGATGCGCTTGCCACTGCCTTCTATGGCATTCATAGCCAAGGCCCCCTTGTGGATCTGGGCCGGGGGGGCTTTCGGGGTGTGTTTCATTTCGTTGGCGGTGGTGCTATTGCCCAAGCTGGGTGCTTCAGGGTTCCTGGCCCTGTCGCTGGCGGGGCAAGTGATGGCGTCGCTGGTGCTGGATCACTTTGGGTGGTTTGGGTTGCTGGAGCGGCAAGTCACCTTGCCGCGATTGGCGGGGGTGCTGTTGTTGATTGGCGGGGTCGTGTTGATTCAGTTTGCAAACGCGCCAGCCAAAGCGGTGATAGCAGCTTCTTGAAGGTCAAAAGATCGCAGCCTTCGGCAGCTCCTACAGGGATGCGTGGTCTCTGTGGGAACTGCCGTAGCCTGCGATTTTTACGCCTTGTCGAGGGTCCGCAGCTTCTGCGGCAGTCCCCACATCAACAGCGCCACGGCAATCAATGCGCAAACGCCGATGACATACAGCGCCGGTGTGGTGCTGCCCGTCATGTCCTTGATCCGTCCGACCATGACCGGGCTGACGATGCCGCCGAACTGGCCCAGGGTATTGATCACCGCAATTCCGCCAGCAGCCCCCGCGCCAGCACCGGCCAACAGTTTCGGGGGCAGGGTCCAGAAGCTCGGGATCGAGGCGATGATCCCGGCGCCGAGCAAGCCCAGTGCAACAATCAGGAAGGTCGTGTGGTTGGCGAAAATGCCTGCGCAGAAGAAGCCGATGGCGCCGACCGCGACCAGCCCTGCGACAAACTTGCGCCGTTCGCCAGAGGCGTCGGACAAGCGCCCGATCACCACCATGCTGATGGCGCCGCAGATGTACGGAATGGCCGTCAGCAGACCGATCATCACCGGGCTCTCGGTACCGGCGCTGCGGATCAGTTGCGGTGCCCAGAAATTCAAGCCGTAGGACGCCACCTGAATCAGGAAGTAGATCAGGCCCAGGGTGAGGAAACCCGGGATTTTCAGCGCCGCGAGCAGCGAGCCGCCACTTTTGTGCGGTTCATGGTGAGCGATGCGACTGGCCAGCAGCGTCTTTTCCGAGGCTGTCAGCCAATGGGCGTCTTCGATACGGTCCTTGAGCAGGGTCAGCACCAGTAAACCGAGGCCGATGCACGGCACGCCGCCGAGCAGGAACAACCAGTGCCAGCCACGCATTTGCAGGAAGCCGTCGAGATGTTGCAGCACCAACCCGGAGAACGGTGCGCCCACCAAGCCGGCAAAGGCTGACGACAGGAACAGCATCGAGGTGATGCGCCCACGATAGTGCTGCGGAAACCACAGCGTCAGGTAATACAGAACACCCGGCGCAAAACCTGCCTCCATCGCGCCGATCACGAAGCGCAGGGTGTAGAACTGCCATTCGCTATTGACGAAGACCATCAGCGCGGTGGCCAGGCCCCAGGACATCATGATCCGGGCGATCCAGCGACGGGCGCCGACCTTGTACAGCATCATGTTGCTGGGCACTTCGAAAATCACGTAACCGACCACGAACAACCCGGCACCCAGGCCATAGGCGGTATCGCTCAGGCTCAGGTCCGTCTGCAACTGGAACTTGGCGAAGCTGATGTTGATGCGGTCGAAAAACGCGAACAGGTAGCAGACCATGATCAGCGGCATCAATCGCCAGGCGACTTTGCTGACCAGGGCTTTTTCTTCATCGTGGCTAACGGCCGGGCTCGCGCCGGCCTCCAGTGCATTGAGGCTCATTGCGTTTCTCCAGGCGGACTTCCCGCAGGTGTCCGATTGTTTTTGTTGTCTGGTTAAGAACATCTTTGAACACGCTTTCTGTGGGAGCAAAGCTTGCTCGCGATAGCGGTGTATCAGTCGACATCAATGTTGGATGTGACTCAGTCATCGCGAGCAAGCTTTGCTCCCACAGAGGGGGGCGGTGTGGGGTCAGGAGGGCACGGGGTGCAGGTCGCAATTGCGTCCGGCCTTGGCCAGTTGACCGGGCACTTCGTGACCGAGCAGTGCCGGCAGCCCTCGTGACAACTTCAGCAACAGCGGTAGATCGATCCCGGTGTGAATGCCGACTTCATCGCACAGGTTGACCAGGTCTTCGGTGCAGATGTTGCCCGAAGCCCCCGGTGCAAACGGGCAACCGCCGAGCCCGCCGAGTGCCGCATCGAAGCGTCGGGCACCGGCCTCGTAGGCGGCCAGCACATTGCACAGGCCTAGGCCGCGGGTGTTGTGGAAATGCAGGGTCAGGTCCGCCGGCGACACTCGCTGCAACACCCGCCGCACCAAACGGTCGACCTGACGCGGGTTGGCCATGCCGGTGGTGTCGGCCAGGGTGATGCCCTGGATGCCGAGTTCCTGATAGGCGTCGACAATCTGCAACACCCGGTCCTCATCGATCTTGCCTTCGAACGGGCAGCCGAAGGTGGTGGCGATGCTGGCGTTGAGTCGCACCCGAGTGCCACTGGCAAACTGGACGATTTCGCCGAACGCGGCCAGCGAATCCTCACAGCGCATGCGCATGTTCGCCAGGTTGTGGGTCTGGCTGGCGGACATCACCAGGTTCAGCTCATCGGCGTTGCAGGCCAGCGCCCGTTGTGCGCCTTTGAGGTTGGGGATCAAGGCGACGTAGATCACCCCCGGCTGGCGGGTGATGCCCTTGAACACCAGCTCGCCATCGCGCAATGCCGGAATGGCCTTGGGCGACACGAACGAACCGCCTTCGATGCGACTGAATCCAGCCAGCGACAATTGATCGATCAGGGCGATCTTGTCGACAGTTTCGACCCAGGTCGGCTCGATCTGCAAGCCGTCACGCGGGGAGACTTCCTGGACGATCAGGCTGTCTGCATAGTCAGTGATCATTGCACCACTCCTTCGACTTTCAGGCGTTCGATGTCCGCCAGCGTCAGACCAAGCTGCGCGAGGATGCCATCCGTGTGCTGGCCCAGTCCGGGGCCGGACCAGTTCACGCCACCGGGGGTTTCCGAGAGCTTGGGCACGATGCCCGGCATTTTCACCGTCGCACCGCCCGGCAGTTCGGCATTGAGCAGCATGTCCCGCGCCTGATAGTGCGGATCGGCAACGATATCGGCCACCGAATAGATGCGCCCGGCCGGGACTTCCGCGGTCTCCAGTGCCGCCAGCACCTCGTCGATCGGCAGGCTGCTGGTCCAGTGGGTGATCGCCGCATCGAGCAGATTGCTCTTGGCCGCACGCCCGTCGTTGTGGGCGAATTCCGGCGCTTCGGCCAGGTCCGTACGGCCAATGGTGTTCATCAAACGACGGTAAATCGGGTCGCTGTTGCCGGCGATGACCACATAGGCGCCATCGGCCGTCAGGTAGGTGTTGGAAGGCGCGATGCCCGGCAGCGCACCGCCGCTGCGCTCACGCACATGACCCAGCATGTCGTACTCCGGCACCAGGCTTTCCATGACATTGAACACGCTTTCGGCCAGGGACACATCGACGATTTGCCCACCGCCCTGCCCGGTCTTGACCCGCAGCAACGACATCAAGGCGCCAATCACCGCGTGCAGCGAAGCCAGCGAATCGCCAAGGCTGACGCCTACCCGCGCCGGCGGCGAGCCGGGAGTGCCGGTGGTGTAGCGGATGCCGCCCATGGCCTCGCCGATGGCACCGAAGCCTGGACGATCACGGTACGGGCCGGTCTGGCCATAACCGGAAATCCGCACCAGGGTCAGGTTGGGGTTGAGGGCGTGCAGCACGTCCCAGCCCAGGCCGAGCTTTTCCAGGGCGCCGGGGCGCAGGTTTTCGATCAGCACGTCGGCGCTGGTCGCCAGTTGCTTGACCAGTTCAATGCCTTCGGGGGATTTCAGATTCAGCGCCAGGGACTTCTTGTTGCGCGATTGCAGGTACCACCACAGCGAGGTGCCTTCGTGCAGCTTGCGCCATTTGCGCAGGGGATCGCCCTGCCCCATGGCTTCGATCTTGATCACCTCGGCGCCGAACTCGGCCAGCATGCGCGCAGCGAACGGCGCGGCGATCAGCGTGCCGATTTCAATCACTTTGATTGCACTCAAGGGGGCAGTCATCGCGGGGTACCTCTTGTTCTTGGAATATGTGGCCAAGGCTAGAGGACCGGGGGCTTGGGAATCCAACCTTCAGTTGGCAACGGGCGTTCGCGAAATGCGAACGGCCTGAAAGACTAGCGTGACCTCAGGTCAGTCATCGCGGGCAAGCCCGCTCCCACAGTGTGCAATGTGAAGCACAAATTGTGTGACCAACATAGATCCCTGTGGGAGCGGGCTTGCCCGCGATGAGGCCGGTGAATTCAACAGAGAGCTTTCAGTTCGCCCCGCGCAAATGCTCAAACAACATCCGGCTCACCGGCGACAACAACGCCTGATCGCGCACCACCAGAATCAACGCCCGATCCGACCAGTCGTCGGTCAACGGCACCGCATGCAAACCCAACGCCCGGCCAAACAATTCATAGGCCCGCTGCGGCAGCACCCCTATGCCCATGTTGGCCTGGATCATGCGACACATGGCGTCGAAGCCCGGCACATGGATGCGAACCCGCAATACCCGGCCAGCTTCACGCGCCGCCGCGTGGGTACGCATGTTGATCGAACTGGCCGCATGCAGGCCGACGTAATCGCTGTCCAGCGTATCGGCAAATGCCAGGCTCGAACGGCTGGCCAACGGATGATCCGGCAGCATCAACACCACCAGTTTGTCCTGGCGGTACAGCACACTGTGCAAACCCTTGATGTCGCTGTCGATGGAGCAGATCCCGAGGTCGGCCACGCCATCCAGAACGCCCTGAATCACCCCGGCGCTGGGACGCTCTTCGAGGTCGGTCTTGACCTGGGGATGTTGTTCGGAGAAGTCCCGCAAGTCTTCGGGCAGGAACTGGATGATCGCCGACAGGTTCGCGAGCATCCGCACATAACCGCGCACGCCGTGGCTGTGCTCGCCCAGTTCCAGGCCCATTTTCTCCACGTTGAACAACATCTGCCGGGCGTGGTGCAGCAAGGTTTCGCCGGCCGGCGTCAACGTCATGCCCTTGGCCTGGCGCACGAACAGGCTGATGCCGAGTGCCTCTTCCAGCTCCATCAAACGCTTGCTCGCCGCCGACACCGCAATCGCTTCGCGTGCGGCGGCCCGGGTCAGCGTGCCCTCTTCATGGACGGCGACGAACAGTTGCAGGGTGATCAGGTCGAGGCGGCGGATCAGGCTTTTCTGCAGCATCTGGGACTCGGCGATGTCGGTTCAGGCGAAGCCGCAGCATAACGTTCTTCGCCCGAGCCGTGGCGGGCTTGGTACGCACAGAGGAAAATCTCGGTGCCCGCCGTGATAAAGTCGCCGCCCATCAGACCTTTTGCTTTGAGACTTTGATCGCAATGACCGATTTCCAGGATGTCGACGCCCACCTTGAAGACTGGAACGCCTTGCGCACCAGCGCTGCGTTCGGCGGTCTGCTGGTGGGCAACGGCGCCAGCCGCGCGGTGTGGGACGACTTCGGCTATGACTCGCTGTTTGAAAACGCCCGCACCGTCGAAGAAAAACCCCTGAGCCCGTCCGAGCTGAGCGTGTTCGATGCGATGCAGACGCGCAGTTTCGAGCAGGTGCTGAGCGCGCTGAAGACCACCAGCCGGGTCAACAAGGCCCTGGCCGTCAGCTCCGCCGCACCGCGCAATCGTTACTACGCGATCAAGGAAGCGCTGATCAACACCGTGCATGCGGTGCATATCCCATGGCGGCTGGTCGAGGCCTCGACCCTGGCGACGATCAATCGGGAGCTGGCCAGCTATCGCACGGTGTTCACCACCAATTACGACCTGCTCAATCACTGGGCAATGGAGCATCAAGCGCAGGCGATCACCGACCTGTTTCACGGCGCCGAACCCGCCTTCGACCTGAGCGCCACGGCCACCGACAAGCCTCGCCTGCTGTACCTGCATGGCGGCTTGCATCTGGTGCGCAACCAGGACGGCACGGCACGCAAACTGATGTCGACCGAGGGCACGTTGCTGGGCAGTTTCGCCATCAACAACACGATCAAGACCCTCGACGATGTGCCGCTGTTCGTCAACGAAGGACCGAGCGCGGACAAGCTCAAGACCATTCGCAGCTCGGATTATCTGTCGTTCTGCTACGACCAGTTACTCGGCCACGACGACGGCTTGTGCATTTTCGGCCATGCGTTGGGCGAGCAGGACAGCCATATCGTGCACGCCTTGCGCCAGGCGAAACCGAAGGTGGTGGCGATCTCGATTTATCCGCGCAGCAAGGCGTTCATCCAGCATCAGAAGCGGCATTACGCGAAGGTGTTCGAGGGGACGGGGGTTGCGTTGCGGTTTTTTGATTCCAAGACGCATGCGTTGGGGAGTCCGAAGCTTGCGGTGCCGGTCGAGGTTTAGTGTCTGACGCCTCCCCCTCGCAACCAAAATGGAATGCATTTCCCCTGTGGGAGCGAGCCTGCTCGCGAATGCGGGATGCCATTCAACAATGATGTCGACTGACACGACGCCTTCGCGGACAGGCTCGCTCCCACAGGTATTTTTAAAGGACGGGAAGGGTCTTGTCCTTGATCACCTTGGTCGGCCCGTTGGCCTTGACGCTGGCGATGCCTTTTTCCATGGCAGCCGCCGAGGAATATGACTCGCTGCCACCGATGATCTCGTGGTTGCCGGCCTTCAGGTTGAAATAAGGATGGCCGTCCTTGGTGGTTTTTTTCTCGTAACGCTCATCCAGCGGACTGTTGACCTGGACTGACGCAATGCCTTTGTCGGCCGCGGCGCGGGTGGTGTACAGCTCACTGGTCAGAATGGTCTCGGCGTTCGCCGCCTTCAGCACAAACCTGAACTGACCGCTGCTGCTTTTGCTCACTTCGTACCATCCGGACATGCTCTTTCTCCTTGGCGATTGAGAGGTTGCGCGTTTCAGAGTAAAGACCAGCCCGGGATTTCTGTCGCCTGTTCCGGCCTCATCGCGAGCAAGCTTTGCTCCCACAGGCCATACGCCACCGAACTGTGGGAGCAAGGCTTGCCCGCGATGAAGTCGACACAGTCCTATCTACTTCACCGCCGCCCGCACCACCGACAACTCAGGCGCCGCCACCCGCCGCTGACTCAGATACCGCGTACAACTCACCCGCAAGAACGAGGCGAAGTTCACCACCTCGCCGCGGTAGTCCATCACCTCTTCATACAGCTTGGCGATCAACTGATTGGTGGTCATGCCGTCGACCTCGGCGATTTCGCTGAGGATGTCCCAGAACTGATTCTCCAGCCGCAGGGTGGTGACCACCCCGCAGATGCGCAGCGAGCGAGAGCGCGATTCGTAGAGAATCGGGTCGGCTTTGACGTAGAGCTCGCACATGGACAGATTCCTCGTTACAGCGTGATTTTGGTGCCCAGCAACCCGAGGAAACCGGCCAGCCAGTTCGGGTGGGCGGGCCAGGCCGGTGCCGTGGCCAGATTGCCTTGAACATGGCCATCCGTCACCGGGATATCAATGAAGGTACCACCGGCCAGGCGTACTTCAGGTGCACAGGCCGGGTAAGCGCTGCACTCGCGCCCTTCGAGTATCCCGGCCGCCGCCAGCAATTGCGCACCATGGCACACGGCGGCAATCGGTTTGCCGGCCTTGTTGAAATCCCGCACCAGCTCCAGGACTTTTTCGTTCAGTCGCAGGTACTCCGGCGCACGACCGCCGGGGATCAGCACAGCGTCGTAGTCCGCGGACTTGACCTTTGAAAAATCGAAATTCAGGGCAAACAGATGACCGGGTTTTTCGCTGTAGGTCTGGTCGCCTTCGAAATCATGGATAGCCGTGCGCACGGTCTGGCCGGCGGTTTTGTCCGGACAAACGGCGTGTACCGTGTAGCCGACCATCAACAGGGCCTGGAACGGCACCATCACTTCATAGTCTTCGACGTAATCGCCGACCAGCATCAGAATTTTTTTAGCAGCCATGGGGAGGACTCCTCTGGAAAATGCGTGGGCATGCAGGAGTATTCAAGGTAGTCCTTATCCGGCGGGTCGGGTAACAACCGGCTACTACCTGAGAACGGCGTTATCGTTCATCGCGGCCAAGCCTTGCTCCCATAGGGGAATGCATTCCAATGTGGGAGCAAGGCTTGTCGGATCGCCGCACCGCCGCGATGGCGCCCTCAAACTGTACGGATAACTCTGCGCCTATCTGTAACAGCGGCAGATGCCGGGTTTATGGCTATATAACAGCACTTCCCCTCACCCAATACTTTGGTTGCCATCATGTCCTCCCGCGAAAACACCGGCATGGCCCTCGGCCTGCTCGGCGTCGTCATTTTCAGCCTCACCCTGCCCTTCACGCGGATCGTCGTGCAGGAACTTCATCCACTGCTCAATGGCCTGGGCAGGGCGCTGTTTGCGGCGGTACCTGCGGCAATGCTGTTGCTGTGGCGCCGCGAAAAATGGCCGACATGGAAACAGGTCAAGGGCCTGAGCCTGGTGATTGCCGGGGTGATCCTTGGCTTTCCGGTGTTGTCGGCCTGGGCGATGCAAACCTTGCCGGCGTCCCACGGCGCGCTGGTCAATGGCTTGCAACCGCTGTGCGTGGCGCTATACGCCGCGTGGCTGTCCCATGAGCGCCCGTCGAAAGCCTTCTGGGCCTGCGCCGCGCTGGGCAGTGCGCTTGTGCTCGGTTATGCATTGATCAGCGGTGCCGGCAGCATTCAGGCTGGTGACTTGCTGATGCTCGGGGCCATTGCGGTGGGCGGTCTGGGCTATGCCGAAGGTGGCCGGTTGGCCAAGGAAATGGGGGGCTGGCAGGTGATCTGCTGGGCGTTGGTGCTATCGACACCGCTGCTGATCGGCCCGGTGGCGTACCTGGCGCTACAGCATCAGGGTGAGATTTCCGGCAAGACCTGGTGGGCCTTCGGCTACGTCTCGCTGTTTTCGCAGTTCATCGGTTTCTTCGCCTGGTACGCAGGGCTGGCCATGGGTGGCATTGCCCGGGTCAGTCAGATCCAGTTGCTGCAGATCTTCTTCACCATCGCTTTTTCAGCGTTGTTCTTTGGCGAGCATGTCGAGCCGATTACCTGGCTGTTCGCTGCGGGCGTGATCGTGACCGTGATGCTCGGACGCAAGACGGCGGTCAAACCGGCGCAGGTCGCCACCGCCTAAACCTGTGGGAGCAATGCTTGCTCGCGATAGCGGTCTCGAGGACGCCATCGCGAGCAAGCTTTGCTCCCACAGTTTTGTAGTGTTTCAGAGGAAACCGTCGGCCCGCAGCAGGGTTTCCAGGCAATGCTCGGTGATGTGGTAGAAATCCTTCAGTTCCTGGATCTTCGCCAACAGTTGGGTCGGATCAACCGGCTCGGCGCGCTTGACCGCCAGGATCATCTTGTTCTTGTTGGTGTGGTCCAAAGAGATGAACTCGAACACCTTGGTTTCGTAACCACAGGCTTCGAGGAACAGCGCGCGCAAACTGTCGGTGACCATCTCTGCCTGCTGGCCCAAGTGCAAGCCGTATTGCAGCATGGGTTTGAGCAATGCCGGGCTCTGGATTTGCAGGCGAATCTGTTTATGGCAGCACGGCGAGCACATGATGATCGAAGCGCCGGAACGGATGCCGGTATGAATCGCATAGTCGGTGGCGATGTCGCAGGCGTGCAGCGCGATCATCACATCCAGCTCACTCGGCGCCACACTGCGCACGTCACCACACTTGAACACCAGCCCCGGATGCTCAAGCCTGGCCGCAGCGTTGTTGCACAGGGTGACCATATCTTCACGCAGCTCGACCCCGGTTACTTCGCCTTCGGCCTTCAAGGTGTTGCGCAGGTAGTCATGGATGGCGAAGGTCAGGTAGCCCTTGCCCGATCCGAAGTCCGCCACTCGCACCGGTTTGTCCAGCGCCAGCGGCGACGACGTCAGGGCATGGCTGAAAACCTCGATGAACTTGTTGATCTGCTTCCACTTGCGCGACATCGCCGGGATCAGCTCATGCTGCTTGTTGGTCACGCCCAGGTCGGCGAGAAACGGCCGACTCAGTTCAAGGAAACGGTTCTTCTCGCGGTTGTGCTCGGCGGAGGGCACCTCGCGCAATTGCTGGGGTTGGCTCTTGAACAGCGAACTCTTGCCCTTTTTGCTGTATTCAAGCTGGGCTTCGTCGGTCAGCGATAACAAGTGCGCATTTTTGAACGCCGCGGGCAATAGACCGGCAATGGTCGCGACGCCTTCAGCCAGTGGCAGGTTCTTGGTGATGTCGCGCGTCTTGTAGCGATAGACGAAGGACAAGCACGGCTGCGCCTTGACCGTCACCGATTTGATGATGATCCGCTGCAGGTCAGCCTCATTGCCGACGTATTTGGCCAGCACCAGTTTGATAAAGGCATTTTGATCGAGGCTGGTTTGCAGCAAGTCGATAAATTGAGCGTGATGATCCGGCGCGAGGCTGGCGGGAGTGGCGGTGACAGACATGGAAAAAACAGCCTCAGGGCGGTGCGGATCGGGAATGGCGGGTATTTTAGGGGGGATGGGGTGCGAGGGCACGGGTAATTTCCCGAACGGTGCAGATCCCTTGTGGGAGCGGGCTTGCCCGCGATTGCAATCTGACATTCAACATTGATATCGACTGATCCACCGCTATCGCGGGCAAGCCCGCTCCCACAGGGACCAGAGGCTCAGCCCAGGATCACCAACCGGTTCGGCAATTCATTGCGCACGTGCGTCACCGGCACATGCACCTTGAGCAACTCGCCGCAGGCCTCGATACAGCTGACGAAGCCTTGCAATGTCTGTCCTTGCCGCACTTGCCCAGTGAACGCGGCGACTATCGCGTCCCAGTTTTTGTTGTCGAGACGACTGGAAATCCCTTCATCCACCAGGATTTCCACATAACGCTCGGCTTCGCAGACGAAAATCAGCATGCCGGTGCTACCCACGGTGTGATGCAGGTTTTGCTCCAGGAACTGCCGGCGCGCCAGGTTCGAGGCACGCCAGTGACGCACCGAGCGCGGGATCAGGTGGGTGGTGATTTTCGGCAGCCGGAACACCAGGCACAGGACGATGAAGGTGATCCATTGCACCAGCAGCAGGCTGTGCAGGGTCAACCAGCCTGTCAGGTAATGCACGATGCCCGGCACCACCAGCGCCAACAGGCTGGCCCAGAGCAGCGGGATGTACGCATAGTCGTCGGCGCGGGCCGCGAGCACCGTCACCAGTTCGGCATCGGTGTCGCGCTCGACCCTGGCAATCGCCTCGGCAACTTTGCGTTGTTCGTGTTCAGTCAGTAATGCCATGTCTTGAAATGCTCGATTATTTTTGTTTTATCACCAGCCGCCCGACGAACCGCCGCCCCCGAAACTGCCCCCGCCGCCACTGAAACCACCGCCTCCACCGCCGCCAAAACCACCGCCGCCGAGTCCCCCACCGAAACCGCCAGAGCCCCCCGAACCACCGCGACCGGCGGGAAGGATACCGAGCATCTGGCAGACAAAAACAGTCAGGATGAACAACAACACCAAAAATACGAACACTCCCGGGTGCCGCGAGACAAAATCGTCACTCGGATCGCCGCCGGAGTCATACACCGTCGACGGCTCGTCCAGGGGATTACCGCCCAGCACCACCAGCATCGCCGCCACCCCGTCGCTGATGCCCTTGCTGTAATTGCCCGCCTTGAATGCCGGGGTCATCACCTGATTGATGATGACTGAACTCTGCGCGTCGGTCAGGCGATCTTCCAGGCCATAGCCGACTTCAATGCGCAGCTTGCGCTCGTCACGGGCCACGATCAGCAACGCGCCGTTGTTCTTGTCTTTCTGGCCAATGCCCCAGTAGCGGCCCAGTTGATAGCCGAAGTCGGCAATGTCGGTGCCCTGCAAGTCCGGCAAGGTGACGATCACCAGCTGTTCACCGGTGACCTTCTCATGGGCCTGAAGCTGTTGCGTCAGCTGTTCGCGCACCGAAGGCTCGATCATTTGGGCATTGTCCACCACCCGCCCGGTCAGCTCCGGAAACTTCAATTCGGCCTGGGCTGCCAGTGCAAACACCCACAGCAACAGCACCAGGCCAGTTTTCAACACGCGCATGGGCAACCTCATCGGTCCAACCTACGGGGTTAATTCAGAATTTGACCTCAGGCGGTTTCTCCGAACCCGGTGTGGCCTCAAAGGTCTCGCGAACCGGCAGGTTGCTGTACATCACGCTGTGCCACAGGCGACCGGGAAACGTGCGGATCTCGGTGTTGTACTTCTGCACCGCCAGGATGAAATCGCGCCGCGCCACGCTGATGCGGTTTTCGGTGCCTTCAAGCTGTGATTGCAGCGCGAGGAAGTTCTGGTTGGCCTTCAGGTCCGGATAGCGCTCGGACACCACCATCAAGCGGCTCAAGGCGCCACTGAGTTGATCCTGGGCCTGCTGGTACTGCTTGAGTTTTTCCGGGTTATCCAATGTGGAGGCGTCGACCTGGATAGAAGTAGCCTTGGCCCGGGCTTCGATGACGGCAGTCAGGGTGTCTTTTTCATGGGCGGCGTAGCCCTTGACGGTTTCCACCAGGTTGGGGATCAGGTCGGCGCGGCGCTGATACTGGTTCTGCACCTGGCCCCAGGCCGCCTTGGCCTGCTCATCGAGGGTCGGGATGTTGTTGATGCCGCAGGCGGTCAGCAACGTGGCCAGCACCAGCAACGTGGCGATTTGCAGCCGCGACCGGTATGACTGTGGAACATTCATCAGAGTGATACTCCCTTCACATTTCATGGAAAAAACAACCGGCGACCCTCTCGACCGGCTCTTGGGGCATAATCGCCCGCGCCACTGGATTGGATCGGGGCAATGGGCTAAAAGATGCCCTGCGCAAAAAAACACACCCGGAATCCGACTGTCGTTTTTCGACTGCCGTATTTGGAAAGCCACCCGAACAACAATAGACGCTCCCTAAATTTTGGCTGGCCGGCGAGTCCATCGCCGTTTGGGCCCTTGAGAAAACAATTCATGAAGAAGCTGTGTTTGCTGGGCCTGTTCGTCAGCCTGGCCAGTCATAACGTATTGGCCGCCACGACGCCCGCACCTCTGGAGAACAAGGAAGCCTTCGTCAGCAACCTGATGAAGCAAATGACCCTCGATGAAAAAATCGGCCAGTTGCGCCTGATCAGCATCGGCCCGGAAATGCCCCGGGAGCTGATCCGCAAGGAAATCGCGGCGGGCAATATCGGCGGTACGTTCAACTCGATCACCCGCCCGGAAAACCGTCCGATGCAGGACGCGGCCATGCGCAGCCGATTGAAGATCCCGATGTTCTTCGCCTATGACGTGATCCACGGCCACCGCACCATTTTCCCGATCCCGCTGGCCCTGGCGTCGAGCTGGGACATGGACGCCATCGGCCTGTCCGGGCGCATCGCCGCCAAGGAAGCCGCGGCCGACAGCCTCGACATCACCTTCGCGCCCATGGTCGACATCTCCCGCGACCCGCGCTGGGGCCGTACCTCCGAAGGTTTCGGCGAAGACACCTACCTGGTGTCGCGCATTGCCGGCGTGATGGTCAAGGCCTTCCAGGGTACTGGCGCCAACGCCGCCGACAGCATCATGGCCAGCGTCAAGCACTTCGCCCTGTACGGCGCGGTCGAGGGCGGTCGCGACTACAACGTCGTCGACATGAGCCCGGTCAAGATGTACCAGGATTACCTGCCACCGTACCGTGCGGCCATCGACGCCGGTGCTGGCGGGGTGATGGTTGCGCTGAACTCGATCAACGGCGTGCCGGCCACGGCCAACACCTGGCTGATGAACGATCTGCTGCGCAAGGAATGGGGCTTCAAGGGCCTGGCCGTCAGCGACCACGGGGCGATTTTCGAGCTGATCAAGCACGGTGTCGCCGCCGACGGACGCGAAGCGGCGAAGCTGGCGATCAAGGCCGGCATCCACATGAGCATGAACGACACCCTGTACGGCAAGGAGCTGCCAGGGCTGCTGAAGTCCGGCGAGATCCAGCAGAGCGACATCGACAACGCCGTGCGCGCGGTACTGGACGCCAAGTACGACATGGGCCTGTTCAAGGACCCGTACCTGCGCATCGGCAAGGCCGAGGATGATCCGGCCGACACCTACGCCGACAGCCGCCTGCACCGTGCCGAGGCCCGTGATGTGGCGCGCCGCAGCCTGGTGTTGCTGAAGAACCAGAACGAAACCCTGCCCCTGAAGAAAACCGCGAAAATTGCCCTGGTCGGTCCGCTGGCCAAGGCGCCCATCGACATGATGGGCAGCTGGGCCGCCGCCGGTAAGCCGGCGCAATCGGTGACCCTGTTCGACGGCATGACCAACGCCCTGGGTGATAAATCGACCTTGATCTATGCCCGTGGTGCCAACATCACCAACGACAAGAAAATCCTCGGCTACCTGAACTTCCTCAACTTCGATGCCCCGGAAGTGGTGGATGATCCCCGCCCGGCGAACGTGCTGATCGACGAAGCGGTGAAAGCGGCCAAGGAGGCTGATGTCGTCATTGCCGCCGTCGGCGAATCCCGTGGCATGTCCCACGAATCGTCGAGCCGTACCGACCTGAACATCCCGGAAAACCAGCGCGAGCTGATCCGTGCCCTGAAAGCCACCGGCAAACCGCTGGTGCTGGTGTTGATGAACGGCCGTCCACTGACGATCCTCGAAGAGAAAGAACAGGCCGACGCGATCCTGGAAACCTGGTTCAGCGGCACCGAGGGCGGCAACGCCATCGCCGATGTGCTGTTCGGCGACTACAACCCGTCGGGCAAACTGCCGATCTCTATCCCGCGCTCGGTCGGCCAGATTCCGACCTACTACAACCACCTGACCATCGGCCGGCCGTTTACCCCGGGCAAGCCGGGCAACTACACCTCGCAGTATTTCGATGACACCACCGGCCCTCTGTACCCGTTCGGTTATGGCTTGAGCTACACCGATTTCAGCCTGAGCGACATGGCGTTGTCATCGACCACGCTGAACAAGACCGGCAAGCTCGACGCCAGTGTCACGGTGAAAAACACCGGCAAGCGCGATGGCGAAACCGTGGTGCAGTTGTACATCCAGGACGTGGCCGGCTCGATGATCCGCCCGATCAAGGAACTGAAGAACTTCCAGAAAGTGATGGTCAAGGCCGGCGAACAGACAGTCGTGCACTTCACCATCACCGAGGACGACCTGAAGTTCTACAACGCCCAGCTCAAGTACGCTGCAGAGCCGGGCAAGTTCAACGTGCAGATCGGCCTGGATTCAGAGAATGTGACGCAGCAGAGCTTTGAATTGCTGTAATCATTCAAACACTGCAAAAACCTGTGGGAGCTGGCTTGCCAGCTCCCACAATGTTTTAGGGTGTGGCGATTAGCCCCGCCGATCCAGCAGATTCACCACCACCCGATCCACCCATCCCCACACCCGCTGCTTGACCCGTCGCCACAATGGCCGGCGTTGCCATGCCTCCAGACTGACTTCCTGGCTCAGGGCAAAGTCCCTTTCGAAACTCGCCGCCACCGCCCGGGTCAGTCCGGGGTCGAGGGCTTCGAGATTGGCTTCGAGGTTGAAGCGCAGATTCCAGTGATCGAAATTGCACGAGCCGATGCTCACCCAATCATCGATCAGGACCATTTTCAGGTGCAGGAAACACGGCTGGTACTCGAAGATCTGCACCCCGGCCTTGAGCAGTCGCGGATAGTAGCGATGCCCGGCGTAGCGCACTGAAGGGTGATCGGTGCGCGGCCCGGTCAGCAGCAGCCGCACATCGACGCCACGGGATGCCGCGCGACGCAGGGAGCGGCGGACTTTCCAGGTCGGTAGAAAATACGGCGTGGCCAGCCAGATCCGTCGCTGGCCGCTGTTCAACGCGCGAATCAGCGATTGCAGGATGTCCCGGTGCTGACGGGCGTCAGCGTAGGCGACCCGGCCCATGCCCTCGCCCGTGGACGGCACGCGAGGCAGACGCGGCAGGCCGAAATGCGAAGCGGGCTTCCACGCGCGACGATGACGGTTGGCGATCCATTGGCGGTCGAACAGCAACTGCCAGTCGAGCACTAGCGGGCCGGTGATTTCCACCATCACTTCATGCCACTCGCTGACCTCTTCACCCGGCGTCCAGAACTCATCGGTCACGCCGGTTCCACCGACCACGGCCATGGATTGATCCACCAGCAACAGCTTGCGGTGATCACGGTAAAAGTTGCCGACCCAGCGCCGCCAGCTCAAGCGATTGTAGAAACGCAGCTCGACCCCGGCCGCCATCAGGCGCTGACGCAAGGTCAGGGTGAAAGCCAGGCTGCCATAATCGTCGAACAGGCAACGCACCCGCACTCCGCGTTCGGCTGCCTGGACCAACGCCTGCACCATGGCCTCGGCGCAGGCGCCCGCCTCCACCAGGTACAACTCCAGTTCGACCTGTTCTTCGGCACGGGCAATGGCCACCAGCATGCGCGGGAAGAACTGCGGACCGTCGATCAGCAGTTCGAAATGGTTGCCTTCACGCCAGGGAAAGATTGCGCCGGCCATGTCAACGCGCCGTGAAGATCAGGACCGCACCCACCGGTACCGACAGGCTGATGGCGGACAGGCCGGCGACCTTGCGCAGCGCTTCCAGGCCTGGCGCCAGGTCGAAGTCTTCGGCATTGATCACCAGCGGCTCCAGGGTCACCACCTGGAAACGCCGGTCATCGAGGCGCGTGGCCAGCAGTTCGGCGTTGTAGGTGTGCTGCTTGCCATGCAGATCGACGGTCAGCGGCAGGCGCAATTCCAGTTGCGCGCCAGAGGCGAGGTCGTTGATGGGACGCAGATCGATCTGCGTGGTGATCAGCGCCTCGGGAAAGGTCTGGACTTCGAACAGGTCCTTGCGCATGCGTTCATCGCGCAAGGGGATGCCGCTGTTGATGGAATCGAGCTCGACTTCCACCTCGGCCAGCCCTTTGGGATCGACCTTGCCGTGCAGTACCAGAAAGCGTTGCACCTCGGAAATGTTGGCGTTTTTGGTGCTGACAAACGACAGCCGTGAAGACTCACCGTCCAGATACCAGTCGGCCCGGGCCGACAGCGAAGCGCCGGCCAGCAGCAGGATGACGAGGGTTTGGGTGACAGACCGCTTGAACATAGAGACTCATGGGGCAGATAAACCTGTGCTGAACCTTAACTGGCCTTCAGCGCATTGCAAACCGCCCGTTACTTACAACCTGCCTTTGTGGCGAGGGAGCTTGCTCCCGTTGCACTGCGAAGCAGTGCTAAAACCTGCAGCCGAGATGAACCTGATCCAACCGGGATTGCTGGCTTTACGATTGCTGCGCAATCGAGCGGGAGCAAGCTCCCTCGCCACAAAAGCGCGCTCGCTCAAGGCTGTAAGCGGCAACCCTGGCGCTCGCCAATCCACACGGCGCTGTTGCTGCGCCCCATGCCGCTGACGGTGATGCGCTTGTTCGCGGTGTCATCGGTAAAGTCGCTGGTGGGCAGCCACTGTTTCACGTAGCTGTGGCAATAGCCCACGTCGTTGTTCATCACATATCGGCACGAGCAATATTCCTTGGCGGTGTAGGCGCTGATGATGTCCGGGAATGCCCCAAGCGCCACCCGCTCCTGCCAGGCCCAGCCAAGCAAGGCGACCATCAGGATCAACAGCAACGTACTGAACGGCCGGCGACGCACAAAGCCGCGACGGTTCATGGCTGCACCTTCGCGGCGAAGGCCTTGAGCGCGAGCTTGAGCAGTTCGTTGTGCCGGTAGCTGCCGTCCCGGTCATCGCCGTAGCGCACGATCACCAGATGTTCGCCGGGAATCACGTACATCGCCTGGCCCCAATGACCCAGTGCAGCGAAGGTATCGGCGGGAGCATCGGGCCAGGGTCGGGCGGCCCCGTCTACCGCACGATTGAGCCACCAGTGACCGCCGGGCACCGCATCATCTTGGTTGGCCTGATAGCGGGTGAACGGTTCGCGGTTGAATGCGACCCAGTCCCTGGGCAGCAATTGCCGCTCGCCCCAGCGCCCGTCGCGGGCCATCAACAGGCCGATGCGGGCAAGGTCCCGAGCAGTGAGGTAGGCGTAGGACGAGGCGACGAATGTGCCTGCGGCGTCGGTTTCCCACACTGCATGGTGAATGCCCAATGGCCCGAACAAAGCCGTCCACGGATAGTCCGCATAGCGGTCCTGGCCAACGATGGTTTTCAGCGCGGCAGACAACAGATTGGTGTCGCCGCTGGAATAACGGAACGCCTGCCCCGGTGCGGCGTAGGTACCATGATCGGCGGTGAACGCGGCCATGTCCGGGTGGCCACGGGTGTAGAGCATGGTCACCACCGAGGATTTCAGCGGGGCGTATTCATAGTCCTCCTGCCAATCGAGGCCGGAAGCCCAGTGCAACAGGTCGGCCAGGGTCATATCCGGGTGTTTTTGCAGGGGCGGATAGAATTGGGCGACCGGGTCCTGAAGTTTGAACCGGCCTTCACCATAGGCTACGCCGAGGACCGTGGCCATCAGGCTCTTGCTGATCGACCAGGTCAGGTGCGGTGTCTCGGCGGTGGTCGGGCCGGCGTAGCGTTCGTAGATCAACTGGCCGTCACGGATCACCAGCAAGGCGTCGGTGCGGATGCCTTGGCGGGTGGAGTCGTCGCGGGGTGGGAAGGCATAGTGCTCAAGCGCTTCAAGCGCAGGCCCGGTGATGGTCGGGCCGGTCGGCCATTGCTCGGCGGGCCAGTTTTCGGCGTGGGCCGTGAGGCTGAGCAGTAGCATGAAAAACAGGGACAAGCCTTTGAACATGGCCGGGGCTCTTGGGGATGAACCTGGTGAGCCTAGTCGAGGTTGATGACAGTTCCGGGATTTGTGTTGCCTGTGATATCGCTTTCGCGAGCAGGCTCGCTCCCACAAGGGAAATGCATTTCAAATGTGGGAGCGAGCCTGCTCGCGAAGGGGCCCTTCAATACACCGCCAACGCCTTGGCCAACCGCTTGCCCCGCGCCCCCGCTGCCAGATCCATCACCGCCTGATCCCGCCGCCACATCGCCGCCCACTCCGGCGGCCCCTCGGCCAGCGCTTCATTCACCTCAGCCTTGAGCGCCTCGAACTGCGCAAACAACCCACCGAGCAACACATGCCCGGCCGGGCTGTTCGGTGCCTGACGACTGACTTCCGCGCAACCGGCCAGCAACGCCAGCAAGCGCAGTTGCAGGGTTTGCGGCCAGTCGCTGTCCTGACCGACACCATACAACCAGGCGGTCATGGCACTGAGTACACAGATGTCTTCCAGGGTGCGGAACGGTTTGACATACGCATCCCAACCATCCCCCGCCAGCAACTCGCACAGCGCGTTATCCAGAAACAACCGGCCATGGCTGATATCCGGCATCAAGGGGATCGCCGGAAGTTTTTCCACCCGCACGCCCGGCTCATCGGGATAGACCACCGCCAGGCTCAGGCGCGGATCGTCGCCGGGTTGTTCGCTGCGGGCGGCGATCAATAGCCAGTCGGCGGCATCACCTGCGGTGACGAAATCCTTTTGCCCGCTCAAGCGCAAATCCCGCAGTCGGGTCTGCATGTCCGCCACTCGCAAGCTGCGCTGCTCGGTGGCACACAGCGCGCCGAGGCTCATCGGCGCGCTCGGCCAGAGCATGCGCAACGCCGCCTGATACCCCACCAGAAACGCCAGCCCCGGCGTCGCCATCAGCCGCCCGCCGGCCACGGCCAATTCAAACGGGGTGACGTTGCCCAACAGCTGCAACAGGGTCACGAACCCTTCGCCTAGGTCCGGGTCGGCGGGCAAGCGATCGCGGCGTTTCAAGAGGGTTTGCCAGGGCATAAGAGGCTCCTTGTGGGCTGTCATATAAGCATCACCAAAGCTTAACGGCGATGACACCGGGGCTACATAGCCTGACTTTGCACAACAAGGCTGGATAAAGAAAGTCGATCCGCTGTAACCCAAAGACGGGTGAGCAGCCCGCACGGAGATTCGCCATGACTCAGATCGCCCGCATCAGCGACACCGGCAACGAACGCCGCCTGCAAGCCGAACGCCTGGTGGGCGCCGAGGCTCTGCAAGAAGCACAGGCCTTGCGTTTCAACGTATTCAGCGGCGAATTCAACGCCAAGCTGAAGGGCGCGGAGCTGGGTCTGGACATGGATGACTACGACGTTCATTGCGCCCACATCGGCGTGCGTGACTTGAACACCGGGCGCCTGGTGGCGACCACCCGCCTGCTCGACCACACGGCCGCGAGCAGCCTGGGCAAGTTCTACAGCGAAGAAGAATTCAGCTTGCATGGCCTGGTCCATCTGCAAGGCCCGATCCTGGAAATCGGTCGCACCTGCGTCGACCCGGCCTACCGCAACGGCGGAACCATTGCCGTGCTCTGGGGCGAACTGGCCGAAGTGCTGAACCAGGGCGGCTACAGCTACTTGATGGGTTGCGCGAGCATCCCGATGCAGGACGGTGGCATCCAGGCCCATGCGATCATGCAGCGTCTGCGCGAACGCTACCTGTGCACCGAACACCTGCGGGCCGAACCGAAAAAACCGCTGCCGACCCTGGACATTCCTTCGAACGTCATCGCGGAAATGCCGCCACTGCTCAAGGCCTACATGCGCCTGGGGGCGAAAATTTGCGGCGAGCCGTGCTGGGACGAGGACTTCCAGGTCGCGGACGTGTTCATTCTGCTCAAGCGCGACGAACTCTGCCCGCGCTACGCCAAACACTTCAAGGCGGCCGTGTAATGCGTCGGTTGCGCGTGTACGCGCGAATCGCCCGGGTGTTGCTGGTGGTTGCGCTCGGCCTGAGCATGGCCAGCGTGTTCGGCGTGTTCGAACGCCTGGGCCTGGCTCACTCGATGGTCCGTCGACAACGCTGGTCACGGTTTTTCATGGCGCGCCTGAGCAATGCCCTGCCCTTCGATGTGACCGTGCACGGTGAGTTGCCGAAGACGCCGATGCTGTGGGTCAGCAACCACGTGTCCTGGACCGACATCCCGCTGCTCGGAATGCTCACGCCGCTGTCGTTCCTGTCCAAAGCCGAAGTGCGCACCTGGCCGGTGGCGGGCTGGCTGGCGGCCAAAGCCGGTAGCCTGTTCATCCGCCGCGGCTCGGGTGACAGCCAGTTGATCCGCAAACAGATGACCCGCCACCTGCAACAGGAACATCCGCTGCTGATGTTCCCGGAAGGCACCACCACCGATGGCCGTTCCCTGCGCACCTTCCACGGTCGCCTGCTGTCGGCGGCCATTGATTCCGAGGTGAAACTGCAACCGGTGGCGATCCGCTATGTGCGCGACGGCGAAGCCGATACGCTGGCGCCATTCATTGGCGATGATGATTTGCTGTCGCACCTGATGCGCTTGTTTGCCAATGATCGCGGCAATGTGGAAATCCATCTGCTCAAACCGATCCCCTGCGAAGGCCGCGAACGGGCCGCGCTGGCGTTCGAAGCGCAGCAGGCGGTGCAGAAGGCGTTGTTTGGTGCGATTCCGGAAAAACAACAAGTCCCGATGCGCCCTGCGATTGCAGCTTAAACATAGAAACTGTGGGAGCGGGCTTGCCCGCGATGAGGCCGGATCATCCAGCATACATGTTGATTGAACCACCGCCATCGCGGGCAAGCCCGCTCCCACAGTGATCTACGTTGCCGGATGGTTTTGGGCAAACGCCTGAAGCTGCGGATAGAACAACCGGAAATCCTCGCTCAACGGCTCATACAACACCCGCAACTCCTGCATCGCAGCGGCCAGTTCCTCCGGCCGGGTCAAGCGCCGTGAAATCCCCCGCAACACCTGCCCCAGCACTTCAAACTCCCGATAGGAACCCAGCCAGTCATTGGCCACCATGTGCGGCGCAATCCTCGCCAGGCGCTCCGGCAGTTGCGGCTGAGTGGACAGCACCCGGTACACGTCCGAAGTGAACAGCTCCAATGGCCGGTCCGCGTACAACGCCCAGTCCCGTGCCAGGCAGTGGTCGAAAAACACGTCGAGGACGATCCCGGCGTAACGTCGGCGCGTCAGGGAAAAGCGCGACAACGAGGCATCCACCAACGGATGGCGGTCGGTGAAGACGTCGATGCTGCGATGCAACTGGATGGCCGCCTCGATCTCAGGATCGAATTGCCCCAGCAGCCGTCCCTTGACGAAATCGCCATACAGACTGCCTAGCAATTGACCGGGACGCTGGCCACCGAGGTGAAGATGTGCGAGATAGTTCATGGGCGCAGCTTAGCACCGCAGCCTTGTTTCTTTACAATCAACGTATCGTTATAACCCGATATATCGATTTACGCGGTCGTCAGACCGAAATCATATTGGTATATCGCGAAATACCGATTTAAAGTTCGCTTCATCGCGATATAGCGTTTTACTAATCACGAGCCCCCGACCATGAACCTTGACCTCGACGAAATAATAAAAGCCCTGGCGCACCCGGTACGGCGAGAAATCCTGCACTGGCTCAAAGACCCGACCGTCGAATTCCCCGATCAGTCTCACAGCAACGAGCACGGCGTTTGCGCCGGGCAGATCGATCAACGTTGCGGTCTGTCGCAGTCCACGGTGTCCGCACACCTGGCGACCCTGCAACGCGCCGGCCTGATCAGCAGCCGCAAGGTCGGCCAATGGCACTTTTTCAAACGCAATGAGGAAACCATTCAGGAGTTCCTCCGCATCTTCAGTAAAGAGCTCTGACCCTTCACGTCAGTCGGCCGACAAGGAATTAAACAATGCCCCTCTCGCTACTCATTCTGGCGTTAAGCGCCTTCGCCATCGGCACCACCGAATTCGTCATCATGGGCTTGCTGCCCAACGTGGCGGCCGACCTCGGTGTGTCGATCCCCGGCGCCGGCTGGCTGGTCACCGGTTACGCGCTGGGCGTGGCCATTGGTGCGCCGTTCATGGCGCTGGCCACCGCCCGGCTGCCGCGCAAGGCCGCCCTGGTGGCGTTGATGGGCATTTTCATTGTCGGCAACCTGCTCTGTGCGGTGGCCAGTGATTACAACGTGCTGATGTTTGCCCGTGTGGTGACGGCGCTGTGCCACGGTGCGTTTTTCGGCATCGGCTCGGTGGTGGCGGCAGGCCTGGTGCCGGCCAACAAACGCGCATCCGCCGTGGCCCTGATGTTCACCGGCCTGACCCTGGCCAACGTCCTCGGCGTGCCGCTGGGTACAGCCCTCGGTCAGCAAGCCGGCTGGCGCTCGACCTTCTGGGCGGTGACCGTGATCGGTGTGATCGCGCTGATCGGCCTGATTCGTTTCCTGCCGGCCAAACGTGACGAAGAAAAACTCGACATGCGCGCCGAACTGCGTGCCCTCAAAGGCGCCGGCATCTGGTTGTCCCTGAGCATGACCGCGTTGTTCGCCGCCTCGGTGTTCACCCTGTTCACCTACGTCGCACCGCTGCTGGGCGAAGTCACCGGTGTCTCGCCCCGTGGCGTGACCTGGACCCTGATGCTCATCGGCCTGGGCCTGACCGTGGGCAACATCATCGGCGGCAAACTGGCTGACAAAGGCCTGGCCGCGACGCTGATTGGTGTTTTCGTCTCGATGGCCGTGGTGTCCACCGTGCTGACCTGGACCAGCGTCGCGCTGATCCCGACCGAAATCACCCTGTTCCTCTGGGCCACCGCGTGTTTCGCCGCCGTGCCCGCCCTGCAAGTCAACGTAGTGACCTACGGCAAGGCCGCACCCAACCTGGTCTCGACCCTGAACATCGGCGCGTTCAACGTCGGCAATGCCCTGGGCGCCTGGGTCGGCGGCAGCGTCATCGCCCACGGTTTCGGCCTGACCAGCGTGCCCCTCGCGGCAGCCGCACTGGCGGTACTCGCCCTGTTGGCGACCCTGATCACTTTCCGTCAGAGCGGTAATCCCGAACTGGCTCCAGCGACTAACTGATCTCCATAAGAGAGCTATTAAATGACGACTATTTTCGATCCGATCAAACTGGGCGACCTCGAACTGGCCAACCGCATCATCATGGCCCCGCTTACCCGCTGCCGCGCCGACGAAGGCCGTGTACCCAACGCGCTGATGGCCGAGTATTACGTTCAACGTGCATCGGCCGGCCTGATCCTCAGCGAGGCCACCTCGGTCACCCCGATGGGCGTCGGCTACCCGGACACCCCGGGCATCTGGTCCAACGATCAAGTGCGCGGCTGGACCAACGTGACCAAAGCAATCCACGGCGCGGGCGGCAAAATCTTCCTGCAACTGTGGCACGTCGGCCGGGTTTCCCACGAGTCGTACCTGAACGGCGAAAAGCCGGTCGCCCCAAGCGCCATCCAGCCCAAAGGCCATGTCAGCCTGGTTCGCCCATTGGCCGACTACCCAACCCCACGCGCTTTGGAAACCGCTGAAATCGCCGACATCGTCGATGCTTACCGCGTCGGTGCCGAAAACGCCAAGGCCGCCGGTTTCGACGGCGTGGAAATCCACGGCGCCAACGGCTACCTGCTCGACCAGTTCCTGCAAAGCAGCACCAACCAACGCACCGACCAATACGGCGGTTCCCTGGAAAACCGTGCGCGCCTGTTGCTGGAAGTGACCGATGCAGCGATTGAAGTCTGGGGCGCCGGCCGTGTCGGTGTGCACCTGTCCCCGCGTGCCGACTCCCATGACATGGGCGACGACAACCTGGCCGAAACCTTCACCTATGTGGCTCGTGAACTGGGCAAACGCGGCATCGCGTTCATCTGCTCCCGCGAGAAAGAAGGCGCCGACAGCCTCGGCCCACAGATCAAGGAAGCCTTCGGCGGCCCGTACATCATCAACGAGCGTTTCACCAAGGACAGCGCCAATGCCTGGCTGGCGGCCGGCAAGGCTGATGCGGTGGCCTTTGGTGTGCCGTTCATCGCCAACCCTGACCTGCCGGCTCGCTTGAAGGCCGATGCGCCGCTGAACGAAGCGCGTCCGGAACTGTTCTACGGCAAGGGTCCGGTCGGCTATATCGACTATCCGACGTTGTAATCGTCAGCCCCTGAAACGCAAAAGCCCCGGACTCGAAAGAGCCGGGGCTTTTGCGTTTCCGTGGGAGCAAGCCTGCTCGCGATGGGCGTCAACGATAACGCGCCCTGTCTGGATGACCGGGTTGTCGGGACGTTTTTCGCGAGCAGGCTCGCTCCTACAGGGGGACGAGTACATTCGGGGAATCAGGTCGGCTATCAGGCCGCCATCGCCGGCAAGCCAGCTCCCACAGGGATTCGAATACATCTGCAAAATCAGGTCGGCTCGTAGGCCGCCTTCGCGGGCAAGCCTCGCTCCTACAGGGGGGGGGGGCGACACAAAATCCCTACAAAATACTGAGCTTGCTACCTGTCAACCTGTCAAACGTAAGTATATAAAAGCACCCTTCTGCGGTGGAGCGCATGAAGAACCGTTCATCCAAGGCCTCGACGGTTGACACACACGACGCCGAGTACGCATGTTGTTTCATTTACGCAGGCTGGGGCTGAAACGCAGCATGTCCAGCCCGGTATCGACCCATCGTTCGGCCTCGGTGTGCAATTCGTAGCTGTCGGGCGCGAGCAACCATTGGTACAGAAGGCCGTCTATATAGGCATGGATGCTGATAGCGGCGCGGGCGGTGTCGAGATCTTCAGGCAACTGGCCACGGTTCACGGCATTACGCAGGGTCAGGCCGATCCGCGAGTTGCATTCAAGGCTGGCCGCGCGCCGCTGCTGGCGCAGGTCGCACATTTCATCGGTGAATTCGCACTTATGAAACAGAATCTCGTTGATACGCCGGGTCTTGGGATCCAGCGCAACTTCATGAAACAAATGAATCAGCAGCCTGCGCATGCAACCCAGTGGGTCGAGTTCGTCTTCGCTCTCGGCGGCCTTGGCCAGCTCATCAAGGGGCTCCTTCAAGGTATCGAGCATGGCCTGCACCAGATCGGCCTTGTTGCTGAAATGCCAGTAGATGGCGCCACGGGTAACACCGGCCAGGGTCGCGATGTCCGCCAGCGTCGTACGAGCCACGCCCCGCTCGAAAAAGGCTTTTTCGGCCGCTTCGAGTATCTGGCTGCGGGTTTCTTGAGCTTCCTCTTTGGTGCGACGAACCATGGCAGTACAACCTCAATCAGGATGCTTCAGCGATGTCTGAATATCAGCTGAATAAATGCGGGGTGAACGCTCTTGGGTATCGTCCCCGGGCTTACAATTCCAACCTTGCGACGGCTTCTGTAACGGCGAGGATACACAGCCAAGGTATTTACAAACAACCGTGAATGTAAGTATATTCCTTAGCAAGCTACTTATCCACCCGGCACCCATTTTTTAAACCTTCCATCTTTTCTTGTGCGTTTGTTTCGCGCCTGACCCGAGGATTTTCATGCAATTCAAGCCAGCTGTTACCGCTCTGGTCGCCGCCGTCGCCCTTGCTGCACTGCTCAGTGGATGCAAAAAGGAAGAAGCGGCACCGGCCGCACCACCGCCTCAGGTCGGCGTCGTCACCCTGCAGCCGCAAACGTTTACGTTGACGTCTGAACTGCCGGGCCGCACCAGCGCGTTCCGCATCGCCGAAGTGCGCCCGCAGGTCAACGGCATCATTCTCAAGCGTCTGTTCAAGGAAGGCGGCGAGGTCAAGGCCGGCCAGCAGCTGTACCAGATCGATCCGGCGGTCTATGAAGCGACCCTGAAAAGCGCCGAAGCCAACCTGCGTTCGACCAAATCGATCTCCGACCGCTACCAGCAACTGGTCAACGAGCAAGCGGTGAGCCGTCAGGAGTACGACACCGCCGTGTCCAACCGCCTGCAATCGGAAGCCGCGCTGCAAACGGCGCAGATCAACGTGCGCTACACCAAGGTCTACGCGCCATTGACCGGCCGTATCGGTCGCTCTTCGGTGACCGAAGGCGCATTGGTCAGCAACGGCCAGACCGAAGCGATGGCGGTCATTCAGCAACTTGACCCGATCTATGTCGACGTCACCCAGTCCTCGGTCGAGCTGTTGCAGCTGCGCCGCGAGCTGGAAAGCGGCCGTCTGCAAAAGGCCGGCGACAATACTGCGGCGGTCAAGCTGACCCTTGAGGACGGTAGCCAGTACCAGCAGGAAGGCAAGCTGGAATTCTCCGAAGTCTCGGTTGACCAGACCACCGGTTCGGTGACCCTGCGTGCCGTGTTCCCGAACCCTGATCACACACTCCTGCCCGGCATGTTCGTGCACGCCCAGTTGAAGGCCGGTGTGAACAGCGCGGCAATCCTGGCCCCGCAGCAAGGCGTGACTCGCGACCTCAAAGGTTCCCCGACCGCGCTGGTCGTCGGCCCCGACAACAAGGTCGAACTGCGTCAGCTCAAGGCCAGCCGCACCGTCGGCAACCAATGGCTGATCGAAGACGGCCTGAAGGCCGGTGATCGCCTGATCACCGAAGGTCTGCAATTCGTCAAACCTGGCGTCGAAGTCAAGGCCAGTGAGGCGACCAACGTTGGCGCAATAAACCCGGCCCCCGTGAAAGCAGCTGAACAGGCTTCCGCCGGCAAAGGGGAGTAAACCATGTCGAAATTTTTTATCGACCGTCCGATTTTCGCCTGGGTAATTGCCCTGGTGATCATGCTGGTCGGGGCACTATCGATCCTCAAACTGCCGATCAACCAATACCCGAGCATCGCGCCACCGGCGATCGCCATCTCCGTGACCTACCCGGGCGCTTCCGCGCAGACCGTGCAGGACACCGTGGTGCAGGTAATCGAGCAACAGCTCAACGGTATCGACAACCTGCGTTATGTCTCGTCGGAAAGTAACTCCGACGGCACCATGACCATCACCGCGACCTTCGAGCAAGGCACCAACTCCGATACTGCGCAGGTTCAGGTGCAGAACAAGCTGAACCTGGCTACCCCGCTGCTGCCGCAGGAAGTGCAACAGCAAGGTATCCGCGTCACCAAGGCCGTGAAGAACTTCCTGCTGGTGATCGGCGTGGTGTCGCGTGACGGCAGCATGACCAAGGACGACCTGTCCAACTACATCGTGTCGAACATGCAGGACCCGATCTCGCGGACCGCCGGTGTCGGTGACTTCCAGGTGTTCGGCTCCCAGTACGCCATGCGTATCTGGCTCGACCCGGCCAGGTTGAACAACTACAACCTGACCCCGATCGACGTCAAAACCGCGATCGCCGCGCAAAACGTGCAGATTTCGTCCGGCCAGCTCGGTGGCCTGCCTGCCATGCCCGGCACGCAGCTGAACGCGACCATCATCGGCAAGACCCGCCTGCAGACCGCCGAGCAGTTCAACAAGATCCTGCTCAAGGTCAATAAGGACGGTTCCCAGGTTCGCCTCAAGGATGTCGCCGACGTTGGCCTGGGTGGCGAGAACTACAGCATCAACGCCCAGTTCAACGGCGCCCCGGCTTCCGGTCTGGCGGTGAAACTGGCCAACGGTGCCAACGCCCTCGACACGGCAAAAGCCCTGCGCAAGACCATCGACAACCTCAAGCCATTCTTCCCGCAAGGGATGGAAGTGGTGTTCCCGTACGACACCACGCCGGTGGTGACCGAGTCGATCAAGGGTGTGGTTGAAACCCTGGTCGAAGCGATCGTGCTGGTGTTCCTGGTGATGTTCCTGTTCCTGCAAAACTTCCGCGCCACCGTGATCACCACGATGACCGTGCCGGTGGTATTGCTGGGTACGTTCGGCATCCTCGCCGCCGCCGGTTTCAGCATCAACACCCTGACCATGTTCGGTATGGTGCTGGCCATCGGCTTGCTGGTGGACGACGCCATCGTCGTGGTGGAAAACGTCGAACGGGTAATGAGCGAAGAAGGCCTGTCGCCCAAGGAAGCCACCAAGAAATCCATGGGGCAGATCCAGGGCGCTCTGGTCGGTATCGCCCTGGTGCTCTCGGCGGTACTGCTGCCGATGGCGTTCTTCAGCGGTTCCACCGGTGTGATTTACAAGCAGTTCTCGATCACCATCGTCTCGGCCATGGCCCTGTCGGTACTGGTGGCACTGATCTTCACCCCGGCGCTGTGCGCCACCATGCTCAAGGCGATTCCGAAAGGCGACCATGGCACACCGAAACGCGGGTTCTTCGGCTGGTTCAACCGTAACTTCGACCGTGGCGTACGCAGCTATGAGCGCGGCGTGGGCAACATGCTGGCGCGCAAGGCCCCGTACCTGCTGGCCTACATCATCATCGTGGTCGGCATGATCTGGCTGTTCACCCGCATTCCGACGGCGTTCCTTCCGGAAGAAGACCAGGGCGTACTGTTTGCCCAAGTGCAGACCCCGGCCGGTTCGACGGCCCAGCGTACCCAGGTGGTCGTTGACGAGATGCGTGAATTCCTGCTGCGTCCGGGCAAGGATGGCGGTGAGGGTGATGCGGTGAACTCGGTGTTTACCGTGACCGGCTTCAACTTCGCCGGCCGTGGCCAGAGTTCGGGCATGGCGTTCATCATGCTCAGGCCGTGGCACGAGCGAAACGCCGACAACAACGTGTTCAAGGTGGCGGCCCGTGCCCAACAGCACTTCTTCACCTTCCGTGACGCCATGGTGTTCGCCTTTGCGCCACCGGCGGTACTCGAGCTGGGTAACGCCACCGGTTTCGACGTGTTCCTGCAAGACCGCGCCGGTATTGGCCACAACAAGCTCATGGAAGCCCGTAACCAGTTCCTGGGCATGGCCGCGCAGAGCAAAGTGCTGACGCAGGTGCGTCCGAACGGCCTGAACGACGAGCCGCAATACCAGTTGGAAATCGATGACGAGAAGGCCAGTGCCCTGGGCATTACCATCGCCGACATCAACAACACCCTGTCGATTGCCCTGGGCAGTAGCTACGTCAATGACTTCATCGACCGCGGTCGGGTGAAGAAGGTCTACGTACAAGGCCGCCCCGGTGCACGCATGAGCCCTGAAGACCTGCAGAAGTGGTACGTGCGCAACCGCGAAGGGACCATGGTGCCGTTCACGGCGTTCGCCAAGGGTGAATGGATCTACGGCTCGCCGAAGCTGGCCCGTTACAACGGCGTGGAAGCGATGGAAATCCTCGGCGCCCCGGCGCCAGGTTATTCCACCGGTGAAGCCATGGCCGAGGTCGAAGCCATTGCCCAGAAACTGCCGGCGGGTGTCGGTATTTCCTGGACCGGCCTGTCCTACGAGGAACGTCTGTCCGGCTCCCAGGCGCCTGCGTTGTACGCCCTGTCGCTGCTGATGGTGTTCCTGTGTCTGGCGGCGTTGTATGAAAGCTGGTCGATCCCGATTGCGGTGATGTTGGTGGTACCGCTGGGGATCATCGGTGCACTGATGGCCACCAGCCTGCGCGGCCTGTCCAATGACGTGTACTTCCAGGTGGGCCTGTTGACGACCATCGGCCTGGCGGCGAAAAACGCCATTCTGATCGTCGAATTCGCCAAGGAACTGCACGAACAAGGGCGCAGCCTGCGCGATGCGGCCATCGAAGCCTGCCGCATGCGTCTGCGACCGATCATCATGACCTCGCTTGCATTCGTCCTCGGTGTGGTACCACTGGCTATATCCACGGGCGCAGGCTCGGGTAGCCAGCATGCGATCGGTACCGGTGTGATTGGCGGTATGATCACCGCCACCGTGCTGGCGATCTTCTGGGTCCCACTGTTCTTCGTCACTGTATCGTCCATGGGCCAGCGCAAAGTCGCCGACCAGGACGCTGCCTTTGAACCTTCTAAAGAGGCTGGCTAATGAGCAAGTCGCTACTCTCCCTGGCAGTCGCCGCCTTCGTGCTCGGTGGCTGCTCGCTGATACCTGATTATCAGCGGCCGGACGCGCCGGTGGCAGAACAATACCCGCAAGGCCCGGCGTATTCGCCGGCCCAGGCGCCCGCACAGGCCGCTGCCGAACAAGGCTGGAAGCAGTTTTTCCATGACCCGGCATTGCAGCAGCTGATTCAGGTGGCCCTGGAAAACAACCGTGACCTGCGTGTCGCGGCCCTGAACATCGACGCTTTTGCGGCTCAATACCGCATCCAGCGCGCCGACCTGTTCCCGGCCGTTTCGGCCAATGGCTCCGGCAGCCGTCAACGGATTCCGGAAAACTCCTCGCAAACAGGTCGGTCGGGCATCGTCAGCGCCTACTCGGCCACCGTCGGTATCAGCGCCTATGAACTCGACCTGTTCGGTCGGGTTCGCAGCCTGAGTGAAGAAGCGCTGCAGAAGTACTTCGCCACCGAAGAAGGCCGACGCAGCACCCAGATCAGTCTGGTGGCCAGCGTGGCCAATGCCTACCTGACCTGGCAGGCCGACAAGGAACTGTACAAGCTGACCCAGGACACCCTCGCCACGTTCGAGGAGAGCTACAAGCTCACCGCCCGCAGCAACGAAGTGGGAGTTGCCTCGGCCCTGGACCTGGCGCAGTCGCGGACCTCGGTGGAAAACGCCCGTGCGCAACTGGCCAAGTACACCCGCCAGGTTGCCCAGGATGAAAACAGCCTGGTGCTGCTGCTCGGCACCGGTGTCCCGGCCAACCTGCAATCGGCCAAGCCGCTTGACGACGACTTGCTGAGCGACGTTCCGCCCGGCCTGCCGTCGGACTTGCTGCACCGTCGTCCGGACATCCTGCAAGCCGAGTACAACCTCAAGGCCGCCAACGCCAACATCGGCGCGGCGCGCGCTGCATTCTTCCCGAGCATCAGCCTGACAGCCAACGCCGGGACCCTGAGCCCGGACCTGTCCGGTCTGTTCAAGGGCGGTTCGGGCACCTGGCTGTTCCAGCCGCAGATCAACCTGCCGATCTTCAACGCCGGCAGCCTGCGCGCCAGCCTGGATTACTCGAAAATCCAGAAAGACATCGGTGTGGCGAACTACGAGAAGTCCATTCAAACGGCCTTCCAGGAAGTCGCCGACGGCCTGGCCGCGCGCCAGACCTATGTCCAGCAACTGGAAGCACAAACCGACTTCGTCCGCGCCAACCAGGACTACTACCGCCTGGCCGAGCGTCGTTACCGCATCGGTGTCGACAGCAACCTGACCTTCCTCGATGCCCAACGCCAACTGTTCAGTGCCCAACAGGCGCTGATCACGGACCGTCTGGCGCAGCTGGTCAGCGCGGTCAACCTGTACAAGGCCCTGGGCGGTGGCTGGAACGAACAAACGGCGCAGAACGAGCCGTTGAAAGAAGAAGCGCCGAAGATGCGGTTGTTCTGATAGCGCTGTGAAAACACGAAGCCCACCTTTTGGTGGGCTTTTTGTTGGCTGCGGGAAAGGTGTGTTGATTGTTCTGACCTCTTCGCGAGCAGGCTCGCTCCCACAATGGACCGCATTTTTCCTGAAGGAACTCGATCCACTGTGGGAGCGAGCCTGCTCGCGAAAGGGCCGGAACAAACGACACATACCCACTCATCTTTCGTTCGATAATCGCCCAAAACCCACTTTTACAGATTGAACCATCTAGTACATTCACAGCACCATCGGCCTACAAAACCAATAACAACAGGTTCGACACCATGCCCCCGCGCCCTGCCCTGTCCGGCTGATCCCCAGGCTTTACCCAGCGATGTCGACTTCATGTCTGCACCCTCCCCGGCTGCGGCACCACCCCGTTTCATCCCCAAGAATTAGAGAGCCCGAACCCATGACGCCTTCTACCGCACAGTATTTCGTTCCCAGCCTGATTGCCCTGTCCCTGGCCGGTGCGGCCCTGCCCGCCCAGGCCGAGGAATCAGGCTTTGTCGAAGGCGCCAAGGTCAACCTGAACCTGCGCAATTTCTACATCAACCGCAACTTCACCAACCCGACCAAGGCCCAGGGCAAGGCTGAAGAGTGGACGCAGAGTTTCATTCTCGACGCCAAGTCCGGGTTCACCCAGGGCACCGTCGGGTTTGGTATGGATGTGCTCGGTTTGTATTCGGTGAAGCTCGACGGCGGCAAAGGCACCGGCGGTACGCAACTGTTGCCGCTGGACCACGACGGCCGCCCGGCGGACAACTTCGGCCGTGCCAACGTGGCGTTCAAGGCGAAGCTTTCGCAGACCGAAGTGAAGGTCGGCGAGTGGATGCCGGTGTTGCCGATCCTGCGCTCCGACGACGGTCGCTCCCTGCCGCAAACCTTCCGCGGCGGCCAGATCACCTCGAAGGAGATCAATGGCCTGACGCTCTACGGCGGCCAATTCCGCCAGAACAGCCCGCGGGACGACAGCAGCATGGGTGACATGTCGATGACCGGCAAAGCCGCGTTCACCTCGGACCGCTTCAACTTCCAGGGCGGCGAATACCTGTTCAACGAAAAGCGCACTCAGATCGGCCTGTGGAATGCCGAACTCAAGGACATCTACAGCCAGCAATTCATCAACGTGATCCACAGCCAGCCCATCGGCGACTGGACCCTGGGTGCCAACCTCGGTTTCTTCTACGGCAAGGATGACGGCAGCGCCCGCGCCGGCGAGCTGGAGAACAAAACGATGTATGGCCTGTTCTCGGCCAAGTATGGCGGCAGCACCTTCTACGTCGGACTGCAAAAACTCACCGGGGACAGCCCGTGGATGCGGGTCAACGGCACCAGCGGCGGCACCCTGGCCAACGACAGCTACAACTCCAGCTACGACAACGCCCGGGAAAAATCCTGGCAAGTGCGCCACGACTACAACTTCGTCGCCCTCGGCGTGCCGGGCCTGACGCTGATGAACCGCTACATCAGTGGCGATAACGTGCACACCGGCAGCATCACCGATGGCAAAGAATGGGGACGTGAGTCGGAACTGGGCTACACCGTGCAGAGCGGTGCGCTGAAAGACCTGAACGTCAAATGGCGCAACTCGACCATGCGCCGTGACTACAGCAACAACGAGTTCGACGAAAACCGCCTGATCATCAGCTACCCGATCAGCCTGCTGTAACTCTCACTGCCGTCATCGCGGGCAAGCCCGCTCCCACAGGTTCTGTATGTGCTCCAAAATTAGAGCATTACACAAAACCTTGTGGGAGCGGGCTTGCCCGCGATGGCGTCAGATCAGGCACAGCAATTCGCCAGAATCACTCCCGCGATTCAACCCCCAACTCATCCCACACTGACTCGGCCAGGTGGAAGGTCGCATTGGCCGCCGGGATGCCGCAGTAGATCGCGCTCTGCATGATCACTTCCTTGATCTCGCCACGGCTGACGCCATTGTTGGCGGCGGCGCGCAGGTGCAGTTTGAGCTCACCCTCGCGGTTCATGCCGATCAGCATGGCGATGGTGATCAGGCTGCGGGTGTGGCGCGGCAGGCCCGGGCGGGTCCAGATGTCGCCCCAGGCATGGCGGGTGATCATTTCCTGGAACTCCGAGTTGAACTCGGTCAGGGTGCTCAGGCTGCGGTCGACGTGAGCATCGCCCAGTACGGCGCGACGGACCTTCATGCCCTCATCGTAACGTTGTTTCTCGTCCACGGAATTTCCCCTCAAGCCTGCAGAAATGCCAGCACGCGCTCGCTGAAGTCAGCGCCGGCCTGAACGTTGGACAAGTGCGCGGCATAGAACTCGGCGTACTCGGCACCCGGTACGTGCTCCTGGATGAAATGCCCGCCGGACGGCGGTGTGACCGCATCCTGAGTACCGGCGATCACCAGCAGCGGCGCCTTGATCGAGGACAATTGATCGCGGAAATCGGCATCGCGTACCGCCGCGCAATTGGCCGCATAGCCTTCAGGCGACGTGGCCGCCAGCATGTCGGTGATCTGCTTGGCTGCCGCCGGGTTGGCCTCGGAAAAATCCGGGGTGAACCAGCGGGCAATCGACGCATCGCGCAGGGCAACCATGGCCGCCTGACCATCACGCAGCACCATTTCGATACGCGGGTTCCAGATCGATGGATCGCCGATTTTCGCTGCGGTGTTGCACACGATCAGTTTGTTCAGGCGCTCGCCGGCGTTGATGCCCAGCCACTGGCCGATCAGTCCGCCCATGGACAGTCCGCAGAAATGCGCCCGTTCGATGTGCAACGCATCCAGCAGCGCCAGCACGTCACGGCCCAGTTGATCGATGCTGTAAGGCCCCGGTGTCACCAACGATTTGCCGTGACCACGGGTGTCGAAACGCAGCACGCGAAAATGCTCGGTGAACGCCGGAATTTGTGCGTCCCACATGTGCAGATCGGTGCCCAGGGAATTGGACAGCACCAGCACCGGCGTATCGACCGGTCCTTCAATTTGGTAGTGCAGTTCGCCCTCGGCGAGTTGTACAAAAGCCACAGCAATCTCCTTCAGGCAGTCAATGCAGAATGTTCCGCCACCGCTCGCTCGACCCAGGTACGGGCCTGACCGAGGTAATGGGCGGGGTCCAGCAGATGATCGAGTTCTTGCGCCGACAGCTCGGCAGTCACTTGCGGTTCGTCGCCGAGCACCGCGCGCAGATGGCGCTGTTCGGCCACGGCGCGTTTGCAGCATTGCTCCAGCAGGTGATGCGCGGTGTCGCGCCCGACCCGTTGCGCCAGGACGATGCTCACCGCCTCGGCCAGCACCAGGCCCTGGGTCAAATCAAGGTTGCGGGCCATGCGCCCGGCGTCCACTTCCAGCCCCCGGGTCACCAACAGCGCTTGCTTCAGGCTGCCGGACACCAGGCAGCAAATCTCCGGCAGGGTTTCCCACTCGGCATGCCACAGGCCGAGACTGCGCTCGTGTTCCTGCGGCATGGCGCTGAACAGGGTTGAGAGCAAACCGGGCACGCGGGTCGCCGCGCCGATCAGCACCGCCGCGCCCACCGGGTTGCGTTTGTGCGGCATGGTCGAAGAACCGCCCTTGCCCGGCGCCGACGGCTCGAACACTTCGCCCGCTTCCGTTTGCATCAACAGGCTGATGTCGCGTCCGAGTTTGCCAAGGCTGCCGGCGATCAACCCGAGCACCGAACCGAACTCCACCAGGCGATCCCGCTGGGTGTGCCAGGGTTGATCAGGCAAGCTCAGTTGCAACTCCTCGGCCAGCGCCCGGGCAATCGGCATCGCCTGTTCGCCCAGCGCTGCGAGGGTGCCGGACGCGCCACCGAATTGCAGCACCAGCAGGCGCGGCTTGAGTTCTTGCAGGCGCTGGCGGCTGCGGGTCACCGCCCCCAGCCATCCGGCGATTTTCATTCCGAGGGTGACCGGTGTCGCATGCTGCAGCCAGGTGCGCCCGGCCAGCGGCGTAGCCACATAACGCTGGGCCTGACTGGCGAGGTTTTGCCCCAGCTGCGCCAGATCGCTGTCGATCAGCTCCAGCGCCCGGCGCAATTGCAGCACCAGGCCGCTGTCCATCACGTCCTGGCTGGTCGCGCCCAAATGCACATAGCGTTCGGCTTCGGCATCCTTACTTGCAATCTGTTTGCCCAACGCCTTGACCAGCGGAATGGCGGAGTTGCCGGCAGTGGCAATCGCTTCGCCGAGGGCGACAAAGTCGAAATGCCCGGCCTGACACGCCGCTTCGATGGGCGCCACGGCAGACTGCGGGATCAGGCCAACCCGCGCTTCGGCCCGGGCCAGCGCCGCTTCGAAATCGAGCATGGCCTGGACCCGGCCCTGATCGCAGAACACGTCGCGCATATCGCGGGCAGTGAAATAGGCATCGAACAATTGATTGCCCGGTCGATGGTTCATAAACAGTCCCTGGAAGCGCGGGCCGGTCAGGCCCGCGTAAAGATCAAAGGTCGTGGTGCAGATACGCGGCCTGTTTCGGCAAGCGCAGGCTGAACAGGAACGCCACCGCCATCATCACCGTCACGTACCAGTAGAAGGCGTTTTCCATGCCGACGGCCTTGAGACTCAAGGCCACATATTCCGCCGAACCACCGAAGATCGCATTCGCTACCGCATACGCCAGGCCGACACCCAGTGCACGCACCTCGGGCGGAAACATTTCGGCTTTTACCAGGCCACTGATGGAGGTGTAGAAACTGACGATCGCCAAGGCCAGGGTAATCAACACAAAAGCCAGGAACGGGCTGCCGACAGTTTTCAAACTCAGCAGAATCGGTACGGTGCACAGCGTACCGAGGGCACCGAACCACAACATCGAGTTACGCCGGCCAATCTTGTCGGCGAGCATGCCGAAAACCGGTTGCATGCACATATAGAGGAACAGCGCGCCGGTCATGATGTAGCTGGCGGTCTTGGCCGGCATGCCGGCGGTGTTCACCAGGTACTTCTGCATGTACGTGGTAAAGGTGTAGAAAATCAGCGAACCACCTGCGGTGTAACCGAGCACAGTGATGAACGCGGCTTTATGGTCGCGGAACAGTGCACCGATGCTGCCGGCATCCTTGTTTTCGCGCATTTCCTTGCTGGAGGTTTCTTTCAGCGAACGACGCAGATAAAGCGAAACCAGCGCCGCCATGGCCCCTACCACGAACGGGATCCGCCAACCGTAGGCACGCAACTCGTCTTCACTGAGGAACTGTTGCAGGATCACGACGACCAACACCGCCAGCAGTTGCCCGCCAATCAGCGTCACGTACTGGAACGAAGCAAAAAAACCGCGCTGCCCCTTGAGGGCGACTTCACTCATGTAGGTGGCGGTGGTGCCGTACTCGCCACCGACCGACAGGCCCTGGAGCAAACGTGCGAACAGCAACAGAATCGGCGCCCAGATCCCGATGCTGCTGTAGGTCGGCAGGCAAGCGATCAGCAACGAGCCGAAGCACATCATCAGAATCGAGATCACCATCGAATTCTTGCGCCCGTGCTTGTCTGCCAACCGACCGAAAATCCAGCCGCCAATCGGTCGCATCAGAAACCCGGCGGCAAACACGCCGGCGGTATTGACCAACTGCACCGTGGGGTTGTCGGAGGGGAAAAAGGCCGGCGCGAAATAGAGCGCACTGAAGGCGTAGACATAGAAGTCGAACCATTCGACCAGGTTGCCGGACGAGGCGCCGACAATGGCAAAGATCCGTTTTCTACGCTCTTCGCCGGTATATAGCGCGGGTGAAGCGGTTGGTGTTGTCATTGTTTTTCACTCAATGGGGACAGTGAGAGTCTAGACATACTTTGCAACAGTCCCGTTCCACAGATACATCTGCCACATCATTCCCCCTGTGGGAGCGAGCCTGCTCGCGAATGTGGTGTGTCATTCAGCATTGATGGTACTGACACGCCGCTTTCGCGAGCAGGCTCGCTCCCACAAGGATTTACGCTGTTCTCAATAATCGAAAAACACCGTCTCAGCATCGGCACCCTGCAGAATCACATTCCACTGGTACACACCGCTCGCATCCTGCTTCGCCAGCAAAGTGCCACGACGCTCGGCCGGCACGCATTCCAGCAGAGGATCGTTCACATTCGCCGCGTCACCCTCGAAGTAAATCCGTGTCAGCAGGTGCTTGACCAGGCCACGGGCAAACACCAGCACCACCAGATGCGGCGCCTGGGTCGTGCCCTTGAGGCCTTCAACCGTGCCCGGTTTGATCGTAGTGAAACGGAAACGCCCTTCGGCATCCACCGGCACCCGGCCGAACCCTTCGAAGTGCGGGTCCAGGGGCTTGTCCTGATCGTCTTCGGGGTGGTCGTACTTGCCGGCGGCGTTGGCCTGCCAGACTTCCAGCATCGCGTCGTTGACGACATCGCCGTTGCCGTCGACCACTTGCCCCGAGATCGCCACGCGCTCACCCAGGGTTTGTTCAACGGTAAGGTTTTCACGGTTCAGCCAGGTCAGGCCGATGTGGTAGTACGGCCCGACGGTGTGGGACGTGGTCGCAGTCAGCGTCATCTTATTTCTCCATCGGCGTGGCATCGCGGCCGCGCAAGACGATGTCCCAGCGATAACCGAGGGCATAGGAAGGGATGGTTTTTTCCAGGTCGAAACTGGCGATCAGTCGCTCTTTGGCGCTGGTATCGGGCACGCAGTTGTAGATCGGGTCGTACGCCAGCAACGGGTCGCCCGGGAAATACATCTGCGTCACCAGGCGCGTCAGGATGCTCGGCCCAAACAACGAGAAATGGATATGCGCCGGGCGCCAGGCGTTGTGGTGGTTACCCCACGGATAGGCGCCGGGCTTGATGGTCTGGAACTGGTACCAGCCATCGGCGTCGGTCACGGTGCGACCGGTGCCGGTGAAGTTCGGGTCCAGCGGCGCGTCGTGCAGGTCGCGGGCATGGTTGTAGCGACCGGCGGCGTTGGCCTGCCAGATCTCCACCAGAATTCCTGGCACCGGCAAGCCGTTTTCATCCAGCACGCGGCCGTGAATGATGATGCGCTCACCCAGTGGCTCGCCCTTGTGCTGGGCGGTCAGGTCGTTGTCGTTCTCGCTGACACGCTCGGCGCCGATGGTCGGCCCGGTGATTTCCGACAACGAATGCGGCAGGAACACCAACGGCTTGGACGGCGAACGCAGGTTGGTGGATTGGTAGGTCGGGTGCAGATAGTCCGGCTGAGTGCCCGCCTGCGGACGACGGTATCCAGGCTTGTCAGTCATTACACTTTCCTCAGTTCTTATTAGCCGACGGGGCGTATCAGACGCGTTCGATCGCCAGGGCCAGACCCTGGCCGACGCCGACGCACATGGTCGCCAGACCTTTCTTGCCACCGGTTTTTTCCAACTGACGCAACGCGGTCAGCACCAGTCGCGCACCCGTCATGCCCAATGGGTGACCCAAGGCAATCGCGCCGCCGTTCGGGTTGACCTGAGGTGCGTCGTCCGCCAGGCCCAGTTCACGCAGCACCGCCAGGCCCTGGCTGGCGAAGGCTTCGTTGAGTTCGATGACATCGAAATCGCTGACCGCCACACCCAGGCGCTCGGTCAGTTTGCGTACCGCCGGCACCGGGCCGATGCCCATCACCCGTGGCGCAACACCGGCACTGGACATGCCCAGCACTTTGGCGCGAGCGGTCAGGCCGTGTTTTTTCACCGCTTCGGCGCTGGCCAGGATCAACGCGGCGGCACCGTCATTGACGCCTGAGGAGTTGCCCGCCGTGACGGTTTTGTCCGGGCCGTTCACTGGCTTCAACTTGGCCAGGACTTCCAGGGACGTGTCGGCGCGAGGGTGCTCATCCTGGCTGACCACGGTTTCACCCTTCTTGTGGGCAATCCGCACTTCGACGATTTCTTCAGCGAAAAAACCAACGGCTTGCGCGGCGGCCGTGCGTTGCTGGCTGCGCAGGGCGAACGCATCCTGATCTTCGCGGGACACTTCGTAGTCCTGCGCGACGTTGTCGCCGGTCTGCGGCATCGCGTCCACGCCATACTGGGCTTTCATCAGCGGGTTGATGAAGCGCCAGCCGATGGTGGTGTCTTCGAGTTTCATGTTGCGCGAAAACGCAGCGTCGGCCTTGCCCATCACGAACGGCGCGCGGGACATCGACTCGACACCGCCGGCAATCGCCAGCTCCATTTCGCCACTGGCGATGGCGCGGAACGCGGTGCCGATGGCATCCATGCCCGACGCGCAAAGGCGATTGAGAGTAACGCCGGGAATGGTGTCCGGCAGGCCGGCCAGCAGCAGCGCCATGCGCGCCACGTTACGGTTGTCTTCACCGGCCTGGTTGGCGCAGCCGAGGAACACTTCGTCCACCGCCGTCCAGTCCACGGTCGGGTTGCGCTCCATCAGTGCCTTGATCGGCACGGCGGCCAGATCGTCGGCACGTACTGCCGACAGGCCACCGCCGAAACGGCCGATGGGGGTACGAATCGCGTCGCAGATATAAACGTCACGCATCACGCTTCTCCAGGGGCTTGGCCGTGGGCCGCCGCGGTACGGGCTTCCAGATCGCGCAGGGCGGTCAATTCGATTTCGGTCGGCTCGGCAGTGGTGTCGACACTGGCGGCAAAGCGAATCGGCCAACCGGTGGCGGCAACCACTTGCTCGCGGGTGATGCCCGGGTGCAGCGCGGTAACCACAAATTCGTTGGTGCCGGCTTCCGGCTCCATGGTGCACAGGTCGGTAATGATGCCGACCGGACCGGCACCCGGCAGACCCAGACGCTTGCGCGAATCGCCGCCCTCGCCGTGGCCGACCGAGGTAATGAAGTCGAGCTTGTCGACGAACGAACGCGCCGATTGCTTGAGGATGATCAGCACGCTCTTGGCCGAGCCAGCGATTTCCGGTGCGCCGCCGGCGCCCGGCAGGCGGACTTTCGGTGCGTGGTAGTCGCCCACCACTGTGGTGTTGATGTTGCCGAAACGGTCAACCTGGGCCGCACCGAGGAAACCGACGTCAATGCGACCGCCCTGCAGCCAGTAGCGAAAAATCTCACCGGTCGGGACCACGGTGTCGGCGGTTTCCGCCAGTTCGCCGTCACCGATCGACAGCGGCAATACGCTCGGCTTGGCACCGATCGGACCCGATTCGTAGATCAGCACGACATCCGGCGAGGACGTCAGGCGCGCCAGGTTGGCCGCTTTCGATGGCAGGCCGATGCCCACGAAGCACACCGAACCGTTTTTCAGGCGACGGGCAGCGGCGACGGTCATCATTTCATTGGTGGTGTAAGTCATTACTTCGCCTCCGAAGCGGCGGCCAGTTTGGCCTGGAACTCGCTGAAGTCAGCGCTGCCGTGGATGTACTCGTTGATCCACGCGGTGAAGGTTTCACGGTCGCGGGCAATCGGGTCCCAGGCCTGGTAGAAGCGGTTGTCGCGTTCGTTGTAGCCGTGGGCGTAGGACGGATGCGCGCCACCCGGCACATGGCAGACGGCGCTCAAGGCCCAGGTCGGCAACACGCAGGAGTTCATCGGTGCATTCAAGTCGTCGACGATCTCTTCGACGGTGACGATGCAACGCTTGGCAGCCAGCGCGGCTTCTTTCTGCACGCCGAGAATGCCCCACAGCAGCACGTTGCCCTTGCGGTCGGCTTTCTGCGCGTGAATCACGGTGATGTCCGGGCGCACCGAAGGCACCGCCGCCAGCACTTCACCGGTGAACGGGCAGGTCACGGACTTGATCAGCGGGTTGACCTTCGGCAAATCGGAACCGGCGTAGGCACGCAGCACCGCAAACGGCAGGCCGGAGGCCCCCGCGACGTAGGCATTGGCCAGGTCGGCGTGGCTGTGTTCTTCGATTTCCAGCGCGTGTGGCCACTGCTTCTCGACTGCATCGCGCAGACGATGCAGCGAACCGACACCCGGGTTACCACCCCAGGAGAAAATCAGCTTGCGGGCACAACCGGCACCGATCAACTGGTCGTAGATCAGGTCAGGGGTCATGCGCACCAGGGTCAGGTCTTTCTTGCCCTGGCGAATGATTTCGTGACCCGCCGCCGTCGGGATCAGGTGAGTGAAGCCTTCGAGCGCAACGGTATCGCCGTCGTTCACGAACTGCTTCACCGCGTCATGCAGCGAAAGAATTTCAGCCATTGGGGCAGGCTCCCATTTGTTATTAACCAACAGTGGTCGAAAAAGGCGCCGATGCGCAGCGCCGGAATGACTGAAGATTAAGCCTGTGAAAAACGTCAAACAATCCGATAATCGACTGAGTGTTCGATTATCGAACACATTGTTGCGTACCTACCGATCCCAAAAGCATCGCGGGCAAGCCTTGCTCCCACAGGTCCGAGGCGTTTATCCGACTTGGGAACGACACAGACCTGTGGGAGCAAGGCTTGCCCGCGATGAGGCCATCAGCATCACTGAAGATTGCGGATCAACCTGTCAGGTCGCATCCGCATGACTGACCATGCCCTTGATCACCACCGCCGTGGTCGCCAGCGCCGCCGGGATCACCAACGCCGTCAGCACCTGCTCGAAATTCCAGCCCAGGCCCAGCAGCGTTGCGCCCATCCAGGCGCCGAGGATCGCGCCGAAGCGGCCGATACCCAGCATCCACGACACACCGGTGGCTCGCCCCTGGGTCGGATAAAACCGCGCGGCCAGCGACGGCATCGCCGATTGCGCACCGTTGACACACATCCCGGCCACCAGCACCAGGGTCGCCAGTACTGCGATGTTGCCCAGGCTCTGCCCCACCGCGTAGGCAAACACCCCGGCCAACAGGTAGAAAGTGCCGATGACCTTGTGCGGATTGAACCGATCCATCGCCCAACCCACGCCCACTGCACTTAACACACCGCCAAACTGGAACAGCGCACCGATGAATGCAGCCTGCTCCATGCTCGCGCCACTGTCGCGCATCAGGGTCGGCAGCCAACTGGTCAGCAAGTAAACAATCACCAGGCCCATGAAGTAGGTCAGCCACAGCAACAAGGTGCCGACGCTGTAGGTACCGGAGAAGATCACCGCAAAGACATTGCGCGCTTTCACGGTTTTCTGTTCCGGCACGCTGAAGCTTGCGGCCTGGGCGACCACTGTCGGGTCGATGGGCGCCAGGGCCTTGCGCACCTTGTCGTTACCGCGATTGCGGACGACGAGGTAGCGCGCCGATTCCGGCAGCCAGAGCAGCAAGACGACAGCAAGGATCAACGGCAAGATCCCGCCGATCAGCAACAGGCTGTGCCAGCCGAAGGCGGGAATCAGTTTGGCCGAAATGAACCCGCCACCAGCCATGCCCAAATTGAAACCGCAGAACATGCTGGTCACCAGCAGGGACTTCTTGCGCTCCGGCGTGTACTCCGACAGCAGCGTGGTGGCGTTCGGCATCCCGGCCCCCAGGCCCAGGCCAGTGAGGAAGCGCAGTACCAGCAACTGATCGACATTGGTGCTGTAGGCCGAGGCCAGGCTGAACGCGCCGAACAACAACACGGCGCTCACCAGTACGATTTTTCGCCCGAAGCGGTCAGCCAATGGGCCGGAACCCAGCGCACCGAAAACCATGCCGATCAATGCCGCACTCATCACCGGGCCCAGGCTGGCGCGGTCGATGCCCCAGTCCTGAGACAGGGCGGGGGCAATGAACCCCATGGCGGCGGTGTCGAGGCCATCGAGGAAGACAATCAGGAAACAGAGGATCACTACGCGCCACTGGTAGCGCGAGATCGGTTGGGCATTGATGAAGGACTGCACGTCTAGGCAGTTTCCTACAGCAGACTGAGGCTGGTTCATTATTTTTATTCCATGCGAAGTACGCAGTCGTACAGGAGCCAGCCGAAGCTGGCGCAGCCGCGACAGTAATAATCCGCAGCAAACAGCGTCAATTCACCCGACGCGACTCCGTGCGATTATCGAACAGCTTAGGCAAACAGCTGCGCGCTGAGGTCGCGGCTGGCACTTAACAAACCAGGAAGGAAACGCTGTTCAAGTTCGTTACGACTGACTCGCCCCGCATGGGTACTGACGTTGAGTGCCGCGACCACCTGACCGGAAGCGTCGTACACCGGTACGGCAATCGAACGCAGGCCCTGTTCGAGTTCCTGATCGACGATGCACCAACCTTGTTTACGCACTTCCTGCAGGCATTCGAGCAACGCTTCAGGGGTATGGATAGTGCGACTGGTCTTGGCTTGCAGGTCGGCGTGATCGAGGTATTCACCCAGCGAAGTGTCATCCAGGGCAGCCAGCAGAATCCTGCCCATCGACGTGCAATACGCCGGCAAGCGCCCGCCCACCGAGAGGTCCACCGAAATCAGACGCTGGGTTGTCGCCGAGCGGGCGATATAGAGAATGTCATCGCCTTCCAGGGTGGCCATGTTGCAGGCCTCATGCAGTTGCTCGCTCATACGGTCCAGGTACGGCTGGGCAGAAACGGCCAGCGGGGTCGAGGATACATAGGCATGGCCGAGGGTCAGCACCTTGGGCAGCAATGAATAGGTACGACCGTCGGTGGTGGCGTAGCCGAGTTTGATCAGGGTATGCAGGCAACGTCTGACAGCGGCGCGGGGAATTTCCGTGCGGTGACTGATCTGGGCAATGGTGAGGTGTCGCTTGCGCTCCTGAAACGCTTGCACCACAGCCAGCCCACGGGCCAGCGAGGTCATGAAGTCCGGGTCACCGGTCAGGGCCTGAATCCGCTTGGCTGGCGAAGCGACGATCGGCGGTGCCACTGAAGCGAAGGAATTGCGCAGTTGATCGTTCATATATGGTCCTTTCCCAAACGGATCAGCGACTATTACAAGCGGCATGGGTCCGGCAAACAACCCCGGCCAACCAAGATCGGGCGATTATCGAACCATCGACCGATAATCGCAATCGACCTCCTCCACATCCCGCCTGCCCACTGGCCGAAATACGCGACCTTCCTTATATACTTTCGAGCAGACTGGAATGCGGTGTTAAAGGTGGACGTAGTTGCCTCCCAAGTTGTTCCGACTTAATGGCGCCAGAAAGGCATCGTTGCACTGTGACATCCGCCAGCGCGCTAGTTGCCATTGAAGTTGCGGGCAACAAAACAATCACACGCCAAGATCCACTTTTAACTCTTTGGCGATAGTGTTCTGTGAATCGCTCGCTATAATGCAATTCAGTAGCCAGGCGATTTGTTGTTCGCCGATCCCGCTACCCGGTGCTGTGATGTTCCATCGCCACCGTCCCCGGCAAGCGTCCGACGCTGACTGCATCTGCATCGCCAACGCGCTCGCCGAAACAGGAATCTGATGCTACGTCAGCTATTTATCTCTGGTGCCGTGGCCGCCTGCAACATGGATGTACTGATTGCCCCTGCCGTAAAAACAATGCCTGCCTGGGCCTTGTCCTTCCGACGAGCGTGATCAATACATTGAACGCAGCGCGTTTCACCAGAATTCATCTCAACTCAATCAGGTAGCACTGTGACGAAAGACGAACTGCGCGCGGAACTTGAGCGCCAGGAACAACGCTACAAGGAAGTTTACGGCGGGGAAGTCACCACCTACGCCGCCCAGCCCGAACCGGAACGCAAACCCTGGCGTAAACGCGCCACCGTTCAGGATCAGGTTTTCAAGCAGGAACTGGAAAAAATGGAAAAGGAACTCAAGGCCGAAGAGCCATGAGCACCTCGGCTTGAAGCCTTTCGGGGTCTGCATTTACACCCGTTAAAAGCGGGGTGTATTGATGTAGTCTTCTGCGCCCGCTACGAGCGGGCAGCGGCTACTTTGTCCATCTGACAGGGTAAAAGGCTCACATCTGACCTCCCTTTCAGAAATTTCACACAAGCGGTCCAATCGCTCCCCCAAGTGAGTGAAACCCTTGTGGCGACTGCGTTCCCAAGAAATTCAATGACTTGCAAACCCCGAAAAATCGCCGGGGCTGCGGGCGTGGCTGCAAAATATTTCATTGAAGAATGTTACCGATGAGCAGCTAGTGCATCGATTGATAGTCTTTTCTGGCATAATCGCGCCCCCTTATGACCGGGTCAGAAAACCTTCATGATCGATTTATTCAGCGGACTGGATGCTTGGGTGCTTGTGAGCCTCTTGCTCGCCCTGGCTTTTGTCCTCGCCTTCGAGTTCATCAATGGATTTCATGACACCGCTAACGCGGTAGCCACTGTTATCTACACCAAAGCAATGCCGCCTCATCTGGCCGTGTTTTTTTCCGGTGTGTTCAATTTCCTCGGTGTATTGCTGGGCGGCGTTGGCGTGGCGTATGCCATTGTCCACCTGCTGCCGGTAGAACTGCTGATCAACGTGAATACCGGCCATGGCCTGGCGATGGTGTTCTCGTTGCTCGCCGCAGCCATCACCTGGAACCTGGGCACCTGGTACTTCGGTATCCCCGCCTCCAGCTCCCACACGCTGATCGGTTCGATCCTCGGCGTAGGCCTGGCCAACGCCCTGATCAACGATATTCCGTTGGCTGACGGCGTGAACTGGCAGAAGGCGATCGATATCGGTGCTTCGCTGGTGTTCTCGCCCATGGCAGGTTTCCTGATCGCCGCGCTGATACTGATCGGCCTCAAATGGTGGCGTCCGCTGTCAAAGATGCACAAGACGCCGGAACAGCGTCGCAAGATCGACGACAAGAAGCACCCTCCGTTCTGGAACCGCCTGGTATTGGTGATCTCGGCCATGGCCGTCAGCTTCGTGCACGGTTCCAACGACGGTCAGAAAGGTATCGGCCTGATCATGCTGGTGCTGATCGGTATCGTGCCTGCACAGTTCGTGCTCGACCTGAGCAGCACCACCTACCAGATCGAGCGTACCCGTGACGCCACCTTGCACTTGAGCCAGTTCTACAAGCGCAATGCCGATTCCCTGGGCGAGTTCCTGGCCCTGGGTAAAAGCGTGGAAGGCGATCTGCCGGAGAAATTCCGCTGCAACCCGCAACAGACCGAACCGACCATCGATGCCTTGCTCGGTACCCTGAAAGGCGTTGCGGACTACCACTCGCTGTCGTCGGAAAGCCGTATCGAAGTACGCCGCTACCTGCTGTGCCTGGACGATACCGCGAAGAAGGTCAGCAAATTGCCATTCCTGGCCGCCCGTGAAAAGGCCGACCTGGACAAGCTGCGCAAGGATCTGACCACCACCACCGAGTACGCGCCTTTCTGGGTGATTCTGGCAGTTGCACTGGCGCTGGGCCTGGGCACCATGGTGGGTTGGAAACGCGTGGTACTGACCATCGGCGAGAAGATCGGCAAGCAAGGCATGACCTACTCCCAGGGTATGTCGGCACAGATCACCACCGCCAGCCTGATCGGCCTGGCCAACGTCTTCAGCCTACCGGTTTCCACCACCCATGTACTGTCCTCGGGTGTTGCCGGGACCATGGTCGCCAACAAAAGCGGCCTGCAAGGCGGCACCGTCAAGACCATCCTGCTGGCCTGGGTGCTGACCCTGCCAGCCACGGTCGCCCTGTCGGCGGGCCTGTTCTGGCTGGCTTCGAAGGCACTGGGTAGCTGATACGCTGCTGAATGAAAAAGGCGCGTTCCGTGAGGACCGCGCCTTTTTTATTGCCGAATCTTCGCTACACCACAAATCACTGTAGGAGCGAGCCTGCTCGCGATGAGGCCATCACATACAGCATCAATGTTGACTGTCCCACCGCTATCGCGAGCAGGCTCGCTCCTACAGGGTTACGTGTTTACCGATAGAATTTCGCAGGCAAAAAAAAGGGCAACCGAAGTTGCCCAAAATGCCTTGCGTGCTCATTGCATCAAGAAAGACCTACGGTTTTCTCCGCTTGTGCGAATCCTTCCAGATAAAAAATCCGAACCCTGCAAAAAACACCAACATGAGGCTGACAGTCAGCACTCCGGCGATCACCACGTTGTCGAAAAACATGACGCCTCTCCTGCAGTTGCCTTGCTGCGATGGAGTTAAGGTAACCAATCGGGCAGGAGAGAATATTGACCGGGATCAATGTTGCCCGGGGCCGGGCCTATAAGGAGGGGAAAAACTGACCCGCATCAACCGATGCGGGGGTCAACGTTTTTTCGGCTTGTTCTTCGATTTGGCTTTCGGGTTTTTCTTCGCTTTACCCAGGGGCATGGCCTGTTCGAACGCCTGGCGCATTTCATTCAGGCGCTTGTCGTTGAGGTCATGGACGCGCTTGGCGCGTTCGGCGTTGAGGTCGATCAGCTTGTCGTCTTGGCTCATGGCGTTCAGTGCATCGCTTGGAATGTTGGTCATCTGCCGCATCATTCGGCAGGGATGCACCAATAATGCGGTCTGGCGACGGCGCTGACCAGTCGCGACCTCAAATCTCGATATCGACCCACAACCCCTGGCGCGGCTGATCTTCCATCAACGGTGCCACCGGCACGGTGTTGTCGGCATTGAGGTCATCACCGGGAATTGCCAGATACGCTTCGGGATCATCGTCGGCTTCACGGCGGCGACGCTCGCGCTCCTGCTGCCGGCGCTGCTCCTCGCGCAACAACAAGGCTGCTTCTTCGGGGTTGCGGTGTTTCAGGTCGATGGTGCTGTCACTGGAGCTTTCCTGCATTGGCACCACAGGCGCGATGTCCGGACGTGGGCGGACCGGGTCGTGCTGGGAAGTGATTGGCACGGCGCTCAAGGGAAGCATCGGTGGCAGCATATTTATGGGTCTCCTGTGAGCAGGCTGTCGGCCGCCGGGAGGGTGACTTGAGCCATCGGTCGCAAACTGTGACCCGATTGGCACTCGGTGGTGCCGTAGCCCACGCAGCGTGCGTAAGTGGGCTAACGTAAACCCGAGAGTTTTTCTGAGAGTCCTTTGGCCCTGAAGCCCTCATTCCGTTAAGATAGCCCGCTTTTTCAAGGTGGGAGTCAGGCAGCATGGCGCAGCAGTATCAACCGGGGCAACGCTGGATCAGTGACAGCGAAGCCGAGCTGGGTTTAGGCACCGTTCTGGCACAGGACGGCCGCTTGTTGACCGTGCTCTACCCGGCCACTGGCGACACCCGCCAGTACGCGCTGCGAAATGCGCCCCTCACTCGCGTGCGGTTTTCGCCGGGTGACACCATCACGCACTTCGAAGGCTGGAAACTGACCGTCCGCGAAGTCGACGACATGGATGGCCTGCTGGTTTACCACGGCCTCAACGCCCAGAACGAAGTGGTCACCCTGCCGGAAACCCAACTGTCGAACTTTATCCAGTTCCGCCTGGCGAGCGACCGTCTGTTCGCCGGCCAGATCGACCCGCTGGCCTGGTTCTCCCTGCGTTACCACACCCTTGAACACACCAGTCGCCAGTTGCAGTCCTCGCTGTGGGGCCTGGGTGGCGTGCGTGCGCAACCGATCGCGCACCAATTGCACATCGCCCGTGAAGTCGCCGACCGCATCGCGCCACGGGTTCTGCTGGCGGACGAAGTGGGTCTGGGTAAAACCATCGAAGCCGGCCTGGTGATCCATCGCCAACTGCTCTCGGGTCGCGCCAATCGCGTGCTGATCCTGGTGCCGGAAAACCTTCAGCACCAGTGGCTGGTGGAGATGCGCCGCCGCTTTAACTTGCAGGTCGCGCTGTTCGACGAAGAACGCTTCATCGAAAGCGATGCCTCCAACCCGTTCGAAGACACCCAGCTCGCGCTGGTTGCACTGGAATGGCTGGTGGACGACGAGAAGGCCCAGGACGCGCTGTTCGCCGCTGGCTGGGACTTGTTGGTGGTCGACGAAGCGCACCACCTGGTGTGGCACGAAGATCAGGTCAGCCCTGAATACTCGCTGGTCGAGCAACTCGCCGAAACCATTCCCGGCGTGCTGTTGTTGACCGCAACCCCGGAACAACTGGGCCAGGACAGTCACTTCGCCCGTCTGCGCCTGCTCGACCCAAACCGTTTCCATGACCTGCACGCATTCCGCGCCGAGAGCGAAAACTATCGCCCGGTGGCCGAAGCCGTTCAGGAACTGCTGGACCAGGGACGTTTGTCGCCGCAAGCGCACAAGACCATCCACGGTTTCCTCGGCAACGAAGGCGAAGCCTTGCTGGAAGCGGTCAACGATGGCGACACCGAAGCCAGCGCCCGCCTGGTGCGCGAACTGCTCGACCGCCACGGCACCGGTCGCGTGTTGTTCCGTAATACCCGTGCCGCTGTGCAGGGTTTCCCGGAACGCAAACTGCACCCCTACCCGTTGCCGTGCCCGGACGAATACCTCGAACTGCCGTTGGGCGATCACGCCGAGCTGTACCCGGAGGTCAGCTTCCAGGCCCAGCCGGACGCCAGCGAAGAAGAGCGCTGGTGGAAATTCGACCCGCGCGTCGAATGGCTGATCGACCAGTTGAAAATGCTCAAGCGCACCAAAGTGCTGGTGATCTGCGCCCACGCTGAAACCGCCATGGACCTGGAAGACGCCCTGCGTGTGCGTTCCGGCATCCCGGCCACGGTGTTCCACGAGGGCATGAACATCCTCGAACGCGACCGTGCCGCCGCCTACTTCGCCGACGAAGAGTTTGGCGCGCAAGTGCTGATCTGCTCGGAAATCGGCAGTGAAGGCCGCAACTTCCAGTTCTCCCATCACCTGGTACTGTTCGACCTGCCGTCCCACCCGGACCTGCTGGAACAGCGTATCGGTCGTCTGGACCGGATCGGCCAGAAACACATCATCGAACTGCACGTCCCGTATCTGGAAACCAGCCCGCAAGAGCGCCTGTTCCAGTGGTACCACGAGGCGCTCAATGCGTTCCTCAATACCTGCCCGACCGGCAACGCCTTGCAGCATCAGTTCGGCCCGCGCCTGTTGCCGCTGCTGGAAGAGGCCGACGATGCAGAATGGCAAACACTGATCGACGAAGCCCGTACCGAGCGCGAGCGTCTGGAAGCCGAACTGCACACCGGCCGCGACCGCTTGCTGGAGCTCAATTCCGGCGGTGCTGGCGAAGGCGAAGCACTGGTTGAAGCGATTCTCGAGCAGGACGACCAGTTCGCCCTGCCGATCTACATGGAAACCCTGTTCGACGCTTTCGGCATCGACAGCGAGGACCATTCGGAAAACGCCCTGATCCTCAAGCCGAGCGAAAAAATGCTCGATGCCAGCTTCCCGCTGGGCGATGACGAAGGCGTGACCATCACCTACGACCGCAACCAGGCGCTGTCGCGCGAAGACATGCAGTTCATCACCTGGGAACACCCGATGGTGCAGGGCGGCATGGACCTGGTGTTGTCCGGTTCCATGGGCAACACCGCGGTGGCGTTGATCAAGAACAAGGCACTGAAACCCGGCACCGTGTTGCTCGAACTGCTCTACGTCAGCGAAGTGGTCGCGCCACGCTCGCTGCAATTGGGGCGTTACCTGCCGCCTGCCGCCCTGCGCTGCCTGCTCGATGCCAATGGCAATGACCTGTCGGCCCGGGTGTCGTTCGAAACCCTGAACGATCAACTGGAAAGCGTTCCCCGCGCCAGCGCCAACAAGTTTATCCAGGCCCAGCGCGATCAGTTGACGCCACGGATCAACGCCGGCGAAGACAAGATCTATCCGCGCCATGCCGAACGCGTGGCCGAGGCGCAACGTCGCCTGGCAGCCGATACCGACGAAGAACTGGCGCGCCTGACCGCGTTGCAAGCGGTCAACCCGACCGTACGCGACAGCGAACTGGTTGCCCTGCGTAAACAGCGCGAACAAGGCCTGGCCATGCTCGACAAGGCTGCGCTGCGGCTGGAAGCGATCCGGGTGTTGGTGGCGGGTTAAGCCCCCCTGCTCCACCGATAAACAAGAAGGCCCGCAGCGATGCGGGCCTTTTTGTTTGCTTGAGTTTTGTGGTTGCTGTTGATGGCCTCTTCGCGAGCAGGCTCGCTCCTACAGGGGAATGCATTCCAAATGTGGGAGCGAGCCTGCTCGCGATGGCGATTACGCAGTCGCCGCAGCACCCTCAGGCTCAACCACCGCCACCAACCCATCCTTCATCCGCTTGGCATCGCGTACAAAACACCGCGATGCCAACACCAGAAACACCATGGTGAAAAACAACGCCACCGGTATCAGGTACATCGCATCATGCAGGCCGACCGCCTTGAATGCCTCGGTCATCTGTTCGGCTCCAGCCGACAGCATGGCCGTATGCGCAAAGTGATCGGACAAGGCACCGACCACCACCGGCCCCAGCCCACCGCCCAGCAGATACAACCCGGCGAAGAACAATGCCATGGCCGTCGCTCGCAGACGCGGCTCGACCACGTCCTGGATCGCCGTGTAAACGCAGGTGTAGAAGTTATAGGCAAACAGCCAGCCCAGACTGAACACCGCTACAAAGATGCCGATTTCAATCCGCCCCGAATGCAGCGCCCATGCCGTGCAGAGGGTGGAAATAATCAGACTGAACGCGGCGAACAACAGACGACCATTGGCAACCCGCTGGTGGATCTTGTCTGCGATCCAGCCACCCAGGGTCAGTCCTACCAGGCCGGTTACACCGACGATGACCCCGGTCGCCACCGCCGCTTCCTGCAATGGCATCAGGAAATAGCGCTGCAGCATCGGCACCAGAAACGAGTTACAGGCATAGGTGGCGAAGTTGAAGCACAGCCCGGCCAGCACCAGCCACAGGAAGGTCGGCACTGCGAGGACACGGCGGATCGGACGGTCAACTTTCTCCTGCGACACCTGCACGCTTTCCGCGGCACCGCGTTTGGGTTCCTTGATGTAGAACATGAAGATCGCCAGGATCAACCCCGGCACCGCGGCGATAAAGAACGGCGCGCGCCAGCTGTCGAACGCCTTGACCATCGCTCCGATGGTAAAGAACGCCAGCAACAGCCCCAACGGCAGCCCGAGCATGAAAATCCCCATGGCCCGCGCCCGGCGATGCGCCGGAAACAAGTCGCCGATCAGCGAGTTGGCGGCGGGCGCATAGCTGGCTTCACCGATGCCGATGCCCATGCGCACGAGCAGAAAGCTCCAGAAACTGCCGACCATGCCATTGACCGCGGTCAGCCCGCTCCACACCGCCAGGCCCCAGCCCATCAGTTTGCTGCGCGAACCGGTGTCGGCCATCCGCCCCAGGGGCAGGCCGGCGATCGCGTAGACAATAGTGAATGCAGTGCCGATGATGCCCAGCTGAAAATCGCTGAGATGCCATTCCATCCGGATCGGTTCGATGATGATGGCCGGGATGGTGCGGTCGAAAAAGTTGAACAGGTTGGCCAGGAACAGCAGGAACAGAATGCGCCAGGCATTCGCCGCTTGGGTCGAGTTCTGCATGGGTCCGTCTCTTTTATTGTTATTGGGGCGTCACTGTCCCCGGTAACAGCAATCTAGACAGGCCCGCCACAGCTGTCTGTCATCATTCGCAAGGCTGATACCAGCCCATGGCAAAACAGCGCACAAGCGCCGCCCCCGCCCACCGGCGAGGCTCAATGTTCATTGGCCCGAGGGGAATGTTTTCACCGCACTGCCATCCCTTGAAAAATACTTTTCGCCCCCCCTTTCCAAGCCGCTGGCGAAGCCTAGAATAGCGGCCTTGTCTGCCCTCAGCGTTCCCCACCCCTCCTAAGATAAATACCCATGTCCGATGCCAGTCCGTGCCTGAATTGCGGTGCCTGCTGTTCTCATTTTCGCGTGTCATTTTTTTGGGGTGAATGCGCTTCGTCCGGAGGGACAGTGCCCGATGAGCTTGTCGCACAGATCAGCCCCAGCCGCGTCGCCATGCTGGGCACCGAGTGCAAACCCGTACGCTGCGTCAGTCTGGCAGGGGACGTAGGCAGTAGGGTGCAATGCTCGATCTACGAAAAACGCTCGAGCACCTGCCGGGAATTCGAAGCGTCCTGGACCGATGGCCAGCCCAACCCCGATTGCGACGCAGCCCGGGCGGCGTTCGGCCTGGCGGCGCTGGAGCCCGCATTCCAGATGCCTGAGAAGCAAATCGCCTGATGCTTAGCACTAATCGCGATTAACTTAATGCCGAAATCATTGACACCAATGTGCCACTACGTCTTGCGCTCCCTGCATGCCCTCTATACTTCAGGACATTCGTCGACGCGGCTTGCGTCGGCCAGGAATACAACATGGGGCATGCTATGGAGTGGCTTGGTCTGCATTTCATTACCGAGCTGCCAGAGAGCGGGCAGGTCATACTCAATTGCATACATGACCCTTTTCTGGTGCTACTGGCATATCTGGTCGCCTGTGCCGGCAGCTTCGCCACGCTAGACTTGGCCGAACGGGTCGCGCATGCGGAAAATGCCGCTTCCCGACGACTCTGGCGCTGGGTCGGTGCCGGGTGCCTGGCCGGCGGGATCTGGGCCATGCACTTCATCGGCATGCTGGCCTTCCAGGCGCCAGTCAACGTGCATTACCTGTTGCCCATCACCCTTGTCTCCCTCCTGATCGCCCTGCTCACTTCATGGCTGGCGATGCATACACTCAGTCGTCCTGCCTTGAATTTCTGGCAATGCCTCAAGGCGTCGATCTGGATCGGCCTGGGCATCGCCACCATGCATTACGTGGGTATGTCCGCCCTGCGCTCACAGGCAATGGTCTACTACCAACCGACCATGTTCGCCCTCTCTATCCTGGTGGCGATTGCCGCCAGCCTGGCGGCATTGCTGCTGGCGAGCTACTTGCGCAACGGCGTCGGCATGTTCCATCAGCTGCTCAAGTACGGCGCCAGCCTGGTACTCGGGACAGGCATCATCAGCATGCATTTCACCGGCATGGCGGCCTTCAATCTGGTGTTGCCAAGCGGTAGCCTCCTGACCCAGCCCGGGGAAAACAATCACCTGCAACTGGGCCTGACGGTCGCGGTGATGACACTGCTGATCATTGGCAGCTGCATCAGTGCGGCGTTGGCGGACAAGAAACTGCAACATAAGGAGCATGACCTGCAACGGGTCAATTCACTGCTCAGCCAGCTGGATCAGGCGCGCATGTCGCTGCAACAGGTGGCGCACTTTGACCCCCTGACCAACCTGACCAACCGCCGCGGTTTCAATCAGCTCTTCGCCGAGAAACTCATCGAGAAAACCCATGCAGGCGGCATGCTCGCCGTGCTGTTTCTCGACATCGATCATTTCAAGCGCATCAACGACAGCCTCGGCCACGACGCGGGCGACGAATTGCTCAAGGTGCTGGCCAGCCATATCAAAGGCTCGGTGCGCAGTCACGAAGATGTGGTGGCACGCTTCGGTGGCGACGAATTCTGCATGCTCATCAACCTCAATGATCGCGAAGAAGCGCGGCACATGGCGCAGCGCATCATGCAAAAAATGAAGGAGCCCATCGAGCTGGCCGGGCGGCGCATGGTCATGACCACCAGTATCGGCATCAGCCTGTTTCCCGATGACGGCAAGACCTGCGATGAGCTGCTGAAAAACGCCGACCTGGCGCTGTACCAATCCAAGGGTAGCGGCCGCAACGGCCTGAACTTCTTCAGCGCCAACCTCAAGGCCCGCGCCACGCTGGAACTGCAACTGGAGGAAGAATTGCGCAACGCCCTGCGCGAAGACACGGGCCTGATGCTCTATTACCAGCCGATCTACGACCTGAAAACCGGGGAGGTCAGCAAGCTTGAAGCGTTGATTCGCTGGCAACACCCGGTCCACGGATTCCTCGCACCGGACCGTTTCATCCCCATTGCCGAGGCCAATGGCCTGATCACCGAACTGGACAACTGGGTGCTGCGCAAGGCCTGTATAGACCTCGCCGAGTTGTCGCACCAGGGATGCGAAGCCCTGAAGATCGCCGTGAACTGCTCGCCCCTGAGCCTGGCGCGCGAAGAGCTGGCCGGTCAAATCGAACAGGCATTGCGCAGCACCGGGGTCGCACCGCAACGGCTGGAGCTGGAGGTGACCGAGAATGCGCTGATGGGCAATATTGCCGACACCCTGGTACAGCTGCGACAGATTCGCGCCTTGGGCGTGTCGCTGTCGATCGATGATTTCGGCACCGGTTATTCGTCCCTGGCCTACCTCAAGCGCTTGCCGCTCAACACGTTGAAAATCGACCGTTCATTCATACAGGACATCCCCAAGTCGACCCAGGACATGGAGATCGTCCAGGCGATTATCGCCATGGCCCACACCCTGCATCTTGAGGTGGTTACCGAAGGCGTCGAAACCTTCGAGCAATACCAGTTCCTCGAATGCCATGGCTGCGACTTCGTTCAGGGTTACCTGCTCAGTCGCCCGGTGCCGCTGGTTGAACTACTTCCGGTGCTGAATGAAATCAACCAGCGCAAACACACCTATACGCTTACGTCCTTGAGTCTGGTTCACGGTACATCTGCACTAATGTAGAAGGATCCTTTTCCAGGAACCCCTGCCCGCCATGCAACCGCATCAGCTGTGCCGCCAGGCCACTGATGGGTGTCGCCGAACCCTGCTCGCGGGAAAACTTCACCGCTGTGTCCAGATCCTTGAGCAAGGTCCGCACGTGCCATTTCACCGGTTCGAAGCGGCTTTCGGCCATTTGCGGGGCGAGAATCTGCAAGGGTTTCGAATCGGCAAAGCCTCCGGCCAGCGCCTCGGCAATCAGGCTCGCATCGACGCCGGAACGCTCCGCCAGCGCCACCACTTCGGCAATCACCAAGGCGTTGCACGCCACGATCATCTGATTGCAGGCCTTGGTCACCTGCCCCGCTCCAACCGCCCCCATGTGCGTCACCCGCTGACCCAGGCTCAACAACACAGGTCTGATGCGTTCGAGATTTTCCGCGTCGCCACCGACCATGATCGCCAGGCTGCCGGCCTCGGCGCCGACCACACCACCGGACACCGGGGCGTCGAGCCAACCCATGCCGGTTTTACTGACGAGCTCCGCCGCCATTTCCCGGGTTGCGGTCGGCTCCAGACTGGAGAAATCCACCAGCAACTGGCCATTTTTCGCGCCTTCGACCACCCCGGCAGGGCCAAACACCACTGTACGCACCACCGAGGTGTCCGCCAGGCACAACATCACGACGTCGGCGTGCTGGCACAACTCTGCCGGCGTGGCGACCTGGCGGGCACCGGCCTCGACCAGTGGTGTGCACTTGTCCGGATTACGGTTCCACACCGTCAGCGGATAACCCGCCGCCAGCAGGCGCCGGCACATCGGCAACCCCATCAGACCGATTCCGGCAAACCCCAACGAAGGTAGCGCTGACATCATTTTGCCTCTTCTTGATTAAAGATCGTCGAATATTGGCCGATTCATCATGACTCAGGAAAGGATTCCCCCGAGCGATGTTCAGGCCACGGCTCTGACGCTTGGGACAAATACGCGCTGATAAAAGACGCGATTTCTCATTCCGTGACGGTTCGACGACAGCGCGTCGCCCGACTAACAAGCCCAGGTAGATGGCGAATAATGACTTCCAAAAATAATCCGGCCACCGCGGTATCCGACCTGACCTTGAGCCCTGCGGCGAACAGCCCTGCCCCTATAGCGTCGAAGCCATTACTCCCGTCACGTCCGCTGGCGACCCAGCAATACCTGTATTACACCGAAACCAACACCGACCGTATCCTCGACAATCTCGACGGCCTGCGTGACATGGTGTTCCCGCGCCCACCGCACCTGGAAGGCGACAACGAGCAGCATAACGACCAGGAATTCCCGTCGGTATGCCTGATCGGCCTGGGTCGCTGCGGTTCGAACATCGCGCTGGATGTCGCGGAACTGGTGTACAACGCCCGCAAGTTCTACCTCAACGAATTCAACAGCGAAGACCGCCTGTCGCCGGATAAACGCTATGCCGAAAAAGGCTACAGCCCGGCACAGTGGATTCGCAACAATCTGCGCCTGATGCCGAACAAGGCCACCAAACCGGTGTTCCTGGTCGAACCGCTGGTGATGCTCGGCGACCTGGACAAAGACATCGCCGGTCGAATCCGCTTCTCGCGCAAGGGTGAAAAAAGCGGGTTCCTGCGCGACTACAGCAAAATGAAAATCATGGACTTGTCGGAAGTCCACGCCGGTGGTGCCGGTAACGCGCCGATTCTTGGCCAATACCTGGCCAAGATTATCCTGAACAAGGACACCCAGCGTTTTTCCAGCCCTGACTGGAAGATGATTCACTCGTACCTGATCGACAGCTGCGGCATCAAGGCCAATCAATCACGCCTGTACTTCTCGATCTTCAGCGCCGGTGGCGGTACCGGCTCGGGCATGGCCTCGGAGTTCGGCCTGGCCCAGCAGCACTCGTACATGAACAAGACGTTCGACACCAAGCCGATGGACGAGCACGACGGCAAGAGCGGTCACTCCTTCGTTTTCGAGCCGATTTTCACCAGCGGTATCTGCGTCCTGCCGAACATTTCCGATCATCGCAGTGAAATGTCCGAAGCGTTGCATATCAACGCCGGTCGCCTGCTGTGCAAATACCTGTCGGAAGAGTGGGACTTCTCCTACAACTTCGCCAACGAAGACAGCAGCGAAGCCAGCGTCATGGGCCGAATCCGCCCCTGGAACGCAATGATGCTGATCTCCAACGACATCATGCGTTACGCCGAAGAAAGCGACGATGGCAACATCCAGAACATTGATGTCAATGCCATGGAAAAGCACGCCAACCAATACATCTCGCAGCAGATTTTCAACATTCTGACAGCGCAAGCGGTAACGACCGACTACGACCAGAACTATTTCCGGCGCGCCGGCATCGACATCGGCGAAACCATTCGCCTTGATGCCAACGACCTGTTCATGAGCCTGGCCGGCCCTGTGGCGATCGCCTACGCCGAGTCCGTGGTCCCGGAAAGCCCGGCGCCGACCAACGACAAGTTCAAGGTGTTCGAGAAAGAGCCGCAGCGCCTGAACATCGACGATCTGTTCTTCCGCTCCATCGACCTGCCGCATTTCAACAAAGTCACACAGGCCATCGAAGGCATCAGCCTGCTGCCGATCGAGTCCAAGCGCTATCGCGCGTCGCTGGAGCAGTACAAGAATTCCGGCTACGACGCCGCAGCTTTGCACGACCTGCACTTCTTCAAGAACTGTTCGTCGGTGGTGTCGATCGTTTCCCTGCCGAAGGACTACAAGCTGTCCTACATGGACCTGAACCGGTTGAAGACCCACCTCAACAACCTGTTCCCCAACACCACGCTCAAGCGTTATGCGCTGGTGATCGGCGCCTCGGCCAACCTGTCGCTGACCACCCTGATCGCCAAGAGCCCGTGCCTGTCGGACGACTTCCTGACGCTGATCGTGGCCTTCATCAAGCGTTGCTTCGCCCGCAGCCCGTACCGCTTCGACGAAACCCTGGACAACTCGATGCTGGACTTCATCATCAATGAAGATTTCGACGAAGAGCGCATCGACGACTTGCTCAACGAGTTCGAAAACCCGGCGAAGATCCTCGATACCAACTGGTATGCGATCAAACCGATGTACGAGAAGAAATACCGCGAGCTGATCAACGACAAGGACAAGTTCGTCTCGATCAACGACATTCGCCTGTCCCGGGATTGCGTGAAGAAAGCGATCAAGTACCTGCGCGAGATCTACCGTCACCGCATTGGCAAGACCAAGGTTATTTCGCTGAATAACCATACGGGCAAAACCTTCTAAACCGCGTCGCTCCATTCGCGAGCAGACTCGCTCCCACAGGGTCATCACTGAACCTTGTGGGAGCGAGCCAGCTCGCGAAGGCGGCACTGAATTTGCCGCGAATCCCAATATCCAGAAACAATTGAGCAGCCCTCCGACCGCTCACTCAACTGTTCCCGTTACGTTTACGTCACCGTGAGGCTGTGGCCTTTCTCTACGGCAACCTGCCATCACGCTACTCGCCTACACACTTTTGCTCGGTAGCGACGCGCACCAGACAGGTGCACGCATTCAAGGCTTTGCTCTTTCCTGGATCATGATCCACGGCGAAACCACCACGGCCCACAGCTGCGGATCACGTTCGAAAAGATCCAGCGCCCGCGTTTCAGACAGCTTGGCGACCTTGTCGGCAGCCAACCAGGCAGCCACTTTCTCGCCATCGTCCGTAGCCATTGCCTCGGCCGCGGCGATCAAATCCAGGCCAGGGTCGACCCACAATAGGGCACCCTTGGCAAAGAACGGTTCCAATTCTTTCCAGGTAATAGATGCGGTTTCACCAAGCAGCTTGGCATAGAGGGTGCTAGGTTCTTCAATCATGGGTACGGTCCGGAAAAGAAATCGACGCAATGATAACGTCGGTGGTCCGGCAGAAAAACCCAGATGCAATTTGAGTCACTGAACGAAAAGAGCAGGAAAGCCAAGGAATGCACGGAAACTGGCTATACGCCCGTCAAACCCCCGCCGCAATTCTGTCTTTTTCTTTCAAAAAAGCGACACGCCCAAGTTTTGTCCCCCGGCGCCAGCTTCCCAGGCTGACAATCGGCGCTCTACACTGTACCGGTACAGTTGCCGAGGGGCTTTTCCGGGGGATGTCGTAGATACTGACCCGGTTCTGCTGCCGACGGCGCCAGGACTATAAAAACTACAACAGTAAGAGTGGAGCACTATGACTAAGGCTACTAAGCAGATTTCCAAACTGTTTGCCGCTATGGTTCTGGCCGGGGTTGCCAGCCATTCGTTCGCAGCTGACACCATCAAGATCGGCATCGCCGGCCCTAAAACCGGCCCTGTAGCCCAATACGGCGACATGCAGTTCAGTGGCGCCAAAATGGCCATCGAACAGATCAACGCCAAAGGCGGCGTAGACGGCAAGAAACTCGAAGCCGTTGAATACGATGACGCCTGTGATCCTAAACAAGCGGTAGCGGTCGCGAACAAAGTCGTCAACGACGGCGTGAAATTCGTGGTCGGTCACCTGTGCTCCAGCTCCACCCAACCGGCTTCGGACATCTACGAAGACGAAGGCGTCGTGATGATCACCCCGGCTGCCACCAGCCCGGACATCACCAACCGTGGTTACAAAATGGTGTTCCGCACCATCGGCCTGGACAGCGCCCAGGGCCCTGCCGCCGGTAACTACATTGCCGATCACGTAAAACCGAAAATCGTTGCTGTCCTGCACGACAAACAGCAATACGGTGAAGGCATCGCCACCGCCGTGAAGAAAACCCTGGAAGGCAAAGGCGTCAAGGTTGCCGTGTTCGAAGGCATCAACGCCGGCGACAAAGACTTCTCTTCCATGATCTCCAAACTCAAGCAAGCCAACGTCGACTTCGTCTACTACGGCGGCTACCACCCGGAGCTGGGCCTGATCCTGCGTCAATCCCAGGAAAAAGGCCTGAAAGCCAAGTTCATGGGTCCGGAAGGCGTGGGTAACGACTCCATTTCGCAGATCGCCAAGGACGCTTCCGAAGGCCTGCTGGTGACCCTGCCGAAATCCTTCGACCAGGATCCGGCCAACCAGAAACTGGCTGAAGACTTCAAAGCCAAGAAAGAAGACCCGAGCGGTCCGTTCGTGTTCCCGGCCTACTCGGCTGTGGAAGTGATCGCCGAAGGCATCAAGGCTGCCAAGTCCGAAGACGCCGCCAAAGTGGCTGAAGCCATCCACAAAGGCACCTTCAAGACCCCGACTGGCGACCTGAGCTTCGACGCCAAGGGCGACCTGAAAGACTTCAAGTTTGTGGTTTACGAGTGGCACTTCGGCAAACCAAAAACTGAAGCTTCGCCTCAGTAAGGCGCTGCCTGACTGACTGCCAATAAAGCCCACGGCGTGCCGTGGGCTTTGTTTTACGAACGTATTGGGCCGCGCTGGCGTGATCCGCTAGTCTCCCCACCTGAAAATCTCAAAACCGTCATCAGCGGTTCGCTGGCAAACCCCGAATTCGAAGTGGGTGCAGATCCACGGGGCTCGGGCGGGAAAATGACTCCACCAGTGAAATGCGTATCAGGTTTTTAGGAGCGCTGTAATGCCTGACATCTATCACTTCTTCCAACAGCTGGTTAATGGTCTGACCATTGGCAGCACGTATGCCCTGATCGCCATCGGCTATACGATGGTTTACGGCATCATTGGAATGATCAACTTCGCCCACGGCGAGGTGTACATGATCGGCTCCTACGTGGCGTTCATCGCCATCGCCGGGCTGGCCATGCTGGGACTCGACAGTGTTCCGCTGTTGATGACCGCCGCTTTCCTGGCGACTATCGTCGTCACCAGTGCCTACGGCTACAGCATCGAACGGATTGCCTACCGCCCCTTGCGCGGCAGCAACCGTCTGATTCCGCTGATTTCTGCCATCGGTATGTCGATCTTCCTGCAGAACACGGTTCTGTTGGCGCAAGACTCCAAGGACAAATCCATTCCCAACCTGATCCCGGGCAACTTTGCCATCGGGCCAGGTGGCGCACATGAAGTGCTGATTTCCTACATGCAAATCGTGGTGTTCGTGGTGACCCTGGTCGCCATGCTCGGCCTGACGCTGTTCATCTCCCGCTCTCGCCTGGGTCGTGCCTGCCGCGCCTGTGCCGAAGACATCAAGATGGCCAACCTGCTGGGTATCAACACCAACAACATCATCGCCCTGACCTTCGTCATCGGTGCCGCCCTGGCGGCCATCGCGGCCGTGCTGCTGAGCATGCAATACGGCGTGATCAACCCGAACGCCGGTTTCCTGGTCGGCCTCAAGGCCTTCACCGCAGCGGTACTGGGCGGTATCGGCAGCATTCCGGGCGCCATGCTCGGCGGGATCGTGCTTGGGGTGGCGGAAGCCTTCGGTGCCGATATCTTCGGCGACCAGTACAAGGACGTCGTGGCGTTCGGCCTGCTGGTTCTGGTGTTGTTGTTCCGGCCAACCGGCCTGCTGGGCCGTCCGGAGGTTGAGAAAGTATGACTAGGAATCTTAAACAGGCGTTGTTCAGCGCCTTGCTGGTGTGGGCCGTGGCCTACCCGGTATTGGGTCTGAAGCTGACCATCGTCGGCATCAACCTCGAAGTCCATGGCACCAGCGACGCCACGTTGATCACCATCGCCGTGTGCTCGGTGCTGATGTTCCTGCGTGTGCTGTTCGACCAGCAGATCAGCGCGGCCTGGAAATCCTCGCCCAACCTGCCGGTCATGCCGGCCAAGGCCAGTAACTTCCTGACCCTGCCAACCACCCAGCGCTGGATCATCATTGCGTTGATCATCGGTGCGCTGGTCTGGCCGTTCTTCGGCTCCCGTGGTGCGGTGGATATCGCCACACTGGTACTGATCTACGTGATGCTCGGCCTGGGCCTGAACATCGTGGTCGGTCTGGCCGGTCTGCTCGACCTCGGTTATGTCGGCTTCTATGCCGTCGGCGCCTACAGTTATGCGTTGCTGTCGCATTACTACGGCCTGAGCTTCTGGATCTGCCTGCCGATCGCCGGCCTGATGGCGGCCACTTTCGGCTTCCTGCTCGGCTTCCCGGTCCTGCGCCTGCGTGGCGACTACCTGGCGATCGTGACCCTGGGCTTCGGTGAGATCATCCGTCTGTTCCTGCGCAACCTGACCGGCCTCACGGGCGGTCCGAACGGCATCAGCAACATCGAGAAACCGACGTTCTTCGGCCTGACCTTCGAACGTAAAGCCGCCGAAGGCCTGCAGACGTTCCACGAGTACTTCGGCCTGGAATACAACTCGATCAACAAGGTGATTTTCCTTTACCTGGTGGCCTTGTTCCTGGCCTTGTTCGCGCTGTTTGTCATCAACCGCTTGCTGCGCATGCCCCTGGGTCGGGCCTGGGAAGCGCTGCGTGAAGATGAAATCGCCTGCCGTGCGCTGGGTCTGAACCCGACGATCATCAAGCTTTCGGCCTTCACCCTGGGTGCGTGCTTCGCCGGTTTCGCCGGCAGCTTCTTCGCCGCGCGTCAGGGTCTGGTGACACCGGAATCCTTCACCTTCATCGAGTCGGCGACCATTCTGGCCATCGTTGTCCTGGGCGGCATGGGCTCGCAACTGGGCGTGGTGCTCGCGGCCGTGGTGATGATCCTGCTGCCGGAAATGATGCGTGAGTTCAGTGAGTACCGCATGTTGATGTTCGGTGCCTTGATGGTACTGATGATGATCTGGCGCCCTCAGGGTCTGCTGCCCATGCAACGTCCTCACATGGAGCTGCGCAAATGAGCCGCGAGATCCTTAAAGTAGAAAACCTGAGCATGCGCTTCGGCGGCTTGCTGGCGGTCAACGGCGTCGCCTTGAGCGTGAAAGAGAAACAGGTGGTTGCCTTGATCGGCCCCAACGGCGCCGGCAAGACCACCGTGTTCAACTGCCTGACCGGCTTCTACAAGCCGAGCGGCGGCAGCATCCTGCTGGACGGCGAGCCGATCGAAGGCCTGCCGGGCCACAAGATCGCCCTCAAAGGCGTGGTGCGCACCTTCCAGAACGTACGGCTGTTCAAGGACATGACCGCGGTCGAGAACCTCTTGATCGCCCAGCACCGTCACCTGAACACCAACTTCCTGTCCGGTCTGTTCAAGACCCCGTCGTTCCGCAGAAGCGAACGCGAGGCCATGGAGTACGCCGAGTACTGGCTGGAAAAGGTTCACCTCAAGGAGTTCGCCAACCGCCCTGCCGGCACCCTGGCCTACGGTCAGCAACGACGCCTGGAAATCGCCCGCTGCATGATGACCCGCCCGCGGATCCTCATGCTCGACGAACCGGCCGCCGGCCTGAACCCGAAGGAAACCGAAGACCTGAAGGCGCTGATCAGCGTGTTGCGCGAAGAACACAATGTCACCGTGCTGTTGATCGAGCACGACATGAAACTGGTCATGAGCATTTCCGACCACATCGTCGTGATCAACCAGGGCACGCCGCTGGCCGACGGTACACCGGAACAGATCCGCGACAATCCTGAAGTGATCAAAGCCTACCTGGGGGAAGCGTAAATGCTGCAGTTCGAAAACGTTTCCACCTTCTATGGCAAGATCCAGGCGCTGCACAGCGTCAACGTCGAAGTCCGCCAGGGCGAAATCGTGACCCTGATCGGCGCCAACGGTGCCGGCAAGTCCACGCTGTTGATGACCCTGTGCGGTTCGCCTCGGGCCCACAGCGGCAGCATCCGCTACATGGGTGAGGAACTGGTTGGCCAGGACTCCTCGCAGATCATGCGCAAAAGCATCGCCGTGGTCCCGGAAGGTCGTCGGGTGTTTGCCCGTCTGACCGTGGAAGAAAACCTCTCCATGGGCGGTTTCTTCACCGCGAAAGGCGACTATCAGGAACAGATGGACAAAGTCCTCGGACTTTTCCCGCGCCTGAAAGAACGCTTCAACCAGCGCGGCGGCACCATGTCCGGCGGCGAACAGCAAATGCTCGCCATCGGTCGTGCACTGATGAGCAAGCCCAAGCTGCTGCTGCTCGACGAGCCGTCGCTGGGCCTGGCACCGATCATCATCCAGCAGATCTTCGACATCATCGAACAACTGCGCAAGGACGGTGTAACGGTGTTCCTGGTCGAGCAGAACGCCAACCAGGCGCTGAAAATCGCTGACCGCGCCTATGTTCTGGAGAACGGCCGGGTGGTGATGACAGGCACCGGTGAAGCGCTGCTGACCGATCCGAAAGTACGTGACGCGTACCTCGGTGGCTAAGCCTTTGCGGTAAACAAAAAAACGGCCTTCGGGCCGTTTTTTTTGCCTGCCACAATCGCAACAACGACGTAGCCCTCCTGTGGGAGCGAGCCTGCTCGCGAAAGCGGTGGGATGTTCAACATTGATGTATCTGACAATCCAGATTCGCGAGCAGGCTCGCTCCCACAGGTTTTGTGCAGTGTCATGTTTTACAGTTACAGCCGATCCAGCGCCTCCCCACTGCGCTTGAACCACCCCATCAAGTAATCCGCCAGCACCTGCGTGCGTTTCGGCAACCCGCCCTGATACGGATGCACCAGGTACATGGGCATGCTCCGGGTCTGATAATCACGCAGGAGCCAACGCAAACGCCCGTCAGCCAATTCCATCGGCAACAGGTAGGACGGTAAGCGGGCAATGCCGGCGCCGGCCAGTGCAGCCTTCTTCAGCAAGCTGTAATGGTTGCTGGCAAACGGTCCGGACACCCGCACCCGCAACAATTCGTGTTGCTGGTGATAGAGCCATTCTTCGCGACCGCTATAATGGCTGTTGAGCAGGCATCGGTGTTCGATCAACGCCTGGGGTGTCTGCGGTTCACCGAACTGCTCCAGATAGGCCGGGCTGGCGCAGGTCATTTCGTGCCACGCCAACAGTGGGCGCGCCACCAGTCTCTGGTCATTGGCTACGTCGGAGCGGATCGCCAGATCGAAACCGTCGCGGGACAGTTCTCGGTAACTGTTATTGAGCTCCAACTCGATTTGCACCTCGGGGTACCTGGCCGAAAATTCCAGCAGCAAGCCATCGAAGAAGGTTTCCCCCAGCGATACCGGAACAGTCATACGCACCGGACCGGCCATGTCGTCCTTCAGCCGCGCCAAAGCCTGACGCGCCCTCTCCACTTGTACTACGAGTGCTTGCGCCTGTGGCAACAGCGCAGCACCGGCCGCCGTCAGGCTCAAGCGCCGCGTGGTGCGTTGCAGCAACACCACGGAAAACTGCGCTTCCAATTGGCTGATGCGTTTGGACAGTTGTCCCTTGCTGCACCCGAGTTGCTGCGCAGCCAAGGTAAAACTGCCCGCTTCGACCAGCACGGCGAACGCCGCGAGATCATCCATTTCACTCATGGATTGTTTCCATTTGAAAACCAAAGGTTGCCTATTAGCGCGCTTATCAGTGAAAAAAACCACACTAAACTGAAGCCACATTCAAACCCGTGGAGGAACGGCAACATGAAGATTCTTTTGATCGGCGCAGGCGGCACCATCGGTTCGGCAATCGACAAGGAACTGTCCCAACGCCACGAAATCGTCCGCATCGGCCGCAATAGCGGTGATTTCCGGGTGGACATCAGCGACAGCGCTTCGATTCGCAAACTGTTCGAGCAGACCGGCAAGTTCGATGCGCTGATCTGCGCCGCCGGCAACGTGACCTTCGCCCCACTGGCTGAAATGACCGAAGAGAGTTTTGCCCTGGGCCTGAAAGACAAGTTGATGGGCCAGGTCAACCTGCTGCTGATCGGCCGCGAGTACGCCAATGACGGCGCGTCCTTTACCTTCACCACTGGCGTACTCAGCCACGACCCTATCCTCAGCGGTGCCTCGGCAGCGCTGGTCAACGGCGCACTGGACAGCTTCGTTCGTGCCGCGGCCATTGAATTGCCTCGCGGCATGCGGGTGAATTCGATCAGTCCCAACGTACTGGTCGAAGCCATGGGCAAATACGCACCCTACTTCCGTGGCTTCAAACCGGTTCCGGCAGCCGATGTGGCATTGGCCTACGCAAAAAGTGTCGAAGGCTTGCAGACAGGCCAGACCTTTCACATCTGAACACCCCCAAGGTGCGGCGCTGACTCAGCGCCGCATCAGGATGCCGGGGGTTCCAGCAGTGTAGGAACCAGCTTGCCGGCTACCGCGCGCGGTACGGATATCGCCAGACCGGGACCATTGATCACCGATTGAATCGTCGCGGTCGAGACCAGAACGCCATTGATGGACAGCCGCAAACGCTGATGCATTTCCTGACTCGTCACCTGCTCCAGACGGCGTTGCGCCTCAGGGCTCAGGGTGACCTTGAGCCCAATGGATTGCGGATTCGGATCATCGACCCGTTTGAGCTCCAGGCTCATTTCGGTAAAGTCCGACCTGGACGAAAAATCGATGTCTGCCGCCAGAGAGGGCAGCGCCGCCATCATTCCCAATGCCACAAAAAGAAGTTTCCCTGATCCCCTCATAACACCTCCCGCAACGAAAAAGTCGACAAGGTTACGTCCAAATACCTTTCGCTCTGTTGCCTGAAGTAAAGCCGAATGTTTCTAGAACGGCGTCAGAAACCACGACAAACCCACTCATGGGTTGTGATGAACGGTCAGTCTGAGTAACGTGGCGGCACTTGTCAGGAGACCCCAAGATGCGCGTTGCCCGTTCCTTAGTCCTTGTTGCCCTGGTTCCGTTATTCGCCGCATGCCAGTTGTTCGACGGTGCGCGTGAAAGCGCTTCCCATGTCGGCCAGACCCGCATGCAAGGCCAGTTGAGCGCCGCCGACGGCAAGTTGTTGTTCCAGCCGTGCGGCGAGCAACGTCGTTATGCGGTCAATGACACGGGGGGTACCAGCGTCCTGCAACAGGCCGCGAGCCTGGCCGATGCCCAGGGCAAACTGTTTGCCGATGTGCGCGGGCGGATCGTTTCCGGCTCCGGTGACGGGCAGCTCGACCTCGAACAGCTGTACCGCGTCGAACGCTCCGGCAACGCCTGTGACGATCCCAACTTCAAACTGCTGATTCTGCGCGCTGCCGGCCATGCTCCCGAGTGGAGCCTAAGAGTCAGCGGCAAAGGCATGGTCATCGACCGCGCCGGCCAGCCGCCGTTGGCGGTGCCCTACGTCGAAGAGCAACTGGGCGATGGCCGCTTCAATCTCAGCACCGAAGCCAACAATCAGCACATCGAACTGTGGGTCGCACCGCAACGTTGCGTCGACAGTAGCACCGGCAGCATTCAGCACATGACTGCCGAACTGCGAATCGACGGCCAGGTGCAACGCGGTTGCGGGTATTTCGGCGGATCGCGCGACGACTGATCGTTTAGGCCTCACGGGACCGGTTCATTGCGGCTTATAATCGCCGGCTTCAAACGCCCTGGCGCAGTTATGCGCCCCGCGAACCGGATCCCGCCATGTTACGAATCACCGAACTCAAGTTGCCGATCGATCATCCCGATGAAGACCTGCGTCCTGCCATCGTGCAGCGCCTGGGCATCGCCAGCGATGACTTGCTCGACTTCACCCTGTTCAAGCGCAGCTACGATGCGCGTAAAAAATCCTCCGAACTGTGCTTCATCTACACCATCGACCTCAACGTTCGCGACGAGGCCTCGGTGCTGCACAAGTTCGTCGATGACCGTAACGTCAACGTGGCGCCGGATGTCAGCTACAAAATGGTCGGCCAGGCGCCGGCCGACCTGGGCGCGCGTCCGGTCGTCGTTGGCTTCGGACCCTGCGGCATTTTCGCCGGCCTGCTGCTGGCGCAAATGGGCTTCAAGCCGATCATCCTCGAACGCGGCCCCGATGTGCGCCAGCGCACCAAGGACACCTGGGGCCTGTGGCGTAAAAGCGTGCTCAACCCCGAGTCGAACGTGCAATTCGGCGAAGGCGGCGCGGGGACATTCTCTGACGGCAAGCTCTACAGCCAGATCAAGGACCCGAAATTCCTGGGTCGCAAAGTCCTGCACGAGTTCGTCAAGGCCGGTGCGCCGGAAGAAATCCTCTACGTCAGCAAACCGCACATCGGTACGTTCCGCCTGACCGGTGTCGTGGAAAACATGCGTGAAGAGATCCGCGCCCTCGGCGGTGAAGTGCGCTTCCAGCAGCGGGTCACCGACGTACTGATCGAAGACGGGCAACTGGTCGGCGTCGAACTTCACGGCGGCGAGCAAATCCATTCGAAACACGTGATCCTGGCCCTCGGCCACAGCGCCAGGGACACCTTCCGCATGCTCCACGGTCGTGGCGTGTACATGGAGGCCAAACCGTTCTCGGTGGGTTTCCGTATCGAGCACCCGCAGTCGCTGATCGACCGCGCGCGCCTGGGCAAGTACGCCGGTCACCCGAAACTGGGTGCCGCCGATTACAAGCTGGTGCATCACGCCAAAAACGGTCGCTCGGTCTACAGCTTCTGCATGTGCCCGGGCGGTACCGTGGTGGCGGCGACGTCCGAGCCGAACCGCGTGGTCACCAACGGCATGAGCCAGTACTCGCGTAACGAACGCAACGCCAACTCCGGCATTGTCGTCGGCATTACCCCGGAGGTTGACTATCCGGGCGGTCCGCTGGCGGGTATCGAGTTGCAGGAACGCCTGGAGTCCCACGCCTACGTATTGGGCGGCAGCAACTACGAAGCACCGGCGCAACTGGTCGGCGACTTTATCGCCGGCAAGCCGTCCACCGAACTGGGCAGCGTTGAACCGTCCTACAAGCCGGGCGTTGCCCTGGGTGACCTGGCGCTGGCCTTGCCGGCCTTCGCCATCGAAGCCATTCGCGAAGCCTTGCCGGCGTTCGAGAAGCAGATTCGCGGTTACTCACTGCACGATGCGGTGTTGACCGGGATCGAGACCCGCACCTCGTCGCCACTGCGGATCACCCGCAACGAATCGTTGCAGAGCCTGAACGTGAAGGGCTTGTTCCCGGCGGGTGAAGGCGCGGGTTATGCGGGAGGAATTCTGTCGGCGGGTGTCGACGGGATTCGGATTGCGGAAGCCGTGGCGCGGGACATCCTCGGTCTGGAGGCCTGATACAAATCCCTGTGGGAGCGAGCCTGCTCGCGAAGACGGAGTATCATCCAACAGAGATGTTGAATGATCTACCGCTTTCGCGAGCAGGCTCGCTCCCACACGGGGACTTCAGTGCCTGAAAGTTCTTAGATATTGGCGCGCAACACACTGGCCGGCAGCGCCACGCCCTGCTCGACACTCGCTGCCACCACCGCCATCAAACCGCTCAACTCATACCCCTCGGCCTTGAGCCATTTCTGATCGTAATACGTCGTGGCATAGCGCTCGCCGCTGTCGCACAGGATCGCCACGATGGATCCCGTCTCCCCCGCCGCCGCCATTTGCTGCGCCGCCATCAGTGCGCCAATCAGGTTGGTTCCGCTCGAACCGCCGACATGTCGCCCCAATCGCTCGGCCAGGTAGTGCATGGCCGCCAGCGACAACGCGTCCGGCACCTTGACCATCGCGTCGATCACCTTCGGCAGGAACGATGCTTCCACCCGCGGTCGGCCAATGCCTTCGATTCGCGAACCGTGATCCAGGCGCAGGCTGGCATTGCCGGTCTGGTAGTAATCGAAGAACACCGAACGCTCGGCATCGGCACACAGCACGCGGGTACAATGTTGGCGGTAGCGCACGTAACGCCCCAGGGTGGCCGTGGTGCCGCCGGTGCCTGGACTGGAGATCAGCCAGCTCGGCTCCGGATACTTTTCGAAACGCATCTGCTGGAAGATCGATTCGGCAATGTTGTTGTTCGCCCGCCAGTCGGTGGCGCGCTCGGCGTAGGTGAACTGATCGATGTAATGCCCATCATGTTCTCGTGCCAGTCGTTCGGACTCGGCGTAGATCTGCGTCGGATCATCCACGAGATGGGTCTGGCCACCGTAGAACGCAATCTGTGCGATTTTTTCCTTGGACGTGCTGGCCGGCACCACCGCAATGAACGGGACGCCCAGCAACCGGGCGAAATACGCTTCGGAAATCGCCGTCGAACCGCTGGAGGCCTCGATCACCGGCGCACCGGGCTTGAGCCAGCCGTTACACAACGCATACAGGAACAACGAACGGGCCAAACGGTGCTTGAGGCTGCCGGTGGGATGGCTGGATTCATCCTTGAAGTACAACTCGATGCCCGGGAAACCCGGCAGCGGCAAGGGGATCAGGTGGGTGTCGGCGCTGCGCTGAAAGTCGGCTTCGATGATCCGGATGGCTTCGCGGGCCCACTGTCGGTTGTCGCTCATAGTTGATGATCTCGTTGAATCGGGCAGGAGTCTGGCTCAATCAACAAGCTTAGGAAAAATCCTACATCGCGCACAGGTACAGCTACGGTCCAATACGCCCGGCAACTGCTAGGCTCAGGTCCGTTCGTGGAAAGCGGCTTGTAACGACATATAATAAAAAAGAATATAACTTTTGTTTTAACTTCTAAGGGTACGGGTTAGGGTGTCCCACCTTTTTGAACTCATCGATGGAGAGCGACTTTGCCTCTGCGTAGCACTTTCACGCGTTTCTTTCAGTTGGAAGCTGCCAGCGGTCTGTTATTGATCGCCGCGGCCATTCTGGCTTTGATCATCAATAATTCCTCGTTGTCGTGGCTGTACAACGGCCTGCTGGACACGCCCGTGGTGGCCCAGATCGGTGCATTGAAGATCGCCAAGCCGCTGCTGCTGTGGATCAACGACGGTCTGATGGCCTTGTTCTTTCTGTTGATCGGCCTGGAAGTGAAGCGCGAAGTCCTCGACGGACAGCTGTCCAAGCCTTCGCAAATCGTCCTGCCCGGCGCCGCCGCCATTGGTGGCATGGTGGTACCGGCACTGATCTACTGGTTCCTCAACCGTGACAACCCGCCGGCCCTGAGCGGCTGGGCGATCCCGACCGCCACCGACATCGCCTTCGCGCTCGGTGTGCTGGCGCTGCTGGGTAAACGGGTTCCCGTGTCGCTGAAGCTGTTCCTGATGACCCTGGCGATCATCGACGACCTCGGCGCGATCATCATCATCGCGATCTTCTATTCCGGTGCGCTGTCGACCCTTTCCCTGGTGCTGGCCGCGGCCTGCATCGCGGCGCTGATCGGCATGAACCGGCTCGGTGTGGTCAAGCTCGGGCCGTACATGATCATTGGCCTGATCCTCTGGGTCTGCGTACTCAAGAGCGGTGTGCACGCCACGCTGGCGGGCGTGACCCTGGCTTTCTGCATTCCGCTGCGCACGAAAAACGCCGAACCGTCGCCCTTGCTAACCCTGGAACACGCCCTCCATCCATGGGTGGCCTACGGCATTCTGCCGCTGTTTGCCTTCGCCAACGCCGGCCTGTCCCTGAGCGGCGTGACCGTCGAAAGCTTTACCCATCACGTGCCGATGGGCATTGCAGTCGGCCTGCTGCTGGGCAAGACCCTCGGCGTGTTCGGCCTGACCTGGCTGGCGGTAAAAACCGGTATCGCCGCCCTGCCCCAAGGCGCCAACTGGGGTCAGGTACTGGGCGTGGCGATTCTCTGCGGCATCGGGTTCACCATGAGCCTGTTCGTCGGTTCCCTGGCCTTCGTCCCGGGCGCCAGCGAATACGCCGGGATGGACCGGATGGGGATTCTGACCGGTTCGATACTGGCGGCGCTGATCGGTTATGCGGTGACGGCGGCGGCGAGTCGCAAAAGCGCGCTTCAAGCCACATAGTCACAAGCGAGTTTGCCCATCGTTCAGAAGAGAGGGAGCCAAGGCTCCCTCTTTTTCTACAGGCGAAAAAAAACCCGACCAGTCACCTGATCGGGGTTTTCTTTTACCCGTGTTCCCGCTTAGTGCGAAACGCGGCTGGTCCCATCAACAGAGGAGATCCGCACACGCTCACCCACACGGAACACTTCGTTTGGCTGCACTTGTTGCACGTAGGCACGCATGCTGCCGTCGTCTTCGCGTACGGTAATTTCCACACCTTGGGTACGGGTCAGGCCTTCTTCGGCCGCCGAGCCCACCAGGCCGCCGGCGACTGCGCCGATGACCGCGGCGACGATGCTGCCTTTACCGCCACCGATGGCGCTACCGCCGACACCGCCGACGACAGCACCCGCGGCGCCGCCGATTGGGGTTTTGGTGCCTTCGATTTTCACTGGGCGCAATGCTTCGATGGTGCCCATGCGAACGGTCTGCACGCGACGCGCTTCGTCACGGGAGTAGGAGTCACCGGTCAGGCTCGATTGGCAGCCGGTGAGCAACATCGCCATCGTGGAAAAGGAAGCAACCAGCAGAACAGACTTACGCATAGCATCAACTCCAAAGGACAAGTAATCATTAAACTCCGCAGCTTGACGCCTGTCACGGCGTCGCCCGGATAAAATTGCTTTGATTCAGGGCTTGTACAGGGTACAGGTCCCTTCACGAATTCATCACACGGTAGCGGCAAATCATGCAATTTGCGCTGCTGGCACAGGAATTTCATGGATTACTTTATCATTGTCGTCACGACTGTTGCCGGTCTGTATTTTCACGGATGGCTGTACGTGCGGATCAGACGCTGGATGGATCGAGACCTAGCGTTGGCGCTGGCCGGGGGCGATGAATGCAAAAAAGCGTTCATGCTCCAGCAACTGGCGAACGCTCGTGCGCAGAAGATCAAGCGTCGAGATTTGCCGCAATGGCTGGAAGCCGCTGCGGCAGGTTATCCCGACCGGTAGGCTGTTTCAGGGTGCCAGACGCTCAAGAATCCAGTCGGCACCCTGCAAACGATAGTTAAGGCGATCATGCAGGCGGCTCGGACGGCCTTGCCAGAACTCGATGCGCTCCGGCAACAGGCGATAACCACCCCAGTGTTCAGGGCAGTGAGGCTGGGAATCGCTGAAACGTTGCTCGGTATCCTTGAGCAGACTTTCCAGCTCGGCGCGATCGGCAATCACCCGGCTCTGCGGTGAAGCCCAGGCACCGATCCGACTGCCCAGCGGGCGAACCTGATAGTAAGCGTCAGACTCTTCAGGCGTTACCCTCACCACCTTCCCTTCGATGCGCACCTGGCGTTCCAGGGTCGGCCAGAAAAAGGTCATGGCCGCGAAGGGATTCGCGGCCAGTTGCTGCCCCTTGGCGCTGTCGTAGTTGGTGAAGAAGGTAAAGCCCTGGGCATCCAGGCCCTTGAGCAGCAGGATGCGGCAATGCGGTCGACCGTCCTGATCGACAGTGGCCAAGGTCATGGCGTTGGCTTCCACGGGTGCCTGTTCGGTTTTCACCGCGTCGGCGAACCATTGGTGGAACAGCGCGAACGGTTCGGCCGGGGCTTGCGCCTCGGTCAGGCCGTCACGGGTGTAATCGCGGCGCATATCGGCCAGTGCCTTGGTCATGACGCATTCCTTTTGGTTAACGAATCACTGCTTTACAGTATCGGCGGCGACTTTTTTGGTGTCGACAGCGGCTTTGGCCGGTGCAGTCTTTTTCGCTGGCGTCGCGGTTTTAGCCGGCGTTTTCTTGGCTGGAGCCTTGGCCGCTTTCTTGGCCGGCGCTTTTTTCGCCACCGGAGCTGCCGCTTTCTTCGCATCGGCTGGTGCCGGGGTCACAGGTTTGGCAACCGGCTTGGCATCCTGGGCTGCGACCATGTGCACAGGCGCCGGGGCCGGCATGTTGTACTTGCTCAGCAATGCGACCATGGTGTTTTGCGGGGTCACCAACAGTTCCACGCGACGATTCAATGCACGCCCTTCAACGCTGTCGTTGGCGGCACGCGGGGCTTCACCGCCCATACCGCGCAGCATCAGGCGATCGCGTTGCAGACCGCTGAGACGGAAGATCGCCGCCACGGCTTGTGCACGCTCCTGACTCAGCTTCACGTTGGCCGGTGCGGAACCCGAGGTATCGCTATGGCCGAGCACCAGCACTGCAGTTTTAGGGTCGGCTTCGAGGATTTTCGCCACGCGGGTGAACGGGCCGAGCGTGACCGGCAGCAGCATGGCCGGGCGATCCGGGTTGAACGAACCTTCGACGGGCGCCGTCACCACCAGCACGTTTTCACGGCGTTCCAGTTGCAGGTTGCTGTCCTTGATCGCCGTGCGCAGACGTGGTTCGTAGTCATCGAGCCAAGCCTGGGTCACTTTCGGGTCCGGCATCGGTACAGCTTTGGCAGCGGGTTGATCTTTGCCGCCGAACGGCCACCACCACTTGCCGCCGCTCTCGGCGTCAGCCTTGGCCACCGGAGCGGTCGCCGCTGGCTTCAAAGGTGCCGGAGCGGGCTCCTTGGTCGCGACTTTGTCGGAGGAACTGAACGGCCACCAGCTGCCGCCGTCCGCATCACTTTTCGGATTCTGCGCGCAACCGGTGATAGCGAAGCACAGTGCCAAGGCGAGGGTTGGTTTGGTTGACATGGGATATCCACAAAAATGAAGTCAAAAAATAAACAGGCCGGTCAGGCCTGCATAAACAGATGATTTGAAACTGAAAAGGCTTTCGGGTTCCGGACCTGGGACCTTTAAGCGGGATTTACAGACAAGTGGCCAGTACCCGCACAAGCTTTTGTGCGCGCGGATCCATCAAGACGTACGGCCCCAGTGTATTTGTCACAAAACCGAAAGCCACATCGTGCTCAGGGTCAGCAAAACCGATAGAGCCACCTGCGCCCGGATGACCGAATGCGCGCGGGCCAAGGCCGAAAGTCGCATTGGGCACATCCGGCTGATCGAGCATGCAGCCCAGACCGAATCGGGTCCGGGTCAGCAAGGTCTTGTCCTCGCCCAGGCTGTGCTCGCGGGTCAGCTCGTCGAGCATTTCCCCTTCCAGCAGGCTGCCATCGAGCAGACCGGCGTAAAACCCGGCCAGGCTGCGGGCATTGCCGTGGCCATTGGCCGCCGGTTGCTGCATGCGCCGCCATTCCGGTTTGTTGGTGCTGGTCAGCACCGATGGGGGGTTGGTGAAGGCGCGGGTGGTCATGGCGGTCGGCTCGCGCATTGTCACTTGCAGCAAGCGTTGAGCCGCGGCATCGCCGACGTTGCCCTTGCCGCGGGCGATGTGCGCCACACGATAAAATTCTTCATCGGCCAGGCCGACGTGGAAATCCAGCCCCAAAGGCTTGGCCACCCGGGCCACGATGGATTCACCCGGCCCGCGACCGTCGGCACGCCGCAGCAACTCGCCGATCAGCCAGCCATAGGTAATTGCCGCATAGCCGTGGCCTTCACCCGGCGTCCACCAGGGGGCTTCGGCCGCCAGGGCGTCGACCATGGTTTGCCAGTCGTAGAGCGCCTCGGGAGCCAGCAACTCGCGCAACGCCGGCAGACCGGCCTGATGGCAGAGCAGTTGGCGCAGGGTCACGGATTCTTTACCGGCCGCGGCGAACTCTGGCCAGTAGCGGGCAACCGGGGCATCCAATTGCAGCTTGCCTTCGGCCACCAGTTGCAGGGCGGTGACGGCGGTGAAGGTCTTGGTGCAGGAGAACAGGTTGGCGATGGTATCGCTATGCCAGGCCTCGGCGCCGTCCTTGTCGGCGGTGCCGGACCACAAGTCGAGTACGGTTTCGCCGCCGATGCGGATGCACAACGCCGCGCCACGCTCCTGAGGATCGTCGAACAGCGCCGCAAACGCCTCACGCACAGCCTCGAATCTAAGCTCGTAATGACCCTGAATCTGCACCCGCAACTCCCCGGATAAACGCTCGACAAAGTGGCCCGCATTGTTCCAGCCCTTGAGGGTTTTGGGAACAGGGGCGGGCCGGGCGGTAAATCGCCCTCGGAAATGATCAGTTTTTTTGGGTGTCTGTACCGACGCCTTCGCGAGCGGGCTCGCTCCCACAATGGTTCGGCGTAAAGCCTGTGGGAGCGAGCCTGCTCGCGAAGAACGATGACGCGGTATTAGTTCTTAATGGCCTTTACCGGAATGCCCACCCGCATTTCCGGTGCCTTTCCCCGGGCCTTTGCCGGCCTCGGCCTTGCGACCGCCCTCGGTGTTGTGACTGGTTTCAGCACCCGCCTTCTGCGCCTCTTTGCTCAACTGATCGACGGCTGCCAGGTTGCTCCCACAATGGTTCGGCGTAAAGCCTGTGGGAGCGAGCCTGCTCGCGAAGAACGATGACGCGGTATTAGTTCTTAATGGCCTTTACCGGAATGCCCACCCGCATTTCCGGTGCCTTTCCCCGGGCCTTTGCCGGCCTCGGCCTTGCGACCGCCCTCGGTGTTGTGACTGGTTTCAGCGCCCGCCTTCTGCGCCTCTTTGCTCAACTGATCGACGGCTGCCAGGTTGCTCTTGCGCACGCTGTCGACAAAGCCCTGGAATGGCAGATCGGTTATGCCCACCAGACCGAAGTGGCCGTTTTCGCCATCCTGCAGGCGTCCGGTCACCGGTTGATCGAGGTATTGGAACCAGTGCACGCCGACGATCGACGGTTCGCTCAGCGCCTGTTTGAGGAAGTTCGCATAGGCCGGGCCACGGTCTTCTTCCTTCGGCAGTTGCGTCACGCCGCCCCAGAACGGACCGCGATCGGTCGAGCCGAAATTGAACTCGGTGATCAGCACCGGTTTATCGAGGCTGCGCAATTGGGCGAAGTCATAACCGTCCTGGGGTTGCAAGGTGTACATGTTGAAGCTCAACACATCGCAATACTGGGCGCAGGACTCAACGGCTTCCGGGGTACTGACGGCAAAGCGGCCACCGAGCAGCAATTGGTTCGGCGCGTGCCACTTGAGCGAATCGGAAATGGTTTTGAAGTAGGTGTCGGCGAAGACCTTCTGGAAGTATTTGAAGTCGGCTTCGATTTCCGGGTGTTCGGCGCTTGGCAGCGGCGGCACGAAACCGGGGTCTTCCATCAACTCCCAGGCAGGCAGATCGATACCCCAGGCTTTGGAAAGACCCGCCTGGTTACGGTATTTGTCACGCAACTGCTTGAGGAACGCGCGTTTGGCCGGTACGTCGGTGGTCATTTTCAACGTGCCGTAGGCCAGGGCATAGCGGGCTTTCGGATCGTCGCCGGGGCCGGCCCAGGCCAGCTCGTTGTCGGCGAAATAACCGATCAGCCAAGGATCGTCGCGATGGTCGCGGGCGGCGATGGCCACGGCGCGTTCGGTGGCCATGGCGAAACGCGGGTCGAACGGATCGGGCATGGCGCCCCACCAGTCGTTGCCGGTACTGATGCTGGCGTAATCGCCGACGATCGACAGCGGCAAGGTGTACGGCACGCGCTCGGCGTCGCCCAGTGCCGGGGCGCTCCAGTTGCCGACCGTGTTGAAGCCCCACGCTTGCAGGCGGTCGAGGGTGTGGCTGGCCCAGCGTTGCTCATCGAAGGTTGCCTTGCAGGGTGCTGCCGGCGTTTGCTCAGCCGCTTTCGCCACCGTCGCATCGACCGCGCCGGTCTTCGCCGCTTCGGCGACGCCGGATTCGGCAGTCGAAGGCACGATCGGTTGCTCGGCGGCCTTCTCTGCCGTTGCCTGTACCGCGTCAGCCTTGGCTGCCTCGGCAACACCGGCCTTTGTATTGCTGCCCAGCGCACAAGGGTCACCGTACAGACGCTGCAGATTAGCGCCATAGAAGTCGTACCAACGACCGAAATTGAAGCCCCGTCCCAGATCGACGCCGTTGCCGCCCCGGTTATCCCCTTCACCGAAGTGATTGGCCAGCGGCTCGTCGGCCTTGGGCAGGGATTCGAACATCCATTCGCGTCCGGCGGTATAGGTCTGATTGACGTCCGCAGCGACCGTGTTGATCCCCAGCGAATAGAACGGGTGCCCTTGCGGTGTGACCAGATACCAACGGCCATCGCGTTTTTCCGTACGGAAAAAACCACTGGCCTTGAACGCCGGGCCTTGCGTCCAGCCACCGAACTTGTCCAGCGACGACTTCTCGCGCTCGGCCAGCCAGGCTTTGAGCTGTTGCTGTTCCTTGGCGGCCGCGCCTTTCAGCTGTTCATCACTGCTGACTTTTTCCGGCCATTTGGCCCGGGCCGATTGCCCGTACGCATCCACCAACCCGCCGTAAACGGCGTGGGTCACGGCTTCGCCGTCCTGCACGCCGAATCGCTCCAGCAAAATGCTCTGGGCGGCCTTCGGCTGATCCATCCACACGCTGACCGACACAACCTGGCTGCGGTCCAGCTCACCGGCACTGCTGGCCAGCAGGATGCGTTGGCCATCGACCGTCATCGGCATTGGTGGCCCGGCCTTCATCCCCTGGCTCAGCGGCGAAGTCGGTTGCAACGGCACCAGCAGGGTTTGCGCGGGGCCGGCCGGCAGGTCGACACGACTGACCAGTGTCTTGCCATCGTTGCTCTGGAGGGTCACGTACAAGGTCACGGCCCAGTTCATGGCACTCTGGATCCGCAGGCTCATGACACCCGATTGCGACCAGTCCCAGACCCCGGTCTGCGGGCTCAGGCGCAGCGTCGGCCGGGCGACCGGGTTGAACGTCACCCGACGCAGCACTTCGCCTTCCGGGGTTTGCTCGGCATTGGATTGCGGCAGGCTGGCATCTTGTGTCGCCACCTGGACCACGTCGGCGGGGCGCACAAAGTTGAACAGCGTCTGCTGGGCTGCGGGGGCAGCCAGCAAGGGCGTTGCGGACAACAGGGCGAAAACGGCAGGTAACGAACGGCGCAGCGAACGGCGAATCATGAGAACGAAATTCTCCCTAACGACCTCAATGGGCCAGTGGAAAAGCGATGGCAGAGAGATAGACAACGCGGTGGGCAGATTTGCCCACCGGTGTATCAGGAAATTTCTCGGCGGAAGGGAGGCAACGCATTGAGGATCGCCTTGCCATAGCGCTGGGTCACCAGGCGTCGGTCGAGCAAGGTGATGGTGCCACGGTCCTCTTCGGTACGCAGCAAGCGACCACAGGCCTGGACCAGCTTCAGCGAGGCGTCCGGCACGGAGATTTCCATGAACGGATTGCCTCCGCGAGCCTCGATCCACTCGGCCAGCGCCGCTTCGACCGGATCATCGGGCACCGAGAACGGGATCTTGGCGATCACCACGTGCTCGCAATACGCACCAGGCAAGTCGACCCCTTCGGCAAAACTCGCCAGGCCGAACAACACGCTCGAATCGCCGCCATCGACACGCGCCTTGTGCTTGTTCAGGGTTTCCTGTTTCGACAGATTGCCTTGAATGAACACCTGCTTGCGCCAGTCGCGGTCGAGGCCGTCGAACACGTCCTGCATTTGTTTGCGCGAAGAGAACAGCACCAGCGTGCCCCGCGAGCCTTCGACCAGTTCCGGCAGATCGCGGATGATCGCCGCCGTGTGCGCTGCCGCATCCCGGGGGTCGGCATTGAGGTTCGGCACCCGCAACACACCGGCGTCGGCGTGATGGAAGGGGCTCGGCACCACGGCGGTCACTGCTTTTTTCGGCAGGCCGGCACGCATGCGGAAGCGGTCGAAGGTGCCTAGGGCGGTCAATGTCGCCGAAGTCACCAGGCAGCCATACGCAACATTCCACAGGTTGCGTCGCAGCATTTCCGCCGCGAGGATCGGGCTGGCATTGACCTCGATGTCGAACAGCGAGCCGCTTTCGGCCAGGGTCAGCCAGCGCGCCATGGGCGGGTTGTCTTCCGGGTCTTCGACGGTGAAGGCGGTCCACAACTCCCAGTTGCCCGAAGAGCGGGACAACAGGCTGCCGAACAACGGATACCACTCTTCGGCCTGGTTGCTGGCGATGCCGATGTTGACCTCGCCGTCCATGCCTTCCTTGAGCAGGTCGGTGAGCCGGGTGAACAGGTCGGTCAGGCGGGCAAAGCCTTTCTTCAGTTCGATGCCCATTTCGCGCATGTGCTCGGGGATCACGCCGCCGACGAAACGATGACGTGGGCGTTCCCGTCCCTCGACGTCTTCGCCGGGCTTGAAATCGGCGATCTGCTCGCAAGCGGTGAACATGAACTGCTGCTGGGTCTTGATCTCCCGCGCCAGCTCCGGCACCTGCTCGATCAGCTTGCCCAGATCCCCTGGCAGCGGGTGCTGGGCCAGCAGCTTGGTGAGGTTCTTGGCGGTGGTTTCCAGCCAGTCGGCGGTGGAACGCAGGCGCGTGTAATGGGCGAAGTGGCCAATGGCCTTGTCCGGCAGGTGATGGCCTTCGTCGAACACATAGATGGTGTCGCGCGGATCCGGCAGCACCGCACCGCCGCCCAGGGCCAGGTCGGCCAGGACCATGTCATGGTTGGTGACAATCACGTCGACCTTGCCCATGCCCTCGCGGGCCTTGTAGAAGGCGCACTGACCGAAGTTCGGGCAATGGCGGTTGGTGCACTGGCTGTGATCGGTGGTCAGGCGCGCCCAGTCAGCGTCCTCCAGGGCAGTGGACCAACTGTCGCGGTCGCCGTCCCATTTATTGCCGGCGAGTTTCTCGATCATGCTGGTAAACAGCTTCTGACTGGCCTCGTCGACCTCGATCTTGAAACCTTCTTCTTCGAACAGCTGCGCCGTAGCGGTTTGTGCGTGGCCTTCCTGAAGCAGCATGTCGAGCTTGGACAGGCACATGTAGCGCCCACGCCCCTTGGCCAGGGCGAAACTGAAATTCAGCCCGCTGTTGCGCATTAGGTCGGGCAGATCCTTGTAGACGATCTGCTCTTGCAGGGCGACGGTGGCCGTGGCGATCACCAGGCGCTTGCCGGCAGCCTTGGCGGTGGGGATGGCCGCCAGGCTGTAGGCCACGGTCTTGCCGGTACCGGTGCCCGCCTCTACCGCGACAATCGCGGGCTCGCCACTGCGCCGGCCTTCATCGTCGGTGTCGATATCACCGAGGACCTTGGCGACTTCGGCGATCATCAGGCGTTGGCCGTAGCGCGGCTTGAGGCTCTTGGCTTCGAGAAAACGCGAGTAGGCGCCCTGGATCGTGGTTTTGAGTTCAGTGCTGATCATGGATTGTCGGGCGCAAAAAACGCTGGATAAATTTTCAGTAGTTCGGATGGGTCGCTATCATACCCCGCTAATGAATCCCGCGCAGAACGGAGTACCTCAATGACCGCTTTCAGTCTTGTTTATAGCCTGCATGTCCTCGCCGCGCTCGTATGGGTGGGCGGCATGTTTTTCGCCTGGATGGTCTTGCGCCCCGCGGCCTTGAAGGCATTGGAGGGCCCCGCTCGACTGAAGCTGTGGCTGGAAGTGTTTCAAGGTTTTTTCCGCTGGGTGTGGGTGGCAGTGGTGCTCTTGCCCGTCAGCGGTGTAGGCATGCTGAATCTGCACTTCACCGGCTTTGAGAACGCGCCGCGTTATGTGGAAGTGATGATGGGGTTGTATGTGGTGATGACGGCGCTGTTCATCCGGATACAAGCGTTGATGCTGCCGGAATTGCGCACAGCCGTGGATGCGCAGGATTGGCCGGTGGGAGCGGCGGTGCTGGGGAGGATTCGCAGGGTGGTGGGGATTAATTTGCTGGTGGGGTTGGTGGTTGTGGTAGTTGCTGCGGTTCGGCCGACCTTCTAAAAGCTTCGCGGGCAAGCCACGCTCCCACAGGTTTTGTGTCGTTCGCAAATGCCGTGAACGACACAAAACCTGTGGGAGCGTGGCTTGCCCGCGAAGACATTCGATCAGGCGCCACACAATTCAGATAATGCTTACAACCGCTGCACCGTCACCGAACCCGCTGCCCCAGCAGGCCCCGGTTGCCCATCGGCGCCAGGTTTACCGCTCTTGCCGCCATCGGCTTTATAGATAATGCAGCCCTTGGCCTTACCGCCCGCCCCCGGCTTGCCGCCAGGCCCGGCCAGGCCACCGGCACCGCCGGCCACCTGGACCTTGATCTGTTCTGCCGGGTAGTCGCGCGGCACTGCCAGTTTGACCAAGGCCCCCGGTGCCCCTGGCTGGCCGTCACTGCCGTCGCTGCCATCGGCACCGTGCCCCGCCTGGCCCCAGGTGCAACCCGGTGCCTGGCCGTTGGCCCCATCGAGGCCGACAAAACCCGGCGCCCCCGCACCGCCGCGAGCGTCCACCAGCAATTGCGGTGCGTTCAGGGCCTTGATCTGAAGATTCAGATTGCGCCCGGAGCGGGCGGCCTTCTGATAAGTGCCCGGTGCACCGCGAGCGGTAATCTGGCTACCCTCGGACAACTGGGCACGGCTGATTTTCAGCTCCAGCGCCTGTTCACCGGGTACGATCGCGATCCGCGCATCACGCCCCAGGCGCAGTTCGGCGACGGTGACTTCGGTCACGTTCGAGGGAATCAGCAATGTGCCGTAATCAGCCACTTCCAGGCGGTCCAGCTGCAATGTGCTGGCAGTGTTTGGCAGACGCATCAGCGAGTTGGTTTCAACACTCACCACCTGAGCGAAGGCCAATGGGCTGATGAGTGCGGCGAGCAGACAGAGTTTACGCATGGGAAGCCTTCGGTGCGGTGGGAGCCGGAATGGTTTGCAGGTGGAAAACGCCGAAAATCACGATCTTCAGGCGATCGAGCCAAGGGTGGGCGCGACCCCGGAGGGTGCGAAAACTCAGCAGCGCTTCAAGAAGATGGAGAACCACCAACAGGCCGCCGGCCAGGTTGACCAGCAGATAAAGCGGATAGACGAACGGCGTGAGCAGATTGACCAGCACCACCGACCAGAACAGCAGGGTCAACAGCTTGCCCAGCCCCCATAGCACCTTCATACGCCCCCCGATGAGAATTATTGTTTGCGCGCACAGTAACGGCTTCCACGCGGGATAAGCCAGAGGGCAAACGAAAATTCTTCATGAAGGCCGCCGAACGGCCGTCGCAGTGATACGTTTTTCACCCGACGGCTCTATTTCGCGGCTCAGCGATTGATGTGCAGCTCCACGCGACGGTTTTTCGCACGACCTTCTTCTGTTTCGTTATCAGCCACCGGCTGGCTTTCACCTCTACCTTCGCTGGTGAGCTTGCCGGGTGCTACACCCTGGCTCAACAGGTACTGCGCAACGCTGCTGGCCCGTCGCTCCGACAGCGCCTGATTGTAGGCATCCGCCCCGACGCTGTCGGTATGCCCGACCACCTTGATGCTCACCACGCTGGCATCCAGCAGTTTGCCCATGATGGAATCGAGCTGACTCTGCGCGGCCGGGGTCAGGTCGGATTGATTGAAGCCAAAAAACACGTCATTGCTCAACGTGATGACTTCAGGCTGTGCGGGCTCCGCAGGTTTCTCGCTGGCCGGGTATTGCGGCAGCGGGCAACCGTGATGTTCCACAGGGGTATTGGCCGGGGTGTCGGGGCAACGATCGCGACGGTCGAAAACGCCATCGCCGTCTTCGTCACCGTCCTGGGCGTAACAGATCAAACCGCCGGTCAAGATACCAAGCGCCGCTCCACCGGCCGCCCAGCCACCACTTTCGATAGCACCCAGGCCTCCGCCGACCAGTCCGCCAATGACGCTGCAGATCGGCCAGGTACGTTGATTGAGGGGGGCAGTGCCATCACTGTGAGTAGCGCAACCGGTCAACAGGCTGCCTAGCAGCAGAACCGGCAAGACGGTCCGTGTGAGATTGCTCATTTTGAAAGCTCCTGTGTCACCGGCCAATGCCGGTTACACAGGAGTAAAGACCTGCATCCGCGACTGCACAAGCCGCGGATGCGAGGGATCTAGCGGTTGATTTTGATTTCCGTGCGACGGTTCATCGCGCGGCCGTCAGCGGTTTTGTTATCGGCAACCGGCTGGCTTTCACCCGCGCCGACGACCGAAACGAAGCTGCTGCGTGGCACGCCCTGTTGAATGAGATATTCAACCACCGAGTGAGCGCGTTTATCCGACAGTTTCTGGTTGTAGGTATCGCTGCCCACGCTGTCGGTATGACCGGTAACGCTCAACCGGGCAGTAGGGGCTTCCGCTTTCAAACGCGTGGCGATCTTATCGAGTACCTGTTTATCAGACGCCGTGAGTGTCGCCTTGTCGAACTGGAAGTGAACATCGCGGATGACGATGGTTTCTTCCTTGACCACCACGGCTTCTTCAACCACTGGAGCAGGTGCCGGTGGTGGGCAACCGTCGGCATCGACCCTCACGCCTCTAGGCGTGCCAGGACACTTGTCGCGGCTATCCGGAACGCCATCGCCGTCTTCGTCGCCATCACCGTGAACCCAGCAATAGGCCGCCGCGGTACCGCCAACCAGTAGCGCACCATACCCTGCCCATGACGAACTCTCGGTTGCACCGAGACCCGCACCTACGACACCACCGACCGCCGCACAGGTCGGCCAGTCGGTTTTCTGCAAGCCTGCGCAACCAGTCAACACACTGGTTAGCAGTACCAGGGGTAATGCTGTCCGAACTATGCTCATCTAGTTATCTCCTGAAGGATCGGCTTAGAACCGATTCAGGGAGTAAAGACCCGAGTTTTAATCTCCGCCAGCAATAGGCCATTGCTGTTTTATCCCGTGTTCACGGGAGATCGTCACTTTTACGGCAAACCCGCTCTAGGCTCGAACTTGCGGGCAGGCTAGTCTTGGCAGATCTGAGTGAGGATCTTCAATGATTGCAGGTATTTCTTCGCGTACACCGCAACAGGCGCTGGCCGCTTTGCTGGATCGTTACGCCCCTTCGCGCCTGTTGCTGATTGGCGCCAGCGAATTCCCCGCGCTCGAAGCTTTCAAGCTCGCGCACCCGGACAGCGACGTGGCGCACGCGGCACCCGGGGCGTTGCCTGCCGAATTGGCGGCGCGCCGGTTTGACCTGGCGCTGGTGGTCGATTGTCTCGAACACCTGCCCAAGCGCGATGGCCTGAATTTGCTGGGTGGCATCCGCAATCTCAACGCCAGCCGTATCGCGGTACTGGCCGATTTGCCGGCCAGCGGCTGGCAGGAGACGGATTTTTTCTCCCTGGCCCTGCAAGCCAGTGAACGCTTCCAGCGCGACGATCAGGTACTGACCCTGTTCACCTATGATCTGCTTGACTACAAACAGGTGCCCGACTGGCTCAACTCGCGGTTCTGGGCCAATCCGGAAAACTTCGGGAAATACTGGTGGTAACGCAATGAGTACATCCATTTGCCCTTGCGGCAGCGGCACCCTGCTGGACGCCTGCTGCGGTCATTTCCATGCCGGCCACCCGGCCCCTTGCGCCGAAGCCTTGATGCGTTCGCGCTACAGCGCCTACGTGCTGGGCCTGATCGATTACCTGGTGGCCACTACCCTGCCCGCCCAGCAGGCCGGGCTCGATCGGCAGTCGATCAGTGACTGGAGCGCTCAAAGCACCTGGCTGGGCCTTGAGGTGGAAAGTTCCGAAGTGCTCGGCGGCCAGCCGGAGCACGCCTTTGTCACCTTCACCGCACGCTGGCACGACGGCAGTGGTGAGCACAGTCACCGTGAGCGCTCGTCGTTTGTGCAGAGCGCCGGCCGCTGGTTCTTCATCGACCCAACCGTGCCACTCGATATCGGGCGCAACGACGCCTGCCCTTGCGCCAGTGGGCAGAAGTTCAAGAAGTGCTGTTCGGGGTATTTCGGCGGTTGACGCTGGGTCAAAGGATCGCAGCCTTCGGCAGCGCCTGCATGGGCTCGACGCACACCTGTAGGCGCTGTCGAAGGCTGCGATCTTTTAACGGCTAGACTGGGGTTCAAGGGAGAACCACGACGATGATCACCCAGCGATTCGTACTTTACCTGCTCACTCCACTCCTGTTTCTGGCGCTTGGTGGCTGCGCGTCCTGGTTCGACACGGATGAACCGGACCCCGAGGTGCACCTGGTCAGGGTGGAAGTGGTGCGTGCCAAGCTGATGGAACAGCGGTTCATGCTGCACTTTCGCATTGACAACCGTAGGGACAGCGACCTGACCGTGCGAGGTCTGGAATACCGCATTCACCTGGGCAATGTCCTGCTGGCCGAAGGCGAGCATGAACACTGGATCACCGTCGGCCCCAAGACCAGCCGTTTCTATAAGGTGCCGATCCGCACCAACCTGTGGCCGAAGGTCAAAGACCTGGTCAAACAACTGAAAAACCCTGGGCAGTCCATTCCCTATCGACTGGAAGGCGAGATGGAAACCGGTTTATTCATCGCCCACTACGTGCACCTGGCGCGTAATGGCGTAATAATCCCCGCCGATCTAATTCCGGAGTAACCCCGATGACCCAGCAACCCCATGTCCATGGCCCTGACTGCAACCACGATCATGACCACCATGATCACGACCATGGCCATGTCCACGGCCCGAACTGCGGCCATGCCCACCAGGAACCGGTGCGCAACGCCTTGAAAGACGTCGGCCGCAACGACCCTTGCCCATGCGGCAACGGCAAGAAATTCAAGAAGTGCCACGGCGCTTGATGCTTCGGGTGAAGATCTGCTTCGCCTGTTGAATCGCCTTCGCGAGCAGGCTCGCTCCCACATTTGACCTTGTGTCGTACACAACACCAATGTGGAAGCGAGCCTGCTCGCGAAGAGGCCCTCAAAGTCACTATCAATTCAGAATCTGCGCAGTGCTGACCACCGTCGCATACTCCCCATGCAAATTCCCCAACGACATCCCATGCACCTCCTCGGCTGAACGGGCATTTCCAAAGAAATCAGCCTTGTCGAAGGTAAAGCACGCATCCTCCACCACCCACGTATCGAACCCCAGGTTGCCCGCCGTTCGTGCGGTGGACTCCACCGAGTTGTGGGTCGCCACACCGACGATGATCAACTGCTCGATTCCCGCCCCGCGCAAACGTGCCTCCAACGCTGTCGAACAAAACGCATCCGGCACCTGCTTCTGAATCAATTGCTCGCCAGGCAATGGTTCAAACCGCTCCTGAAACTCCACCCCTGATTGCTGCGGCCAGAACACCGAGTCTTCCGAGCGCGACAAGTGCTGTACGTGAACGATCGGCCGCCCGCTGCGGCGCCAATGACCCAGCAACGCCAGCATGCGCTCCTCGGCCTGAGGATTATTCCTGCGACCGAGCCTGGGATGCAGGATGCCTTTCTGTTGATCGATGATGATCAGTGCTGCGTTTGTCTTGAGCTCCATGCCAGCGTTTCTCCGTCACCTTGTTTGAAAGCTGAAAAGATCGCAGCCTTCGACAGCGCCTACAAGATGTCCGCCAATCAATGTAGGAGCTGCCGAAGGCTGCGATCTTTTTGGTTTATCGGACAAATCCTGAAATAACTTTGCCCCCCGCTTGCGCGGCCCCCTGCCGCTCACTAACGTAGCGCCTTTATTTGCACCCTACCCCCGCAGGAGCTTTGCCATGGCCTCGCCAGCCCTTACACATTTTCTACCCCGGTTCGGCGTTGCCGCAGCAGTGGCGGGGGTTTTGAGCCTGACCGGTTGTCAGAGCTTCAATGCCCAGGACACCCTGCCTCCCACCTCCGGCGTACAGCCGCTCAAGGGGCTGGCGCAGAACGTTTCGGTGCGCCGCAATGCCATGGGCATGCCGTTGATCGAAAGCAGCACCTTTCACGACGCGCTGTTCACCCTCGGCTACGTGCACGCCAGCGACCGTATAACGCAAATGGTTACCCTGCGTTTGCTGGCTCAGGGGCGTCTGGCCGAGATGCACGGTTCGGACCTGCTGGATGCCGACCGGTACATGCGCGCAGTCAATCTGAAGAAAAGCGCCGGCGAGCTGTACAAGGCGTCTTCGCCCCGCCTCAAGCGATTCTTCGAAGTCTATGCCCGCGGGGTCAACGCCTACCTGTTCCGCTACCGCGACAAACTGCCGGCGGACCTCGCCGCCAGCGGTTACAAGCCTGAATACTGGCAACCGGAAGATTCGGCGCTGATTTTCTGCCTGTTGAACTTCAGCCAATCGGCCAACCTGCCCGAAGAAATTTCCTCGCTGGTGCTGGCCCAGACCGTCACCACCGACAAACTCCCGTGGCTGACCCCTTCCGCCCCCGACGAAAAACTACCGTTGGCCGAAAGCGAAAAGCTGCAAGGCATCAAGCTCAACGGGCAAGTGCCGGGGCTGGCGGAGATCAGCAAAGCCACGGCGCAGCTGTCTGACCTGAATCTGTTGGGCGCCACGTCGTCGAACAACTGGGCCATCGCCCCGCAACGCAGCCGCAGCGGCAAAAGCCTGCTGGCCAGTGACAGCCATGGGCCAATGGGCGTGCCGTCGCTGTTCACCTATGTACAAATTCGCACGACGAAATATCAGGCGTCCGGCGTAACCATCGCCGGTCTGCCGATGGTCTTGGGTGGCTTCAACGGCAAAGTGGCCTGGAGCACAACCACGGTCATGGGCGACAACCAGGACCTGTTCCTGGAAAAAATCAAACGCCAGGGTAATGGCCTGACCTACGATTCCAACGGTAAATGGACGCCGGCGATCGTGCGCAACGAAACCTATTTCGTCAAAGGCCAGCGGCCGATTCGCGAAGCGGTGTACGAAACCCGCCACGGCCCATTGCTCAACAGCGCCCAAAGCCTGGCCCAGGGCAGCGGTTTCGGCCTGGCCTTGCAAACGCCGAACTTCACCGACGACAAAACCCTGGATGCGTTTTTCGACCTGTCCCGTGCGCAGAACGTCGAGAGGGCCTCGGACGCCAGCCGCGAGATCCGGGCCATCGCCTTGAACCTGGTGTTTGCCGATGCCAGCAACATCGGCTGGCAGGTCACCGGCCGCTACCCGAACCGCCGCGAAGGCGAAGGGCTGCTGCCATCGCCCGGTTGGGAAGGTCGCTACGATTGGGACGGATACGCCGACCCAATGCTGCACCCCTACGATCAGGACCCGGCACAGGGCTGGCTCGGCACCGCCAACCAGCGGGTCATTCCCCATGGCTATGGCATGCAACTGTCCAACTCCTGGGCGGCGCCGGAGCGCGGCGAGCGCCTGGCGGAACTGGCCGGGGCGGGAAAACATGACACCCGCAGCCTGATCGCCATGCAGTACGACCAGACCACCACCTTCGCCGCCAAACTGAAGAAAATGTTTGAAGCACCGGGCATGGCTCAGCCGCTCAAGCAGGCTATTGAGGCGCTGCCGATTGCCGAACGCGGCAAGGCACGCGAGGCGCTCGCACGCTTGATGGCCTTCGACGGCAAACTCAGCCCGACCTCTGCCGACGCCGCCATCTACGAACTGTTCCTGCAAGAAAGCACCCGGCAGATTTTCCTCGACGAACTGGGGCCGGAAAGCAGCCCGGCGTGGAAAGCCTTTATCGCCAACGGCCAGTTGTCCTACGCCGCGCAGGCCGATCACCTGCTCGGGCGTGAAGACAGTCCGTTCTGGGATGACATGCACACCCCGCAGAAAGAAGACAAACCGGCGATCCTCGCCCGCAGCCTGGCCGCGGCGATCAGCACCGGCGACAGCCAGTTGGGCGGCGATCACAAAGCCTGGCAGTGGGGCAAATTGCACCGCTACGAATGGAAGAGCAGCAGCGGCCAGACCGTGCGCGGACCGTTGCCAGCCGGCGGCGATCACACCACGCTCAACACGGCAGCATTCGCCTGGGGCCGGGATTTCAACACGACGCTGGCACCGGCCATGCGCTTTATCGTCGACTTCGGCCAGGCCGAGCCGCTGATGGCGCAGCTCGCCACCGGCCAGTCCGGCAACCCGGCCAGCCCGAACTACCTGAACAGCATCGATCCTTGGCTCAAGGGGCAATACATGAGCTTGCCGATGCAGCCGCAGAACCTTGACAAGGTGTACGGCACCAAGCGGGTGACCCTGACACCGGGCAAATAACGCCGGCCAACAGGTAGGAGCCGGCTTGCTGGCGAAGGCGGCGCATCAATCAACTTTGATGACGTCTGACACAGCGCTTTCGCCAGCAAGCCGGCTTCTACAGGTCAGGGGCAACCCCCTCTTGCCTTCAAGCATCACCACCCAAAACAGTGCAGGCTTTCCACGGCGCCCATTTTCGTGCACTAATCCCATCCGGCAATTTCCCGAACACCTTTTAAACGCTTGTTCGGCACTCTGGTTCGGAAATTGCTACTTTCATTAGGTCTTACGCTTACCAGTAACAATAATTCTGCGCCACAAGCGCTCATATTGGTTCTTAGGGATTGAATAATGAAAAAAGCATTGCTGACCCTGTCTGCACTGGCATTGTGCGTAGCTGCTGGCTCTGCGCTGGCAAAGGAATACAAGGAATTGCGTTTCGGCGTTGACCCTTCCTACGCACCGTTCGAGTCGAAAGCGGCCGACGGCAGCCTGGTGGGCTTCGACATCGATCTGGGCAACGCGATCTGCGCCGAGCTGAAGGTCAAGTGCAAATGGGTCGAAAGTGATTTCGACGGCATGATTCCTGGCCTGAAGGCCAATAAATTCGACGGTGTGATCTCTTCGATGACCGTCACCGAAGCTCGCCAGAAGGTCATCGACTTCTCCAGCGAACTGTTCTCCGGCCCGACCGCTCTGGTGTACAAGAAAGGCTCCGGCATCACGACCGACCCCGCTTCCCTCAAAGGCAAGACCGTCGGTTACGAGCAAGGCACCATTCAGGAAGCCTACGCCAAGGCCATCCTGGACAAGGCCGGCGTGAAAACCCAGGCCTACGCCAACCAGGACCAGGTTTACGCCGACCTGACTTCCGGTCGTCTCGACGCGGGCATCCAGGACATGCTGCAAGCCGAACTGGGTTTCCTGAAGTCGCCACAGGGTGCCGATTTCGAAGTCAGCAAGCCGGTTGATGACCCTCTGTTGCCAGCCAAAACCGCAGTCGGCATTAAGAAAGGTAACACCGAGCTGAAAGCCCTTTTGGATAAAGGTATCAAAGCGTTACACGATGATGGCACCTACGCCACCATTCAGAAGAAACACTTTGGCGACCTGAACCTGTACAGCGGCAAATAATGCCCGGCGCCCATCTCGCGATGGGCGCTTTTTTCTTCCGATCAGGTTGCTGATTTATGTTCGAAAACCTCTTACAAAATCTGGGGCTCTCAGCCTTCAGCCTCAAGGGCTTCGGTCCTTTGCTGATGGAAGGCACCTGGATGACCATCAAATTGTCGGCGATGTCGCTGCTGGTGGCCGTGTTGCTCGGCTTGCTCGGCGCCAGTGCCAAGCTGTCAAAACTCAAATTGCTGCGCCTGCCAGCCCAGTGCTACACCACGCTGATTCGCGGGGTGCCGGACCTGGTGCTGATGCTGCTGATCTTCTACAGCCTGCAAACCTGGCTGACGTCGCTCACCGACTACATGGAATGGGAATACATCGAGATCAACCCGTTCAGCGCCGGCGTCATTACCCTGGGATTCATTTACGGCGCGTACTTCACTGAAACCTTCCGCGGCGCCATCCTCGCCGTGCCTCGCGGCCAGGTTGAAGCGGCCACCGCCTACGGTCTCAAACGCGGCCAGCGGTTCCGGATCGTGGTGTTCCCGCAGATGATGCGTTTTGCCCTGCCGGGTATTGGTAATAACTGGATGGTGATGCTCAAGGCTACCGCGCTGGTGTCGATCATCGGCCTCGCCGACCTGGTCAAGGCTGCCCAGGATGCCGGCAAAAGCAGTTATCAATTGTTTTACTTCCTGGTAGTCGCCGCCTTGATCTACCTGATGATCACCAGTGCCTCCAACTTCATTCTGCGCTGGCTTGAACGCCGCTACGCCGCCGGCACACGGGAGGCCGTACGATGATCGAACTCCTGCAGGAATACTGGAAAGCCTTCCTTTACACCGACGGTCAGAACATCACCGGCCTGGCCATGACCATGTGGCTGCTCAGCGCTTCGATTTTTTTCGGGTTCCTCGTATCGATTCCGCTGTCCATCGCCCGGGTTTCGCCACACTTCTACATTCGCTGGCCGGTGCAGTTCTACACCTACCTGTTCCGTGGCACACCGCTGTATATCCAGCTGCTGATTTGTTACACCGGGATCTACAGCCTGGCCGCCGTGCGTGCGCAACCGCTGCTCGACAGCTTCTTTCGCGATGCGATGAACTGCACCATCCTGGCGTTCGCCCTGAACACCTGCGCCTACACCACGGAGATTTTCGCCGGGGCGATTCGCAGCATGGCCCATGGTGAAGTCGAAGCGGCCAAGGCTTACGGTCTGACCGGCTGGAAGCTGTATGCCTACGTGATCATGCCTTCGGCCCTGCGTCGCTCGTTGCCGTATTACAGCAACGAAGTGATTCTGATGCTGCACTCGACCACAGTGGCGTTCACCGCGACCATCCCGGACATTCTGAAAGTCGCGCGGGACGCCAACTCGGCGACCTTCCTGACCTTCCAGTCGTTCGGCATCGCCGCGCTGATCTACCTGACTGTCACCTTTGCGCTGGTCGGCCTGTTCCGCCTCGCCGAACGCCGATGGCTGGCCTTCCTCGGGCCGACCCACTAGGACTTATCCTGCTTCAGGGAACAAGAGATGCGCCACCAGATACATGACCTGCTGGCCCCGCTGCCGGGGACCGCACGACAGATCCACAGCTTCCACTTCGGTCCGACCTCGGCGCCTACTGTTACAAGCGCCCGAGGCAAGATCTACATCCAGTCGTCCCTTCATGCCGATGAAATGCCCGGCATGCTGGTGGCCTGGCACCTCAAGCAACGCCTGGCCGAACTGGAGGCCGCCGGCCGCCTGCGCAGCGAAATCGTCCTGGTCCCGGTCGCCAACCCGGTCGGCCTGGAACAGGTGCTGATGGATGTGCCGCTGGGCCGCTATGAGCTGGAGAGCGGGCAAAACTTCAATCGCTGGTTCGTCGATTTGAGCGAAGAGGTCGGCAACGACATCGAAGGCCAGCTCGGCGACGACCCGCAACGCAACCTGCAACTGATCCGCAACAGCCTGCGCAACGCGCTGGCGCGGCAGACCGCCAGCACCCAGTTGCAATCCCAGCGCCTGACCCTGCAACGGCTGGCCTGCGATGCCGACATGGTGCTGGACCTGCATTGCGATTTCGAAGCCGTCGCGCACCTGTACACCACGCCCGAGGCCTGGCCGCAGGTCGAGCCGCTGGCCCGTTACATCGGTTCCGAAGCCAGCCTGCTGGCCACCGACTCTGGCGGTCAGTCGTTCGATGAATGCTTCACCCTGCTCTGGTGGCAGTTGAAGGAGCGCTTCGGCGAGCACTTCGATATTCCACCGGGCAGCTTTTCGGTCACTGTCGAACTGCGCGGCCAGGGCGACGTCAATCACCCGCTGGCCAGTCTCGACTGCCAGGCGCTGATTGACTACCTGATTCACTTCGGCGCGATTGCCGGCGAACCCGCACCGCTGCCCGACCTGCCCTACCCGGCTACACCACTTGCCGGGGTGGAACCTGTGGCCACGCCGGTCGGCGGGCTGCTGGTGTTCTGCGCGCTGCCAGGGGAATACCTGGAAGCCGGACAATTGATCGCCGAAATCATCGACCCCATTTCCGACCGCGTGACCCCGGTCCATTGCACCGCCGCCGGGTTGATGTACGCCCGCTCGCTGCGCCGCATGGCCACCGCGGGCATGGTGATCGCCCACGTCGCGGGCGCCGAAGCCTATCGCAGCGGCTACCTACTTTCGCCTTGAGGATGCTTGTTCCATGTACAAATTGACCATTGAAGGGCTGCATAAAAGCTATGGCGATCATGAGGTGCTCAAAGGCGTTTCGCTCAAGGCCAACACTGGCGACGTCATCAGCCTGATCGGCGCCAGCGGCTCGGGCAAAAGTACCTTCCTGCGCTGCATCAACTTCCTCGAACAACCCAACGACGGTGCCATGAGCCTCGACGGCCAGTCGATTCGCATGGTCAAGGACCGTCACGGCATGCATGTCGCCGATGCCGATGAACTGCAACGGATCCGCACCCGTCTGGCCATGGTGTTCCAGCACTTCAACCTGTGGAGCCACATGACCGTGCTGGAGAACATCACCATGGCCCCGCGCCGGGTGCTGGGGTGCGACCGAAAAGAAGCCGAGGACCGCGCCCGGCGCTACCTCGACAAGGTGGGGTTGGCCTCCCGTGTGGCGGATCAATACCCGGCGTTCCTCTCCGGCGGTCAGCAACAGCGCGTGGCGATTGCCCGGGCCCTGGCCATGGAACCGGAAGTCATGCTGTTCGACGAACCGACCTCGGCGCTGGACCCGGAGCTGGTGGGTGAAGTGCTCAAGGTGATCCAGGGCCTGGCCGAAGAAGGCCGGACCATGATCATGGTTACCCACGAAATGAGCTTCGCGCGCAAAGTGTCGAGCCAGGTGTTGTTTCTGCACCAGGGCCTGGTTGAAGAGGAAGGTGCGCCGGAAGACGTGCTGGGTAATCCGAAGAGCGAACGACTCAAGCAATTCTTGAGCGGTAACCTCAAGTAAACACCAACCCCCTGTAGGAGCGAGCCTGCTCGCGATGGTATGTCAGTCGACACAGCGTTGCCTGACCCACCATCGCGAGCAGGCTCGCCCCTACAGATCAGGCATCGCGTAATAATCAGGCAACGGGCGCGGGAGGCGGCTCATCCGGCAAGGTAGGCTCACCTGGCTCGGTGGGTTGTTCGTTGGGGGTATCGGGATCAGGCTGACCAGGGATGCCCCCTGCCATGCTGATGGGCGGGTGTGCCAGCAACGACCAGGCCAAAACGCCAACCTGATTGGGCTCAAGCCTTGCCAGTTCGGCACTTATTTTCGGGTCGATCTTCATAAAGCACTCCTGAGCGAAGACCCGGTCCGCCTTGCGCGGACCGGAGCAGTACACTCCATAGAGTGTACGCTCGCTCAGGAATTCCCACGGTTTGTCAGACGGATTGACTCAGGTCCGCGGCAGGGTCACGCCACGCTGGCCCTGGTACTTGCCACCACGGTCCTTGTAAGACACTTCGCACTCTTCGTCGGACTCAAGGAACAACATCTGCGCCACACCTTCGTTGGCATAGATTTTCGCCGGCAGGTTGGTGGTGTTCGAGAATTCCAGGGTCACATGGCCTTCCCACTCCGGCTCGAGCGGGGTGACGTTGACGATGATGCCGCAGCGGGCGTAGGTGCTCTTGCCCAGGCAGATGGTCAATACGTTGCGCGGAATACGGAAGTATTCGACGGTGCTGGCCAGGGCAAAGGAGTTCGGCGGGATGATGCAGACGTCGCTGTGGATATCGACGAAGCTGCCGGCATCGAAGTTTTTCGGGTCGACGATGGCCGAATTGATGTTGGTGAACACCTTGAAATGATTGGTGCAACGAACGTCGTAGCCGTAACTCGACACGCCGTAGGAGATCACACGGCTATCGTCGCTGCCGCGCATCTGGCGCTCGACGAACGGCTCGATCATGCCGTGTTCCTGCGCCATGCGGCGAATCCACTTGTCCGATTTGATGCTCATGGCGGTGTCCTGAATAGCGAGGTGGAAAAAACTGTCCGGCATCTTACCGGGGCGCGCCGCCGGGTTCAAAGCGCTGGGCACAATTCTCGACGATCCGGCGATATTGACGGACCTTCGAAACAATACGGAGCACCGTCGATCATGAAAACCGAGAAACCTTCGCAAGAAGCATTGGCACGTCCCGGAAAAAGGGTTAAGGTGGCGCCACTGTGCTGCTTGTGTCACTGAGAATCTCTACACGATATGTTGAATTTCGATCCAACCATCTACAAGAATTTTTCCTGCTCTTTGCACTCAGTCTCGGCCAGGGTTCTTCCTGAGTCGCAGTTATCTTTGTTCAAGGAGTTACACCATGTCTAATCGCCAAACCGGTACCGTTAAGTGGTTCAACGATGAAAAAGGCTTCGGCTTCATCACTCCACAATCCGGTGACGACCTGTTCGTTCACTTCAAAGCTATCCAATCCGACGGCTTCAAAAGCCTGAAAGAAGGCCAACAGGTTTCTTTCATCGCTACCCGCGGTCAGAAAGGCATGCAAGCTGAAGAAGTTCAAGTTATCTAACTTGTACTTGCTTTAGTAAAAAGCCCCGCCCTCAACAGCGGGGCTTTTTTGTGCCCGTATGGTTTTGCCGATCGATCGCTTTCGATTGTGCTGACGCCTTCGCGGGCAAGCCTCGCTCCTACAGAATCTCGAAATACCTGTAGGAGCAAGGCTTGCCCGCGAAGGCGACCTTATGGGCGACAAACATTTACCAGGTCACACCAAATCCAGCGGTATACCGGGTCTTGTCCAGATCCGCATCGTCGGTGCCACTGATGATGTCGCGTTCGGCCTTGAGGTTAAGCGAAGCCCAGTCAGTCACCTTGTAGCGCAAGCCCATCTCTGAATCCAGCGCATAGTCGGCCACGCCCGACAGCGGCTTGCCCACCTCGCCATTGGTGAAGAACTCCACTTTCTTGCCGATCAGGTAGCGGTTGTAGTCCCACTTCATCGCCACGGAATAGAAGTTTTCCTTGCTGCCATCGGCGAATTCATAATCCGTACGGTTGACCAGCGATCCGAGGGAGAAAGCACCCAACTCGTCATCCCAGAACTGATAACCGGGCCCCGTACCGACGGTACGCTGACGAGACAGCTCCTCGACCTTGTCGCGCTTGTAGACCAGGCGACCTTGCCAGAACCATTTATCCGTCAGGAAACGGTCAAGTGAGTACTCTGCCCGCCAATTGTCCGTGGTGACCACGTCATCCTGGAATTGGCGGTTGTATTCGCCTTCCGCGATGTGCCGCCAGCGACCATGACGTGCAGTGGTCTTGAAGTCGATGTTGTAATCATCGGTATCCTTCTCGGCCCGTTCGTAGTCCAGCGCCGCGTCGATATTGCCCTTCCACACCAGGTCCTCGACCACCGGCCTGGGCTTGAGGATCTGCTGGACGCTCGCCAGCTCGACCGTCTTGGGCGCCTCACCATTGGCCAGGATGACCTTGCCATCCTCTGCGGCGTGCAGGGATTTGGCCTTCTCGCCGGTATAGGCATCCTGCTTGACCAGCAACTCTTGATCGCTTTCCAGGGTTTTGACCTGTTTCCAGTCAATCGGAACCGCACCGGCGTACTCGGTCTGGACCAACAGCTTGCCACCATCGAACAGGATGATTTTGCCGCTCAACTTATCGCCGTTCTTCAACCACACGGTATCGGCAAGCAAGGGAGTGGAGACGCTGACAACGGCGAGGCATAGCAGTGTTCTGGACAACATAAGCAAACACAGACTCAAGATTGCGAAAAAAAGTCGGCATTATCCTTGGGAATAAGGCCCTGACAAGGAGTGACACGACTATTTCTATTGAGTTCATTTCTCAATACGCGATCCACGATTTACTCTACGAGCGGTACTGTGAGATTTCAGGAACACTTTCCCAGGCAAACTTTTTCAGGAACATGGGACGTGAACGAACCCACCACTGAATCCGAGAGTGCGGCACAAATCCGACGCACGGCGCTCTATCTGACCCTCGCGCAAGTGCCCGAGGGCAAAGTGGTGAGCTATGGTCAATTAGCGGAACTCGCCGGCCTCGGCCGCGCCGCCCGCTGGGTTGGACGGACATTGAGTCAACTGCCCGGCGACAGTAAATTGCCCTGGCACCGCGTACTCGGTGCAGGCGGACGTATCAGCCTGCCCGCGGGCAGTCCATCCGGGGACGAACAACGGGCGCGATTGCGCATGGAGGGCATCAGTATCCTGAACAATCGTGTTGATATTCGGCGCCATGGCTGGCGTCCGGTAGAGCACAGCGGTTAGAGTGCGCGCTTTGTTTCCGTATTTCTTGAGGCAGACTCCAGCCCATGCCCCGTAAAACCTGGCGCGCCGCGCTCGCTGCCTATGCCAGCCCCTCGACGCTTGTACTGTTGCTGCTGGGTTTCGCCGCCGGCCTGCCCTACATGCTGGTGTTCTCGACACTTTCGGTCTGGCTGCGCGAAGCCGGTGTGGCTCGCGAAACCATCGGCTATGCAAGCCTGATCGGCCTGGCCTACGCCTTTAAATGGGTCTGGTCACCGCTGCTCGACCAATGGCGCCTGCCTTTTCTCGGCAAGCTGGGTCGACGACGTTCCTGGCTGGTGCTGTCCCAGGCACTGGTGATCCTCGGCCTGATCGGCATGGGGTTCTGCGACCCGCAAAAACATTTGTCCTGGCTGATCGCCATCGCGGTGATCGTCGCTTTCGCCTCGGCGACGCAGGATATTGCGGTGGACGCCTACCGCCTGGAGATCGCCGAAGACAGTCGTCAGGCAGCCCTGGCGGCCAGTTACATGTCCGGCTATCGGGTCGCCGCATTGCTGGCGACCGCTGGTGCTCTGTATTTCGCCGAAGGGTTTGGTTCTACCGGTTTCAACTACAAGCATTCTGCATGGGCCGGCACCTACATATTGTTCGGAGCCCTGATGGTCCCGGCACTTTTGACCAGCATTTTCATGCGTGAACCACCAGTCCCACTTCGCACGCAGTTACAGGCCGGGCGCTACAGTTTCATGCACCAACTGGCCTCGGTGTTCGTGCTGATCGTATTGCTGGTTTCCGTGCCGGCCATGTTCACCCAGCTCTACAACACTGATTTTGCCAGTGTGCTGTTCAACGGCGTGAGCCTGCTCGATCTGCTTCTGGAAGACCGCGCGTTTCTGCGGGCAATCCTCTACACCACCCTGACCGCGCTGTGCCTTTCAGCCATAGGCCGACGCGGTCTGGCGCCGGTGCTGACGCCGGTCAACGACTTCATTCTGCGCTATCGCTGGCAAGCGTTGCTGTTACTCGGCCTGATCGCCACCTACCGGATGTCCGATACGGTCATGGGCGTCATGGCCAACGTGTTCTACATCGACCAGGGCTTCACCAAGGACCAGATCGCCAGCGTCAGTAAAATCTTCGGCCTGATCATGACCCTGGTCGGCGCCGGCATGGGCGGCCTGCTGATCGTGCGCTTCGGCATCTTGCCGATCCTGTTTATCGGCGGCGCCGCGTCAGCAGCCACCAACATACTGTTCCTGATGCTGGCGGACATGGGGCCAAACCTGCAGATGCTGATTGTCACCATCTCCCTGGACAACTTCAGTTCAGGCCTGGCGACCTCGGCATTCGTCGCTTACCTGTCGAGCCTGACCAACCTCAAGTTCTCCGCCACCCAATACGCCCTGCTCAGCTCGATCATGCTGTTGCTGCCGCGCCTGATCGGCGGTTACTCCGGGGTGATGGTCGAGAAGTTCGGTTACCACACGTTCTTCCTGATCACCGCCCTGCTGGGCATTCCGACGTTGCTGCTGATCGCCTTGCACTGGTTCCAGGAGAGCCGCCGTGAAGGCCCGACACCGACGCCGGAACCGGTACCGACCCAGGTCGCAGAAGAATCGTAGGAAATATCTGCCAGACACTTGGCAAAGGGCGGCGAGATTGCCGCCCTGCTGCCACACCACCGACCGCACGCCTGTACGACAGCGGATCTCGCCCGTACAATGCTCCGTCATTTCTCGTCATCAGCAATCGATAACGGCCAACCATGCGCACCAGTCAATTTTTGCTCGCCACACAGAAAGAAACGCCTTCCGACGCGGTCGTGATCAGCCATCAGCTGATGCTGCGCGCCGGCATGATCCGCAAACTCGCTTCGGGCCTGTACACCTGGCTGCCGATGGGCTTGCGAGTCATGCGCAAGGTCGAAGCCGTCGTTCGCGAAGAAATGAACGCCGCCGGCTCGCTCGAAGTGTTGATGCCGAGCACTCAACCGGCCGAACTGTGGCAGGAATCCGGTCGCTGGGAAGAGTACGGCCCTGAATTGCTGCGCTTCAAGGATCGCCACGGTCGCGATTTCTGCGCCGGCCCGACCCACGAAGAAGTCATCACCGATCTGATGCGCAACGAGCTGAGCAGCTACAAACAGCTGCCGATCAACCTGTACCAGATCCAGACCAAATTCCGCGATGAAATCCGCCCACGCTTCGGTTTGATGCGGGGCCGCGAATTCATCATGAAGGACGCCTATTCCTTCCACGCTGACCAGCCATCGCTGCAAGTCACCTACGACCGCATGCACCAGGCGTACTGCAACGTATTCACCCGCCTGGGCCTGAAATTCCGTCCGGTTGAAGCCGACAACGGCTCCATCGGCGGTGCCGGCTCCCACGAGTTCCACGTACTGGCCGAATCCGGCGAAGACGATATCGTCTTCAGCAACGGTTCCGACTACGCCGCGAACATAGAGAAAGCCGAAGCCGTGCCGCGTGAAACCTCACGTCCTGCACCGGCTGAAGATCTGCGCCTGGTCGACACGCCAGAGACCAAGACCATCGCTGCGCTGGTGGAAAAATTCAATCTGCCGATTGAAAAGACCATCAAAACCCTGGTGGTGCACGCTGAAGAGAAAGGCAAGCTGATTGCCCTGATCATCCGTGGCGACCACGAGCTGAACGAAATCAAGGCCGCCAACCAGCCAGGCGTTGCCAGCCCGCTGGTCATGGCTTCCGAAGCCGAACTGCGCGACGCCATCGGCGCCGGCGCCGGCTCCCTTGGCCCGCTGAACCTGCCACTGCCAATCATCATCGACCGCTCCGTCGAGCTGATGAGCGACTTCGGCATCGGTGCCAACATCGACGACAAGCACTACTTCGGCGTGAACTGGGAACGCGACCTGCCGGTTCCGACCGTTGCCGACCTGCGTAACGTGGTCAGCGGCGACCCAAGCCCGGATGGCAAGGGCACCCTGGAAATCAAACGTGGCATCGAAGTTGGGCACATCTTCCAGCTGGGCAACAAGTACAGCAAGGCGATGAAGTGCGAAGTGCTGGGCGAGAACGGCAAGCCGGTCACCCTGGAAATGGGCTGCTACGGCATCGGCGTTTCCCGCGTGGTCGCGGCCGCCATCGAACAGAACAACGACGAGAAAGGGATTATCTGGAGCGACACCCTGGCGCCATTCCAGATCGCCCTGGTGCCGTTGCGCTACGAAACCGAGCTGGTGCGCGAAGCCACCGACAAGCTGTATGCGGAACTGACCGCAGCCGGCTTCGAAGTGCTGCTGGACGACCGCGACAAGAAAACCAGCCCGGGCATCAAGTTCGCGGACATGGAGCTGATCGGCATTCCTCACCGGATCGTGGTCAGTGACCGCGGCCTCGCCGAAGGCAACCTGGAATACAAGAGCCGTACAGAAGCCGAGCCGCAAGCGCTGCCGGTCGCTGACGTACTGCCGTTCCTTCAGGCCCGCATCCGCCGCTGAAACCAGATAGAGACGTCATGTTCAAGCGAAACACCTTAGGCCTCGGTGGTGCCGCCCTGTGCGGTACCCTGCTGGTCAGCGGCTGTGCCAATCACATGTCACAACGCAGCGAGCACGAGGAGCGTGTCGAGCGCAAACTGCTCGATCACAGCCTGCAAATCGATGTCGGTGAGCCCAAGGTGCTTGAGCTACCGCAACGCCGGGTGAAAATCCACGAGCAGAAGACTTTCGAAGTCACCGAGTTCGAAGTCACGCGCCACTACGACCGCTACACACCGTACCAACCCTGGCGGGAGATCTACGAGATCCCGCTGGGCGCGGTAGCCGTTGTAGCCGGTATCGGCGCCAACGTGGTCAACGTGTTCGCCTTCGGCACCCTGCCGGACAGCATGACCAAGGACTGGATCAGCTACGGCTTCGCCGGCCTCAATCCGTTCATGAACGTGCAATCTCACGGTCGCGCGCAACAGAACCTGGCCGGTATCGATGAAGTCCAGCTCGACAAGCGAACCGAGTATTCGAGCCTGCCGTGGAGCGAGCGCCCGGTCGAAGTCAGGGCCGGCAAGGAGACCTTCGAGCTGAGCACCGACAAAAACGGTGTCTTGCGCCTGAACCTGCTGGATACCCCGTTCGCCGAGCAGGACCTGAACCATCTGGGCAAGTTGCAGATCAGCGTCGAGGACGCCAAGGGTGACGTGCGCACCGACTCGTCCCTGGCGCTGAGCAGCACCCTGCGCGGCAAACTGCTCGAAGCCCACGAGCTGATTTACGAAGACCTCGAAGACGACGAAGTGAGCCAGTGGGTACACCGGGTCAAACGCCTGTCGGAACTGGGTCTGGAAGAAGAAGCCAGCGAGCTGGAACAAAGCCTGATCGAATTGACCCGCAACGATCCGGAACTGCAGACGGAATTCCTCAAGTCCCTGACGAAGGATGCCGGGCGCTTGGTGGCAGATCCGGGGCCGAATTAAGATTTTTGTAGGAGCGAGCTTGCTCGCGATGGACTATCAGGCACATAGCTGTTGACTGACACACCATCGCGAGCAGGCTCGCTCCTACAACCGCTCAAACAACTCCATCTGCTCGAACCCGCCGCGCAAATCCTCCAGCCTCACCCCCACCCCCAACAACCTCACCGGTTTTCCGCCTCGATTGAAGGCCTGGGTCAGCAACAACTGATAACTGCCCAAATCCCGCCCTGCCCCGGCCTGCTCCAGGGTGGTCTGGGTGAAATCGTGGAATTTCACTTTGACGAATGGTTTGCCCGGCCTGTAGCTACTGTCTATACGCGCGATGCGACCGGCCAGGGTATCCAGCAGCTCGGGTAGCTTATCCAGGCAACTCACCAGGTCCGGCAGGTCGACGTCGTAGGTGTTTTCGACACTGATCGACTGTCGGCGACTGTCGTTGTGCACCTGGCGATCATCGATCCCGCGGGCCAGGCTCCACAGGCGCTCGCCAAAGCTGCCGAATTCGCGCACCAGCGCCAATTTGTCCCACTCGCGCAATTGCGCGCAATCGAGGATGCCAAGCTTGCCCAACTTGTCGGCGGTTACCTTGCCGACTCCGTGCAGCTTGCTCACCGGCAAGCCGCTGACAAAGTCCTCGACCTGATCCGGCGTGATGACGAACAAGCCGTTGGGCTTTTTCCAGTCGCTGGCGATCTTGGCCAGAAACTTGTTTGGCGCCACCCCTGCCGAGACGGTGATGTGCAGCTGATTCGACACCCGCCGACGGATGTCCTGGGCGATACGCGTGGCACTGCCGCCGAAATGCGCGCTGTCCGACACATCAAGGTAGGCCTCATCTAGGGAAAGCGGCTCGATGATGTCGGTGTAGTCGCGGAAGATCGTATGAATTTCCTTCGACGCTTCTCTATAGGCGTCCATACGCGGCTTGACGATGGTCAGGTCCGGGCACAGCTTCAACGCATGCCCGGACGACATGGCCGAACGCACGCCGTAGGCCCGAGCCTCATAATTGCAGGTAGCAATCACTCCACGCCGATCCGCCGCCCCACCTACCGCCAGCGGCTTTCCAGCCAGGCGCGGGTCGTCACGCATCTCGATGGCGGCGTAGAAGCAGTCACAATCGACGTGGATGATTTTTCGCTGGGTCATATCAACGCGGTGTTCAGAGTGAAGAAATGGCGGATTGCCGTGTCGGATAGGCAGTATCTCACCGACACCTGTATATAGCACCAGTAGTCTGAATGTTCTTCGCCGGCCGTAGGAAAAGCACTTTATGAATTTATTTTCTCAATCGCACAGCGCTGGCTAATAGAGCCGAAACCCTTGCCAGGCCTGACTCTCAGGCCGATCAACACCTTCACCAGCAAGCTAAGCGATTGAACCTGAAGAGGTTTTACCGAGATTGGCGGTTGACAGCCTGTCGATCCTCTGTAGAATGCCGACACACAGACGCGGGATGGAGCAGTCTGGTAGCTCGTCGGGCTCATAACCCGAAGGTCGTCGGTTCAAATCCGGCTCCCGCAACCAAACATCAAAAAAGGCTACTCGAAAGAGTGGCCTTTTTTATGCGCGCGTGTTTTCACCTATCCGACCATTCATCGGCACGATGCCGGAATGAGAATTCGTTCAGATTCCGAAACTTAAGACCGTCCTGCGACCGCTTGCCGCGCTTTTACGTTTATTTGACCCGGATCGGGATTAACGGTTGACACGCTGGCGTATCTCTATAGAATGCCGCCACACAGACGCGGGATGGAGCAGTCTGGTAGCTCGTCGGGCTCATAACCCGAAGGTCGTCGGTTCAAATCCGGCTCCCGCAACCAAACATCAAAAAAGGCTACTCGAAAGAGTGGCCTTTTTTGTATCTGTTGAAAAAGTCCTTTCGCAACAATGATCTGTCACGCTGTCGTAAGTCATTCGCGACCACCAAAGCACGGAGTTCAGACTATGCTGAATTTCGACCTGAGCGCTCTACGACTGATGATTCTCCATCGCCGACACTCAGTGTCAGGCGTTATTATTTGTGATTATTTTTTTCTACAGGGATTGGTAACTTGGCTGGATACCCCCATCCTGTCGCGCACAATCCACGAGGTGATTGATGCGCGCCGATTCGTCTGACTCACAAGACACCGTTACAGCAACACAACCGATCAAGCCCGAACGGTTGCGTTTGCTTGAGCGCGTCAGCAAATACCGTCAGCCCATTGGTCTGGCGGTCACTTTGCTGTTGTTTGCCATCGCGCTGATTGCCTGTCGCCACCTGTTGAGCGAACTCGACCTGGACGCGCTGCACGACTCGATTCTCGAAGTCCCCAAACCGTCCTTGCTCGGCGCGCTGGGCGCCACCGTGGCAGGTTTCATCATTTTGCTCGGTTACGAATGGTCGGCCAGTCGCTACGCAGGCGTACACCTGGCCCCGCGAACCCTGGCACTGGGTGGCTTCACCGCTTTCGCCATCGGTAATGCCATCGGTCTTTCGATGCTGTCGGGCGGCTCGGTTCGCTACCGTCTATATGCACGTCACGGTCTCGGTGCCACTGAAGTCGCCCACATGACGCTGTTCGCCAGCCTATCGCTCGGCTGCGCGCTGCCGCCACTCGCCGCGCTGGCGACCCTGAGCAACCTGCCTGGCGCCTCTGCGGCATTGGGGCTCTCGGAAACCTTGCTGGGCGCCATCGCAGCTGCCGTGCTGTTGTTGTTTGCCGTGCTGGCTATCGGCATCTACCGCCGCCGCCTGCCGGAACAACCCTACGCCGATAACCTGATGGTAAAGGTCGGTCGTCGCACCTTGCGTCTGCCAGGGCGCCGCCTGACCTTTCTGCAACTGGTGATTACCGCACTGGACGTGGCCGCCGCTGCAACCGTGCTTTACCTGCTGCTGCCGGAGGCGCCGCCCTTTGGTGCGTTTCTCCTGGTTTATCTGCTGGCGTTGGCCGCCGGGGTGCTCAGCCATGTGCCCGGCGGTGTCGGCGTGTTCGAAGCCATATTGCTCGCCGCCTTCTCCGACACCCTCGGCGCCGCCCCACTGGCCGCTGCACTTCTGCTCTATCGTTTGATTTACGTGGTCCTGCCGTTGTTGGTGGCGTGCCTGCTGTTGTTGATCAACGAAGGTCAGCGCCTGTTCCAGACACGCCAGTCCTTGCGGGCCGCATCGGGCCTGGCCGCGCCCATACTGGCGGTGCTGGTGTTCCTGTCCGGCGTGGTGCTGCTGTTCTCCGGTGCTACTCCGGAGATCGACACCCGACTGGAACACATCGGCTTCCTGATTCCGCACCGCCTGGTTGACGCCTCGCACTTTGGTGCCAGTCTGATCGGCGTGCTGTGCCTGCTGCTGGCCCAGGGCCTGCGTCGCCGACTGTCGGCGGCGTGGATGCTGACCACCATTCTGTTGCTGGTCGGCGCCCTGCTCTCCCTGCTCAAGGGCTTCGACTGGGAAGAAGCCTGCCTGATGACCCTGACCGCAAGCCTGCTGGGGGTTTTCCGCCGTTCGTTCTATCGTCCGAGCCGCTTGACTGAAGTGCCGTTTTCGCCGCTGTATCTGGTGGCGAGCCTGTGCGTACTCGGCGCCTCGATGTGGCTACTGTTGTTTGCCTACCAGGACGTCCCCTACAGCCATCAGCTCTGGTGGCAGTTCACCCTCGACGCCGATGCGCCCCGCGGCCTGCGTTCGCTGCTGGGTGCGGCGGTCCTGCTGGTGGTGGTCTCCCTGACCTGGCTACTGCGCACCGCGCGCCCGATTATCCACCTGCCGACACCCGATGAACTGGAGCGCGCAAGCAAAATCCTCATGGCATCGGCACAGCCGGATGGCGGCCTGGCCCTGACCGGCGACAAGGCGCTGCTGTTTCACACCAACGACGAAGCGTACCTGATGTATGCCCGCCGTGGCCGCAGCCTCGTGGCGCTGTACGACCCGATCGGTCCGGGCCAGCAGCGGGCGGAAATGATCTGGCAGTTCCGTGACCTGTGCGACATCCACCATGCCCGGCCCGTGTTCTATCAGGTGCGTGCGGAGAACCTGCCGTATTACATGGACATTGGCCTGACCGCGATCAAGCTTGGTGAAGAAGCCCGGGTCGATCTCAAGCGCTTTGATCTCGAAGCCAAGGGCAAGGAGATGAAGGACCTGCGCTACACCTGGAACCGGGGCACCCGCGACGGCCTGTCGCTGGAGGTCTTCGAGCCGGGTCAGGCGCCCATGGATGAGCTCAAGGTGATTTCCGATGCCTGGCTGACCGGCAAGAACGTGCGCGAGAAAGGCTTCTCCCTCGGCCGCTTCAGTGATGACTACCTCAAGTACTTCCGCATTGCGGTGATCCGTTTCGAAGGGCGCCCGGTGGCGTTCGCCAATCTGCTCGAGACCTACAGCCATGACCTGGCCAGCCTCGACCTGATGCGCGCGCACCCGGACGCCCCCAAGCTGACCATGGAATTCATGATGGTCGGCCTGATCCAACACTATAAGAGTCACGGATACGCGCGCTTCAGCCTGGGCATGGTGCCGTTGTCGGGGTTGCAACCCCGTCGCGGCGCGCCATTGACCCAGCGCCTGGGCTCGATGGTATTCCGCCGTGGTGAGCAGCTTTACAACTTCCAAGGCTTGCGCCGCTTCAAAGACAAATTCCAGCCTGACTGGGAACCCCGTTATATGGCCGTACCCGCCGGACTCGATCCGCTGGTTGCCCTGGCCGACACTGCTGCCCTGATCGCGGGCGGCTTGACTGGATTGGTGAAACGCTGATGATTCAACGCTCCTTGCGCTACGTACTGGGCACGCTGGTTGTGCTGGCCCTGATTCTCGGTGGTGGCTACTGGTACCTCAAACGGCCAGCTCCGGAACCGACCCTCGAACAGCTGAACCCGGTCGACGGCGCCGCGATGACCCGCGTCATCCCCGGCAACACGCCACGCGCCCAGGTGCTGGTGGCGGTCAACGAAGAGCAGAAACTCAGCGACAAACAATTGCTGACCCTGAGCCGCAGTGGCTCGGCGCAGATCGTTCAGGTGATCCTGCCCAAGGACTGCCTGCTGCAAAGCCGTGCGCTGCAATCGGGGCTGAGAGAACTCAAAGGTCCGGCGACCCTGGTCAGCGGTATCGGCCCAGGTGCGGTGCTGGCCTGGCGCTGGTTGTCCGAGCAGAAAGACGACAAATCCCAGGCCGTTTCGGTGGACCTGGCCCTGGAAAAACCCGGCTGCACGCACCTGCTGCCAAAAAGTGCCGCCCACGGCCGCTGGCTCGTGGCGTGGAACGACAACCCGGACGACACCAGCGCCGGCTTCGTGCGTGACCAACCGAACGCCGAAACCAGCATCAGCGACTACGACATCAACCTGCCGCAAGTGCTGAACAACGAACTGCGCAAGATCCTCGTCGGTGGCGACAAAGCGGCGGGCGGCCTGCAGATTCCGGTGGTCGAAGTGCCAGCGGGCCAAGCCAAGGACACCGTGACCCTGTTCCTGTCCGGCGATGGCGGCTGGCGCGACCTGGACCGCGATGTCGCGGGCGAAATGGCCAAGATCGGCTATCCCGTAGTCGGCATCGACACCCTGCGTTACTACTGGCAGCACAAGAGCCCCGAGCAAAGCGCCCTGGACCTCACCGAACTGATGCAGCACTACCGGCAGAAATGGGGCACCAAACGCTTCATCCTCACCGGTTACTCGTTCGGCGCCGATGTCCTGCCGGCGATCTACAACCGCCTGCCCGAATCGGAACAGCAACGCGTCGACGCAATCATCCTGCTGGCTTTCGCCCGCACCGGCAGTTTCGAAATCGAAGTCGAAGGCTGGCTCGGCAACGCCGGCAAGGAAGCCGCCACCGGACCGGAAATGGCCAAGCTGCCGGCCGCTAAAGTGGTGTGCATCTATGGTGAAGAAGAAGTCGACGAAAGCGGCTGCACCGACAAGACAGCCGTGGGCGAAGCGATCAAGTTGCCAGGTGGCCACCACTTCGACGAGAACTACCCAGCACTGGCCAAGCGCCTGGTGACCATCATCGAGAAGCGCCAAGCCAAAGAGGAGCAGGCTCAGGAGTGATCTGAGCCCCTCAAAAAAGCCCCCGCAGCCTTTGGGTTACGGGGGCTTTTTATTGCCTTGCAGGCACCGCAGATCCATTGTGGGAGCGAGCCTGCTCGCGAAGACGGACTGACATTCAGCATCTGAGTTGTCTGAAAGCCCGCTGTCGCGAGCAGGCTCGCTCCCACAAGAGATTGGCGGTGGTGCATAAATAGCGGCCACAAAAAAGCCCCCGCAGCCGCAAGGCCGTCGGGGGCTTTTTGGTGATGCAGCCTTACATCTCCACCTGCGTCCCCAACTCAATCACCCGGTTCAGTGGCAGATTGAAGAAGCGCAGGTTGCCGTTGGCGTTCTGCAACATGAAGGCGAACAGCGCCTCGCGCCAGCGGGACATGCCTTCGAGCTTGGAGGCGATGACCGTCTCGCGGCTGAGGAAGTACGTGGTGCGCATCGGGCTGAAATTCAGTTCGTCGAGATGACACAGTTTCAATGCCTGCGGCACGTCCGGTTCGTCGGTGAAGCCGAAATGCAGGATCACCCGGAAGAAACCTTCACCGTAGGAATCGACCTCGAAGCGCCGATTCGGCGGCACCCGCGGGATGTCCTCGTACACCACCGTCAGCAGCACCACCTGTTCGTGCAGCACCTGATTATGCAGCAGGTTATGCAGTAGCGCGTGAGGCACGGCGTCCGGACGCGCGGTGAGGAACACCGCGGTGCCCTGCACACGATGCGGCGGCTGTACGGCGATACTGCTGATGAAAATCGGCAGCGGCAATCCACCCTCGTCAATACGATCCACCAACAACTGCTTGCCACGTTTCCAGGTGGTCATCAGCACAAACAAGGCGAGACCGGCGATCACCGGAAATGCCCCGCCCTGCACGATTTTCGGCACGTTGGCGGCGAAGTACAGACCGTCGACCAACAGGAAGCCGAGCAATACCGGCACCGCGAAGATCGGTGGCCACTTCCACAACAGCAACATCACTGCCGACACCAGAATAGTGGTCATCAACATGGTGCCGGTTACCGCCACACCGTAGGCCGAAGCCAGGGCATTGGAGGATTCGAAACCGATCACCAACAGGATCACGCCGACCATCAACGCCCAGTTCACCGCACCGATGTAGATCTGGCCCTGTTCGGCGCTGGACGTGTGCCGGATGTGCATGCGTGGAATGTAACCGAGCTGGATCGCCTGACGGGTCAGGGAGAAGGCTCCCGAAATCACCGCCTGGGAGGCGATCACAGTGGCAAGGGTCGACAAGCCGACCAGCGGAATCAACGCCCAACTTGGCGCCAGCAGGTAAAACGGGTTGCGTGCAGCTTCCGGATCACCGAGCAGCAGCGCGCCCTGGCCAAAGTAGTTCAGCACCAGCGCCGGCAGCACCAAGATGAACCACGCACGGGCGATCGGCTTGCGACCGAAGTGGCCCATGTCGGCGTACAGCGCTTCGGCACCGGTCAATGCCAGCACCACCGCGCCGAGGATCGCCACGCCCATGCCCGGGTGCACGATGAAGAAACGCACACCCCACACAGGATTCACTGCTTGCAACACTTCGGGGTGCTGCAGGATGCCGTAGACGCCCAGCGCCCCAAGCACCACAAACCAGGTGACCATGATCGGCCCGAACAAAATGCCGATGCGCGCGGTGCCGTGACTTTGAATCAGAAACAGCCCGACCAGCACCACAAGGGACAGCGGCACCACCCAGTGGTCGATACCCTCGAATGCCAGCCCCAGGCCTTCAATGGCCGATAGCACGGAGATCGCCGGGGTAATCATGCTGTCACCATAGAACAGCGCCGCGCCGATCAGCCCGCAGACCACCAGCAAAGTGCGCAATTTGGCGTGCCCCGCCGCCGCTCGCCGCGCCAGCGCAGTCAGGGCCATGATCCCGCCCTCGCCCTGGTTGTCGGCGCGCAGCACGAACATCATGTACTTGATCGACACGACCCAGATCAGCGACCAGAAGATCAGCGCCAGAATCCCCAACACGCCGTCATGGTTGACCGGCACGCCATAGCCACCCGAGAACACTTCTTTGAGGGTGTACAACGGGCTCGTGCCGATATCGCCATAAACCACCCCGACAGCCGCGACCAGCATGCCGATCGGCTTGGCCACCGAATGCCCGGCGCCCGCCGCGTGACTACTTGCCTGACCCATCCAACACTCCTGATTCCCAGACCGGCTTCTTTATACGAAGCACTATGCTTTGTGATGCAGCATGCGCTGTTTTACCTGTTGATACAGACGTTTTGTTGACTGTAAGGAATTCGTAAAGCCCAACGGCGCGAAGCATAGCGCAGCACTCGTCGTATTTCCCTGCATAAAGCTGGTCAAGAGCGCCTGCCATCGCTAGAATTGCGCACTTTTTGATCAGAGGCGCAAAAAAGCGCCCGATTGTCGCCTTGCCCATTTGCGGCTGGAGGCGTCACAAATACCGAGGTTAGACATGTCCACCACTCCTGCGCCGGCCAATCCAAAGGTTGGCTTCGTATCCCTGGGTTGCCCGAAAGCACTGGTCGACTCCGAGCGCATCCTCACCCAGCTGCGCATGGAAGGCTATGACGTCGTGTCCACCTATCAGGACGCCGATGTCGTGGTGGTGAACACCTGCGGCTTCATCGATTCGGCCAAGGCAGAATCCCTGGAAGTGATCGGCGAAGCGATCAAGGAAAACGGCAAGGTCATCGTGACCGGCTGCATGGGCGTCGAAGAAGGCAACATCCGCAACGTACACCCGAGCGTGCTGGCCGTTACCGGTCCGCAGCAGTACGAGCAAGTGGTCAACGCCGTGCACGAAGTCGTGCCGCCGCGTCAGGATCACAACCCGCTGATCGACCTGGTGCCGCCACAAGGGATCAAACTGACCCCGCGCCACTATGCCTACCTGAAGATTTCCGAAGGCTGCAACCACAGCTGCAGCTTCTGCATCATCCCTTCGATGCGCGGCAAACTGGTCAGCCGTCCGGTGGGTGATGTGCTCGACGAGGCCCAGCGCCTGGTCAAATCCGGCGTCAAGGAACTGCTGGTGATCTCCCAGGACACCAGCGCCTACGGTGTCGACGTGAAATACCGCACCGGCTTCTGGAACGGCGCGCCGGTGAAAACCCGCATGACCGAACTCTGTGAAGCCCTGAGCACCCTCGGTGTCTGGGTCCGCCTGCACTACGTTTACCCGTACCCGCACGTCGACGAGCTGATCCCGCTGATGGCCGCCGGCAAGATCCTGCCGTACCTGGACATCCCGTTCCAGCACGCCAGCCCGAAAGTGCTGAAGTCGATGAAACGCCCGGCATTCGAAGACAAGACCCTGGCGCGCATCAAGAACTGGCGCGAGATCTGCCCGGACCTGATCATCCGTTCGACCTTCATCGTCGGTTTCCCCGGCGAAACCGAAGAAGACTTCCAATACCTGCTGAACTGGCTGACCGAAGCCCAGCTCGACCGCGTCGGCTGCTTCCAGTACTCACCTGTCGAAGGCGCCCCGGCCAACGACCTCGATCTGGAAGTTGTGCCCGATGACGTCAAGCAGGACCGCTGGGAGCGTTTCATGGCGCACCAGCAGGCCATCAGCTCGGCGCGCCTGCAAATGCGCATTGGCCGTGAAATCGAAGTGCTGGTCGATGAAGTCGACGAGCAAGGCGCGGTCGGCCGCTGCTTCTTCGATGCCCCGGAAATCGACGGTAACGTGTTCATCGACAACGGCAGCAACCTCAAGCCGGGCGACAAGGTCTGGTGCAAAGTGACTGACGCCGACGAGTACGACCTCTGGGCCGAGCAGATCTAAACGCAAAAAATATGAAAAGCCCTGCTCTCTTGACGAGATGCGGGGCTTTTTTACGGCTATCGTTTTGTGGGAGAAGGAACTCGCCTACTTGAAAGCGATTGCGATTGAAACCAGGGAGAAGCCGGCCATGCGCCAACATTCGGTCATCCATACACCGAAACTGAGCGACTACGAAGAACTGACACGGCTATGGGAAGCGTCAGTGCGCGCCACTCATGATTTTCTGCCGGACAGCTACATCGAACTGCTGAGGAACCTGGTACTGACCCGCTACCTCGATGCCGTGATGCTGATCTGCACAAAAGACTCGCGCCAGCGCATCACCGGGTTCGCCGGGGTCGCAGCGGGCAAGATCGAAATGCTCTTCATCGACCCCGCACACCGCGGCCAGGGCCTGGGCAAACAGTTGTTGCGCTATGCCATGGAACACCTGAACGCCGACGAACTGGACGTCAACGAACAGAACCCGCAGGCCCTGGGGTTTTATTTCAAGCAGGGCTTCGAGGTGATCGGCCGCTCGGAAGTCGACGGCATGGGGCAGCCCTATCCGCTGTTGCACATGCGCTTTCGCCAGGCGCATCAACTGACGCGCAATGGCTGACACACCCCGGAACAATTGTAGGAGCTGGCTTGCCAGCGAAGGCGGCCGATTGATCGTCGCAAGGCTCTCGGGCCTCTTCGCGGGCAAGCCAGCTCCTACAAAAAGCCCCTGCGGCAAAATGGTTCCGGGATTAACCGGCGCCAGGCAGGTACAATGCCTCCCCCCTTTTTTGTTACGGCCTTGTCATGACTGACCCGATTCGACTTTCCAAACGCCTCATCGAACTCGTCGGTTGCTCCCGTCGGGAGGCTGAGCTGTTCATCGAGGGCGGCTGGGTCACTGTCGACGGCGAAGTCATCGACGAGCCGCAGTTCAAGGTCGGCACCCAGAAAGTCGAACTCGACAAGGACGCCAAGGCCACTGCGCCAGAGCCGGTGACTATCCTGCTCAACGTGCCCGCCGGCATGGACGCGGACACCGCCATGGCGACCCTCAGCGCCGAAACCCTGAGCGAAGAACACCGCTACGGCAAACGCCCACTCAAGGGCCACTTCCAGCGCCTGACCGCCAGCACCGACCTGCAGGCCAATGCCAGCGGTTTGCTGGTGTTCACCCAGGACTGGAAGATCCTGCGCAAACTGACTGCTGATGCGAGCAAGATCGAGCAGGAATACGTGGTCGAGGTCGAAGGCGACATGGTCGAGCATGGCCTCAACCGTCTGCAGCACGGCCTGACCTGGAAGGGCAAGGAACTGCCGCCGGTCAAGGCCAGCTGGCAGAACGAAAACCGCCTGCGCTTCGCCATGAAGAACCCGCAACCGGGTGTGATCGCCCTGTTCTGCCAGGCTGTCGGCCTGAAGGTCGTGGCCATCCGCCGCATTCGCATCGGCGGCGTATCCATCGGCAAAGTGCCCCTGGGGCAATGGCGCTACCTGTCCGGCAAAGAGAAGTTCTAAGACTTTTCACGCCGCCACACATTTCGGCGCCGCGCCTGGCCGCGACGCCCACAGCTGAATATCAGGACTGCACACATGATTCATAACGACGTACTGCGCAGCGTGCGCTACATGCTCGACATCAGCGACAAGAAAGTCATCGAGATCGTCAAGCTCGGCGGCATGGACGTGAGCCTGGCAGATCTTCTGACATACCTGGACAAGAAAGAAGAAGACGAGGAAGGCTTCGTTCGCTGCCCGGACGAAGTCATGGCGCACTTCCTCGACGGCCTGGTGATCTTCAAGCGCGGCAAGGACGAAAGCCGTCCGCCAATGCCGATTGAAGTGCCGGTGACCAACAACATCATCCTGAAAAAACTGCGCGTGGCCTTCGAACTCAAGGAAGACGACATGCACGCGATCCTCAAGGCCGCCGAGTTCCCGGTGTCCAAGCCAGAGCTGAGCGCCCTGTTCCGCAAGTTCGGCCACACCAACTATCGTCCGTGCGGCGACCAGTTGCTGCGCAACTTCCTCAAGGGTCTGACCCTGCGCGTACGCCCGCAGTAATCGCCACCGCATTCTGTGGGAGCACAGCTTGCTGGCGATGGCGTCCTTGAAATCGCCATCGCCAGCAAGCTGTGCTCCCACAAAGCTGCATAGCCCCCCATTCCGCACAAAAATAGTGGCTCCGCTTCCGGCGGCTGACGACTAGGGTGTAAAGACCCTCAGCCCTCAGGATTTGCCATGCATCCCTACTTTTCCCTGCAAGGCCGCACCGCCCTGGTGACCGGCGGCACCCGCGGTATCGGCAAGATGATCGCCAAGGCTTATGTCGAGGCGGGCGCCACCGTGTACGTCTGCGCCCGCGATGCCGAAGCCTGCCGGCAAACGGCTGACGAACTCGGTGCATTCGGACGCTGCCACGGCGTAGCGGCCAACCTGGCCACGGAAGACGGTGTCCTGCAATTGGCTACGCGCCTGGGCGAGCAGATCACCCACCTCGACATCCTGGTCAATAACGCCGGCACCACTTGGGGCGCTCAGTTGGAGAGTTACCCGATCAAGGGCTGGGAAAAGGTCATGCAGCTCAATGTGACGTCGGTATTCAACTGTATCCAGCAATTCCTGCCGCTGCTGCGCAAGGCCGGCTCAGCGGCCAATCCCGCCCGGGTCATCAACATCGGCTCGGTCGCCGGGATTTCATCCTTTGGCGAGCAGGCCTATGCCTACGGACCCAGCAAAGCGGCACTGCATCAACTGTCGCGGATTCTGGCGCGGGAGCTGGTGAGCCAGCATATCAACGTCAACGTGATCGCCCCGGGGCGCTTTCCCAGCAAGATGACCCAACACATCGGCAATGATGAACAGGCACTGGCGGAAGATACGGCGTTGATTCCCATGAAGCGTTGGGGTCGGGAAGAAGAGATGGCGGCGCTGGCAATCAGCCTGGCGAGTACCGCCGGGGCCTACATGACCGGGAATATCATTCCGCTGGATGGTGGGTTCAGCCTCTGAGATCGGCTGTGCGGCCTTCGCGAGCGGGCTCGTTCCCACAGGGATTTTCCGTGTTCACACATTTTGTGATCGACAGAGATCTACTGTGGGAGCGAGCCTGCTCGCGATAGCGGACTGACAGGCACAACTGAATCCAGATCGAACGGGTTATCATGCCCGCCTATTCCCCGCCTCGACCGCAATCCATGACCTACAGCGTTTCCCCCATCGGCTTCGTGCGCTCCTGCTTCAAGGAGAAGTTCGCCATCCCGCGTCAACCGCAACTGGCCCCGGCCGCACGCGGTGTTCTGGAACTGGTGGCGCCCTTCGATCAGGGCGATGCAGTACAGGGCCTGGAACAGGTCAGCCATGTCTGGCTACTGTTCCTGTTTCATCAGGCACTCGAAGAAAAACCACGGCTGAAAGTCCGCCCTCCTCGCCTGGGTGGCAACAAATCCATGGGCGTATTCGCCACCCGCGCCACCCACCGCCCCAACGGCATTGGCCAGTCAGTGGTCAAACTGGACAAGGTCGAAGCCAATCGCCTGTGGATTTCCGGCATCGATCTGCTGGATGGCACGCCGATTCTGGACATCAAGCCTTACGTGCCCTACGCCGACATCATCGTTACCGCCTCCAACAGCATCGCCAGCGCCGCGCCGCACCTTATTCCCGTGCAATGGACAGACAGCGCCCTGGAACAGGCCCACGAACACGCTCAGCGCCTTGTAGAGCCCTTGGTGGCGTTGATCGAGCAATGTTTGGCGCAGGATCCGCGCCCGGCGTACCAGACACCCGCGCCGGAACGGGAATATGGCGCGCAGTTCTGGGATGTGGATGTGCGTTGGCATTACCCGACCCCGGAGCTGATCCGTGTGCTCGAAGTCATCCCCGTAAAGGTGTAAACGCCAGAAACAACTGTGGGAGCGAGCCTGCTCGCGAAGGGGGCGCATCAGTCAACATCAATGTTGACCATGACATCCTCTTCGCGAGCAGGCTCGCTCCCACAGGTAAAGCAAGCAGTTGAGCGGTGTTCTTACTTCTCGACGAATGCACGCTCGATCAGGTAATCACCCGGCTCGCGCATCCGCGGCGAGACTTTCAGGCCGAAGCTGTTCAGCACTTCACTGGTCTCGTCGAGCATGCTCGGGCTGCCGCACAGCATGGCGCGGTCGTCCTGCGGGTTGATCGGTGGCAGACCGATGTCGCTGAACAGCTTGCCGCTGCGCATCAGGTCGGTCAGGCGACCTTCGTTCTCGAACGGCTCGCGGGTCACGGTCGGGTAGTAGATCAACTTGTCACGCAAGGCTTCGCCGAAGAACTCGTTCTGCGGCAGGTGCTCGGTGATGAACTCGCGGTAGGCGACTTCGTTGACGTAACGCACGCCGTGGCACAGGATCACTTTTTCGAAACGCTCGTAGGTTTCCGGGTCCTGAATGACGCTCATGAACGGCGCCAGACCAGTGCCGGTGCTGAGCAGGTACAGATGCTTGCCAGGCTTCAAGTCATCCAGCACCAGCGTGCCCGTAGGCTTCTTGCTGATGATGATCTCGTCGCCTTCCTTCAGATGCTGCAATTGGGAAGTCAGCGGACCATCAGGCACCTTGATGCTGAAGAACTCGAGATGCTCTTCCCAGTTCGGGCTGGCAATCGAGTAAGCGCGCATAAGCGGGCGGCCATTGGGTTGTTGCAGGCCGATCATCACGAACTGACCGTTCTCGAAGCGCAGGCCCGGATCACGGGTGCACTTGAAGCTGAACAGAGTGTCGTTCCAGTGATGAACACTGAGGACACGCTCGTGGTTCATGTTGCTCATGTACGGGGACTCCTGGAGATTGTCGGCGCATGCTCCGCATTCTATGAGCGGCGCGCAATTGCATCGCATTCTAATAGCAGTGACAATATCTGTTAAATGGATTATTAAGATAAGGGTTATCGGTTATATCGATATGCGATTTACTCTCCGTCAACTTCAAGTATTTGTCGCCGTTGCCCAGCAGGAAAGCGTGTCCCGTGCTGCGGGCCTGCTTAATCTTTCGCAATCGGCGGCGAGCACCTCGATCACCGAACTGGAGCGCCAGTCCAGCTGCCAGCTGTTCGACCGTGCCGGCAAACGGCTGAGCCTCAACGCCCTCGGCAAACAACTGCTGCCGCAAGCGGTGGCGATGCTCGACCAGGCCAAGGAGATCGAAGACCTGCTCAACGGCAAGTCCGGTTTTGGCTCGTTGGCGGTGGGCGCGACCCTGACCATCGGCAATTACCTGGCTACGCTGCTGATTGGCGGCTTCATGCAGCGCCACCCTGAAAGCCAGGTGAAGCTTCATGTGCAGAACACCGCCAATATTGTGCAGCAGGTGGCCCACTACGAAATTGATCTGGGTCTGATCGAAGGCGACTGCAGCCACCCGGACATCGAAGTGCAGAGCTGGGTCGAAGATGAATTGGTGGTGTTTTGCGCCCCTCAACATCCGTTGGCGCAACGCGGCATCGCGACCATGGACGAATTGAGCCACGAAGCCTGGATTCTGCGCGAACAAGGCTCCGGCACGCGGCTGACGTTCGATCAGGCCATGCGTCATCACCACAGCGCGCTGAACATTCGCCTGGAACTGGAACATACCGAAGCGATCAAGCGCGCGGTGGAGTCTGGGTTGGGGATTGGCTGCATTTCACGACTGGCACTGCGCGATGCGTTCCGTCGAGGCAGCCTGGTCCCGGTGGAAACACCGGATCTGGACCTGGCGCGGCAGTTCTACTTCATCTGGCACAAGCAGAAATACCAGACGTCGGCCATGCGCGAGTTCCTCGATCTGTGCCGCGCTTTCACCGCAGGGGTCCAGCGCAGCGACGAGATCGTGCTGCCAACGATTGCTTAAAGCAGAATCACCGCCCACACCAGGGCGATCATGGTCAACGCCACCAGTTGCGCGGCGCTGCCCATGTCCTTGGCGTTTTTCGACAGCGGGTGCCGCTCAAGGGAAATGCGGTCGATGGCCGCTTCCACTGCCGAGTTGAGCAACTCGACAATCAAGGCCAGCAGGCAGACCGCAATCAGCAACGCCTGCTCAACGCGACTGACGTTCAAGAAGAACGACAAGGGGATCAGGATGACGTTGAGCAATACCAGCTGCCTGAAGGCCGCTTCGCCGGTGAAGGCGGCGCGCAAGCCGTCAAAGGAATATCCAGAAGCATTGAGGATGCGTTTCAGGCCGGTCTGGCCTTTAAAAGGGGACATGTAGGTAGCTGACCAAAAATGGAGTGGGAAAAACTAGATTAACCAAAGTCAAAAAAACGTGAAGTTGCCAACCCTTAGTGGCTCGAAATTGACTCAAGTTGTTGCAGGAGCAATGCCGCCTGGGTTCGGGTTCGCACATTCAGTTTACGGAAAATCGCGGTGACGTGGGCCTTGATAGTCGCTTCGGAAACGCCCAGCTCGTAAGCAATCTGCTTGTTGAGCAGGCCTTCGCAGACCATGGTCAACACCCGGAACTGCTGTGGGGTCAGGCTGGCAAGGCCCTCACTGGCCGCTTTGGCCTCATCGGAAACGCTGACCGCTTCAAATGCCTGGGGTGGCCAGTAAACGTCGCCATCGAGTACTGCACGCACGGCTTTCTGGATCACGCTCAAGTCACTGGACTTGGGAATAAAACCGCTGGCGCCAAATTCACGGGACTTGACCATCACCGACGCTTCTTCCTGGGCGGAAACCATCACCACGGGAATCTGCGGGTACTGGCCGCGCAACAGCACCAACCCGGAAAAACCATACGCCCCCGGCATATTCAGATCCAGCAGCACCAGATCCCAGTCGGCCTTTTCGGTCAATCGAATTTCCAGTTCGGCAATGCTCGCCACTTCCACCAGACGGACATCGGGGCCAAGCCCCAGGGTCAACGCTTGATGCAAGGCGGAACGAAAAAGCGGGTGGTCATCGGCAATCAGGATTTCGTATGTGGCCATTTTTCAAATGATCCTGTTTTTCAAACAACTCGAGGTGCAGCCACGAAGCTGTACCAACAGGGCACGTTCAACACCAATGTCTACGGTGTATCTAACTCAGGCCGCGCCCCAATCGGCGCCAAGCATGCCCAGCGAAGCCAGGGTGGTCAAGCCACATGGCCAGCACAGTCTTTTGCAGTATGGGCGACAATCAGCACATGACAGAGACGTCGTTCTGCACAAACGGCAGCAACTCGGCATGCGCCGGTGTTTCAACATTCATCTCAAGCTGCCGTTTTGCATCGAGGTAATGCTGACTGAACACATCAAAATAGGCGTCCAGAGCTGATGCCGCCTGCACATCACCCGCCAGATCCAGGCACAGCGCCGCGACTTCCGCGGTGCACAGGTGCTCGCTGCGGGTAGACCGACGCAATTGATAGCGTGAGAGTTTTTCAGGCAGCAGGCTAAGGATCGGCAACCCATCAAAATAAGGGCTTTTGCGGAAAATCTTCCGGGCTTCGGTCCAGGTCGCGTCCAACAGAATGAACAACGGTCGCCTGGCGCTATCCACCGTCACACTGTGGGTTACACGCTCGGGCTCGACATACTCGCCCGGAAACACCAGATAAGGCTGCCATTGCGGGTCGGATAACAGCGCAAGCAATTGCTGATCGACTTCGGTTCGCGACCAGATGAACGCGTGGTTATCGCGCACCACATCCGCGATCAGCCAACCGGTATTGCTCGGCTTGAACACTTCCTTGCTGGTCATGATCAGGCACACCCCGGAGCGGGTCTCGACCTGCGGTCGCCAGGCGCACAGGCAATGACTCTCGATCACACGACATGCGCGGCAACGGGTTGCGCGCCAGCCACGGGCCTGAATCGGCTTGATGCCTTCATCTTCGCGTTGATCGCGCAGGCGGGCTACGGCGTTGGGGGCATGTTTCATCGTGGGCAACGCCGGCATACTGGGAAACTCGACACGAATAGCTCTCAGGGCAATAAAGGCGGGCAGTTTACCAGAGCTGCCGGCACAAGCCTGTACCGTCCAGACGGGCTCCCCTATAATTCGCCGCCATTGAACGCACAGTCACGTGGCGGGTCGAACCACCAGTCACTGAACCAGGAGAGTTTCATGCTGCGCCTTATCGTTCCCACCGCTGCCATTCTGTTAGCGTCGTCCATCAACGCTCAGGCTGCATCCCTGAGTGAGCAGAATCTGAACAGAGAGCTGCGAAACGTCGCCGAACAAAGCAGCGTCGGCACGCCACGGGCGATCAACGAAGACATTCTCGATCAGGGCTACACCGTCGAAGGCAATACACTGATCAACCACTTGAGCGTGCAAAGCAGCCACGCCGACAAGATGCGGGCTGACCCGAAAGCGGTGTACTTCCAGCTTGGCGCCTCCGTGTGCAGAAACGACGGCTACCGCAAGCTGATGAAGAAGGGCGCGATCATGCGTTACGACTTCACCGAGGTGAAGACCAATCGCGCGATTGGCTCCGCCAGTTTCCAGGAATCCGATTGCCCGAAAGCCACACCGACGAAGAAGAAGTAACTATCTGGATTTGGCGCGCCGCTGTTCATCTTCGGCGCGCAGATCTGCCAACAATGCCTGCAGGTAACGCGAGCGCCGTTCTGCTCCCTCCAGTCTTCGGCAGCACTCCTCTTCAAGACTCAAATGATTGGTCTCGGCTGATGACTTCAGCAATCGATACAATTGCGTATCGATCTCTATTTCCAGAACGACTCTGGCCATGACTGGCTCCCGCCTCCTTGCTCTTCGCTCCTGTTGAGCGATATATCCTTAAACCTCTTGTTACGTGCGTCCTGCCGTTGACGCGAAGTTGTCGTGTGATACCTGTAACTTAGTAAATCAGAGTACAGAACAGGCGGCGCACGTTCGGACGAGCGGCGAAACCTCCTTGCAAATCGTCAGCAAGCGGTTGCCAGGAAAGACTTTGTGGGGCAATGATCAAAGCAGCGCAAATCACTCCAAGGGTCTAGATTCAAGGTATCCACGCTCACTTGTTCAGGGCAGGAAAAGGGGCCCGCCCGATACGTATTGCGTTATGCGAATATTTCTTTCATCCAAGGGAAAAACAGAGCCTGTTTGGATGACCCGATGACCATCCGGGTCAAGTGGATCGCCCAGGCATGGGCTTGGGCAGACAGCGACACAGGAGTTGTCGTGGCGTCGATACTTGTTTTGTCGGGGCCGAGGGTTCTGTGCAGAAGGAGAAGTTGAATGCCTTACCAACCGAATGACCTCTTGAGCCGTCATTTTGAAGAAAGCGGCCACGACCTCATCAGCAAGGTCGAAGAACAACTCAACCTTGTTTCACCCAACAGCCCGAACACCCCCATCTACCGCGACATGATCCTGACCGTGCTGCGCATGGCCCAGGAAGACCACAATCGCTGGAATGCCAAGATCACCCTGCAGGCCCTGCGCGAACTGGAGCACGCATTCCGTGTGCTGGAACAGTTCAAGGGCCGACGCAAGGTCACGGTGTTCGGCTCGGCCCGCACACCCATGGAACACCCGTTGTACGCACTGGCCCGGGAGCTCGGTGCCGCGCTGGCACGCTCAGACATGATGGTCATCACCGGTGCCGGTGGCGGCATCATGGCCGCAGCCCACGAAGGTTCCGGACTGGCGCACAGCCTGGGCTTCAACATCACCCTGCCCTTCGAACAGCATGCCAACCCCACCGTCAACGGCACAACCAACCTGCTGCCCTTCCACTTCTTCTTCACCCGCAAGCTGTTCTTCGTCAAGGAGGCCGATGCTCTGGTGCTGTGCCCTGGCGGTTTCGGTACCCTGGATGAAGCGCTCGAAGTGCTGACACTGATCCAGACAGGCAAGAGCCCACTGGTGCCGGTGGTGCTGCTGGACGCGCCGGGTGGCAAATTCTGGCAAGGGGCGCTGGACTTCATCCACCAGCAACTGGAGGAAAATCGCTACATCCTGCCCACCGACATGAAACTGGTGAGACTGGTCTACAGCGCCGAGGAAGCTGTCGAACACATCAACCAGTTCTACAGCAACTTCCACTCCAGCCGCTGGCTCAAGCATCAGTTCGTGATTCGCATGAACCACAAGCTCAGTGACCGGGCACTCGAACACATGCAGGAAGCGTTCGCTGACCTGTGCCTGAGCGATCATTTCCACCAGCATGCCTACAGCGGCGAAGAGCACGATGAAGCGCAGTTCAGCCATCTGGCTCGACTGGCCTTCTCCTTCAACGCCCGCGATCATGGCCGGTTACGGGAGCTGGTGGACTATATCAACCTGCCGGAAAACTGGGCACAACCCCAGCCACAGGCACAACAGCGCGCGCGGGAATCTTCAAAGGTTACGTAAGGTACAAAAACGGCCCGCTATCGAAATAGCGAGCCGTTTCAGTCAATCGTCCATACCCCGGCCGCTGAACAAGCGGCTGATCATTTCCATGGAATATCCCCGATATGCCAGGAACCTGCCTTGCTTGGCACGTTCCCGGGCGTCTATCGGTAAATGCCCGGAGAACTTGCGTCGCCAGGTATCTTCCAGTTGAACCTGCCAATCGATACCACTCTCGCGCAAGGCCAGTTCGACATCGCTTCGTTGCAGACCGCGCTGGCTTAACTCTTCACGAATGCGCAAAGGCCCATAGCCGGAACGGGCACGGTAGGAAACGAAACTTTCGAGGTAACGGGATTCGGAGAGCAAGCCCTCTTCCGTCAACCGGTCGAGTGCTGTTTCGATCATTTCGGGGAGAGCGCCGCGCTGACGCAGTTTACGCGTCAGCTCGACTCGACCATGCTCGCGTCGCGCGAGCAGGTCCATGGCGGTTCGCCGCACCGCGACGAGTGTATCGAGTACGGCGATCATCGGATCAATCAGATATCAGCGTCAGCCAGATCATCTTCGGTCTCTTTGACCGCAGATGCCTTGGAGTCCGCTACGGCTGCTGGAGAGAGCAATTTGTCACGCAGTTGCTTCTCGAGTTTTGCTGCGACTTCCGGGTTATCCGCCAGGAACTTGGCCGAGTTAGCCTTGCCCTGACCGATCTTGGTGCCTTCGTAGGCATACCAGGCACCGGATTTTTCGACGAAGCCGTGCAGAACACCCAGATCGATCATCTCACCATTGAGGTAGATGCCCTTGCCGTAAAGAATCTGGAACTCGGCCTGACGGAACGGCGAAGCCACCTTGTTCTTCACAACCTTGACGCGGGTTTCGCTACCGACAACTTCATCACCCTCTTTCACCGCGCCAGTACGGCGGATGTCCAGACGAACCGATGCATAGAACTTCAGCGCGTTACCACCGGTGGTGGTTTCCGGGCTGCCGAACATCACACCGATCTTCATACGGATCTGGTTGATGAAGATCACCAGGCAGTTGGCGTTCTTGATGTTACCGGTGATTTTACGCAGCGCCTGGGACATCAGACGGGCTTGCAGGCCCACGTGCATGTCACCCATTTCGCCTTCGATTTCAGCCTTTGGTACCAGTGCCGCCACGGAGTCGACGATGATCACGTCAACCGCGTTGGAACGCACCAGCATGTCGGTGATTTCCAGGGCCTGTTCACCGGTGTCCGGCTGGGAAACCAGCAGGTCGTCAACGTTGACGCCGAGCTTGCCGGCGTACTCAGGGTCGAGGGCGTGTTCGGCATCGACGAATGCGCAGGTCGCGCCGGCTTTTTGAGCCTGGGCGATTACAGACAATGTCAGTGTGGTTTTACCGGAAGATTCAGGACCATAGATTTCAACAATACGGCCTTTTGGCAGACCGCCAATGCCCAGTGCGATGTCCAGACCCAGAGAGCCAGTGGAGATGGCCGGGATCGCCTGACGGTCCTGATCGCCCATACGCATTACGGCACCCTTGCCGAATTGACGTTCGATCTGACCCAGGGCCGCAGCCAAGGCTTTCTTCTTGTTGTCGTCCATTAAAGTCCTCACGTAATCAATAAGGCCTGACGGCCAACACCTGTATAAGTAGCCAGTATTATTCCACAGGGTTTAAGGATCGCCTACCCCTGATTTGAGATTTCTGCCGCGGCATACCGCAGCAGCCCCTCTAGCGCGGCCTTCACCGTTTGTCGGCGGACCTCGTCGCGGTTGCCGGAGAAGTGCTGCACCTCACTGAATCGCTGCTCACCCACACCCCAGGCCAGCCAGACAGTGCCTACCGGCTTGCTCGGGGAGCCGCCGTCCGGTCCTGCCACGCCACTGACCGCCACCGAAAAATACGCACGGCTTTTTTCCTGGGCGCCCCTTGCCATCGCCTCCACCACCTCGCGACTGACCGCCCCCACCGTGGTGAACAATCCCACCGGAACATCCAGTTGCAGCGTTTTCTGTCGATTGGAGTAGGTGACATAACCGGCTTCGAACCACGCCGAACTTCCCGGAATACGGGTAATTGCCTCGGCGATCCCGCCACCTGTGCAAGACTCCGCGGTGGTGACGTGGGCATTGAGAACCTGCAGGCGTCTGCCAAGTTCAGCGGCCAATTGGGTGATTTCTTTCACGGTCATCTCCTGATCGAGCGGAATGAGGACTACCGTACACGAGCGGATCGCGCTTGCAAGTTACAGCATCGATCAAAATGTTAGCGGGCTGGCGAAGGCTGGCATAACACCGCCCTCGCCCGCGCCCAGAGCTGCAAACGATCCTGCAGTCCGTTCAAGCCACCATTGATGCGACGGGTAATGCTGTTGAACTGGTCGCGGTCGGCCAGTTCATTAAGACCGTTTTGCTCCCAGAACCACGCTGCGGATTCGGCTGCCCACCGGGGTTGCTCCAGCAGTTCAGGCACGTCAAGCAGACGCTCGTCGCCAAACAGCCCGCGGCTGCATTCGCGATAGTTGTGCCGACCCGTGATCTGGATAAGTCCTCGACCGCGATAGCGTTGGCCATCGCCGTCGGGTTCCGGGGTGTTGCCCAGACGCGCAGCCAACGCACCGGTGTCGTACTTGTTCAGATATTGATCGCTGCCCAATTCACGCACGTATTGCAACTGCCCCGACTCGTGACCGACTTGTGCCAGGAACGCTGCAATGCGCATGGGCGTATTGATGTTGCGGTGAGCCATCGCGCTGTCGAGGACTGATATGAAAACGCCCGCTTGGGAGCGGGCGTTGGGGAAGATCTTCAGTAACTGCTGCTCGGTCAGAAGCATCGTTTGCTCCACTGGTTAAGAGGTGAGTTTCACAGGCTTCTCCGTAAAAACACCTGCACTGTCTCCAACGGCTCGCCGATCCTGTTGAACTCAAGATTACAGGCTCGACCGTCGAGGGCGACCGCTTCAATTGTTGCGTCGTGTTATGTCGTCGGGCCCAGGCACGTTGCCGTACGGCAACTATTGATCCGGACGAGAATCACGCGGCGGCACTTCGCATACGCCAATTCGCCTGGCCGCCCAGCGCTCATAAAGGCCAATGGCGACATCCGCGCCGGCCATCGCCGTAAGGCAACCGAACGCGCCCGCCGCCCAGATCGACATGCCGGCGGCATACAGCAGCATGATGGCCGAGACCCCGCAAATCATGCAGGCTCCGGAACGCAGGGCCAGGCGTCGCAGCAAGGACCAGCCGCGGGCGCCCTCCTTGTCGGCGCGCCACATTTCGCCAGACACCCCGCCCATCAAGGCGAGCACGATGACCAGCCAGATCGGCATGTCCAGCAACGCCTGTAGCTCGTTTGTCATGTCCCGTCTCCTGGTGGGGTGATTGATCAGTGACCTTAAACAACGCGCAACACACGCGTTGTCGATACATTTTCCAACGGCAAGCGCATCCAGCCCCACCGACGGCAGAGCTGGACGTATCAGTCACTTTTAATCGAACGCTGGAGCGACTTGCTGAGCCATGCGGCTCAAACTGCCCATGTCCAGATATCAAAGGTCTTGAAAGAAGTCCCGTCGATCAACCGGATTGGACGGTAGGTCGGCTTGTACCCGAATCGTGCCCAGACAGGCGTCTCTTTCACGACAGAAAAGCCGCCGTTCGGTTGCAGCCGCAGCACGACGCCTGAATGACCTGCGGTGCCGGAGTTCCACAAAGGCACATCGTTGGCAGCATAAACAACAAAGTTGCCATCAGCCTGCATGACCGCCTTGACCGCTCCTTTGTTCTGCGTGTAGCTCGCCCAACGAACACTCCAGTTCGGACCGTAGACCACAACGTTGCCGTCACCCTGGAAAATCAGGGCGCTATCACCGGAAAAATAGGGCATGCCCATGGCAAGCTCGGCAGGGCCACTGATAACCACGGAAGTGGTAGAGCCGGCAATCGGCGCAATTGACGGCGTACCGCTCCAGATCGCCTGGGAGTCAACCAGTACGATGTTCCCGTCGTCCTGCAGAACCAGGTGGGTTCGATTCCATTGATCCTCACTGGTAAACGTACTGTTGTTCGACAGCCAGGTACGCGCCCGGGCCGGGTCATATAGGAATGCGCCGTACTGGATGAAGAACTGTGTCGGTTCATTGTTACGCAGTGGAATGGTTGAACTGTAAGGCTGAGCCTCGTTAGCGACCCATGCCACTGTGCCATTGTCCAACAGCACCAGATTGCCGTCGGCCTGAAGCAACAGCTTGAACCGGCCATTTGGCGAAAGAAGGAACTGACCCGGGGTCATGGTTTGATAAGCGGGGAGAATCGAAGTGCCGCTGCCTTGAAACGGAATACGTGTACGTCCTGCCATGTTTATCACCTATTGAGTCGAATGGTTTTGTGCGCGGGATTGCGCCTTCATGTCGCTCAATGGCGATCGCTCAAGGCTCGCGGCCTTCACGTGATTCAATGTTCCGCATCGGGAGCATTTGACTTGGAGCTCGGTGTACTCACCCACTCGGGCGAGAAGCCTTTTGCACTGCCCACATCTGTAATCTTTCAACATCACGATGCCTCCTGGCTTCTGCCGAATCCTTTCTGTAGATGAAGTTGATAGGCCTCGGACGAGGTAGTTATTCCAAAAAGCCCTGTGCGGTCCTTCGCATCGACCTGTCGGCGCTACTGGCGCGGTACGGGTCCATTCAAATTGTTCTTCCGACCGCGGTCCCTGCCCGCCGGATAACTGCTTCTGGTGCTTTACGCTGCACACCCGGGTCAGTTGCCAACCCTCTGAACCGTTGAGGCCGGTTCATCGCTGCCTTTTTTGGTGGAACTAATGAGCTTCTTTGCGAACCGCCTTGTTGAGCGGCTTGAGACAAAGAATATGCATGGATGCATATACAGTCAATGCACAAATGCATTTATTTATGCACTACAAATGCACTAACGCATGAAAAGCCTATAAACAAAGGTGTTGGTGGCTTTTGCCAGGCGAAAAAAAACCCGCCTGATGGCGGGCTTTATCTGACAGCGTTGAGGTTAGCGAGCGTACATGCCCCACCAGAAGACGTGGCCGAGGATGACGATTTGCTCTTCCTGCATTTCCTGGAAACTGTAGTCCTCGTCCGGGTGTTCATCGCGGTTGAAGCTGCGCAACCGAATGCCGGTAGGCAGACGATAAAGCTGTTTCACCCGTAACTGGCCGTTGTGATTGATTGCATAAAGGTCGCCATCAATAATGTCGCCAATCCCGCACTTGCCGGCATTGACCCCGACCGTGGCACCGTCACGCAGTACCGGCAACATGCTGTTGCCACGCACGGTCACGCATTTGGCCTGGTCGAACTGCACCCCGTTATGGCGCAAACTGCGCTTACCGAAGCGCAGGCTAGAGCGCTCGCTCTCTTCGATGACAAATCTTCCTGATCCCGCAGCCAATTCAACCTCGCGAAGAAAGGGGACCGACACTTCGTCGTCGTCGACGGGTGTATCGTCGTCCCACAGACTTATGTCCTTGAGTTCAGCATGCAATTGATCGCGCCCGCCAGTGATCGCCGGCGCGACTTCTGCACGGCCGCGCAACTGGTCGGTGCTCACGGCGAAGTACTCGGCGATCTTCGATATGTGTTTATCCGAAGGATCGACGATCTTCCCGCTGAGGATCCGCGAGAGAGTGGATTGAGGCACGCCGGTGCGACGGTGAAGCTCCGTGGGGGAGATCCCGTGCTGATCGAGCAGCGCTCTTAGGACGGTAGAAACATTGCGTTTGTGCATAGCGCGCATAGTGCTTGTTCTTTTTGCGGAAGACAAATGCCAAATTGCATAAAAAGTGCATAAGCAATGCATAACGCATCAGAAACGGACCACGCGGCGTTCCTGCCTGCGTCCGGCAGACCGCCCATGTTAATCTTGCGCCCATTGCGGAAAAGCCGGGCCGACACCCCACTTTTGCCCCACACCTTTGAACGAGTTTTCCGATTCCCAATGAATAAAGCCCTCTCCGACCTGTCCTCCCACACGCCGATTGTGTTGGAGTACTAACGCAAAAGAGCCCTACACTCCCGTAAAATAAGGGCTGTAGGGCTTAATTGACATGTCGCGGATTTTGTTCATTTGGCATTAAATGGCATTGGTTGGCGTGCGATTTGCCCCATTTTTGCCCCATAGAATTTTAGAGACCAGCAATCCCCCACTCGCTCGCCGATCAAAGACTACAGACCATCGAACACTCTGCAGTGCTCGCACCCAATCACTCCAATAAAACACGAGCGCAGCATTTCCATTTCGGGAGTCGAACACGGCAGCCCGGTATGCACTTGATAGTCGAGGCGCGGATAGGGATTCGAATCCCTTCAGCCGTTCATGCAGGCATCTATATCCCTAGATTCGATGATGGATTAGATGTAGCAGTCTACCGCAGCCCCAACCCACCTAATCCGCCCTGCTTTTTTCTCCATCTTGTAGCAATTTTTAAGCAGCTGAGTCTCATACCTGTCACGGGCACTCCAGATTCTTTGCTTGTCGCCCTGAGAGGCGAGCCTTGCTTAGGAAGGGCCGACCGCAAGTCACCCGCTCAATACTCAAGTGCTACGCTGAATTCTTTACGGAGGATTCTCGATGCCACACTCTGACCTGCTTCCTTCCCTTCTGTTAAAAATCAATGAAAACCAACTCGCCTTGGAAGCCGCCATCATGGAGCTCACGAATTGGGTCGAGCAGCGGGGAGCAGCGGATGTCGCCGACAATGTGCGCGGCGCTCTGGATGCGATCGACCGCAACGAGGAGTTCATCAAAATGACACTCGCAGTGATGATGACGCCGGAGTGAGTAAAGATGTCTAAGCGGCGCACTAATCGTGCTGAAGTGGACGAGTAAAAGGCGCTTATCCCGATGAATATGGGGCCAAGCGCTCTTTTATTTGGCGGTACTTCTCAGAACGAAACTATCACCTATAACAACCAGGCGCTTATCTAAGTTTTTGACAGCGCAAACCTGGTGAAATAAATCAATAAATCTATGGACTTCGTGGCATGTCTTGTACAGCTCAGTATCAGCCTTAACCACATCCCCCCCAAGCGGTGCGAAAAGCTCGCAAGCCTCATCTATATCGATCACAAAGTTGTGATCTTTATAGTGATTCGTGAAGTGTGCCGCTAACGCCGAGACGGCCTCTATATTGACATCAGTGGACGTAAGCTTAGACTTCAAAAGCCTCGACGCATACTGGGCTGCGGACTCAGTAATACGCTCGTAGTACCCAAGGGCCCGCACATCCAAACTGCTACCAATTAAGTACTGCGACAGCATTTTCGCTGCCCCAGGATACTCATCGGCCAACTTCGTGATACGTTCCAATGCACCTGAAAAAGCCAGCGCTGGAAAATCGTTAATTTGCGGATCAATCGGACCCAATTCACTCATGGCACCCATATGAAGCTCATCGGCTCCAAGAGATAGCAATGTAGCAGCAGATTTTGCATCTGCCGGTATGCCCACTACAAATTTTGCGAGCTTGTAACGGTTACACATCTTGCTAATCAAATACGCTGGCTCAACTTCTCCACCGGGGCTTCGCAAGATCAAGAAAATATCTTTCTTGTTCTTAATAGCCGCCAATTTTTGATAAATGGCGCTAGCGTGATACCTGCTAATTTGACTGTGATCATAGAGAAAGACCACTTCATATTGAACTATCCCAGGATTCTCGGCTAGAATATCCAGAATTTCTTTTTTCAACGCCCCGCAAAGATCCTTGTCTTTTTCACGACCAACTAGTTCAGCGACATACTTGGCGTCTCGATTAGGCTTTTGGCTAATCGTCTCTTCAACCACATCCGATTCTACTTGCCCCGAAATATCGGCGTTCTCACCTATAGCTTTTCTTGGCTTTACAGTCGTCTCAAGATTGAAAGGCTTAGACCAACTCCCATGTTGGTGCGCATGCGATGCCCCCAGTTTTGCGCGGTTAACGATCTCCTCCGCTTGCGCCAGCAATGCTCTAAAATTCTCCTCTGAAACCCTAAGACCCTCATACTTCGGAGTGGCTTCAGATGGCTGAGATTTTGCAGCCGGAGGAGTTATCTGGATCTCTTCCTGCCCCTCCCCCCCTTCCTCGCCACGGGATTCATGAGCGCTTCCCTGCACGACGAGAGAACCGTCTGTCACTTCATCTGCCACTTCGCTTAAATGGGCTTGCTGAGTCAACCCCTCGTCCAGCTTGGGCTGCATGCTGCTTTCCGTTGGTTTATCGACCTTCGCCACGCTCACCTCATCCAAAGGGAATTGCTTTTGCACCAGACTTACACCAAAATCACACCATAAACGCACCAAAAATGCACCAGAAATGCACCATATTCTCAAGAATTTTGATGATGTCGAGGAGAATGCAAATGTCTAGAATGAGTGTAAACCTTTCTCCAGAAATGGAAAAGCTTATAGAAGAAACCGCCGAAAAAGAGAACATTTCAAAAGGTGATGTTATTAGGCGCGCTTTTGCTCTGCTAAAGGTTTCTGAAACTGAGAAAAAAAACGGGCGTTTTCTAGCAGTAGCAAAAGAAGATAACGACCCTGCCAGCAAGTCTCACATAGAAGTGATTGGAAAAATTATAGGGATTTAGCATGCCTCAGGACAAACTCAAGGAGATAAAGGTTGATTTCGACGGCATCGTTGGCGAGCCAGATTTCAATATGCCCAAAGCAAAGATAGAGCTTGCAAAGTATGTACTTGCAGCATTGTTTTCTTTAGTAGTTTTACTCTTTGCATGCAGCTTTATCCCTGATTGCTTTGTCACTGAACGTGCAAAAAAACTTTCGGAAAACATCTACCAAAGTGTGGTGCCGATAGTTTCAATGATTCTGGGTTATTATTTTGCCAAGGACTAAACTATGAAGACATATGTTTTATCCTTCGACCTCAGCAATGACTATGATCAGTCTGGGATATTTGAGGAACTTGCCACTTTAGGCGAAACACAACAGGCCCTATCATCAACTTGGTTTTTAAGATCAGAGAGTACAGCCAAGGAAATTAGAGACCAGCTTGCCGAGTATTTAGCTCCTGGCGAACGAGTTATGGTGATGAAATCGGGGGGACCAGCGGCATGGCGAAATTTGATGTGCGACAATAAATGGGTTATGGAAAACCTTTCTAAGTAAAAAAGGGCGCTTTAAGCGCCCTTTTTTATTTATTAATTCTCTCAACCATACGTCCTGTTAGCATATATCCAGCGGATGAAAGACGGCGATCAGTTGCAGGAACTCATCCTGACGTTCATCATTGCTTTGGATACTGGTCGCTCTTCCAAGGTCATTGAAATAATCGCGGCATCACACACGCACGAATAAAATTTAACTAACGCCCCCCCAAAGCCTCGCACAAACGACGCTTTCTATCCGTCTCACCTATATAGTTAAAATAAACTACCTAGCTCCGCGGGGGTCCAATTCATAATTACAAGTTCCCCGCTTGTTTCAGCTTTCCCCTGGCGCTGATTCGTCGTGCTATAGCGAATCTCCAATGTCTCGAAGTGAAACCCTTCAAACACACGCCTAATGTCCGGATGATCGTTGATGCTGACCATTACCTTGCCTTTGCAGCGGCGCATAAAATCGGCCATCCGCTCGTAGTTCTCGAACGGAAAGTCCACGCCATAGCCGACGGTCTGCCAATACGGTGGGTCCATGTAGTGAAAGGTATGGGCACGGTCATAGCGTTCCGCGCATTCCAGCCAGGGGAGGTTTTCAACGTAGGTGCCGGAAAGGCGCTGCCATGCGGCCGAGAGGTTTTCCTCGATCCGCAGCAGGTTGATGGCCGGGGCGGTGGTCGCAGTGCCGAACGCCTGCCCGGTGACCTTGCCGGCGAAGGCATGATGCTGCAGGTAAAAAAATCGGGCGGCGCGCTGGATGTCGGTGAGGGTTTCGGGACGGGTCATTTTCTGCCACTCAAACACCTGCCGCGAGCTGAGCGCCCATTTGAACTGGCGCACGAACTCTTCGAGGTGGTTCTGTACGACGCGGTACAGCGTCACCAGGTCGCCATTGATGTCGTTTAGGACCTCAACAGGTGCAGCCTGAGGCCGCATGAAATAGAGCGCGGCACCACCGGCAAAGACTTCGACGTAGCACTCATGAGGCGGGAAGAGAGGGATGAGGCGATCGGCCAGGCGGCGTTTGCCGCCCATCCAAGGAATGATGGGTGTGGACATAGGTAGCAAGACCTTTACTGTATATATAAACAGGTGCTAGGCTCGCCGCGCTTTGTGCACGGAGCAAGAGCCTTGGCTGGACTTGCAGGGACAATCTGCAGGGACGGCGGCCAAGCTGGGTGTTGACGCACCCAGCTCGGTCGCTCTTTTTAACTTTAGTGTTGAGGTTGCAAAGCCGGAATGGCCCAGCAGTTCGTCACCTTACTCTCGCCGAATCGTTACGCCTCGACTACTGTATATAAAACCAGCATCCGTAAGGTGTGACCGTGGACCTGTTCGAAATCGAAGACACCAGCGACTGGCTTGGCTGCCCGACGCCGCTCGATACCTGCCGGCATCAGCTTCGAATGCTCGAGAACGAAATTCAGGAACTGACTCTGCAACAGCGCCAGGCCCGACAAAACATCTTCAAGCTGGTTGAAATGCACACCGAAGCTGCCAATGAGCGGGATACGCTTCGCTCTCAATTGGCCACAGCCAAAGCTGAAGCTGCCGATGCGAACAGGCTCGCGAACGATATCGAAACCCGGAGCAACTGCGAGTTGATGGCCAAGGACAAGCACATCAGCGAGCTCACCGCAAAGCTCCGCGCCCTCACCTGCCAAGATCAGCCCTTCGGGTTACCGGGCGACAGGTAAATCCGGCAACAGCGCCCGCACATAGACCTGACACGCAGCCAGGGCGTTCAATCCTTGGTCACCGGCATTGGCGATGGCGACAATTCTTTGAGCTCTCGCCAGTCCGTCCCTAGCTACTCAGCTTGGGCTGCAGGATCACCCGTGCCAGCATCACCAGTATGCCCAGAACGCCGTAGGCTGCAGGCGGAAGTACCGCCTGCAGCTGAGGCAGCATCTGCTCAGCAATGCCCAGCGCTGCAATCGCACCGCCAGCCTGAACACTGGACATCTTCAAAGCATGTTTCCAATTACTAATCAGTTGCATATTTTGTTGCCTCGGGTGTTGAGAAAAGTTGAGGCCAGCGTCTTCGGCGCGACCTGGTAATACGCAAACATCAGTGCCGTGGGGCTCACGGCACATCCTTGAAAAAAATGTGGTGCCCGAGCTTCAGCGTCTGCTTGGCGTCCTTAATCCACGTAGGTGGTTTTGGCATGGTGGTCGCGTAGTAATGGGTCGCCCCACCGGTCGGATCTGACACCTTGCCCGCCAACACCTGGTCGGCAGCGATCTGCGCTTGGGCAAACTCACGGAAAGGAATCTGTTTCGCGCCACTCAGGTAGGCAAAGTTCGGATCGTTCCTGTTCCAGCAGCTGAACTGGTAGGGCTTTTGGCACACACCGGCATAGCCCTCGCCCCACCACGACTTGGCCTTGCCATCGTTCACCCGATTGCGGATGGTCCACGCGACGGCAATCTGGCCGGCCAGACTTTCCCCGCGAGCCTCTCCCCACAGAGTGCGAGCAAGGACATCCCGGTCTTTTTCGGTTACAGGCATAACTTTTCTCCAGACGAAAAAAAGCCCGCTAAGCGGGCATGTGTGATGGCGGGTCAGCTCACCAATGCGGTGTTGCGGACGATGACCTTGGCGGTTTTGGTGGTGCCCGTGCCGGTGTGCCGGCAGTTCCTGATCAGGTAGACGTCATAGGCCGTGGTCGTCGGATTGATCGACTCACAGTCTTCGCAGATGGCATAGGCATCGAGCGATGGCGAGTTGTCGCAGAAGCTGACGGTGTCCTCTTCCGATCGGCACCTGCGGAAAATCGCCATCGTTTCGCTGCCACCATCGGCCGGCGCCCCCGATACGTAATAGGCCGCGGCCTTGCGCCCGGCGACCCGTTGGTTTCGGAAGCTGCGCCCGTTGCTGTAGATCGCATCGCAGCCGTAGGTCGGTGCCACTGCGGTACCGCCGTTGTACTCGCAGTAATGGTCGTGAATCCGCGTCCGCCCCCATTCATGGTTGGACTCGCCATCGTCGTTGCAGTCATGCGCATACAGGCTGTCGACAATCAGGTTGGCGTGGAAGTGCCCGTTCACCCCGTCGCCGGTACCGTCCGTGGTAAACGATCCAGCGCACGACGCCTCGATCATGCCGGCCCTTGAGTGTCCCGCGTGCTCCCAACAGTTGATGCGCGAGCCATGGACCGCCACCACATCCAACAGCGTCTTACGAAACGGCCGCGTGTTCACTCCGCCGTAACGAACGTCGAGGTTCAGCAAGGCGATCTGTCCGCAGCTTTCGGTGGCAGCTGCAGCGATGAAGCCAGTGAGCGCGTCCAGGTACAGTTTCGCCGCGGTGCCATCCCCACCGGAGTCCACGGTGAAGTACAGCACCCCCGCCTCATAGAAGCAGCGTGGATCACTGGCGGCGTCCAGCTCGGCCAGCGCGGTCGCCAGCGTGGTGGCCGTCGCCTTGAGGATCCGGGTAAAGGGCAAGCGATGGGATCGCCCGTTATGCTCGGGTTGGTGCCGTCCCGCTTCAATCAGGGTGCGGGCATCGGCCACCCCATCCTGGTAGATCCAGTTCGGCGTCACCGTGAGCCCGGCCATGGCCACCTGGTAGATCTTGGTCTGCCCGGCGGTTTTGCTGATACCGGTCAGTTTGTCGCTCATCCGAATCACCGGATTGGCGCTGCCTGTCCATTCCCCAATGATTTCCACCCGCTCGGTGACCAGCTGCGGATTGATCTGCACGACCTTACCGAACTCTGCGCCACGCAGGATCACCGTACCGCGCCCTCCTAACGCAACCAGCGCGGCATTGGTCGAAGCGAACGGCGCACCTGCCGAGCCATCACCTGACACATCGTTGCCGGTGGGGGTGACATAAGCGACCTTCATCCCCGAGGAACCGGCCGTGTCCTTGAAGCTGGTGTCGGCACCTTCGCGAATCGCCACCATGGTCAGGTAGGCCTGGACCGTGGTGGCAATCCGGATGTCGAAAGCGATATCAGTGGTGCCGGCTGGCAACGGCACGTTGTCTGCAATGATCAGTGTCCTGGCCGAGGTGATGCTGGCCTGCGGCAGGTAACGCGAGTAATAGGTGGTGTTGCCCGCGTCATCGCCCACCGAGGTCCAGTTCAGCTGGGCGCCCGCCGCATCGAACGCCACCAGCCGCAACTGGATGCCGCCCAGCCCCTGATCACCGAGCTTTTCCTGGATCACCAGGGATGCCGAAATCTTGCCGCTTTTGAAGTTGGCCACACTCAACTTGGCGGTACGCCGGTTCACCGCCGACGCGCTGGCCGGGGTCTCGATACAGGCCTGGCCGTTCTTGCCCACGATCGGGGTGGGGGCACCGGTGGACCAGGCATAGCTGGTGCCGCTGCTGGTGAAGCGCGGATCGGGGAAAATGTTCGGCGACCAGCGCCACTTCTCCCGCTCGGCATCAATCGACGAGACCGTGCTCAAGTCCTCGCTGGTCGCCAGGCGCCCCTTGGTGGCCGGGCGATATTCCGCGACGGAACCCTTGGCCAGCATGTAGTCGGTCATCTGCAGCGATGTCGACAGGCTGTTGGCTTCCAGGTAGATGTCGATCGACACCGCTGCCGCGTCGAGGGTAATCCCGGCAAACCTGACCACTGTTTCCGGCACGACGCCATTGGCGATGGTGTAGCTTTGCCGAGCGGCGGCGATCTCGCCGGAGCTGTTGTTGAACTGCCGTACCAGGATACGGCTTTGACCGAGCGACGCGCCGCCGAGAATACGCACCGAGGCGGAAAACTTGTCACCCACGACCAGGCCGGCCGCCGCCAAGGTTTGCAGCCAGCGAAAGCTGTTGCTCGAGGCGGCGCTGACCGAGAAGGAAAACCCCTTGCGGCCGTCGCCAGTGGTGATCTGTGCCAGCACCGCGTTGGCGGTCTTGGTGTAGGTGCCACTCCCACCTGCATCCAGGCCGGCGGCCACGACCGTATTGACGTAATCCTTATCGGTGAACAGGTTGGGGTTGTCGAAGACCTCGGTGATCCCCTCGACGCGCCCTTCCAGCAGGTTGGTCGCGCTGGTGTTTGCGCTGATCTGCACTTGCAAGCCGGCGGTGGCCGCCGCAATCGTGGCGTTGATGGTCTGGGTGTAGTTCGGTCGATATTGAGCCTGTGCACCCTTGGCGATCAGGAACTCCCCGACCGCAAGGCGGGTGGACGTTCCGGTCACCCCCACCAGAAAGCTGATCGACACCGCCCCGGCCGCCAGGGTCACCCCGGCGAACTTCGCCACCAGCTCCGAATACATCACGCTCGGGACGGTGAAGGTCTGTCGGGCAAGCGACGCAGCAAAGCCCACCCTCGCGCCCCGTCTTTATCGGCCCGCCACATCTCACCCGACACGCCGCCGACCAGGGCCAGGACAATCACCAACCAGATCGGCATTTCCGCTAGCGCCTGCTGTTCATTCGTCATGTTCTGTCCTTATTGGTTGCGCCGTAAGCCGAAAAAGAAAACCCCGCCGAAGCGGGGTTAGGTGACCGGCTCAGGGAGGGCCGGGTGAAGCTGCACAGCACGTGCGAGGTAAGCGCAAAGGCGCAAATTTCATATCATGGGGACTTTTTACCCCGCTCCGGAAAAACCGAAAAGTGGCAATTTTCGGTAGGTCAACAAACGACATGAATGCGACCACAATACGACCACAACACGACAAAGCATCCCGACGAACGGTACCTAGCAGACCCGAGCGCGCTTGCTCGTTGATGCTCGGGTCAGGTTGGTTTCAAGTGCACCACTACGCCGGTCAAGTCCCCGGGTCGTAGCACTACGAACCGTGAGGATCAGTTGCACCTGCTGATGCAGACGATGAACCCAGTTCCGGTACGTCCGGTCAGCGTCTTCACGAAGTCCGAGCAACTGCAATTGAGACCGAACCGAGTACGCAGGCTGTGGCAAGTAACGATTGCGAGCCAGGGTTGCGAGCTGAGCCCCTTTTTCTGACTGCCGCTCAAGTTGTGCGAGGGCCGCAGCCACTTCCGTTGCAACATGATCCATACCACCACCCGCAGCCATCAACAGATCACGCGAGCCAGGCGTGCCACGCGGCGCGCTGCCGCCCCACTGCATGATTGTTGCCATCGGGCTGCTCAACCCTGCACCGTCGCCGACCTGGCAGTGCTGGTGGGCCCAATGCTGCATCAGTTCTTCAATTTCCTCGATCATCGCCCTTCCTCCCGAAAAACCGAACCCAACACAGAAAACCCATAACCCGACACAAACCCAACACAAATAAATCCCTTTAAAATCAATACCTTTACTAACTTTGAGTTGAGTGTGTTGGGTTTGTTGGGGTTATTGTTCCTCGCATAAGAAAAAACTCTTGCCCTTCTTTTCGAAGCAATTAACGTCACATATGCGCGTGCGCGACGACAAACCCAACACACCCAGCACAACAGCCGGAAAGCCGCACAAATAAAGGCCTGAAATTGTGTGTGGTACCAAAAACCAACCCGACACACACCCGACACACCCAACACACTTTTAGGCGCATTCATGCTGCAGCCGCCTTGACGTGTTCCCAGTTGTCCACGTTCCAGCCGGCTAACTTCGCCTGGGCACGCCAGTTGGTGACCGTCTTACCCAGATCGGCCGCCTTCAGTGATGGGGGCTGGGAAGCACCGGGGTCGTTCGGAAAGAAAAACGCACCAAATCGCCTGTTACTACCTTCGGTCCAGGGAATAGATCGGGTCTTGTCCACTTCCGAACCGATGAACAGCGAGAACTTCGTCTGGCTCATCACGTGCTCTTTGTTGCGGTGACACCATTCAAGGAACAGCGAATAAAGGTCGGTCGAAAGGCACACGCCCCACAAGTCACGCCCCAGCTCACCGTACTTCCAAAGGTTGAGGAATGTCTGCCAGCCGGCCCGACTCAACGCCACCAGGCGTTCACGTGCCGCAGTACTCGGTGGCCGGGTGCGCTGGTCAAAGTCGCCGAGGTCAATCGACAACAGCCAGCCATATAGCGCCGCGACTCCGCCGTTTTTCAGCTCCTGGCCGATAGCCTTCTGGCGGTCTGCCGGCAGGGTAAGCTCGGGCCACATCACCAGCATCCGCCGGTCGCTTTCGCTTATGGGCCACGGCATGATCTCGTTGCTCAGGAACACCGCGTTCATGTGGTTGGCTTCTTCCCAGCCATTGATGAACTTCGACTCCATGCGCACCGTCTTGCCGGTGATCAAATGCTTGATCTTGCCCACCTGGTTGTACCGCTGATCGCGGCTGACAACCTCTTCAAACACCGACCAGAGCTTGCGGCTTTGCCAGGCGTTGAAGTTACTTTCCAGCTGGGTCTGTCCGACGGTGGCCGCGTACTGACCGTAAAGCATGCCCATTGCATCGGCGAACAGCAGGCTCTTACCGGAACCCTCCATGATCGAGTGCATCAGTACCGCCGTGTCCATCTTGGCGCCGAGGTGTTGCAGCGGGTACGCCATCCACCGCGTCAACCACCGCGTAGCATCCTGATCATGGTTACAAAGGAACGAAATCAACCACCGTAGGTTCTCGCAGGCGGCCTCATCATTGATCGGTTCGAGTGGCAGACCATCGAACGTGTTGATGTATACGTTCGGATCTTTGGTCATCGTCGGGTCAAACACGATATGGTCAACATCAACCACCCGACGCTCGCTGCTGTTCAACCACAACGGGTAGGTATCCCCCAGGGCCATCTTCACCGCGCCCTCGGCCACACGCCGTTTTTTCTCGCGGTCCCACACGTCCTTCGTGCCATCGATGTACACGTAACGCTCGGTCGGCGGCATGCCAAAAGCACCACCTTTCTTGCCCGACATCCGCCGCGCCTGTTCGATGTCGCGCACATGGTCATCGGAAATCAGCTTTCGACGCTCGGTGTCCTCCAGCCACTGTTTCGCCAAAGGCTTACCGACTCGCGCTTCAAATGCCGACTTCTTCATAACCCGTGATTGGTCGAAGTCCCACACGTGCGTGGTGCCCTCTACCAATGCAAATCGCCGAAGGACGTGATCGAGTGTCAGCACCTCCCCCGCGCCCCCATTAGGAGCCGGAGTGGCCTCGCTGACGATGTCATTCGGCGAGCCCAGCTCGCTCGTGTCATCGGATGGGGTGGGGGGAAGACCACGCGGATCAGGGCGCGATGAATGCTGCATACCCAACATACGCGCGGCGTCCTTCACCGCCTTCGACTGGTCACCGCCGTGCTCGAGCAAACAGAACACCTCGAAGGCGTCATTCTGATGCCCGTTCGCGAGCGGATCGGCGCCGTGGTGCGAATAAACTTTGCCATCACTGATCGTCACGCCCGGCAGGCCAGTGCTGCTCTGCGGGTAAAGCCACTTGCTGCCCCGTTTGATGTAACCGTGGGTGCGCAAAAGCTCTGAGACGTCGTGGCAACGATTGAACTCATCAATTACCGATGGAGACTTACCTGCCGTAGGAGCTGGACGTTTGTTGACCTTCGCCGGCGGCAATGTTGACTTGACCGCCCACGGGCACGCTGCCTCAGCATCACGTTTGAAGATGTCCCAGTTTTGCCAGATGTTCAGCAGATCGTTGGTGAGTGTCGGCAACCCGTCCGCGGCGTTTGGTGGGGTTTTCCAGGTGTAAGGCTTGCCGGTACCCGGATGAGTCGATGGCGGAAACACGTCCTGCACCAGGCCGGCACGCAATTCAAACACCGTAAATCGCTTGAACGGATCGGCTTCGGCACGCGCCGCGGCTTCCCCTGCAACATCGCCCTGCTCTTTCGCAGCCTTGGCCTTGTCCATCAAACCTTTGAAAATCGAGCCGTCGGGGTCATTTTCATTTGGCCAAGACAGAGAATGCCGGGTCAGCTCAACGCCGTCCGGCAGCTTGAACAACACCCGGAAACGCGCAGGGTTACCGACAATGGTCGGATACACCGCCGCCATGGCATCCAGATCGACGCCCAGCAGCTCATACAGCACATGCCGCGTCCACTGAACGTCATCGACGTCCAACGAGCAGACACGACTCGGGCCGAGCACAACGCCGAGGTTGTGGGTAGGGTTTCGTTGCCAGAACGCTTCAGCCGTGGCGGCATCAGTGATGTAGCCGCCGGGCTTATTCCACCCCATGCCTTTTGGGGCTTTCTCGCCCGGTTCAATGGATACCAGGGCGAGATCGAAAGTATTGATGTAACGTTTTGCCCAAGTGGCGATGGCTATTCCTTTGGCCGGTTCACTCATCGCCGAGCCTCCCGCAACCCCTGACAGTCAACGCAGGTTTGGCAACCCGCAATCGTCTGCTGTCGAAGCAACGGGATAGCTTCGTCGCAATCCGCGCAAAACTGCGCGCTGATGCGGCTTGATGGCGCACGGCGGCTGCGCTGAAGCGCAACGTCGAGCAGGTATTGCGCCTGGTCGTTGGCGCGATCGATATCGTCAGCCATGGATGCGATCCTCCATCGCCTGACGGGCACCCGCCATGATGCCGAGGACTTCGCGGATCACGTCCATGCCCTGCTTTTCAAGATCGAGGACTTCGTGAAGCTCCCAGACATTGTCGGCAGCACCATCGTGCATTGCGGCCACGAATTCACCAGTTTCGCCGAGCAGCTTACCAACGGCCTTCAACGCATCGCGTGTTGCCGGTACCGGTACTGGGCGATACCAAACCGCACCCGCCGGTCGCATGAGCGCGTCGAGCAAGCGCGTATCGGCTGTCAGTCTGATCAGCTCCTCAAGTTCATCAGGATTTAGCCAGCGACGCTCTTCGTCGAGCTTGAGTTTCTTTTGCAGGGTGTCGTTATCCAACACCATGTCAAAGGCAAGGGCGGTGATTCCGCCCTTGTAGTCGCGACCAGCGCGATAGATCGCTTGGCGCAGAGGAAGAACCGGACCAGCGTCCGGCAGAAGATCTGTTCGACTCATAACCGTAAATTCCCTGTTTACGGCCTAGCCATAGATCAGGGCAAACCCTATCCTACGACCACGACCGATGTGCATGTGCTGTGGATCGTCGTAGCTGGGCTGGGGGATCTTTGGTGAGAGGCCCCGGCTCAGCGTCCTTTTAAGCTGCCGACTTTAGGCCAGCGGCTTCTTTTTCCCGGCAATAAAGGCGCTCGATCGCCTTCCCCGTTACATACCGAACATCTGCACCTTTAGCGGCACGATTGATTGTTGGTTGTGTGGTTCCTACGCGCTCCGCAATAACCCGTTGGGACAAGCCAGACCCCAGTAAATCTGCGAGCATTTCTTGGATAGTCATATCGTTCACCGATGCACTTTCGCATTGATCGCTACAATACACAAACGTATTAACCCATTCAATACAATCCTCGATACGTTTTTGAATCAAGGCAGAAAAAAGTGATCGGCGACCGCATCGCTCAACGCATGCAAGAAATGGGGTTCTCAGAAGGGGAGCTCGGCCGCCGCTCGGGCGTGCCGCAGCCGACAATTCATAGGATTGTGACAAACGCGGTTGCCAGCCCACGCCATGACAATGTCGAAAAAATCGCCAAGGCTTTAAAGGTCAGCAGCAATTGGCTTTGGAAGGGAGGCGAACATACAGATCCAAGTTCTGACCCGATCAAAGAGCCCCGGGTGCCACAATCCAACGTAGAACCAGGTCCAGCTATTAAAGGATATGTCCCATTGATTTCATGGGTTCAAGCAGGAGCTTGGTGCGAAATAATGGACGTGAGAACACTGGATGACGCAGAGATATGGCTACCTTGCGCGGCTTCCCACAGCAGCCAGAGCTATGCCCTAAGAGTGCGTGGGCTTTCGATGTTCAACCAACACGAACGCCGCTCCTTCCGCGACGGCGACATCATCTTTGTGGATCCAGCAAAGGACGCGGAGAACGGATCACTTGTTATTGCCAAATTAGTCGATAGCCAAGAGGCGACGTTTAAGCAGTTGGTCATGGAGGGTAGCCGCCGATTCCTCAAGCCGTTGAACCCAGCTTGGCCGGAGCCAATCATAGAGCTGGGAAGTGACGCGATGATCTGCGGAGTGGTGTTTTCGAAACTCGAAATCTTCTAATACATATCACCATCAAATATAGCCCGCGCTGTGCGGGCTTTTTTGTGGCCCACCACAAAATCAATTCAAATACGTATTGACTCAACCAATACGTATTTGTATCGTTTGTACCGTTACCTCTCACCAAGAGTACGAGCGATGCAAACCACACAGCACAGCAATACCCGCTGCCCGGTCTACCTGCACCCATCTGCGTGCAGTAGCCGCGCCGCGGTCGAAGCAATCCAGGAGCGCACAGGTCTCCTGGTCATCACCAACCCCAAAGGTCGCACCGCCGCCATCAAGCACGCCGACATCGCCTCAGCGGATGACGGGGGTGACGCAGCATGAAGCAGCTCTTGATCGGCCTCGCAGGCCTCGCTCGCTCCGGCAAAACCACTGCCGCCAATCACCTGACGAACATTCACGGCTTCCAAGCGTATGCATTTGCCGACCCGCTGCGTGACGGACTGATGAACATCCTCAACCTGAGCCCATGCGATTTCGACGGTGACCGCAAAGAGCAATCAATTGATTGGCTGGGACGCTCCCCGCGAGAGCTGATGCAGTCTCTCGGGACTGACTGGGGCCGCAACATGGTTCACCCGGAGCTCTGGCTACTGTTGGCTGAACAGAACCTCGAATTCCTCGGCCAGACCCAGGACAACTCCACTGGCTTTGTGATCAGCGACCTACGATTCGAGAACGAAGCCGACTTTGTCCGCAATCGCGGCGGGATCGTTCTCCACATCCTTCGCCCTGACGCAGCCGAGGTGAACCCACACATCAGCGAATCGGGCATTGGCATTCAGGACAACGATCTGGTGCTGCACAACGACGGCGCGCTCGACGAGCTGTTCTGCCAGCTTGATGAGCTCTTCACAGCCCTGACCGCTCGCTTCGAAAGCCACGCAGCTTGAGGACCGCGCCATGAACCGAACCCTGGACGAAACGGCCGCCGTGCTCGGCCTCAAACCTCGGAAGTTCCGCGAGCAGCTGCGTGCGCTCCGCGTGCTGACGCAAAGCGGCGACTTGGCAAGCCATCACCGCGGTGGCGCCAATCTGTTTTCAGACCCGCGCAGCGTCCAGATCGGAACCACCAACCGTTACAAGCACTATGCCGTGGTGATGGTCACCGAAGCCGGCGTGCAATGGCTGGCAAAGAAGCTGGGCATAACCATCACGCACAAGGAGGCCGTCGCATGAAAACCAATCAAGCAAATGCCTACACCCAATCCCTCGGCGCCCTGAAGTTGATCCCGATCTTTCTCAACTGCCCCGGCGTCATCAGCCGAGCCACGCTGATCGGAGCCTCAACCGAAGCGGTCCAGTTGTTGGAAAGCATGCCGGCGCTGAGCACCGAACTGGCCGAAGTGTTCCGCTGCGTGAACAACGTGATTCACGAAGGACAGACAGCCTACGTTACCCCTACCAACTCGCCCGAATATCCATTCGGCGCAGTGGTCGCGGACGAAAAGGGTCAAATCTGCGCCGCAGCTATGGGCAAAAGCAAAGAAGGCCTCGCCGAATTGATCCGCCTCAAGTTGCTGCCCCCATCGGAGGGGCTCGGGGAGGATGCGGCGTGAGCGACACCATTGATCAACTGCGAAAGGAATGGGCGACACCATGCCCAACTCTATCCGCCATCCGCGAGCGTTACTTCTCCCACATTACCAGCGATCGCTATCTGCTTCGCCAAATCAGTGCCGGACGAATCCAACTGAAAGTGACTCGACTTGGCGCCTCTGCGAAGGGAACAACAGTTGTGTACCTACACGACCTGGCCACCTACCTCGACGCCCAAGCGACGAAGCAAGCAGCCTGATTGACCGGTGGTCCCTGCCGTCCAGGGGCAAACAACTCGCACTCAATGAGGCACAGCACATGAGTAAAGCACGCCCCTTCATCGACACGCTGCGGGACATCGAGGCCGGCGGCCTTCTCGATGAACTGAGCGAGGCCCAGTACAGCCTGATCGATGCCATTCGCCTGTCCGGCAAAGCCGGCAAGTTGGTGATCGAACTGAACTACAAGCCCGACGGGCGCGGCCAGATGAACATCAAAGCTGACGTGAAGGTGAAGGAGCCGGTTCTGTCCCGTGGCACTTCCCTGTTCTTCCTGACACCCGAGGGCAACCTCACGCGTCGCGATCCTCGGCAACAAGACCTGGCTTTACGCCCTGTTGAGGACGACGACCAAACCCCACTACGTCACGTCGCACCGTAACGATCACTCACCACTGGAGCACATCCAATGCAAGAAGCAATTAATCAGTTGGTCACCCTAGCCCAAGCATTGGGCAAGCCGCAGGATCACCCTGACCTGCCCGCGCCGTTCGCTCTCGTACCGCAAGGCGTCAAGGTTCAAGACCTCGAAGGAATGCTGCTCGCCCCCGTACGCATTCGCCAAGCCGTAAACGTCCTCGACGCCGACACGTTCATTTCCTACGTCAACCGCTTCGCCAGCACTTCTTCGGTAGTTTTCTGCGACGGGCCAGAAGGTCGCACCTTCCGTGCCGTACTCGACTATCACCAACCCGAGCAACCATCCTGGGGTCAGCACGTCGCGGTCTACCAGTGCCCGATCAGCATCGAGTGGGGGCGCTGGAAAAGTTCGGATCGCAAAAAGATGGATCAAGCAACGTTCGCCGAGTTTTTTGAAGAAAACATCAAGGACATCACCGCCCCTGAGGGCATCCCAGGCGCACCATCAGCGGCCGACATGCTCGAAATCAGCCGAACCCTCGAAGCCAAGAAAAACATCAGCTTCCGCCAAGGCACACGCCTGGATAACGGCCAAGTCCAGCTCACCTACAACGAGCAGATCGATGGTCAAGCCGGCGAAACCGGTCAACTGAAGATCCCTGAACAATTCTACATTGGTGTGAAGCCATTCCTCGGCGGTGACGCATTCTGCGTGGCGGTTCGCTTCCGCTACCGCATTCAAGAGTCTCGCCTGGTTATGTGGTTCGAGCTGGTCCGCCCGGACAAGGTACTTGAAGAGGCTTACATCACCGTGCGCGCCAAGATCCAAGGATCTATCGGCGAAGTGCCGATGTACGAAGCAACTATCTAACCATTGCATCGCTCGCCGCCGGCCTCTCACCAAGAATCCCGGCGGCGGGCTCGAACGAGGAACACAGCACATGCAAACTCAACACCTGATCATCATCACCGCCTGCTTAGTCATGGGCCTGTTTCTAATGGCCTACTACGTTCAAAAGATGATCTCGCAGGCGTTTGACCGGCACTACGCCGCGGGGATTCGCGATCAGAAGAGAGAGCTCGCTGGTCGCATCGCCACACTGCATATAGATGTGTCGACTTTGACGAAGCTCCGCAACACGGAAGCCCGACAACTGGCCGACCTGCGGGAGCAAATGCACGCCATCAAGGCCACGCCCTTCACCAAAAGCGACCACCAAGTGATGTTGGACATCACCAGGACATTAGCGCTCGCACTCCAGACATGGAAAGCGATGCCCGGCACCGAGCCTACTCAGGCAAAAGCCGAACTACTGATCAACTTGGCCCGCGGTATGGCTCACCGCGTTTTCTATGTAGTTGAGTCAGCCAGCAACCTCAACGCCGATCCACTCGACACACAACTCATTGACTGGCTGAACAAACGGGGCGACCTGTATGCCGACATCGAGCAGAGCGCCATCAGCTTCCCCCACGTGCCCGAATCTGAAGGCTACACCCACCTGCGCGATGCGCTGCGCGAGGCATATGAAATGGACATCAAGCGCCAGGCCACTGAGCTGGGGCAGTCCTCAGCAGAGGAAGCAGCATGATCATTCCTATCTACGCCGTGCTGTTCATGCTCCAACACATTTACCGAGGACCATACCGATGAGACCGCGAATGACCTACTGGAACGGCTACTGGTGGTGTCGTCGAATGGGCGTCACAGGCCAAGGCCTTACTATGCAAGAAGCATGGGCGGATATGTGGTCGCTATACCGCGAAACCTTCCGGCCATCAATCTACTTCGGAGTGAGGTGTCCGCGAACATGACAGCCCTTCGCCGGACAGCCCGAATTCGCCGCGGGCAAATGCCACCGCTTGATCTGAACACAATCTGCGACAAATGCGACAAGTCACGCGCACATGGCAACCACCAAAAATGCAGCAAACAGCGCCAGGCCGAAGGCATCGCGCGCCGAGCTGGGGAGAAACAGCAATGAGCCTTCCACGCTGGGTGATGATCAACCGCGCATCCGAACTCACCGGCTACAGCGAAGACGCCATACGCCACAAAGTGAAGAACGGGACTTGGGCACAAGGCCGGATCTGGCGCAAAACACCAGACGGCCGCATCGCAATCAACATGACGGAGTACGACAAGTGGGCCGAGAGCGCACCGCAGGAAGCGGCCTAGAAGCTGAGCTGGCTAAACACAAAGGACTCGAACTGCATGGCGGTTACATCCGCATAGTGTTCATGTGGCGGCGAATCCGCTGCCGCGAATCCTTAGGTCTACCGGTAACCAAAGCCAACATCAAACACGCCGCTCTACTTAGGGCGGCAATTACTCATGAGATCAAAACAGGAAAATTCGATTACGGTCGACACTTCCCTGACTCGAAGTACGCAGTCAACTACAGCAACGTAAAGGACGAGCGCCTGACCGCACTCATGGCCCGTTACAAACCGTTGAAGGCTGTCGACCTAACTCCTATGACCGAGGAGAAATACAGCTACGCGCTCGATATTTGCACCGAGCTTTTAGGGCCAGACCGTTTGGCAGGCATCCTTCTACCCGAAGACATCCAGCGACTCAGGACACAACTGATCGCCACCCGGGCGCCTTCGACTGCGAACCATTACCTGGCAACGTTTGCGGGCTTCCTCGCGTGGTGCGAAAACAACAGCTACTGCCGCAAAGGACTGGCCGCCGCCTGCATCCGTTTCGCGATGACGGACCGCGAGCCAGACCCCCTGACCAAAGAGGAATTCGAACAGCTGATACATAAAGGTTGCCTTCACATACAGGACTCTGCGGCGGTGACCCTCGCAGTCTACACGGGACTACGTCCGGGCGAGTTGTGTGCTCTGGCGGTCGAAGATATCGACCTAATCGGAGGCCAGATCAATATCACCAGGGCAATCACAGCAGACGGAACCTTCAAGGTACCCAAGACTGGAAAACCTCGGGCCGTGCTTCTGATGCCACCTGCTGTTGAAGCCTGTAAAACTCTAATGGGATTGGTGGCTGACCACGAACCGCGGAAGATCGAGGTGTACATGAACCGCCACGAAAGCCGCATCGAAACAGTAACGCCGATACTTTCCCCGACAACACAGGCGCGAAAGAAAATCATCAACCACTGGTTTATACCCACTTCGTGGAACACAAAGTGGGTAGCCATCCAGAAACGCTCAGGTATACGTCCACGCCGGCCATACCAGACAAGACACACCTATGCCTGCTGGTGCCTAACCGCACGCGGCAATCTTGCGTTTATTGCAAAACAGATGGGCCATATGGATTTCACCATGCTAGTTCAAGTTTATGCAAAATGGATGGATGACGAATCTCCAGCCGAACTTGAAAAAATTTGGTCACAACTTAACTCCAGAAAAATAAAAAAATGACCCCTATTCTTCACTACCATTTTTAAAAAGAATTCTCTGACGCAGACTCAAGGAGCGAAGTTTAGCGCGCATTTCCGAAAGTTCACTCTCTAGTACGTCAATAATAGAGTTGAGAATAGCCAAGCGCCTCAGAGTGTCTTGCAACGCCTCATCAGCCGGTCCTGCGCCTTCCCCGACAAGCTTATGCTGAAGAATTGCCAGTTGTTCGCGCTCTTTTAGGAGACTGTCCAATCTTTCGCGGATCTGTACGGCACGCTCGCGAACCTGTGATCTCTGAGCTTCTATCCAATGAATCTCATAATTTTGCCTTCCCTCGTCGGGCATCGGCCACGCGAACTTCGCCGGGGAGACGTCAGACCAAGTAGCAATTGCCGGAGCATCAGGCCAGCTAGAGGGAGCATCATTCCAGCTAGAGGGAGCAGGCTTATCAGGCCAAGTGTTGCCAGGTTTAGAAGGCCAGGCAAAATTCACTGCTTTATCAAGCAATGCGCTTTCCGAATCCTCTTCACGTATATCCCTTATTTCATTCACCGCTTGTTCTGAAGCATCCTGTTTCAAATACTCACTCGCCCTCTCCAAAAAGCGGTCAGGAAGATACATATAAAACTCCTTCCCAACCAATGATAAAAACTCCTCTACCAACTGAGGGTGTGGACCAAGTGTTTTCCCCTGAAAGGAAGCCCACCAATCATCTTTACTATCACCAGTTATAAAAATAACAGATTTATTTAACGATTTAGCATGCTCAATTATCTGCAACCAGACAATATAATCGCCGTACGGCCGACAAACATCAGTAAAGACAATCGAGTCTCCACCTTTTTTTACGTCACAAAAACCGGGCGGAATCTTCTGCTCATAACGCCCCTTTCCATCTACGATGATTTTGTCTAGTTGCTCACGGGCAAAGGAGCTGCCAACTTTCCCCTCAAGCAACCTTTCCAACTGATCCTTGATCTCATCTGTATTTATTCGTTTCTCATAAACCAACTTATTTTGATTTAGCTCGGAAACAATTTTTGCAAATAACTCCAAACCTTCTGCCAATGTTTGCTCTGTAACAAAAGGGTGCTGATTATGATTTTCCAAACTTCTCTTTAGAGCGTCTACTTTCTTAACAGCATCATCATAAACCTTACCTTGCTCTCCAATAACGGAAAGCCTGTTATTCAGATATTCAAAAACAACCTGATGGGGGACCCACAAGCGATCGGCAAGAGAGGTAAAAACCTCTAACAGCTTCGAACAAGTGAAATCAGAATATCTATAAAGATTTAGAAGAACGTTAGCATCGAGCACAAAAATGCATTCATCCCAAATTTTCTCAACGTCAGCGGCAGCGCCTGAGAAATAGCCAGGGAATTCCTTTTTCATGATCTGCTCCAACAGGGTTGATGATGCCAATGTGACATGCAGCACTCAAAATAACCTGACCTCGCGTCCTTCACCACCCCCCTATGTTAATCTCGGCCTATTCCCAGCAAATGCCGCTGATATCAAATCGTCATTTGCCCCATTTTTGCCCCACACTTTTGAACAAACAATCCTAAGCCTCTGATGAATAAAGCAATTTCCGACCTGTCCTCCCACACGCCGATGATGCAGCAGTACTGGCGCCTGAAGAACCAGCACCCAGACCAGTTGATGTTCTACCGCATGGGCGACTTCTACGAGATCTTCTATGAGGACGCGAAGAAGGCCGCCAAGTTGCTCGACATCACTCTGACTGCCCGCGGGCAGTCGGCCGGTCAGGCAATTCCCATGTGCGGAATTCCTTACCACGCCGCCGAAGGTTACCTGGCGAAACTGGTAAAGCTCGGTGAGTCGGTGGTGATCTGTGAACAAGTCGGCGATCCGGCCACCAGCAAGGGGCCGGTGGAGCGCCAGGTGGTGCGGATCATCACGCCGGGGACGGTGAGTGACGAGGCGCTGCTGGATGAGCGTCGGGACAACCTGATCGCGGCCGTGCTGGGTGATGAGCGTCTGTTCGGCCTGGCGGTGCTGGACATCACCAGCGGCAACTTCAGCGTGCTGGAAATCAAGGGTTGGGAAAACCTGTTGGCGGAGCTGGAACGGGTCAATCCGGTAGAGCTGCTGATTCCGGATGACTGGCCGAAGGATCTGCCGGCGGAAAAGCGTCGTGGGGTTCGTCGCCGTGCGCCGTGGGATTTCGAACGTGACTCGGCGCTGAAAAGTCTTTGCCAGCAGTTTTCTACCCAGGACCTGAAAGGTTTCGGGTGCGAGAACCTGACCCTGGCCATCGGCGCCGCCGGTTGCCTGCTGGCCTATGCGAAAGAAACCCAGCGCACCGCCCTGCCCCACCTCCGCAGCCTGCGTCATGAGCGACTGGACGATACTGTGGTGCTGGACGGCGCCAGCCGTCGCAACCTGGAGCTGGACACCAACCTGGCCGGCGGTCGCGATAACACACTGCAATCGGTGGTCGACCGCTGCCAGACCGCCATGGGCAGCCGCTTGCTGACCCGTTGGCTGAATCGACCTCTGCGTGACCTGAAGATTTTGCTGGCCCGCCAGACGTCGATCACGTGCCTGCTCGACGCCTACCGTTTCGAAAAGCTGCAACCGCAGCTCAAGGAAATCGGCGACATCGAGCGGATTCTCGCGCGGATCGGCCTGCGTAACGCCCGCCCGCGGGATCTGGCACGCCTGCGCGATGCCCTCGGCGCCCTGCCTGAGCTACAAGTGGCGATGACCGAGCTTGAAGCCCCGCACCTGCAACAGCTGGCAACCACTACCAGCACCTACCCGGAACTGGCCGCGCTGCTGGTAAAAGCCATCGTCGACAACCCGCCGGCGGTCATCCGCGACGGCGGTGTATTGAAGACCGGTTACGACAGCGAACTCGACGAACTGCAATCGCTGAGCGAGAACGCCGGACAATTCCTGATCGACCTCGAAGCCCGGGAAAAGGCCCGTACCGGCCTGTCCCACCTGAAGGTTGGGTACAACCGCATCCACGGCTACTTCATCGAATTGCCGAGCAAGCAAGCCGAGTCGGCGCCTGCCGATTACATCCGCCGTCAGACCCTCAAGGGCGCCGAACGATTTATCACACCGGAACTCAAGGCCTTCGAAGACAAGGCGCTGTCGGCCAAGAGCCGCGCCCTGGCCCGGGAGAAGATGCTTTACGAGGCGCTGCTCGAGGACCTGATCGCGCAGTTGCCACCGCTGCAGGACACCGCTTCGGCGCTGGCCGAACTGGACGTACTCAGCAACCTGGCCGAGCGTGCATTGAACCTTGACTTGAACTGCCCGCGGTTCGTCAGCGAACCGTGCATGCGTATCAGCCAGGGTCGTCACCCGGTGGTCGAGCAAGTGCTGACCACGCCGTTCGTGGCCAATGACCTGAGCCTCGATGACAATACGCGCATGCTGGTGATCACCGGTCCGAACATGGGCGGTAAATCCACCTACATGCGCCAGACCGCGCTGATCGTACTGCTGGCCCATATCGGCAGTTTCGTACCGGCGGCCAGTTGTGAATTGTCGCTGGTGGATCGCATTTTCACCCGGATCGGTTCCAGCGATGACCTGGCAGGCGGGCGCTCGACCTTCATGGTCGAAATGAGCGAAACCGCCAACATCCTGCACAACGCCACCGAGCGCAGCCTGGTATTGATGGATGAAGTCGGGCGCGGCACCAGTACGTTCGACGGTTTATCCCTGGCCTGGGCGGCGGCGGAGCGACTGGCGCACTTGCGCGCCTACACGCTGTTCGCCACCCACTACTTCGAGCTGACGGTTCTGCCGGAAGCCCAACCGCTGGTGGCCAACGTGCATCTCAACGCCACTGAGCACAACGAGCGCATCGTGTTCCTGCACCACGTGCTACCGGGGCCGGCCAGCCAGAGCTACGGCCTGGCAGTGGCGCAGCTGGCCGGTGTGCCCACTGAAGTGATCGTGCGCGCCCGTGAGCATTTGAGCCGCCTGGAAGACACCGCCCTGCCCCATGAAGCGCCCAAGCCAGCCAAAGGCAAGCCTGCCGCGCCACAGCAAAGCGATATGTTCGCCAGCCTGCCGCATCCGGTGCTGGATGAACTGGCCAAGCTCGACCTGGACGATATGACGCCACGTCGTGCGCTCGAAATGCTCTATACACTAAAGACACGGATCTAACGCATAGGCTTGCAAGCTGTTAGAATCTCGCGCGGTTTGGGATGCTGCTGGCTTTTAGCCTGGCCTGCAGACTATCGCTCCCGAACCTTGCGACCCCTATGTGAAGGGGCGCAGCAAGCCGCGCCTGAGGAGAAAATTAGAAATGACCTTCGTCGTCACCGACAACTGCATCAAGTGCAAGTACACCGACTGCGTAGAAGTCTGTCCGGTGGACTGCTTTTACGAAGGCCCGAACTTCCTGGTGATTCACCCGGATGAGTGCATCGACTGCGCACTGTGCGAACCAGAATGCCCTGCCGTGGCCATCTTCTCCGAAGATGAAGTCCCTGCGGGCATGGAAAACTTCATCGCATTGAACCTGGAATTGGCCGAGGTCTGGCCGAACATCACCGAGCGCAAAGACCCTTTGCCCGACTCCGCTGAGTGGGATGGCAAGCCAGGCAAGATCGAACATCTCGAACGCTGATTATCCCCGCGTTCCCGAAAAAGGCCCCACAAGGGCCTTTTTGCTTTTCTGCAGGCGAAAAAAAAGGGGCGGTTTGACCCGCCCACTTTTTTCCCTATTCCCTGTGTTCCATTTCATCGTCCTGATGAATCGCTTCCTGCGATGTCCATTACCCTCATCCTTGAAGGGCGTGTCTGTCCCTCGACACAACCCGAATACTAGAGTGTTCGGAGCCGGGAGCAATCGGCCTCGAACGCTGAAATCGCCTGTCATATGCTGTTAACTTGCTAAAATAAGCATCTAAATCAACTAGATAAATCAACGTCAGTGAAAGTATGGCGGTCTGCCACGCTGTAAAAATAACGAACACTTACGAAAGAGTAAGCCAAGACTTACAACCCAAGACTACAAACCCGAGGTGGCTACGCAGGTCTGCGGGGACGTTCTTCCGCGCAACAAAAAACCCCGAACCAGTCGGGGCTTTTGTTGACCGCTACACGAGCCTGTTACTGAAACAGCGACTCGCTCGACAGGCCGTTTTTCTCCAGGATCTCACGAAGGCGCTTGAGGCCTTCAACCTGAATCTGCCGGACCCGTTCCCGGGTCAGGCCAATTTCCAGGCCTACGTCTTCCAGGGTACTGCTCTCGTGACCGCGCAGCCCGAAGCGGCGCACAACCACCTCGCGTTGTTTGTCGGTCAGTTCCGAGAGCCATTGATCGATGCTCTGGGACAGGTCGTCATCCTGCAACAGTTCGCATGGATCGGTTGGGCGATCGTCGGTAAGGGTGTCCAGCAGGGTTTTATCCGAATCCGGACCCAGCGAGACGTCGACCGAAGAAACCCGCTCGTTCAGGCCGAGCATGCGCTTGACCTCTCCTACCGGTTTTTCCAGCAGGTTGGCGATCTCTTCGGGTGAGGGTTCATGATCGAGTTTTTGCGTCAGCTCTCGTGCGGCCCGCAGGTACACGTTCAGCTCCTTGACCACATGGATCGGCAACCGGATGGTCCGGGTCTGATTCATGATCGCGCGCTCGATGGTCTGACGAATCCACCAGGTTGCGTAGGTCGAAAAGCGGAAACCCCGCTCAGGGTCGAACTTCTCCACCGCCCGAATCAAGCCGAGGTTGCCCTCTTCGATCAGGTCAAGCAGCGACAAGCCACGATTGACGTAACGCCGGGCGATTTTCACCACCAGCCGCAGGTTACTTTCAATCATGCGTTTGCGCCCGGCCGGATCGCCACTTTGCGACAGGCGCGCAAAATGAACTTCTTCTTCGGGGGATAACAGGGGGGAAAAGCCGATTTCATTGAGGTACAGCTGCGTGGCGTCGAGTGCCCGCGTGTAGTCAATGTACTTGTGTTGCTTCAACGATGCGGAGTGTTTGGATTTGGCACGAACGGAAGGTGGAGCCGCCCCTTCATCATTCGACATCGAATCCGTATCGATGCTGGTCTCCATCAGGAGAACCTCATCGTCGATGTCAAACTCCGGCACTTCTTTACTGAGAGCCATTGTTATAGTCCTTTGGTGAGTTCGACCTCAAGCTCAAGCGGCGCCTTTATCCTTGGCAACGCTGGAGCCTGTCCCCTCTACGTGACGGAACAGGCTGGTAGCGATCAACGACGTGGCAGGAATTGCAGCGGATCTACAGGTTTACCTTGGCGGCGAATCTCAAAATGCAGTTTCACCCGGTCTGTACCCGTTGACCCCATTTCGGCAATTGTCTGTCCGACCTTGACCTGCTGCCCCTCCCGAACCAACAGCCTGCGGTTATGTCCGTAGGCACTGACGTAGGTTTCGCTGTGTTTGATGATAACTAATTCGCCGTAGCCCCTTAAGCCACTCCCGGCGTATACCACCGTCCCATCAGACGCAGCTAAAACAGGCTGTCCCAAATCTCCGGCGATATCAATTCCTTTATTCAAACTACCGTTTGAAGAGAATTTACCAATCAAAATGCCATTAGATGGCCATCCCCAGCCGGTCGGGGCCGGGCCCGGAGGAGGCAGTGGAGCGGGTGCCGGCTTGTTGGCGACGGACGGTACAACCGCCGGTGTGGTCGTAGTGGCACCGTCGACAGGACGACGGATCACGGTGGTTTTACTCGAGGACGACGGCGAGGAATTGGACGAACTGACCACCGCAGTCGACGTTGAACCGGTGCGACCATCGAAGCGAATCGTCTGACCCGGATGGATCGTGTAGGGCGCATCAATGTTGTTGCGTGCCGCGAGCGCCTTGTAGTCCCAACCGTAGCGAAAGGCGATCGAGAACAAGGTGTCTTTCGGGCGGACGACGTACTGTCCCGTCGTCACTGCCGGGCGCTGGGCAACGGCATTGTTGCGATCAACGACGCGTACGTCGCTGGATTTGTTGCTGGAACAACCGACCAGCAAGGTGCTCATGACAAGGCCAGTCACCAGGCGCTGAAAGCTCGTTTTACCCATACGCTGCGCAATGACTGTGAGACTCACCCGCCGCTCCCTTTGTGGTGGCTGAAAATGTGATTTGCCGTGTTCCGGCACGAAATGTCGCAAGTATAACGGGCCGTGCAGGCTTTACCCTTAATGAAGCGAAATGGCTTCGCGCACACGTTTGCTGCCTGACAAAACAACCCGTTTAACCAATCGACGCCGCTGTAAGACAAAGGCTATCGAAGAGAATTCAGCGCGTTGAAACAAAAGCTCAGGCCAGTGGCCCATTGAGCAGCGGGACGAAACGAACCGCCCCCAGAACACGCCTGGAAAATCCCTGCTCCTCGCGAATGATCAGCATCAATTGTTGTACCTCTCCGGACCCGACCGGTATCACCAGACGCCCCCCGGGGGCTAATTGATCAAGCAACGCCTGAGGCACGTCGGTCGCCACCGCCGTCACGATAATGCCGTTGTACGGCGCCAGTGCCGGCCACCCTTCCCAGCCATCACCCCAGCGAAACACCACGTTGCGCAGGTTCAATTCGACCAGGCGTTCCTTGGCCCGGTCCTGCAGCACCTTGATGCGTTCGACGGAGAACACCCGCTCGACCAGTTGCGACAACACCGCCGTCTGGTAGCCCGAACCGGTACCGATCTCCATCACCTTGTCCAGAGGCCCGGCCTCCAGCAGCAGCTCGCTCATGCGAGCCACCATATAAGGCTGCGAGATGGTCTGGTTATGCCCGATCGGCAGCGCGGTGTCCTCGTAGGCACGGTGTGCCAGCGCCTCATCGACAAACAGGTGACGCGGTGTTTGGCGGATGACTTCCAGCACCCTGGCGTTGGACACCCCTTCCTCGTACAAACGTTGAATGAGGCGTTCGCGGGTCCGTTGCGAGGTCATGCCGATGCCGCGACGCAGCATGTCGTCTTGCTCACGAGTCATTAGCGCAACCCCTCCAGCCAGCCATCGAGACTTCTGAAGGCATCATTGAAGGTGCGATCCAGTTGCAGTGGAGTGATGGAAACATAGCCCTGCATCACCGCATGAAAGTCAGTGCCCGGGCCACCGTCTTCAGCGTCCCCCGCTGCGGCAATCCAGTATCCGGACTTGCCGCGCGGGTCGACCACTTTCATCGGTGCCGCCGCGCGGGCGCGATGCCCCAGGCGAGTCAACTGGACACCGCGGATATGTTCCAGGGGCAAGTTAGGTATGTTCACGTTGAGTACCGTACGCGGTGGCAGTTCGAGATCCCCATGGGCCTCGACCAGTTTGCGCGCAAAGTAAGCGGCTGTGGGAAGGTTGTCGACTTGTCGCGAGACCAGCGAAAAGGCAAACGCTGGACGCGTCAGGAAACGCCCTTCGAGCGCTGCCGCCACGGTTCCGGAATACAGGACATCGTCCCCCAGGTTGGCGCCCAGGTTGATCCCGGAAACCACCATGTCCGCTTCACGCTCCAGCAAGCCGTTGAGGCCCAGGTGCACGCAATCGGTCGGCGTACCGTTGACGCTGATAAAGCCGTTGGCCAGCGTCTGCGGGTGCAACGGACGGTCGAGCGTCAACGAACTGCTGGCGCCGCTTTTGTCCTGGTCCGGGGCGATAACCACGCATTCGGTGTAATCCGCCAGCGCAGCATAAAGCGCGGCGAGACCGGGTGCGGTTACCCCATCGTCGTTAGAAATCAGAATACGCATGAGCTGTCCGTCTGCCCCACCGGCACCAGATCAACAAGTTCGCGCACCAAGACGGTGGCGAAGCATCCGGCCGGCAGGACGAATTCCAGTTGCAGAATGTCAGGCTCGGGATAATGCCACGTCAACCCGGCAATGGGCAGCCGCAGGATGCGACGTTCGTGGCTCATACCGGCGTTGATCAACCAATCGCGAAGGTCCGCTTCGCGCGCGGCGATGGCCTGCTCCAATTCATGGACAGCGCCCGTGGCCGGCGAGTCACCTTCGCCCCACTGCGGACCCGTCGGATGCAGATCGAGAATGGCCAGGCGCGGGTCGCTGCACTCGGCCTCACCGGCCGGGAAGAAGCTGCGGCTATCGGTAAACGCCAGCAGATCACCGACCTGGGCACGTTGCCAGGTGCCATCGGCGACACGCGCGGCCAACACCTGATTGAACAGAAAACTACGCGCGGTGGAGAGCAGGCGCGAACGGACGTTACGCTGCTCCGGCAAGGCCTTGCGCGCGGCCCAGGCACGGGCGTCGACCACGTTGCCGCCGTCATGCCCGAAGCGCTGGCTGCCGAAATAGTTGGGGATGCCTTGTTTGGCGATCAGTTGCAAGCGCTCTTCGATGGCCGCCTTGTCGCCGGTGAACTGCGTCAGGCGCAAGGTGAAACCGTTGGCCGAATGGGCACCGCGTTGCAGCTTGCGCTTGTGCCGGCTGGTCTTGAGGATTTTCAGCGTGTCGTTTTCGGCTGCCGACAGGTCCGGATCAGCCTTTCCCGGCAGTTGTACGCTGAACCACTGACGGGTCAGCGCCTGACGATCCTTGAGCCCGGCGTAACTGACGGTGCGCAAGGGTACGCCAGCGGCCTTGGCGATCCGCCGCGCCGCTTCTTCCGTATTCAGACCGCGCTTTTCCACCCAGATCCACAAGTGTTCGCCGTCGCCACTCAGGGGAATATCAAGGACTTCGTCGACCTGGAAATCTTCCGCGATGGCTTTCAGCACCGCAGTGCCGAGGGCATCACCATAGGCCCGCGGGCCGAGCAATTGCGCTTCGTTCATGCGCGCAGCAACAAGGCAACGGAATGCACGGCAATGCCTTCTTCGCGACCGACAAAGCCGAGCTTTTCGGTGGTGGTAGCTTTTACGTTCACTTGATCCAACTCAACTTGAAGATCCGCGGCAATCAGCGCGCGCATCGATTCGATATGCGGGGCCATTTTCGGCGCCTGGGCAACAATGGTGTTATCGACGTTGCCGACCGTCCAGCCTTTGGCGTGGACCAGTGCGACGACGTGACGCAACAGCACACGGCTGTCAGCGCCCTTGAATTGCGGGTCGGTGTCCGGGAAGTGCTTGCCGATATCACCCAGCGCGGCGGCGCCGAGCAAGGCATCGCTCAAGGCGTGCAGCAGGACGTCACCGTCGGAGTGAGCGAGCAGCCCGAAGCCGTGTGCAATTCGCACGCCGCCCAGAGTAATGAAATCGCCTTCAGCGAAACGGTGCACATCATAGCCGTGGCCAATACGCATAAAAAAACGCCCCGATTTTTGTCAGGGCGTGATTCTACCTGCTTTGTCGGACATTAGGCGCCTAGAGCGCGCGCATGATGTTGCAAGTGGTCGTCAATGAAGCTGGCGATGAAGAAATAGCTGTGGTCGTAGCCCGGTTGCAGGCGCAACGTCAGCGGGTGATCGGCCAGTTTAGCCGCCTGCTGCAAGGCTTCCGGCTTGAGCTGGGTGGCGAGGAAATCGTCTCGATCGCCTTGATCGACCAGCAGTGGCAGCTTTTCGTCGGCCTCGGCAAGCAACGCGCAAGCATCCCACTCCCGCCACTTCGCGCGGTCCTCACCCAGATACCGGGAAAAGGCTTTCTGCCCCCAGGGACAGTCCATCGGATTGTTGATCGGCGAGAACGCCGACACCGACAGATAACGCCCCGGATTGCGCAGGGCACAGACCAGCGCGCCGTGGCCACCCATGGAGTGACCGCTGATGCCGCGCTTGTCCGACGCCGGGAAATGCGCTTCGACCAATGCCGGCAATTCCTGCACGACATAGTCATGCATCCGATAGTGGCGCGACCAGGGTTCCTGCGTGGCATTCAAATAAAACCCTGCACCGAGCCCGAAGTCCCAGGCACCGTCCGGATCTCCCGGCACATCGGCGCCGCGAGGACTGGTGTCCGGTGCGACAATGATCAGCCCCAGTTCGGCGGCCATGCGCATGGCGCCGGCCTTCTGCATGAAGTTCTCGTCGGTGCAGGTCAGGCCGGACAACCAGTACAACACCGGCAGCTTACCGCCCTGCTCCGCCTGTGGCGGCAAATAGACGGCGAACACCATGTCGCAGCCCAGCACGTCAGAGCGATGCCGATAACGCTTGTGCCAACCGCCGAAACTTTTCTGACAGGAGATATTTTCCAGGCTCATGGCAGACCTCAGAAATGAATGACGGAACGGATGCTCTTGCCTTCATGCATCAGGTCGAACGCCTTGTTGATGTCTTCCAGGCCCATGGTGTGGGTGATGAACGTGTCCAGCGGGATTTCGCCGGTTTCGGCCATTTCCACGTAGCTTGGCAACTCGGTACGGCCGCGCACGCCACCGAACGCCGAACCGCGCCAGACGCGACCGGTGACCAATTGGAAAGGACGGGTGGAGATTTCCTGGCCGGCACCGGCCACGCCGATGATGACTGACTCGCCCCAACCCTTGTGGCAGCACTCAAGTGCGGCACGCATCAATTGCACGTTGCCGATGCACTCAAAGGAAAAGTCGACACCACCATCGGTCATGTCGACGATGACTTCCTGGATCGGACGATCGAAATCCTTCGGATTTACACAGTCGGTTGCACCCAGCTGTTTGGCAATCTCGAATTTGGCCGGGTTGATGTCGATGGCAATGATCCGGGCCGCCTTGGCTTTGACTGCGCCAATGACCGCCGACAGACCAATGCCGCCGAGACCGAAAATGGCCACGGTGTCACCGGGTTTCACTTTGGCGGTGTTGAGTACTGCGCCGATACCGGTGGTGACACCGCAGCCCAGCAGACAGACTTTTTCCAGTGGCGCTTCCTTGGCAATTTTTGCCACGGAAATTTCCGGTAGCACGGTGTACTCGGAGAACGTCGAAGTACCCATGTAGTGGAAAATGGGTTGGCCCTTGTAGGCAAAACGCGTCGTGCCATCGGGCATCAAGCCTTTGCCCTGGGTCGCGCGAATGGCCTGGCACAGGTTGGTTTTGCCAGACAGGCAGAATTTGCACTGACGGCATTCCGGGGTGTACAGCGGGATCACATGGTCGCCCACCGCGACAGAAGTCACACCCTCGCCGATTGCCTCGACGATTGCCCCGCCTTCATGGCCGAGGATCGACGGGAAGATACCTTCCGGATCAGCACCGGACAGGGTGTAGGCATCGGTATGGCAAACACCGGAGGCCACAACGCGCAGCAACACCTCACCGGCCTTGGGCATGGCGACATCGACTTCTACGATCTCCAGAGGTTTTTTGGCCTCGAAGGCAACGGCGGCGCGCGACTTGATCATGGTGATTCTCCAGTGAATAAAACGAGACAAACAGTGTAATACAGCGTCTTACGGTGAATAATCCGGGCAAAAGCAAAACATTATTGCCACACAGGGATAATCTTCAATGTCCGAAAGTCGCTGGGAAGGTATCGACGAGTTCGTGGCCGTTGCCGAATGCAGCCAGTTCACGGCGGCCGCTGAACGCCTGGGGGTTTCTTCCTCCCACATCAGTCGACAAATCGTACGCCTCGAAGAACGCTTGCAAACCCGTTTGCTCTATCGCAGCACCCGCCGGGTCACGCTGACTGAAGCCGGGCAAACCTTCCTGCAACATTGCCAACGTTTGCAGGATGGGCGTGAAGAGGCACTGCGCGCGGTCGGCGACTTGACCAGCGAACCCAAAGGCATGCTACGCATGACGTGCGCCGTGGCTTACGGCGAACGCTTCATCGTGCCGCTGGTGACGCGGTTCATGGGGCTGTATCCGCAACTGCGGATTGACATTGAACTGAGCAACCGCCAATTGGACCTGGTGCATGAAGGCCTGGACCTGGCAATCCGTCTGGGGCGCTTGCAGGACTCACGACTGGTCGCCACGCGTTTGGCGCCACGACGCATGTTTCTATGCGCGTCGCCTTCCTACCTGGAACGTTATGGGCGCCCACACAGTCTGTCGGAACTGAGCCGTCACAACTGCCTCATCGGCAGCTCGGATCTCTGGCAACTGGAACAGAACGGGCGGGAATTTTCGCAACGAGTCCAGGGAAACTGGCGCTGCAACAGTGGGCAAGCAGTACTGGATGCCGCGCTACAGGGCGTAGGGCTGTGCCAGTTGCCGGACTATTACGTGCTGGAGCATTTGAAAAGCGGCGCATTGATTTCGCTGCTGGAGGCGCATCAACCACCGAACACGGCCGTTTGGGCGCTGTACCCGCAGCAACGGCATCTGTCGCCGAAGGTGCGCAAATTGGTGGATTATTTGAAGGAAGGATTGGCTCAGAGGCCTGAATACCAATGCTAGAAGCATGTTGGTATGTCAGCACGATGTCAGCCGCTTGGACCGCCGCTTTCGCGAGCAGGCTCGCTCCCACATTGGACCGCGATCAACTGTGGGAGCGAGCCTGCTCGCGAAAGCAATCTGACGAGCACCGCAAAAGCTAGCGACGGTTAGCCCAACGCTGCCTCAACCATTCAAGGTCTTCAGGGCGAGTGACCTTGAGGTTATCCGCTCGACCCTCGATCAAGCGAGGCGCCAGCCCTGCCCACTCCATGGCCGAAGCCTCATCGGTGATCACGGCGTCAGCCACCAGACTGTCCGCCAACGCTCGATGCAAGGCGCCGAGGCGAAACATCTGCGGCGTATAGGCTTGCCAGATCACACTGCGGTCCACGGTTTCGACGACACGGCCGTGTTTGTCGATCCGCTTGAGCGTATCCCGTGCCGGGACCGCCAGCAGCCCACCCACAGGATCATCCGCCAGTTCAGCCAGTAGGTTATCCAGATCGTCACGACCGAGATTCGGTCGTGCGGCATCATGAACCAATACCCAGTCTTCATCGCCAGCGCCTTGCGCGTGCAAATGCAGCAACGCATTCAGCACCGACCCGGAACGCTCGCTACCGCCCTCGACCCGGGCAATCCGCGGATCACTGGCACAGGCCAGGTTCGGCCAGTAAGGATCATCAACAGCAAGACTGACCACCACACCCTTCAGGCAAGGATGATCAAGGAAACAGCCGAGGCTGTGTTCGAGAATAGTGCGCCCGCCCAGTTGCAAATATTGCTTGGGACGGTCCGCGGCCATACGGGCACCGACGCCCGCGGCAGGAATCACGGCCCAGAAGGCCGGCAGAGACAGGTTCATTGCGCCAACTGGTAAAGGGTTTCACCGTCCTTGACCATGCCCAACTCATGGCGAGCCCGCTCTTCAACGGTCTCCATGCCCTTTTTCAACTCGCTGACTTCAGCGTCCATCACCCGATTGCGCTCCAGCAACGCCTGGTTCTCAGCTTGCTGATCCGCAATCTGCTGAGTCAGCTCGGCCACTTGCGCCAGACTGCCATTACCCACCCACAGGCGGTATTGCAGGCCAGCCAGCAGCAGGAGCAAGACGAGGAACAACCAATTGGGACTGCGCATCGAATATCAGGTATCCAGTGAAAAAAGACAGCCATACCAAAACATGAAGCTACTGACAGCACGAAGCCTGGAAGAACCAGGCTTGTGCTTATAAGGCATCAGATTAGTGGCAAAAACGTCGCTGTAGCGATTTTTCCGACACAATCCGGTGTCTTTTTTATCAGCTGACGATCAACCGCGGAATTCGCTACGGCCGTTGTACTTGGCTTTGCCGTTCAACTGCTCTTCGATACGCAGCAGTTGGTTGTACTTGGACACGCGGTCGGAACGGCACAGGGAGCCGGTCTTGATCTGGCCAGCCGAGGTACCCACGGCCAGGTCGGCAATGGTGGAATCTTCGGTTTCGCCCGAACGGTGCGAGATCACGGCGGTGTAACCGGCGGCCTTGGCCATCTGGATGGCTTCCAGGGTTTCAGTCAGGGTGCCGATCTGGTTGAACTTGATCAGGATCGAGTTGGCGATCTTTTTGTCGATGCCTTCTTTCAGGATCTTGGTGTTGGTCACGAACAGGTCATCGCCTACCAGCTGGGTTTTCTCGCCGATCTTGTCGGTGAGGATTTTCCAGCCAGCCCAGTCGGATTCGTCCAGGCCGTCTTCGATGGAGATGATCGGGTAACGCTCGGTCAGGCCTTTCAGGTAATCGGCGAAACCTTCAGCGGTGAACACCTGGCCTTCACCGGACAGGTTGTACTTGCCGTCTTCGTAGAATTCGCTGGCTGCGCAGTCCAGTGCCAGGGTCACGTCGGTGCCCAGCTTGTAACCGGCATTGGCCACGGCTTCGGAGATCACTTTCAGTGCATCTTCGTTGGACGCCAGGTTAGGCGCGAAACCACCTTCGTCACCGACGGCAGTGCTCAGGCCACGGGCCTTCAGCACGGCTTTGAGGTGGTGGAAAATCTCGGTGCCCATGCGCAGACCTTCCGAGAAAGACTTGGCGCCAACCGGCTGAACCATGAATTCCTGGATGTCGACGTTGTTATCGGCGTGCTCGCCACCGTTGATGATGTTCATCATCGGAACCGGCATCGAGTAGACACCCGGAGTGCCGTTCAGGTTGGCGATGTGAGCGTAGAGCGGCAGGTCCTGGTCCTGTGCTGCTGCCTTGGCCGCGGCCAGGGAAACGGCGAGGATCGCGTTGGCGCCCAGGGTTGCCTTGTTTTCAGTACCGTCCAGCTTGATCATCGCCAGATCGAGCGCTTTCTGGTCGCTTGGATCTGTACCTTTCAACAGGTCGCGGATCGGACCGTTGATGTTGGCTACGGCCTTGAGTACGCCCTTGCCCAGGTAACGGCTCTTGTCGCCATCACGCAGCTCGAGCGCTTCACGCGAGCCAGTGGAAGCACCGGACGGCGCGCAGGCGCTGCCGATGATGCCGTTATCGAGAAGCACATCCGCTTCCACGGTGGGATTGCCACGGGAGTCGAGAACTTCACGACCTTTGATGTCGACGATTTTAGCCATTGTTGTAAACACTCCAAAGTTGACGAAAACGACGCAGCTAGAGGAAATCTTTTACCGTCGGCAAGCGATGTGCAGCGGGGCAGACTTGCGGACGATAAGGCTCAGGCCCGAGGGCCTGAGCGTTAATTCGTGCGGTACTTTACCGGAGAAAAGAGGATTACGCGGTTTCTACCGTCGGAAAACTCTTCACCAGTTCGTCCAATGCTTTGAGCTGGGCCAGGAATGGCTCCAGTTTGTCCAGACGCAAGGCGCAAGGGCCGTCGCATTTGGCGTTGTCCGGGTCCGGGTGGGCTTCGAGGAACAGGCCGGCCAGGGACTGGCTCATGCCGGCTTTCGCCAGATCGAGGACCTGAGCGCGACGACCACCGGCGGAATCAGCGCGACCGCCCGGCATTTGCAGGGCGTGGGTCACGTCGAAGAACACCGGGTATTCGAACTGCTTCATGATGCCGAAGCCCAGCATGTCGACGACCAGGTTGTTGTAGCCGAAGCTCGAACCACGCTCGCAGAGGATCAACTGATCATTACCCGCTTCCACGCACTTGTTCAGGATGTGTTTCATTTCCTGAGGCGCGAGGAACTGGGCTTTCTTGATGTTGATCACCGCACCGGTCTTGGCCATCGCGACCACCAGGTCGGTCTGGCGCGACAGGAAGGCCGGCAACTGAATGATGTCGCAGACTTCAGCGACGACCGCAGCCTGATCGGGCTCATGGACGTCAGTGATGATCGGCACGCCGAAAGCTTGCTTGATGTCCTGGAAAATCCGCATGCCCTCTTCCAGGCCGGGACCACGGTAAGAGGTCACGGAGGAACGGTTGGCCTTGTCGAAACTGGCCTTGAACACGTAAGGAATACCCAGTTTCTGGGTAACCTTTACGTACTCTTCGCAGACCTGCATCGCCATGTCGCGGCTTTCCAGCACGTTCATGCCACCGAACAGCACCATAGGCTTGTCGTTGGCAATCTCGATATCGCCTACGCGGATGATCTTCTGCGCCATCAGGTTCATGCCTTCTTCTGGTGTTGAGTCAAAGCAGCTTTAACGAAACCGCTGAACAACGGGTGACCGTCGCGTGGCGTCGAAGTGAACTCCGGGTGGAACTGGCAGGCGACGAACCACGGGTGATCCGGTGCTTCAACCACTTCGACCAGCGCGCCATCACCGGAACGGCCGGAGATTTTCAGGCCGGCTTCCATGATTTGCGGCAACAGGTTGTTGTTCACTTCGTAGCGATGGCGGTGACGCTCGACAATCACGTCCTTGCCGTAGCAATCATGCACCTTGGAGCCGGCTTCGAGCAGGCATTCCTGAGCGCCAAGACGCATCGTGCCGCCCAGGTCGGACGCTTCGGTACGGATTTCGACGGCGCCGGTGGCATCTTCCCACTCGGTGATCAGGCCCACGACAGGGTGACCGCTTGCACGATCGAACTCGGTGGAGTTGGCGTCTTTCCAGCCCATGACGTTACGAGCGAACTCGATCACCGCCACCTGCATGCCCAGGCAGATGCCCAGGTAAGGAACCTTGTTTTCGCGAGCGTATTGAACGGCCGTGATCTTGCCTTCCACGCCACGCAAGCCGAAGCCGCCTGGAACCAGGATCGCGTCGACGCCTTCCAGCAGTGCAGTGCCCTGGTTTTCGATGTCTTCGGAGTCGATGTAGCGCAGATTGACCTTGGTGCGGTTGCTGATGCCGGCATGACTCATCGCTTCGATCAGCGACTTGTACGCGTCCAGCAGTTCCATGTACTTGCCAACCATGGCGATGGTGACTTCATGCTCAGGATTGAGCTTGGCGTCTACCACGGCTTCCCACTCAGACAGATCGGCGCCGCCACATTGCAGGCCGAAACGCTCGACGACGAAATCGTCCAGGCCCTGGGCGTGCAGGATGCCCGGGATCTTGTAGATGGTGTCGGCGTCTTCCAGGCCGATGACCGCACGCTCTTCAACGTTGGTGAATTGCGCGATCTTGCGACGGGAAGAAATGTCGATCGGGTGATCGGAGCGGCACACCAGCACGTCTGGTTGCAGGCCGATGGAGCGCAGCTCCTTGACCGAGTGCTGGGTTGGCTTGGTTTTGGTTTCGCCGGCAGTGGCGATGTACGGCACCAGTGTCAGGTGCATCAGCATCGCGCGCTTGGCGCCGACTTCGAAACGCAATTGACGGATGGCTTCGAGGAACGGTTGGGATTCGATGTCACCCACGGTGCCACCAATCTCGACCATTGCCACGTCGGCATCGCCGGCGCCCTTGATGATGCGGCGCTTGATCTCGTCGGTGATATGCGGGATCACCTGGATGGTTGCGCCCAGGTAATCACCACGACGCTCTTTGCGCAGCACGTGCTCGTAGACACGGCCGGTGGTGAAGTTGTTGTTCTGGGTCATGGTCGTGCGGATGAACCGCTCGTAGTGGCCCAGGTCCAGGTCGGTCTCGGCGCCGTCGTGGGTGACGAACACTTCACCGTGCTGGAACGGACTCATGGTGCCCGGGTCGACGTTGATGTACGGGTCCAGCTTCAGCATGGTGACCTTAAGTCCCCGCGCCTCCAGGATGGCCGCCAATGATGCCGATGCAATGCCTTTCCCCAATGAAGAAACAACACCGCCCGTGACGAATATGTAGCGCGTCATGAAAAACCCTAGAAGTCTGCGTTAAAGCGGTCCGAGCCGCCGGGGAAAGCGAAGGAAGGCCGAAGCCCCCGATCACCTGCATTAATCACAGTGCACCTTTCAAAAAAACCGCCGCGTTGGGACAGACCGGAAGATGAAACACCGGTACGTTGCTCGCTACACATTTTTTGGAATCGCCCAGCAAAGACTGCTTGGTAATCGGCAACTCCTGCAATTCAGGCGAATCCACAGAAGTTGTATCAAGAAGGGAGCGTAGTCTACCGGAAAGCCCCTTTCAGCTCAAACCTTGATCTTCGCCCATTGGCTGCCAATGCAAATTCCAGCCACCCGCCGCGCTGCCATCCAGCCCCGGAAGGTTCGCCACCGCCAGCAATTGCCCGCCCTTGAACAGCAGCGGCAATCTGCCGCGCACGAACAGCGGTACACCACTTTCGTTGAGCAACCGCTTCAAATCGCGATGCCCACGACCCGGCAACTCCATCACCTCGCCCCCTTCACGATAGCGGATCTGCAAAGGACCATCGGGGATTTGCCCGCTGAGCGAGAGCACACCGTTGTCGGGCAATGCCAGCGGCAGCGAGGGCTCGCCCCAAGTGCCAACAGGAGGTGAACGGCGCAACCAGCCGCCGGACAGCCACCAGATCCGCCCTCCCGCCCGATGCAATTCGCCATCCGCCAGTCGCCAGATCGGCCGTGCATCGCCAGAGGCATTGCACAAATCCGCCCAACCCGACCAATGGTCACTGTCGGGCAGGCTTGTGAGTGGTTCAAGCCAGTGGCTGAGTGCATTGCGCTGGCGTGCGACTGAAAGCTTTACCAGGGATGCCAATTCAAGCGACGGCAAACCCAGCCAATCAAACTCACTGCAGGTGCGTGCGTGGCACAGGTCAATCTGTGCCAGTTCATCCAGCAGCCCCTGCGCCTCGCTCAAATGCGCGGCACTGCGAGCCATGGTCGCCATTGCCTGCGGCCAGCGAGAGGTCAACACCGGGAACACCTGATGACGCAGGTAATTACGCGAGAATTGTCGATCCTTGTTGGAAGGATCTTCGATCCAGCTCAGCTGGTGTTCCGCGGCATAGGCCTCAAGCTCGGCGCGAGTCGCATCGAGCAAAGGCCGCAGCAGATACCCTTCACCCAGCGGACGCTGCCGTGGCATTCCCGACAAACCTCTTACCCCGGCCCCGCGCAACAAGCGAAACAGCAGGGTTTCCGCTTGATCGTCAAGGTGTTGAGCGGTCAGCAGCACTTCATTGGCTCGGGTGACTTCGCTGAACGCCGCATAACGCGCATCCCGGGCCGCACGTTCGAGACTGGCGCCGGGCTGCACTTGCACGCGAACCACCTGCAATGGCACGCCAAGTGCCTCGCACATTGCCCGACAATGCTCCGGCCACGCATCAGCTACAGCCTGAAGGCCGTGGTGGACATGGATGGCACGCAGTGCCGGCAGGGATTGGGCTTTAGCGAGGTGTGCGAGCAGGTGTAGCAGGACGGTGGAGTCGAGACCGCCGGAGAAAGCGATGTGCCAGGTCGTGGCGTTGCGCCAGGGTTTCAGGCTCAATAAAAGCTTGGCCGGCAGATTCATATCGATCACTTCACGCAAATCAAATGTGGGAGCGAGCCTGCTCGCGAAGGCTGCTTAACATTCAACGAATTCGTTGGCTGTTATACCGCTTTCGCGAGCAGGCTCGCTCCCACATAGATCAGAGGCCGTAGCTCATCAGGCGCTCGTAACGACGATCCAACAGCGCCTTGTGGTCGAGCTTCTTGAGCATCGCCAGTTGCGAGCTCAGCTCGGCACGGATCGAGGCAGCCGCTGCGGCCGGATCGCGGTGTGCGCCACCCAACGGCTCGCTGATCACTTTGTCCACGATGCCCAGGCCCTTGAGACGCTCTGCAGTGATGCCCATGGCTTCAGCGGCGTCCGGTGCTTTCTCGGCGGTTTTCCACAGGATCGATGCGCAACCTTCCGGCGAGATCACCGCGTAGGTCGAGTACTGCAGCATGTTCAGCTGATCGCAAACGCCGATCGCCAGCGCACCGCCGGAACCACCTTCACCGATCACGGTGGCGATGATCGGGGTTTTCAGGCGAGCCATGACACGCAGGTTCCAGGCAATGGCTTCGCTCTGGTTACGCTCTTCAGCGTCGATGCCAGGGTATGCACCCGGGGTATCGATGAAGGTCAGGATCGGCATTTTGAAACGTTCGGCCATTTCCATCAGGCGGCAGGCCTTGCGGTAGCCTTCCGGACGCGGCATGCCGAAGTTGCGGCGAACCTTTTCGCGCACTTCACGGCCTTTCTGGTGACCGATGACCATGACTGGCTGGTCGTCCAGACGCGCAATACCGCCCACGATGGCGGCATCGTCTGAGAAGTGACGGTCGCCGTGCAACTCATCGAACTCGGTGAAGATGTGTTCGATGTAGTCCAGGGTGTATGGACGCTTCGGGTGACGCGCCAGACGCGCGATCTGCCAGCTGGTCAGCTTGCCGAAGATGTCTTCGGTCAGCGTGCTGCTTTTGTCCTGCAGGCGGGAGATCTCATCGCCGATATTCAGCGAATTGTCATTACCGACCAAGCGCAACTCTTCGATCTTGGCTTGCAGGTCGGCGATCGGCTGTTCGAAATCAAGAAAATTCGGGTTCATAGGCGTCCGTCTTGGGTCGACATCCAAGAAAGCTTGGGCCGGCCGGTTGTCTATTCGCGCCCTACCTTAAGGGAGAGGCGCGTTCAGGTCGAGATTAAAAAATTCGGTCGCGATAAAGGAGGCACGAGGCCACCTCACCGTCAACGGTATTGGAGGAAGACGTTGTCTCGCCCGAACTGGTCACGCAGGGCTTGAATCAACGCATCCGCCGGGTCGATTCGCCAGCCTTCGCCGAACTGCAGCAAGGCCTTCGCATCGGGGCTGGTGTACTCCATGGTGATCGGGCATGCACCACGATGACGCCTGAACAGGTCGCCCAGCCAGCGTAGCTGATCGCCCTTGAGGTCCTGGGTCTGGACCTTCAGGCGCAGACTCTCGGCCAGGTTGGTGCGCGCATCTTCCATGCTCATCACCCGCTTGACCCGCAACCGCAGGCCACCGGAGAAGTCGTCATTGCTGACTTCGCCTTCGACCACCACCATCGCATCGGTCTGCAACAGTGACTGTGCGGAATGGAACGCATCGGCAAACAGCGACGCTTCAATCCGGCCCGAACGGTCGTCGAGGGTGATGAAACCCATCTTGTCGCCCTTTTTGTTTTTCATCACCCGCAGGGCGATGATCATGCCGGCAACGGTCTGGGTATCACGCGCCGGCTTCAAATCGATGATGCGCTGACGGGCGAAACGCCGGATTTCACCTTCGTATTCGTCGATCGGGTGTCCAGTCAGGTACAGGCCCAGGGTATCTTTCTCGCCTTTGAGCCGTTCCTTGAGGGTCAGCTCCTTGGCCTTGCGGTGATTGGCGTAGACGTCGGCATCTTCTTCGACGAACAGGCCGCCAAACAGGTCGGCATGGCCGCTGTCATGGGTACGGGCCGTTTGTTCGGCCGCCTTGATCGCCTCTTCCATCGCGGTCAGCAGGACCGCCCGGTTGCGGTCGATATTAGCCTGGTAGGCTTTCGGCTCGTCGTGGAAGTACGGGCCCAGACGATCCAGCGCGCCGCTACGGATCAAACCATCGAGCGTACGCTTGTTGATACGCTTGAGGTCGACCCGGGCGCAGAAGTCGAACAGATCCTTGAACGGACCGTCCAGCCGCGCTTCGGTGATCGCTTCCACCGGCCCCTCGCCAACCCCCTTGATCGCGCCCAGACCGTAGATGATCCGGCCCTCGTCGTTCACCGTGAACTTGAACTCCGAGGTGTTCACGTCCGGCGCATCGAGGCGCAGCTTCATGGTGCGCACTTCTTCGATCAAGGTCACGACCTTGTCGGTGTTGTGCATATCCGCCGAGAGTACCGCCGCCATGAACGGCGCCGGGTAGTGCGCCTTCAGCCACGCGGTCTGGTAGGACACCAGGCCATAGGCAGCGGAGTGGGATTTGTTGAAGCCATAGCCGGCGAACTTTTCTACCAGGTCGAAGATGTTACCGGCCAGGTCGGCATCGATGTTGTTGGTGGCGCAACCTTCAATGAAACCGCCGCGCTGCTTGGCCATTTCCTCGGGCTTTTTCTTACCCATGGCTCGACGCAGCATGTCCGCGCCACCGAGGGTGTAACCGGCCATGACCTGGGCAATCTGCATCACCTGTTCCTGATACAGGATGATGCCGTAGGTCGGCGCCAATACTGGCTTGAGGCCTTCGTACTGGTAATCCGAGTGCGGGTACGCCAGTTCGGCGCGACCGTGCTTGCGGTTGATAAAGTCGTCCACCATGCCCGATTGCAGCGGACCTGGACGGAACAGTGCCACCAGTGCGATCAAGTCTTCCAGGCAGTCGGGCTTGAGCTTTTTGATCAGCTCCTTCATCCCGCGGGATTCAAGCTGGAACACCGCCGTGGTTTCGGCTTTTTGCAGCAGGGAATAAGTCGGTTTGTCATCCAGCGGGATGAACGCGATGTCCAGCGGCGGTTCGTTGACCTTGGCGCGGTCGCGGTTGATGGTTTTCAGCGCCCAGTCGATGATCGTCAGGGTTCGCAGGCCGAGGAAGTCGAACTTCACCAGGCCGGCTGCTTCAACATCGTCCTTGTCGAACTGGGTCACCAGGCCGTCACCGGCTTCGTCGCAATAGATCGGCGAGAAATCGGTCAGCTTGGTCGGCGCGATCACCACACCACCGGCGTGCTTGCCGACGTTACGCACCACGCCCTCGAGTTTGCGGGCCATCTCCCAGATTTCCGCGGCCTCTTCATCGACCTTGATGAAGTCACGCAGGATCTCTTCCTGTTCGTAGGCTTTTTCCAGGGTCATGCCGACTTCGAACGGAATCATCTTCGACAGACGATCCGCCAGGCCGTAGGACTTGCCCTGCACCCGCGCCACGTCACGGACCACAGCCTTGGCGGCCATGGAACCGAAGGTGATGATCTGGCTGACCGCGTTGCGGCCGTACTTCTCGGCAACGTAGTCGATCACCCGGTCACGACCGTCCATGCAGAAGTCGACGTCGAAGTCGGGCATGGAGACCCGTTCCGGATTAAGGAAACGTTCGAACAGCAGGTCGTATTCCAGCGGGTCGAGGTCGGTGATCTTCTGTACGTAAGCCACCAGCGAACCGGCACCCGACCCCCGGCCAGGACCCACCGGCACGCCGTTGTTCTTGGCCCACTGGATAAAGTCCATCACGATCAGGAAGTAACCGGGGAAGCCCATCTGGATAATGATATCCAGCTCGAAATTCAACCGGTCGACATAGACCTGACGCTTGGCTTCGTAATCTTCGGTGGTGTCTTTGGGCAGCAGAACGGCCAGCCGCTCTTCCAGACCCTCGAACGACACCTTGCGGAAATACTCATCGATGGTCATGCCATCGGGGATCGGGAAGTTGGGCAGGAAGTGCGTGCCCAGCTTCACCTCGATGTTGCAGCGCTTGGCGATCTCGACGGTGTTTTCCAGCGCTTCAGGAATGTCGCTGAACAGCTCCGCCATTTCCTCGGCGCTTTTGAGGTATTGCTGATCGCTGTAATTCTTCGAACGCCGCGGATCGTCGAGGGCACGGCCCTCGCCGATGCACACGCGGGTTTCGTGGGCGGCGAAGTCTTCCTGCTTGATGAACCGTACATCATTGGTCGCGACCAGCGGTGCACCGATCTTGGCCGCCAGGGCCACGGCGCCGTGCAACTGCTCTTCATCGTTGGGGCGGTTGGTGCGCTGGATTTCCAGATAGAAGCGATCCGGGAACACCGCCATCCACTCACGCGCCAGGTTTTCGGCTTCGTCCGGGTTGCCACTGAGCATGGCCTGGCCAATCTCGCCTTCCTTGGCCGCCGACAGCATGATCAAGCCAGCGTTGGCTTCGGCCACCCATTCACGCTCGATGATGATCGAGCCATTGCGCTGGCCGTCGATGAAACCGCGGGAGATCAACTCGGTGAGATTGCGATAACCCTCGGCATTCATCACCAGCAGGCTGATCCGGCTCAGGGGATTGTCCGGATCCTTGTTCGACAGCCACAGGTCGGCGCCGCAGATCGGCTTGATCCCGGCACCCATGGCGTTTTTATAGAATTTGACCAGGGAACACATGTTGTTCTGGTCGGTGACCGCTACGGCAGGCATGTTCATGCCGACCAGGGTCTTGACCAGCGGTTTGATCCGCACCAGACCGTCGACCAGGGAATATTCAGTGTGCAGGCGTAGATGAACGAATGAAGCCGGCATAGTGATCCTGTCTAATAACATGGAGACAACAAGGCCCGGATTGTACCGGGCCCTGGTAAAAAAAATCAGCCTTGCGACTAACTCTCGATCAGGCTTTCACGTGCCTCGTAGGCAAGGCGGACCGGGGCAAACGAGCGCCGGTGAATTGGGGTTGGACCAAGCCTGGCCAACGCTTCCAGATGAACGGGCGTCGGGTATCCCTTGTGGCCGCCGATGCCGTAACCCGGATAAATCAATTCGAATGCTGCCATTTCCCGGTCGCGACTGACCTTGGCCAGAATCGATGCCGCCGCGATGGCGGGAACCTTGCCATCACCTTGCACGACCGCTTCGGCACGCATGGGCAATTTCGGGCAACGGTTGCCATCGATCATCGCCAGTTTCGGCTGGATGTGCAGCCCGGCGACAGCGCGCTGCATGGCGAGCATGGTGGCGTGCAGGATATTCAGCTCGTCGATCTCTTCGACTTCCGCGCGGGCGATGCACCAGCTCAGGGCCTTTTCGCAGATTTCGTCATAGAGCTTTTCGCGACGGGCTTCGGTGAGCTTCTTCGAGTCGTTCAGGCCAAGGATCGGGCGGTTTGGATCAAGAATCACTGCTGCGGTCACCACTGCGCCACAGAGCGGACCGCGACCGACTTCGTCGACACCGGCAACCAAATCCTCAACTTCAGCGACCAAGGTGAAATCCAGCCCCATCTGCATGCTTGTTTTACTCATTGTACTTGGCCGACCAGATTCAGTACTGCATCCGCCGCCTGATTGGAGGCATCCAGACGCAAGGTACGGTGGATTTCGTCAAAACCTCGGGTCTGTTCCTGGCCATCCTCGATCAACGGCGACAAGGTCTGGGCCAACGCCTCGACTGTCGCGTCGTCCTGCAGCAACTCGGGCACCAGCAAGCGCTGGGCCAACAGATTTGGCAGGGAAACGTAGGGGCTTTTCACCATGCGCTTCAGAATCCAGAACGTCAGCGGTGCCAGGCGATAGGCGACCACCATTGGCCGCTTGTACAACAAGGCTTCCAGCGTTGCTGTTCCGGACGCAATCAGCACGGCGTCGCATGCAGCGAGGGCCAGATGGGACTTGCCATCGAGCAAAGTCAGCGGCAGGTCACGACCGGCCAGCAGTTCTTCAAGCTGCGTGCGCCGCTCGGGACTGGCGCAAGGCATGACGAACCGCACGCCAGGGCGCATGGCCCGCAGGCGCTGTGCGGTATCGAGAAACAGTGCACCGAGACGACCGACTTCGCCGCCACGACTGCCCGGCATCAGCGCAACCAGCGGCCCGTCGGGCAAGCCCAGTTCGGCGCGGGCGGCGGCGCGATCGGCTTCGAGGGGAATCGCATCGGCCAGGGAGTGTCCGACAAAACGCACCGGAACACCCTTCTCTTCGTAGAATTTCGCTTCGAACGGAAACAGTGTCAGCATCAGGTCGCAACCTTCGCGAATCTTCAGCACCCGCTTCTGCCGCCAGGCCCAGACCGAAGGGCTGACGTAGTGCACAGTCTTGATCCCGGCCTGACGCAGCTTGAGCTCGATATTGAGGTTGAAGTCCGGGGCATCGATACCGATGAACACATCCGGCTTCGCAGCAATCAGGTCCGCCACCAGCTTCTTGCGGCGGGCCAACAATTCGCGCAATCGACCCAGCACTTCCACCAGGCCCATGACCGACAGGCGTTCCATCGGGAAGTAGGATGCCAGCCCTTCGGCCTGCATCAACGGACCACCGACACCGATGAACTCGACCGCCGGATGGCGGGCCTTGAGTGCGCGCATGAGACCCGCGCCAAGAATGTCGCCGGAAGCTTCACCCGCCACCAGCGCAATACGCAGATTAGCCATGGTCAGCGGGTAATGCCGCGGGTCGAAGACTGGATGGAGTCACGGAACACCGCGACTTCCGGGAACTGGATCGACGGCTCGGCCAGTTCGGCCAGCGCCTGCTCAACAGTCAGGCCCTGGCGGTAGACCGTTTTATAGGCACGTCGCAAGGCATGAATGGCATCCTCGCTGAAACCGCGACGGCGCATACCTTCGAAGTTCATGCTGCGGGCCTCGGCCGGGTTGCCGAACACCGTGACGTAGGCAGGAACGTCCTTGCCAATGGCGGTTCCCATGCCGGAAAAGCTGTGGGCACCGATATGGCAATACTGGTGAACCAGGGTAAAACCCGACAGGATGGCCCAGTCCTCCACATGCACATGGCCGGCCAGCGCCGTGTTGTTGACCAGGATGCAGTGGTTACCGATAACACTGTCGTGACCGATGTGCGCGTAGGCCATGATCAGGTTGTGATCGCCCAAGGTCGTTTCCGAACGGTCCTGGATGGTTCCGCGGTGAATCGTCACGCCTTCGCGAATGACATTGTGGTCACCGATCACCAGGCGTGTTTCCTCGCCCTTGTATTTCAGGTCCGGCGTGTCTTCGCCTACCGAGGAAAACTGGTAGATACGGTTGTGCTTACCGATTCGGGTCGGACCTTTGAGAATCACGTGCGGCCCGATGACCGTCCCCTCGCCGATTTCCACACCTGCGCCGATGATCGACCACGGGCCGACCTCGACACCTTCAGCCAGGACGGCCGTCGGATCGATGATTGCGCGAGGGTCAATCAAACTCATAGCTTGCGTTCCGCGCAGATGATTTCAGCAGAGCAGACCGGCTTGCCGTCGACCGAAGCCTGGCACTCGAACTTCCAGATCTGACGCTTGCAGCTGATGAACTTCGCTTCAAGGATCAACTGATCGCCTGGCAACACCGGCTGGCGGAAGCGCAGCTTGTCGGAACCGACGAAGTAGTAAAGGGTGCCATCGGCCGGTTTCACGTCGAGCATTTTGAAACCAAGGATCCCGGCAGCCTGAGCCATCGCCTCGATGATCAACACGCCCGGCATGATTGGATGCGCGGGAAAGTGACCATTGAAGAACGGTTCGTTGATGCTGACATTCTTGTAGGCGCGAATGCGCTTGCCTTCCACATCCAGATCCACGACCCGGTCCACCAGCAGGAACGGGTAACGGTGAGGCAGGTATTCGCGAATCTCGTTGATGTCCATCATTTCGGGGGGAAGCCTATGTAAAGATTGGGAGCGCGCGACTGACGCGCACTCCGCTAGCAAATCAAGGACGCAGTCTAGCGGCTGTGCACACTTGATATGGAAATGGTATCAGCCATCTGATGAAGCATTACCGCCAGGGGTCACTTCCCCTGCTTGCTTTTCCAGCTGTCGCAACCGCCGCGCGATGTCATCGAGCTGACGGATACGTGCCGCGCTTTTGCGCCACTCGGCTGCCGGCTGCATCGCCGTACCGGAAGAATACGCGCCCGGCTCGGTGATCGAGTGAGTCACCATGGTCATCCCGGTGATGAAAACGTTGTCGCAAATGTCGATATGCCCCACCAGCCCTACGCCACCGGCGAGCATGCAATGCTTGCCGATCTTGGTGCTGCCGGAGATCCCCACGCACGCGGCCATGGCGGTGTGATCACCCACCTGGACGTTGTGGGCAATCTGAATCTGGTTGTCGAGCTTCACACCATTACCAATGATGGTATCGGCCAGCGCGCCGCGGTCGATGGCGGTATTCACACCGATTTCCACGTCATCGCCAACCAATACACCACCGATCTGGGCAATTTTCTGCCAGATGCCTTTCTCGTTGGCAAACCCGAAGCCTTCGCCACCGAGCACGGCACCGGACTGAATTACGACCCGTTTGCCAACGCGAACGTCGTGATACAGGGTGACGCGCGGTGCGAGCCAGCCACCTTCGCCGATCACGCTACGGGCACCGATGAAGCAATGCGCGCCAATGGTCGTGCCTGCGTCAATTCGCGCCCCGCTTTCGATGACCACAAAGGCACCGATGCTCGCCGCCGGATCAACCACCGCGTCCACCGCAATCACCGCCGTCGGATGAATGCCGGCAACTGCCTTGGGTTTTGGATCGAACAGATGGGAAACGCGCGCGTAGGCGGCGTACGGATCAGGTACTACCAATGCATTCCCGGCAAAACCTTCGGCGTCGGCGGCTTTAAGCAACAAGGCTGCCGCCTGGCTGCCTGCCAGGTACTTGCGGTATTGGGGGTTTGCAAGAAAGCTCAACTGAGCTGGGCCAGCCTCCTGCAAGGTGGCCAGCCCAGTAATTGCTTTCTCCGGGTCGCCACGAAGAGTGGCACCGAGGAACTCGGCCAATTGGCCGAGCTTAATGGTCGCGGTCATGGGTTACTTCAGCTGATTCATGCGCTCGATAACCTGGCGCGTGATGTCGTACTGAGGTTTGACATCAATCACTGCACCACGCTCGAAGACCAGGTCAAAAGCACCTTTCTTGATGACTTCTTCCACAGCGCTGTCCAGTTTCGGCTTGAGCTGCTTCAGCATTTCACGGTCGGCAACGGCTTTGGCTTCGTTCAGTTCCTTGGACTGGAACTGGAAGTCACGGGCCTTTTGCTTGAATTCAAGCTCCAGGCGCTCACGCTCACCTTGCTGCATTTTGTCGCCACCGGCCATCAGGCGATCCTGGATACCCTTGGCGCTGCTTTCCAGAGCCTTGAGCTTGGTCAGCTGAGGACCGAACTTCTTCTCGGCGTCCACGGCGTATTTCTTGGCCGCATCGGATTCCAGCAAGGCCATCTGATAGTTCAGAACGGCAATTTTCATGTCGGCAAACGCCGGACCCGCTACCAGCACGGAAGCCAGGAGAACCAATTGAGTCAACTTACGCACGATGCACTCCTACAAAATCCATTGTCGTTATCTTGGGTCAGACGCTTAGAACGTTTGACCGAGGGAGAATTGGAACACTTGAGTCTCGGCATTGCTGTCCGGCTTTTTAACTGGCATCGCCAGCGCGAAGCTCAACGGACCAAGGGCGGTAACCCAAGTCACACCGACACCTACGGAACTGGCCATATTGCTCAGACTGATGTCGTTACATTGAGTGTTGGACTTCGAGCCATCGGCGTTAGTGCTCTGCTTGCAAGTCGAATCGAACACGTTACCCACGTCCCAGAATACCGAGGTACGCAAGGAACGCTGATCTTTCACGAACGGCAACGGGAACAGAACTTCTACACCACCCTGGATCAGGACGTTACCACCAAACGGCAGTGGATCCTGGTCCGGATCGACTGCTGTCCCCGGGTTCACGCCCCGGCTCGGAGTACTACGTGGGCCCAAAGTGCTGTCCTTGAAGCCGCGAACCGAGTTGAAACCACCAGCATAGTAGTTTTCATAGAATGGCAAGCCATCAGTGGAACCATAACCATCGCCATAACCCAGCTCGGTGTGGAGGCGCATGGTGTAGTTTTCAGACAACGGCTGGAACAATTGACCGCGGTAATCCAGTTTGAAGAACGACAAGTCGCTACCCGGAGTTGTCGCTTCCGCAGTCAGGCTTTGAGAATGACCACGGGTCGCCAGTACACCTTTGTTCAACGTGGACTCGGACCAACCGGCCGATGCCTTGAAGTTCAGGTACTGATCACCTTCCTTGTTAACGAAGTCGAAGATTTCGTCGACGGTGTAAAGGCCGGTCTTGATCTTGTCTTGTTGCGCGGTCAGACCAAAGGTGAGACGCGAAGTCTCGCTGATCGGGTAACCGACGCTGACGCCCGCACCCAGGCTGTCTACGGCGTAGCTGGCTACGTTGACATCAAGATCTTTGTAGTCGGTGGTGCGGTAGAAGGCGTTGTAGCCCAGGCTCACGCCATCAGCAGTCCAGTAGGGGTCGACATAACCGAAGTTATAGCGACTCTGGTATTGGCTGCGGGTCAAGCCGATGCTGACCTTGTTACCGGTACCGAGGAAGTTGTTCTGGGTGATCGAACCACCGAGGATCAGGCCCGCACTCTGGGCGAAACCGACGCTGGCGGTAATCGAGCCGGACGCCTGCTCTTCCACGCTGTAGTTGACATCAACCTGGTCATCGACGCCCGGTACGGCCGGGGTCTCAACGTTGACTTCCTTGAAGAAGCCCAGGCGCTCAAGACGGGTCTTGGATTGGTCGATCAGGTAGGTCGAAGCCCAACCACCTTCCATCTGACGCATTTCACGACGCAGTACTTCGTCTTCCGACTTGGTGTTGCCACGGAAGTTGATGCGGTTGACGTACGCACGCTTGCCTGGATCGACTGCGAAGGTGATGTCTACGGTGTGATCTTCATCATGAGGCTGTGGCACGCCGTTGACGTTGGCGAAGGTATAACCCTCGTTACCCAGACGGCGGGTGATCAGCTCGGACGTGGTGGTCATCAGCTTGCGCGAGAACACCTGGCCTTTCTGTACCAGCAGCAAGGATTTGACCTGATCTTCAGGGACTTTCAGGTCCCCGCTCAGTTTCACGTCACGAACCGTGTACTTGTCACCTTCGTTGATGTTGACGGTGATGTAGACGTGCTTCTTGTCCGGCGTAATGGACACCTGGGTCGATGCAATGTCCATGTTGATATAGCCGCGGTCCAGGTAGTAGGAACGCAGGCGCTCCAGGTCACCGGACAGTTTTTCGCGAGCATACTTGTCGTCGTTCTTGAAGAACGAGAGCCAGTTGGTCGTTTTGAGTTCGAACAGGTCGATCAGGTCTTCATCAGGGAAGACCGTGTTGCCCACCACGTTGATGTGCTGGATAGCCGCAACGGTGCCTTCGTTGATGTTGACCTTCAAGCCGACGCGGTTGCGCGGCTGCGGCACCACTTCGGTGTCGACGGTCGCAGAGTAGCGGCCCTGGGCGACGTACTGGCGCTGCAGCTCGTTACGTACACCTTCAAGGGTGGCACGCTGGAAGATCTCGCCCTCGGCCAGACCGGATTGCTTGAGGCCTTTCATCAGGTCTTCAGTGGAGATCGCCTTGTTACCTTCGATCTCGATACTGGCAACCGACGGACGCTCGACTACAGTGATGACAAGGACGTTGCCATCGCGGCCCAGCTGGATATCTTGAAAGAAACCGGTTTTGAACAACGCACGAGTGGATTCCACCAGGCGTCGGTCATCCGCCTGTTCACCGACGTTCAACGGCAAAGCACCAAAGACGCTACCCGCGGAGACCCGCTGGAGGCCATTGACGCGAATATCAGAGATAGTGAAGGACTCGGCGTGAACTTCGGCGATCATCAATACGGTGAGAACCGCAGTTAGCAGCAGACGTTTCATGAAGTCCTTTCTTATTCCAACTGGCAATAAACAAACTGCCGCAAAATGCGGCAGATTCGCAATTCAGCGACGTTACAGACGGCCTAGATCATTGACCAGAGCGAGCAACATCACTCCGACCACCAAACTGATACCGATCTGTATCCCCCAACCTTGCACCCGATCCGACAAGGGACGACCACGCGCCCACTCAATCAGATAAAACAACAAATGCCCCCCATCCAGCACAGGAATGGGCAGCAAATTCAGAACCCCCAAGCTAATACTCAGATAAGCAAGGAAATTCAGGAAATCAGCGATACCCGACTGGGCCGAAGCGCCCGCCACTTTAGCAATGGTTATCGGTCCACTCAAGTTTTTTACCGAGAGCTCGCCGAACAACATTTTCTTCAGTGAATCAAGGGTCAGCAGGCTCATGGTCCAGGTGCGTCGAGCCCCCTCTCCAATCGCAGCCAAAGGCCCATAACTGACCTCCCGAATCATCTCCGGTGGCCAATCGACCGCTTTCACCCCAGCCCCCAGATAACCACTCGGCGCCTTTTTTTCGCCGCGTGCAGCCAGTGTGACAGGTACATCGATTTGAGCACCATCACGCTCGATCCGCAGCATGATTTTGGTATCAGGACGCATACGCACGGTATCGACCACTTGCTGCCAATCATCCAGCGACTTGCCATCGAGGGCCAGCAGACGGTCGCCCAGCTTCAACCCGGCGGCCTGCGCCGGGCCTTTCGGATCGAGTTCAGCCAGGATCGGCGGTAAAGCCGGACGCCAAGGACGAATACCCAGCGAGTGAATCGGGTCCGGTTCTTCGGCACCCTTGAGCCATTTATCCAGCGTCAGCTCACGGGGCGAATCGACCGTGGAACCTTGTTCGCGGACCAATACCTGCAGGGGACCACTTTCCCCAAGACGACGGACCAGCTGTAAATTCACCGCAGCCCAGCCGGAAGTCGGCTCACCATCGATCGAGATGATTTCCTGGCCCGCGCTCAAACCTGCCCTGGCGGCAAGACTGCCGGACTCCACGGCACCGATGACCGGACGCACCTGCTCGCTGCCAAGCATGGCCAACACCCAGAAGAACACCATGGCCAACAGGAAGTTGGCGATAGGACCTGCCGCGACGATTGCAATGCGCTGACGAACGGACTTGCGATTGAAGGAATGCCCGAGCTGATCGACCGGGACTTCGCCCTCGCGCTCATCGAGCATCTTCACGTAGCCGCCCAGGGGAATGGCGGCCACCACGAACTCTGTGCCCTGCTTGTCGTGCCAGCGCAACAGCGGCATGCCGAAGCCCACGGAGAAACGCAGCACCTTGACCCCACAGCGACGCGCGACCCAGAAATGGCCGAACTCGTGGAAGGTAACCAGCACGCCCAATGCCACCAGGGTGCCGACAATCATATAGAGCGCGCTCATCTACTTTCTCCGCATTCCTATCAGGTGCTGCATGGGCCGACGCATTGCAGCACTTAGCGCCCGTGACGACTCAACCATTGTTCGGCCAGCAGACGGGCTTTCGCATCCGCCGTGAACACTGCATCAAGATCATCGACTGCCACCACAGGCTCGAGATTCAATGTTTCTTCGATGATACTCGCGATTTCCGGGTAACGAACCCGTCCATCGAGAAACGCCGCCACAGCGACCTCATTCGCCGCATTCAGCATCGCTGGCGCGCTGTTACCCGCTTCGGCTGCCTGACGAGCCAGACGCAGGCACGGGAAACGCTCTTCATCCGGAGCCTGGAAATCGAGGCGGGCGACAGCGAACAGATCCAGCGGCGGCACACCCGAATCGATTCGCTCAGGCCACGCCAGCGCGTTGGCGATTGGCGTACGCATATCCGGATTGCCCAATTGAGCCAATACCGAGCCGTCGATGTAGTCGACCAGCGAATGAATCACGCTTTGCGGATGAATCACCACTTCAACCTGGGACGGCTTGGCATCGAACAGCCAGCAGGCTTCGATCAACTCAAGCCCTTTATTCATCATGCTGGCCGAATCGACCGAAATCTTGCGCCCCATGGACCAGTTCGGGTGAGCACAGGCTTGCTCGGGCGAAACATGCGCCAGTTCCGCCAAAGGCGTCTGCCGGAACGGACCTCCGGAAGCCGTCAAAAGAATCCGACGGACACCGACTGCGCCGAGACCACGGGCGAAATCCTGCGGCATGCACTGGAAAATCGCGTTGTGCTCGCTGTCGATCGGCAACAATACCGAACCACTCTTGCGCACGGCCTGCATGAACAACGCACCGGACATGACCAGCGCTTCTTTGTTGGCCAGCAGAATCTTCTTGCCGGCTTCAACCGCCGCCAAGGTCGGACGCAGCCCCGCCGCGCCCACTATAGCCGCCATGACCGCGTCCACTTCCTCGGCGGCAGCGATCTGACACAAACCTTCCTCGCCCACCAGCACTCGGGTCGAAAGACCTGCCGCACTCAAGTCATCCTGCAGCACACGGGCAGCGCCGGCCTCAGGCACAACAGCGAACCGTGGGGCGTGACGCACGCAAAGTGCCAGCAGCTCACGCAAGCGCGTGAAACCGCTCAAGGCGAAGACTTGATAACGCTCTGGATGGCGAGCGATGACATCGAGCGTGCTCAGGCCGATCGAGCCGGTTGCCCCCAGAACGGTAATCTGCTGAGGGCGGCTCATGGCGCAGCCATCCACAACAACACGGCAAACACGGGAATCGCCGCGGTCAGGCTATCGATCCGGTCCAGCACACCGCCGTGGCCCGGCAGCAGGTTACTGCTGTCCTTGATCCCGGATTGGCGCTTGAACATGCTTTCAGTGAGATCACCCACGACCGAGATAAACACGATCACGGCCGCGCCGATCAGACCCTTGAACAAAACGGCAACGGTCCAGTCACGAACAAACCCGACGATGACGGTAATGATCAGACTCAGGATCAGACCACCGTAAACACCTTCCCAGCTCTTGCCAGGGCTGACCTGAGGCGCCAGCTTGCGCTTGCCGAAGGCCCGGCCAGAAAAGTAAGCACCGATGTCAGCACCCCAGACAAGCACCATCACCGCCATGATCAGCCAGTTACCCAAGGGGTGCTGCTTGATCTGAACCAGGCCTTGCCAGGCCGGCAGCAGGATCAAAAGTCCGATCACCAGTTTGCAGGCCGCGCTGGACCATTGCTCGCTGGAGCGCGGGTACGTCAGTACCAGATAGGTCGCGACCCCCCACCAGAGCACCGAAGCGCCCAACACCCAAGGTGCGAGGCCAGGCAGGATATGCATGACAAACAGCATCAACGCGACGACAACGGCATAGGCCGCCCGCATCGACTGGGCCGTGAAACCCGCCAGGCGCGCCCACTCCCACGCACCAAGGGTCACGACCAGCCCGATGAACAGCGCAAAACCGGACCCCTCGAGCAGGAAAAACCCGCACAAGGCAATCGGCAGCAGGATCAGCGCAGTGATGATTCGTTGTTTAAGCATTAAACCCGGGCTCCAGCCTCGACCTGCTCGCTCGTTTTACCGAAGCGACGCTGGCGGGATGCGAAATCGGCCAGCGCGTTACGCATGGCGTCGTGTTTGAAGTCCGGCCAGAACAGGTCGGAAAAGTACAACTCGGCATACGCCAGTTGCCACAGCAGGAAGTTACTGATGCGGTGCTCGCCCCCGGTACGGATACACAAATCCGGCAACGGCAGATCGCCGGTGGCCAGGCAGGTTTGCAGCAAGTCAGGGGTGATGTCTTCCGGACGCAAGTGCCCGGCCTGAACTTCCCGCGCCAGCCGCTGGGCAGCCTGCGCGATGTCCCACTGGCCGCCGTAGTTGGCAGCGATCTGCAGGACGAAGCGATTGGCGCCGGCAGTCATGGCCTCGGCTTCACGCATCGCAGCCTGAAGTTCCGGATGAAAACGCGACCGGTCGCCAATGATGCGCAAACTGATGTTGTTGTCATTCAGACGCTTGGCCTCGCGGCGTAGCGCCCGGAAGAACAGGTCCATCAATGCGCTGACCTCGTCGGCCGGGCGCTGCCAGTTCTCACTGGAGAATGCGAACAGGGTCAAAACCTCAACCCCGGACTCGGCACACACCTCGATGACCGCGCGAACTGCGTCCACCCCCGCCTTATGCCCGGCGACACCTGGCATAAAGCGTTTTTTCGCCCAGCGATTATTACCATCCATGATGATCGCGACATGGCGCGGCACCGCGGACGGCGCAGTCTGCTTGGTCTTGTCCATTAAAAAACGACCCTTATACGGCCATCAGGTCTTTTTCTTTCTCTGCCAGCTTCGCGTCGATTTCAGCCACGAACTTCTTGGTCAAGTCGTCGATCTCGCCGGTGGCGCGACGCTCTTCGTCTTCACTGATCTCTTTTTCCTTGACCAGATCCTTCAGCGAGCTGTTGGCATCACGACGGATGTTACGCACGGCAACGCGAGCGTCTTCAGCCACATCGCGAGCCTGCTTGGTGAACCCCTTGCGGGTCTCTTCAGTCAGGGCCGGCATGGAGATCAGCAGCAACTCACCCAGGTTGGTCGGGTTGAGGTTCAGACCCGCACTACCGATGGCTTTGTCGACAGCACCCAGCATGTTGCGCTCAAAGGCTACGACTTGCAGGGTACGGGCGTCTTTAACGGTGATGTTGGCCACTTGCTTGATCGGGGTGTCGGAACCGTAATACGGCACCATCACACCTTCCAGAATGCTTGGGTGCGCCTGACCGGTACGAATGCGACCGAAGTTATGCGACAGAGACTCGACAGACTTCTGCATGCGCTCTTTAGCGTCTTTCTTGATTTCGTTGATCATTGTTGGCCTTCCTCGATCAGTGTCCCTTCAGCGCCGCCATGCACGATGTTCAGCAGGGCGCCGGGCTTGTTCATGTTAAATACGCGCAACGGCATCTTGTGGTCGCGGCACAGGCAAATGGCCGTCAGGTCCATCACACCCAGCTTGCGATCCAGTACTTCATCGTAGGTCAGATGATCGAACTTCTCGGCATGCGGGTCTTTGAACGGGTCAGCGGTGTAGACACCATCGACCTTGGTTGCCTTGAGCACGACATCGGCGTCGATTTCGATCGCACGCAGGCAGGCAGCCGAGTCCGTGGTGAAGAACGGGTTGCCGGTACCGGCGGCGAAAATTACCACATCCTTGGAGTTCAGGTGGCGCATGGCCTTGCGGCGATCGTAGTGATCGGTCACGCCAACCATGGAAATGGCCGACATCACGATGGCCGAGATATTGGCACGTTCCAGCGCATCGCGCATGGCCAGGGCGTTCATCACAGTGGCCAACATGCCCATGTGGTCGCCGGTGACCCGATCCATGCCGGCCTTGCTCAGCGCCTCGCCGCGGAACAGGTTGCCGCCACCGATCACCAGACCGACCTGGACACCGATACCGACCAGCTGGCCGACTTCCAGCGCCATGCGATCCAGAACCTTCGGATCGATCCCGAACTCTTCCGAGCCCATCAGGGCCTCGCCGCTAAGTTTGAGTAGAATGCGTTTATAGCGAGCCTGATAACCACTGCCCTGCTGAGCCATTGCGAATCTCTCCTGCGGCGTATTTTAAAAATTCTTTGCGAGCTGTTTACAGCTGGCGTTCACTCTAGCTTGGCGCTGCTTCAGCGCCATCGGAACATGGCTTTGTAAGCCAGTTCCAAAAGGAAACCAATTAAAATTGGCGACCCATCTGAAAAGAGGCTGCGCGCGTGAGCGGGCAGCCTCTTCAGGGCGACAGTTAAAAAACCGTCTTATTGCTTGGCGGCAGCCAGCTGTGCAGCAACTTCTTCAGCGAAGTTGTCCACTGGCTTCTCGATGCCTTCGCCGACTTTGAAGTAGGTGAAGGAAACGATTTCAGCGCCGGCTTTCTTGGCCAGGGCACCTACGGTGAGCTCCGGGTTCATGACGAACGCTTGCTCGACCAGGCTGGCTTCAGCCAGGAACTTGGTGATACGGCCGGCGATCATCTTCTCGACGATTTCAGCTGGCTTGCCTTTCATCTTGTCTTCGTTCAGCTGCAGGAATACAGCCTTCTCGCGCTCGATGGCTTCGGCGGAAACCTGCGATGGCAGCAGGAACTCAGGGTTGCTTGCCGCCACGTGCATGGCGATCTCTTTGGCCAGCTGGACGTCGCCGCCCTTCAGGACAACAGCAACACCGATCTTGTTACCGTGCAGGTAGGTACCCACCACGTCGCCTTCAACGCGAACCAGGCGACGGATGTTGACGTTTTCGCCAACTTTGGCCACCAGGGCTTCACGAGCCGATTCCTGAGCGGCGATCAGCGGAGCTGCGTCGGTCAGTTTTTCGGCGAAGGCTTTTTCTACGCTGGCAGCAACGAAGTTTTTGAAGTCGTCTTGCAGGGCCAGGAAGTCGGTCTGCGAGTTCACTTCCAGCAGTACGGCGGACTTGTCGTCGGCCTTGATGGCGATTGCGCCTTCGGCGGCAACGTTACCGGCTTTCTTGGCAGCCTTGATGGCGCCCGAAGCGCGCATGTCATCAATGGCTTTCTCGATGTCGCCGCCAGCCTTGGTCAAGGCCTTTTTGCAGTCCATCATGCCTTCGCCGGTACGCTCGCGCAGTTCTTTGACCAACGCTGCAGTAATCTCTGCCATTTCAAAATTCCTCTTGGATAGGTTATCAACCATTCCACCCGATCGAACGGGCGTTCAATTCTTCCCGAACCACCCTTGTTAGCTGCCGCACGTTACAGATAGGGCAGTGGGCGCCGACAAATGGTTTTCGAGGTGGCAAAAAGGGGGCCAAGCCCCCTTTTTGCTTACTGAGTCAACGCCAGGGCGTCAATTACTCAGCTGCAGCCTGAGTTTCTTCAGCAGCGAACTCTACAGTACCGCCGGCAACATTGTTGCGACCACGGATAACAGCGTCAGCCATCGAACCCATGTACAGCTGGATAGCGCGGATTGCGTCATCGTTGCCTGGGATGATGTAGTCAACGCCTTCCGGGCTGCTGTTGGTATCGACTACGCCGATGACCGGGATGCCCAGCTTGTTGGCTTCGGTGATCGCGATGCGCTCGTGATCAACGTCGATAACGAACAGAGCGTCTGGCAGACCGCCCATGTCCTTGATACCACCCAGGGAACGATCCAGCTTTTCCAGGTCACGGGAGCGCATCAGCGCTTCTTTCTTGGTCAGCTTGGCGAAAGTACCGTCTTCGGCTTGTACTTCAAGGTCACGCAGACGCTTGATGGAAGCACGGATGGTTTTGAAGTTGGTCAGCATGCCGCCCAACCAGCGGTGATCGACATACGGCGAACCGCAACGTGCTGCTTCTTCAGCAACGATCTTGCCAGCGGAACGCTTGGTGCCGACGAACAGAATCTTGTTTTTGCCCTGGGCCAGACGCTCTACGAAAGTCAGAGCTTCGTTGAACATTGGCAGGGTTTTTTCAAGGTTGATGATGTGAATCTTGTTACGCGCGCCGAAAATGTACTTGCCCATTTTCGGGTTCCAGTAACGGGTCTGGTGACCGAAGTGCACACCGGCCTTCAGCATATCGCGCATATTGACTTGGGACATGATAGTTCCTTAATAAGTCGGGTTTGGCCTCCACGTATCCCAATGACCAACCAGCAGCATCAGCTGAAGGCACCCAGGTCATCGTGTCGACACGTGTGTGGATTTAAGCTTTTCGGGACATCCCCGGAAAGCGGCGCATTTTATATCACAGGGCAGAAAAAAACGGAACCCGGATTCTGAAATCCGGGCGGGCGCGGCGTTCCAACCCTTGGAATCCGCCCAGAATGCACCATTCTATAGAGAGAAGCGATGTACAGAGGCGCGGATTTGCGCTGATCGTCTGCTAGAATCGCGTTTTTCAGGGCTGCGAAATTCGATCGCGCAATGCCCTTTCCGTTTGTGAAGCGCCGTCGAGCGCAGAGAGAGCCTGTATGACCGTCACCCTCAAAACCCCCGAGGACATCGCAAAAATGCGCATCGCCGGCAAACTGGCCGCCGATGTGCTGGAAATGATTGCCGAATATGTCAAGCCGGGCGTCACCACCGATCAACTGAACCAGATCTGCCACGACTATATCGTCAACGAGCAGAAAGCCATCCCTGCCCCGCTCAACTACAAGGGCTACCCGAAGTCGATTTGCACGTCGATCAACCATGTGGTCTGCCACGGCATCCCGAACGACAAACCGCTGAAGGATGGCGACACCCTGAACATCGACGTCACCGTCATCAAGGACGGTTACCACGGCGATACCAGCCGCATGTTCCACGTCGGCACCGTGCCGGTCTGGGCCGAGCGCCTGTCGCAGGTGACCCAGGAATGCATGTACAAGGCGATTGAAATCGTCAAACCCGGCTGCCGCCTCGGCGACATTGGTGAAATCATCCAGAAGCATGCCGAAAAGAATGGTTTCTCGGTGGTCCGCGAGTTCTGTGGCCACGGTATCGGCAAAGTCTTCCATGAAGAGCCGCAGATTCTGCATTACGGCCGCGCTGGCACCGGCATGGAACTGAAGGCCGGCATGACCTTTACCATCGAACCGATGATCAACCAGGGCCGCGCCGACACCAAGGTGCTGGGCGACGGCTGGACCGCGATCACCAAGGACCGCAAGCTGTCGGCGCAGTGGGAACACACCCTGCTGGTGACCGAGACCGGTTACGAGATCTTCACCTTGCGCAGCGATGACACCATCCCGCGCATTTCGGCCTGATCCGACCGCATAGCTCCCAGCCTTATATAGGAAAGCCAATCGATGCCGCAGGTGGATCCCGAACTCTTCGACCGCGGCCAGTTCCAGGCTGAACTGGCCCTGAAGGCAAGCCCGATAGCGGCCTTCAAGAAGGCCATCCGCCAGGCCCGCGAAGTGCTCGACGGGCGCTTTCGCAGCGGCCGGGACATTCGCCGGCTGATCGAGGATCGCGCCTGGTTCGTCGATAACATCCTGCAAAAGGCCTGGGATCAGTTCAACTGGAGTGAAGACGCCGATATTGCGCTGGTTGCGGTCGGCGGCTACGGTCGAGGCGAGCTGCACCCCTACTCCGACATCGATCTGCTGATCCTGCTGGACAGTGCCGACCATGAAGTTTTCCGCGATTCCATCGAACGCTTCCTGACACTGCTGTGGGACATCGGCCTGGAGGTCGGTCAGAGTGTCCGTTCGATCGAAGAGTGCGCCGTCGAGGCCCGTGCCGACCTGACGGTGGTGACCAACCTGATGGAAAGCCGCACCATTACCGGTCCGGAGCATCTGCGCCAGCGCATGCTGGATGTCACCAGCACCGCACACATGTGGCCGAGCAAGGACTTTTTCCTGGCCAAACGCGCCGAGCAGAAGGCCCGTCACCACAAGTACAACGACACCGAATACAACCTGGAACCCAACGTCAAAGGCTCGCCGGGCGGCTTGCGGGATATCCAGACGATTCTCTGGGTGGCCCGTCGCGAGTACGGCACCCTGAACCTGCGGGCACTGGCAGGCGAAGGTTTCCTGGTGGAAAGCGAAAACGCCTTGCTGGCTTCTTCCCAGGAGTTCCTGTGGAAAGTGCGTTATGCCCTGCACATGCTCGCCGGGCGCGCCGAAGATCGCCTGCTGTTCGACCACCAACGCACCATTGCCAAGCTGCTGGGATTCGAAGGCGACGACGCCAAGCAGGCCGTCGAAAACTTCATGCAGCAGTATTACCGGGTGGTGATGAGCATTGCCCAGCTCAGCGACCTGATCATCCAGCACTTCGAAGAAGTGATCCTGGCTCCGGAAGACGAGGCGCCACCGCAGCCGATCAATTCGCGATTCCAGCTGCATGACGGATACATCGAGGCACGCAGCGACAACGTGTTCCGCCGTACACCGTTCGCCATGCTGGAAATCTTCGTGCTGATGGCCCAGCAACCGGAAATCAAAGGCGTGCGTGCCGACACCATTCGCCTGCTACGCGAAAACCGCCACCTGATCGACGACGATTTCCGCAACGACATCCGCAACACCAGCCTGTTTATCGAGCTGTTCAAGTGCAAGATCGGCATCCACCGCAACCTGCGCCGGATGAACCGCTACGGCATCCTCGGACGTTATCTGCCGGAGTTCGGCTTTATCGTCGGGCAGATGCAACACGACCTGTTTCACATCTATACGGTGGATGCGCACACCCTGAACCTGATCAAGCACCTGCGCAAATTGCAGTACACCCAGGTATCGGAAAAATTCCCGCTGGCCAGCAAGCTCATGGGCAAGCTGCCCAAACCCGAGCTTATTTACCTGGCCGGCCTGTACCATGACATCGGCAAAGGCCGACATGGCGACCACTCGGAAATCGGTGCCGTGGACGCAGAGGCGTTTGGCCAACGCCACCAGCTCCCCGTGTGGGACTGCCGACTGATTGTCTGGCTGGTGCAGAACCATTTGCTGATGTCGACCACTGCCCAGCGCAAGGACTTGTCCGACCCGCAGGTGATCCACGATTTTGCGCAGATTGTCGGTGACGAAGTCCACCTCGACTATTTGTACGTGCTGACCGTCGCCGATATCAACGCCACCAACCCGACGCTGTGGAACTCCTGGCGTGCCAGCCTGCTGCGCCAGCTCTACACCGAGACTAAACGCGCATTGCGTCGTGGCCTGGAAAATCCGGTGGACCGCGAAGAGCAGATTCGCCAGACCCAGAGCGCCGCCCTGGACATCCTGGTGCGCGGCGGTACCGATCCGGATGATGTCGAGCAGTTGTGGGCACAGTTGGGCGATGACTACTTCCTGCGTCACACTGCCGGCGACGTCGCCTGGCACACCGAAGCCATCCTCCAGCAACCCGCCGACGGCGGGCCACTGGTGCTGATCAAGGAAACCACGCAACGGGAATTCGAGGGCGGCACGCAGATCTTCATCTACGCACCGGACCAGCACGACTTCTTCGCCGTGACCGTGGCCGCGATGGACCAGCTCAACCTGAACATCCACGACGCCCGGGTCATCACCTCCAGCAGCCAGTTCACCCTCGACACCTATATCGTGCTCGACACCGACGGCGACTCGATCGGCGATAACCCTGCCCGGGTCAAACAGATTCGCGACGGCCTGACCGAGGCCTTGCGCAACCCGGATGACTACCCGACGATCATCCAGCGCCGGGTGCCGCGCCAGCTCAAGCATTTTGCCTTTGCACCACAGGTGACGATCCATAACGACGCACAGCGACCGGTGACCGTACTGGAACTGACAGCCCCCGACCGCCCTGGCCTGCTGGCGCGGATCGGCACGATTTTCCTGGAGTTCGACCTGTCGTTGCAAAACGCCAAGATCGCCACCCTCGGCGAACGCGTGGAAGACGTGTTCTTCATCACCGACGCTCACAACCAGCCGCTGTCCGACCCGCTGCTGTGCAGCCGCTTGCAGGATGCAATCGTCGAACAGCTGAGCGTCAACCAGGAACCCGATATCAAACTGTCGCGCATCAGTATCTGAATCAACAAACTCCCCCCTGTGGGAGCGAGCCTGCTCGCCAAAGCGGTGTGACATTCAACATCATCGTCGACTGATACACCGTTTTCGCGAGCAGGCTCGCTCCCACATTGAATGAGGCCCTCATGAACAACGCTTTGTCCCAGCTCCAGCCCTACCCGTTCGAGAAACTCCGCGCCCTGCTCGGCAGCGTCACACCAAATCCGGACAAGCGCCCTATCGCGCTGTCCATCGGCGAGCCGAAACACCGTTCGCCCACCTTCGTCGCCGAAGCCCTGGCCAGCAATCTCGAAAAAATGGCGGTGTACCCGACCACCCTCGGTATTCCAGAGCTGCGTGAAGCCATCGCTGCCTGGTGTGAACGTCGTTTCAACGTTCCGCACGGCTGGATCGACCCGGCGCGCAACGTACTTCCGGTCAACGGCACCCGTGAAGCGCTGTTTGCGTTCACCCAGACCGTGGTCAACCGTGGTGACGACGCGCTGATCGTCAGCCCGAACCCGTTCTATCAAATCTACGAAGGCGCGGCGTTTCTTGCCGGCGCCCAGCCACACTACCTGCCGTGCCTCGACGAAAACGGCTTCAACCCTGACTTCGACGCGGTTTCGCCGGACATCTGGAAACGCTGCCAGATCCTGTTCCTGTGCTCACCAGGCAACCCGACCGGTGCACTGATCCCGCTCGAGACCCTGAAAAAGCTGATCGCCCTGGCCGACGAGTACGACTTCGTGATTGCCGCGGACGAGTGCTACAGCGAACTGTACTTCGACGAACAAACCCCGCCACCCGGCCTGCTCAGCGCCTGCGCGGAACTGGGCCGCAAGGACTTCAAGCGCTGCGTGGTCTTCCACAGCCTGTCCAAGCGTTCCAACCTGCCAGGCCTGCGCTCCGGTTTCGTTGCCGGTGATGCGGACATCCTCAAAGGCTTCCTGCTTTATCGCACCTATCACGGCTGCGCGATGCCGGTCCAGACGCAACTGGCCAGCGTGGCGGCCTGGAACGACGAAGTGCACGTGCGCGCCAACCGGGCGCTGTATCGCGAGAAATTCGACGCCGTGCTGGAAATCCTCAGCCCGGTCCTGGATGTGCAACGCCCCGATGGCAGCTTTTATCTGTGGCCGAATGTGGCGGGCGATGATGCAACTTTCTGCCGCGAACTGTTCGAACAGGAGCACGTGACGGTGGTGCCGGGCTCCTACCTGTCGCGGGATGTGGATGGCGTCAATCCGGGTGCCGGGCGTGTGCGCATGGCCTTGGTCGCGCCGTTGGCCGAGTGTGTCGAGGCCGCCGAACGGATTCGCGATTTCATCCAGCGCCGTAAATAAACACGGAACTGTGGGAGCAAGGCCTGCCCGCGATGACGTCCTCGAGATCGCCATCGCGGGCAAGCCTTGCTCCCACAGGTTCCTGCGTTAGGAGAGTCATTTCACCTGACCGAGATTGGCCTCACTCAAATCCAGCTCCCCCAACACCTCACGCAACACGTCATCGCCCACCTGGTGCTGACGGCTGAGGGCGTACAACTCCAGGCGCTGTGCCCGTAGTGCCTTCAAGCGCAACCGCCGCTCCAGCAGATCCATCTGAAACGCCAGGGCCTGGGCTTCGGCGGAGTCATTGAACACCTCCAGCTGATGCCGATACTCGGACATGATCCGCGCCTTGAGTTCGACCGCCAGCGCCGCCTGAGCGGCGTCCTGGGGATTGACCTCTTCGGTTTCCAGCGCATGGATGGCCGCTTTGGCAGTCTTGCGCCAGGCATCGCGCACTTCATTTCGACGCTTGTCGTCCGGACTTTTCTCGATGCCGCGCAGCAGCAACGGCAAGGCAACGCACGCGGCAATCAACGACAGCAGAATCACCCCGGCGGCGATGAAGATCAGCAAGTCGCGTTCGGGAAATGCGCTATCCCCCATGAGCATCGGCACCGACATCACACCCGCCAGGGTGACCGCGCCTCGTACGCCTCCAACGGTCAGCAGCCAACAGGAACGCGCGTTCGGCACCTGGGTGATCTCATCCCTCCCGCGCCAGCGCCGCAATACAATGGACAGGCGCCAGGTGCTTTGCACCCAGACAAACCGCAAGACCAGCAACACCAGAAAAATCGCTACCACTTCGAGGCAGCGATAAAGCAGGGTCGGCCACAACGAAGGTTCATGACTGGCCACGGCCTTGATGATGTCGGGCAATTGCAGGCCCAACAGCAGGAAGATCAGGCCATTGAACGCGAACTCCAACAATGACCAGACGCTGCGATTGAGCAGGCGGGTGTTGGTCTGACGCGGCAGCAGATCAAGCCAGCTTTGCATCATCCCCGCCGCCACCGCCGACAGAATGCCCGACACCCCCACCCGTTCGGCCAGCACGTAAGCGGCAAACGGCAGCAACAGCATGAACACCACGTGCGTGGCCGGGTCATCCCAACCCCGGGCAATCATCCACGCCCGAAGCCGACCGACCAGCCAGCTCAGTGCCACGCCGGTGGCCAGGCCGCCGACCGCCACCAACACGAAGGTGACACTGGCGTTGGCCAACGAAAACACACCGGTCACTGCCGCCACCAGGGCAAATTTGAACGTCACCAGGCCCGAGGCATCGTTCATCAACGCCTCGCCCTGCAGCATGTGCATCAACGGGGTGGGCAGACGATTCTGGGAGATCGCCGAAACCGCCACGGCGTCCGTGGGTGACAACACCGCTGCCAGGGCAAACGCTACCGGCAGCGGGATACCTGGCAACAACCAGTGAATGAAATACCCGGCGCCAACCACGGTGAACAGCACCAACCCCACCGCCAGCGTCAGGATCGGCCCGCGCAAGCGCCAGAACTCCCGTTTTGGCATGCGCCAGCCATCGGAAAACAACAGCGGCGGCAGGAACAGAAACAGAAACAACTCGGGATCGAGGGCCACATGCAGACCGAGTGTCGGCCAGGCGAGCAAGGCACCCGCGGCGATTTGCACCAAGGGTAGAGGCAACGGGATCACCCGTCCGATCAGGCGCGAAACGCCGACCAACATCAGCATGATCAGGACGGTGTAAGCGGTTTGCATAACGCGGGGTTCCCGGACAATCGACAGCATTGAAGTGCCATATTAGCCGCTTAGACTGCTTGGTGACCCTTGCACCAATGTCGCACACAGCCCCTGTGGGAGCGAGCCTGCTCGCGATGGCAACACCACTGCCAACCAAGATGTTGAATGTTCTGACCTCTTCGCGAGCAGGCTCGCTCCCACAGGTTTAGCGTCATGACACAATGACAAACCCGACCACAGCCGCCGCGAAACCGTCCGGTCATGGCATAATCCGACACCTTTTTTCTCCAGCACCTGTAAAGGGGGCGATTCCTTGACCGTTTCAAGCAAAACGTTGCACCTTTTCGGCATCAAAGCCTGCGACACCATGAAAAAGGCGCGCACCTGGCTCGATGAACACGCTGTCAGCTATGACTTTCATGATTACAAAGCGGTCGGTATCGACCGTGAACACCTGACCCAGTGGTGCAATGAGCATGGTTGGGAAGTGGTGTTGAACCGTGCAGGTACGACCTTTCGCAAGCTCGACGACGAACGCAAAGCCGATCTCGACCAGTCGAAAGCCATCGAACTGATGCTCGCCCAACCTTCGATGATCAAGCGCCCGGTGCTCGATCTCGGTGACCGAACCCTGATTGGCTTCAAGCCAGATAGCTACGCGGCAGCTCTGAAGTAAGCGGCCCGTTTCAATTTTTTAGAGGTATCAACATGTCCACTACCCTGTTCAGCCTGGCCTTCGGTGTCGGCACTCAAAACCGTCAAGGCGCCTGGCTGGAAGTGTTCTACGCACAGCCACTGCTCAACCCGTCGGCCGAACTGGTCGCCGCTATCGCACCGATCCTGGGCTACAGCGAAGGCAACCAGGCCATCGCCTTCACCACCGCTCAAGCCGCGCAACTGGCTGAAGCCGTCAAGGGCGTCGATGCTGCCCAGGCTGCCCTGTTGACCCGCCTGGCCGAAAGCCACAAGCCGCTGGTCGCCACCCTGCTGGCCGAAGATGCCCAGCTGTCGTCGACCCCTGAGGCTTACCTCAAGCTGCACCTGCTGTCCCATCGCCTGGTCAAGCCACACGGCCTGAACCTGGCCGGTATCTTCCCGTTGCTGCCGAACGTGGCCTGGACCAGCCAGGGCGCCATCGATCTGTCCGAACTGGCCGAGCATCAACTCGAAGCCCGCCTGCGCGGTGAGCTGCTGGAAGTGTTCTCGGTGGACAAATTCCCGAAAATGACCGACTACGTGGTACCGGCCGGCGTGCGTATCGCTGATGCGGCACGTCTGCGCCTGGGTGCTTACGTCGGCGAAGGCACCACCGTGATGCACGAAGGTTTCATCAACTTCAACGCCGGTACCGAAGGCCCGGGCATGATCGAAGGCCGTGTTTCCGCGGGCGTATTCGTCGGCAAGGGTTCGGACCTGGGCGGCGGTTGCTCGACCATGGGCACCCTGTCGGGTGGCGGCAACATCGTGATCAAGGTGGGCGAAGGCTGCCTGATCGGCGCCAACGCCGGTATCGGTATCCCGTTGGGCGACCGCAACACCGTTGAGTCGGGCCTGTACGTCACCGCCGGCACCAAAGTGGCGCTGCTGGACGAGAAAAACCAACTGGTCAAAGTCGTGAAGGCTCGTGAGCTGGCCGGTCAGACCGACCTGCTGTTCCGCCGCAATTCGGAAACCGGTGCCGTGGAGTGCAAAACCCACAAATCGGCCATCGAACTGAACGAAGCGCTGCACGCTCACAACTAAGCAGCGCGTCATAGACATTCTGTGGGAGCATGGCTTGCCCGCGATGCTTTTGGCGGCCTCATGGGCCCCATCGCGAGCAAGCTTTGCTCCCACAGAAGTGCTGTGTACACCCGCCCATGTTGACCAGGGCCCTAAAGCATGATGATTCCCTCTCCCTGGCGCGCCGATTTCCCGGCCATCGCCGCCCTGCAACGGCAAGACCAGACCTATCTGGACAACGCCGCCACCACGCAAAAACCTCAAGCCTTGCTCGATGCCCTGGCGCATTACTATGCCAACGGCGCGGCCAACGTGCACCGGGCGCAACACCTGCCCGGCGCCCACGCCACCCAGGCGTTCGAGGACAGCCGCCGCAAAGCCGCGCAATGGCTCAATGCCGGTGACAGCGGCCAGATCATCTTCACCCACGGCGCGACGTCTGCGCTGAATCTCCTGGCCTACGGCCTGGAGCACCTATTCCAACCGGGCGATGAAATTGTCATCAGCGCCCTGGAACACCACGCCAACCTGCTGCCGTGGCAGCAACTGGCGCATCGCCATGAACTGAAACTGGTGATCCTGCCATTGGATGCCGATGGCGTGATCGACCTTGAAGCCGCCACCCAATTGATCGGCCCCCGCACCCGCCTGCTGGCGGTCAGCCAGTTGTCCAACGTGATCGGCGCCTGGCAACCACTGCCCGCACTGCTGGCGATGGCCAAGGCGCACGACGCACTGACAGTCATCGACGGCGCCCAGGGCGTGGTCCATGGCCGCCACGACGTGCAGGCACTGGGTTGCGACTTCTATGTGTTCTCCAGTCACAAACTCTATGGCCCCGATGGCCTGGGCGTGTTGTTCGGGCGCAATGAAGCGCTGCAACAGCTGCGTCCCTGGCAGTTCGGCGGCGAGATGGTGCTGGACGCCAACTACCACGACGCCCGCTTTCGCCCGGCACCGCTGGGGTTCGAGGCGGGTACGCCGCCGATCGCCAGCGTGATAGGCCTGGGGGCAACCCTGGATTACCTCGCCGGACTCGATCAGGACGCCGTGTCTGCCCATGAGGCGGCGCTGCATGACTACCTGCTCAAGGGCCTTGAATCACGTAATGGCATCCGACTGCTGGGCAAGCCGCAAGTGGCGCTCGCCAGTTTCACCGTCGAGGGTGTGCATAACTCGGACCTGGCGCATTTGCTGACCGAACAGGGGATCGCCGTGCGCGCCGGCCATCACTGCGCCATGCCGCTGCTCAAAAGCTATGAACTGGCCGGGGCGATTCGGGTATCGCTGGCGCTGTACAACGATTCCGAAGATCTGGAACGGTTCTTTGAAGCGCTGGACCAGGCGCTGGAGTTACTGCGATGAACTTGCCTGCCGAGGCCGTGACAGCGCTGGAAGCCTTTCAGAATGCACCTGGCTGGGAACAACGGGCACGTCTGCTGATGCAGTGGGGCGAACGCCTGCCTGCGTTGAGCGATGTGGATATGTGCGACGCCAACCGGGTACATGGCTGTGAAAGCCAGGTGTGGCTGGTGGGCGAATTGCAGGATGGACACTGGCGATTCAAGGCCAACAGCGACGCACGGTTGATTCGCGGGCTGGTGGCGTTGCTGCTAGCGCGGGTTAACGGGTTGTCGGCGGCGGATTTGCAGCAAGTGGATTTGGCGGACTGGTTCAATCAGTTGGGGCTGGGTCGGCAGTTGTCGCAGTCGCGTAGTAACGGCTTGAATGCGGTGCTTCAGCGGATGAATGAGTTGGCTGGCTAATCGCTTTCGCGAGCAGGCTCGCTCCCACAAGGCACGCACTCCAATGTGGGAGCGAGCCTGCTCGCGAAGAGGCCCTCAGCAGCACTCAAGCCTCAGGTTTGATGCGATCCGCCGGCCGCCGCACGCCCGCCACAATCTTGTCCACCGCCTTGGTCGCCGCGACCATGCCGAACGTCGCCGTCACCATCATCACCGCGCCAAACCCGCCGGCACAGTCGAGCTTCACGCCATCGCCGACAAAACTCTTCTGCAAACAAATGCTGCCGTCCGGTTTCGGGTAGCGCAGTTGCTCGGTGGAAAACACGCACGGCACGCTGTAGTGGCGGGTCACGGTACGAGAGAAGCCGTAGTCGCGGCGCAGCGTGGAACGCACTTTGGAGGCCAACGGGTCATTGAAGGTGCGGTTCAGGTCGCAGACCTGGATCAGCGTCGGATCGATCTGCCCGCCCGCGCCGCCGGTGGTGATGATCTGGATCTTGCGGCGCTTGCACCAGGCGATCAGCGCCGCCTTGGCGTTGACGCTGTCGATGCAGTCGATCACGCAGTCGATGTTGGGCGTGATGTACTCGGCCATGGTCTCGCGGGTGACAAAATCCGGCACCGCGTGCACCGTGCAGTCAGGGTTGATCCCGCGCAGGCGCTCGGCCATCACCTCGACCTTGGGCTTGCCGACGGTACTGTCCAGCGCGTGCAACTGACGGTTGGCGTTGCTGACACAGACATCGTCCAGGTCGAACAGCGAAATCTCGCCCACACCGCAACGGGCCATGGCTTCCGCCGCCCAGGAACCGACGCCACCCACACCGACGATCGCCACATGGGCCGCGCGCAGACGCTCGAGCCCTTCGATGCCATACAAACGGGCGATGCCAGCAAACCGCGGATCTTCTGTACTCATGACCAACACCTCAAAAACCGGCGCGCATTATAGGGCTACCCGGCTAGAAGTTTTAAGTTTCAAGCTACAAGTGTAAGAACTTATGTGAAAGCCGATTGCCCAATGTCGGGCAATTCCCTGTCTGCTGTACGGTCAGGGAAGGCCCGGTGTAGGATGCGCGCCCCTTGGCGACTGCCAACCGTTCCTTCGTTCCACAGCCTTTGGAACCTGAAATAACCATGTCATCGCGTAAATTTGGACTCAACCTGGTGGTGGTGCTCGCCATCGCCGCCTTGTTTACCGGCTTCTGGGCGCTGATCAATCGCCCGGTCACCGCCCCCAACTGGCCTGAACAGATCTCTGGCTTCTCCTATTCGCCGTTCCAGCAAGGTCAATTCCCACAGAAAGAACAGTACCCGACCGACGAAGAGATGCGTCGCGACCTCGAGATCATGAGCAAGCTGACGGACAACATCCGTATCTATTCGGTTGATGGCACGCTGGAGAACATCCCGAAACTGGCGGAAGAGTTCGGCTTGCGGGTGACGCTGGGGATCTGGATCAGTCCGGATCAGGAACGCAACGAACGGGAGATCAAACGCGCCATCGAAATCGCCAACTCCTCGCGCAGCGTGGTTCGGGTGGTTGTCGGTAACGAAGCGCTATTCCGTAAGGAAATCACCGCCCAGGAGCTCAGCGTACTGCTCGATCGTGTCCGGGCCGCCGTGAAGGTGCCGGTGACCACGTCCGAACAGTGGCACGTTTGGGAAGAGCACCCTGAGCTGGCCAAGCACGTCGACCTGATTGCCGCGCACATCCTGCCCTACTGGGAATTCATCCCGGTGGACAAGGCCCAGCAGTTCGTTCTGGACCGCGCCCGCGACCTGAAGAAGATGTTCCCGAAAAAACCGCTGCTGCTGTCCGAAGTCGGCTGGCCGAGCAACGGTCGCATGCGCGGTGGTGCCGATGCATCGCCGGCGGACCAGGCGATTTACCTGCGTACGCTGGTCAACAAGCTCAACCGCCAGGGCTTCAACTACTTTGTGATCGAAGCTTTCGACCAACCTTGGAAGGCCAGTGACGAAGGCTCCGTAGGCGCTTATTGGGGCGTGTTCAACGCCGCACGTCAGCAGAAATTCAACTTCGAAGGCCCGGTGGTCGCGATCCCGCAATGGCGCGTGCTGGCGGTTGGCTCGGTGGTGCTGGCGTTGTTGTCGCTGACCCTGCTGATGATCGACGGCTCGGCCCTGCGCCAGCGTGGCCGAACCTTCCTGACCTTTATCGCGTTCCTCTGCGGTTCGGTGCTGGTGTGGATCGGTTATGACTACAGCCTGCAATACAGCACCTGGTTCAGCCTGACAGTGGGCATCCTGCTCGCCCTCGGCGCGCTCGGGGTGTTTATCGTGTTGCTGACCGAGGCCCACGAACTGGCCGAAGCGGTGTGGATTCACAAGCGGCGCCGGGAATTCCTGCCGGTGGAGGGTGACTCCAGCTACCGCCCGAAAGTGTCGATCCACGTTCCCTGCTACAACGAGCCGCCGGAGATGGTCAAACAGACCCTCGATGCCCTGGCCAATCTCGACTATCCGGACTTCGAAGTCCTGATCATCGATAACAACACCAAGGACCCGGCGGTCTGGGAGCCGGTGCGCGACTACTGCGAAACCCTCGGCCCGCGCTTCAAGTTCTTCCATGTCGCGCCATTGGCCGGCTTCAAGGGCGGCGCGCTGAACTACCTGATTCCGCACACCGCCAAGGATGCCGAAGTGATTGCGGTGATCGACTCCGATTACTGCGTGCACCCCAACTGGCTCAAGCACATGGTGCCGCACTTCGCCGATCCGAAAATCGCCGTGGTGCAGTCGCCGCAGGACTACCGCGACCAGAACGAAAGCACTTTCAAGAAGCTCTGCTACGCGGAATACAAAGGCTTCTTCCATATCGGCATGGTCACCCGCAACGACCGCGACGCGATCATCCAGCACGGCACCATGACCATGACCCGTCGCTCGGTGCTCGAGGAACTGGGCTGGGCCGACTGGTGCATCTGCGAAGACGCCGAGCTGGGCCTGCGGGTGTTCGAAAAAGGTCTGTCGGCGGCGTATTACCACGACAGCTACGGCAAGGGCCTGATGCCCGATACCTTTATCGACTTCAAGAAACAGCGCTTCCGCTGGGCCTATGGCGCGATTCAGATCATCAAGCGTCACACCCGCAGCCTGCTGCGCGGCAAGGACACCGAGCTGACCCGCGGCCAGCGCTACCACTTCCTCGCGGGCTGGTTGCCGTGGGTGGCGGACGGCATGAACATCTTCTTCACCGTCGGCGCGCTGTTGTGGTCGGCGGCGATGATCATCGTGCCGCAACGGGTTGATCCGCCGCTGCTGATTTTCGCGATCCCGCCACTGGCGTTGTTCGTGTTCAAGGTCGGCAAGATCATCTTCCTTTACCGTCGCGCCGTGGGCGTGAACCTCAAGGATGCGTTCTGCGCGGCCCTGGCCGGGCTGGCGTTGTCGCACACCATCGCCAAAGCGGTGCTGTACGGGTTCTTCACCAGCAGCATTCCGTTCTTCCGCACGCCGAAGAACGCCGATAACCACGGCTTCTGGGTGGCGATTTCGGAAGCGCGGGAAGAGGTGTTCATCATGCTGTTGCTGTGGGGCGCGGCGCTGGGGATCTTCCTGGTCAACGGCATGCCGAGCAATGACATGCGCTTCTGGGTGACCATGTTGCTGGTGCAGTCGCTGCCGTACCTGGCGGCGCTGATCATGGCGTTCCTGTCGTCCCTGCCGAAACCGACCGCCGAGACCGAAACGGCACCAGCGGTCTAAATCTTCACCGATGCACTAAACGGCGGCCAATGGTCGCCGTTTTGCTTTAAGATAACCGCCATTTTGCGGGGCCTGCGGCCCAATGGCCGGACCTGAGCCCTGTGGGAGCGAGCCTGCTCGCGAAGGCGTTGTAACAATCAACGTTTATGTTGGCTGATATACCGCATTCGCGAGCAGGCTCGCTCCCACAGTGAGTCCGTGCCCACATTCATGATTTTCGGAGTTTTCCATGACGGCCCAAGCCGACCTTTCGCCGACCCTCCAACTCGCCATCGACCTGATCCGCCGTCCGTCCGTGACGCCGGTCGACGCCGATTGCCAGAAGCAGATGATGCAGCGCCTGGGCGATGCCGGTTTCATGCTGGAACCGATGCGCATCGAAGATGTGGATAACTTCTGGGCCACCCACGGCAAACACGACGGCCCGGTGCTGTGCTTCGCCGGTCACACCGACGTGGTGCCGACAGGTCCAGTGACCGCCTGGCAGATCGACCCGTTCAACGCGGTGATCGACGAACACGGCATGCTCTGCGGCCGTGGCGCGGCAGACATGAAAGGTAGCCTCGCGTCCATGACCGTGGCGGCCGAGCGTTTCGTCGCCGACTACCCGGATCACAAGGGCAAGGTTGCCTTCCTGATCACCAGCGACGAAGAAGGCCCGGCGCACCACGGCACCAAGGCGGTGATCGAACGTCTGGTGGCACGCAAGGAGCGCCTGGATTGGTGCATCGTCGGCGAACCGTCGAGTACCACCCTGGTGGGTGACGTGGTCAAGAACGGGCGTCGCGGCTCCCTCGGCGCCAAGCTCACCGTACGCGGCGTGCAGGGTCACGTGGCCTACCCGCACCTGGCCAAGAACCCGATCCACCTCGCCGCCCCGGCCCTGGCCGAACTGGCCGCCGAGCACTGGGACCACGGCAACGACTTCTTCCCGCCGACCAGTTTCCAGATCTCCAATGTGAACTCCGGCACCGGCGCGACCAACGTCATCCCCGGTGATCTGGTGGCAGTGTTCAACTTCCGCTTCTCCACCGAATCCACCGTCGAAGGCCTCCAGAAGCGCGTCGCCGACATCCTCGACAAGCATGGCCTGGACTGGCACATCGATTGGGCATTGTCGGGCCTGCCGTTCCTCACCGAACCGGGCGCTCTGCTCGACGCGGTGTCGTCGAGCATCAAGGACATCACCGGTCGCGAAACCAAGGCCTCCACCAGTGGCGGTACCTCCGACGGGCGTTTCATCGCGACCATGGGCACGCAAGTGGTCGAACTGGGGCCGGTCAACGCGACCATCCACCAGGTCAACGAGCGTGTATTGGCGGCCGACCTCGATGTACTGACCGAGATCTACTACCAGACCCTGATCAAGTTGCTCGCCTGATGCTCGCTTGCCCGATCTGCAGCGAACCGCTCAATGCGGTGGACAACGGCGTGGCCTGCCCCGCCGGGCACCGCTTCGACCGTGCGCGCCAGGGTTACCTGAACCTGCTGCCGGTGCAGCACAAGAACAGCCGTGACCCAGGGGATAACCAGGCGATGGTCGAAGCCCGTCGCGACTTCCTCAACGCCGGGCACTATGCGCCGGTGGCCAGACGCCTGGCAGAGCTGGCGGCCGGTTATGCGCCGGCGCGTTGGGTCGACATCGGCTGTGGCGAGGGTTACTACACCGCGCAAATCGCCGACGCCCTACCGGATGCCGACGGCTACGCGCTGGACATCTCCCGGGAAGCGGTCAAACGCGCTTGCAAACGCAATCCGCGACTGACCTGGTTGATCGCCAGCATGGCGCGGGTACCATTGGCATCGGGCAGTTGCCAGTTCCTGGCCAGCGTCTTCAGCCCGTTGGACTGGCAGGAGGCCAAACGTCTGCTCAGCCCCGGTGGCGGCCTGATGAAAGTCGGACCGACCAGCGGCCATCTGATGGAATTGCGCGAGCGGCTGTACGACGAAGTCCGCGAATACACCGACGACAAACACCTGGCCCTGGTGCCGGAAGGCATGGCGCTGGCGCACAGTGAAACCCTGGAATACAAACTGACGCTTGCCAGCGGTCAGGACCGGGCGAATCTGCTGGCCATGACGCCTCACGGCTGGCGCGCCAGTGCCGAGCGCCGGGCGGCGGTCATCGAGCAGGCGGAGCCGTTCGAGGTCACCGTTTCGATGCGCTACGATTATTTCATTCTTCAATAGTTATTCATTTTGGTCCTGGGCAACGGCCCAGGACCGGCTAAATCCGCGAATGGATTTTTCAGACACGCAGTGAGGACATCCATGCGCCAACCCGATATCGAGATTTACCTGAAAGACGCCGACGTCGACCATAAGGCGGTTTCCGCCTGGCTCAGTGCGGCATTGGGCCCATGCACCGACTGGGTCCAGAAAGGCCAGACCTACAAGTGCAAGGCCGGCAATGTGCCGGTGACCTGGTTGCCCAAAGCCGTGGGCAAATGGAACAGCCTGTACCTGGAAAGTGACCAGACCCCGTGGGACGACGACATCGCCTGCGCCCGCGCCGCGTTTGCCGCGCTGAACGTCGAAGTGCGTTGCGCGCCGGGCAGTTGGGTCGAGGAAGAAGGTGAGGAGACGGCGGATCGCTGGATTCGCATCAGCGCCGACGGTGAAGAAGAGATCACCTGGAAAACGGCTTAACCCACGGCACCGCAATCCCGTGGGAGCAAGGCTTGCCCGCGATGGCGGTGTGTCAATCGACATAATGTTTACTGACACACTGCCATCGCGGGCAAGCCTTGCTCCCACAGGGTTTTGTATGATTTGTAGACTGGTTTAAAGCCCTACAACATCCTCAGCCTGCAACCCCTTCTGCCCTTCCACCACCCCGTACTCGACCTGTTGGCCTTCGGTCAGCGAGCGGTGGCCCTCACCGCGAATCGCGCGGTAGTGCACGAACACATCCACCCCGTCTTCGCGCTGAATGAAGCCGTAGCCCTTGGCGTCGTTGAACCACTTCACGTTGCCGGTTTCACGTGTTGCCATCTGTTCATACTCCTTTTTTATTATTGATCGGGCTTTTCGCAGGAAAGCCTCGGGAACGTCAGCCTGCACATGCCGTCCCATAAAGGGCTGCGGCGACAGAGCGCCGAGTATATGTCAGACATTTAATCTCTCAATAGCACTTTGATTGCCGCTTTTTTGCCGATTTTCGGCGAATCCGGCACACTATCCAGCTCCCGAGCAAACGCTCGGTTTTTTATTCACTCATGCAGATGCCGTATGACCCGTTCCCCGCTCCGCCGTCTTGTGTTTGGCACCCTGCGCCGACTGTTGTACCTCTGGGTTCGCTCGGAAACGATCAACCAGTCGTCGTTCACCCTCAACCTCGACCGCAGTCGTCCGGTGTTCTACGTCCTGCAAAACCCTTCGCTGACCGACCTCGCCGTGGTCGACACCGAATGCAGCAAGGCTGGCTTGCCGCGCCCGGTACTGCCGGTATCGGTGGGTAACCTGCTGGAACCGGCGGCGTTCTTCTACCTGACACCGGACCCGGACTGGCTCGGCCGCCAGGACAAGCGTGGCGCACCGCCGACCTTGACCCGCCTCGTCAGCGCCCTGAGCCAGAATGCCGCCGAAGATGCGCAGATCATTCCGGTCAGCGTGTTCTGGGGCCAGTCGCCGGACAGCGAGTCGAGCCCGTGGAAGTTGCTGTTTGCCGACAGTTGGGCGGTCACCGGGCGATTGCGCCGCCTACTCAGCATCATCGTGCTGGGACGCAAGACCCGCGTGCAGTTCTCCGCGCCGATCCACCTGCGCGAGCTGATCGAGCACAACAAAGGCCACGAACGCACCGTGCGCATGGCCCAGCGCATCCTGCGGGTACATTTCCGCAATTTGAAAACCGCCGTCATTGGCCCGGACATTTCCCACCGGCGCAACCTGGTCAAGGGCCTGGTCAATCAGCCGCTGGTCAAGCAGGCGATCATCGACGAAGCCGAGCGCGAAAACATCTCCCCGGAGAAAGCCAAGGCCCAGGCGTTGCGCTACGGCAACGAGATCGCCTCGGATTACACCTACACGGCGATCCGCTTTATGGAAGTGGTGCTGAGCTGGTTCTGGAACAAGATCTACGACGGTATCAAGGTCAACAACATCGAAGGCGTGCAGAAGGTCGCCCCAGGTTACGAAGTGATCTATGTGCCGTGCCATCGCAGCCATATCGACTACCTGCTGCTCTCCTACCTGCTGTTCCGCAACGGCCTGACCCCGCCGCACATCGCCGCCGGGATCAACCTGAACATGCCAGGCATCGGCGGCCTGCTGCGCCGTGGCGGTGCGTTTTTCATGCGCCGCACGTTCAAGGGCAACCCGCTGTACACCTCGGTGTTCAACGAATACCTGCACACGCTGTTCACCAAGGGCTTCCCGGTGGAGTACTTCGTCGAGGGTGGCCGTTCGCGCACCGGGCGCATGCTGCAACCGAAAACCGGGATGCTGGCGATCACCCTGCGCAGCTTCCTGCGCTCCTCGCGCGTGCCCATCGTGTTCGTGCCGGTGTACATCGGTTATGAGCGCGTGCTGGAAGGCCGCACTTACCTCGGCGAATTGCGCGGGGCGAGCAAGAAGAAAGAATCGATCTTCGACATCTTCAAAGTCATCGGCGCGCTCAAGCAGCGTTTCGGCCAGGTGGCGGTGAACTTCGGCGAGCCGATCAAACTGGCGGAGTTCCTCGACAGCGAACAGCCAGACTGGCGCAAACAGGAGTTCGGCCCGCAGTTCAAGCCCGCTTGGCTCAACGAAACCACCAATCGCCTCGGGGATAAAGTCGCGCAGCATCTGAATGAAGCGGCCGCGATCAACCCGGTCAACCTGGTGGCGTTGGCGCTGCTGTCCACCAGCCGTCTGGCTCTGGACGATCGCGCCATGGCACGGGTCCTCGATCTGTACCTGGCGCTATTGCGCAAGGTCCCGTACTCACCGCATACCACGTTGCCGGACGGTGACGGTCGAGCGCTGATCGAGCATGTGAAGGACATGGACCTGCTCTCCGAGCAGAGCGATGCCCTGGGCAAGATTCTGTATCTGGACGAGCAGAACGCCGTCCTGATGACCTACTACCGCAACAACGTGCTGCATATCTTCGCCTTGCCGGCGCTGCTGGCGAGTTTCTTCCAGAGCGCATCGCGCATGAACCGTGAACAGATCCTGCGCTACACCCGCGCGCTGTACCCGTACCTGCAAGCGGAGTTGTTCATTCGCTGGTCGCTGGACGAGCTGGACGCGGTGATCGATCAATGGCTGGAAGCGTTCGTCGAACAAGGCCTGCTGCGCTTCGAGAACGACGTCTACCTGCGCCCTGCCCCAAGCTCGCGGCATTTCGTACTGCTGACGCTGCTGTCGAAAAGCATCGCCCAGACCTTGCAGCGCTTCTACATGACCGTTTCCCTGCTGCTCAACAGCGGCCAGAACAGCATCAGCGCCGAAGAACTGGAAGACCTGTGCACGGTCATGGCCCAGCGCCTGTCGATCCTGCACGGCCTGAACGCCCCGGAATTCTTTGACAAGAGCCTGTTCCGCCACTTCATCCAGACCCTGCTCGATCTCGACGTACTCAAGCGCGACGATGCCGGCAAGCTGGGCTATCACGAACTGCTCGGCGAATTGGCCGAAGGTGCGGCCAAACGGGTGTTGCCGGCGGAAATCCGCTTGTCGATCCGGCAGGTGGCGTTGCATCGCGTTGAAGATGCGGCCGATCAACCCGTTCAAACCGTCTAAATTGATCAGGGCGTCAGGCGGTTCTGACGCCCCCAGACATGGAGATAGTCCGATGAAAAAACTGTCCCTGATCGCAGTCGCCCTGCTGCTGACAGCTTGCCAGCACCCAACACCTGCGCCCAAGGCAACCCTCAACGGTGAAGTCTTCTATCTGCAACGCATTGCGCTGCCGCCCACCGCCGTCCTGAGTGTCAGCCTGCAAGACATCTCACTCGCCGATGCCCCGGCCAAGGTTATCGATGAGCAACGCGGACCGGTCAAAGGCCAGGTGCCCTTGCCGTTCCACCTCAGCTACGACCCATTGCAGATCGAGCCCAACCATCGTTACTCGGTGAGCGCTCGCATTGAGGTCGATGGCAAACTGCTGTTCATCACCACTGAGAATCACGCCGTGCGGCTGGACGGCACCGATCCACAGCCATTGAAGGTTCGCGTCGACGCGGCCCGCTAAGTGTCTTTTTGAAAAAGGAAGTTGCCATGCTCCGCCCTACCCTCCGTTTTGCCGGCCTGTGTGCAGGCCTGATGATTTCCGTGAGCGCTCTGGCGCTGTCCCTGAGTGACCTGTCGCAAAAAGACGCCACCGGTGGCCTCAAGGACGCCCTGACCCAAGGTGCTCAACTGGCCGTGAAACAGCTCGGCACACCGGGCGGTTTCAGCAACAACCCGGACGTGAAAATCGAACTGCCTGGCAAACTGGGCAAAGTCGCGAGCAAGATGAAACAGTTCGGCATGGGTGATCAGGTCGATGAGCTGGAAGCCAGCATGAACAAAGCGGCAGAAACCGCAGTTGTCCAGGCCCAGCCGATCCTCGTCGATGCCGTGAAGAAAATGACCGTCGATGATGCCAAGGGCATCCTCAGCGGCGGCAACGACTCGGCCACCCAATACCTGAACAAGACCAGCCGCGAACAGATCCGCGTCAAGTTCCTGCCGATCGTCAAGCAAGCTACCGACAAGGTTGGCCTGGCCCAGCAGTACAACTCGTTCGCCGGGCAAGCGGCGACCATGGGCGTAGTGGATGCGAAAAACGCCAACGTCGAAAACTACGTCACCGAGCAAGCGCTCAATGGCTTGTTCGAGATGATCGGCAAACAGGAAGAAGCCATTCGCAAGGATCCGGCGGCGGCGGCGACCAGTTTGGCGAAGAAGGTCTTCGGCTCCCTCTGACCCGCAACACAAAACCTGTAGGAGCAAAGCTTGCTCGCGATGGCCACTCCTCGGCCTGACTGATAGAACAACTTTCACCGTTTGAAGAAAGCCCGCTGACTCTCCCAGAGTCAGCGGGCTTTTTGTTTGCTATTGCTGCGGTTCGATCTGATCCAGCACACGGTTCACCGACAGCTGCGCCAGCACAATCATCTGTTGAATACCCAGCACCAGATTGCACGTCGGGCCGATCAGGCTGGAAGACAATTCCGTGGCCATGACATTGGCTGAAGCAAGGGTTTCATGGGTATGGGCAAGGAGGGTTTCGGAACGGATGCCCGGATGGATGGTGAAAATTGGACAGGGGCGGTAAGTGGTTTTCGCCTGTAGACCCGGGGTTGCATCTGGGGGATTTGGACTGTGTTTGATCATAGTGGAGCTCCTAACGAAAGTCGGAGCGAATACCAGCCGAAAACCAGATGAGGGCTTCCCCTCAACCATAGAATCTCCCACAGTTGAATTGGGGGAAGTCTGCAAAATCAGGTCGGCTGTCAGGCCGCCTCGCGTTGCTTTGGCTTTTGATCTTCTTGCCACCTCGAGAGGCCGAGTGGAGGTTCTGCGCAGTGGGCAAACCGGCATGGATGCCGGTTTAGCCGCGCCCGGCCAGGGATGGCCGATCGCGGCGGGCCCACGGAGCAGGACCGGAGCAAGGGCATGCCGAGCCTTAGCGAGGCGCCGAACGAAAGGGGCAAGAGCGCTTGGTTACTTGGCGCTCTTCCAAGTGACTCGCCGTAAGGGCGAAACCGCCAGCCGCCGTTACCGCAGGAATGGATATGTACTCAATCAACCAGGAACCTGGTCGGCCCGAAGGCCGCCAAGTCCAACGAACTCAGGCCGGCTCTTTCTTGACCCTGAACCACGCCGCATACAACGCCGGCAAGAACAACAGCGTCAACGCCGTCGCCACAATCAACCCCCCCATGATTGCCACCGCCATCGGCCCGAAAAACACACTGCGCGACAACGGAATCATCGCCAGTACCGCCGCCAGTGCCGTCAACACGATCGGCCGAAACCGCCGCACCGTGGCCTCGATGATCGCTTGCCAAGGCTTCAATCCGGCAGCGATGTCCTGCTCGATCTGATCCACCAGAATCACCGAGTTGCGCATGATCATCCCCGACAACGCGATAGTCCCGAGCATGGCCACGAAACCAAACGGCTGGCGGAACACCATCAGGAACAGCGTCACCCCGATCAGCCCCAGTGGCGCCGTCAGAAACACCATCGCCGTGCGTGAGAAACTGCGCAGTTGCAACATCAACAACGTCAGTACGACCACGATGAACAACGGCACACCGGCCTTCACCGAGTTCTGCCCGCGCGCGGAGTCTTCCACGGTGCCGCCGACATCCAGCAAATAGCCGTCCGGCAATTCGGCACGGATCGGGTCGAGGGTCGGCATGATTTGCTGCACCAGCGTCGCCGGTTGTTCCTTGCCATAGATGTCGGCGCGTACGGTCACGTTGGGCAGGCGGTTACGGTGCCAGATCACCCCTTCTTCAAAGCCGTACTCCAGGGTCGCGATTTGCGACAGGGCCACGCTGCGACCGTTGTCGGTCGGCACCGCCAGGCTTGGCAACAACGACAGCTCGGTGCGCTCATGCAAAGTGCCGCGCAGCAGGATCTCGATCAACTCGTTGTCTTCGCGATATTGGCTGACGCTGGAACCGGTCAGCGAACTTTGCAGGAACTTCGACAGGTTCACCGTGCTCACGCCCAGTGCCCGCGCACGGTCCTGATCGACATTCAGATAAACGACTTTGCTCGGTTCTTCCCAGTCCAGATGAACGTTAACCACATGAGGATTTTCGCGAACCTTGGCCGCCACTTTGCGTGCCAGTGCACGGACTTCCTCGATGTGCTCGCCGGTCACCCGGAACTGCACCGGATAGCCAACCGGCGGACCGTTTTCCAGGCGAGTGACCCGCGAACGCAGGGCCGGGAATTGTTCGTTGAGGGTAGCGATCAGCCAGGTACGCAGGGTTTCGCGCTCCTCGATGGTTTTCGCCAGCACGACAAACTGGGCGAAACTCGCGGCGGGAAGCTGCTGATCCAGCGGCAGGTAAAAACGCGGCGAGCCGGTGCCCACGTAAGCCACGTAGTTGTCGATCCCGGCCTTGTCCTTGAGCAACGCTTCGAGGCGCTTGACCTCCTCGGCAGTGTTGCTCAGTGAAGCGCCTTCGGCCAGTTTCAGATCGACCATCAATTCCAGTCGGCCCGACGCCGGGAAAAATTGCTGTGGCACAAAACGGAAGAGGAACACCGAAGCAATGAACAGAATCACCGTCGCCGCGATCACCGTCTTGCGTCGACGCACGCACCACTCCACCAGACGCCGCACCCGCTGATAAAACGGCGTGCCGTAGGGATCGGGTTGGTCAGTACCGTGTTTCGCCGCGTGAATTTTCGCCAGGTCCGGCAGGAGTTTTTCCCCGAGGTACGGCACGAAAACCACCGCCGCTACCCACGATGCCAGCAGCGCGATGGTCACCACCTGGAAGATCGAACGGGTGTATTCGCCGGTGCCCGATTGCGCGGTGGCGATCGGCAGGAACCCGGCCGCGGTAATCAACGTACCGGTGAGCATCGGGAACGCGGTGCTGGTCCAGGCATAGCTCGCCGCCTTGATCCGGTCGAAGCCCTGTTCCATTTTGATCGCCATCATTTCCACGGCGATGATCGCATCGTCCACCAGCAAACCCAGTGCCAGCACCAACGCGCCGAGGGATATCTTGTGCAGGCCGATGCCCAGGTAATACATGGTGGCGAAGGTCATGGCCAATACCAGCGGGATTGCCAAAGCGACTACCATGCCGGTGCGCACGCCAAGGGAGAAGAAGCTCACCAGCAACACGATGGCCAGGGCTTCCACCAGGACCTGGACGAACTCGCCGACACCGGTTTTCACCGCCGCCGGTTGATCGGAAACCTTGCGCAGTTGCATGCCGGCCGGGAGGTTTTTCTGGATGCGGGCGAACTCGACTTCCAGAGCTTTGCCCAACACCAGAATGTCACCGCCGTCCTTCATGGCCACGGCCAGACCGATAGCGTCCTGCGCCATGAAACGCATACGAGGCGCCGGTGGATCGTTGAAGCCACGGCGCACGTCGGCCACATCAGAGATACGGAAAGTGCGATCCCCGACCCGAATCGGAAAGTTTTTTATCTCATCGACGGTCTGAAAATTCCCCGAGACCCGTAGCTGCAATCGCTCGCTGCTGGTTTCGAAAAAGCCGGCGGTGGACACGGCATTCTGTTCTTCAAGCGCCTGCTGCACCGCTGCCAGCGGCAAGCCAAGCGTGGCGAGCTTGACGTTGGACAGCTCGATCCAGATTTTTTCATCCTGCAAGCCGAGCAGATCGACCTTGCCCACGTCCTTGACCCGTTGCAACTGAATCTGGATGCGGTCGGCATAATCCTTGAGCACGGCGTAATCGAAGCCGTCGCCAGTCAAGGCGTAGATATTGCCGAACGTGGTGCCGAACTCATCGTTGAAGAACGGCCCCTGAATACCTGGCGGCAGGGTGTGGCGGATGTCGCTGACCTTCTTGCGCACCTGATACCAGAGCTCGGGAATCTCCACCGAGTGCATGGAGTCGCGGGCAATGAACGTCACCTGTGATTCACCGGGGCGGGAGAACGACACGATGCGTTCGTACTCACCGGTTTCCATCAGCTTCTTTTCGATGCGTTCGGTGACCTGGCGCGAGACCTCTTGTGCCGTGGCGCCTGGCCAGTTGGTACGAACCACCATGGCCTTGAAGGTAAACGGCGGGTCTTCGCTCTGGCCGAGCTTGGTGTAGGACAGCGCGCCGACGATGGCCAGCAACAGCATCAGGAACAGGACGATCTGGCGATTACGCAGCGCCCATTCGGAAAGATTGAAACCCATCGGGGATTACTCCTTGTCCGCCAGATTGACCACGCGGTTGGAGCGATCCACCGGGCGCACCTGCTGCCCGTCCAGAAGCACATGGACGCCGGCGGCTACTACCCAGTCGCTGGCGTTGAGACCTTCGAGCACCGGGACGGTTTTCTCACCGAAGGCACCGATCCGCACCGGAGTTTTCTTCAGGGTGTTGTTGGCGCTGACGACCCAGACGTAGGTCACGCCGTTTTCCGCGGTCAGTGCAGACAGCGGCACCGCCAGCGGGACGGACTCGGCGGTTTGCACGAACACCCGGGCGCTCTGGCCCAGTTCGGCGGGGACTTTGCCACCGGTAAACGCGATACGGGCAGCGAAGGTGCGGGACTTCGGATCGGCGGATGGCGACAGCTCGCGGATGTGCCCGGCGAAGCGCTGATCCGGTTGCGTCCACAGTTCCACCGACACCGGTTGACCGACCTTGAAGCGGCCGAAGCTCTGCTCCGGCAGGCTGATCAATACTTCACGTTCGCCATCGGTGGCGAGGGTGAATACCGTTTGCCCGGCGGCCACGACCTGCCCGACTTCCAGCGCTCGTTTGGCCACGACACCGTCCTGTGGTGCACGCAACACGGCGTAGCTGGCCTGGTTGGTCGAGACGTTGAATTCGGCCTTGATCTGCTTGAGACGCGCTTCGCCGGAGCGGTAGAGGTTTTCCGCGTTGTCGTACTGCGAACGGCTGACCAACTGACGTTCCATCAACGTTTTATAGCGATCACGCTCGGCGCGCACCATATTCAGATTGGCCTCGGCAGCCGCGACCTGGGCACGGGTGGCCTCCAGTTGCAGGCGCACATCTTGCGGATCGAGTTCCGCCAGGGGTTGATCGGCCCTGACCCGCTGACCCTCCTCGACCAGTCGTCGGCTGACTTTACCGCCGATGCGGAATGCCAGGTCCGGTTCAAAGCGGGCACGGACTTCGCCGGGATAGCTTTCCATCACCTGGGCCGAAGGCTCTGGCTGAACCACCATGGCCGGGCGAACGCTGGTTTGGGGCGCCTCTTCGTGACCACACGCCGTCAAAAAAAACGCCAGGGTGACTGGCAACGCGAGGGGCAAGGCATAGCGGAACATGGTGAAGGACCTTTCGCTAATGGTGCTTGGAATAATTATACTGACCGGTATGTTATTAATAGCAAACTCACCAGTCCAGTAATAAAAGCGCATATGCCGAACAATCTTTCAGCACCCAACGGCCCTGGCCGCCCCAAGGATCTGGCCAAGCGCCAGGCGATCCTCGACGCGGCGAAGACGCTGTTTTTGACCAAGGGATATGCCAACACCAGCATGGATGCTGTCGCAGCGCAGGCCGGAGTATCGAAGCTCACGGTCTACAGCCATTTCAACGACAAGGAGACGCTGTTCTCCGCGGCCGTGGTGGCCAAGTGCGAGGAGCAATTGCCGCCTCTGTTTTTTGAACTGCCGGAAGGCGTGGCCGTGGAAACCGTGCTGCTGAACATTGCCCGCGGCTTCCATCACCTGATCAACAGCGACGAATCGGTGAACCTGCACCGTTTGATCATGACCCTGGGCAGCCAGGACCCGAAGCTCTCACTGATCTTCTTCGAGGCAGGCCCAGAACGCATGCTGCACGGCATGGAGCGACTGCTGAGCAAGGTGGATCAGAGTGGCGCGCTGAGCATCGATAAACCGCGTAATGCAGCGGAGCATTTTTTTTGCCTGCTCAAGGGCGCGGCGAATTTCCGGTTGTTGTACGGGTGTGGCGAGCCGTTGACCGGGGAAGCGGCGGAGAGCCATGTGCGGGAAGTTGTGGGGTTGTTTATGCGGGCTTATCGGCCCGAATCAGTCTGAGGTATTTGTGGCGTCAGGGCTGACGCCATCGCGGCGGTGCGGCGATCCGACAAGCCTTGCTCCCACAGGTTTTGTCCAGGGTTCAATGTTTGTGAACGCCTCAAACCCTGTGGGAGCAAAGCTTGCTCGCGATTGGGGCAACTCGGTCTTAAGCCTTGAGCGCTTTCTTCGGATAGATGTCATACCGACTGGACTTGCCATCCAGCGCATGACTCGGCTTGGGCCCCTCAATGCATGGCGCCTTGCGCGGGCGCTTGACTACGACCCGGTGGGTGGCCAAAGCCAATGCGGCCTGGAGCAAGGCCGGCGCATCGGGGTCATCGCCCACCAGCGGCCGGAACAGGCGCATTTCCTTCTTCACCAACGCGGTTTTCTCACGATGCGGGAACATCGGGTCGAGATAGATCACCTGCGGCGGTTCACCTTCCCAGTTGCGCATCACCTCGATCGAATTGCCCTTGAGCAAGCGCATGCGCGCCACGATCGGCGCCACGTCGAAATCTTCGGCGCCACGGGCCAGACCATCCTCGAGCAAGGCCCCAATCAACGGCTGGCGCTCGATCAGGCTCATTTCGCAGCCCAGGCTGGCCAGCACGAACGCATCCTTGCCCAGCCCCGCCGTGGCATCCAGCACCCGCGGACGCACGCCCTGAGCGATGCCAACGGCCTTGGCGATCATCTGCCCGCTGCCGCCGCCGTACAACCGGCGATGGGCCGCGCCACCCTCGACGAAGTCCACCCGCACCGGGCCAGGCGCGTCCGCGCCGAGCTGCTGCAGCTGCAAGCCCTGCTCGCCTACCTGCAACGCGAACTCACCGTTATCCACCTGCAACGGCAGCCCCAGGCGCTCGGCCCAATGCTCGGCCTGTGGCTGAAAGGTCGCGCCCAAGGCTTCGACATGGATGCGGCACGCCGCCGGTTGCTCAATCATGGGAAAAAACGCTCAAAAAATTAATGATCGGCAAAAACGGCCGATAACAAAACTATCGAGCATTTTGCCAGAGCTGAGCGTCGACCGAGAGAAATGTCAGACATTCAACCCACCATCACAGGTTTTATCTCGCCCTATGGCGACTACAACCTGCGAAACACCCAGGCACTGAGCGGCGTCAGCCACATCTGGCAGGATTTCTTTGCCCGTGCGCTGGCTGAACAGTCGGGTGAGGATGTACTGCCGCCATCGCTCAATTTTCCACCGGTCGATCTCGAAAGCCCCGTCGAACCTACCGTTGGCAGCGACCTGCTGGCGCACATCGTTTCCCAGCGCGAATGCGACGTGAAGGACAACGAGGTTCGCCCGCCCGAGCCGCTGTTCCTGCCGATTGCCGAGTTCGAAATGGACCTGGCCGACAAGCCGTTCCCACCATTCCCCCCGGAAGAAATCGTCGCCCAGCAAAAACAGCAGGACTTCGAAAGCGGCTGGGTGCGTCCGATCGTGTTGACCGCCGGTCAGCCGTTGCCGGAAGCCGGCCCGGCGCCGCAACCGCGTCCGTTGCACCTACCGATCGCCGAGTTCGAACTCGATCTGCTGGACAAGCCCTTCCCGCCGTTCTCGCCGGAAGAACTGGTGGAGCAACAAAAACAACTCGATTTCGATAACGGCTGGGCGCGCCCGATCATCCTGCAGAACCTGCGCCTCGCCGCCTGATGGTCAGCCTTTGAAGAATTGATTGGCCTTGGCGTACGGCATGGACCGCGACGTAAACCCGAAGGTGCCCGACGTCTTGATCTCTTCGGCGGCGCGATAGAACTCGCCCAGCGCCGCCAGGGCCAGTGCCGAGCCGACACTGATGCGCTTGACGCCCATTTCGCTCAGTTCCTGGACCGTCAGCTTCAAGCCGCCGGACATCAACACGTTGACCGGCTTCGGCGCCACGGCGCGGACCACCGCCAGTACCTCTTCAGCGTTGCGCAGCCCCGGCGCATAAAGCACATCGGCACCGGCCTCGGCGAAGGCCTGCAAGCGGCGAATCGTGTCATCGAGATCCGGATTGCCGTGAAGAAAGTTCTCGGCCCGGGCAGCCAGCGTGAAGGGAAAAGGCAAGCTGCGAGCGGCGGCGACGGCGGCCTCGACGCGTGCCACGGCATGTTCGAAGCAATAGATTGGAGCGCCCTCGCGGCCAGTGGCGTCTTCGATCGAACCCCCCACGGCACCTGCTTCAGCAGCTCGCAGAATGCTTTGAGCGCACTCGACAGGATCGTCGGCAAAACCGTTTTCCAGATCGACCGCAACCGGCAAGTCGGTGGCAGCGACTATCGCCCGAACGTTGGCCAGGGTGTCGTCCAGGGTCAGTCCGCCATCGGGGCGCCCTTGGGAAAAAGCGAAACCGGCGCTGGTGGTTGCCAGCGCCTCGAAGCCCAGGCTGGCGAGCATTTTTGCCGAGCCGGCATCCCACGGGTTGGGAATCACAAAAGCCCCGTCGCGTTCGTGCAAGGCTTTGAACGCTTGGGCTCGAAGGGTTTGCGCATCCATTGGCAGGCTCCTGAAAAGGGGAATGAATCCGCCTTCAGAGCAGGCCAAGTTGCTCGGCGGCGGGCTCTCTGTATAGCTCAGGCAGCGCCGGCAAGCCAGGCAAACGCGCCATCAACTTCCCGTGGAAACGCTGCGCCAGTTTCGCCGCCAGCACGTTGTCGGCGGTGTGCAGGAAGATATATGGCGTGCGGCCCTCTTCGATCCACAAGGCGATTTTCTCCACCCACGGCAGCAGAAACGGATCGTTGGCTTCAAGCTGCGGATGGCCGATGAAGCGGACCTGAGGGAACTGGGTGAACGCTGCCGGACGCGGTGGAACCCTGGGCTTTTTCGACTGGGCGTGGAGCACTGAAGGATCGGTCGAGGTGCAGCTGAACAGCGCGCGCGGATCAAGGCAAATGCGCTCGACACCACGATCCAGCAACAGGCGATTGAGCAGCCGTTCACTGTCGCCCCTGGCAAAGAAGTCGTCATGCCGCACTTCCACCGCCAAGGGCCGCTGCAGGGCATCAATGAATCCCGCCAGCTCGGGCAAGCGCTGTGGCGTGAAACTTTTCGACAACTGCAACCACAGCGGCGACACCCGCTCGCCGAGGGGGCCGAGCAATTGGGTAAAGGTCTCGGCAGCGGTCAGTTGTTCGCGCAGGTCACCGCCATGGCTGATGTCGCCGGGAAACTTGGCGGTAAAGCGAAAGTGTTCGGGAAGGGTTTGTGCCCAGCGCTGCACGGTGCTGGCGGCCGGACTCGCGTAGAAGGTCGTATTGCCTTCCACGGCGTTGAATACTTGGGAATAGAGAGTGAGGAACTCGGCGGGTTTGGCGTCTGGCGGATACAGGTAGTCGCGCCAGGCGTTTTCACTCCAGGATGGGCAGCCGAGGTAGTAAGGCAACAACATCAGATGTACAGGTCAAGACCCATGACTTGCGCTTCCCAGTCGACGAAACCGGCGGTGCTGAGGTAGCTGGCCAGGGCCATCGCCACGCTCTTGCTCATGGCGCGGTGATAAAGCATGTCCTGCTGACGGGCGGGGAGATTGCTCAGGCGTTGCGCAGCGGCTTTGGCACGGGCGGCCAGTTGCTCTTCGGACGGAAACTCCAGCTCGCCTTCGATATCGACGGACTCGTCTTCCACCACCCGGCCTTTGCGCGGATTGCGTTTGATGGGGTAGGACTGAGAGGAAATGCCGTCTATACGCATAAGTGCATGCTCGGTATCAGTGATGGCAGTTTAGTGGCGCATAATCCACTTCGCAAACCGCCGAGTGATAACTAGAACACATAAAAGACAAAAGGTTTAAAAGCCGGGGTTAGAAATCGACGATTGGCTGTGTATGTGAGATCGCCTTCGCGAGCAGGCTCGCTCCCACAAGGAATAGATTAACTCCTGTGGGAGCGAGCCTGCTCGCGAATGGGACAACTCGGTCTCGGGATTAACGCGCTTTGGGCGTCGCCACTTTATCGCGCAGATAAACCGGCTGCGCCTCATCCGCCACAATCGCCTCGCCGCGTTCCCAGGCAAACCGCGCCAATGTCAGCAGGTCTTCAGCGTGGGGCAGCATGCCCGCATCCTGCCCGCTCAGGCTGACGGCGATGCGTTCGGCGTAACCCCAACCGGTCCCCGCACCGAACCATTCGCCGCTGGCATCGACCGGCAATGCAGCCACTTCCGGTGGCAGCACCGCTTCCTGGCCGACCAGTCGCATCTCCCCCGCCGTCTCGCGGTAGCAGCCCCAGTACACCTCGTCCATGCGCGCATCGATGGCGGCCGCGACCTGGCTGGCGCCGTGTTCGCGAAAAGCACGCTGGGCCAGCACCGCGAGGTTCGACACCGGCAATACCGGACGGTCCAGGGCAAACGCCAGGCCTTGCACGACACCGATAGCGATGCGCACGCCAGTGAACGCGCCAGGCCCGCGACCGAAAGCGATGGCGTCCACATCTTGCAGGGTGGTGCCGGCGTCAGCCAGCAATTGCTGGATCATCGGCAGCAACTTCTGCGCATGCAGGCGCGGGATCACCTCGTAATGGCTCGTCACTTTGCCGTCATGCAGCAAGGCAACGGAGCAAGCTTCAGTCGCGGTGTCCAGGGCCAGCAAGGTGCTCATCGATGTTTCCACAAGAGGGTTGGTAAAAAGAGGGATCTGAAAAAGTGCGTCAGTATAAACAACTACGGCCCGCAAGCGGGCCGTTGATGATGCAGCGGATCAGTCTTTTCAGCTCAGGGCCGCAAGCACCTTGGCGGTGATTGCTTCAACCGAGCCGACGCCTTCGATATGGCTGTACTTCGGCTTGCCATTGGCAGCCGACAGCTTCTGGTAGAAATCCACCAGCGGCTTGGTCTGCGAATGGTAGACCGACAGGCGATGACGCACGGTTTCTTCGGTGTCGTCCTTGCGCTGTACCAGGTCTTCACCGGTGATGTCGTCCTTGCCGGCCACTTTCGGCGGGTTGTAGACGATGTGGTACACGCGGCCACTGGCCTCGTGAACGCGGCGACCGGCGATACGCTGGACGATTTCCTCGTCTTCGACGGCGATCTCGACGACCGCATCCAGCTCGACGCCGGCAGTCACCAGGGCTTCAGCCTGAGGAATGGTGCGCGGGAAACCGTCGAACAGGAAGCCGTTGGCGCAGTCGGACTGGGCGATGCGGTCCTTGACCAGGGCGATGATCAGGTCATCGGATACCAGGCCGCCGGCATCCATGATGCTCTTGGCCTTGATGCCCAGCTCGGTGCCGGCCTTGACCGCTGCACGCAGCATGTCGCCAGTGGAGATTTGCGGAATGCCGAATTTTTCGGTGATGAACTGTGCCTGAGTACCTTTACCGGCCCCGGGAGCTCCCAGCAGAATGACGCGCATCGATGTGCTCCTCAATTTTTTATATAGATAACGTCAGATTCGCCTCGTGGGGCCAATCTCAAAAATAGGGTCGTGGCCGCCCAAACGGCCAAAGGCTGATCAAGATACACAGCAGGCTGCGCCCACACAAGACGCCAAAAGTCGGAGAAACCGCAGGGTCTTGTGACCTTTGCGCGCGGTTCCCCAAGTCGCAACCCCATCATTAACTGTCGCCTGGCCATACTTTTATAGCGACCAGTCATTGGCGTCCGATGCACGCATCGGACGCCGTTCCCCCACGGCAAAAACCTTAGCCGGTATTACGCAAACCGGCGGCAATCCCCGCTACAGACACCAGCAGCGCCTGTTCCACCGGGCTGTCCTGCGCCACATCCGGTTGCCGCGAACGGGCCAGCAACTCGGCCTGTAATAGATGCAGCGGGTCGAGGTAAGTGTTGCGCAAGCGGATGAATTCCAGGGTGTCGGGGCTATGTGCCAGCAGCTGCGACTGACCGGTCATCCCCAGTACGATCGAGCATGCCTGCGACAATAGGTCGCGTAAGTGCGCGCCCAACGGCAACAGTTCCGGCTCGACCAGACGCTCGTCGTAGGACTGGGCGATTTCAGCATCAGCCTTGGCCAGCACCATCTCCAGCATATCGATGCGAGTGCGGAAGAACGGCCACTGCTCGCGCATCTGCCCCAGCAACTCGCCCTCGCCCCGTTCCAGCGCCTTGCTCAGTGCCGCCTCCCAGCCCAGCCAGGCCGGCAACATCAGGCGGGTCTGGGTCCAGCCGAAGATCCACGGGATCGCCCGCAGGCTTTCGATGCCGCCGGCACGGCGCTTGGCCGGGCGACTGCCCAGCGGCAAACGTCCGAGTTCCTGTTCCGGGGTCGACTGACGGAAGTACTCGACAAATTGCGGATTCTCCCGCACCACGGCGCGGTAAGCCTTGACCCCGTCGGCGGCCAATTCATCCATCAGGTGACGCCATTCAGGCGTCGGTGGTGGCGGTGGCAGCAGGGTCGCTTCAAGTACCGCGGCCAGATACAGATTGAGGTTTTGCTCGGCGATGTCCGGCAGGCCGAATTTGAATCGAATCATCTCTCCCTGCTCGGTGGTACGGAAACGCCCCGCCACCGAGCCCGGTGGCTGCGACAGAATCGCCGCGTGGGCCGGGCCGCCGCCACGGCCCACGGTGCCGCCACGACCGTGGAACAACAGCAGTTCCACCTGCTGCTCGCGACAGATGTCCACCAGACGTTCCTGCGCCCGATACTGTGCCCAGGCCGCCGCCGTGGTGCCGGCATCCTTGGCCGAGTCGGAATAGCCGATCATTACTTCCTGCGGCCCTTGCAGGCGCGAGCGATAGCCCGGCAACAGCAACAGCTTTTCGATCACAGGCCCGGCGTTGTCGAGGTCGGCCAGGGTTTCGAACAATGGCACCACGCGCATCGGCCGCAACACGCCGGACTCTTTGAGCAGCAGTTGCACGGCCAGCACATCGGAAGCGGCACCGGCCATGGAGATCACATAGGAACCGAGGGATGCCGCGGGCGCAGCGGCGATTTCCCGGCAAGTCGCCAACACTTCGGCGGTATCGGCGGACGGCTTGTAGTGGGCCGGCAGCAAGGGTCGGCGGTTGTTCAGTTCGCGCGTCAGGAACGTGATGCGCTCGTCTTCGCTCCAGTCTTCGTAGCGACCGAGGCCAAGGTAATCGGTGATTTCGGTCATGGCCGCGCTGTGCCGCGACGAGTCCTGACGCACATCCAGACGCACCAGGAACAAACCAAACGTGACCGCCCGACGCAGGCAATCGAGCAACGGGCCGTCAGCAATCACGCCCATGCCGCACTCATGCAGCGAGTGGTAGCACAGCTCCAGCGGATCGAGCAGGTCACGGTTGTCTTGCAGCACGTCGGCGGGCGCAGGGGTGGGTGTCGTCAACGCGGCGTGAGCCCAATTGCGCGTGGCGCGCAGACGCTCGCGCAATTGTTTGAGAACCGCACGATACGGCTCCGCGCTGTCTCCGGCCTTGGCTTTGAGCGCTTCACTGGCCTGTTGCATCGACAGATCGGCCGCAAGGTGATCGACATCGCGCAGGTACAGATCGGCCGCCATCCAGCGCGCCAGCAGCAACACTTCGCGGGTGACGGACGCTGTGACGTTGGGGTTGCCATCGCGGTCGCCGCCCATCCACGAAGCAAAGCGAATCGGCGCGGCTTCCAGCGGCAAGCGCAGGCCGGTGGCAGCGTACAACGCCTGATCGGCTTTGCGCATGTAATTCGGAATCGCCTGCCACAACGAATGCTCGATCACTGCGAAGCCCCATTTGGCTTCATCAACCGGTGTCGGACGTGTGCGGCGGATTTCTTCGGTGTGCCAGGCCTCGGCGATCAGGCGTTGCAGTTTCGATTTGATCTGCTCGCGCTCGGCGCCAGTCAGGTCGCGATGATCCAGTGCCGCCAGTTGCGCGGCGATGGCGTCGTATTTCTGGATCAAGGTGCGGCGCGCGACTTCGGTCGGGTGAGCCGTGAGAACAAGCTCGATTTCAAGCCGCCCCAATTGCCGGGCCAGTGATTCGGCCCCATGCCCTTCAGCGCGCAAGCGAGCGAGCAGCTCCGGCAGGACTCGCGACTCGAACGGTGCGGGCTGCGACTCTTCCCGTCGGTGAATCAGCTGATATTGCTCGGCGATGTTGGCCAGGTTGAGAAACTGGTTGAACGCCCGCGCCACCGGCAGCAACTCGTCTTCGGTCAACTGGTTGAGGCTGGCGCTCAGCTCGGCGTCCATGGAACCGCGGCGGTCAGCCTTGGCGCCCTTGCGGATCTGCTCGATCTTGTCGAGGAAGCCGTCCCCGTACTGTTCACGAATGGTGTTGCCCAACAGCTCACCCAGCAGGTGAACGTCCTCGCGCAAGCGTGCATCAATATCGGTCATCAGCAGTTCTCCAGCAAAGAATCCGGCGGCCAGGAAACCCAAGAGTGCCGCCCCAGGCCGGTTCTTACAAGTCAGACGACGAAGGGTCTTCACACCTCCAAGGCAGAAGCTAGTCTGAACATTGAGCCGTACAACGGCTTAAGCCGGCCTGTGCCGGACATCTTCCAACTGCCACGAGCAGGCGTGTCATGAGGTCATTATGAAAATCCGCGAGCTTGCCCATCACTGGGAAGAAAACGCCAAGGGTCGCCTGACTGACACTGGCTACTCGATTCATCTGGACGTTGAGGCTGCCGCACGCCTGGCGGCGATCATCGAGATGTACCCCAAACGGCAACCCGAAGAACTGCTCGGCGAACTGATCGGCGCCGCCCTGGAGGAATTGGAAAAAAGCTTCCCCTATGTGAAAGGCTCGACGGTGGTGGCCACCGATGAAGAAGGCGATCCGCTGTATGAAGACATCGGTCCGACCCCGCGTTTTCTGGCGTTGTCCCGTCGTCATTTGCACGATTTGTCAGCAGCTGACGGTAAGCAGAAACACTGATTCACCCATATGAACCTGTGGGAGCGAGCCTGCTCGCTCCCACAGAGGTCAAATCCCCGCTCTAGAGCCCTGTCCATTCGGCCAACAGTTTTCCAACGCCACGCCAATTTCTCTGAACTTTTAAAAAACGCCCCCGGTCAACCCAGTAACCATGCCTGGGACGGCCGTTTCAAAACACCCGAAATCGAAGGTTGCGGCTCCATGCCCAGGATGGATTTTCAGTTGTTCAGGAGTAAGCCCAATGGAGTTGAAAATCATGAAGACCCGCACAGGCAAATCCTCGTTCCCCCCTCTGCACCACCTGAAAATGGCTGCCTTGGCCATCGGCGGCAGTCTCGTGCTGGCCGGTTGTGCCGGCCACCCACCCACCGAACAGTTCGCCGTGACCGAATCAGCGGTCAACAACGCCGTGAGCGCTGGCGGTACTGAATTCGCCGCGGTGGAAATGAAGACGGCCCAGGACAAGCTCAAACAAGCCGAAATCGCCATGCACGACAAAAAGTACGACCAGGCCAGAACCCTCGCCGAACAGGCTGAATGGGACGCTCGCGTGGCCGAACGCAAGGCCCAGGCAATGAAAGCCGAACAGGCTGTGAAGGACTCTCGACAAGGGGTTCAGGAACTGCGTCAGGAAAGCCAGCGCACCGTTCAGTAAACGGCGTGGCTCGACGTATTTCTTTACTCGACTAAAAGGACGAAGACCATGAATTCCAAACACTTGATGATCCCTGCCCTGTTGGCCGCCAGTGTTGCATTGGCTGCCTGCTCCACACCGCCCAATGCCAACCTTGAACAGGCCCGCACCAACTACAGCGGCCTGCAAGCCAACCCGCAGGCGAGCAAAGTCGCGGCACTGGAAACCAAGGAAGCCAGCGATTACCTGGACAAGGCCGACAAGGCGTATCTGGATAAAGAAGACCCGGCCAAGGTCGATCAACTTGCGTATTTGACCAACCAGCGCGTGGAAGTGGCGAAACAGACCATCGCCCTGCGCACCGCCGAGGCCCAGCTGAAAAACGCCTCCGCGCAACGGGCCCAGGCGCGACTGGATGCGCGTGACCAGCAGATCAAACAGCTGCAGGCCAGTCTCAATGCCAAGCAGACCGATCGCGGCACGCTGGTGACTTTCGGTGACGTGCTGTTCGCCACCGACAAGGCGGAGCTGAAATCCAACGGCCTGATGAACATCAACAAACTGGCGCAGTACCTCCAGCAAAATCCCGACCGCAAAGTGATCGTCGAGGGCTATACCGACAGCACCGGTACGGCGTCGCACAACCAGTCACTGTCGGAACGTCGCGCTGGTTCCGTGCGCATGGCGCTGGTGAAGATGGGCGTCGATCCGGCGCGCATCGTCGCCCAGGGTTATGGCAAGGAGTACCCGGTGGCGGACAACACCAGTGTGTCGGGACGGGCGCAGAACCGTCGGGTGGAAGTGACGATTTCCAATGACAATCAACCGGTGATTCCGCGTTCGGCGGTGAGTGCCAACACGCAATAAGCCGTCGTTACTCAAAAACCTGTAGGAGCGAGCCTGCTCGCGATAGCTGAGTGTCAGGCAACAGAAATGTTGAATGTCAGACAGCCATCGCGAGCAGGCTCGCTCCTACATTGGATTGGTTTATTGCTCTAGTTTTTGTGGGGTTTCCTGCCCCATGCACCGCACCGCTTTTTTCTTGTCATTGACCAGAACGCCCGTTAGCCCTTTCTGCTCGGTATCAAACAACACCAACACCCCATCAATGCACTGCGCCACTTGCGCCGCCGGCTCCAGGGAGACTTTGTAGTCTTCCCCCGGCACGGTCTTGAGCATGGTGAATTCATTGAGCAGCAACGCATCCTCGGGCTTGGCGAAGTGCAGGTAGCCGTACCACCACAGGGCACCGACGGTGCCGAGGATGCTGCAGATACCGGTGATGATCAGCGGGATGGCGTTACGTTCTTCACTCATTGCGGACTCTCTGGTGGTTCATCTTCTGAATTCGGGGGTGCCGGGTAATTGGGGATTTCCCCCAGGCGGCGCAGGCCGTTGAAATGCTGCGGGTCTTCGAGAAAACGCAGCATGACTTTGCGCCAGACCGGGTCGGCGAACGTCTGCACGTGACCGCCACGGGTCAGTTGCAGCACCCGCGGCGGCGGCGCAGCTTGATACAGACGGATGCCGTTGGAAAGGGGCACGATCGGATCGTCGATGCTGTGGTAGATCAGTTTCGGCACACCGTTGAGCTGTGCGATGGAGTTGATCGCACTGTCGCCGTCCGGCACCAGCCACGACAGCGGCACCTGGAACGCCCAGAACACCCAGGAATTGCTCAGCGCATAACGGCCGACACTGCGGTAACTGGCAGGCACGCCGTCGAGCACAAATGCCTTGAGCTGTTTCTGCCGCTCCGGGTGTTGAACCAGATAGTGCACGGCCATCGAACCGCCGAGGCTTTGGCCGAGCAGGATCAGCGGCTTGCCCTTGACCTCGGGTGCCTCGTCGAGCCATTTGAACGCCGCGTCGATGTCCTGGTAGATCGCCGGCAGGCTCGGCTCGCCCTCGGACAGACCGTAGCCGCGATAGTCCACCAGCAGCACTTGATAGCCTTGCTTGGGCAGCCACCAGCTCCCGCCCAGATGCATGGGCAAGTTGCCGCCGTTGCCGTGCAGGTGCAGCACGGTCCCCTTGACCTCGACGCCTTTTTTCGCCGGCAGCCACCATCCGTGCAGCCTGACGCCGTCAGCGGTGGTCAGGGTGACGTCGCGGTACTCAAGCTTGGCTTTTTCCGGGGTGAACAGCTGGCCGGGTTCGGGGTAGAACAGCAGCGAGCTGCAACCGTTCAAGGCCAGGAGAAGGCAGATGATGCCGAGGATTCTCATCCGTTGAAACCTCGCAAGAAATGGGGCTGAAACACTGTACCTGTAGGAGCAAAGCTTGCTCGCGATGGCGATATATCCGGCAATACATGCGTTGAATGTAGCGCCGTCATCGCGAGCAAGCTTTGCTCCTACAGGGAGACGTTGTTCACAAAATGTTGGAGTAATCCGCCTCGATCCGGTCCAGGCTCAGGTGGTTGAGGAAGTTGGAGAAGCACATCCATGCCGACAACGCGTTCATGTCGCGGAACTGTTCCGGCAAATACTTGGGCGGCACCACCATTCCTTCGTCCACCAACTGGCGCAAGGTGCGCATGTCCTCAAGTGTGGTCTTGCCACAGAACAACAGCGGTATCTGCTCCAGCTTGCCTTTGCGCACGGCCAGTTGAATGTAGTTGTAAATCATGATGAAGCCCTTGAGGTAGGACAAGTCTTTGGTAAAGGGTAGACCGGTCGGCGTCGAGCCGCGGAACACGCGGCTGGCGTTGCTGTAGCTCTCGGGCATTTCGAAACCTTGTTCGCGGAAGAACTCGAACACCTGCAGGAAATCCGCACCCTCCTCCACCATGTGAATGGCGCGGGTGCGGTTGGTCAGTTTGCGCAGGCGACTGGGGTAGGAGGCGAAGGTGATGATTTCCATCAGGATCGCCAAGCCTTCCTGAGTGACCGTCGACGAGGGTGGGCCCTTGGCCAGGAAGGTGCAGATCGGCTGGTTCAGGCCATTGAGGGTGGTGCCAACATGCACCAGGCCTTCGTGGACTTCCAGGGCCCGCACATCGCGCTGGTTGAACATCGCGTCGGTGCGGATCTTGATGTAGTCCGCGCCGGCCGCCGCATCGGCGACGATCCCATCGGACTCGAACACCCGAATGGTTTCCTCGGCTTCGCCAAACACCTTGTTCAAGCGATGCTGCAACATCTCGACGGCTTCCTTGGCGGTCAGCGTCTTCGGCTCATCCTTCAGATCGCCGCGGCCGTCGATGTTGTTCAGGTATTCGGACAGCATCATGCCCAGGTCGGACAGGGTCGGGTCTCCGGCATGGAATGCGTCGGAGGCGGCACCGTACAGCTCCTGGGAAATCAGGCCGAAATCCTCGGTGCCGCGCGCTTCAAGCATGCGCACCACCATCCGGTATTCCTTGCACATGCGGCGCATGATCTGGCCGACCGGGTTGAACTGACCGAGCTGGCGGGTGATATCACGTTCGATATTCTGGAATTCCAGCTTCACTTTGCTGGAGTCGAAGGTCAACGGCCGGTTGAGGTAGTAGTCGCGGTCCACCGCCGGCATTTCCTTGCCTTTGGCCTTGAGGAAACCCTTGCGGATGGTGTCATCCCACTTGACCGCATCGAGGACGCGGATCGGCGTCTGCGCCAGCACAATGCGATCAGACAGAATGCGTATCGACTGCTGGTAATCGTCCACCGGAAACTCCTGAAAAACATGCTGATTATTTGGCTTTGGCCTGGCGCTGGTAGCGTACCGCTTCGACGAACACATCGGAATTGGCCGGGTCGTCCAGATAAGCGGACACCTGATCAATCCGGCTGTCGATCAACACGCCCTCGCCATCGTCGGTCTGGAAGCCTTGGCCGCTGAGCGCTTGCTGCCCAAGTGCCTGTTTGATCTGCTCGAGGTCGAGGTTGTACACCACCAGCTCATGCTTGTCGGTGAGCTCGAACCCGGCAATGGTGAAATGCCCACCGAACTGTGCCGGCACCTTCGCCGAGAGATACCAGCGGCTGCCGTGGCGCGACACCGTGAATGGATAAGCCTCGCGCTCCCTGGGTTTGGCCCTGAAGTAGCTGACCGCCTGATAGCGATTGTCGCCGACGCGCGTCAGTTCCAGGTTGAGTGGCTCACCCCAGGCGTTGGTACTGGTCCATTTGCCGAGCAACCCTTTGGGCGCCCGCTCGCTCGTGGGCAACGGTTCCTTGAAGGTCACCAGGCAGCCACTGAGCAGCAGGATCGACAAGGCGATCGCTACGACACGCCAGGCTTTCATTCAACACTCCCTTTGAACACGCACTGCCCTCAATTAAACACCGGCCCCTGTGGGAGCGAGCCTGCTCGCGATAGCGGAGTGTCAGGCAACAGGTATGCTGAATGTCAGGCCGCCATCGCGAGCAGGCTCGCTCCCACAGAGGTTAGCGTTCACATCGGGATTAGACCGAAGCCAGCACCAAATGCATATAACGCGTCAGTATGCCGAGCATTTCCTCTTCGGCGGCCGGCTCGGTGTCGTTGAGCAGGCCCTGATATTCCATCCGTCCGATTATAGCCGTCAACACTTTGGCATCCTGTTGTGGCTCGCGGGACCCCAATACCTGAAAAAGCTGGCAGGAGCCCTGCAGGAGAATTTGCTGGTGCGAACGCACCAGCCTGGCCAGGCGCGGGTTCAGCAGCGCCTCCTGGCGGAATGCCTGCTCGGCCATCAAGTGCTCGCGACGGGTGACCAGTTGCCGGTGAACATAGTCGGTCATCAGCCGTGCAATCTGGTCGGCCAGGTGCGAGCGCGCCTGCGGGCTGCCGTCGCCGCTGGCGATCATGTCCCGCAACAGACCCTCATTGTTCACCCACAGTTTGGCCATGTAGGCCGCGCTGCGTTCGACATACTGGGCGAAGGTATCGGTGAGCAGGTCATCGATGTCCTTGAAGTAGTAGGTGGTCGCCGACAGCGGCACATTGGCCTCGGCTGCCACTGCCCGATGGCGCACGGCACGCACGCCATCGCGCACGACAATGCGCATCGCGGCATCGAGAATCTCCTGTCGCCGCTGCTCGCTGCCCTGTCGGCTGGCCTTGCGACCCTGGTACTGAACACTCTCAGCGACCGCAGTGGCGATACCCGCTGCACCTTCTTGAGCCAATGCATGCTTCACGACGGGAATTCCTCTCTCTACTTCAAAAGTAACCAATTGATACGTTTGTACCAGACAGGCAATAAAAAGCCGCCCATGTCAGGCGGCTTTTTAGTTGAAACACTTACGCTTGCGGCCGCATGTGCGGGAACAGGATCACGTCGCGGATCGACGGTGAGTTGGTCAGCAACATCACCAGGCGGTCGATGCCGATACCCTCACCCGCCGTTGGCGGCATGCCGTACTCCAGCGCGCGAACGAAGTCGGCGTCGTAGTGCATGGCTTCGTCGTCGCCGGCGTCCTTGTCGGCCACCTGCGCCATGAAACGCTCGGCCTGGTCTTCCGCGTCGTTCAACTCGGAATAGGCGTTGGCGATTTCACGACCACCAATGAACAGTTCGAAACGGTCGGTGACGTTCGGGTTCTCGTCGTTACGACGGGCCAGCGGCGACACTTCGAACGGGTACTGGGTAATGAAGTGCGGCTGTTCCAGCTTGTGCTCGACCAGCTCTTCGAAAATCATCACCTGCAGCTTGCCCAGGCCTTCGAAGCCCAGCACCTTGGCACCGGCCTTCTTGGCGATGTCACGGGCCTTGTCGATGTCGTTCAGGTCGTCAGCGGTCAGCTCGGGGTTGTACTTGAGGATCGAGTCGAACACCGACAGACGCACGAACGGCTCGCCGAAGTGGAACACCTTGTCGCCGTACGGCACGTCGGTGCTGCCCAGAACCAGCTGCGCCAGTTCGCGGAACAGTTCTTCGGTCAGGTCCATGTTGTCTTCGTAGTCGGCGTAAGCCTGGTAGAACTCCAACATGGTGAATTCAGGGTTGTGACGGGTCGAAACGCCTTCGTTACGGAAGTTGCGGTTGATCTCGAACACCTTTTCAAATCCGCCAACAACAAGCCGCTTCAGGTACAGCTCCGGGGCGATACGCAGGAACATGCCCATGTCCAGCGCATTGTGGTGGGTTTCGAATGGCTTGGCTGCCGCGCCGCCCGGAATGGTTTGCAGCATCGGCGTTTCCACTTCCAGGAAGTCACGCTTCATCAGGAAGCTGCGGATGTGGGCGATGACTTGCGAACGCACGCGGAACGTCTGGCGCACGTCTTCGTTGACGATCAGGTCAACGTAGCGTTGGCGGTAGCGTTGCTCGGTGTCGGTCAGGCCGTGGTGCTTGTCCGGCAACGGGCGCAGGGACTTGGTCAGCAGGCGCACGCTGGTCATTTCCACATACAGGTCGCCCTTGCCGGAACGGGCCAGGGTGCCTTCAGCAGCGATGATGTCGCCCATGTCCCAGGTTTTCACCGCGGCCAGGGTTTCTTCGGACAGGGTCTTGCGGTTGACGTAGACCTGGATGCGCCCGGTCATGTCCTGGATCACCATGAACGAACCACGGTTGAGCATGATGCGACCGGCAACCTTGACCGGGATCGCAGCCTCTGCCAGCTCTTCCTTGGTCTTGTCCGCGTACTGTTTCTGCAATTGCTCGCAGTAGTTTTCGCGGCGGAAGTCGTTGGGGAAGGCATTGCCCTTGGCGCGCTCGGCAGCAAGCTTTTCCTTGCGCAGGGCGATCAGGGAGTTTTCTTCCTGTTGCAGGGCTTGCGGGTCGAGTTCTAGGTCGCTCATGTCTTTAAATATTCCATCACGGGTTCGTTGCCCCCGGCCTGCGGCCGGGGATCGCTGGCAAGCCAGCTCCTACAGGGATCAGGTGTACGCCGATCCCGTATTGCGTGCCTTAAATGCCAGATTTCAGGCTGGCCATCAGGTATTCGTCGATATCGCCGTCGAGCACCTTGTCGCAATCGCTGCGTTCGATGTTGGTGCGCAGATCCTTGATCCGCGACGCATCGAGCACGTACGAACGGATCTGGTGACCCCAGCCGATATCCGACTTGGTGTCTTCCAGCGCCTGGGAAGCGGCATTGCGCTTCTGCATTTCCTGCTCGTACAACTTGGCCCGCAGCATTTTCATGGCGGTGTCCTTGTTGGCGTGCTGGGAACGTTCGTTCTGGCAGCTGACCACGGTGTTGGTCGGTACGTGGGTGATACGTACGGCCGAGTCGGTGGTGTTTACGTGCTGACCACCGGCACCGGAGGAACGATAGGTGTCGATCCGCAGGTCCGCCGGGTTGATCTCGATTTCCACCTTGTCATCGATCTCTGGCGAGACGAACACGGCGGAGAACGACGTGTGGCGACGGTTGCCGGAGTCGAACGGGCTCTTGCGCACCAGGCGGTGTACGCCGATCTCGGTACGCAACCAGCCAAAGGCGTATTCGCCCTTGATGTGCACGGTAGCACCCTTGATCCCGGCGACTTCACCGGCCGACAGTTCCATGATGGTCGCGTCGAAGCCGCGTTTGTCAGCCCAGCGCAGGTACATGCGCAGCAGGATGTTGGCCCAGTCCTGGGCTTCGGTACCGCCGGAGCCGGCCTGGATGTCCAGGTAGGCGTTGTTCGGGTCCATTTCGTGGCTGAACATGCGGCGGAATTCCAGCTTGGCCAGACTTTCCTCAAGACGGGCCAGCTCGGCGACGACATCGCCCACTGCGCCTTCGTCGTTTTCTTCGACGGCCATGTCCAGCAGGTCACGGCAATCGGCCAGACCGGTGTTCAGCTCGTCCAGGGTATCGACGATTTGCGCCAGCGCAGCGCGCTCGCGACCCAACTCCTGGGCGTATTCAGGTTTGTTCCAGACACTCGGATCTTCAAGCTCGCGGTTGACTTCGGTCAGACGCTCATGCTTTTGATCGTAGTCAAAGATACCCCCGAATAGTTTCGGAGCGCTCGGACAGGTCCTTGATGGTGTTCAGGATCGGGTTGATTTCCATGGCGGGCAGCACTCGTTGGCGAACTTTTGAAAGCCGGCGAGTATAACGGCAAACGGCCGCAAACGGCAGTCCGCTTGGCCGAAAAGCCATGCCTCGCAGGCGATCTTTGCAACGATGGAGATCACGGTGGGAGCCGGGCTTGCCCGCGATGGGGGCCTGACAGTCGATATATTCGTCGCCTGACACGCCGTCATCGCGGGCAAGCCCGCTCCCACAGTGTTCTGCGTCGCTTATCCGATTCCCACCTGATTGCGCCCGTTGTTCTTCGCCAGGTACAGCCCCTTGTCCGCCGCCGAGATCAATTCCCGGCAATGACTGCCAGCCTTCGGGGTGATGGTCGCCAGGCCGATGCTGATGGTCAGGTTCGATCCCTCGGTCGGAGAACTGTGCGGGATCTTCAAGGCTTCCACGGTCATGCGCAGTTTTTCCGCCACCAGACGCGCGCCGCCCTGGGAGGTGTTGGGCAGCACCAGGGCAAACTCTTCACCGCCGTAACGGGCCGGCAGGTCGGAAGGCCGGGCACTGGCGTCGCGGATCGCCGTGGCGACCTTGCGCAGGGCCTCGTCGCCTTCCAGATGGCCGAAGGTGTCGTTGTAGGTCTTGAAGTAATCCACGTCGATCATCAGCAGCGACAATTGGCTTTGCTCACGCAGTGAACGGCGCCATTCAAGCTCCATGTACTCGTCGAAATGCCGGCGGTTCGACAACCCGGTCAGGCCGTCCGAGTTCATCAGCCGTTGCAGCACCAGATTGGTATCGAGCAACTGCTGCTGGCTGACCCGCAACGCGCGGTACGCCGCGTCACGCTGCAACAGCGTCATGTAGGAGCGCGAGTGATAGCGGATACGCGCGACCAGTTCGATGTTGTCCGGCAGTTTGACCAGGTAATCGTTGGCCCCGGCCGCGAACGCCGCGCTCTTGATCAGCGGGTCTTCCTTGGTCGACAGGACGATGATCGGAATGTCCTTGGTCGCCGGATGATTGCGGTATTCACGCACCAGGCTCAGGCCGTCCAGACCGGGCATGACCAGGTCCTGCAGGATCACCGTCGGCTTGATGCGGACCGCATGGGCAATGGCCTGGTGCGGATCGGCGCAAAAATGGAAGTCGATGTTCTCTTCGTTCGACAGCCCACGCCGCACCGCCTCGCCGATCATCGCCTGATCATCCACCAACAACACCATGGCGGCATATTCGTCAGTCTTGAAGTCGTCGAGCTGTAAATCATTCATGTGCGTTCACCTGAAAACTGCCTCGGCCAGGATTGCTGCTAATAGTAGTCATTTGGGAAAGATCTCCAGCAATCGTGGCGCTATCTTTTCCAGCGGGCGTATTTCCACGGCGGCGTCGATGGCCGCAGCCGCTTTCGGCATACCGTACACCGCGCTGCTGTTTTGGTCTTGTGCGATGGTCAGGTAGCCCTGCTGGCGCATGAGTTTAAGCCCCTGCGCGCCATCACGCCCCATGCCGGTGAGCAAAACCCCTACCGCATCGCCGTTCCAGTAACTGGCCACGCTCTCGAAAAACACATCGATCGAGGGCCGATAAATCTCATTGACCGGTTCGGCGGTGTAAGCCAGGGTCCCGTTTTTCAATAATCGAATATGGTGATTGGTGCCGGCCAGCAACACCGTGCCGCGTTGTGGCGACTCGCCCTCCCTGGCCAGGCGCACGTTCAGGCCACTGGCGCTGCCGAGCCATTCGGCCATGCCGGCGGCAAACACCTGATCAACATGCTGCACCAGCACAATGGCCGCGGAAAAATCCCGTGGCAGCCCCTTGAGCAACACCTCCAGCGCCGCCGGCCCGCCCGCGGAGGAGCCGATGGCGATCAGGCGCTGACGCGAGGCGGAACTGCGCAGCGGGCTCGGTGCGCCAGGCGCCGGCTTGCTCTTCTCGCCAATCAGCCAGCCGATGTTCATGATCTTGCGCAGCAAGGGCGCCGCGGCTTCCTGGGCGTTGCCGGCACCGAGGGCCGGGGTGTCGACCACATCCAGCGCGCCATGGCCCATGGCTTCGAATACGCGGTGTACGTTTTGTTGCCGATCCACGGTGACGATGACGATGGCGCAGGGCGTTTCGGCCATGATCCGCCGGGTCGCTTCCACCCCGTCCATCACCGGCATGATCAGGTCCATGAGGATCAGGTCCGGCGTCTGTTCAGCGCACTTTTGCACGGCCTCCTTGCCATTGCCGGCCACCCAGATCACCTGATGCGCAGGTTCGAAAGCCAGTGCGCGGCGCAAGGCCTCCACGGCCATTGGCATGTCGTTGACGATGGCGATTTTCATGCCCTTGCTCCTCCTATGAGCTCAACGACTGCATCGAGCAGGGCGTCGTCATGAAAACTGGCTTTGGCTAGATAATAGTCGGCTCCGGCGTCCAGTCCACGACGGCGGTCCTCCTCACGGTCCTTGTAGGACACCACCATCACCGGCAGCGATTGCAGGCGGTTGTCCCGACGCAACAGCGACACCAGTTCGATACCGTCCATGCGCGGCATATCAATGTCGGTGATCAACAAATCGAAATCCTCCGAACGCAAGGCGTTCCAGCCATCCATGCCGTCGACCGCCACCGCCACGTCGTAGCCGCGATTAATCAGCAGCTTGCGTTGCAGCTCGCGTACGGTCAGGGAGTCGTCCACCACCAGAATCCGCTTGCGCGCTGCTTCGGCGGCCTGATGGCTGTGCCGGGCAATGCGTTCCAGACGCCCGGTATTGAGCAGTTTGTCCACCGAACGCAGCATGTCCTCGACGTCGACGATCAGCACCACCGAACCGTCGTCGAGCAAGGCCCCGGCGGAAATGTCCTGGATCTTGCCCAGGCGCTCATCCAGCGGCAGCACCACCAGGGTCCGCTCGCCGATAAAGCGCTCGACCGCCACCCCATAAATCGCATCGCGCTCGCGGATGACCACGACTTTCAAGGTCTGCTGGCTGCCCTGGCTCGCGGGGCGCTGCAGTAACTGGCTGGCGGCGACCAGCCCCACGTGCCGGCCTTCATGCCAGAAGTGCTGCCGGCCCTCGACCTGTACGATGTCCGTCGGTTCCAGATCGCGCATGCGTTCGATGTGGGCCAGCGGGAAGGCATAGGCCTCGTCGCCGACTTCCACCACCAGGCTGCGCACCACCGACAGGGTCAGCGGCACTTCGAGGTGGAAACGACTGCCCTCGCCCACTGTCTGTTCCAGCACCACCGCACCGCGCAACTGACGGACCATATGCTGCACCGCGTCCAGGCCGACGCCACGCCCGGAGACTTCGGTGACGGTATCGCGCAGGCTGAAACCCGGCAGGAACAGGAACGTCAGCAGTTCTTCTTCGCTCAACTGCGCGGCCGTTTCTGGTGGCGACAACTGACGCTCGATGATGCTGCGACGGACTTTTTCCAGATCGACACCGTTGCCGTCATCACTGAGCTCCAGCACCAGCAATCCGGCCTGATGGGAGGCGCGCAAGCGAATCACCCCTTCTTGCGGTTTGCCGGCCAACAACCGTTGCTCCGGGGTTTCGATGCCGTGATCGACCGCGTTGCGCAGCAAGTGTGTCAGCGGTGCTTCGAGCTTCTCCAGGACGTCGCGGTCGACCTGGGTTTTCTCGCCCTCGATCTCCAGCCGCACCTGCTTGCCGAGGCTGCGCCCAAGATCGCGGACCATCCGCACCTGACCGGTCAATACATCGGCGAACGGCCGCATGCGACAGGCCAGGGCGGTGTCGTACAACACCTGCGCACGCTGGCTGGCTTGCCAGGCGAACTCGTCCAGCTCGGCATTTTTCTCCACCAGCAATCGCTGGGACTCGGCCAACAAACGGCGCGCATCATCGAGGGCTTCCCGGGCTTCAAGGCTCAGGGCATGGTCCTTGAGATGAACGTTGAGGTTTTCCAGAGCCCGCAGCCCGTTGCTCTGCGTGCGTTTGAGCCGCTGCATGGTGGCCAGGTGCGGCTTGAGGCGCAGGGTCTCCACCAGGGATTTGCTCGACAGATCGAGCAGGCTGTTCAGGCGCTCGGCGGTGACCCGCAACACGCGCTCGCCATTTTCATTGGTGCGCCGGGTCTGTTTCGGCGCGGCCACCGACTCGGCAGGCAGCTCGGCGACCGGGGTCGGTTCTTCGACCCCGGGGGCGGGCGCTTCGAGTTGAAGCGCCGCCATCACCGACACGGCAGGTGCCACGGCGGGCATGGCAACGGCTCCAGGGTCAAGCAAGCGTGTCATCAAGGCAACATACGCCTCGATTTCCGCAAACCCCGGCGTGCTGTTCGGCGTTGCAATGCGCATCAGCAGGTCGGTGCCTTGCAGCAGCGCATCGATGTGCTCGGGGCGCAGGTACAGCCGCCCTTCCTGGGCGCTGACCAGGCAATCCTCCATGACATGGGCAACGCTGACCCCCGCGTCGACACCGACAATCCGCGCCGCGCCCTTGAGCGAGTGCGCCGCCCGCATGCACGATTCGAGTTGATCGGCCTGGGTCGGGTCGCGTTCCAGCGCCAGCAGCCCTGCGCTCAGTATCTGGGTCTGGGCTTCGGCTTCCAGGCTGAATAGCTCCAGCAAAGAAGTGTCGCGCATCTGCTCGGGGGTCATGAAAGGCTCCGGGTCACGGCGGACAACAGCTGTTCTTCATCCAGCCAGCGCAGGCTGCGACCTTTGAATGGCAACACGCCGCGGGTGTATTTGGCACTGGCCTGGGTGCCGGAACGCGACGCCGCATCAAGGATGCGTTCATCGATGGCGTGAATGCCGTCCACCTCGTCCACCGGCACCACCACCGGCCCGCCATGGGCAGCAATGATCAACATGCGCGGCATGACCCGAGTGCCTGCGGCCGCGTTGTTGACGCTGTCGAGCCCCAGCAACTCCACCAGCGACAGGCACGCCACCAGCGCGCCGCGAACGTTCGCCACTCCGAGCAAGGCCCTGGAGCGCTGGTGCGGCAGTGAGTGAATGGCTTGCTGCGGCGCCACTTCCACCAGACTGCGGGTAGTCAGGCCCAACCATTCTTCGCCGAGGCGGAACATCAGCAGCGAGCGGGTTTTCACCTCGCTCTGCACGGTGGCGGACACGTGTTCGCGATCTTCCTGCTGCAACGCATAACGATCCAGCAGGCGCGTCGCGGCGGCCGAATACACCGCGCAATTGCGGCAATGAATGTGTTCGATCAGCAGCGGGCACGACTTGTCGCCATGGATGCCGATGCGGTTCCAGCAATCGTCGATGGCCTGGGCATCTTCATGGGTGACGCTAAAGGTGTCGGAGGCGATCATCGTTTACGCTCACTGTCGGCGGCGCGCTCGCTGCGGGCGGCACGGTCCTGCAATCGTCTGGCACCCACGGTGTCGCCCTGGGACTGCAGCAACGCAGCCAGGTGCATCAACGCGTCGGGATGTTGCGGTTCGAGGTACAACGCCTTGCGATAAAAACCCTGGGCTTCCAGGACACTGCCGGCGACATCGCTGAGCAACCCCAGCCAATAGAACACCTGGGCCACGGGTTCATGGCTGCGCAGGTAGCTTTCGCAAGCGGCACGGGCCTCGGCGCTTTTGCCTTCGTTGGCCAGCGCGGCGATGTTCGCCAGCAGCGTGGCGGCTTCGCAAGGGTCCGGTTTCACTGGCAGTGCTGGCCGCGCAACGCTGGTGAACGGGCGCCTGGCGACCGGTGGCGGCACGATGTTGCGGACCGGTTGCGGTACCGGCAAAGGCCCAGGTCTTGGCGTAGACATGTGCGTGGCAACGAATGCCGGCCCAGGCTCAGGGTCCACAGCGCTCTGGCGGCTGAAGGCAAAGGACTGCGCGATACCGATCGAACGCATGCCCAGACGCCCCAGCAGACTGCCTTCGGCCGGGCCGATAAACAGCACGCCATCGACGTGGGTCAGGCGCTTGAGGACTTCGAACACCTGCTTTTGCGTCGATTGGTCGAAGTAGATCAGCAGATTGCGGCAGAACACGAAGTCATAGGGTGGCTCATTGGCGAGCAAGTCTGGATCGAGCAGATTGCCGACTTGCAGGCGTACTTGCTCCAGCACCCGGCCGTCGAGGCGATAGCCGTCATTCTCAGCCGTGAAATAGCGGTCACGGAAGGCCACGTCCTGCCCGCGAAAGGAATTCTTGCCGTACAGCGCATGCCGGGCCTTTTCCACCGACAGTGGGCTGACGTCCATGCCTTCGACCTTGAACTGGTGCGGATTGAATCCGGCATCCAGCAGCGACATGGCAATCGAGTACGGCTCTTCGCCGGTGGAACACGGCAAGCTGAGAATCCGCAGGGCGCGCAGGTTGTTGATATCGGCCAGGCGCTTGGCCGCCAGTTTCGCCAGGGCAGCGAAGGATTCCGGATAACGGAAAAACCAGGTCTCCGGGACGACCACTGCTTCGATCAACGCCTGTTGCTCGTCCCTTGAACCCTGCAACGTGCGCCAGTATTCGTCAGCCGTCTCTGCCAGGGATACCGCGCTGCGCTGACGCACTGCACGCTCAATGATTGCCGGGCCCACCGAGTTCACGTCGAGGCCGATACGCTCCTTGAGAAAATCGAAAAACCGCTGATCGCTGCTCATGGCCGCTCCCCGAGCAGCGCCAGGTCCAGCGGCGGTGTTGGAAACAACAGCGCGCGAACCCGCTCATCCAGCAAGTCGGCGACCCGTACCCATTGCAGCAAGCCTTGCGCATCTTCGCGGACAGGTCCCAGGTATGGCGCCTGGCGATTGTCCAGGCCATAGGGCTGAAATTCAGCGGGATTGCAGCGCAAGGTATCGGTGGCCTGTTCCAGAATCAGCCCGAGCAATTGAGCCTGTGCGTTGTCATCCGGCCGGTAATGCACCAGCACCAGTCGAGTGCTGGTACGGGCCTGGGCCGGCGTGCCGAAGGTCAGCGCACTGAGGTCGATCACCGGCACCACCGCGCCGCGCCAGGCGAACACGCCTGCCACCCAGTGCGGCGCGTGGGCAATGGGCTTCAAGGGCAGGCGCGGCAGCACTTCCGCCACTTCAATCGCCTGCAAGGCGTAACGCTCGCTGCCGATGCGGAACACCAGAAACAACGCGTGCAACGCCTGCTTCACCGCAGTGCGTTTGGCGGTCAGTTCGCTCATCAGACTTTGAATCGCGAGACGCCGCTACGCAGCCCTACGGCGACCTGGCTCAGTTCGTCGATGGCGAAACTGGCCTGGCGCAAGGACTCGACGGTCTGGCTGCTGGCGTCGCCCAATTGCACCAGGGCATGGTTGATCTGCTCCGCACCGGTGGCCTGGGCCTGCATGCCCTCGTTGACCATCAATACCCGAGGCGCCAGCGCCTGGACCTGATGGATGATCTGCGACAACTGCTCGCCCACCTGCTGCACCTCGGACATGCCACGGCGTACTTCTTCGGAAAACTTGTCCATGCCCATCACCCCGGCCGACACCGCCGACTGGATCTCGCGCACCATTTGTTCGATGTCGTAGGTGGCGACGGCGGTCTGGTCCGCCAGGCGCCGGACTTCGGTGGCGACCACGGCAAATCCGCGACCGTACTCACCGGCCTTCTCGGCCTCGATGGCGGCATTGAGCGAGAGCAGGTTGGTCTGATCGGCGACCTTGACGATGGTCACCACCACCTGATTGATGTTGCCGGCCTTCTCGTTGAGGATCGCCAGCTTGGCGTTGACCAGATCGGCCGCGCCCATGACCGAATGCATGGTTTCTTCCATGCGGGCCAGGCCCTGTTGCCCGGAACCGGCGGCGACCGAGGCCTGATCGGCGGCGGTGGACACTTCAGTCATGGTGCGCACCAGATCCCGCGAGGTGGCCGCGATTTCCCGGGACGTCGCACCGATTTCGGTGGTGGTGGCAGCGGTTTCGGTGGCGGTGGCCTGTTGCTGCTTGGAGGTGGCCGCAATCTCGGTGACCGACGTGGTGACCTGTACGGACGAGCGCTGGGCCTGGGACACCAGCGAGGTCAGCTCGGTCATCATGTCGTTGAAGCCGGTTTCCACGGCGCCGAATTCATCTTTGCGCTCCAGATTCAGGCGACTGCTGAGGTCACCGGTGCGCATGATTTCGAGAATATTCACGATGCGGTTCATGGGCGCCATGATGGCGCGCATCAGCAACAGGCCGCAGAGCCCGGCGGCCAGTACCGCGACCACCAGGGAAATGCCCATGATGACTTTGGCGGTGAGCACCGCATCATCGATGGCGGCAATATCGTTGTCGGCAACGACTTTGTTCTCGCGCAGGATGTCATTGAGCTTCATGCGCCCCGCCGTCCAGGCCGGGGTCAACTCTTCCTTGAACATCTTGATGGCATCGGCGTTCTGTTTGCGCTTATACAACTCGATCACGGCACCGAGGATCCGGTGGTAATCGGCATGGGCTTTCTCAAACGCGGCGTACTCGACCTTGTCTTCGTCAGTCGTGACCGTCCCTTTATACAGCTCCATCTGCTCTTGCAGGCGCGCCGCATAACCCTTGAAGTCCGCGACATCTTCAGCACTGAAGTCCTGCCCTTCTTCGAGGCCCAGCATGTCCAGCATCCGCAGGTAACTGTCGGACCAGGCGCCGCGAATCATCGAGCTGTAATACAGCCCCGGCAGCGCATCCTCACGAACGCTGGCTTCGCTGGTTTCGATCTTCAGCAGCCGCGAATACGAGACGACCACCATCAGCAACATGATGGCGATGATGACTGCAAAACTCGCCAAAATGCGTTGGCGCAACGTCCAGTTCTTCACAGGCTGTCCTCGGGGGCTGTTTCGAAATGCGGGGAGTATAGCCGAGGGCGGTGTTTCATTTATAAGACGGGTGCGCACCACTTCTCATCCCGCCCATTAAAAGGCCGGGATGGGGTGCCTGAAACGCCGCTTTCGCCAGCAAGCCGGCTCCTACAATGTGAACCTCCCCCCAAAATGTTGGACGGTCTCGGTATTCCACAGGGTTCAGTCCGTCAGGGTGAGCAACTCGTCGCGCACCAACGGGGGTATGGCCACCGACTTATTGCTGGCCCGGTCCACGTAGACGTACACAACGTAACCCAGCGCGGAAACCGCGGGCTCGTCATTGCAAAAGATGCCCAGTTCATAACGGGCACTGCTGGTGCCCAGGTGCGCGATACGCAAACCGACCGTCACTTGATCGGGAAAGGTGATCGGCGAGAAGAAGGTGCAACTCGACTCGACGATCAATCCGATGACCGGACTGCTGTCGATATCCAGGGTGCCCTGCTCCACCAGGAAATGGCTGATCGCCGAATCGAAGAACGAATAGTAGACAACGTTCTGCACATGACCATAGGAGTCGTGGTCACCCCACCGCGTGCCGATGGTGTAGAAGCGCCGAAAATCCTCGCGGCGCGGGCGGTAGGTCTTCTCGCTCATGGTGACTCCGTGTGAATGGCTCGCACGCTCATTGGAAATCCTCAATCAAATGGCTTCGACAGCCTTGGCACAGGTGTTGTGCAGGCTGGTTTTTTTTCAAAGTACCGGCTGGCTATCCGTTGCTGTCCTCCCTCTTCGGGGGGGGGGCATTAAGGATGGAGGACAATGCCCATCAGACCGACGCGGCTTTCGACCGCATTCAGAAAATTAGATATACACTCGGATAAATCGATAAAAACAGCCCACCGGGTACGCTTCCCATGATGACCTTGCGTCAGATCCGTCACTTCATCGCCGTGGCCGAGACCGGATCGATCTCCGCTGCCGCGCAAGCCGCGTTCATTTCCCAGTCCACGCTCACCCTGGCGATCCAGCAACTTGAGCAGGAAATCGGCGTCGGCCTGTTCAACCGCCATGCCAAGGGTATGACGCTGACCCACCAGGGGCATCAGTTCCTGCGCCAGGCACACTTGATTCTCGCCACCGTCGACAACGCCAAACGCAGCCTGCAACAGAGCACCGACCAGGTGGCCGGGCAGTTGATCGTCGGGGTGACCAGCCTGGTGGCCGGTTACTACCTGGCGGACTTGCTCACCCGTTTCCAACGCGCCTATCCCAACGTCGAAATCCGCGTAATGGAGGATGAACGCCCTTACATCGAACATTTGCTGGTCAGCGGCGAGATCGATGTCGGCGTACTGATCCTTTCCAACCTCGAAGACCGCCACGCCTTGCAGACCGAAGTACTGACTCACTCGCCCCATCGGCTATGGCTGCCGGCCCAGCATCCGCTGCTGGAACACGACAGCATCAACCTCGCCGACGTGGCCCGCGAGCCTTTGATTCAGTTGAACGTCGATGAAATGGACCGCAATGCCCAGCGCATGTGGACGGCGGCCTCCCTGCAACCGCGCATCACCTTGCGCACCGCCTCGACCGAAGCGGTGCGAAGCCTGGTGGCCGCCGGCCTCGGGGTGTCGATCCAGCCCGACATGACCTATCGCCCATGGTCACTGGAGGGCGACATCATTGAAGCGCGGCCGATTGCCGACCTGAGCCAGACCCTCGACGTCGGCCTGGCCTGGCGTCGCGGCACTGCGCGGCCGGCCTTGGTGGACCCATTCCTGACAGTCGCCCGGGAGCAACCCCACGGCGGACGCAAGCCATCTATTTAATCGAACGCTACCTTCAGTATTTAGTATTTGTCGACCTCGGGTCCGCGCACTAGTCTAGGTTCATCTAATAAAGACGGCCGGCCCCCAGTCACAGGGAGCAGCATGGCCACACAAGAAAAGAGAACCCGAAAAATGGCTGGCGCGCAGACCCCGCTGTTCACCGCGTTGTTGATCGATGGCGAATTGGTCGCGGGCCAGGGTTTTGTCGAACCCATTCTCAACCCGGCCACCGGCGAAGTGCTGACGCAGATCGCCGAAGCCAGCAGCGAACAAGTCGAAGCCGCCATCCTCGCCGCTCACCGCGCCTTCGGCAGTTGGTCGCGAACCACGCCGCAGCAACGCTCGAACCTGCTGCTGGACATCGCCAACGCCATCGAAAAAAACGCCGACTTGCTCGCCCGCCTCGAAGCCCTGAACTGCGGCAAGCCGTTGCACCTGGCTCGTCAGGACGACCTGAGCGCCACCGTCGATGTGTTCCGTTTCTTCGCCGGCGCCGTGCGTTGCCAGACTGGCCAGCTCAGCGGCGAATACCTGCCGGGCTACACCAGCATGGTGCGCCGCGATCCGATTGGCGTGGTGGCATCGATTGCGCCCTGGAACTACCCGATCATGATGGCCGCGTGGAAAATCGCCCCGGCCCTGGCTGCCGGCAACACCCTGGTGTTCAAGCCATCGGAGCACACACCGTTGTCGATCCTGGCCCTGGCGCCGGCACTGGCCGAGATCCTCCCGCGCGGCGTGATCAACATTGTCTGCGGTGGCGGCGAAGGGGTCGGCAGCCACCTGGTCAGCCATCCCAAAGTACGCATGGTGTCGTTGACCGGCGATATCGTCACCGGCCAGAAAATCCTTCAGGCCGCCGCCAAAACCCTCAAGCGCACCCATCTTGAACTGGGCGGAAAAGCTCCGGTGATCGTCTGCAACGATGCCGACATCCAGGCCGTGGTCGAAGGCGTGCGCACCTACGGCTACTACAACGCTGGCCAGGATTGCACGGCGGCCTGCCGGGTGTATGCCCAAGCCGGTATTCACGACCGTCTGGTGGCCGAACTCGGCGCTGCGGTGAGCAGTCTGCGCTTCGCCGGCAAGCGCGATGCCGACAATGAAATCGGCCCGCTGATCAGCACCCGCCAGCGCGACCGCGTGGCCAGTTTCGTCGAACGCGCCCTCGGCCAACCGCACATCGAACGGGTGACCGGCGCAGCAGTGCATTCCGGCGCAGGCTTCTTCTACCAGCCGACGCTGCTGGCCGGTTGCAAACAGAGCGACGAAATCGTCCAGCGCGAAGTGTTCGGGCCGGTGGTGACCGTGACCCGTTTCGATGAACTGGAGCAAGCGGTGGACTGGGCCAACGACTCGGAATACGGCCTGGCGTCCTCGGTCTGGACCCAGAACCTGGACAAGGCGATGCAGGTCGCCGCGCGGTTGCAGTACGGCTGCACCTGGATCAACAGCCATTTCATGCTGGTCAGCGAAATGCCCCACGGTGGCCTCAAGCGTTCAGGCTACGGCAAGGACCTGTCCAGCGACTCGCTCCAGGATTACAGCGTGGTGCGCCACATCATGGCGCGCCACGGACAGCATCTCTGACTACGCTAATAAGAAGCCGTCAACGGCATGCTTCACCACGTTCAAAACTGCCCCGACCATAATTTAAAGAAGAGGGAAACCCCATGTTCGTGCACAAGACCGCACTGCTCAGTGCAATCACCACAGCGCTGCTGGCCAGTGCCAGTGTCCAGGCCGCCGAGCCGCTGAAGGCCGCCGAGCCGCTGAAGGCCGTCGGTGCCGGCGAAGGGCAACTGGATATCGTGGCCTGGCCCGGCTACATCGAACGTGGCGAAAGCGACAAGGCCTACGACTGGGTGACCGGTTTCGAGAAGGAAACCGGCTGCAAGGTCAATGTGAAAACTGCAGCCACCTCCGATGAGATGGTCAGTCTGATGGCCAAGGGTGGTTACGATCTGGTCACGGCATCCGGCGATGCCTCCCTGCGCCTGATCGTCGGCAAGCGTGTGCAGCCGATCAACACCGCGCTGATCCCGAACTGGAAGAACCTCGACCCACGCCTCAAGGATGGCCCGTGGTACGTAGTCAACAAACAGACCTACGGCACCCCGTATCAGTGGGGCCCGAACGTGCTGATGTACAACACCAATGTGTTCAAGACCCCGCCGACCAGTTGGGGCGTGTTGTTCAACGCACAAGACCTGCCGGACGGCAAATCGAACAAGGGCCGCGTGCAGGCCTATGACGGCCCGATCTACATCGCCGACGCGGCGCTGTACCTGAAAACCGCCAAGCCGGAACTGGGCATCCAGAACCCCTATGAACTGACTGAAGCCCAGTACAAGGCCGTGCTCGATCTGTTGCGCGCCCAACAGCCGCTGATCCACCGCTACTGGCACGACACCACCGTGCAAATGAGCGACTTCAAGAACGAAGGTGTGGTCGCAGGCAGCTCCTGGCCCTATCAGGTCAACGGCCTGGTGACTGATAAACAGCCGATCGCCTCGACCATCCCGAAAGAAGGCGCCACCGGTTGGGCCGACACCACCATGATGCACACCGATGCCAAACACCCGAACTGCGCCTACAAGTGGATGGACTGGTCGCTGCAACCAAAAGTCCAGGGTGACGTAGCAGCGTGGTTCGGTTCGCTGCCGGCGGTTCCGGCTGCATGCAAAGAGAGCGAATTGCTTGGCGCCGAAGGCTGCAAGACCAACGGTTTCGACAACTTCGACAAGATCGCCTTCTGGAAAACCCCGCAGGCCGAAGGCGGCAAGTTCGTGCCGTACAGCCGCTGGACCCAGGATTACATCGCGATCATGGGCGGCCGCTAAGCCTGGCCCTTGTGGGAGCGAGCCTGCTCGCGAAGAGGCCATCACATTCAATGTTGATGGTGGCTGACACACCGCCTTCGCGAGCAGGCTCGCTCCCACAGTTGATCACCGCCGCAGCCACTGACGTGCTCGGCTTAGAGACGACAGATACCCGTTTTTCAGAAGTCCAGGCAGGGCCGCTGCGACGGCCTTCGCCTTTTTGGAGCACCGCACCATGACGCTTGCAGTCCAGTTCACCAACGTTTCCCGTCAGTTCGGCGAAGTGAAAGCCGTTGACCGGGTTTCCATCGACATCCAGGACGGCGAGTTTTTCTCCATGCTGGGGCCTTCCGGCTCGGGCAAAACCACTTGTCTGCGCCTGATCGCCGGTTTCGAACAGCCGAGCGCGGGTTCGATCCGCATTCATGGCGAGGAAGCCGCCGGGCTGCCGCCGTATCAGCGTGACGTGAACACGGTATTCCAGGATTACGCGCTGTTCCCGCACATGAACGTTCGCGACAACGTTGCCTACGGCTTGAAAGTCAAGGGCGTCGGCAAAGCCGAACGCTTGAAACGCGCCGAGGAAGCCCTCGACATGGTTGCCCTCGGCGGCTATGGCGAGCGCAAGCCGGTCCAGCTCTCCGGCGGCCAGCGCCAGCGTGTGGCCCTGGCCCGCGCCCTGGTCAATCGCCCGCGGGTGCTGCTGCTCGACGAACCCCTGGGTGCGCTGGACCTGAAACTGCGCGAGCAGATGCAAGGCGAATTGAAGAAGCTGCAACGCCAGCTCGGCATCACCTTCATTTTCGTCACCCACGACCAGACCGAAGCGCTGTCGATGTCCGATCGCGTCGCCGTGTTCAACAAGGGACGCATCGAACAGGTCGATTCACCGCGCAACCTGTACATGAAACCGGCAACCACCTTCGTCGCCGAATTCGTCGGCACGTCCAACGTGATTCGCGGCGACCTGGCGAAGCAGTTGAGCGGCAATCCACAACCCTTTTCGATTCGTCCGGAACACGTGCGTTTTGCTGAAGGTCCGCTGGCCAGCCATGAAATCGAAGTCAGCGGCCTGCTGCACGACATCCAGTACCAGGGCAGCGCCACCCGTTATGAATTGAAGCTGGAGAACGGCCAGACCCTGAACATCAGCCAGGCCAACAATCAATGGCTCGATACCAGCGCCCAGCACCAGACCGGGCAACGCATGAGCGCGCGCTGGGCCCGGGAAGCCATGATTCCGTTGCACGACACCCTTGTGAGCGGGGTGTGAAATGAGCACCTTGGCTATCTCTCAAACCCCGGCCGGCGGCTCGCCGCTGCGCAGGTTTTCCAACCTGTTGTATCGCCGGCCGAACCTGTACCTGTCGATGCTGCTGGTGCCGCCACTGCTGTGGTTCGGTGCGATCTACCTGGGCTCGCTGTTGACGTTGTTGTGGCAAGGTTTCTACACCTTCGACGACTTCACCATGACGGTCACGCCCGAGCTGACCCTGGCGAATTTCGCCGCGCTGTTCCAGTCGTCGAACTTCGACATCATCCTGCGCACCCTGAGCATGGCGATTGTCGTGTCCATCGCCAGTGCCATCGTCGCGTTCCCCATTGCCTACTACATGGCGCGCTACACCACCGGCAAGACCAAGGCGTTTTTCTACATCGCAGTGATGATGCCGATGTGGGCCAGCTACATCGTCAAGGCCTATGCCTGGACCTTGCTGCTGGCCAAGGGTGGCGTGGCGCAGTGGTTCGTCCAGCACCTGGGGCTGGAGTCACTGTTGCAGCTCGTGCTGGAGATCCCGGGCGTGGGCGGCAGTACCTTGTCGACCTCGCATTTGGGGCGTTTCATGGTGTTCGTCTACATCTGGCTGCCGTTCATGATCCTGCCGATCCAGGCCTCGCTGGAACGCCTGCCGCCGTCGCTGCTGCAAGCCTCGGCCGACCTCGGCGCCAGACCGAGCCAGACCTTCATGCAGGTGATCCTGCCGCTGTCGGTGCCGGGCATTGCCGCAGGCTCCATCTTCACCTTCTCGCTGACCCTGGGCGACTTCATCGTGCCGCAACTGGTGGGTCCGCCGGGCTACTTCGTGGGCAGCATGGTGTATGCCCAGCAAGGTGCGATCGGCAACATGCCGATGGCCGCGGCTTTCACGCTGGTGCCGATCGTGCTGATCGCCATTTACCTGTCCATTGTCAAACGACTGGGGGCCTTCGATGCACTCTGAGAAAGCTTCTTTAGGCCTTAAAATCGCGGCCTGGGGCGGGTTGGTGTTCCTGCACTTCCCGATCCTGATCATCTTCATGTACGCCTTCAACACCGAAGACGCGGCGTTCAGCTTTCCGCCCAAGGGCTTCACACTGAAGTGGATCAGCGTGGCGTTCTCGCGGCCGGACGTGCTGGAAGCGATCAAGCTGTCGCTGCAGATCGCTTCGATTGCCACGTTGATCGCGCTGGTGCTTGGCACCCTGGCCTCGGCGGCGCTGTACCGGCGGGATTTCTTCGGCAAGCAAGGCATCTCGCTGATGCTGATCCTGCCGATCGCCCTCCCGGGCATCATCACCGGGATCGCGCTGCTGGCGACCTTCAAGACGCTGGGCATCGAGCCGGGGATGTTCACCATCATCGTCGGCCACGCGACCTTCTGCGTGGTGATCGTCTACAACAACGTCATCGCACGGCTGCGCCGCACCTCCCACAGCCTGATCGAGGCGTCGATGGACCTGGGCGCCGACGGCTGGCAGACCTTCCGTTACATCATCATGCCGAACCTCGCCTCGGCGTTACTGGCTGGCGGCATGCTCGCGTTCGCGCTGTCGTTCGACGAAATCATCGTCACCACCTTCACCGCCGGCCATGAACGCACCCTGCCGCTGTGGCTGCTCAACCAGCTCAGCCGCCCTCGGGACGTGCCGGTGACCAACGTCGTCGCGATGCTGGTGATGATCGTGACCATGCTGCCGATTCTCGGCGCCTATTACCTGACCCGTGGCGGTGAAAGCGTGGCGGGGAGTGGCGGGAAATAACGAACAACTCAATACCCACTGAAGGAACCGAATCCTGTGGGAGCAAGGCTTGCCCGCGATGGCGGTGTGCCAGTCGACATCCATGTTGAATGTGATGGCCTCATCGCGGGCAAGCCTTGCTCCCACAGGGACCCGGTTCCCTCAGGGGGGAAATAACAACAGTTCTGAAGAGGACGATGTCATGCAAACCCAACTCTTGATCAACGGCCAACTGCTCGACGGCGAAGGCCCCGCCCAACCGGTGTTCAACCCGGCGCTGGGCCGCGTGCTGGTGGAAATCAATGAAGCCAGCGAAGCCCAGGTCGATGCCGCCGTGCGCGCCGCCGATGCCGCGTTCGACAGCTGGTCGCACACTCCGCCAAAAGAACGCTCGTTATTGCTGCTCAAACTCGCCGACGCCATCGAAGCCCATGGCGAAGAGCTGGCCAAGCTGGAATCGGACAATTGCGGCAAGCCCTACAGCGCCGCGCTGAACGATGAAATCCCGGCGATTGCCGACGTGTTCCGCTTCTTCGCCGGCGCCAGCCGCTGCATGAGCGGTTCGGCCGGTGGCGAATACCTGCCCGGCCACACCTCGATGATCCGTCGCGACCCGGTGGGCGTGATCGCGTCCATCGCGCCATGGAACTACCCGCTGATGATGGTCGCCTGGAAAATCGCCCCGGCCCTCGCCGCTGGCAATACCGTGGTACTCAAGCCATCGGAACAAACGCCGCTGACGGCCTTGCGCCTGGCGCAACTGGCGTCGGAGATTTTCCCGGCCGGCGTGCTCAACCTGGTGTTCGGCCGTGGCCCTACCGTGGGCAGTCCGCTGGTCACTCACCCGAAAGTGCGCATGGTGTCGCTGACCGGCTCGATCGCCACCGGTTCGAACATCATTTCCAGCACCGCCGACAGCGTCAAACGCATGCACATGGAACTGGGCGGCAAGGCCCCGGTGATCATCTTCGACGACGCGGACATCGACGCCGCCGTCGAAGGTATCCGTACCTTCGGCTTCTACAACGCCGGCCAGGACTGCACCGCCGCCTGCCGTGTCTATGCGCAAGCAGGCATCTACGAGAAGTTCGTCGAGAAACTCGGCGCTGCGGTCAGCAGCATCAAGTACGGCTTGCAGGATGATCCGTCCACCGAGCTCGGCCCGCTGATCACGGCGCAACACCGCGACCGCGTGGCCGGCTTCGTCGAGCGCGCCGTGGCCCAGCCGCACATCCGCCTGATCACGGGTGGCAAAGCCGTGGAAGGCAACGGTTTCTTCTTCGAGCCGACAGTGTTGGCAGACGCCCGACAGGATGACGAAATTGTCCGTCGCGAAGTGTTCGGGCCGGTGGTGTCGGTGACCCAATTCACCGATGAAGCCCAGGTACTGGGCTGGGCCAACGATTCGGACTACGGCCTGGCCTCGTCCGTGTGGACTGCCGATGTCGGCCGCGCCCATCGCCTGTCGGCCCGATTGCAGTATGGCTGCACCTGGGTCAACACCCACTTCATGCTGGTCAGCGAAATGCCCCATGGCGGTCAGAAACTGTCCGGGTACGGGAAGGACATGTCGATGTACGGGTTGGAGGACTACACCGTCGTGCGGCATGTGATGTTCAAGCACTAACCGCTTTAAAAGCATCGCGAACAAGCTTTGCTCCCACAGGTTTTGTGTCGTTCACATCACTGGGGTGCGCCACAAAACCTGTGGGAGCAAGGCTTGCCCGCGATGGAGTCACTACGGTTTCAAGGTCGAAACCGGCATTACGCACCACCAGGTTTCAAACACAACAATAACCACCGATCCGGGCGGCGCCCCCAAGGCCCCGTCACGGTGTCGGACATCCGAAATCTGCCGATTTTCCGGAGCAAATACATATGAGTGCATCACCCGATCTCTCTGTTGCCATTGCCGACAGCGATGCCGAGCAACTACGCAAACTGGGGTACACCTCCAACTTCAACCGCAGCATGAGCCTGTGGGAAAACTTCGCCCTGGGCTTCACTTATCTTTCCCCGGTCGTAGGGGTTTATACCCTCTTCGGGCTGTGTCTCGCCGCTGGCGGGCCACCGATGTTCTGGGCCTATCTGCTGGTCGGTTGCGGCCAGTTGCTGGTGTGCCTGATCTTCGGTGAAGTGGTTTCGCAATTCCCGATTTCCGGTGGTGTGTATCCGTGGGCCCGTCGTTTGGTGGGCAAGCGCTGGGCGTGGATGGTCGGCTGGATCTACTCCATCGCCCTGTGCGTGACCATCGCCGCCGTGGCGGTCGGTGCCGGTCCTTACCTCGCGGCGATGCTGGGTTTTGAACCGAGCAATAACACCAATATCGTCATCGCGCTGGTGCTGACGCTGTTCGCCACCCTGGTCAACCTCAGCGGCACCAAGGTGCTGGCACGCATCGCCATGTTCGGCTTTCTCTGCGAACTGGTGGGTGCGGTGATCGTTGGCGTTTACCTGCTGGTTTTCGAGCGCCATCAGCCGATCAGTGTGCTGTTCAACACCTTCGACATCAGCGTCGACGGCTCGTACCTGCCGGCCTTCCTCACAGCCTCGCTGGCGGGGATGTTCCTGTACTACGGCTTCGAGGCCTGCGGCGACGTGGCCGAAGAAACCCCGAACCCGAGCAAGAAAATCCCGGTGGCCATGCGCATGACCATCTACATCGGCGGCATCGCGGCGATGTTCGCCTGCCTGGCCCTGATCCTCGCCGTACCGGACATGCAAGCGGTGATCAACGGCACCGACAAGGACCCGGTCACGACCATCCTCAACAACGCCTTCGGCCCGGTGGGCTCGAAAGTGGTGATGGGCGTGGTGATGATTTCCTTCATCTCCTGCGTCATCAGCCTGCAAGCGGCAGCGAGCCGTCTGCTGTACTCCTACGCACGGGACGAAATGGTCATCGGCAGCCGACTGCTGAAAAAGATTTCTCCTGCGACCCAGGTTCCGGTTGCCGCACTGTTTGTGTCCGGTGTCCTGCCGGCGCTGATCATCATCCTCGGCTTCTTCCTGCAGGACGCGGTCGCCACCATCGTCAGCTTCGCCGCCATCGGCATCTACCTGGCGTTCCAGATGATCGTGCTAGGCGCGCTGTACGCACGCATGAAAGGCTGGAAACCGAGCGGCAAATTCACCCTCGGTGCCTGGGGCTGGCTGGTCAACATCGGCGCGCTGGCCTACGGCATCGGCGCCATCATCAACATGGCCTGGCCGCGTACGCCGGATGCGGCGTGGTACATCAACTACGCCATGGTGTTGAGCACTGCCATCGTGATTGGTTTGGGCCTGATCTACATGTGGATTGGCAAGCCGTATGACCATGGCACGGCGCCTGCCGGGGATGCGTGGAAGGTTAGTCGGTAAGATAAATTGCCCCGGCGCCAATGAGTGTCGGGGCTCTAAAACCATTTCAGCAGAACAGCATTTAGAAATAGTTCCCTCCGCCCCGCTGGCGCATCTCCAGTTAGAGTTCGCTCGACCATGCACGAGGTCGGTTGACGAGAATCACGGGAACGCCTAGGGTGTTTACTTCGTTTACAACGTATACATCTTTAGGAGAGCCACCATGGCTTCGCCCGTTTTGTCTTTTCGCGTCGAAGAACTGTTGGCCCAACAACTGGATCAGTTGGCAGCAGCCACCGACCGCGACCGTCAATACCACCTCAAACGTGCGCTGGTTCGTTACGTGGAAGCCGAATCCTGGCACCTGCAAGCGATACGTGACGGCATTGCCGATGCTGACGCAGGGAAACTTACTGATCTGGACGCCGTGAAGGCTAAGTGGGCAAAACGTGCCGAGCGTAGTACTGACTGAAAAAGCCGAAAGCGATCTCGACAACATTCATGAGCATTACCGGGAGGTTGTTGGCGCAGGTGCTGCCATCGAAATCATTTCAACGATTTTGCAATCCTTCCAACTGCTGGAACAGTTTCCGGGCTCCGGCAGACCATCTGTAATGCCAGACGTGCGAGAGTTGATACTAGGCCGTTATCCATTCATTGCGCCTTATCGATTTGCTCATGGTCAAATACAGGTGTTGAGGGTGCTGCATCAACGATCGGAACGCTCACAGGATTGGTAAGGGGAGAACATCCAGCCGCGACGGGATAGCCGCGACTGAATGCACCATTTTTTCAAAACCGCGAAACACTCCTCATCGCATCCACCAGACACCTCATGGCTATCCGGTCACTCTCCGACAGTTCGCGATAGCGCTCCACCAGCTTCATCTCCTCGGAATTGAGACGACGTCTTCGCCGGCCACTGGATAGGCACGGAAAGATTCCCAACATTTCGGTGATGCCTTGTACTTTCGACATGGACGATGTCCTTCTCTACGTCAAAGAAAACTTCAGTAACCGCATCGCCCTATTCCTTTTTCAGCAGCGCCTTGTACCAACGGAACCGCACCGGCCCGAAGGGCATAAACCGGTCATGAGCACAGAATAGAAATATTCCCGGCGCTGAAAAGCGGTTTTTAGAGTAATTAGTCGAAAAAAGCAGAAATGCCCTCTAAATCAGAAGTCCCTGTCGGAAATGTTTCCCGACATGTCTTGTTTCACTCGCCCGCCATCGCAATGCCATCAATCAATTTTGCGCTTGCATCGAACGGTTTATGCTATCGGGCATCTGTTTAAAGACCGATGCGTTTGGCCGAAGGCATGTCCGAACCGTTATTTCTGATCCAGCACGTGCCAGGAACGGCGCGGGATTGTTCACGACAGGTTGTACTTATGCACCGCAGGAATTTGCTCAAAGCCTCCATGGCCATCGCTGCCTACACCGGCTTGTCCGCCACCGGCCTGCTCGCTGCTCGTGCCTGGGCCGCTCCCGGGACCGCCGATGGCGAAGCCCAGCCCTTCGACTTCGAAGCCTTGAAAATCCAGGCCAAACAGCTCGCCAGCAATCGCTATCAGGACACCAAGCAAGTGTTGCCGCCCACCCTGGCGACCATGACCCCGCAGAATTTCAACGCGATTCGCTACGACGGCGATCATTCGTTGTGGAAAGAAAACAAGGGTCAACTGGATGTGCAGTTTTTCCACGTCGGCATGGGGTTCAAGCAGCCGGTGCGCATGTACAGCGTCGATCCCAAGACGCGCATGGCCCGCGAGGTGCATTTCCGCCCGTCGCTGTTCAACTATGAAAAAACCACCGTCGACACCCAACAGCTCACCGGCGACCTGGGGTTTTCCGGCTTCAAGCTGTTCAAGGCGCCGGAGCTGGACAAGCACGACGTGGTGTCCTTCCTCGGCGCCAGCTACTTCCGCGCGGTGGACGCCACCGGCCAATACGGCTTGTCGGCCCGCGGCCTGGCGATCGACACCTACGCCAAGAAGCGCGAGGAATTCCCCGATTTCACCAAGTTCTGGTTCGAAACCCCGGACAAGGACAGCACCCGCTTCGTGGTCTACGCCTTGCTCGACTCCCCGAGTGCCACCGGTGCCTATCGTTTTGACATCGATTGCCAGGCCGAGCGCGTGGTGATGGAGGTCGATGCCCACGTGAACGCGCGCACCGCCATCGAACAACTGGGCATCGCGCCGATGACCAGCATGTTCAGCTGCGGCAAACACGAACGCCGGATGTGCGACACCATTCACCCACAAATCCACGACTCCGACCGCCTGGCCATGTGGCGTGGCAACGGCGAGTGGATCTGCCGCCCGCTGAATAACCCCGCGACCCTGCAATTCAACGCCTTCGCCGACACGGATCCGAAGGGTTTCGGCCTGGTGCAGACCGACCACGAATTTGCCAATTATCAGGACACCGTCGATTGGTACAGCCGACGCCCGAGCCTATGGGTCGAACCTACAACGGCGTGGGGCGAAGGCTCCGTTGATCTGCTGGAAATCCCTACGACCGGCGAGACCCTCGATAACATCGTCGCGTTCTGGACACCGAAGAAACCGGTGGCGGCCGGCGACTCGCTGAACTACGGCTACAAACTGTACTGGAGCGCACTGCCGCCGGTCGGCACACCGCTGGCGCGGGTCCATGCGACCCGTTCCGGAATGGGCGGTTTCACCGAAGGCTGGGCACCGGGCGAGCACTACCCGGAAGTCTGGGCCCGTCGCTTCGCCGTGGATTTCACCGGCGGCGGTCTGGATCGCCTGCCCGAGGGTGCCGGCATCGAACCGGTGGTGACGTGCTCGAACGGGCAGGTGAAGGATTTCAGCGTGCTGGTGCTCGATGACATCAAGGGCTATCGGATCCTGTTCGACTGGTACCCGACCAACGACAGTGTAGATCCGGTCGAATTGCGTCTGTTCATCCGGACCAATGAACGCACGCTGAGTGAAACCTGGTTGTACCAGTATTTCCCACCGGCACCGGACAAGCGCAAATACACCTGAGCCAGGGTTGCGCCCCAACTCCCATTCGGTTTTCCGAACGCGACCTGCCGGTCGGTTCGGATAACCGGATCATTTAGCGCTAAAAAACCCGTCTAAAATATTTAATCTCCTTATAAATCAATACTTTGATTCATTCAGCCTGGCCTGGCACGGGTCATGCTCTACACTTCTTCGACGAATGCCTGTTGCGCCAACACTTCAGGAGCCGTCAGGCATTCGAAGCACAAAAGGGCCGATGAACTGGCTCCATAAAAAAAACAATGTCGAGGAAAATTTGATGCGCATCGTTCCCCATATCCTGGGCGCAGCCATTGCTGCCGCTCTGATCAGCACGCCAGTTTTCGCCGCCGAACTCACCGGCACCCTGAAGAAAATCAAAGAGTCCGGCGTCATCACCCTCGGGCACCGTGACGCTTCCATTCCGTTTTCCTACATCGCGGACGCTTCCGGCAAGCCGGTCGGCTACTCCCACGACATCCAGCTGAAAGTCGTCGAAGCCCTGAAAAAAGACCTGGACATGCCGAACCTCCAGGTCAAGTACAACCTGGTGACCTCGCAAACCCGTATCCCGCTGGTGCAGAACGGCACCGTGGACCTGGAGTGCGGTTCCACCACCAACAACGTCGAGCGTCAGCAGCAGGTTGACTTCTCCGTCGGCATCTTCGAAATCGGTACTCGCCTGCTGACCAAGGCAGACTCCAAGTACAAGGATTTCCCGGATCTGGCCGGTAAAAACGTCGTGACCACCGCTGGCACCACGTCCGAGCGCATCCTGAAGTCGATGAATGCCGACAAGCAGATGGGCATGAACGTCATCTCCGCCAAGGACCATGGCGAGTCCTTCCAGATGCTGGAAACCGGCCGTGCCGTTGCCTTCATGATGGATGACGCCCTGCTGGCGGGTGAAGCAGCCAAGGCCAAGAACGCGAAAGACTGGGCTGTGACCGGTACCCCTCAGTCCTATGAAATCTATGGTTGCATGGTGCGCAAAGGCGACGAGCCGTTCAAAAAGGCTGTGGATGACGCCATCAAGGCCACCTACGCATCGGGCGAGATCAACAAGATCTACGACAAATGGTTCATGCAGCCAATCCCGCCAAAAGGCCTGAACCTGAACTTCCCGATGAGCGACGAGCTCAAGGCCCTGATCGCCAAACCGACCGATAAAGCGGCTGACGACAAGAAGTCCTGATTTCTGACTAACCTTATCTCCTGACAGGGCCCTGCCCTTTCAGGAGATAGTCACTCCCTGCTGGCATTTCTGGAAACACTCGAACCGGTGGCTGTCGAGCCGATCGCGTGTGCCTGATCTTCGAGGTCAGGCGGGAACGGAGCTCCCCAAGCGGGTACTTGTACATCGATTGATCTGAGGGGAGACCCTAATGAATTACAACTGGGACTGGGGCGTGTTCTTCAAGTCCACCGGCGTGGGCAGCGAGACGTATCTCGACTGGTTCATCTCCGGTCTGGGCTGGACCATTGGCATTGCCGTCGCGGCCTGGATCATCGCCCTGACACTGGGCTCGATCCTGGGTGTCATGCGCACCGTGCCGAACCGCATCGTATCGGGTATCGCCACCTGCTACGTCGAACTCTTCCGTAACGTGCCGCTGCTGGTTCAGCTGTTCATCTGGTACTTCCTGGTGCCCGACCTGCTGCCGCCGGATCTGCAAGAGTGGTACAAGCAGGACCTGAACCCGACCACCTCGGCCTTCCTCAGCGTTGTCGTGTGCCTGGGCCTGTTCACCACCGCCCGCGTTTGCGAACAAGTGCGTACCGGTATCCAGGCGCTGCCCAAAGGCCAGGAATCCGCTGCCCGCGCCATGGGCTTCAAGCTGCCGCAGATCTACTGGAACGTGCTGCTGCCCCAGGCGTACCGGATCATCATTCCGCCGCTTACCTCGGAGTTTCTCAACGTTTTCAAGAACTCGTCCGTGGCCTCGTTGATCGGACTGATGGAGCTGCTCGCGCAGACCAAACAGACCGCCGAGTTCTCCGCCAACCTGTTCGAAGCGTTCACCCTGGCCACGCTGATCTACTTCACCCTGAACATGAGCCTGATGCTGCTGATGCGCATGGTCGAGAAAAAAGTCGCCGTACCGGGCCTGATTTCCGTAGGGGGTAAATGATGGAATTCGACTTCTCGGGCATCATCCCGTCCCTGCCGGGCTTGTGGAACGGCATGGTCATGACCCTCAAGCTGATGGCCCTGGGCGTGACCGGCGGGATCATTCTCGGCACCATCCTGGCGCTGTGCCGTCTGTCCCACAGTAAACTGCTGTCGAACCTCGCCGGCGCCTACGTTAACTATTTCCGTTCGATTCCGTTGCTGCTGGTCATCACCTGGTTCTACCTGGCGGTGCCATTCGTGCTGCGCTGGATCACCGGCGAAGACACCCCGATCGGTGCGTTCACCTCGTGCATCGTGGCTTTCATGATGTTCGAAGCGGCGTACTTCTGCGAAATCGTCCGGGCCGGCGTGCAGTCGATCCCCAAGGGCCAGATGGGTGCCGCGCAAGCGCTGGGCATGTCCTATGGCCAGATGATGCGCCTGATCATCCTGCCGCAGGCGTTTCGCAAGATGACCCCGCTGTTGCTGCAACAGAGCATAATTCTGTTTCAGGACACCTCGCTGGTCTACGCCGTCGGCCTGGTGGATTTCCTCAATGCTTCGCGCGCCAGTGGCGACATCATTGGCCGCTCCAATGAGTTCCTGGTCTTCGCAGGTCTCGTGTACTTCATCATCAGCTTTGCCGCCTCGCAGCTGGTCAAGCGTCTGCAAAAAAGGTTCGCCGTATGATCTCTATCAAAAACATCAACAAGTGGTATGGGGACTTCCAGGTGCTGACTGATTGCAGCACCGAGGTCAAAAAAGGCGAAGTGATCGTGGTGTGCGGGCCGTCCGGTTCCGGCAAGTCGACCCTGATCAAATGCGTCAACGCCCTGGAACCGTTCCAGAAAGGCGACATCGTGGTCGACGGCACGTCCATCGCCGATCCGAAGACCAACCTGCCCAAGCTGCGCTCGCGCGTGGGCATGGTGTTCCAGCATTTCGAACTGTTCCCGCACCTGACCATCACCGAAAACCTGACCATCGCGCAGATCAAGGTGCTGGGTCGCAGCAAGGCCGAAGCCACCAAGAAAGGCCTGCAATTGCTGGAGCGCGTCGGCCTCTCGGCCCACGCCCACAAGCACCCTGGCCAACTGTCCGGTGGCCAGCAGCAGCGTGTGGCGATTGCCCGTGCGCTGGCGATGGACCCGATCGTCATGCTGTTCGACGAACCGACCTCGGCGCTGGACCCGGAAATGGTCAACGAAGTGCTGGACGTGATGGTGCAGCTGGCTCACGAAGGCATGACCATGATGTGCGTCACCCACGAAATGGGCTTCGCCCGTAAAGTGGCCGACCGCGTGATTTTCATGGATGCCGGCAAAATCATCGAAGACTGCAAGAAAGAAGAGTTCTTCGGCGACATCAGCCATCGCGCCGACCGCACGCAGCACTTCCTCAACAAGATTCTGCAGCACTGATACCAGCCACCCCTGTAGGAGCTGGCTTGCCAGCGAAAGCAATCTGTCAGACACACCGTGTCGCCTGCTTCGCCAGCAAGCCGGCGCCTACAGGGGCCGGCAGAGGTCTGAAGATTTGTGTTGTGGTTGACCCAAGGCATCTGTGATGAAATGCGACCCCAATCTCTATCGCGCCACGTCGCCATCACTCGCCGTGAAACCCCGTCTGATTCGCCATCTGTTCCTGCCGCCCCTGATCATCGCCCTGATGATCGGGCTGGGTTATATCGGCTTCTGGCTCAGTGAGCACTACGGCATCCGCAGCCTCAGCGAAAACGGCCAGCGCCAGCTGGAACTGCACGCCCGCGCCGTCGAAAGCGAAATCAGCAAATACACCTACCTGCCCAGCCTGCTGGAACTCGAAACCAGTGTTTCGACACTGCTGGCCGACCCGACACCGGAACACCGGCAAACGGTCAACGATTACCTCGAAGGCCTGAACCGGCGCAGCCGCAGTCGGGCCATTTACGTGATGGACACCACCGGTCGGGTCATGGCCACCAGCAACTGGCGCGATGTCGACAGTTACCTGGGTGAAGACCTGTCCTTCCGCGCCTATTTCCAGAACGCCGTGCGTGGCCAGCCGGGGCGCTTCTATGGCATCGGCAGCACCAACGGCGAACCCGGCTACTACCTGGCCCATGGCCTGGAAGAACACGGCAAGATCATCGGCGTCGCCGTGGTCAAGGTGCGCCTCGAAGCCATGGAAGAACGCTGGCAGCGCGCGCGCCTGGAAGCCTTCGTCAGCGACGAAAACGGCATCATCATTCTGTCCAGCGATCCGGCGCGGCGCTTGAAGTCCGTGATTCCCCTGAGCGACGAAACCAAGGAAAAACTCGCCCGCAGCCTTCAGTACTACTGGTTCCCGCTCAACGAACTGCAACCGCTGGCCCGGGAAACCCTGTCCGAGGGTGTGGAAAAGCTGACTTTTCCGGCCAACAGTGAGCTGGTTTCCGACGAAGAAAACATCAGCTATCTGTCGCAAACCCGGCCCTTGAGCGATACGCCGTGGAATTTCACCCTGCTCACGCCGTTGCAGGACCTGCGCCGGGAAGCGATCAATCAGGGCATCCTGGTGGCGGTGGCATTCGCCCTCGTGGCGTTCCTGCTGATTGCCTGGAACGAGCGGCGCAAAGTGATCGCCACTCGCCTCGCGGCCCGGGAAGCCTTGCAGGAAGCCAACAATCAACTGGAGCGTCGGATTACCGAACGCACCGTCGACCTGCGCGCCAGCAACGAACGGCTCAAGGGCCAGATCCGCGAACGGCGTCACGCCGAAGAGACCTTGCGCCGCGCCCAGGATGAACTGGTGCAGGCCGGAAAGCTCGCGGCCATCGGCCAGATGTCCACCAGCATCGCCCACGAATTGAACCAGCCCCTGGCCGCGCTGCGCACCCTGTCCGGTAATACCGTGCGCTTTCTCGAGCGCGGGCAACTCGACGTGGCCAGCACCAACCTCAAGACCATCAACGAATTGATCGACCGCATGGGCCGGATTACCGCCAGCCTGCGCTCCTTCGCCCGGCGCGGTGACGACAAGGGCCAGGCCTGTCTCGGCAAAGCCGTGGACGCGGCCTTGCAGTTGCTCGGCGCACGGGTGGAAAACGCCCATTTGCAACTGCACCGCCATTTCGAATCGGTGCAGGTGCAGATCGACCAGACTCGCCTGGAGCAGATCCTGGTCAACCTCATCGGTAACGCCCTCGACGCCATGCAGGCGCAACCGCAGCCAGCATTGTGGCTCGAAGGCGATGTGATCGATGGCAAGTACCGCCTGCGGGTTCGGGACAACGGCCATGGCATCGACGCCGAAGCGCGCAAACACCTGTTCGAACCCTTTTTCACCACCAAACCCGGCGAACAGGGCCTGGGCCTTGGCCTGACCCTTTCCGCGAGCCTGGCCGCCGCCACCGGCGGTCACCTGGGTGTCGAGCACCCGGCCAGCGGTGGTACCGCATTCGTCCTCAGTTTACCGTTGGTAAGCCCCACTCCCGCCGAGCCAATATGAACAACGACCTTAGTGTATTGATCGTCGAAGATGACCCCCATGTGCTGCTCGGCTGCCAGCAGGCGCTGACCCTGGAAGACATTCCCTGCATCGGCGTTGGCAGTGCCGAAGAAGCCCTGGAGCGTGTCGGCGACAACTATGCCGGCATCGTCATCAGCGACATTCGCCTGCCGGGTATCGATGGCCTGGAACTGCTGACCCGGCTCAAGGCCCGTGACCGCAGCTTGCCGGTGGTGCTGATTACCGGTCACGGCGACATTTCCATGGCCGTGGGCGCGATGCAGAAAGGCGCCTATGACTTCATGGAGAAACCCTTCTCCCCCGAACGCCTGGTGGACGTGGCCCGGCGTGCCCTGGAGCAACGCAGCCTGGCGCGGGAAGTCTCGTCGTTGCGCCGGCAACTGGCGGAGCGGGATTCCCTCGAGGGCCGGATCATCGGCCGATCGCCGGCCATGCAGAAATTACGCGAACTGATTGCCAACGTCGCCGATACCTCGGCCAACGTGCTGATCGAAGGCGAAACCGGCACCGGCAAGGAACTGGTCGCGCGCTGCCTGCATGACTTCAGTCGCCGACACACCAAACAATTCGTGGCGCTGAACTGCGGTGGCCTGCCGGAGAACCTGTTCGAAAGCGAAATCTTCGGCCACGAAGCCAACGCCTTCACCGGTGCCGGCAAACGGCGGATCGGCAAGATCGAGCATGCTGATGGCGGCACGCTGTTTCTCGACGAAGTGGAAAGCATGCCCCTGCCCCTGCAAATCAAACTGCTACGAGTGTTGCAGGAGCGCACCCTTGAACGCCTCGGCTCGAACCAGAGCGTGGCGGTGGATTGCCGGGTGATCGCCGCGACCAAGTCCGACCTCGACGAATCGAGCAAGGCCGGCGAGTTCCGCAGTGACCTGTATTACCGCCTCAACGTGGTGACCCTGGAACTGCCGCCGCTGCGCGAACGCCGCGAAGACATCCTGCAACTGTTCGAATACTTCCTGCAGCAGTCCTCCCTGCGCTTCGACCGCGCCGCGCCGGAACTGGATAACCAGACGGTGTCGCACCTGATGAGCCACGACTGGCCGGGCAACGTGCGCGAATTGCGCAACGTCGCCGAACGCTTCGCCCTTGGTCTTCCGGCGTTCAAGAAACCCGGCGCGGGCGGCAGCACCCAGGGCCTGGCCTTCGCCGAAGCGGTGGAAGCCTTCGAACGCAATCTGCTGCGCGATGCCCTGCAACGCAGCGGCGGCAACCTGACCCAGGCCAGCCAGGAACTGGGCATGGCCAAAACCACCCTGTTCGACAAAGTGAAGAAGTACGGGCTGAACCACTGATGGACCTGATTCTGAAGGCAACCCTGGGCGCGGCGGTGGTGGTGATCCTCGCCGCCCTGGCCAAGACCCGAAACTATTACATCGCCGGCCTCGTGCCACTGTTTCCCACCTTTGCGCTGATTGCCCATTACATCGTCGGCAAGGGGCGTTCGATCGATGACCTTAAGACCACCATCGTGTTTGGCATGTGGTCGATCATTCCGTATTTCGTCTACCTGGCGACTTTGTACGTGATGGTCGACAAGATGCGCCTGGAAGCCTCCCTCGCCGTGGCGGCGGTGGCGTGGTTGATGGCGGCGACCGTACTCGTCAGCATTTGGGTGCGCCTCCACACCTGAACACCCCATCCCCCCTTGTGGGAGCGAGCCTGCTCGCGAAGAGGTCGGTACATTCAGCATTGATGTCGGCCGACACGACGCCTTCGCGAGCAGGCTCGCTCCCACAAAGGTGCTCTACTGGCCTACTGGCCCATCCCTTGCATTTACCCCCAAAAGCCCCCCGGCTGGCCTTCATGATCGATGAAGCCGGTGTCTGGGCGGGTCTGCCAAGGGTGAATCCTGACCTTGAACATTTTAGATCTCGACCACAGCCTGACTGCCCAGGCCCCCATCGCGCAGTTACTCGACAGCGGCCGCGCCAAACGCCTTGACCTGCTCGATCTCGGGCCGAAACTGCGGCTGTGGTCCAGCGAACGCACCTGGCGTCGCTTTACCGAACGCCTGCAACAACGGCCCCGACACACGGGCCCGCAGCCGGAAATCTTCTTCGTCGGTTCCGGCGACTATCACCATTTGACCCCGGCCTTTCTCGCTGACTTGCCGGAGCCGACCAGCCTGATCCACTTCGACAATCATCCCGACTGGGTCCGATTCGCTCCTCGTCGACATTGCGGCTCGTGGGTCAATCAGGCGCTGAAACTGCCGAACATCCGGCGCATCGTCACCCTCGGCCCGTGCAGCGACGACCTGCAAAATCCGCAGTTCAAGGGCGGCAATCTGCGCGCGCTCAAACGCGGTGTCCTGGAGATGTACCCCTGGGAGCGTCCGCCCTCGAAAATCTGGGGCATGATCGGTGACGGGGCCGGGCACCGGCAACAGGAAAACCTGCTGCACTGGCGCAACCTGTCCGGCCTGGACTGGTCGCAATTTCTCCGGCAACTGGTCGCCAGCCTGCCCACCGAAGCGGTGTGGATCACTATCGACAAGGATGTGCTGGCCAGCGAAGACGCCTCGACCAATTGGGATCAGGGCGGCATGCGCTTGAGTCACCTGTTGCAGGCGATTCGCGTGCTGGCGGCCGGTAAACGCATCCTCGGCATCGACATCTGCGGCGAGTACGCCCGCCCGGCGTTCAGCAACGCCTTCAAACGCTGGGAAGCCCGCTCCGACCAGCCTCCGGCAGAGCGCTGGAGCGAAGCCGATCTGCTGCGCAACGCCACGACCAATCAGGCCCTGATCGAGTTGTTCGAGGAACTGTTCCCATGACCTTGACCGTGATTCTCCTGGTGGCGTTTTCCATTGTGCTCGACGTCATCGGCCAGCTCTGTTTCAAGCTCGGCCTGGACCGCTTGCCGGAACTGGAAGGCGGGTTTCGCCTGAATGCGTTCTGGGGCCAGGTGTTCAATGCGCCGCTGTTGTGGTGCGGGATCGGCGCTTATGTGATCGAGTTTTTCGTCTGGCTCGAAGCCCTGTCCCGGGCGCCGCTGAGCCTGTTGTTTCCCGCCGCCGCGCTGGCGTATTGCGGCGTGGTGCTGGCCGGCAAGCTGTTCCTCGGCGAAACCGTCAGCCGCCGTCGCTGGCTGGGCACACTGGTGATTACGGCGGGCGTGATGCTCGTGTGTGTCGGCCATGCCTGATTCTCAACTGATACTCAAAAGGAATGGCTCGATGGATTGGCTTCACGGCCGCCTGGGCACCGTGGTGCTCTGGGCGTTGCTGATTATTCTGGAAAGTGGCGGGCAGATCGCGACCAAGGTCGGCGGCAATCAACTGGGGCAAATGGACTTCAGCCTGCAATGGCTGCTCAACGTCGCCCAGGCGCCGGGCGTGTTGATCGCGATTGCCTGCTACATCGGCGCGTTCTTTGTCTGGATGCTGATTCTGCGGCGCAGCAGCCTGTCCCTCGCGTTCCCGCTCAGTTCGCTGGTGTTCGTCGGTGTGCTGCTGGGGTCGTGGCTGGGGCTGGGAGAGCAGATCAGCGTGCTGCACTGGGTGGGCGTGGCCGTGATCATGGGCGGCATTGCGCTGCTGGCCGAGGGCGAGGAAACCTGAGGAAATCGACTGTGGGAGCCTGCTGGCTCCCACGTTTTATACGGTTCAATCCTTGCGATGAGCCACCAGAAACCCGAGGCCATGGGCCACCGGAATGTCCTTCACGCCCGCCTCCCGCTGCTGCCCGGCGATCTCCCGGTGAAATGCCTTGACCCGGGTCCAGTGCATTTTCGGCCGATAGTGGTGTTCGGCATGGTAGCCGTTGTTCATCCACAGCAGGTTGTAGAGCGGGCTGTAGGCGCTGACGCCCCAGGCAATCGGCGAATCCGGATTACCGCCAAAATGCTCGTAGTAGCCGTTGAGCGATGACAGAGCCTGGCCCAGATACCAGAACGGCAACAACACCAGCACCGCCCGCCAATCATAGGCTGCCAGCCCCAGGTAGAACGCCAGCGTCACGCCGATCTCCACTTTGACCCAGCGCGCATCGTCGGGACGCTTGCGACGCATCTCGTCGTAGATCGGCTTGGGGTCGTCGCGAAAGAAACTCAGGAAGGTGTAAGCCCAGGGGTTCTCGGGCTGCCCGTCCTTGCCCCGCTGGTAAATCGACAGCGGATCAATGGTCTTGCCATCCGCCCCCGGCCGGTCCGAGTTGCCCCGGTGATGCCGGTTGTGGATGTCGCGGTAGAGGGTCTGGGAGAAACCGATAGTGAGCGACAGCAGCAGGTCAAAGGCGCGGTTGAGCCACGCCGGCGTGAAGTAGGCGTTATGGATCTGGTTGTGGGAAATGCTGTTGATGCTCCACGACAGGCTCACCGCATAGCCCAGCGCCAAAGGCACCAACGCCCACCAGGACAGCGCATGAAAGGCTGTGACCAGCCACACGACAAATGCGAAATGGGCCAGGCCGAGGGCGATGGGAATCAGGTCCCACAGCGAATGGGCCAGCAGACGATAAACAGGGCGAGCCATGAAGAACATCCTGAAACAATGGGTTCGACACGACTGTTTGCAAAGGCCAGACCAGTTCCCGCCAGGCTCACTTGAATTTATAGGCGATCGCCATCTGCACCTCGCCCTGATTGGTATCGCCGACGCTTTTGACAATGCTGCTGTCGGCCGCCGAGCCTGTCAGGTGAATCCAGCTGGCGCTGGTCACCAGCGACCACTGCGGCCCAAGCGGGAACTCGAAACTCTGGGTCAGCTCAATGTTCTGCAAACCGCCGCCGGCGTTGTATGCACGGAAACCGGACGCCTGGGCTTCCTTGTCGCTGACACCGAAGAAGGTGTTGTTCTGTCGGGCATTGGCGAAATGCGCGGTCAGATTGCTGCTGCCGATCACGCCCCCGCCCAGTGGATAACCGATCTCGCCACCGACCCGGCCGAGCACGCCGCCCTGTCCGCCGCCACCGCCGATGGCTTGGCCGACGGACGCGAACACCCGCCAGAAATCGGCCGGAGCGTACTGCACGAAACCACCGGCCTCCGCCATGTCAGGCACATCGCGCAACCCGCGCAACTCACCGTTCGAGGTGCGGCCCGGCAGGTAATTCACATAGGGCCCGGCGCTGAAACCGTTGGTTTTCAAGGCGCTCCAGGTCAGTCCGTCGTCGGTACTGAGGCTGACATCGCCCCAGTCCAGATCGAGATACGGCAACGGTTGGGTTTCATAACGGCTGCCGCTGGGATCGTGAGGCTGATAACCCAGGCCCACCCCCGCCTCCCCGGTGATGCCGTTCGCCATAGCGTTCGCCGAAAAGCCCGCCAACGCCGCCAGTAAAAGCAATGTCTTCCTATTCATGAGGCCGTTCCTTGTTCCGAATATGCGCGCATCAATCCCCGGATGGCACCCACCGCGCAAGCACTCATGTTGTTTGTAGCAAGCTACAAAAATTGTAGCTTCAGTTTATAAAAAGCCCTTACCAGCCCGGCAAAACAGGGCTCCCGGCACTTGGCACAGTCCCTGCTCTACCCCTCGGCAAGCGCACACAGCGCGCTCTGACCAATAGGTAATGCAGATGATTGACTGGCATATCGTGTGTGATTTCGACGGGACCATCACCCGCACCGACGTGATCGACAGCATCCTCGAACGCTTCGCCGACCCGAGTTGGGAAGTGATCGAAAACCAGTGGCTGGCCGGTGATATCGGTTCCCGTGAATGCCTCAGCCGCCAGCTCTCGCTGGTCAAGGCCACGCCCGGCCAATTGCTGGCGTTCTTCGACAGCATCGAGATCGATCCGGACTTCCCCGACTTCGTCGACCACGCCATCGGCCTGGGCGCTTCGTTCGAAGTGGTCAGCGACGGCATCGAACAAGGCATCGCGCGAATTCTGGCGCGCAACTACGTGACCCTGTTGCCGATCCTCGCCAACCGCCTGCGACAGCGGGATCACGAAAGCTGGCGCATCGACTTTCCGCATTCCAGCGACGCCTGCCGCGCGGCATCCGGCAACTGCAAATGCAAATCCACGCCCGGCAACAAACGGGTGCTGGTGATCGGCGACGGCCAGTCCGACATGTGCGTGTCGTCCACCGCCGACTTCGTCTTCGCCAAGGGGCGCCTCGCCGAATACTGCGAACGCAACGCGATCCCTCACGCCCGCTTCGACAGCTTCGCCGAACTCCCGGCTTTGCTGGCCCTGCTGCCAAAAGCCAGCGCCGCCAACGCCACCTCTTTCAATGTAGAAACACAGGAACTCTTCCACCATGTCTGATATTCGAATCGCTACCCTGGAAGACCGGATCCTTCTGGAAAAAGAAGCCAAGTACTGCTCCTACGGCGACACCGTTCACTACATCGAGCCGCCGCGTATCTTCAGCCGCTGCGAAGGCTCCTACGTCTGGGACACCGAAGACCAGGCCTACCTCGATTTGCAAATGTGGTACTCGGCCGTCAACTTCGGCTACGCCAACCCGCGCCTGAACAACGCGCTGAAACAGCAGATCGACACCCTGCCGCAAATCGCCAGCCAGTACCTGCACAAGGGCAAGATCGAGCTCTCGGAAATGATCGCCGTGGACGCGAAGAATAAATTCGGTCTCGACGGTCGCGTGCATTTCAACGTCGGTGGTTCGCAGTCGATCGAGGACTCGTTGAAAGTGGTGCGTAACGCCAGCAACGGCAAGAGCCTGATGTTCGCCTTCGAGGGGGGCTACCACGGGCGCACCCTGGGCGCGTCGTCGATCACCTCCAGCTACCGCTATCGCCGCCGCTACGGCCACTTCGGCGAGCGCGCCAACTTCATCCCGTTCCCGTACCACTTCCGTGGCCCCAAAGGCATGACCAAGGAAGAGTACGGCAGCCATTGCGTGCAGCAGTTCGCCCGCTTGTTCGAGACCGAATACAACGGCGTCTGGGACCCGAAAGTCGGCCAGAGCGAATACGCCGCGTTCTACGTCGAGCCGATCCAGGGCACCGGCGGCTACGTGATTCCGCCGATGAACTTCTACAGCGAACTCAAGCATGTGCTGGACCAGCACGGCATCCTGATGGTGGTCGACGAAATCCAGATGGGCTTCTATCGCACCGGCAAGCTGTGGTCGATCGAGCACTTCGACGTCAAGCCGGACGTGATTGTCTTCGGCAAAGCCTTGACCAACGGCCTCAATCCACTGGGCGGCATCTGGGCCCGGGAAGAGCTGATCAACCCCACCGTCTTCCCGCCAGGCTCGACCCACTCGACCTTCGCCTCCAACCCGCTGGGCACGGCGGTGGGCCTGGAAATGTTCAAGATGACCAGCGAAGTCGATTACGGCGCAATGGTCATGAACAAGGGCAAATACTTCCTTGAAGGCCTCAAGGACTTGCAGAAGCGCTACCCGATCATCGGCGATGTCGACGGTCTGGGCCTGGCCCTGCGCTGCGAAATCTGTGCTCCGGACGGGTTCACGCCGGACAAGGCGACCCTGGATTTCATGGTCGAAGAAGGCATGAAGGGCGACATCGAAATCGACGGCCAGCGCCTGGGCCTGATCCTCGATGTCGGCGGTTACTACAAGAACGTGATCACCCTGGCGCCATCGCTGGAGATCAGCTACCCGGAAATCGACCTCGGCATCGCCCTGCTCGATCGTCTGCTGCACCGGGCGATGCAACGATGAACGCCGCGTTTTCACCGGATGCGATAGACATGGGTGAAGGCAGCGCCGGCTTCGTTCTCGGCAGCGGGGAGGTCGCGGTGCTGTTGATCCACGGCCTCACCGGCACCCCGACGGAACTGCGCCGGGTCGCCATGGGGCTGGCCAAGGCCGGGTATACGGTCTACGTGCCGACCCTGGCCGGCCATTGCGGTGATAACGCCGACCTGCAAGCCACGGGTTGGCGCGACTGGTACGAGAGCGCGCGCAACACCTTCGTCGGTGTACGGCGCAAACACGAGCACGTGTTCGTCGGCGGTTTGTCCATGGGTGCGGTGCTGTCGATGTATCTGGCGGCCGAGCATCCGGGGCAGATCGAAGGGCTGTTGCTGTACTCGACAACACTGCGATACGACGGCTGGAACATGCCCTGGATCGCTAAGTTGAGCAGTCTGGCAATGTCGATTCCGTTTGGCGTGCACCTGTGCCGGTTCAACGAAAAACCACCGTACGGAATCAAGGACGAACGCCTGCGAGCGATCGTCGAGCGACAGATGAAGGCCGGCGAAAGCGGCAATGCCGGGCTGCTGACCATGTCCGGGGTCAGTGTTCGAGAGCTGCACCGGCTGGTGGCGGCGGTAAAAAAACGCATGCCACGGATCACCACCCAGGCGTTGGTCCTGCACTCGCGGGAAGACGACATCACCAGTCGCTGGAACGCCGACTATGTGGAACGCAAGCTCGGTGGGCCCGTGGTGAAAATCCTGCTGGACGACTGCTACCACATGATCACTGTCGATCTGCAATACCGTCGCGTGGTGGAGCTGAGCGCGGACTTTATCCAGCACCGTTTCACGCAACAAGGAACCACTGCTCACCCCCCGCGCCAGGACTATCGGCAGCTGGCCTGAACACATCGACGAACCTATGCACGCCCCCCTGTAGGAGCGAGCCTGCTCGCGAAAGTCGTTAACGATAACGCGGGGTAACAGGATAAACGCGGCGCTCTGGATTCCATCGCGAGCAGGCTCGCTCCTACAAGGGATCGGGTGAGGCCCAACGTGGGTAAATGTTAAGGAAACCAAGTGATTACTGCCCTCGCCTTTTCAACGATCGAAGCCATTGAACGCGGTGCCTGGAATGACTGTTTCCCCGACGAACTGGAGGATTGGGATTACTACCGGGCCGTTGAACGCTCGGACATCGCCGATTTTCAGTGGCGCTATCTGGCGCTGTTCGAAGACGATGTATTGATTGCGGCTGCGGTGGCGTTCACCACCGCTTACTCGCTGGACACTACGGTTCAGGGCCTGGGTAAACGCATCAGCCAAGGATTGCGGCGATGCTGGCCGGGGCTGTTCGATGTGCGCCTCTACGCCCTTGGCTCGCCGGTGGCCGAGCAGTGCCATGTCGGCACGGCCCGGCATATTGCCGTGAGCCGACGCCCGGCCTTGCTCGAACACCTATTGAATCTGGCGCGCAAGGATGCCGATCAGTCCGGCATCGGTCTATTGGCGGTCAAGGACGCCTCGCACCGCGACCCTCAATGGTTGCAGGCCTGCCATGACGCAGGTCTGCACAGCATGCCCGGTCTGCCCAGTGCCGAACTGCCGATTACCTTCGGATCCGTCGACGCTTACCTCGGTACGCTCGGTAAGTCCACCCGCAAGGATTTGCGCCGCACCCTGCGTGGCCAAGGCCCGCGCATCGAATGGCGGCGTTCGGTGGATGACCAGCTCCCGCGAATGATGCAGCTTTACGAAGCCACGCTCGAGCGCAGCGACCTGACCTTCGAACGCCTGCCACCGGGCTATTTCCGTCAAGTGCTGGAACACCTCGATAATCGTGCCGCTTGTGTGCTCTATTGGCTCGGCGAGGAGCTGGTGGCGTTCAATCTGGTGCTGCTGGACGAACAGCGCCTGGTGGACAAGTTCTTTGCCCACGATCTGAGCCAAACCCGTGAGCACAACCTGTACGTGCGCAGCTGGCTGGCCAATGTCGACTACTGTATTGAGCACGGCGTTACGATCTATGCGTGTGGCCAGGCCGGCTATGCCAACAAGCGGCGCCTGGGTTGCTCGTTTACCGGCAACACCGTGTTTTTCCGCCATCGCAACCGCCTGCTCGACAGCCTGTTGCGGTTGGTGAAAATGTTTATCCGTCCGGACCGGTCCGACCCTGCCATGGCGGCTGCGATAAGCGAGCTGCAATAAGCGAAGCATGATGATCAAAAACCGACACCCCGCCCCCCGACCTTTCGCCCTCTCCGGCTGGAGCCTGCAACGCAAACTGGTGCTGGCGTTCTGGCTGGTCAGCGTGATCCCGACCATGATTGCCGCCGAACTGGCGGCGACCACGCTGTCGCAGATTTTCGACAGCAACGTACGCATCTGGCTGCAGGAATCGACCAAGATTGTCGAAGACGAGATCACCGAAATCCTGCGGGACAATGCCCGGGCCGCGCAATTGTTCCTGCGCTATACGCGCCCGCCCACCGATCGACAGTCAACCCGAAACGACAAGCTGACCAGCGACATTGCCGAGTCCATGGGCATCGACGTGGTGGCACTGGTGCGCAACAGTGATAACAAGGTGATGTTCAGCACGGTCGCCGATGACATCGTCCGGCAGATCAGCATCGCCCCCAAGGCCGTGCTGCAAACCCTGCAAGTCGGTGGCGTGGCGACCGGCACGGTAGTCTCGACCTTCGAGACCGAGCAGGAGGGTGTCGGCTACAAGCTGGTGATCGCCACTTACCTGGACAGCAGCTTCCTCACCAGCGTGGCCGATGTGCACTCCCTTGATCTGCGGCTGTACCTGGCCAAGGCCGATGACTTCTCGGAGATTTTTGCCACCCAACGTTTTGAAGATCATCCCGCGGCGGTGCCGGAAGACATCGAACAGCTCCTGCGCAACACCAAGCAGCCGATCGAGCAATTCACCAACCGCTACAGCGGCATCTACCGGCCGATTCTCAACGAAAGCGGTGAACTGCAAGGCGTGATCTTCAGCGGCCTGCTGCGTCACAGCAGCCTGTTGGGGCTGGTCAACCAGAGCAACCTGTTCATCCTGATTTTCCTGCTCAGCTCGGCGGCATCCCTGACGGTCGGCTGGCTGGTTTCCCAGCGGCTGACCAAGCCCTTGCGCGGTCTCTCCCAGGGCGTTCAAGCGGTGATTGCCGGGGACTATCGCCAACGCTTGCCGGTGACCGGCGGTGATGAGCTGGCCGAACTGAGCAGCACGTTCAACCACATGAGCGAACGCCTGGGTGAGTTGCAGCATCTGGAGTCGCAACTGCGTCGCCGCGACCGTTTGCATGCGCTGGGGGAAGTCGCCATGGGCCTGGCCCATGAAATCCGCAACCCGCTGGGTATCATCAAAACCGCCACGCAGCTGTTGCATCGGCGCGCCGATCTGCCCGAGAGCGACAAACGACATCTGGAATACGTGGTCAGCGAAGTCAGCCGCATCAACGACCTGATCACCGAATTCCTCGACTTCGCCAAGCCCAGCACACCGATGCGCTCGACCCAACCGGCGCGGCCATTGGTGGATGAACTGGCGGGTTTTTGCGCCCCGGAACTGGCCAGCCACAACATCGATGTGCAAATCGACGATCAGGCTCCTGACGCCACGCTTTACGCCGACGCCCGGCAACTCAAGCAGGCCGGGCTGAACCTGATCGTCAACGCCATCGACGCCATGCCCGGCGGGGGCCGCCTGACCCTGGGCATCAGCAGCGATGGGCCGTACACCGTGATCAGCATCGGCGACACCGGCCAGGGCATCGAACCGGACATGCTCGAACGCATCTTCACGCCGTTCGTCACCACCAAGGCCTCCGGCACCGGCCTGGGTCTGGCGAAGGTGTTCTCGATCATGGAAAGTCATGACGGACGCATCGAATGCACCAGTGAAAAAGATGCCGGGGCCACGTTCAGCCTGTACATTCTGGCCAATGGCGAAGACTTCGACGAGGGCAGTGATGACACATAACGTACTGGTGGTCGATGACGAGCCAAAACTCTGCGACCTGCTGGCCTCGGCCTTGAGTCAGAACGGCATTACCGTGTTCACCGCCGGCAATGGCCTGCATGCCCTCAAGGTGCTGGAGGTCGAAGACATCGACCTGGTGATCACCGACTGGCGCATGCCCGGCATGGACGGCCCGCAATTGCTGGCGGAAATAAAAAGCCGTTTCCCGCAGTTGCCGGTCATCGTCATGACCGCCTACAGCACGGTGAAAAACGCCGTGCAGTCGATGCGCAACGGCGCCTTCGACTACATCGCCAAACCGTTCGACATTGATGAACTGGACATCACCGTCAGCAAGGCCCTGCAATTTCGCGACATCCTCAAAGACAACCAGCGCATGCGCGCCGAACTCGACGAACACCGGCAGATCGACAGCCTGATCGGTGACAGCCCGAGTTTCCGGCGGGTGCTGCACGCCATCGACTCGGTGCGCGAAAGCAACGCGACGATCCTGCTGACCGGCGAGAGCGGCACCGGCAAGGAAATGGTCGCCCGGGCGATCCACAAGCATGGCAATCGCGCCGACAAACCCTTCGTCGCGGTGAACTGTGCGGCCATCCCTGAAGGATTGCTGGAAAGCGAAATGTTCGGCCATCGCAAGGGCGCGTTCACCGGGGCCGTGGCCGACCGGGTCGGACGGTTCATGCAGGCCGACAAGGGCACGCTGTTTCTCGATGAAATCGGTGAAATGCCGCTGCCGTTGCAGGCGAAAATCCTTCGCGCCCTGCAAGAACGCATCATCGAACCGGTGGGCGATCCCCGCGAACGCAAGGTTGATGTGCGGGTCATCGCCGCCACCAACAAAAACCTGCTGGAGGCCGTGGCCAACAAGGAGTTTCGCGAAGACCTCTACTACCGCCTCAATGTGTTTCCGATCCCCTTGCCCGCCCTGCGCGAGCGGATCGAGGACATCGCGCCGCTGGCCCGCCATTTCGCCCACACCCTGGGCGCCACCGCAGGCAAACGAATCACGGGATTCAGCCCGGAGGCGTTGCAGGCCATGGCCCGTTATTCGTGGCCGGGCAACATCCGCGAACTGCAGAACTGCGTGGAACGCGCGACCATCGTCGCGTCAGGGGCGGTGATTGAAGACCATGATTTGCCGGCGTACCTGTTTGCTTCAGCGCCGGCCGCCGGCAATGCCATTCTCAGCGAAGGCACCCGCGTGCCACCGGACCTGGAAGCCGCGCTGGCTGAAGTCGAAAAGGCCTACATTCTCGCCGCCCTGGCCCAGAGCAATGGCGTGCAGGCCGCCGCTGCGCAGTTGATCGGAATCTCCGAGCGCAGCTTCTGGTACCGGCTGAAAAAACTGGGGATTCATGTGGACAAAATAATCCGCTGAAACCCCCACAGACGGACTACTTTCAACTGTGGGAGCGAGCCTGCTCGCGAAGAACGCCCGAACAACGCGATCATCCAGACAGGGCGCGTTATCGTTGACGTCCATCGCGAGCAGGCTCGCTCCTACAGGAGTTGGGTTTTAGCCGTTGACGGTTCCGCCCTTCGCCTCACTCATGATCTGGCGAATCGCCCCCACGAAGCTTTCCACTGGTTGTCCTCCCGTGACGGCGTATTGGCCGTTGAACACCACAGTCGGCACCGAACTGACCCCGCGCGACAGCCACAACTGTTCTTCCTGGCGAACCTCTGTGGCGAATTCATCCGACGCCAGAATCGCCTCGGCACGCTGGCGATCCAGCCCGACGCTTTCGGCAATCCGCGCCAGTTGAGTGGTGTCGGAGGGGTTGCCGCCGTCAGTGAAATACGCCTTGAACAATGCTTCCTTCAGTTGCAGTTGCAGCCCTTCGAGCCCCGCCCAGTGCAGCAAGCGATGAGCATCGAAGGTGTTGTAGATGCGGCTGTTGCCATCGGTACGAAAGGCAAACCCGACTTCGGCGCCACGCGCGCGGATCATCTCGCGATTTTTTTGCGACTGCTCCGGCGTCGAGCCGTATTTCTCGGTGATGTGCTCGGTGATGTTCTGCCCTTCGGGGCCCATCTTCGGGTTCAATTCGAACGGCTGGAAACGGATCTCGGCGCGGACCTCGTCGCGCAGGATGTCCAGGGCTTTGGTCAGGCCGTACAGACCGACGACGCACCAGGGGCAGGATACGTCGCTGACGAAATCGATTTTCAATGGAGCACTCATCATTCACCTCGCTGGCTGAACGCGCCTTAAAGCTCGAACGATACACCCGCCAGACTTGAATGCGCAGCAGATCCCTTGTGGGAGCGAGCCTGCTCGCGAAAGCAGATGATCATTCAACATTGATGTCGACTGACACGACGCCTTCGCGAGCAGGCTCGCTCCCACAGGGGAACCCAGTGTTAGAGGAGGTTGGGTTCGGCCACCGGTTCGATCTGCGCCCAGTGCGAGGTGTCCTCACGATGAGCCCGCAGGTACGGCAACACCGCTGCCAGCAACGGCGCCTTGAACGCTTCCTGGAATCGATGGGCCAGGCCTGGAATCAGCTTCAACTGGCTGCCGCGCAAATGCGCCGCCAGGTGCACGCCATGCATCACCGGCAGCAACGGGTCCGCGGTGCCATGCACCACCAGCGCTGGCACCCGCAATTGATTGAGCAGCGCCACCCGGCTTGGCTCGGCCAGGATCGCCATGATCTGGCGTTTCACGCCTTCGGGGTTGAATGCCCGGTCATAGGACAACGCCGCCTGATGCAGCAACGCCTGGCGATCATCGCTCACCGTCGGGCTGCCCAGCGCGGCGAGCAGATCGGCTTGTTGCTCCAGCGCCACCTCGCGATTCGGCGCGCCACGACGGGCGAGCAACTGCACCAGTGCGGCGCTCGGCGCAGGCAGGCCTTCGGCACCGGAAGTGGTCATGATCAACGTCAGGCTCTCGACCCGCTGTGGCGCCATCGCCGCCATGTGCTGGGCGATCATCCCGCCCATACTGGCGCCCAGTACGTGGAACTGCTCGATGTGCAACGCATCCATCAGGCCCAGGCCGTCGTCCGCCATGTCGGTCAGCGAGTACGGGGCTGACACCGGCAAACCCAGCTTGTAGCGCAACACCTCGAAAGTCAGGTTGGCCTCGACAGGCGGCTGCCGCCAGGTCGACAGGCCGACATCGCGATTGTCATAACGAATGACCCGGAAACCCTGCTGACACAATGCGACTACCACCTCGTCCGGCCAGTGAATCAACTGCCCGCCCAACCCCATCACCAGCAATAACGCCGGGTCCGAAGCACGGCCGATGCTCTGGTACGCCAGGCTCACCTGCGCCAGATCGACGTGTTCGGTTGGAACATTCACATCACAACGAGACGCTGCCAGGGACGGCAGGCTGAACAATGAGGCCAGGAAAATGGCCGCCGAAAAAAACAAAGCACGCATGAAAAAACACCAAAACGCAGAACCCCAGTAGAGCGCGAGTCTGATGAAGTTTGTTCAAGCGCGCTGCCACAGTTCTGTGACAGTTTGATGAAGAGTGCCGAGCGGTCATCGCGATAACTATGTAGTGCCAATCTACCGCGGCACTTCCCTTAAATGGCTCGTTCAAGGGGCGGAGACACCGCACCTTCCCATCGAGCCTCTATCGTCATGACCACACGATTCTTTTCCGACCTGGACACTCTTTCATCGCTGGCGCTACCCGCCCGGACGCCATTGCCATTACCCCTCGACGAAAGCCTGTTTTTGCGCGCTTCGGCTCGCTGGTGCGAAAGCCGAGAAGGCCTGCGCGAGCTGCTTGCCGCGTCGCCATCGGTGCGCGATTCGATTGACCAATTGCTGAGACAAAAAATGGATCTGGACGGCAAACGGGTCGGTTTGCACTTCGCCGCAACCGATGCACAGCCTGAACACTTCGTCAGCCTCACCGATGCCTGCGCCTTTGTCCTGCAGCACCCGGTACTGGAAACAACCCTCGATCAGCGCTGTCGGGTGGATGGCCTGGATCAGGCACACGCCCTCTCGTCCCTGACACCCTTGCAACTGCTTGCTCGCCTCAAGACGCTGGAACCGGAACAATCACACGGTGAGCGCTGGATATCTTTCTGGAATTCGCGAGCGCCCGATATGGCGGTGTCGCGACAACAACGCGTCATACAGCTTTACCGTGATCATTTCGAAGCGGCTGCCCACATGGCATACGCTCAGAAAATCCTCACCGCCGACCAACTCAAGCCCCTATTGTTGCTCCTCGACCCACCCGCCGGGGCGCTGACCCTGGACGACCAGCCCGTCAACACCGAGCAATTGGCCCTTGTGTTGAAAAACCAGAGCAAAGTCAAACTGACCGGGGCGTGGGTCATTTCCACGGGCGATGCGGTCAAAAGCGGCCAATGGTTGTATTTGCCCAGCCGCCCCCTCGCCATCCAGCGATTCAATCAGCGCAGCGACATGGAAGACTGGCTGTCCCGGCAGTCTCTCGTCCCGGCCGGTTTGCCCCCGGACAACTTGAACTTTGAGTACACCGCCAAAACCGACCCGTTGACGGTAGGTGCAAGCGATCTGTTTGCGGCTCACCATCAGTCCCAGATCACCCTGTTACGCGCCGGCACCCGCGGCAAGACCGGACTGGCGCAACACGGCGCACAATCTCTCGCCCAGGCCGACATGGTTGATCGTCAGAAAACGGCGTTCTTTTTTGCCTCACCGCCCAAACTGGAAGGCGCCAGTGCCACTGGCGATACAGATGAATCGTCATTGTTCGGCAGCCTGTATGCCGACATCCCCTGGTCCCGGCGCCAGGCTGCCCTGAGCAAACAGCGCGATGCGCTCGAAACCTGGGTGCAATCGCTGGATGAAAACCAGGATCTGCAATCTTTCCAGACCTTGATCAACACGTTGGAAACTGCCGAACAAACTGCCGACACCGCGGCCACTGTGCTGTTGAATCTGTCGCGAAGCGAGGACTCGACCCGCTTCCAGAATGAGCTCACAGCCCTGCACAGCGCTCATAAAGCAGGGCTGCACGCCGAGGTCGCTTTGCAACTGGCCCTTGGACAACTGAGTGATGATGAAGGCAGCTCGATCAAGGCGCTGCTGGATACGCCCGACGATCCGGGCACCTCGGTAGCGGCCAGCCTGACGCTATCGATGACCGAAACGGATGGCGACAAATCCACGGTCACCGCCACTGCAGTCAACGGTGCATTCATTGTGACGCAAGCCCCCGTGCTGACCGACGCTGACCTCCCGCACAGTGTGCTGCTCTACTGGATGGGCAATGGCGGTGGCTTGCAACGATTCGACAATCTTCGCGAACTGGAACGCCAGCTATTGAAGATTCAGGACCGAAAAAACGGAATGAGGCTGCAACTGAACAAAATCAACGACGATGCGCTGCAGTACAGCTTGAATCAGTTGACCCAGGACTTTGAAACCCAAGCCGACACCGTTCGCCAATCTCTCCCCGAGCCTGAACAAGCCGCGCAGGTCACCGAGAAACTGGACATCTTGCGCAAGCGCGCCCTCGCCACCCTGCAGGTTCCGGTGAACGCTGCCAGAAGCCTGGCGTCTGCACAAATGCTCGAGCAACACCGCAGCGGCACGCTAGCGTCCAGTTTGCCTGACTGGTTGCGCACGCTGAAACAGTCCGATCGTACCCGACTCAAAAAACTGATCGAGGCCTACATCCTGGCGATGCGCCAAAGCCACAGACTCATGACAAACGCCTTGGAACCGCGAGACGATTTCACCCGCAAACATTTGCATGCACGCCTGAGAAAGGATTTTTCACTCAAGGGTCATTTCGAAGTGCGACTGAACCTGCCTGACTCTGTCACGTGGGAAAAGCGCTACTCCGCAACACCCGCCGGGAAAGTGGAAACATCGGTCATGGTGCCCGGCGCCAAGCGCAGCACAATGTCACTGGTAGAACTGGCACAGCTCAACATCGACAACGTTCAATCGATCCAACAGGATTCGCTGTCGCAGCGTCTGGTGTTCATGCAGCTGGAAGTCACCGCTACGGATGCGGCAGAACGTATCCGTCTATTGAACGGAGTCAAGCTGCCCTATCTGCGCAAAACACTCCCGGAACTCGACCTGCCCAAAGCCTACGAAAAACTGATCCTCGACGCTTTTTTGGGAACGCCCGATGAGCCGGTTTTCGTCAAGGAACATCGCCGTGAAAGCCTGATCGAGCCATGGCGCCTGATGCTCAAGTTGCAGGGAGAATGCTCGCGCCTGCAAACACAGATCAGCAACGACGAACTGAAAATACTGAACATCGCGATCAACGCCGACACGCCTGAAGCCTGGCGTGCCGATGGCAAACGCGTTGTCTTGCTGCCGGCCAAGCTGACCGTGGGGGGCAAGGACACCCCCAACGAGGGCCCCGTCGACCTGGCCGGTGTGTCCTTCATCCAGGAGCAAATCAGCGGGATCACACTGCTGTACCTTCCCGACAGCCCGGACGGGCAATTCCTGCGCCGATACGACAGTCTGGAATCAGCGCGCACGGCCCTCTACAACCTGTGCATGAACGACAAGTGGGTGAGCTACTTGGCCGGCAGGGCCCTGGAGGGCAACGTGCGGAGCCATGAGAACCGCATTAAACAAGCCTTGGTCAAGCACTTCGATGCGCTGATCGGTGTTGGCGTGCAATGGCCGGCAACCACTTCACTGGCCACTCATCTGCTCAACGTCCATATGGGACGCCTGATCGAAGCCCATCGCAACACTTCCCGCTCCAATGATGCGCTGTACCTGGAGCGTCATGCACTTGAAGGTCCCCGCGCCTTCAGCTACATGAAGATGGCACTGGGGGTGGTACCTTTTGTCGGTACGGCGATTGCTCTCTACGATGCCTGGACCGCTGCAAACCGTGCGGTGGCAGCTTTTTTACGCGGCGACGCTGGAGACGGCCTGACGGAACTCCAATCGGTGTTGATGTCGTTGATCGACGCGGCAATGGATCTGATCCCCGGGGAAGCCAGCACATCTGCGCTGTCCCGAACGGCCCGCACCCTGACGCGCACCCGCCAGCTTCACGACCTGACCAGTAACGTCGCCACCCTGCATCAAGCCTCACAGCGCCAGGCTCGCCATCTGGTGCAACGCTTCGCCGGCTACGAATACGAAAAACCGATCGCCTTGTACGACCTGCAGCCAGCCACTCACGGCCTTTATCGAGGCATTTATCGCCATGCCGACGGTGACTTCATCGAACGCCAGGGACGCATATTCCAGGTGGAGCTGAGCACGGATTCGCGCAACTGGCGTTTGAAAGGTACGGCGCAAAAAACCTACAAACAGCCCATCGCACTGGATGAGACCGGACACTGGGACACATACTTCGGCGTGCATGGTGTGGCGTTCGAAGGGGGAGGACTCGGTGGCGGCAACCTGCTGGGGCATCTGGCCGATACCCTGGACCCGATTTGGCCGCGAGCCATCCGCGAGCGGTTGCCGCGCTGGTGGGTCGACGAAGCCTTCCGTCGCCAGCATGCCTTGACCGAAGGTGCCGATAACCTCGCCGATCAAATCGCGCAACGGGTCAAGCACACGGACCAGGTACTGAACACCTACAACACCACCCCTCCAGCGAATCGCTCTGCGGCGCTGCTCCAGCAAGTCGAGACAGCCTGCATCAGCGATATCGAACTGGCCGAAAGGTATTTCCAGACGCTGACAGATCTGCTCCCACTCACGCATGGCAACAAAAGGCGCACGCTGGTGGACTTCCGAAGCAACGCCGCCCTCCTACTGGCAGACCGTTACAAGCATCGGCTGTTCGTTGCCAACCACCGCACCATTCCCATGATGGACAGCATCGATGCGAGCATCCAAAGGCTTGATTCGACTCCTGCAACGGAACTTTCGCACCGACTGAAGACGCTGGAGGACATCAGGAAACTGCGACTCGAGATGGTGAAGGAGTTCGACAGGGTCAATGCCCATCTGCGAGACCTCAACCACTGGTATCAACGCATCACGGTCAGCGCACAAAAGGCCCAATTGACTCAGGAAGTCACCCTGCTGAACGCACGTCTGAACGAGGCCAACATCCTTTATTTGAGGACGGGCAATTTGCTGGAGATGGTCACCCGTTATGACACGAGCAATGACTTATCCTGGTTCTTCCTGCAAAACCAGGCCCGAGCCATCAGGGACCGGGTCGATCGCAGTCTGTTCACGCAACATAGTCTGCCGGAAGTCAGTGCGACCAAGACTCAGCGCAATCAGATCCTTCAAGCGTGCATCGAGGATTACACCCAGTTCCGTCGCGACATGAATGCCTGGACCGCCAGCTATCCGCAGCACTTCCATCTGGAAACCGTACCGCTGTTGATGGACGGTATCGAGAAGATGACCGAGAGGGCACGCAAGGCGATTGATCTACCCGCCCCTGCGGTCCCGGCGGGGCAAATCAGCAAAAAGGTCTTCACCACCGAATCCGATCAATTGCTGATCGGCGTGGAGCATTGGGAACCCACCACGCAAAAGCGCCAATACACCCTGACCGGGCAAGGTGGGTACGAGGAAATTTGGGAACAGGGAAGTAACGGCAAATTTCGTCTATTGAATCCGCCGTCGCCGCCGTCTCACAGCGCTCACAAAGACCTCGACTCGTTGCTGGCAGATGCTCGCCGCCGGTTGCAATCCCTGGACACCTATCAGGCCAGAGTGCAGGCCTATGCCGATCAAGACATGCTCCCGGTGGACCTGGAGCACCTGATGCTCAGCGAGGCGAACGAACTCACTCGCCGCGCCCTCGGCATCGAGGAAATTGCCCCACGCAATGCTCTTGTCCAGCAACTGCGCGACAAGGCCAACGAACTGATTGGCACCGGCCGCACACTGCGTACCCGCCAGTCGCTGCTGAGCAAAAAACCAACCGACGGCATGCTCGACGATCTGGTCAGTCACAACGCAGTGGAAATCCGCAAAACCAGCCCGATCAAAAACCTGGGCAAGCGTCGGGATGGTCGCATGGACTATATGCAGGAATATGAAGTCTGGGATGTGACGCAAACACCACCTAAGGTGCTGTGGTACGCGCACTTTCATTACGCCAAAGCGAAGCCCGAATTCAGCGGTTTTGAGAAAGCTCATCTCAAGTTACCGGAACACCGGTTCATGACCCACGCGGACAACGCCGAGCTACCCTATGCCGATATTGGCAAGCGATCGGCGGCGTTACCGCATTTCGAAAACCTGTGACAGGTCTGTAGGAGCGAGCCTGCTCACGATGGACGTTAACGAAAACGCGTAATGTCTGTTTCAACGCGGCGCGTGTGAGGCCATCGCGAGCAGGCTCGCACCTACAAGGGTTTTGTATTACGCCAACTGACTGCGCAACTGCCGCGCCGCCGCCACCATGTTGACCAGCGCCGCCTCGGTCTCCGGCCACGCCCGGGTTTTCAAACCACAATCGGGGTTGACCCACAGCCGTTCAGCCGGAATGCGCTGCACAGCCTTGCTCATCAACTTGACCATCTCGGCCGTGTCCGGCACCCGTGGCGAGTGGATGTCGTAGACACCCGGACCGATGTCATTCGGGTAATCGAACGCTTCGAAGGCGTCGAGCAATTCCATGTCCGAACGCGAGGTTTCAATGGTGATCACGTCGGCGTCCATCGCCGCGATGGCCTCGATCACGTCGTTGAATTCGCTGTAGCACATGTGGGTGTGGATCTGGGTTTCGTCGCGCACACCGCTGGCGCTCAGGCGGAACGCGTCCACGGCCCAGTCCAGGTATTCCTTCCATTGTTCGCGACGCAGCGGCAGGCCTTCGCGGAACGCGGCTTCGTCGATCTGCACGATCTTGATGCCGGCGGCCTCCAGGTCCACCACTTCGTCGCGCAGGGCCAATGCCAATTGCTGCGCCTGGACTTTGCGCGACACGTCTTCACGGGGGAACGACCACATCAGCATGGTCACGGGACCGGTGAGCATGCCTTTCATGACCTTGTCGGTCTGGCTCTGTGCGTAGCTGATCCAGTCCACCGTCATGGCCTTCGGACGGCTCAGGTCGCCGTAGATGATCGCCGGCTTCACGCAGCGCGAGCCGTAGCTCTGCACCCAGCCGAAACGGGTGAAGGCATAACCATCGAGCTGCTCGGCGAAGTATTCGACCATGTCGTTGCGCTCGGCTTCACCGTGCACCAGCACGTCCAGCCCCAGGCGTTCCTGTACCTGCACCGCATGGCGGATTTCGTGGTGCATGGCGTCGGTGTAATCGTTGGCCGACAGCTTGCCTTGTTTGTAAGCCTGCCGCGCCAGACGAATAGATCCGGTTTGCGGGAACGAGCCGATGGTGGTGGTCGGGAACGCAGGCAGTTTCAAGCGTGCACGCTGTTGCTCGATGCGTTTGGCAAACGGCGAACGGCGCTGGCTGTCGGTTGCGTCGATGGCATTGATACGTGCCTGCACCTCGGCCTTATGAATACGCGGCGACTCGACGCGGCTGACGGCGATGGCGCGGCTTTCGGCCAGCGCGGCTTGCACTTTCGGCGCTTGCGGATCGTTGAGTGCATCGCGCAGCACGGCGATTTCGCCACACTTTTGCACGGCAAACGCCAGCCAGCTTTTCAATTCCGGATCGAGCTTGTCTTCGCGCTCCAGGTCCACCGGACTGTGCAGCAGCGAGCAGGAACTGCTGACCCACAGGTTGTCGCCAAAACGCTCCTGGGCAAATCGCAGCTGTTCCAGCACCGGTTCCAGCTCACAGCGCCAGACGTTGCGACCATTGACCAGCCCCACCGAGAGAATCTTGTAGATCGGCAGGCGATCGAGCACGTGCAGCAGTTGGTCCGGCGCGCGCACCGCGTCGATGTGCAGGCCTTGCACCGGCAAGCCGACGGCCAGGCCGAGGTTGTCCTGCAGGCCGCTGAAGTAGGTCGCCACCAACTTTTTCAACGGTGAATATTGCAGGATGTGGTAAGCGCGTTCGAAGGCGTTTTTCCATTCCTGAGGCAGGTCGAGCGTCAGGATCGGTTCATCGATCTGCACCCATTCCACGCCTTGGGCAGCGAGGCGCCCGAGGATTTCGCCGTAGACCGGCAGCAGGCGCTCCAGCAAGTCGAGCTTGTCGAAGTCGTTGCCTTTTGCCTTGCCCAGCCACAGGTACGTCAGTGGACCGATGATCACCGGTTTGATGGTGTGACCGAGGGCCTTGGCTTCTTCGACTTCATCGAACAGCTGTTCCCAGCTCAGTTTGAACGGCTGATCCGCAGTGAATTCCGGGACCAGGTAGTGGTAGTTGGTGTCGAACCACTTGGTCAATTCCTGGGCATATTGCGCCTGGCCATGTTCGCCGCCGCAGCAGCTCGCAGTGGCGCCACGGGCCATGGCGAACAAGGTATCGAGAGTCGGCAGGCCGCGTGCGTCCTTGGTGTTGTCGAAACGCTCGGGGATTACACCGAACGTCAGGGAATGGGTCAGCACCTGGTCGTACCAGGCGAAATCGCCGACCGGCAGCAGGTCGATGCCGGCGTCTTTCTGCAATTGCCAGTGGGTGGCGCGCAACTGGCGGCCGACGCTTTTCAATGCGCTCTGGTCGAGGTCGCCTTTCCAGTAGGCTTCGAGGGCTTTTTTCAGTTCGCGGTCGGCGCCGATGCGCGGGAAACCTAAGGTGTGGGCCACGGCCATGTCGAATGTGCTCCTGTGTAAAAGATGGCGCTATTGTCGACAGCCAACCCAACATGAGACAAACTCAACCTTTTCGTGTTGATCACAAGTTTTCCTCATGGAGCCCACGGTGCTTGAAATCCGTCACTTGAAGACCCTGCACGCCTTGCGCGAAGCCGACAGCCTGGTGGATGCGGCCGACCGCCTGCATCTGACCCAATCGGCGCTGTCCCATCAGTTCAAGGAGCTTGAGGAACGGATGGGGATGCCGTTGTTTGTGCGCAAGACCAAACCGGTGCGTTTCACCAGCGCCGGGTTGCGCCTGCTGCAACTGGCCGACGCCACCCTGCCGCTGTTGCGCGCCGCCGAACGCGACATCGGTCGCCTGGCTGGTGGCACTGCCGGACGTCTGCACATGGCCATCGAGTGCCACAGTTGCTTCCAGTGGCTGATGCCGACCATCGACCAGTTCCGCGATGCCTGGCCGGAAGTCGAGCTGGACCTGGCCTCGGGTTTCTCTTTCGCGCCGTTGCCGGCCCTGGCCCGTGGTGATCTGGACCTGGTGGTGACCTCCGACCCGGTGGATCTGGTGGGTATCACCTATGTGCCGCTGTTTACCTATGAAGCGATGCTCGCCGTGGCCAACCAGCACCGCTTGGCGGGCAAGGCCTACATCGTGCCGGAAGACTTGCTCACAGAGACGCTGATTACCTACCCCGTGGAGCGCGATCGACTGGACATCTTCACCCGCTTCCTGGAGCCCGCCGACGTCGAACCGGCCCAGGTGCGCACCTCGGAACTGACGGTGATGATGATGCAACTGGTGGCCAGCGGCCGCGGCGTGTGCGGCATGCCCCATTGGGCGCTGCATGAGTACAGCTCACGTGGCTATGTGAAGGCCAAGCGCCTGGGCGAGAAAGGGTTGTTCGCGACGCTGTACGCGGCGATCCGGGCCGACATGCTGGATGCGCCGTACATGCGCGATTTTCTGCTGACAGCGAAGGACACGTCGTTTTCTACTTTGGATGGCGTCAGCGCCGTTCGATAGACACACATCCCCTGTGGGAGCAAAGCTTGCTCGCGATGGGCACACCGCAGTCAATCAGACAGACCGCGTTATCGTTCATCGCGGGCAAGCCTTGCTCCCACAGGGGACTGGGACGCCCCTTAAATCTCGCGCCACATGTGAATCTTGTCGAAGTAGTCCTCGCCCACCCGCACTGCCATCGGCTCCAGGCCGAACTGGATGAAGCCGCAGCGCCGGTACAGATTGAACGCGGCATCGTTGCCGGCAGTGACGGTCAATTTGATCAGCCGCAATTCCGTATGCGTCCGCGCCTCGGCCAGCACCGCCTGCACCAGTTGATGACCGAGGCCCCGCTGGCGCACGTGGGCGGACACGTACATGCCAAACAGCGTCGCCTTGTGCCGGGCCTTTTCCCGGGGCTCGAAGGCGAGCCCGGCAATGCCCGCCAACCGGCCTTCCTCGAACGCGCCGAACACCACATCGAGCTTGCCGGTCAGGCGCGACTCCCACCAGTGGAGCGGCATGGACGCGCGCTCGCGTACGCTGGAGGTGAACGCCTGCGGATGCCGGTCATAGGCCTCGAGCATCAGCGCCCGGTAGTCCAGGGCATGGCTGGCGTCCAGCCGCTCGATCCACATGTTCAGACCATCCGGCGTTGTTCAAGCATCAGCCGCAGCGCCAGCGCCGACAGCACGAAGCCCATGAAATAGCGCTGCAGCGCCAGCCAGGTCGGGTTATTGACGAACCACGAGGCAATGCCCGCGGCAAATAGCGCGATCAGCAGATTGACGCTGAAACTGACGCTGATCTGGGTCAGGCCCAGCACGATGCTTTGGGTGAACACCGAACCGTGCTCGGGCGTGATGAACTGCGGAAATACTGACAAATAGAACACCGCAATCTTGGGGTTCAGGGCGCTGGTGAGAAACCCCATGGTGATCAGCTTGCGCGACGAGTCCGGCGGCAATTGCTGGGCCTCGAACGGCGAACGCGCACCGGGCTTGACCGCCTGCCAGGCCAGCCACAACAGGTACAGCGCGCCAACCCACTTCAGCACTTCATAGGCCATCGGCACCGCCAGGAACACCGCGGTCAAACCGGCAGCGGCGGCGAACAGATGGACGAAAAACCCGGCGACCACCCCCAGCAACGAGGTGACGCCGGCCTTGCGGCCCTGGCAGATCGAACGGGAGATCAGGTAGATCATGTTCGGCCCCGGTGTCAGGACCATCAGCAACGCGGCGGCAGCGAATATCAACAAGTCTTGAAGCGGGATCATGGCGAGTCCTTGCTATGGATGATCGGGCGTAAATGATCAGGCGGTCGCGGTCAGCGAATCCCGATAAAACGGCAGGATCAGGTCTCGTGTCAATGGCGCCAGCGTGAGATCACCGTTGGTGGCCGGGTCGATCCAGATCACCTCTTCGATCTCGGCTGCCGGGGTGACATCCACATCGATGTTCAGCAGAAAAATCTCGGCCTTTACGACAAACCCCGGCTCGTTGGCGGCGGGCGCCGAGAATTGACCAAGGAAGGTGGCGTGTGCCGGATCGATGACCAGCCCCAGCTCTTCCTCCAGCTCCCGGGCCAACGCATTGACCGGTTGTTCATGGGCTTCGATCTTGCCCCCCGGTTGCATGAATGCCTGGGTGCCGCGTTTGCGCACCAGCAGGGTTCGGCCGTCAGGACCGATCAGCAGGGCGGCGGCAATGTGGATAAGTCCGGTGGGTTGGGCAGCAAACGTCGACATGAACAAAGGCCTTTGACTCAAAAGCGGCAAGGATCACATGTCCACCGCTCTCGATCAAAGGCCTGACAGCTGACCCGACTTTTGCAGATGCCGCTGATCCCCTGTGGGAGCGAGCCTGCTCGCGAAGGGGCCCAGTCAGTCAATGATGATGTCGCCTGATACACCGCTTTCGCGAGCAGGCTCGCTCCCACAAGTAGATCGCAGCCTCGCTCGATTATGCCGCTTCCTGGAAATCCATCTCCGGCGGCTGGCGACGGAAACCGCTGGTCAGCACCGCCAGGTACACCACGCCAATCGTCAGCCAGCTCAGGCCGAGGTAGATCGCCAGGTGATCGAGGCTGACCATCAGCCACAGGTCCGCCACCAATCCGATGAACGGGAAAACCAGGAACAGCACCAGCTCGCGCAGTCCTTTCTTTTTGCCGCCGATCCAGTAATGAAAGATCACCGACAGGTTCACCAGGCTGAAGGCCAGGAACGCGCCGAAGTTGATGAACGAGGTCGAGGTGGTGACATCGAGTTTCAGTGCCAGCAAGGCCACCACGGCGCACAGCAGGATGCTGTTGATCGGCGTGCCGAAGCGTTCGTGCAAAGTACCGAAAAACGACTTCGGCAATACACCGTCGCGACCCATGGCATACAGCAGGCGCGAACCGCTGGCCTGGGCCGACAGGCCCGAGGCGAACTGACCGACGATCAGACCGATCAGGAAGATCGAGACGAACAGGTCGCCGCCGATGTTGCGGGCAATTTCATAGGCCGCCGAGTCAACATTGTCGAACTGGAACGACGGATGAGCGATCTGCACGAAGTACGACACGCCAACGAAAATCAGCCCGCCGATCAGGGTGATCAGCATGATTGCCCGTGGAATGGTGCGGCGTGGGTCGCGGGTTTCTTCGGTCAGGGTGCTGACCGCGTCAAAACCCAGGAACGAGTAACAGGCGATGGCCGCGCCGCTCATGATCAACGGCATTTGCATGTCGCCGTTGAAGAACGGTTTGACCGACCACAGCGGCGTACTCGCATCGCCGGCAACGTAGTGCACGCACAGCGCCACGAAGGCGATCAACACCAGGAACTGCACCAGCATCAGCAGGGCGTTGATGCCATTGGCCAGTTTCAGGCCGACGATGTTGATGGCGCTGGTGATGCCAATGAACGCCAGCACCCAGACCCACTGCGGTACTGCCGGGAACGCCGAGTTGAGGTAGGCCGCGCCGATCAGCCAGATCGCCATCGGCAGGAACAGGTAATCGAGCAGCACCGCCCAGCCGGCGATGAAGCCGAGTTTCGGGCTGATGGCCTTGCGCACGTAGCTGTAGGCGGAACCGGCGACCGGGAAGGCCGAGGCCATGCGCCCGTAGCTCATGGCCGTGAAGAACATCGCCACCAGCGCCGCCAGGTAAGCGGCGGGCACCATGCCGGCAGTGGATTGGGCGAGGATGCCAAAGGTGCCGAGCACAATGATCGGCGTCATATAGGCGATGCCGAACAGCACCACCGACCCTAATGACAGGGTGCGTTGCAAACGAGCCATGAGCGACTACTCCGGTTGTTATTGGATTTATGGCAGAGCCGAGTTCGGCGCAGGGTTTTCGGGTGTTGCTTTGTTGTTCTTGGGTAGATCAAACAGGTGTGTTGCCTGTCAGGGCCTCATCGCTGGCTTGCCAGCTCCCACATTGGTTTTGTGAAGGCCTGAGATCCCTGTGGGAGCTGGCTTGCCAGCGATAGCGTCAGCCCGGCCAACACAGAATCAGGATCAGCGCACAGGAATCATCAGCTCCCGCAATCCACAAGCATGCTCAATCAATTCACCGGGCAACTTCAGCCGCTGATCATCCAGATACCGATAATCCTGGCGCGCCGCCGTCAGCCGGTTCAGGTCCAGCTCCACCTCAAACTGCCCTTCATAGCGACCGGCTTCGAACAACAGCGCGCCCAGCGGATCGACCAGCGCACTGCCGCCAGCGAACAGCAGCCCGCCGTCACCCTCTTCCACCCGGTTGACCATCAGCGCAAACGCCTGGTTTTCCTGGGCACGGGCCATGATTGCGGTGCGGTGGGTCGGGCCGTAGGGGTCCATGTTGCCGTTGGTCACCAGCAGCAACTCGGCGCCCAATTGCGCCAGGGCGCGGGCGGTCTCGGGGAATTCGATGTCGTAGCAAATCAGCAGGCCGACGCGTACACCGTTCCACAGGCAAGTGGCATAGCGATCGCCGGCTTCATAGACGCCGCGATCCGAGGCCCACAAATGCGTTTTGCGGTACTTGAGCGCAATGCCTTCGGGGGTGATCAGCAGCGTGGTGTTGTAGAAACGGCCGTTGTCGTTCTCGGCGGTGCCGATGACCACGGCAATCCCGCGCTCACGGGCGGCGGCGACAATCGCGCTGACGGTCGGGCCGTCCAGTGGTTCGGCGACGTCGGCCACGGACTCGGCCGACGGGAAACCCATCAAGTGGCTTTCGGGGAACATGATCAGCTGCGTATCGGCAGCACAGGCGTTGATCGCTGCCAGGGCGCGTTCGAGGTTGTAAGCCGTGTCGTTGTCACGGCCCGCCAATTGGGCGAGTTCGACTTTCATGGGGAGTCCTTGTTCTGAACGCCGGAAAGATTGCCCGGTCGCTGTCTGTGCGCCAGTATGCGCAGCAAGCCAGCGGCCGGGAAATCACGCCGCTGGGGTAACACGATAGGGGTAGATGCATGACACTCTCGTTGGACGACATCGCCTGGCACCGTTCGGTCGGGCAATTGATCGATGCCCTGGACAAGCCCAATTTCTGGACGCAGCTGGTGCGCCTGCTGGACCAGTACGTGCCCTGCGACAGCTGGGTGGCGCTGCTGTTCAGCGCCGACCAGCACCCGCAAGTGTTCGCCGAATGCCCCGGCGTTGACGGTGGCCCCGACCCGTTGTTCCAGGACTACCTGCGCGGGTTGTACCTGCTCGACCCCTTCTACATCGCCTGCCGCGAGCAATCGCGCACCGGTCTGTACCGTTTATCGGAAGTGGCCCCGGAACATTTCGAACTCACGGAATACTATCAACGATACTTTCGTGTGAATGTCGTGGCCGATGAAATCCAGTTTAATTGTCAGCTCGAAGGCGACCGCACGCTGTGCCTGTCATTGGGCAGCAAACAGCGCTTCAGTGCCGGGCAGATTGCCTTGCTGTCGCTGATTGCGCCGTGGGTGCTGGGCTTGTTGCGCCAGCGTTTGCCCTACGAGATCAATGAAGTGGTGGCCCTGGCGCCCGCCCCGGTGCGAGGGGATTGGCGGGTGCAACTGGAAGCGTCGGTGCAACAACTCAAAGGCGCGCAGTTGACCGCCCGGGAGCTGGATGTCGGGCGTTTGATGCTCAGCGGCTGCTCGAGCAAGGAAATCGCCCGCAAGCTGGAAATCTCCATCGAAACCGTGAAAGTCCATAAGAAACACATGTACAGCAAGCTGGGGATCAAGTCCCAGTCCGAGCTGTTTTCGATTTTTCTCCAGGCACAAAATGCCTGATATAGCGCTGATGCGCTTTTCTGTGGGAGCGAGCCTGCTCGCGAATGCGGTATTTCACTCAACATCGATGTCGACTGAACCGACGCCTTCGCGAGCAGGCTCGCTCCCACAGTGATTTGCGTTTCGCCAAAATTTGAGTCCGAACCCAAGGAAACCGTATGAGCCTGTCACTCCTGAGCCGCTACGCCTTCTTTGCCGTCTGCGTAATATTCACCCTCGCCAGCCTGCCCTTCCTCGAACACGACTGGCTGTGGCCGATCACCGCCGTCACCGGCGTCCTCAGCCTGATCGGCATTGGCGACCTGCTGCAAAGCCCCCACGCGGTGCGGCGCAACTACCCGATCCTGGGCAACATTCGCTATCTGGTCGAAGCCATTCGCCCGGAAATCCGTCAGTACCTGCTCGAATCCGACAGCGATGCCCTGCCCTTCTCCCGGGCCCAGCGTTCGCTGGTCTACTCCCGAGCCAAGAATGAAAGCGCCGACAAGCCGTTCGGCACCTTGATCGACGTGTATCAGTCAGGTTTCGAATTCATCGGCCATTCGATGCGCCCGGCGCCATTGAGTGACCCCAGTGGCTTCCGGGTCACGGTCGGTGGCCCGCAATGCACCCAGCCGTATTCCGCGTCGGTGTTCAACATCTCCGCCATGAGTTTCGGTTCGCTCAGCGCCAACGCCATCCGCGCGTTGAACCAGGGCGCCAAGCTCGGCAACTTCGCCCACGACACCGGCGAAGGCAGCATCAGCCCCTATCACCGGGAACACGGTGGCGACCTGACCTGGGAATTGGGCAGCGGCTATTTCGGCTGCCGTACCGCCGACGGTCGCTTCGACCCGGAACGCTTCGCCGCGCAGGCCCGAACGCCGCAAGTGCGAATGATCGAAATCAAGATGAGCCAGGGCGCCAAACCTGGCCATGGCGGCATCCTGCCCAAACACAAGGTCACCCAGGAAATCGCCGATACCCGTGGCATCAGCATGGGCGAGGACTGTATCTCGCCGTCACGCCATACCGCGTTTTCCACGCCGATCGAGATGATGCATTTCATCCAGCAGCTGCGTGAGCTGTCCGGTGGCAAACCGGTGGGCTTCAAATTCTGCCTCGGTCATCCATGGGAATTCATGGGTATCGCCAAGGCCATGCTGGAAACCGGCATCCTCCCGGACTTTATCGTGGTCGATGGCAAGGAAGGCGGCACCGGTGCTGCGCCCGTGGAGTTCACCGACCACATCGGCGTGCCGATGCGCGAAGGTTTGCTGTTCGTGCACAACACCCTGGTGGGCCTGAACCTGCGGGACAAAATCAAACTCGGCGCCAGCGGCAAAATCGTCAGTGCCTTCGACATCGCCAGCGTCCTGGCCATCGGTGCCGACTGGGCCAACTCGGCGCGGGGCTTCATGTTCGCCATCGGCTGCATCCAGTCGCAGAGCTGCCACACCAACAAATGCCCGACCGGTGTCGCCACCCAGGACACCCTGCGCCAGCGGGCGCTGGTGGTGCCGGACAAGGCCCAGCGTGTCTACAACTTCCACCGCAACACCCTCAAGGGCCTGGCCGAAATGCTCGCTGCTGCCGGCCTTGAACATCCGTCGCAATTGTCGGCCAAGCACCTGGTACGGCGCATGTCGGCCACCGAGATCAAACTGTTCTCGCAGCTGCACGTGTTCCTGAAACCGGGAGAACTGCTGACCGGGGAAGTGAACGGCGAGTTCTATTCGCGGATGTGGCAGATGGCACGTGCGGACAGTTTCGAGCCTAACGAAGTAGCGGCTGCCTGACGCTGACGGCCCCGGCATAACGCTTTACCAGGAAAGCGATTTGATCGGGGCCGGTTCTTTCATGACGATAAAACCGTAATCGCCCAGGAGGTAAATCCGGTAATACGGGCTCTCCACCAGCGGCGAGAAATGCTGATACCCCACCCGCGTCGCATTGCGCCGCTCCCGCTCCGCGACCACGTTGGAAATGCCCACCTTGGGCAGGTTTTCCGCCAGCATGTAAAAGTCGATGTTCAGCAGATAGTGCAACACCGGCATCTGCTTGAATGAGCCGGCGGCCCCCAGTAACCAGTGATCTGAATAGGTCACCGACATGTAAATGCGCTTGGCCTCGCGCAAGGCAGGATGGCTGCTGATATCGCGCTCAAGGCTGTACAGCGCGCTGGTGGCGAAGGTCTTCTGCATCGTCAGCACCCGGCCATAGGCAAACGACAGCGAGAGCATTGCCAGCAGCGGCACCAGCAACATTAGCGGCAATCGCTCATGCAAGGACGCCAGCGCCAGATGGCTCAGGTAGAACAGCAGCACCAGCAACACCGCAAACCCCATCAGGGTTCTGGCACCTTCGTTGAAGTCTCGAAAGATCAGTGCCACACCCGATACCAGCAGCATCACCATCGGCACTGTCAGCACACACAGCAAGCCGATCAACACTCGCTTCGGCCCGCTCTCCTGGCGTCGGGCGACGTTCCTCCCCAGGTGTACCGCCCCCACAATGGCACACAGCAATAGCCCGGCGAATACCCAGGCAAATCCGCCGTGGAACAGCAGCACGACTTTTTCCAGCACCCGGCCAATGTTGACGTCGATTTGCAGCAAGGGCCGGGCCGACAGGTTGAGCAACAAGGTGCGGTTGTTCCCCATGAACGGATAGGCCGTAACGCCATAAATCAGCCAGCCCAGCGCCAACTGGGCAAACTTCCAGCCAATCAGGGCGCCCCACTGCGGCCAAGGCATTTTGTCGTCCACAGCCCTGAGCAGCTCAAGACAACAAAGCCCGAGAAACACGTTCAGACTGATCTGATACAGCCCCAGCGCCAGCGCAATCAGCAACGAAGGCACCAGCCATTGCACGTTGCGCGAAGGGTGGCGAAAGGTGATGGCGTAGATCACCGCCACCAGGCTCAAGGCCATGGGCGCGCCGTCATATTGATAGGACAGGTTTTGCAGGAAGAACGGGTTGTACCAGAGTGGCAACAGCACCAGGCAGCACGCGACGGTCGGCTGGCGATAGTAATGAAACGTCAGGCTGGTCAATGCCGAGGACAGGGCCAGGGTGGCGATCAACAACGGCAATGGAAAGATATTCGGCGCGCCATTGCTGAAGGTCAGAGCGTTATAGAACAGCTCGGCAAACACTCGCCCCTGCTCTGTCCAGGCCATGCCGGCCGAGAGCGAGCGCCAGTTATCATCGATGTAGGGATAGTCCGCGAGGATCAGCGGCAGAACATACACAAAGGTCGCGAGCAGAAAAAACAGCCAGACCTGGCGTCTGCCGAGTTCCTTGACGAAAAAATCGCTGAACCTGCCCATGCTACGGCCCGCGCTGCGCTTTGCCGCCGACGATGTCTTTGACCACATACCGGGGCCGATGCTTGGCCTCGATGTAGATCCGTCCGATGTACTCGCCCAGGATGCCGATACCGATCAATTGCACGCCACCGAGAAAGAGAATGGCGGTCATCAACGAGGGATAGCCGGGCACGTTGTTGCCGTTGAAAATCTTGTCCAGCACCATGTACACCGCATACAGCACGGCGAAGATCGAGATCCCGCCACCGATATACGTCCACAAGCGCAAGGGCACGGTGCTGAACGACGTCACGCCCTCCAGCGCCAGGTTCCACAGTTTCCAGCCGTTGAACTTGCTGTTCCCCGCCACGCGCGGCGCTCGCTCGTACTCCACCACCACGGTGTTGAACCCGGCCCAGGACAGCACGCCTTTCATGAACAATTGATGCTCCGGCAGGGTGCGGATCACGTTGACCACCTTGCGGTCCATGAGGCGGAAATCCCCGACGTTCTCTTCGATCGGGGTGTACGAAATCCGATTCAACAGATGGTAGAACAACGACGCACTGCGCCGTTTCAGATAGCTGTCGGAATTGCGGTCCCGGCGTTTCGCCAGCACTACGTCTGCGCCTTTGAGCCATTGCTCGATCAGCAACGGGATCACGTTGATCGGGTCCTGCAGGTCGACATCCATCGGGATCACCGCGTCGCCGGTGGCGTATTCCAGCCCGGCGAACAGCGCCGGCTCCTTGCCGAAGTTGCGGGAGAAATTGACCAACATGACCTGATCGTCCGCCTGCGCCAGCGCTGTGGCACGTTCGGCCGTGCCATCCGTGCTGCCGTCATTGATGAAGACGATTTCCACCTCGGCATCGTCAAGCTTCAACTCGCGTCGCACGGCTCCATAGAACAGCTCGATCGCCTGTTCTTCGTTGAACACCGGAACGATGAGCGAGATCTTCATGCATTGCGCCCGCGAAACACCACGTACTTGGAAAACAGGAAGCCCAACACCAGACTCAACGCCGAAAACAGCGCCACGGTCAGCAAACCGTGCAACCGCCACAGGTCACCGGCATGGCCGACGCCATAACTCAACGCCCCCATCGCGGCCATGAACAACAGATAGCCGCCGACCGATACCTTTCTGTCGAAGGTATAAAGCGCATTCATGTAGAAGGAAAACGAAGCGGCAAAGCAGAAGGCCGCCAGGTTGCTGATAGCCTGACGCAGACCCGCTGCCACGCTCAGCAGGAAGAAGATCTGCCAATGAATGAGGGTGTTGGCGACCCCGATCACCGTGTAGCTGGAAAAGCCTTTCCACAACCGTCTCATGCTGACGCTCCCGGACAGGACTCGGTGCTCACCCATAAGTATTTGAGCTCGTCTACTGTCAGAAATCACAGGTAAAGCCAGCTTTCAGACCAGCGGTTAAACACCGCTTCAACATCCCGAAATACCCCGACTTTGCAATTGCCGGTGAATCGGTCCACCCTGCGCGCCGCCAATGTGCGGCACGCAAGCTTTCGCGCGTTGGCGACTCCTTTGTTCAACACCCGTTTACGAGCCTGCCGTCATGACGCTAGCACGCGATCACCGGATCGACTTTTTTCGTGGCCTGGCACTGATCTTCATCTTTTGGGATCACGTGCCCCACAACCCTTTGGGCCAGATCACCCTGCGCAACTTCGGCTTCAGCGATGCCGCCGAAGTCTTCGTGTTCCTGGCAGGTTTCGCAGCCGTGCTGGCCTACGGCAAGATCCTCGCCCGCGATGGCTACCTGATCGCCTGCGTGAAGATCCTGCGGCGTGCGTGGGTGCTCTATGTGGTGCACATCTTCCTGTTGGCGATGCTGATGGGCATCGTGTTCTTCGCCAACAGCCACGTGGAAACCCGCGACCTGGTGGAGGAAATGGGCATGCACCACTTCATCAGCGACCCTCAGCAGGCGCTGATCGATGAACTGTTGCTGCGCTTCAAACCGAACCTGATGGACCCGCTGCCGCTGTACATCGTGCTGCTGGCCGGGTTGCCGCTGGTGCTGCCGATGCTGGTGCGCAAGGCCTGGGTGGTGGTGGCCATGTCGCTGGCGGTGTACCTGACGGTGCCGTTGTTTGGCTGGAACCTGGCTGCGATCAAGGACGGCGTGTGGTACTTCAACCCCGTCGCCTGGCAACTGTTGTTCGTGCTGGGCGGCGCCGCGGCGATTCATGCACAGCGCCCACGCGTGCCGGACACCCGGCCATTGCTGCGCCAGCCGCTGTTCATGTCCGCGGCGCTGTACGTGGCCGTTGCCGGGGTGCTGACCCTCGCATGGCGCTGGCCACACATTCACGACGCGTTGATGCCGGCCAGTTTGGGCAATCTGTTGTACCCGATCAGCAAGACCAACCTGTCGCCCGCGCGCCTGCTGCACTTCCTGGCCCTGGCCTACGTCACGGCGAAAGTGCTGCCCGACACCGGCTGGACACAGAACTGGCTGGCGCAGCAAAGCTGTCGCATGGGGCGTTTCTCATTGGAGATTTTCTGCCTTGGCGTGCTGCTGGCGCCCTTGGCGGACATGGTCAACGCCATGACCGACGATGCTTTTGCCATGCAGATCTTCACGGCGCTGGTGGGCGCCGGGTTGATGGCGTTGCTGGGGGCGTGGCTGGAATTCAACAAGCGCTTGAATCGACCACTTCAAGCCGCACCCGCTTGATAGAAGTAAACCTTATGAAGTCTTGTGGCGAGCAAGCTCGCTCGCCACAACAGCTTTTTCAGCCTACGGGACCGAACGTACTGCACCCTGCGAGGCATTCGTCGGTTGCAGCTTGAACACATAGAACAGCACCGTCAGCAGAATCAGGAACGCCGGGCCTACATATAGCGCCACGCGGGTATCCGGGAAGTACGCCATCAAGCCGACCACCAGCACCAGAAATGCCAGCGCCAGATACGAGCTGACCGGGTATAGCCACATGCGGTATTTCAGGCCGGCACGCTCGCTGGCGCTTAGGCCTTTGCGGAACTTGAGCTGGGCCAGCAGGATCATCACCCAGGTCCAGATCGCGCCGAAGGTGGCAATCGCCGTCACCCAGACAAAGACTTTCTCGGGCACCAGGTAGTTGAGCAGCACGCCCAGCAACAAGGCACCGATCGACAGCAACAGTGCGCGACGCGGCACGCCGTTATTCGAGGTCTTGGCGAAACCTGCCGGGGCCTGGCCATTCTGAGCCAGGCTGTAGAGCATGCGCCCGGTACTGAAGATGCCGCCGTTGCACGACGACAGCGCGGCGGTGATCACCACGAAGTTGATGATGCCGGCGGCGGTCTTGATGCCCAGGCGCTCGAAGGTCATCACGAACGGACTGCCCTGGGTGCCGATTTCGTTCCACGGATAGATCGAGAGAATCACGAACAGCGCGCCGACGTAAAACAGCAGAATCCGCCAAAACACCGAGCCGATGGCATCGGGAATGGTCTTCTGCGGATTCTTCGCTTCGCCGGCGGTCAGGCCGATCATCTCGACTCCGAGGTAGGCGAACATGACCATTTGCAGGGACATCAGCACGCCTTGCACACCATTGGGCATGAAGCCGCCATGGGTCCAGAGATTGGAAATGCCCAACGCCACACCGTCGTTGCCCAAGCCAAAGGCAATGATGCCGATACCACCGAACACCATGGCAATGATGGTGACGATCTTGATCAGGGCGAACCAGAATTCGAATTCACCGAAGGCCTTGACCGCAATCAGGTTGATCGTGCCCATGCTGATCAAGGCCGACAACGCCCAGATCCAGCGCGGTACATCGGGAAACCAGACGCCCATGTACACCGCCACGGCGGTGATCTCCGCGACACAGGTCACCAGCCACAGGAACCAGTAATTCCAGCCGGTGAGGAAGCCCGCCAGCGGGCCGAGATAGTCCTGGGCATAACGGCTGAACGAACCGGCAACCGGGTTGTGCACGGCCATCTCGCCGAGGGCGCGCATGATCACCAGGATCGCCAGACCGCCGATGATGTAGGACAGCATGATGGCCGGGCCAGCCATTTCAATGGCCTTGGCAGACCCCAGAAACAGACCGACGCCGATACAGGCACCGAGCGCCATCAGGCGGATATGCCGCTCGCCGAGTTCACGTTTGAGCGGACCGCCCTGAGCGGTCTCGCCATGGGGCAGGTGATTGCCAACGGGCATAGGGTGCAACCTCGTCTTGTTATTGGATATGACCACCGAGTGTTGAAGTACCGGCTGATAAGCCAGTGCTTCCCGTAACCGGCGCTGCTTCGTGGGCAGAACCGTCTGACAGGACGAAACCTGCGAGATCAGCGGGGTATGCAGTATAAAAAGCTGGAAGCAGAGATTTTCACTCTATAAATCACAAAAATCAGGCGTACATCACGATAAAACTGCGATTTACAGAGATAAATTGACTGAATTTTGTAGGATTTTTCGCTATTAAAGCGCCGCCGAGTATTGCACGGTATGGGTGCAGCGTCATTTCCAACCGAAGTGTCTAGCACAAGCCTTACAGCTTGCGCGGCCCCTGTGGCGAGGGAGCTTGCTCCCGCTGGGCTGCGAAGCGGCCCCAAATACGGCGATCGTGGATTGCCTGAAAGAACTGGTTGTATGGTATTGCGACTGCTGCGCAGTCGAACGGGAGCAAGCTCCCTCGCCACAACAATCTCCCTCACCACAGCAAACTCACTCGCCACAAATGCACCTGGAAGTTGAAACATCCCGGTCCAGAGGTCCTTCATGGCTCTCGGATTTTTCACTCAGAAATTGCAGCTACGTGTAGGCAGGTGGGTGGCTAGGGTTAAAGGGAACCAACTGCAAAGGGTCGCAAGGAATGCAGCCACAACCAAACTCACACTTACTGCGCCATGGGCGTTTCTCGCAAACAGGTCGGGCCTATCTCATCACAGCGGTCGTGCATCAGAGACAACCGATATTCAACGATTGGAAGGTAGGACGTTTGCTTGTTGCGGAACTCAAGCGCGCCCATGAGCATGGCTGGGTGAATTCGATTGCCTGGGTGATCATGCCAGACCACTTTCATTGGCTGGTACAACTGGAACAATGCACCTTGGCGCGACTCATGCAATCCATCAAGTCTCGCAGCACGCTGACCATCAACCGAAAACTGAACCGTGAAGGGGCCTTCTGGCAAACCGGCTATCACGACAGGGCCATTCGGGATGGCGAAGATCTCCTGCCGTTCGCTCGCTACATCGTTGCCAACCCTTTACGCGCAGGGCTTGTAGAAAAAATCGGTGATTACCCGCTCTGGGATGCCTGTTGGCTCTAGCTCCGACCTACTCTTGTATACATTACCTGTAGGGTAAAAGAGCTTGCTTGTGGCGAGGGAGCTTGCTCCCGCTGGGCTGCGAAGCGGCCCCAAATACGGCGATCGTGGATTGCCTGAAAGAACCGGTTGTCTGGTATTGCGACTGCTGCGCAGTCGAACGGGAGCAAGCTCCCTGGCCACAACACGCCCCCCACAGCAAATCTTCTGCCACAAGCTCAAAGTGGATCCACGATATTTGGAGGGTCACAATTTTTTCACCATTGCCATCCACCGTCTAAGCTTCAGACAAGTCCGATCAATCTGCGTGAATGGATCAGTCGACTATGGGCGCGTTATGGCAAACCGATTCGAGTAAAACTGTGGTCCCGACTGAACGAGTGGATGACGAAGCGCCTTTACCTGAAAAACCCCGCCGTTCCCGGCACGGCTGGAAGGCTTTCTGGTTGTTGATGCTGATTATTGCAATCGTGGTAGGCCTGGCGGCGTCCAAGGAGATGCGCACCTCGAGGTTTCAGGCCCGGGAGGTCAGCAAATTTGCCAAAACCCTGAGTTATGAGCTCAAACCCGGTCCCAGCGATGCGATTCATTATCCGGGGGCCGGCCCGTTCGATCTGCGCCTGGGCTATAGCTCCCTGGGCGAGTTCCTGCCGCGCCTGCTCAAGCGTGATTACGTCATTACCGCCCAGACCCGCTTTTCTCCGGCGCTGATGAACTACAGCGACAAGGGCTTGTTCGTGCCCTATTCGGAAAAAATCCAGGCCGGTTTGTCGATCACCGATTGCAAGGCGGCACCGCTGTACCAGTTCAACTATCCGCAACAGCTCTATTCCAGCTTCGAATCGATTCCGCCGGTGGTGGTCAACAGCTTGCTGTTTATCGAAAACCGTTTCCTGCTCGACCCGCGCCAGCCCCTGGCCAACCCGGCGGTGGACTGGCCGCGGTTCGGCATGGCGGCCTATACCCAGGTCGCCAAGATGCTGCACTTGCCCGGCCAGTCGGCGGGCGGCAGTACCCTGGCGACGCAATTGGAGAAGTACCGGCACTCGCCCGATGGCTTGACCGTGTCGGGCGGGGAGAAAATCCGCCAGATGATTTCCGCCAGCGTACGCGCCTATCAGGATGGGCCGGAAACGCTCAAGGTCCGGCAGAACGTGGTGCGCGATTACCTCAATAGCGTGCCCCTGTCGGCGGTACCCGGCCACGGTGAAGTACATGGCATGGCCGAAGGGTTGCGCGTGTGGTACGGCGCCGATTTCGCCAAGGCCAACGAAATCCTGGCCAGCGACGCGAAGGATCCGCAAAGCCTGGCGGAAAAAGGCCTGGCACTGCGCGAAATGCTTTCATTGATGATTGCCCAGCGCCGCCCTTCCCACTATTTGACCAAGGGCCGTGATGAACTGGCCGACCTTACCGACAGCCACATTCGCTTGCTGGCGCAGAACAATGTGATCGATGCACCTTTCGCCGCCGCGGCATTGGCCAGCAAGGTCACGTACCGCGACTGGGCGACCCAGCCGACCATTCAACCGATCGAAACCAACAAGGGCATCAGCGTGGCGCGCAGCCGGCTGGCCGGGTTGCTCAACCGTCCGCTGTATGACCTCGACCGCCTGGACCTCTCGGCCACCAGCACCCTGCAAGGCGATCTGCAAACCCAGGCAACCGCGTACCTGAAAAGACTCGCCGATCCGGAATATGCGAAAGAAATCGGCCTGATGGGCGAACGCCTTCTGACCCCCACCAGCACCACCCAGGTGCGCTACAGCTTCACCTTGTTCGAGTTGACCCCGGACGGCTCACGGGTGCGGGTGCAGACCGACAGCACCGATCAGCCATTCGACATCAACGAAGGCAGCAAACTGGAGTTGGGCTCCACCGCGAAAATGCGCGTGCTCACCACCTACCTGCAAATCATCTCCGAGCTGCACGACAAATATGCCGGGATGACCGTGCCGGAACTGAAAAAAGTCGAGGTGCCGGAGCAGGATCACCTGAGCCGCTGGGTGGTCGATTACCTGATTCAGAACAAGGACCGCAGCCTGTCGCCCATGCTCAGTGCCGCACTGGACCGCAAATACTCGGCCAGCCCCGGCGAGGCGTTTTTCACCGGTGGCGGGTTGCATGTGTTCCACAACTTCCGCAAGGAAGACAACGGCCGCATGCCGACCCTGCGCGATGCCATTCGGGAGTCGATCAACCTGCCGTTCATCCGCCTGATGCGCGACCTGGTGCGCTACACCACTTATTCCGGCCCCAACAGCAGCGCCGAACTGCTCAAGGACGACCGCGATCCCCGGCGTCAGGAGTACCTGGCCGAGTTCGCCGATCGCGAGGGCACGTCGTTCCTGCTGAAATTCTGGAAGAAGTACAAGAACAAGGACACCCAGGCACGGCTCGAGACCTTCCTCGACGCCATGCACCCGACGCCGATCCGCTTGGCCGCCGTGCACCGTTACCTGCTGCCCCAGGCCAGTCAGCAAAGCTTCAACAACTTCGTGCGCTCGCACCTCGCGGAGACCAAGCTCACCGAAAAACTCACCGACGAGCGCCTGCAGCGCCTTTATGAGTCCTACGGCCCCGGCACCTACGACTTGCCGGACCAGGGTTTCATCGCCAAGGTGCACCCGCTGGACCTGTGGATGATGGGCTACTTGCTGACCCACCCGGATGCCACGTTCAAGGACATCGTCAAAGCCAGCCAGTTCGAACGCCAGGAAGTCTACAGCTGGCTGTTCAAGAGCCGGCACAAGGGCGCCCGCGACAACCGTATCCGCACCATGCTGGAAATCGAGGCGTTCCTCGACATTCACCAACGCTGGCAGAAAGTCGGCTACCCGTTCGACCACCTGGTGCCGTCGCTGGCGACCGCCATCGGCAGCTCCGGCGACCGCCCCGCCGCCCTCGCCGAGCTGATCGGCACCATTCTCAACGACGGCGTGCGCATGCCGACGCTGCGCATCGACAGCCTGCACTTCGCGGCGAATACGCCGTATGAAACCAAACTCATCAATGACCCGGATGTCGGCAAACGGGTCATGCCTTCCGAAGTCGCGGCGGCGATGCGCGAAGCCCTGTCACACGTGGTGGATGCCGGTACCGCGAAACGGGTGGCCGGCACATTCAAACTGCCCGATGGCACCCCGCTCGCCATGGGCGGCAAGACCGGTACGGGCGATAACCGGATTGAAGCGTTCGGCTCGGGCGGACGCATCCTGAGCTCGAAATCGATCAACCGCACGGCCACCTTTGTGTTCTACATCGGCGACACCCACTTCGGCACCCTCACCGCGTTCGTGCCGGGGCGTAGCGCCGAGAGCTTCACCTTTACCTCGGCATTGCCTGTGCAGGTGCTCAAGGGGATGGCGCCGATCCTCAACCCTTATCTGCAACCGGGTAGCCATACGCAGTGTCTGCCGGTTGAAATGGTGCGGCGCTGACCGGCGCCGCCTTTCAGGGCTTGGGCTCTAGACCTCCGAATCCCAGGCCACCGTGACGTTGCCCGAATAGGTCTTTGCGCCACCGGTCAGCATCTGTTCCACATGTTCCCGGTCGATATCGAAATGCAGGGTTCCGGGTTTTCGGTCGACGTAAAAACCGGGCTGGAACAGTTCGGTTCCACTGCCGTCACGCAACAAAGGTCGGCGATTGACCGCTTGTCCGGCGGCGTCCGTAAGACCATTGGGTAGACTGACACTGACGTTCAGTGGGACCTCATGACCTGACGTCGTGTCACGCACCAAACACGTATTGCCGCCGCCCGCGATCTCACATTCAAGGCCCATCTTGAACCGACTCGAAGATGAAATATTAAACGTCTGATCGCGAAACAGCCGTGTGGGTTTGCGCCCCTGGTTCAGCCAAGCTTGCCAGCCACCCTGAGGCAACAATTCCACTCGATTGCCTCCGGGTGGAATTTCAACTTTGAGTGCATGTTGCACGTCCAGCGTGAAGTTGAACGTGAAGAGATTGTCTGTCGGGATCATGACGTCGCCGAAATCAAAATCTCCTCCAGGTCCCATGGTGTAGTTGATACTGCCGGTGTATTGCCCGGTGGACATCGTCAAGGGTTTTGGAGTTTTGATTGCATAGGCGTATTCAAGGGTGTCATACCAAAATCTTGGAATGTCCATTCCCGGTTGCCGGCTACAGACTCCCGCATTTTCAGGAACGATCCAAAAGAACAAGGCAAAGCTAGTGCTCGCCGCGAGGTAATTAATGCCTGCACAAGGACTAGGCGCCTGGCGCCACTGATTGGACCAGGAAATGATGCCTGGCCTTTCCCAGGCGCTAACGCCAGGTGGCCGATCCAGGCCCCATCGGTGCCCGACGCCGGCAATGCGCACTTGCACCGTCTCTACTTCCCCGGTCTCGCGGTGAATGACGTCCACCTCCCGCCACTCGGAGGGCATCTTCCACATCGCACCCTGTCGGGGATCTTCATGGTTAGCCAGAATAGGTCCGTTGGAGTTTGCAATGAATGGAGCACGAATCGTGAAAATACCCAAGGCCTTGCAAGTGGGTGTCGCAGGCGCATGCCAAGCGCAGATTCCGGTTTCTGGGGTTGTATTAACGAACTCGTTATTCAGCGGATTAGCCGGGTCCGGAGTGAACTTCGCGGTAATGTCCTGCACGAGAGCACTAGCACTTGTCGATAGCAACAACAGAGCGGAGGCACTGAACAAATGGAACAACCGATGTGTGAAGCTTTTTGAAGTATCCATGTACTTTCATTAAACCTATATGCGCCCAACGACGTTGACCAAAATCATCAAGGCGCAATGGCTTCAAAAATCATGTGCACGCTGCCGTAGTAATCGCCGGACTTATAACCATCCCCGGGTTTTACAGCAGCGATCTCCAGTCCTACGCGCTTCCCCGTCCGGCCATCCATTTCGGAGATGACTTCGTCAGGATCGAGAGTGAGTCTTTTGTTGTTGAATTTGACAATCAATGGAATATTGTCAGTGTCCCGGCCGTTGCTCAGGTACGGTTCAAAAAACAGGCGTGCAGAAATGGCACCATTTTCATTTTTGACATCAAACTGTTTACGCAAGGGGCTTAATTCGGACGTGACAGGATTCCAGTTCAGGCGTTGTTCCAGGTGAATCCAGTCGGGATCAGTCGGTATTACATGAAACGCGGCGGTGGGAATGGTGACCGAAACATCGAAGGTCTCGCTCACCCTGATTGCATATACGCTGGGACTGGCCAGCGTCAGCATCATCATTGAAGTTACAGTCGATATCGTTTTAAACATGTTATTCACCTGTCGCGTGCAGATCGAAGTCCGCCTCGAAGAGTACGTAAAACACTCTTCATCCCTTTATCTCGAATTTCTTGGTGGCGGAACCTTCAATCAGGGTGAATCGGTATTCGCGTCCAGCCTGTTTATCGAACTTGAAGGTGCGACCTGCCAGGATGTGATGCTTCGTGGTGGGTTGGCACTCGGCTTCGTTTTTCACCGAACAGTCCTTGAACTCGTCAATCACCACCACGCTATTGCCGTTGTTGCGAATCGCATACTGGCCCGGGACGTCATTGATCACGCTGTCGTAACGCGTTTCTTTAGGCCGCACGAAAAACACCGTACCGTACCCGGCCAATACGTTGACCCCGGCAGACAGGCCCTTTTTGTAGTCTTCCCGCTCCTCTGCGGACACCGCGAATTCATCTTCTTTCTCTGGAACCACCGGTACGAAACGCACGCGAAAATACCGCTCTCTTTCCCTCTCGCCCATGTACAACAGGCGTGTGCCCTGCATGCCGTTGGCCGGTACGATCAACCGGGCCGGGCTGGCCATCAGGCCGTCACGGGCGTTGGCGTCAGCCTGAGTGGAGAGCGGGATTTCCCGGGACGTCCCGTCGGCGTCGTAGACAATTTCAAGAATGTTGACCTTCACAAAAGCCGTACTGTCACCGCCATTGAATACCCGTTTCAAAAAAGTACTTTTGTCTCCATCCAGATAGTCGTAAACCACACCGACATTAATTTGCGGCCCACTCAGGCTGGTGTGAGAGAACACAGCAAAACACAAAAAAATCAGTAATCGTTTCATGAAAAAAACCTCAATAATTAAATACAACCGCACCCGGCCATCACACCAACATGGCGGCTTATACTTCAGAGTTCCAGATCACCGTGACATTACCCGAATAGGTCTTTTCGTCCCCTGTCAGCATGTTTTCGACATGCTCCCGGGTGATTTCGAAGTGCAAGGCTCCGGATTTTCGATCCACATAAAACCCGGGCTTGAACAGTTCGGTACCGATACCGTCCTGCAGCAACGGAAGACGAATGACCGGCTGACCCGCGGCATTCGTCAGGCCATTGGGTAATGTGACACTGATATTCAACGGCACTTCATGGCCCGACGTTGGCTCCCGCAGCGCGCAGGTATTACCGTTCGGGTTTTGGCATCCAAGCTCCATCTTGAAGCGACCCGATGACGAAATATTGAAGATTTGGTCGCGAAATAACCGAGTCGGTTTACGCCCCTGATTCAGCCAGGCCTGCCAGCCACCCAGGGGAAGCAGTTCGATTTTATTGCCACCGGGAGGTATTTCTACTTTCAGTTGATGCTGCACTTTCAAATTAAAGTTAATCGTGAACAACGTATCCGTGGGCATCATGATATCGCCCCAGTCAAAATCGGCGCCTGGGCCCACGGTGTAAGTGATAGCCCCGGTATAATCGCCGGTAGCCATACTTAAAGGTTTAGGTGTTCGGAGCTCATAGGTAAAACTTTGTTCTATGTACTCGAAATCAGGAATATTAAAGGCGGCCTGTTTCGCACAGACACCGACATTCTCGGGAAAGTGCCAATAGGATTGGTATCTATTAGCCCAGTTTTGCTGGGTATAGTTGCCCGTGCATGGCGGCGGCGAATACCGCCAGGAGCGGTTCGTCCACATCGTTTCATGCCCGCCTGGCCCACTAATATCTCCCGCGGGCACAGGGAATCGATGGTAAACGGAGAGTCCGGAGATTCTGACATCAAGCGATTCCTTTTCTCCCGTAGCGGTGTGGGTAACCTCTACAGTGCGCCAGTCCGTTGGAATCTTGAACATAGCGCCCTTACGCGGGTCAGTGTGATTCGCCTGAATAGTGGCATTCGCATTGGCATTAATGCCCATAGCGAGACTGAAAAACCCGTTAGAGGCGCAAACACCAGGAAAAGGGACGCAATACCCACTACTAGGCGTTGTATTTTTAAACTCATTTCTCATGGGGTTTGCAGGATCCGGATTGAACTCCGCAGTCACTGTCTTGCTAGCACCCCATGCCGACACGCTACCAACCGCACTCACTATCGCAGCCAGCGTTAAACGCCCAAATGCAATGAACAAGAATGTCTTTTTCATCTCACATCAACTCACTATAAGAGCACATCAACCCGCACTTTCATCCGTGTAATTTGCACCCGCCAACGTATCCGGCGTGCAGCGCAAATCCCCAATCATCAGCACATTGTTTTCACTACGCGCATTGGCGGTATCAAGTCGGAATTGGCACAACAGCTGATTACCCTGACGCACTTCCAAAGTGGGTGAGCTGGCCTTCATTTCCATCGAGAAGAACCCGTCGACTTCGCTCACGCCTCGGCTGGCGTGATTGATGACGTGGTGGCCCTTGAGTGGCTTGCCCTGGGGGTCGACCAAGCGGCCAAGAACGGTCAGGGTTTTGCTGACGGTGATCTTGCGGTAGTCCACGCCGCCCTTGTTCAGGTGATAACGGGTGCGTGGCGGCTGGATGCTGGCGGCCGGTGGGTGGTTGCCTTCGAAGTCGAAGCTCACCGAGCTGTTCTTGTAGGCGGTGATTGGAATGAAGTTGCGTCCCGGCCGCAGGCTGGCGCTACCGCCGCTGAGGTCGTCGGCGCGCAGGGCGATGTCATCGATGTCGGACTCGACATCGACAATCATTCCGGCGCCAGACCCGTGATGCTGGCTGGTCATGACGATTCGCTCGCCGCCCACGGCTACGGTGCTGTCGAAGTTCAAACCACCGGTGAGGTTGTCATTGAATGAGGAACGCTGGACGAAGGCATCGCCATTGATGGCGTCGTTGCGGAAATTCGCGGTTCCGGACAGGCCGACGCCGTACGTATCGGTAATCGCCGTGGCCGATACGTTTTGCAGTACATGGTCCTGCAAATCCTTGCGGTAAGTCAGCGAGGCATTGTTGTCGCGGCCACCGTCTCGGGAGGTGCGTGTACCGATGCTGCCGGACCACTGCTCACCCGGCCCGCCGAGTGCCAGGCTGACGCTCAGATCGACGCCGCGATTGCGCTGGTCGCCGCTGCTGAAACTACCGGGCCGGTCGAACACCGAAAAACGCCAGTTGGCATCGCTGCCGAACAGATTGCCGCGCTGGGTCCAGCCCAGGTCGACACCTACGCCTTCAGTATTGCCATCGCTGTGGGACACCCGCCCATTGATCGAGCTTCTGCTGCTGACCCGATGATTGACCGACAACGAAGAAGTGCTGGTCTGACCGATGAAGACGTTGCGCTGACGCACCCGCGTGCCATCGGGCAGGGTTTCATAGGTGTTGGTGGTGTCCAGCCAACTGCGGCTATGGGTGGCAAACACGCTGCCGGCGCCATAGTTGTACATCGCTTGCAGGTCCATGCCGGTGCCGTGATCTTCGGTCTCATAGACGTTGGCGAACAGGCTGGTGTTGTTGGCCAGGGTCCAGTCGACCGACGTGCCGTATTGCATCTTGTCCCGCACCTGGCGCCCCGATACGCCGAGAATCACCCGAGGGTGCAGCAGGAAGTTGACGGCAGCGCCCGCGGTGATGTCGCCGTAGGCTTGCTCGTCCCAGTTGCTGAGCAGCTTGCTTTCCTGCCCGGCGAAGAGGTTGTAGCGCCAGCGGCTGTCCTGGTTGCGCCAGTTGGTGGGTTTGTACACCAGCTCCTGGGTGGTGGAGGTGATCTGACCGTCTTCGATCAGGCGCACTTCCACTTCGTAGATCCCGCCCGGCAAGGGGCGTGTATCGAGCGTTTGCAGGCCGGCATCCACCGGTTGGGTATTGATCAGCAAGCCGTTGCGAAAGATCTCCACCGACGCCTGACGGTTGGCGGTGACGTAGATCGGGTAAACGCTGGGTTTGGGGCTGTTGATGGCGAGGCTGTCGGAACTGCCGTACATCAGGCCCGCCGCCGTGTCGGGGCTGGCGCCGAACGAGCGCGGCTGACGGCTCAAGCCTTCGGAGTTGGGGGTGAAATAGCCCAGGCGCAGGAAGCTGCCTTCGAGTTCGCGCTGGGTGTAAAGCTCGTGCACCGCGTGGTAGAGCTTGTCGTCAGGGCCGCCCAAACGGGCCAATTGCATATTCGCGCTCTGGGTCCAGTTGCCCAGGCTGCTGCTGGCTTCCAGGCCGTAACGGCCACCGAGGTCCTGCTCCTGGCCACCGTTGAGGTTCAACTGGTTGCGTACGATCAAGCCGCTGCTGCCGCCCTCGGGCAGGTCGTAATACCGCTTGGCATCGGTGTTGCGTTCGGCGTTTTCGGTGGCAATCGATACCAGGGAATTCTGCAAGTTGTAATGCACGGCCAGCATCTGTTCCGGGCAACTGCCCTGGCAGGCGCCTAAAGCCACGCCCTTTTTTAAATAAGTGGCCCAGGTTTCACGTTCGCTGGCAGAAATATTACTGTCGCCAACATCCGAAAATTCAAGCAGGGTGATTCGATCATCGCGGGATAACACGATCATCGCCTCACCTAAAAGTTGTTGGTCAAGTTCCACCCGAACAGCCAATGGCACATCGAAGAAGTGCTCTTCGAAGTCCGCCGGCAAACCTTTTGCCTGAGCGAGCAAACTTCGGGGGGTCGTGCCGTTGTTAGTGGGCGCTGCTAATGCACCTGCGCAGAAAAAAAGTGCGAGCGCTGCCGCGATGGGAGTCATCGGGAACATGAACGGGATACTCTGTGTTTGAACGATCGATCCAGTAAAAATCCCGGTCGACAGGTGCTATGACCCGCCGACCGGCAAACCATACCCGATGAGACTTGCTCTCATCAGGCTTCAAGCAGCATCAAGGTGTAGGAAGAACTGCGTCGAAGCGCATGGCGACGACGCCGCTGTACTCACCTGCCTTATAGCCACCAGTCGCAGGCTTGGTAGGAGCGACCACCAGTTCAACACGCTTGCCCGGGGTGGACTCGGCCTCACCGACCACTTCCACCGCTGTGGAATTGTTCAGCGCCTTGCCGTTGAACGTCACGACCAAAGGAATCTTGTCGGCGACGACACCGTTGGACAGGTAGGCTTCGTCTTCAAGCATCGCGTGAATCGAGCCGTTGGTATTTTTGGTGTCGAACTGCGCACGCAAAGTGCTCAACTGATCGGCAATCGGGTCGTAGCTCAAGCGTTGATCCTTGACGATCAAATCCGGGTCTACCGGCAATACGTGGAAAACGTTGGTTGGAATCGATGCCACCAGATTAATGGAATGACGCGCCTCACCTTCAGCAAAGGCCATGGAGGAACTCAGTGCCAGGATGGCCATTGGAGCAGCGATTGCGATTTTCTTGAACATTACTTAATACCTGTTTTTAAAAGAAAGTGGCTTATTGAAAGTAAAAACCATTTATGGCTATTCGCACTTGGCATAGGACCATCAACTTTCAACGCCGAGCATGATCTGCCAACGCCTCTGGAAAGTAAGTAGGACGTTTCTGCTGTTCCTGTAGTCAGTCAGGTGCATATCAAGAAAGCAAAAACGAGAAAAACACGCAACTAGAAGTGTCAACTGTAATCTTTAGACTACATACAGTTTTCAATGAAAAAGATTACAGCGACTTCAACTAGCAAATACGGGGATAAGACTGCTTTCAAAATACGCCCAAGTACAATAGAGCGCTCACTCTAACTTTAAAGTTACTTTCGGACAGGGAAAACAAATGTCATTGGCAGGTTTTCTCCACAGCATTTTTCCGCACCACCTACCGCTGGTCGTCGACAGCCGTGGTCCGGGAAAACGCCTTGCCTCGTCGCAAGATATATCTTAAGTTGTATCTAACACGACAAGAGAACGCATCCCAATGAGAGACCATCATTCCCCCCACCGCGAACACAGTGACGGCCGCGACGGCTTCGAAAAACGCCCCGGTCGTGAACGCGGCGGTCGCGGCCCCCGTGTATTCGCCCCCGGTGACCTGAAATTGTTGCTGCTGGCATTGATCGCCGAGCAGCCATGCCACGGCTATGACTTGATTCGCCAGATCGAAAGCATGTTCGACGGCGCCTACAGCCCCAGCCCCGGCGTGATCTACCCGACCCTGACGTTTCTGGAAGAAAGCGAAATGATTGCGGGCGATGCCGAAGGCGGAAAAAAACGTTACAGCGTGACCGACGCCGGACGTCTTTCCCTGAGCGAGCAGGCGATTGCACTGGATGGCGTGCGCATGCGCATCGAGGTCAGCAAACGATCGTTGCGCGGCCATGACCGCCCGCCCGAGATTCATGAAGCGGTGCATAACCTGCGTCATGCCTTGCAAATGCACCACGGGCGCTGGAGCCCGGAAGAAATCCTGCGGGTGCGCGACCTGCTCAATAACACCGCCAAAGCCATTGTCGACGGCCCTGCCGTTGCGCCTGCCCGGGAGACCGCCGAATGACCGATGTCATCGATCCATCGCAAACCATTCACCGCGTCATGCATGAAATCAAACGTCGCCGCCTGCAAGTGCTGCGGGTGGTCGATCTGACGCCGCGCATGCGCCGGATTACCTTGGGCGGACCGGAACTTGCGGGCTTTGTCAGCCTTGGCACGGATGATCACGTCAAACTGCTGTTCCCGCAGAATGCAGAGGAACAAGCGGCGCTGGAATCCCTGGTGCTCGGTGCCGGTAAAAACGATGGACCAACGCCCGCGATGCGCGACTACACACCTCGTCGCTATGACCTGAACACGCTGGAGCTGGACATCGACTTCGTGCTCCACGGCGACGGCCCGGCATCAACCTGGGCCGAACAGGCCAGACCGGGCCAGTTCCTGCACATCGGCGGGCCACGGGGTTCGATGATCGTGCCGGACATCTTCGACAGCTACCTGTTAATCGGCGACGAAACCGCCCTGCCCGCCATCGCCCGGCGCCTGGAAGGCCTGGCGGCCAACCGCCGTGCGTTGGTGATAATCGAAGTGGAAAACGGCAAGGAGCAGCAGGTGCTGGAGAGTGCCGCCCAGGTCAATGTGATCTGGGTATTGCGCGAAGGGGGCAAGGACCATTTACTGACCACCGTACGCCAGGTCAAGGTCCCTGCCGGCAGCCTGTATGCCTGGGTCGCGACCGAGAGCAAAGTGTCGCGGCAGATTCGCCGGGTACTGTTGGATGAACATGGCTTGAACGATCAATTCGTGAAAGCCGTCGGCTATTGGCGACTGGATGACACCAGCGAAGAATAAACGCCCCCCTGTAGGAGCTGGCTTGCCAGCGAAGACGGCCTTTCAGCCAATCAAGAGGTTGACTGACCCACCGCCTTCGCTGGCAAACGGAACGCCGCCCGGCCGCTCCTACAGGTCGCGTGAGCGGTGACGATCCAGTCCAACCGCTATCAAGCCAATCAGCACAAACCCCGCCAACAACCCCGCCGCATTCACGAACACCTGTGGATAACCCAGCTTCCCGACATCAATGAACGGGTAGGGATAAGTCGCGAGTAAATGCCCGCGCAGCATCGAGTATGCGAAATACACCAGCGGATAAATCATCCACAGCGCGATGTGCCGCAGTCGCAGCGTGCCTTTTCGCACCCAGCACCACCAATAGACCAGAAACAGCAACGGCATGACGTCGTGCAGAAGCTCATCCGTCAGCCACTGCCAGCCTTCGGGATGCCATAGATGGCGCAGCAACAGGCTGTAGACCAGGCCGACCACCGCGATGCTCACGGCGATGCCACTGCTGACCCACGGTTGTAAAAACCAGCGCCGCGCGGCCGATTCGCGGGCCGTCAGTTCACAGGTCAGGACAGTCGCCACCAGCGTATTGCTGAGCACGGTGAAATAGCTGAAGAAGCTCACCAGCCCGCCCAACAGGCTGGCCGCCAGTGTCCAGCGTGAATGGAAAATCAGGTACATCTGAATGCTCAATCCGGCCCAGCCAAGAATGGCGGCCACGGCGACAAAACGACGCCGCGCGACTGACTGGATAGCCATGCTCAGAGCGGACGCTTGGTGCGCATCAACTTCACGTACAAACGCTCGACCTTCTCCCGCGCCCACGGGGTTTTGCGCAGGAACGTCAGGCTCGACTTGATGCTCGGGTCACTCTTGAAGCAGCGAATGTCAATGCGCTCGGCCAACCCCGACCATTCGTAGTGTTCAACCAGGGCGTTGAGGATTTGCTCCAGGGTCACGCCGTGCAGCGGGTCGTGGGTCTGTTCGGTCATGCAGGGCCTTCAGTGATGTAGGAATGGGAAGCCGCGCACCTTAGCCGAGGGCTACGTCGGGGGGAAGCGGTCTGTTTAATGTAGGCGCAACTGTAGGAGCTGGCTTGCCAGCGAAAGCAATTTCATGCCCAACAACGATATTGACTGATACACCGCTTTCGCTGGCAAGCCAGCTCCCACAGGTGTACGACTCACTATTACCGATTACGAAAGAATGCATGTCAGCAAAAGCCCTTTCTCTATTTGTAACAGAACATTATCCTTGCGCACGCCTCTGCTGAAACGCTTCCGCAACCCCCTTCAGTTTTGCTGCTTCCGTTCATTTCCCAGAAAAAGATCAAGAATGCCTGATTTACAAACCTCAAAAGACAGCGCTGTCTTTATGCCTGCCATTGGCCACAAATCCCTGAACCTGATCGGCGGATTCACCGCATTCAGCCTCGCCACCTGTGTCCAGGCCGCCCCGGCCTTTGATAGCGGCTCACCGTGGATGCTCGGCGACTGGAACGGTACGCGCACTGAGCTTGCGGAAAAAGGCTATGACTTCAAGGTCGATTACACCGGCGAAATGGGCAGCAATCTGCACGGTGGTTACGACCATGACCGGACGGCACGCTACAGCGACCAGTTCGGCTTCGGCACGCATCTGAATTTGCAGAAGATCCTCGGCTGGGACGACGCGGAATTTCAGCTGACCATCACCGAGCGCAACGGCAACAACATCAGCAACGACCGCATCAATGATCCGCGGGTCGGCGGCTTCACCTCGGCCCAGGAAGTCTGGGGGCGCGGGCAGACCTGGCGGTTGACGCAGATGTGGTACCAGCAGAAATTCTTCGACCAGAAGCTCGACATCAAGGTCGGCCGCTTCGGTGAGGGCGAAGACTTCAACAGCTTCCCCTGCGACTTCCAGAACCTGGCGTTCTGCGGCTCCCAGGTCGGCAACTGGGTCGGCGACATCTGGTACAACTGGCCGGTCAGCCAATGGGCGCTGCGGGTCAAATATCACCTGACGCCTGAGCTGTACGCGCAGGTCGGCGCCTACGAGCAGAACCCGTCGAACCTGGATCGCAACAACGGCTTCAAGCTCAGCGGCAGCGGCACCCAGGGCGCGATTCTGCCGGTGGAGCTGGTGTGGACGCCGAAGCTCAACGGCCTGCCGGGCGAATACCGCGCCGGTTACTACTACAGCAGCGCCAATGCCACCGATGTCTACAAGGACAGCAATGGCCAGCCCGCCGCCCTGAGTGGCGAGGCTTATCGCAGCGCCTCGAGCAAACACGGTGTGTGGCTCGGCATCCAACAGCAAATCACCCGCGTTGCCAGCGATAACAGCCGGGGTTTGAGTGTGTTCGCCAACGGGACGATGCACGACAAGAAAACCAACGCCATCGACAACTATGTCCAGGCCGGTGTCGTCTACAAAGGCCTGTTCGACGCCCGCGCCAAGGACGACATCGGCTTCGCCCTGGCCCGCGTCCACGTCAACCCCGCGTTTCGCAAAAACGCCGAGGCGACCAATCAGGCCCACGGGGTTTTCGACTTCGACGACCCGGCGTTCCTGCCGCCCCAGGACACCGAATACAGCGCCGAGCTCTATTACGGCGTGCACGTCACGAATTGGCTGACCGTGCGCCCCAACCTGCAATACATCCGCCACCCCGGTGGCGTGGACCAGGTCGACGACGCGCTGATTGGCGGGATCAAGATCCAGTCTTCGTTCTAAGAATCACGCAAAAACCTGTGGGAGCGAGCCTGCTCGCGAAGAGGCCATCACATCCAACATTAGCGTCGGATGACACACCGCTTTCGCGAGCAAGCTCGCTCCCACAACGAATCGTATCGACTGAACACCTTTTATCTGAACCCTGCCCGCACAGGATCATCATCTACAGTGAACTTGCGCGGGACTAATCAAACGTCACGGAGAACCACACTATGAGCACTGATGGTGCTTTGAGTCGAAGCCGTCTGCTGCCGAGCCTGCTCGGTATCCTGCTTCTGCTGATGGGCCTGGCCATGCTGGCCGGGGGAATCAAGCTGAGCATGCTGGGCGGCTCGCTGTATTACCTGTTGGCCGGTATCGGCCTGGCACTAACCGGCGTCCTGCTGATCGCCGCCCGTCGCGCTGCGCTGGGCCTGTACGCACTCGTGCTGTTCGCCAGCACCCTGTGGGCGCTGTGGGAAGTCGGCCTCGACTGGTGGCAACTGGTGCCGCGCCTGGCGATGTTGTTTGCACTGGGCATGGTCTTGTTGCTGCCGTGGTTCCGTCGTCCGCTGCTGCGCGAAGGCGCCGCCCCCATGGGCACCGGCGCGCTGAGCGTGGCCGTGGTCATCGCCGGTGTTGCCGCGCTGGCCAGCCAGTTCACCAATCCCGGTGAAATCAAAGGTCAACTGGACCGCGACAGCGTGCCTGGCATGGCCAACACCGCACCGGCCATGCCGGACGGCGACTGGAACTCCTACGGCCGCAGCGCCCACGGCGACCGTTACTCGCCATTGGCGCAGATCACCCCGCAGAACGCGCACAAACTGGTGCCGGCCTGGACCTATCGCACCGGCGATCTGCCAGGACCGAACGACCCGGGTGAAACCACCGCCGAAAACACTCCGCTGAAAGTCAACGGCATGCTTTACGTCTGCACGCCGCACAGCCAGGTGATCGCCCTGGACCCGGACACCGGCAAGGAAATCTGGCGTTTCGATCCGAAGCTCTCCACGCAGAACGCGGCGAACTTCAAGGGTTGGGCGCACATGACTTGCCGTGGCGTGACCTATCACGATGACGCCGTGTACGCCTCGGAAAAAAGCCCGACCGGCAGCGCCAGCGCAGCGGTGACCAGCGCCTGCCCGCGCCGGATCTTCCTGCCCACCGCCGACACCCGCCTGATCGCCCTCAACGCCGACACCGGCAAGATGTGCGAAGACTTCGGCGACAAAGGCCAGGTCGACCTGCGTGCCAACATCGGCGGCTTCACCGCCGGTGGTTACTACTCCACCTCGCCGCCAGCGGTCACCAAGGACCTGGTGGTGATTGGCGGTCACGTCACCGACAACGTCTCCACCGACGAGCCAAGCGGCGTGATCCGTGCCTTCGACGTGCACACCGGCAAACTGGTGTGGAACTGGGACAGCGGCAAACCGGACGATACGACGCCGATTGCCGAGGGCAAGACCTACACCCGCAACTCGCCGAACATGTGGTCCATGTTCGCGGTCGATGAAAAACTCGGCATGCTCTACTTGCCGATGGGTAACCAGACCCCGGACCAGTTCGGTGGCGCACGCACGCCCGAATCGGAACTGCACGCCGCCGGCCTGACCGCCCTGGACATCGCCACCGGTAAAGTGCGCTGGCACTTCCAGTTCACCCACCATGACCTGTGGGACATGGACGTCGGCGGCCAGCCAACCCTGATGGACCTGAAAACCGCGGGTGGCGTGAAGCCGGCGGTATTGGCCTCTACCAAGCAAGGCAGCATCTACGTACTGGACCGCAGCACCGGCCAGGCCATCGTGCCGATCAATGAAGTGCCAGTGCCGCAAGGCGCGGTGGAAGGCGACCACACGTCGCCGACCCAACCGAAATCCGACCTCAATTTCATGCCGCCTCCGTTGAAAGAGCGCGACATGTGGGGCGTCACCCCGTTCGACCAGCTGGTGTGCCGGATCACCTTCAAATCCATGCGCTACGACGGCCCGTTCACGCCGCCATCGCTGCAAGGTTCGATTGTTTATCCAGGCAACTTCGGTGTGTTCGACTGGGGCGGTATCTCGGTTGATCCGGTGCGCCAGATCGCTTTCGTGAACCCGGACTGGATGGCCTTCAAATCCAAACTGATCCCGGCCGCGGAAATCGCCGCCCAAGGCCCGCGCAAAAGCGAAACCGAAGGCGTGCAGCCGAACAAGGGTGCGCCATACGGCGTGGTGCTCGAACCTCTGCTGTCGCCCATGGGCCTGCCGTGCCAGGCACCTGCCTGGGGCTACGTGGCCGCCGTCGACCTGACCACCCATGAGAAAATCTGGATGCACAAGAACGGCACCGTGCGCGACAGCTCGCCGGTTCCGATTCCACTGAGCATGGGCGTACCAAGCCTGGGCGGCACCTTCACCACCGCCGGTGGCGTGGCTTTCCTGAGCGGTACCCTCGACCAGTACCTGCGTGCCTACGACGTGAAGAACGGCAAGCAATTGTGGGAAGGACGCCTGCCGGCCGGCGCGCAAACCACGCCAATGACCTACGCCGGCAAGGATGGCAAGCAATACGTGCTCGTCGTCGCCGGCGGACACGGTTCGCTGGGCACCAAGCAGGGTGACTATGTGATTGCGTACAAACTGTCCGAATAGTTTTCAGCGGCAGTAAAATCAAAGGCGGCTCCCCAACGGGAGTCGCCTTTTTCTTTGCACACCACCGTCCCCCTGTAGGAGCGAGCCTGCTCGCGAAGAGGGAATGACAGGCACTCCGGAAGTGACTGCCAGACCGCTTTCGCGAGCAGGCTCGCTCCCACAGGGGACAGCGTCGTGCCAAAGTCCAGCTAACCTGTATCTCTGCTGAACACGCCTTCGAAACACCGCCTCACAGAAAATGACCGTTGAAACCACCGCCAACCTGCCCCATCTAAGACCCATACCCATTGCGCAGGTGCCCCCATGAGCGACCAGCAAGAATTCCCCGAAGACCCCAGCGAGTACGCCGATCCGGAAAACGCCCCGCACCACTCCACCGGCAAAGGCCTCGCCCTGCCCGGCCAGAACCTGCCGGACAAGGTCTATATCATCCCGATTCACAACCGACCGTTCTTCCCGGCCCAGGTGCTGCCGGTCATCGTCAATGAAGAACCCTGGGCCGAAACCCTCGACCTGGTGGCCAAATCCGAACACCATTCCCTGGCCCTGTTCTACATGGACACGCCCCAGGACAATCCGCGCCACTTCGACACTTCGGCCCTGCCGCTGTACGGCACGCTGGTCAAGGTGCACCACGCCAGCCGCGAAAACGGCAAGTTGCAATTCGTCGCCCAGGGCCTGACCCGCGTACGCCTCAAGACCTGGCTCAAGCACCATCGCCCGCCGTACCTGGTGGAAGTCGAATACCCGCATCAGCCCACCGAGCCGACCGACGAGGTCAAGGCCTATGGCATGGCGCTGATCAATGCGATCAAGGAGCTGCTGCCGCTCAACCCGCTATACAGCGAAGAGCTGAAGAATTACCTCAACCGCTTCAGCCCCAACGACCCGTCGCCGCTGACCGACTTCGCCGCCGCGCTCACCTCCGCCACCGGCAGTGAACTGCAGGAAGTGCTCGACTGCGTGCCGATGCTCAAGCGCATGGAAAAAGTCCTGCCGATGCTGCGCAAGGAAGTCGAAGTCGCGCGCCTGCAAAAAGAAATTTCCGCCGAAGTGAACCGCAAGATCGGCGAGCACCAGCGCGAATTCTTCCTCAAGGAACAACTCAAGGTCATCCAGCAGGAGCTGGGGCTGACCAAGGACGACCGCAGCGCCGACCTCGAACAGTTCGAGCAGCGGCTGATGGGCAAAGTCCTGCCGGCGCAGGTGCAGAAACGCCTTGAAGAAGAAATGAACAAGCTGTCGATTCTCGAAACCGGTTCGCCAGAATATGCGGTGACCCGCAATTACATCGACTGGGCTACCTCGGTGCCGTGGGGCGTGTACGGCGAGGACAAACTGGACCTCAAGCACGCGCGCAAGGTACTGGATAAACACCACGCCGGCCTTGATGACATCAAGGACCGCATTCTCGAATTCCTCGCGGTCGGCGCCTACAAAGGCGAGATCAGCGGTTCCATCGTGCTGTTGGTGGGGCCACCGGGCGTGGGCAAGACCAGCGTCGGCAAATCCATCGCCGAATCCCTGGGCCGGCCGTTCTACCGCTTCAGCGTTGGCGGCATGCGCGACGAAGCCGAGATCAAGGGCCACCGCCGCACGTACATTGGCGCGCAGCCGGGCAAGCTGGTGCAGGCGTTGAAAGACGTCGAAGTGATGAACCCCGTGATCATGCTCGATGAAATCGACAAGATGGGCCAAAGCTACCAGGGTGACCCGGCCTCGGCGCTGCTGGAAACCCTGGATCCGGAGCAGAACGTCGAGTTCCTCGACCACTATCTGGATCTGCGGATGGACCTGTCGAAAGTGCTGTTCGTCTGCACTGCCAACACCCTGGATTCGATCCCGGGCCCGCTGCTCGACCGCATGGAAGTGATTCGCCTGTCGGGTTATATCACCGAAGAAAAAGTCGCCATCGCCAAGCGCCACCTGTGGCCGAAGCAGCTCGAGAAAGCCGGGGTGTCGAAAGGCAGCTTGAGCATCAGCGACAATGCTCTCAAGGCTTTAATCGACGGTTATGCCCGTGAAGCGGGTGTGCGCCAGCTGGAAAAAAACCTTGGGAAACTGGTACGCAAGGCGGTGATGAAACTGCTCGACGAACCGAACGCGGTGATCAAGCTCGGCCCGAAAGACCTCGAAACCTCGCTGGGCAAACCGGTGTTCCGTAACGAGCAAGTGCTGTCCGGCACCGGCGTGATCACCGGGTTGGCCTGGACCAGCATGGGCGGCGCGACCTTGCCGATCGAAGCCACGCGGATTCATACGTTGAACCGTGGCTTCAAACTCACCGGGCAACTGGGCGATGTGATGAAGGAATCCGCGGAAATCGCCTACAGCTACGTCAGCTCAAATCTGAAGTCGTTTGGCGGCGATCCGAAGTTCTTCGACGAAGCCTTCGTGCATCTGCATGTGCCGGAAGGCGCGACGCCGAAAGACGGTCCGAGCGCCGGTGTGACCATGGCCAGCGCCCTGCTTTCGCTGGCACGCAACCAGCCGCCGAAAAAAGGCGTGGCGATGACCGGCGAACTGACGTTGACCGGGCACGTGCTGCCGATTGGCGGCGTACGGGAAAAGGTCATTGCGGCGCGGCGGCAGAAGATTTTCGAACTGATCCTGCCGGAGCCGAACCGGGGGAATTTCGAGGAATTGCCGGAGTATCTGAAGGAAGGCATTACGGTGCACTTCGCCAAGCGGTTTGCGGATGTGGCGAAGGTGTTGTTCTGACATTAACAATAATCGATTACTAGCTACCCATAGGAATGCCCGCGCAATACGGGCATTCACTTGAAAAACCCCGCACATTACAGAACACGCAGTTATAACAAATACAACCAACCAAAAAAACAAGTCTAGGCACCTGTTATAAATGACAGTAGTCAATACGAGGGTCATTTCCATACCATTGTAATGGCACACCCACATTACAACATACACTTGACCCTACTTGCGAAAGGACCTCTCATATGACTAATTCAAAAGCATCTAACAAATTTCCGGGGACCATAGGTAAACACAGAGGCGTTGTAGATGGTAAACCTTACGATGCGACGGAGGTACACGTTGTCGATTCTCAACAATCCATACACATTTACTGTGATCAGGCTGTCAATGGCGACCCAACCTACAAATTCTTAACGATTCGCTTTTCTACGGGATTCCAAAGTGGAGCCATAATTGAGATGGGCAACAAACGCCTCCTTATGTACTTTGAGGACGAGGGCGGCCTTTTCTACCCAGGGGAGTACGGAAGATTGTACTTAGATACTTTAGACTACGACAACAATATATATAAAGGCCACTTTGAAGACATCGTCTTCTATCCTTACACTAACAACGTAAACACCAAGAACGATAACAGACGAACCGTCAGCGGCAAGTTCGAACTCACTGGTCTTACCGACCCAGCTAAAATTCAGAGCAAAATTTCTCGCCACTCACCTGAACTGACTCTTGAAATTTAGTGGTCACTCCCGAGCGTGCGTTGTAACGGGAAGCTCGCTCGCAACCAGCCGCCGAAAAAAGGCGTGGCGATGACCGGCGAACTGAGTTTGACCGGGCACATGCTGTCGATTGGCAGGGTGCGCGAGAAGGTCATTGCGGCGCGGCGGCAGAAGATTTTCGAACTGGTCCTGCCGGAGCCGAACCGGGGGAATTTCGAGGAATTGCCGGAGTATCTGAAGGAAGGCATTACGGTGCACTTCGCCAAGCGGTTTGCGGATGTGGCGAAAGTTCTGTTCTGACCCTCATGTAGCGTCTTTACGATCGCTTTCGCGAGCAGGCTCGCTCCCACAGTGGTGGGGGGTGTTCACAAAATGTGTGTTCACTGCAAATCCCTGTGGGAGCGAGCCTGCTCGCGAAGGCGTCGGCACTCACAACGCCCACTTCCGGCAACTGTCACAATTTGTCT
>NZ_RBLA01000002.1:193499-793351 GCF_003634475.1 Pseudomonas sp. WPR_5_2 | reverse complement strand
ACTCGAGGGCAACCTGGCGAGCGGGTATTACATCCAGCCGACCCTGCTCAAGGGCACCAACAAAATGCGTGTGTTCCAGGAAGAAATCTTTGGCCCGGTGGTGAGCATCACCACCTTCAAGGACGAAGCCGAAGCCCTGGCCATCGCCAACGACACCGAGTTCGGCCTGGGCGCCGGCCTCTGGACCCGCGACATCAACCGCGCCTACCGCATGGGCCGCGCCATCAAGGCCGGTCGTGTGTGGACCAACTGCTACCACCTGTACCCGGCGCACGCCGCGTTCGGTGGCTACAAGAAGTCCGGCGTCGGCCGTGAAACCCACAAGATGATGCTCGATCACTATCAGCAGACCAAAAACCTGCTGGTGAGCTACGACATCAATCCGTTGGGCTTCTTCTAAAAACAGTGGGCGATGCAGGTAGCCCTGTATCGCCTTTCCAACCGCTTTCGCGAGCAGGCTCGCTCCCACAGTTGCAACGCGTCCCCCTGTGGGAGCGAGCCTGCTCGCGATGGCGGTCTCAAAACAGCGAAAAATCACCCTCTCTCCGCGCGGAGCCCTCGATGAAAATCCGTTACAAGGTAAGCCTTGTGGCTGCCTGTGTACTGTTGATAACCACCAGCCTGCTGTCGCTGGTCCAGGTAGAACAGGTACGTACGATCTTGCGTCACCAGGTCGAGGCGAGCATTGCCGAAACAAGCAATGCGGTAGCACGCCAGATTGAAAACTGGCTCAACGGCAAGCTGCGCCTGATGGATCTGGCCTCCCAGGCGATCGACAGTCAGTACAGCGCGCAAGCGACCCAGCGAATCATCGAGTCGCCCGTTCTCAAAGAAGAATTCAAATTGGTATTCGGTGCCCTCGAGTCCGACGGTAAACCGATCAAGAACACCTCATCCTGGAACCCCAAGCCTGACTATGACGGTCGCACCCGTCCTTGGTACGCGACGGGCAAGGCCGGTCACCAGGCCGTGTTGACCGAACCCTACAAGGACTCCACCACGGGTGAAATCCTGATTTCCGCTGTCGCCCGGATCAGCGATGCCGGGCAACTGCTCGGGGTGTTGGGTGGTGACATCCGCCTGACGGCGGTGGCCGATGCCATCAATACCCTGGATTTTGGCGGGGCCGGCTATGCGTTCTTGCTGAGCAAGAGTGGCAACATCATTTCCCATCCCAACGCCGAGCTGAACGGCAAGCCCTACAGTGAGCTTTTTGCCGGAAGCTCGCCGGCGCTCGACAACCGGCTTCAGGAAGTCAGCAGCGGTGGAAAGTCCCGGCTGGTTGCCTTTATTCCGCTCACCGATCTCAAAGGTATGGATTGGTACATCGGCGTGGTGCTGGACCAGGACATCGTCATGGCCGCCCTCCGCGTCCTGACCGGGCGCGCAATCATCGGCACGGGCCTGGGTGTATTGCTCAGCCTGTTGGTGTTGGGGCTGTTGGTCAGGCGCCTGCTCTGGCCGCTGGATCAGCTCAAGGAATCGCTCGCCGATATCAATCGAGGGAGCGGCGACCTGACCCGTGAATTGCCGGTGCATGGCAACGATGAAATTGCCCAGGTCTCCGGGGAGTTCAACCGGCTCCTGCAGAACCTCAAGGCGCTGATCGGCGATGTGAAAACGGGCTCGCAACACGTCCGCGAGAGCAGCACGGCCACGTCCTGTGAGGCGGATCAGGCTGCCAGCCGGGTCCAGAACCAGCTACAGGAACTGGATCAATTGTCCACCGCCATGCGGGAGATGGCCTCGACAGCCGAGGATGTGGCGCGCAATGCCCAGGCTGCGGCCGAGGCGGCGGTTGCCGCCAACGAGGAAACCGAAAACGGCGTGGCGCTTGTCTCCCGGTCAACGGGCGCGATCAATCGCCTGGCCGTGGAGATGGACGACACCGGTCGTGCCATTAATGAACTGTCCACCCTCAGTCAAAGCATTGAATCGATCGTGGCGGTCATCACCGGTATCGCCGACCAGACCAACTTGCTCGCGCTCAATGCGGCCATTGAGGCGGCGCGAGCGGGTGAAACCGGGCGTGGCTTTGCCGTGGTTGCCGATGAGGTGCGCTCGCTGGCCTCACGTACCCAGCAATCCACCCAGGAAATTCGCCAGATGATTGATCAACTGCAGGCGGGTGTAAAACACGCCCAGGCGCGAATGCAGCAAAGCCGCGACGCGGCCAGCAAGACGGCCGGTGATGCCAATGCCGCCAACTCGACGCTTGCGCGCATTCGTGAAGCGATTTATCGGATCAATGACATGAACTTGCAGATTGCCGCCGCCGCGCAAGAACAGAGCGCGACGACCGAGGAGATCAATCGCAACACGACCAACATCCGCGACATCAGTCTGGAAGTTTCCGACAGTGCCGAAAGGCAGGTCCGCCAGTGTTCAACGATGGCGGGGTACGTCGGTCAGCAGGACCAGCTTCTGAGCCGCTTCAGGATTTGAAGGCTGCCTTTGAATGGCATTGAACCCAGGTCGGACCACCCGCCCGTTACAGATTCCCCAAACAACCAATTCCACCGAGGTAAGAAAGATGAGTGCGGCTTCCCTGTATCCCGTTCGTCCCGAGGTCCTGGCCAATACGCTGACTGACGAGGCGACCTACAAGGCCATGTACCAGCAGTCGGTCGTCAACCCGGACGGTTTCTGGCGCGAGCAAGCCAAGCGCCTCGACTGGATCAAGCCTTTCACCACGGTCAAGCAGACCTCCTTCGACGATCACCATGTCGACATCAAGTGGTTCGCCGACGGCACCCTGAACGTTTCCTACAACTGCCTCGACCGGCATCTGGCCGAGCGCGGCGATCAGGTCGCGATCATTTGGGAGGGCGATGACCCTGCCGAAAGCCGCCACATCACCTACCGCGAACTGCATGAACAAGTCTGCAAGTTCGCCAACGCCCTGCGCGGCCAGGACGTGCACCGCGGCGACGTGGTGACGATCTATATGCCGATGATCCCCGAAGCCGTGGTCGCCATGCTGGCCTGTACCCGGATCGGCGCGATTCACTCGGTGGTGTTCGGCGGCTTCTCGCCGGAAGCCCTGGCCGGTCGCATCATCGACTGCCGCTCGAAAGTGGTGATCACCGCCGACGAAGGCATCCGTGCCGGCAAGAAGATCCCGCTCAAGGCCAACGTCGACGACGCGCTGACCAACCCGGAAACCAGCAGCATCCAGAAAGTCATCGTGTGCCAGCGCACTGGTGGCGACATCAAGTGGAACCAGCACCGCGACATCTGGTACGAAGACCTGATGAAAGTGGCCGGCACCGTGTGCGCGCCGAAAGAGATGGGCGCCGAAGAAGCGCTGTTCATCCTCTACACCTCCGGTTCCACCGGCAAGCCGAAGGGCGTGCAGCACACCACCGGCGGCTACTTGCTGTACGCGGCGATGACCCACGAGCGCGTGTTCGACTACCGTCCGGGGGAAATCTACTGGTGCACCGCCGACGTCGGTTGGGTCACCGGCCACAGTTACATCGTCTATGGCCCGCTGGCCAACGGCGCGACCACGCTGCTGTTCGAAGGCGTGCCGAACTACCCGGACATCACCCGGGTGGCGAAGATCGTCGACAAGCACAAGGTCAACATCCTCTACACCGCACCGACCGCGATCCGCGCCATGATGGCCTCGGGCACGGCGGCGGTGGAAGGCGCCGATGGCAGTAGCCTGCGCCTGCTCGGTTCGGTGGGCGAGCCGATCAACCCGGAAGCCTGGGACTGGTACTACAAGAACGTCGGCCAGTCCCGTTGCCCGATCGTCGACACCTGGTGGCAGACCGAAACCGGCGGCAACATGATGAGCCCGCTGCCGGGCGCCCATGCCATGAAACCAGGTTCGGCGGCGCGTCCGTTCTTTGGCGTGGTGCCGGCCCTGGTGGACAACCTGGGCAACATCATCGAAGGCGAGGCCGAGGGCAACCTGGTGATTCTCGATTCCTGGCCAGGCCAGGCGCGCACGCTGTACGGCGACCACGACCGTTTCGTCGACACCTACTTCAAGACCTTCCGCGGCATGTACTTCACCGGTGACGGCGCCCGTCGCGATGCCGATGGGTACTACTGGATCACCGGTCGCGTGGACGACGTGCTCAACGTCTCCGGCCACCGTATGGGCACCGCCGAGATCGAAAGTGCCATGGTCGCGCACCCGAAAGTCGCCGAAGCGGCGGTGGTCGGTGTGCCGCACGACATCAAGGGCCAGGGCATCTATGTCTACGTCACCCTGATCGCCGGCGAAGAAACCAGCGAGCAGTTGCGCCTGGAGCTGAAGAACTGGGTGCGCAAGGAGATCGGCCCGATTGCTTCGCCGGACGTAATCCAGTGGGCGCCGGGCCTGCCGAAAACCCGTTCGGGCAAGATCATGCGGCGGATTCTGCGCAAGATTGCCACCGCTGAATATGACGGGTTGGGGGATATTTCCACCCTGGCGGACCCGGGGGTGGTGCAGCATTTGATTGATACGCACAAGACGATGAATGTTGCGTAAGTAGCGTTTGGGCAGTTCTGGCCTCATCGCGGGCAAGCCTTGCTCCCACAAGTTTTGTGTTGTTCGCCGATCTTGAGCACGACGCCGATTCCGTGGGAGCAAGGCTTGCCCGCGATGACGGCCTGACAGATACCGCATAAACACCAGCCAATAATTATCGGCTTCCCCGGTCGGCGCCAAGTCCTGTTGGCCACACACCACCTCCAGGCTTTGATTTGCGTCATTCGGTGGCGCCGTCCCGAACTCGCTGAGTGCGAGTTCGGGGTCTTCCAAATCGCCACGGATAGCGACGAGCTTCAGACAGGCGCAGAGATAAAGCAGAGACCCTCTTGTGGAGAGTGCACCGACAGCAAGGCGCCTGGTAAAGCGCCTCGATTGGGCATGGCTACTAACGCCGTGGAACGCGTAGCGTCCGCCCGCTGTAAAGAGCCCCCATGACAGGTTCAGTCATGGGCGCTGAAAAACCAATCAATCCATTCTTAGTGGAAATGCTCTGGGTCAGGGCGATCAGTAGCGATAGGTGGCCTGCACTGAAATTCCATTCGCACTGTTGTCGTAGTTGGCACTGTATGCCGGTTGAAGACCGGAGTTGTTCGACTGATTCACCGAGACTTTGGAATCCCAGAGATAACCGTAGGCAAAGTCGATCGTCAGATCGGTATTCGGCGAATAGGCACCGCCCAGGGTCACGGCCTGGCGATTGCCAACCGGGATGCGCACGCTGCGATCGGCATTCCTGACTGGCGACGGATCATAGGCGTAGCCTGCGCGCAGCAGCCATTGCTGGTTCAATTGATAGGAGGCGCCCACGGCCGTAGACCACGTGTCGCGCCAGTTCATTTCTTCGGTCACAGTGCCTAGACCTGCTGCCTGGCCTACGGGAGAAAGACCACTGTTGACTGCCTCGACCTTCTGGATCCGGCTCCACCGTTTCCAGGTGGTCCCCACGTATCCGGTCCAGCGACTGTTGAAATGATGGGTGATCGACGTGTCCACGGATTCGGGCATCGTGATGTCGATCTTGTTGTCATACTTTCCATCCAGCGGAATAACGCTCGGAGAGCCGGACACCTCGGTATGCCCCTTGAGTTCATAGTCCACCTTCGAGTGATAGTTAATCCCCCAACGGGTGGCATCACTCAAGTCAAACAACACCCCGACGTTGTAGCCCAGTGCGGTGTCATCGCCCTTGATGGTGACCAGCGTGTCCTCGCCGTTGTTCAGCGCACCGGTGGCCAGGTAATTCTGAAGCTTCGCATCGAAATGGTTGATGGTCGGTCCGCCACCGATGGACACGTAATCATTGATCCGCCAGGCAATGGTGGGCTGAAGGGTGATCTCCTTGGTCGTACTGTAGGAGCCATGGTAACGGCCCTGAAAACTGCTCTCGTAGTCGTTGATCAGGCCACTCGGCGCATACAGGCCCAGGCCAATCGAAAATCGATCATCCAGTGGCGTCGACATATACGCGAAGGGCACAACCCCCAACGGTACCGAGTCCCCTTTATTCGTTCCCGGGGCACTGCTCTGTGCATCACTGATGTCGTCGCTCACCGAGACGACCGCGGCTCCGCCGGAAATCTCACTGCGCTTCAATTTGGTCAAGCCAGCCGGGTTGCCAAAGATGGTGCTGGCATCCAGTGCCGAAGACGACCTTCCCGCATAAGCAGTTCCCGCGCTGCTTGCACTTTGCTCGTTCAAGGCAATGCCATTGGCCGCCGCGCTTGTGGAGGCGCTGAGTATTGCCGCGGCACCTGCGAATTTGATCCAGCAAGACACTTCTCGCACAGCAAAGTGACACGGGGTTGCACGGTTGCTCAGTTTCATTTCCCACCTCGAATTGTTGTTATTGGTTGGTGCGCAGGCAAAGCTTCGCCTTCCGGTGCACTTGGCAGTGCCGGTTGGCATTCATCGAAGTTGTGAAAAAGGCCTTGGCTGATGACTACCAGGGCCGGGGTGCCGAACTTACGAAGTCAGGATCATTTGAGCCACTCCACCTGAAAGCTATAGCGACCCAGAAGCAGGGCCAGGGACTCTTGATCCCGCCCTGCCCGGATGCACGCGACCAGCCCACGCTGCTCATGCTGAATCACCTCGACCGCAATGTCCTTCAGGCACATGCGCTCCACTTCCTGCCAAATGACTCGGGCGACCTCACGCTGCTGCAAGGCGGGTTTGAAGATCTTGCCCACCGCCGTCAACGGCAGTGCTTCGAGGATTTCGATCCGCTTGGGAATGGCCGCCCGCTCACTGATGTGGCGCTGAGCAAACTGCTCAAGCTCTTCGAGGGTACAGTCGTGGCCGGGGCGCAGTTGCACGTAGGCGACCGGCACTTCACCCGAATAGGCGTCCGGGCTGCCGATGGCTGCCGCCAGTGCCACCGCTGGATGGGCTTGCAGGGCCTCCTCGATTTGCTTGGGATCGATATTGTGGCCGCCGCGGATGATCAGCTCCTTCTTGCGCCCGGTCAGCCAGAAGTAGCCATTTTCATCCTGGCGACCCAGGTCGCCCGTATTCAGCCAACGCTGTCCATCGATCTCGATCCACAGGCCCCGGTTATGACTCTCTTCAACGTAACCCTCGAACAGGTTCGGTCCCGTGAGGGCGATCAGGCCAATTTCGTCGGTGTCGGCGTCGCGCAGATACTCTCCAGCGTCATCGAGGATGACCGCACGCATGCCCTGGTAGGCAATCCGTATACCGATGGAACCGATGTAGCGCTCGCCATGGGGCGGATTGACCGAGGAGACGCACGCGCCTTCCGTGAGTCCATAGCCTTCGAGAATCTTTACCCCGGTCCGGCCTTCAAACTCCCGGAAAAGTTCGACCGGCAGCGGCGCGGCACCACACATGGCATAACGCAGGCTGGACAGGTCGCGGCCTTGCAGCTCGTTTTGCAACAGTGCGGAATAGACAGTAGGCACGCCGGAGAAGAAGTTGATGCCGAAGTGCTCGACCATCTCCCAGAAACGCGGGATCACACCCTCACCGCGATAACCCTGCGGCGTGCCGAGGATGACATGATCACCTTGGGTCCAGGGCATCAGGCCTGTCACCAGCTGAGCATTGACATGGAACAGCGGCAACCCGCAAAAAATGACCTGGCCACTCCCACGGGGTTGCATGTGCGTGGCCATGGCCCACGCGTTAAAGACCTCCGCCCCATGGGTACGCATCGCAATCTTGGGCAGTCCGGTGGTACCGCCGGTGCAGAAGTAAGAGGAACGATCCTCAGGGCGAAATTGCCGCTCGCTTTTCAGGTGCGTGCCGGGCTGAGCATCCATCAATGTCCGTAAGTCGTGAATCGTGGCCCCCCGGTGCAACTCACGTTCTGTCTGTGCAAGGGATGCAAGGGATTCACGCTGCGCGACATCAACATAGGGGCTCATGCCCACCCAAACGATGTGCTTGATCTCAGGCAGTTGATCCAGCTGCGAGGCCAACTTGGGCCACAGGTCACTGCCCGGTGTCGGTGCAAGCGTGACCACTACGCTGGCCTTGGCGGCCCGTAGCAAGGCCGCCATCTGTTTGGCCTCTTGCAACGGATTGATCGCCATGACGACACCCGCCGCTTCACCGCCCCAGATGGTGAAGTGGGTTTCCGGCAGGTTGGGCAGGATAAAGGCCAACACTTCACCCGGGGTGATGCCCAGGTCGTGGAAGGCATTCGCCGCGCGAGTGATCTCTTCGACGAGCTCGGCATAGCTCCAGTGGTGGGTGTTCTTGAAGCAGCTGGCGTCGGTGAAGAAACTCAGTGCGGACGCGTTGGGGCTAAGCTCGGCTGTGCGTGTCAGTGCTTCATAGGTGCTGGAAGCCAATCCACGCTTCGCCAACGAAACCTGCTCGATATTTTCAATGTCGTTCAGCGATCGCACTATCATCGTCAGGCTTCCTCTACCACTCGGTTGCGTTGCACACCCAGGTCAATCACGCCATCGGCACTGCGAATGCGCGCTTCGACCACGTCGCCTGCCTTGAGATACTGCGTCCGCCCTTCCTGCGCCTTGAGGAACAGCTTCCACTTGGTGGCTTCCGGCATCAGGGCTGCAATGCGCTGTTTGGCGGGCGAAGGGATGGTCAGCGCGCATCCCGCCGGCGTACCGGTGGCGATCAGGTCGCCGGGCGCGAGATCCTGGACAGCGGAGAGTTCGGTCAGGGTTTCAGCGGGGCCATACACCAGGTTGGCCGTGCTGTCGCTTTGGCGGACTTCGCCATTGACCGTCAGGCGCAACTGCAATGCTTTCAGGTAATGCATGTCCCGGGCATCCAGCAGGCACAGGTACGGGCCGACCGGACCAAAGGTGCGGAAACTCTTGCCCTTGTAGAACTGCATCTGCGGAATCTGAATGTCGCGTGCCGAGTAGTCATTGACAATGACCACGCCGGCAACGAACTCATGCAGATTGGCGTCGGTAACGGTCACTGCGCCGCTGATGACGCGTTTCATCACCAGCCCGAGTTCGATCTCATAATCAAGGAAGCGGACGCTGCGCGGCTTGATCAGGACGCTGTCAGCGGCCACCAGGCAACTGGTCGCCTTGGTGAAGATCATGTTGTATTTCTTCGCATCCGGGTCCATGCCCGACTCGATCATGTGCTGTCGGTAGTTCGCCCCTTGGCAGACAAACTGCTGGTTACGGGTCACCGGCGACAGCAGCTTCACTTTGTGCGACTCCAACTGAGTACCTGTCAGTTGCGCGAGGTCATCGATACTGTTCTGGCAGATGAAGTCCCCCGTGGTCTCAAAAGTGCCCGGGACAATCGTGATTCGGTCCTGGCGTAATACGCCCCAGTGGATACCGTTCTCAAACTCAAAGCGGACTACGTGTACAGCAGACATTGAAGGTACTCCTGGAGCAGCGTTTGTCCCGCGCTCGAGGGCGCGAGATCTGTGGTGTTGTTCTGAGGGTGGGCTGGCGACGCTGTAGATCAACGAGCCGCCGGCGATCAAGGCACCGGCCTTGAGCACGTCGCGCCGGCCATACCCTTTAGTGATGCCCGACATGGCAGCCGCTTACCCGAACATCCGCATCAGCGTGATCAACTTGCGAAGGGTCAGGTCCGGGCTGCGTCGCAGGTTGCGAACCAGCGCTCGCACGTTGCTGAAGCTCATCCTGGGTTGGGTAAAACTCTTGGGCATGCGCTGCCCCCACTGCGCCATGGCTTCAGGGCTCACGGGATGGATGCCCGTAGGCTGTGTGGCGGTAAAAACATCCCCATCGCAGTAGTGCTCGTGCTTATCACCCCAGGGGTCTTGCCAGTAATCGAAGATCTGACTGCCCAGGATGTGTCGGCCGATGCCCCATGAGTGCTCCCAGCCCCGCTCGCGCAGGACGCGCTGCCCCATGCCCACCGCGTCGGCATCGACGACCTCATAGGCGCTGTGGCTGTAGGTCGCCATGAACCCTTGCGCAATCGCCAGCGTATGGTGATCCGCCGGCCTGACACCGAGATCAAGGCGCATGAAAGCGACAATCGGGGTGCCATCGGCGAGTACCTGTACATCGCTGGGAATAAACCCGAAATGCCGGGTGTACCAGGCGCAGGTCGCCTGATAGTCGGCCACTTCAATGACGATGTGACCCAGTTTGATCACTTCAGGCGGTGCAACCGGCGGGCGCTGCGTGGCGTTGATGCGCGGTTGCTCTTGCGCCAGATTCCAGGGAAGCGGTGCCCGGTGCTCCAGGGGATTACCGGGTGTCTGATCGTAAATCGCCTCGACGATAAAACCGGAAGGATCGGTGAGTCTGACGCAGTGGCCGCCACCAGGATGCATCGAGGTCTCGACCGAGGATGCGCCTGGAATCTTCGTCAGCTTTTCCAGATCCTTGAGCGATCGGACTGCCAGGCCGAATCCGATAAAGCCTGCCTTTTCTGCACGGTGCACGCGGTAGCAATAGGGAGCCGGCGCAGTGCCACGCAGATAGAGCGTATCGGTTGCTTGATGGCTGACGGTCAGGCCGAAGTCAGTCAGGAAATGCGCCGCCTCATTCAAGTCCGGCCTTTGAAAAATCAGGTGAGTCAGACCTTGGGCCTTCACCGTCGGTTGCGGATGCCTGGCAGGCTGTTGCGTTGCCAACCGAAGGATTTCATTTTTGCTATTCATTGTTTTTGTTTTCCAGTTTCTCAGGGCAAAGCGATCCCCGAACCCCTGAAAATGCCAGGAGTTTGTTCGAAGTGTCGGTTACCGCGCTTAGTCGATCGGAGGAAGCGCCGGCAACTCTACGGTCGCCAGCGCTTTCGCCTCCTCAAGAGGCACACCCAAGGCCCGCAGTACGAGTTCGGCGGTATCGGATCCCGATTCGCGCCACGTTCTGTGCCCTTCCAGCACCAGGAAAATGGAGCCGAGGACGCTGCTCGATATCAGCGTCAGCACCGAGAGCAATTGCTCTTGCTGAAACCTGTACCGACCACTGGACAGTCCACTGAGAAGGTCCGTCGTCGCCTGGCTGGAAAACATTTCACGCAGCGAAGCGTTGCTCATGGCGAACTTATGGATGAATGCCCCCCACTGGGAGTCTTCGTGAGCCCGACGGATGAAAAACCGGATGCCGTTGGCCAGGCGCTGGGCGGGATCGGAGAGGGAGTTGAAGCTCTTGCTGACCCGTTCATGCATCTCTTTGGCGAGCTGGCTGGCGACCGATTCGAACAGGGTCTCCATGCTCTCGATGTTGCTGTAGACCGTGCCGCGCGCAACCCCTGCTTCTTGCGCAAGGTCGAGAATGTTGACTTGCAAGGTGCCTTTTTCCGCAAACAAGCGAAATGCAGCCTGGTGAATGCGACGCTGTGTTGGATTCAGGGATTGCACAATTTATCTCCAGACTCATCTGAGCCTTGATTGAACACTCGTGTTCAATTTGTGTCAACGGGTTTTTTGGGGGTGAGAATACCCTCCCCCTTCCTGTATCTGACAATGGACTGGATGAGCGTGGCCAGGCAAACGAAGGGTGTGATTACCAGAGGGCTTGCCAGTTCACCATTTTTAATGGCATCGTTGAACACGCGTGTTCAATAGCCATTCGATTTCAGGGTTCCTGACCCAGCCGTTCAGTGTCATTCAACGACCACGTGCGCCCATGTCGGCTGGTAGAAGTTTCATCACTGTAGGTGCGAGCATGTCTGCGTCAAAACTCTTCGAACCGCTTCAATTGCCCAATGGTGTGGTGATTCCCAATCGAATCGCCAAGGCCGCCATGGAAGAAAACCTTGCCAACGAACATCACGCTCCAGGTGAAGCGTTGGCCAGGCTTTATCGGGGTTGGGCGCAAGGTGGCGCCGGCCTGATCATCACGGGCAACGTCATGGTTGACCGCCACGCCTTGACCGGCCCCGCAGGCGTGGTGCTTGAGGACGATCGGAACCTGCGCCATTTCCGCTTATGGGCCGAAGCTTGCCGCAGTCGCGGGGCTCAAGCCTGGATGCAGATCAATCATCCCGGACGGCAGTTATTGGCTTCAATGGGGCAGCCGGCAAGAGGCCCCTCCGCCGTTGCGGTCGATATCCCAGGATTGTCTAAAGCTTTTGCGCCGCCCAGGGCGTTGGATGAGCAGGAAATCGAGGAGCTGATCGAGCGCTATACCCAATCGGCGGTGCTGGCCGAGCGTGCCGGGTTCACGGGTGTGCAGATTCATGCGGCGCATGGCTATCTGTTCAGCCAATTCCTGTCGCCCTTGACCAACCGACGTGACGACCGCTGGGGGGGGGAGCCTGGAAAATCGTGCGCACATTCTCCTGCAAACCATCGACGCCATACGTCAGCGCGTGGCACCGATCTTTTGCGTGGCGGTGAAGCTCAATTCCGCAGACTTTCAGCGCGGTGGATTCAATGCTGAGGATGCGGCTCGCGTGGTGGAAATGCTCAACGCCAAGGCGGTCGACCTGGTTGAGTTATCCGGTGGCAGCTACGAAAGCCCGGCGATGCAGGGACAGACCCGCGACGGCAGCACTCTGGCCCGAGAGGCCTATTTTCTCGAATTCGCGGAGAGGATCGCAGACATCGCGCGCATGCCGCTGATGGTCACGGGTGGCGTACGCAGAAAGGAAGTCGCGGAGCGCGTGGTGAGCGGCTCGGTGTCGATGGTCGGGCTTGCCACGGCGTTGGCCATCGAGCCGACCCTGCCCAGCCAGTGGATGGCAGGTCAGGACACCGAAGTGGAGCCCGTCGTTGTGCGCTGGAAGAACAAGGCGCTGGCGTCACTGGCTGTGGCGTCGCTGATCAAGAAACAGCTTGGCCTGCTGAGCCAAGGGAAGCGGACGCGCCCCGGGATGTCACCGCTTATGGCACTGATCAGCAGTCAGCTGAAATCTCGACGTCAGGCGAAGCGGTATCGGCAGTGGATTGATAACGCCTGAGGCCCTTGCGGTTGCACAAACACGCACGGTCACGAAAATCCATCTTCTGCACGGTCTTGTACCCCATCTCGTGCATAGTGCATGCCCTTACGTCGCCGGCAGGCTTTCCATGTCATTAAATTTATTAGGTTTTTCACCTGGCGGGTAACTGGCATGCAAAGTGCGATCTATCTGGGCAACCATGAAGCGCTGACCACGATCAGCCGGCCATCCGTGATAGAAGAGGCAATCCCAATGAACGCAATCGACCTCCTGAAAGCCGACCACGAAAAAGTCAAAGGAATCCTGGCCCAGTTGAGCGGATCCACAGACCGAGCCACCAAGAAAAGGACCGAACTGCTGGAGAAGCTCGAGATGGAAATCACGATTCATACCCAGCTTGAAGAACAGATCCTGTACCCCGCCTACAAGGAAGCTGGCGGTAAGAAGCAGGACGAAATGTATTACGAGGCCAAGGAAGAGCACCGGACAGTCGATTCTCTCGTTCTGCCCGATCTGAAAACCACTGATCCTTCTACCCCCGAGTTTGCGGGACGTGTGAAAGTCGTTAAGGAGTTACTCGAACACCATATCGAAGAAGAAGAGACCGAAATGTTTCCTCAAGCCAAAAAGCTGCTGGGCAAAGAAAAGCTGGATGAGCTGGGCAAGGAAATGGAGGCAATGAAAGCATCACTGAAAAAGAGTCTCGGCTCGCCGAACATCGCGGCCTAGCGCAAGGGAAGGAGCACAAAAGCCCAATTCCTTTTGGGCTTTTTTCCCGTGACCGTGGTTCCCCAGTGCGAAGCAAAGCAACCAACATTACAAAGGCAAGGGGCGATCCTGCACGACCCGCTTCATGACAAGCGTCGACGTCAGCCGCTGTACATTGGGCAAGGCTGAAAGACTCTCGTCGTAAAGTCTTTGAAAGGCGGGCAAGTCCTGGGCGATGACATGCAGCAGATAATCCGGCTCCCCAAATAACCTCTGGGCATCGACTATCTGAGGTATATCAATGAGTGCCGCCTCGAACGCCTCGACTGCTTTGCGGTCGCCCTCGCGAAGGGTGGCAAACACCATGGCGGAAAATTCAGACCCAATGCACCGGGATCAAGTTGCGCGCGATAGCCCAGCAACACACCGGACTCCTCCAGTGCCCGCACTCGCCGGTGACAAGGTGAGAGGCTCAGGCCTACGCGGTCGGCAAGTTCCGTGACCGAAAGGCGCCCATCCTTTTGCAACTCAGCAAGAATCTTCCTATCTATTCTATCCAATCAGAAAATTCTCCTAAGCTGGGCCACAGAAACAATCATCTTTGGAAGTTAATTCTAACCATTTTTCACTAATCTTCCTCCACTCATTAACAACCGTACTCCTCTTGAGAGAACCAGAGGGACGGCCTTGATTGGAGAAGCGGGATGATGACTTATGCAGTGAATTATGAAATGGCACGGGTAACACCATGACCTTCAGTGTTTTGGTTGCCTTCTGGGCGGTGTCGATTCTGTTCGTCATCACACCTGGAGCCGATTGGGCCTACGCGATATCCGCCGGCTTGAAGCATCGAGTCGTCATACCCGCCGTGGGCGGGCTGTTATCCGGGCACTTGATTGCCACAATGGTGGTAGCCGGTGGTGTAGGCACTTTGGTTGCCAAGCACCCTGTGGCACTGTCAGTGCTGACAGTGGCCGGGGCGGGTTACCTGCTTTGGTTGGGCATCAACATGCTCGTCCGCCCCTCTACGCTGCATGCAGACAACGTCCAGGCGTCAGGGTCATGGAAGCGCTGGGCGATCAAGGGGCTTTGTGTCAGCGGGCTGAATCCGAAAGTGTTCCTGCTCTTCCTGGCGTTGTTGCCTCAATTTGCCGACGTTACTGCACCCTGGCCTGTACCGATGCAGATGATTGCGCTCGGGCTCGTCCACACGTTCAGTTGTGGCGTGATCTACTTGTTAGTCGGATTTGGATCGCAGGTTGTTCTTCGAGCACGTCCAGCCGCCGCACATAGGGTCAGTCGCCTCTCTGGTGCGGCCATGGTCATCATCGCAGTGGTTCTATTTATCGAACAGATGCTCGGTTAATGCACCTTCAGTGAGACATCCCAATGAACGACCAGCCTTCACCATATGGCAGTGCGCCTCTTGCCCAACAGCTGGAGCGCGTCCGAATTCCCCACCTGAAACAGATGAAGGCCCTGGGCAAAAAATGGGCGATGCTTACCGCCTATGACATGTACAGCGCCGTCATTTTTGAGGAAGCCGGAATACCTGTCCTGCGTTACCCAGGCAGTGGCTTGGCCGCAATTTTCCGGGCTTTGGCAGGCGTTACGCCCAGCGCCTGGAGAATCATTTCGGCGACCCGCACATCATGCTCCGCCACGGCACGACCCTCGACAACCGCACGCATTGCCCCGGTTGTGCACGATACGACCATATCCAGGGCGATGCCCTCGTCCTCGTAAGTGAAACTGCCCTCCTGCAGCCCTGCACGCAGGTCGCCCAGCACATGATCAGCCAGACGCGAGCGCATGGCCTGGTCGAAATGGATGATCCGCAGCAACGCATTCGCCCAGGGGTGGTCGGCGGCGGCCCGACACACAAACATGCGCACGCCAATCGAAACCCGCTGTGCTCCGCACTGCACATCCGCGTTCAGGACAGAAATGGCGTCAGAGAACTCGGCGGCCATGGCGATGCCCACCGCTTCGATTACTTCGTCGCGCGTTCGGAAATAGTTGTAGATGGTGCCGTTGGATACTGCCGCCTCGGCGGCGACTTCCAACAAGGCGATCTCCCCCACCTCCTTGCGTGCGACAAGTCGCAATGCCGCGTCCATCAGACCGCGACGGGTGCGCTCGCGCTTCTTGTGCCCCCTGGTGAGAGGTTCCGGCACAGCCGCTTCTAAAGGAGGTGTGGAGATAGGCATGATTAAGCTCTTAATCTAATCGGCTCGTTGATGGTACTGGAAACCCTGTCGGGAGTGACTTCATCACTCATCAGCAGGCCCTGGCATTCTCGAAGGAGCCTGCCGGCCTCTTTGCCAGGGGCATGGTGCATGATGATACGGTCAGGGCGAACGGCGACCAGTGTTCCTTTCGCCGCCAGCGGCAGGATCTCATGGTTCATGTCTTCGATGAAGTCGCAACGGCCGCCGGAACGTTGACCGCGGGGTCTGACCTCCAGGAAGTGGCCTCCCATCTTTTCCCAGGCAACGATCTGATCAGCGGTGAGCAGTGACAACGGGTCAACACCAAATCCAACCAGGGTCAGGTTGTCTCCCAGTGCATCGTCGCTCAGCTTGATCTGCTTTTGCAGGGTGCGTATCCAGGCTTGGGGAAACAGGCTGCCACGTACCAGCTTGTCCCCCCGGCGATGTGGCACGAACAGGCCGTGCTTGAAGGTGTTCTTCGGCTTGATGTCCAACTGCTCGAAGTACCTTCTGGTCGAGGCAGTCAACCCCAGTGTGCGCATAAAGCCATGGATGAAGAACGCTGCGATCTTGTTCTTGGGCATCACCAGGCGGCCCATCATTTTTGCCAGATTGATCATCGCCTGGGCATGCGGGCGGCGCTCTACGTCATAGGTATCGAGTATCGCCGGCGCGGCGTGGCCACGCAGGACCCACGCCAGCTTCCAGGCCAGGTTGGCACCATCACGAAGGCCCGCGACGAGACCTTGCCCGACGAAGGGCGGCGTGATGTGCGCGGCATCGCCAACGAGGAACGTACGTCCCTTGCTGAATCGGTTGCAGCAACGGGCGTGGAATCGATACACCGCCTTGCGCTCGATTTCCAGTTCCTGCGGATTGACCCATGGCGCAATGAGCCGGGCGATGCTTTCCGGGCTTTCCAGCTCCTCCCGGGATTCACCGGGTTGCAGCATGAATTCCCAGCGTTCCCTGCCACCGGGGGCGGGCATGTGCGGCGTGGGCCGCTGCGGATTACAGATAAACTCGATGTGATCAATGGCCGACTGATGCCGGTTCTTGGCATCGACAATCAACCAGTCCTCGGCATAGGTTTGCCCTTCGAACTCCTGGCCGATCAGCGCCCTGACCCGGGAGCTGGCGCCATCTGCACCAATCAGGTATTGGGCGCGAACAGCATGCGAATGCCCATTTTCATCCCGCACGGTGGCGACCACGCCATCCGCTTCCTCAACCAGGCTCTCCAGCTCGAAACCACCCAGGCTGGTCACTGATTTGAGGCGGGAAACCTGGCCACGCATCGCTCGCTCGAGGTCGGGTTGATAGAAGGTCACAAGCTTGGGATGGCCGTCGATGCACCCTTGCGTATTGGCTCGACCGAATTGCCCGAGCACCGGAGAGTGCATCTTCACTTCCGGGATCACGATCTTCTCGAAGGCGTCCTCCGATAATCCGGCGAGTTGCAGGATGCGCAAGGCCTCGTTGTCCAGCGCAATGGCACGAGGCATCAGTACGATGTCATGGAGCTTGTCCAGGACCAGGGTCGTAACCCCGTAGCGGCCGAGCAGCGCCGCGATTGTCGCACCTACGGGACCGTTACCGACGACCAGTACATCGACGGCGGAGGAAGGCAATTCGCAAACGTTCTTGTTGTTGTTCATTTTGAGCCCTTGGGAGATTGAAGTCGTGAGGCGCACAGGTCTCATCGTCAAGCGTCACCAAGGTATGCAATATTGAGAGATATTTCAATATTGATGTTTTTGTCATTATTAATTGAAACCGTTGATCGGTTACGACGCAATGCATCGCAACGGCTAAGCTTTTTCGAATGAACCTCATCTTCCAAGGGTGACTCCATGAGCAGCGCCCCCCTGTCTGAACTCGATGCCACCCTACCCGGCTTGGTGCGCAGGATCCGCGTACTGGATGCCCTGTCCTGGCCCGATGGCGTCGAGGAAGTGTTCCTGGCGCACTGGCGCGAAGGGAAAGCAGAATTGCCCAGAGTCCAATTGAGCCCCCGCGAACACAGCGCCGACATCGCCGCGCTGGAAGCCTTTATCGGGCGTTGCGACCTGGGGCACCCGGCCGGGAACTATCTGGCCATGACCGCGCGTAGCTATGCCACGGCCGGACGCATGCTGGGTGCGATCGGCACTCCCGCCTTTACTCACTATTCATCCGCGCTGTACCGGCGCCCGGATTTCTATTATCCGAACCAGAAACTCAGCATGCTGGACGCGGCGCAGTTCTTTCTCACGACCACCGACGCCCTGCTGGGTGGCGCCCGGATTCCACCGACTCAGGCTGAGATTCCGGCCGAGGCCTTCGCCGCCTGGATGCAGCCGGAGTTGGACCGTTTCTTCGGTGAGGGCCGGGTCACGGTCGTGCTCGACCCGACGCTGGCCGCCAAGGCGATCGCCGGGGCAAGCCGCATCCGCCTGCGTACCGGCGCGCTGTTCTCTGAACTGGACAAGAATCAGCTATTGCAGCACGAGGCCTTCGTGCATGTGGCTACCGCACAAAATGGCGCGCTGCAGCCCAACCTCAAAAGCCTGGGTTTGGGAGCGCCACGCACGACTCAAACCCAGGAAGGCATTGCCACCCTGGCAGAACTGTTCACGGGCAGCATGGACATCAACCGCTTGCGCCGCCTGGCCCTGCGCGTGCTTGCGGTCCAGCAGGCGTTGGATGGCGCCGACTTCATACAGGTCTTCGAGGGTTTTCTTGCCGCCGGCCAGTCACAAGAGGAGTCTTTCCGCTCAACCCAGCGGGTCTTCCGTGGTGCCGACCTGCGTGGTGGCTCGGCGTTTACCAAGGATGCCGCCTACCTGACGGGTTTACTGGGTGTCCATACACTGCTGCGCATCGCAATCCGCGACAATCGACCGGAACTGGTGGGGCATTTATTTGCCGGACGCCTCAGCCTGGCGGATACCTTACGCCTGGCGCCGCTATTCGAGTCCGGCTGGCTCCAGGGCCCCACCTATGTCCCGGCCTGGGCCAGCGATCTACGGCTACTCGCTGCCAACCTGGCCTTCTCCGCTTTTATCGCTCAGATAAAACTGGATGTGCTCGATCTGGAAGTGCTCATGGCCTTTGCCGATGAACACGAAAACGATGCCAGTGCCCTGTGATCAACCGCGCAACTCGATTCGTGTCATGAGCCGATCGTCATATCCATGCCCTGTATCAACCGCCTGGCCAGGCGCGGCTGCCGCAACTGCTCCAGCCACCATTGCAACGCCCGCCCCTCGCGATCACCGCGCCACGCAACATACGATACGGTCGGCTCGCGCGGATCGACGGTCGCTTTCTCCACCAGCTCGCCATTTTCCAGCAACGACGCTACGCGCTGACGCGGCAACCAGCCGATGCCCAGGCCTTCACGCTGCGCGAGTATTTTTGCTTGCATGTTGGGCACGGCCAGCGAAGTCTGGCCACCGATCACCCCGTAAGCGCGCCCCGCTATCGCACGCGACGAATCGGCCACCACCACCGCGCGATGCTCGCGTAGGTGCTCGCGTCCGAGAGGCCCGTCAACGCGCGCCAGGGGATGTCGCGCCGCCACCGCGAACACCCATTCGATCGAGCCGAGCTCGAACCAGCGCAGCCCGGGAATCGCCGGCGGTTCATTGGTCGCTCCCACGATCAGGTCCGCACGGCCGTCACGCAATGCTTCCCAGGTGCCGTTCAAGACTTCGTGCGTGAAGCGCAACTTGACGCCAGACGCAAGCGCATCGAAATCGCGTACCTGCGGCATCAGCAGTGCGAATTCGATAATTTCGTCGGTGACGATCCAGAGCTGGTCCTCCCAGCCGCTCGCGATCTGCCGTACACGCTGAGTCATGCGCGACACATCAAGCATCAGACGTGCGGCTTCATCGGCGAGCACCTGACCGGCGGGCGTCAGTTGCAGTCGGTAACGACGGCGATCAAACAACAAGGCGTCGAAGCGCGCCTCCAGTTGCCGTGCGGCGTGCGAGATCGTCGACGGCGCCTTGCCCAGCCGCGCGGCTGCGCGTGAAAGGCTGCCAGTCTCGCGAATCGCTTCCAGCAGTGCCAATTCGTCTTCAGACAACATGTGCGATCTCACCGAACGTTTTCATCGGGGCGATCGTATGTCAAACCCGGGACATCGGTCCACTATCTCCCTACGCGCTCTGGAGGCCTCCTGAAAAGCCCCAGGTTCGCTGATCTCGTGCCCTCCGTGCCTGCCAATGCACTGCGATTTATCTCACGTCAAATCAAGGAAACATCATGCTTGAGTTTTACTTTCATCCGACGCCCAATCCCACCAAGGTCGCGCTCCTGCTCGAAGAACTTGAAATCCCTTTCGAGCTTTCTGCCGTCGACACCTTCAAGGGTGAGCAACACCAGCCGGCATTTCTGGAGATCAATCCGAACGGCAAGGTCCCGGCCATCGTTGACGACGGGGTCGCGGTATTCGATTCCCACGCCATTCTGCTGCACCTTGGGGCAAAACATGGCAGGTTCGTGCCGGCCAACCCATCGCAGCATGCAGCGATGCTGTCATGGCTGCTGTTCATCGCGACCGGCCTCTCGCCGTTCTCCGGCCAGGCCGTGCACTTCATGCACCACGCGCCGGAACCCCTGCCATATGCGCGCAACCGCTATATCAAAGAAGTCGAGCGCCACTACCGGGTTCTCGATGCGCGTCTCGGCGGCTCGAAGTACCTGGCTGGCGATACTTACTCGATTGCCGACATGGCACTTTGGGGCTGGGCCAATTTTGCCGGCTATATCTTCGGCGAGAAGGGTCTGACCGATTATCCCCACGTCAAGCGCCTGGTCGATGAAATCTCGTCGCGCCCGGCGGCCGCCCGCGCTCTGGCGCTGAAGGACAAACTTCAGTTCAAAACCGAATTCGACGAAGAAACCCGTCGCGCACTATTCCCGCAGAACGCCTCACTCGCAGTCTAGGCAAGACTCGCCCTCCTCAGGCTGGCCGCCTGAAAACGGCCAGTCTTTGCCCCTGACACCGTTGCGCACACCAACCTGAGGAAAACAGCCATGCAACATTCAGTTCGCTACGACTCCGGCAACGCGCTTGAAGGCATCCGCGCGGTTTCGCCAGCCCTTGCGCGTTATACGACCGACGTCGTGCTCGGCGATTTATGGCAGAGACCGCAACTGTCCGCGCGAGACCGCAGCATCGTGACGCTGTCGGTATTGATTGCGCGCAATCAGAGTGCGGAGATGTCGTATTACCTCGACCTGGCCCTCGATAACGGCCTCGATCCTGGCGAAATCTCGGAAATCATTACCCATCTGGCGTTCTATTCCGGCTGGGCCAATGCGATGGCGGCCGCGAAGGTAACGAATGCGGTCTTTGAACGACGCGCAATGGGTGCAGCGCAGCTTGCGCCGGCTACCGTCGACCTCCTCCCCATCGACGAGGTAGCCGAAGCACAACGCGAGACCACCGTCGCGCAGAACTTCGGTGCGGTGGCGCCGGGGCTTGTCCAGCTCACCAGAGATGTTCTCTTTCATGATCTGTGGCTGCGACCGGGCCTCGCCCCGCGCGATCGATGTCTGGTTACGGTCAGCTCGGTGGTGGCCACGGCGCAGATCGCACAACTGTCCTTCTACTTGAACCGCGCAATGGACAATGGACTGACCGGCACGCAAGTGGGCGAAGTCATGACGCAACTGGCGTTTTACACGGGTTGGTCCAGCGTTTATACGGCATTGCCTGTGGTTAAGGACGTGCTTGAGAAGCGATCTGATTAACCAGCTCCAGGGTGATCATGACCACCCGTTACCCTGTATCTGAACCCTTTCGGTGAGGTTCCCATGAAAAAAATCGGCTTTCTTTCTTTTGGCCACTGGAGCGATTCTGCGGGTTCGCGGGCGCGGTCGGCGTCTGATGTTCTTCTGCAATCCATCGACCTGGCGGTTGCCGCTGAGGAACTGGGCGCAGATGGGGCGTTCTTTCGCGTCCATCATTTCGCTCAACAGCTTGCATCGCCTTTTCCGCTTCTCGCAGCGATCGGAGCAAAAACCAGCAGGATCGAAATCGGAACGGGTGTCATCGACATGCGTTACGAAAACCCGCTCTACATGGCAGAAGATGCCGGGGCAGCCGATCTGATTGCGGGTGGACGGCTGCAGCTGGGTATCAGCCGCGGCTCCGGCGAACAGGTTATGGACGGATGGCGCCACTTCGGCTACGAGCCTGACAAGGGTGAGACTCATGCCGATTTGGCGCGCCGTCACACCGAAGTTTTTTATGAGGTGCTGCGGGGCAAGGGCTTTGCGCAGCCCAATCCAAGGCCGATGTTTGCAAACCCGCCTGGGCTTCTACGGGTCGAACCGCATTCCAAAGGCCTTCGCGAGCGCATCTGGTGGGGATCGGGTTCCGATGCAACCGCGGTTTGGGCCGCGAAGATGGGTATGAATCTGCAGACCTCGACCTTGAAGAACGACGAAAGCGGCCTCCCCCTTCATATCCAGCAAGCACAACAGATCCGCGCCTATCGTGAGGCCTGGAAAGAAGCCGGACATACACGAGAACCGCGCGTGTCCGTCAGCCGCAGTGTCTTCGCGCTGGTGAACGATCTGGACCGGCTGTACTTCGGTCGAGACACTCAGAGCAACGATACGCTCGGCTTCCTGGACGACGATACTCAGAAGATTTTCGGTCGAAACTACGCGGCGCAACCGGATGTCCTCGTTGCGGAACTGGCCAAGGACGAGGCGATCGCTGCCGCCGACACCCTGCTCCTCACGGTGCCAAACCAATTGGGCGTGGAGTACTGCGCGCACGTCATCGAATCGATTCTCACCCATGTCGCCCCCGACCTCGGCTGGCGCTAGCGCTGAACATTTACGAGAGACAGGCCAATGACCCGCAAAGCTGTGCTGTTTTCAGAGATGACGCCTGGTGCGACCCAGGAGGACGAATTCAACCACTGGTATGACACCGAGCATATCCCGCCGCGCATGCAAGCACCGGGCTTCGTCAGTGCGCAGCGCTTTCGCAATGCAGATGGCCCTGCGTACCTGGCCCTCTACGAATTGCAAGACAAGAGTGCCCTGCTGACACCCGAGTACAAGGAAATCAAGGCCAGCTCGGGTGAATCGACTCGCCGCATAGTGGCCGGAGCCAAAGATGTCACGCGCTATATCGGGGAGGAAATCAGCAGCTGGAAGAATCCGCAGGCGCACAACGCATCCTCAAGCGAAGCCGCACTGGTCTATGCCGTATTCTTCACCGTGCCCGCGCCCCGCACCGAAGCGTTTGACCGCTGGTATGAAGAGGATCACATCCCCACATTGCTCGACTGCTCCGATTGGCTTGCGGTGCGACGATTCCGGATCGTGGATGGGGAGCCGCAGCCGTTCACCCATCTAGCCTTGCACTACCTTGCGACAGCCGATGCCCTCCAATCCAGTGCGCACGAACAGGCGAACAACTCTCCCTGGAGAATGCAGCTTGCTCAGGAAGAATGGTTCACGGCTCATTCCGGGGTGTTTAGAGGTATTGGACAACCGTTCGTTGCAGCCCGAACTTAACTCGTGCGCCATGGGTCGCGACTACCTCGTTCGACGGTTGACGCGACGACCTCCTTGATAAACGCCGGGGCGAGCGCATAGTGACGGATGGATCACAGCATGTTGCTGCCAGTACAGGACCCTGATGTTCAGGAGGACCGTATGAGCGAAGCAAATCAAGGCTCGGTGCGTCAACTGAGTCATTTCATCAACGGTCAACACGCTGCAGGCACGAGCGGACAGTTCGCCGACGTGTTGGACCCGGCGCTAGGCCGAGTGACAGCCCAATTGCCGGTCGCCAACGCAGAAGACGTCGACGCGGCCGTCGCTTCGGCGAAAGCCGCCTTCCCGGGCTGGAGCGAAACCGCGCCACTGAAGCGTGCGCGTTTGATGTTCAAGTTCAAGGAACTGCTCGAGACGTATAGCGACGAACTCGCAGAGTTGATTACCCGCGACCACGGCAAGTTGTTTGAGGATGCAAAGGGCGAGGTGATACGCGGGATCGAAATCGTCGAATTCGCGTGTGGCATTCCAAACCTGCTCAAGACCGATTTCACCGATCAGAGCGCCCCCGGCATCGACGCGTGGAATCTGCGTCAACCCGTCGGCGTGGCCATGGGCGTCACGCCATTCAACTTCCCGATGGTGGTGCCGTGCTGGATGTTTGTGATGGCGGCCGCGACCGCAAACACTTTCATCCTCAAACCCTCGGAGCGCACTCCGTCGGCATCGATTCGGCTCGCGGAGCTGTTCATCGAAGCGGGCTTTCCCAAAGGCGTGTTCAACGTCCTCCATGGCAGCAAGGCCGTCGTCGATGCACTGATGCAGCACCCCGATGTGGTTGCGGTATCTGCCGTCGCCTCGACGCCAGTTGCCGAATATATCTACAAAGAAAGCGCGAAATACGGCAAGCGCGTTCAAGCACTGGGCAGTGCGAAGAACCATCTCGTGGTCTTGCCCGACGCCAATCTCAATAAAACGGTCGATGCGATAATCAACTCGTCATATGGCTCAGCCGGCGAGCGCTGCATGGCGACGTCAGTCGTGGTGGCGGTAGGGAGTGTCGGTGATGAGTTGATCGAACGTCTCGCGCCGCGCGTGCGCTCGCTCAAGATGGGCGGTGGCATGGAGCCCGGTCTGGATATGGGACCGCTTATCAGTGCCGCGCATCGCACCAAGGTGTTGGGCTATATCGATGCGGGCCTCACGGCAGGTGCCAGGCTTGTCGTCGATGGCCGCGGCCAGACCGTGGCCGGCCACGAAGAGGGCTTCTTTCTCGGCGGCTCGCTGTTTGACGACGTAACGCCGCAAATGAGCATCTATCGAGAAGAGATTTTCGGGCCGGTCCTGTCGGTTGTCCGGGTGCCTGATCTCGCGAGCGCAATTGCACTCGTCAACGCCCACGAGCTGGGGAACTGCGTGTCGCTTTACACATCCGACGGCGGCGCCGCGCGCGCATTCACCCGGCAGATTCAGATCGGTATGGTGGGCATCAACCTTCCGAGTCCAGTGCCGTCAGCGTGGCATTCGTTCGGGGGTTGGAAGCGATCGATGTTCGGTGCTCATCACGCATACGGCGAGGAAGCCGTGCGCTTTTACACTCGCTACAAGAGCGTCATAGAGCACTGGCCCGATTGTCCGCCATAAATAAAGATTGTCACGGTTGCTTCCCTACGCCAGCCTGGGAAGCAACCGCGATTCTTATAAGGAAACGGGATGCAGGATCATTTCGACGCCTCACCCAAAGTGCCGGTGTAATGGGCCAGGCGTTTTTCGACGTCCGCTTTCTTTTGCAGGCCCAGCTCCATCAATTGTTTGATCCGCGCCTGTGCCGTCGGGCGTTTCACCGAACCGATGAAACCTTCCCATTCGCTGGCGATGGCGTCATTGGGCGGCAGGCTGGCCGCGTCGACCAGGCGCTTGATGTCGGCTATCGACTGCTTGTCGAACCGGGCGATGCGACGGGCCATGGTGTCGACGAACTTGTCGAGTTCGGCGTCGGGCAGCGCGCGATTGACGTAGCCATAGCGTTCGGCCAGTTCGCCATTGATGTCGTTGCCGGTCAGCAGCACTTCCAGCGCTCGCCCGCGCCCCATCAGTCTGGGCAGGCGCGCCATAGGACCACCGCCAGGCACCAGGGCGGCGCCGATTTCCCATTGCGACAGGATGGCTTTCTCGCGGCTGGCGAAGCGCATGTCGCTGGCCAACGCCAGTTCGCTGCCAACGCCGGTAGCGCGACCGCGAATCGACACAATCGAGACCACCGGCGCCTTGCTCAATCGCACCAGCATGTCAGGCAGCGGCGGCAGGCCGGTCGGGCCGTTGGGCAGACTGGTGGTGTCAGTCAGCGGGGGGACGAAGTCATAGTGGGTGAGAAAGAAATCCGGCACGTCGCTGTCGAACACGACGACCACCAGCTTCGGATCGGACTCGATGGCGGTGACCACCTCGTTCAACTGCGGCATGGTTTCCGGACCATAGATGTTGTACGGCGGGTTGTGGAACGTGACCCGCCAGTATTCGGGCGTGATTCGCGTGAGCTTGATTTCCTGTTTGACCACGCTGGTGGCTGATGCCTTATCGGTTGTGGGGGGGGAAGTCTCACCAGCGAGCGCCGTAACGGTGGTCGTCATACTGGTGAAAATCAGTGCAGCCGTAAGCAACTGAAGTCTCATGGCAGTTTCTCCAAAGAATGCCTGAGGACATGCGAATTCCCGTTTGAGCCGTCGTTGTGGCCCGCCAATGATTGATGGGGGCGTGAAAAATCACACCCATTACTCCGTTCCTTCGCGGGTCAACACATGTGCATGGGTTTAGCGCGCATGACCGAAATATGGCCTGGCACGGTCGGCAGTAGCGGCTGAGGATGGCTGGTGGCGTGAAAGGCCTGGGATTACCGAAATCCGGGGGGGTGAAACATGTCGCCTTGCGGACAGCTCCGACGTATTAAGCGTAGCAGCGAAAGATGGGCTCGCAAGCCACATAATCAGATGAGATCACCAACAGCCCCCCTCAGTGGGCTTATCAGCAGGAGACAAAACCTGATTCGACAGCGTTTTTGATTTTGAGACACTGCAAGAACCTGTCTTGGGGAACGTCATTTCCCGCTACAACGCTTACGCACTGGAGTAAAGCTACCCATGGAAGCTAACCGATTCGGTGACATCGCTGCGTTTGTCTCGGCTGTGAAGGCTGGAAGCTTTACCTCTGCTGCAGCTTCACTCGGTCTGACCCGATCGGCTGTAGGTAAAAGTATTGTTCGTCTTGAAGGTCGAATGGGAGCACGGCTTCTGAATCGCACGACGCGCAAACTGAGCCTGACTGACGAGGGACGGGTTGCCTATGAACGCTGGAAGCAAATTCTCGAGGATCTTGATGAGGTGGAGGCAACCATGGCCTTGCGCCGTGGGCGGCCGACCGGCACTTTTAAACTCACAGCCCCCCTATCCTTCGGTCAGCGCCATATCCTGCCGATTCTGGATGCTTATCTGAAACAGTGGCCTGAACTTCGCGCAGACGTCTGGTTTACCGATCGCTTTGTCGACCTTGTCGAAGAAGGTATCGACATAGCCATCCGCATTGGTGCGCCAAAAGATGATTCACAACTCTTAACCCGAACAGTGGGTTGGCAGCAGTTCGCAACGTGTGCCTCGCCGTCTTATCTGGCCCGCTGCGGCGTACCACAAACGCCTGCTGATCTTCTCGGGCATGACACCATAGCGTTCATCAGTGGCCAGGCCAGTGTCTGGCGTTACCAGACACCCACTGGCCTTTATTTGTACGAACAGCCAGGGCGGCTGAACATCGACAGTTCTGAAGCCATGCGCGAAGCGGCGTTGACTGGCATTGGCCTGATTCACTTGCCGACCTATATCACCGGTAACGACCTGCGCGACGGAACGTTGGTGGAAGTACTCAAACCTTACCGTGCATCGCCCGACCCCATCCGGGTTGTCTACCCGAGCAAGCGTCAGTTATCCCCGCGTGTCCGCGCCTTTATTGATCTGTTGATTGAACGCTGGGAATCAGGGGTGCCTTGGGAGTCTGAACATCATTAGGGACTCAGCGGACCGTGTAATGGTCTGTGACTGCTGTTTATCCGGATTGAGGAATCAATAAATATGTCAGTCAACGCCACTCACCGAGACTGCCATCATGACCATTGCCACCCAACCCTCGCCACACGTGCAACCTGCCGCCCTGCCGACCGCTGATCCCTCGCTTGAGCGTCACCCTGGTTTTCAGCGCCTGTTTAAACCACAGGCACTGACGATTGGCCTTATTTTGCCCCTCGAAACTCACGCCGGTCGCGCGGCACCGACCATGCGTGGCCACGTTGAAATGGCGCAACGCGCCGAGGCGCTGGGTTTTGGCGCGCTGTGGATGCGTGACATTCCTTTCTACGACCCGGATTACAACGATGTGGCGCACATCTTCGAGCCCCTGGTTTACATCGGCTTCCTGGCCGCCGCCACGCGCAACATCGTCCTGGGAACCACCGGTATCGTGCTGCCTACCCATGAGCCCATGTATCTGGCCAAACAAGCGACGTCCCTGGATCAGTTGAGCGAAGGGCGCGTGGTATTGGGGCTGTCCTCGGGCGATCGATACAGCGACTACCCGATGCTGGGTATCGATTATGAAACCCGTGGTGATCGGTATCGTGATGCCTTTTCGGTGTTTCGCACCCTGATCGAGCAGAACTTCCCGCGTTTTCGCTCCGAGCGATTCGGTCACTCATTCGGAAACCTCGACCTGGTACCAAAAGCGCCGTATGGCCGCGTCCCTTCAATCGCTGTCGGCCAGGCGCAGCAGAGCATTGAATGGTTGGCCGAACACCTCGATGGCTATCTGGCCGGCGTGCAAAGCCCCGAGCGACTGGCATCGTTGGGCGAGAGCTGGCACGCCAAAGTGCGTGAGATCGAAGGCCGAAACGCTTTCAAACCGTTAGGTCTGGGTGGCTATTTTGACCTCAGCGACAACCCGGACCAGCCATTCCAGCGCATTCAGGGAGGCTTCCGGGCGGGGCGCAACGGCCTGCGCAATTATCTGGAACAAGCGCAAGCTGCCGGCATTTCGCATATCGCGCTTAACCCCAAGGTCAGCCGCCAACCCTATGGAGAGATTCTCGACGAGCTCAGTGAGCACGTCTTGCCGCACTTCCCGTCGCATGTTTGAGGCCGGGCGCATTGTTGGAACCGTCACCGTCATTTGCGGGCAGAACGCACCTTTCTACCACCACATTGAGGGCGAACACCTTTAGCCAATAACGGTAAATATCCAGATGGATTTTACAGCCACGCCAGAGCCAGAGACCTTCCAGCACCATCAGAAAATTGGCCAGCCCAATGGTGAGTGCGGCCAGCACGATATGAAAACCAATGGTGATCGCAAACTGCGCGCGCGCGACCATCAGCGCCGAATCAGCCGCTTCCACGTTCACGACTCACGGGAAATCACCGACATTTTTCCGTTGCGCTCAAGGATCGCAAACTGGATCTGATCCAGGGTCTCGATGCCCTGGCTCAACCGCGCAGCTTCCATGAAAACCTCGATTTAGGGCCTTTATTCAGATTTTCCCGGATCGATGTTCAATCAAATCAAGCCCCGAGTACGGGTCGGGGCTTGATGGCAATCACACTGCATCAGGATTTGCGTCCTCCACCGCCACCCTGCTCATTGTCCTTGCGTCCCATGTCGGAGGACTTGTCGCGATCATCGGTGACATTGGTCCCGCGACCGCTGCCCTGTCCACCGCTGCTCATACGATCAGGATCGTTTGATTGCCGTCCGCCTGAAGCCTGACCGCCTTTCTGGCCGGGCTTGGACATGTTTTCGTTATCGTCGGTAAATTCACCGCCGCGATTCGTTCCTTGTCCGCCACCGGACATGCGATCCGAATCCCGTGATGATTGACCGCCCGAAGCCTGGCCTCCCTTTTGACCTGCTTCAGAGGTGCGTTGTGGATCCTTGGAAAAATCTCCACTTTTCTTGCCGGCTTGCGAAGTCTTGTCCCGGTCAGAAAAGCCGCCTGGGTTGTTGTTTCCTGTGTTGGCCATGTCTGTTCACCTCTAGATCGTTGACACGAGCAGGTGCTCGTTTAATTCGGAGGGCGCCAAAAATCGAAAGTTTGAACGGTAATATCGAGCTCGCGACGAGCGGATTTCGGGGTTTGGTTCCATCGGAAATCAACTCATTCGACTGGCGGCATCCCCATGATCAAGGGGCGCCGCATGCCGGATTTTCAGACATCAGGACCAAGTTTCACTAGACTGATTATCTTGAAAGCAGCCCTCCCGGCATGTCATTCAGGAGGTCGTCGATGACAGAACATATCGTGCATTTTCACTGCCAGATCGATCAGGCAACCACTGAACGCTTCAGGGATTGCTGCCTGGAAGCCATCGACCAGGGCGCAACCTCACTGCTCCTGAATTTGTCCACCTGTGGCGGAAGCACCAACTTCGGCTTCACGCTGTACACGTTCCTCAAATCCTTGCCGGTTCCGCTCTGCGCCATCAACGCCGGCAATATCGAATCGATGGGGATCATCATGTTTCTGGCGGCCAATCGACGCATCACTTCGCCTCATGCCAGATTCTTGATTCACCCGATGAACTGGTACTTCAGCCAAAAATCGGTCGACCACCAACGACTGCGCGAATACCTGTCCAGTCTCGACAATGATCTTGCACGCTATGTGCAAATTTTCACGCTCGAAACAGCGGACGCCGTGACCAAACTGGATATTTTCCATTGCCTGTCCGCCGAGGAAAAAGTCATCGCCGCCCACGAGTCCCTGGCCTACGGCATTGCTCATGAGATGAAGCAGATGGTATTTGCCGATGACGTCAAGCACTGGAAAGTCAGTGGCGGTTGACGAGCCTGAAAGCTGGGAACTCCACGACACCGTTCAAAGAAGGACCAACGCCCATGACAATCCAGAGAATGGACAACGTCCTGATCGTCGTCGACGATCTCGAAGCGGTAAAAGCGTTCTTTATCGAACTAGGCCTCAAACTCGAAGGCCAAACCACCGTTGAAGGGCCCGCGGTCGGGAGCCTCATAGGGCTTGGAGACGTCCGGTCCACGATCGCGATGCTGCGCACGCCCGACGGGCAGGGAATAGAGCTGGATAAATTCCACACGCCAGACGCGGTCAGGTTCGGCCCCGTGGATGCGCCGGTAAACACCTTGGGTCTTCGTCGCATCATGTTTGCCGTCGTTGGTATCGACGCTGTCGTGGCGCGGATGCAGGCCCATGGCGCCGAACTCATTGGCCGGATGCAGTACGAGACTTCGTACCGGCTCGCCTATCTGCGTGGGCCTGAGGGCATTATCGTCGGGCTTGCCGAGCAGTTTTTCTCAGCCAACAGTTGAAACATGATTGATAGCTAAGTGCCATCTTACGATAATCTCGGCCCCCTCCTCTCATGCAAGGAAATGCCGTGAAAAAGTCCCTCCTGTTCGTCCCGCTACTCGCGCTGCTGTTGCAAGGTTGTGGTGTCACCATGACGCGTTATGAGCCGAGTTACGAGAACGTCCAACAACTCAAGCAGACCCCACCACTGCACTCAATCAGCAATGCTCAGGTGAAGGCGGACGCTGGCCAGGGCTCGCTGAGTGTTCGGGCCAATCCGATCAGCTCGCCCACTGGCAGCATCCCTCTGCATATTCAGGAGGCCATCAACGAAGAACTGCGCCGAGCGGGCCTGCTGGATCCGCAAGCACAGCGGCACCTGGATGTATTGCTGGTCAAGAATGAGCTGACGGCAGGCGTGAGTACCGGTACCGGCCAGCTCGCTGCCCGTTTTACTTTGCTCAAGGGCAATGAGGTGGTTTACGACGCGACCAAGGACGTGAGCCGCCAGTGGGACAGCAGTTTTTTCGGAGCCATTGCGATCCCGAACGCCGCCAATGCCTACAACCCGATGGTTCGTGATTTGCTGAAGACCTTGTACAGCGACCCGCAGTTCATACAGGCCCTGAAATGAGGGTAAAAAAGAGCCGCAATGGCGGCTCTTTTTTCATCAGATCCGTGACACCCCGGAATCGAGTGCCGAATATTTCAGGCTCTTGCTCTCTACCATTTGTTTGAGCAACGCATTGACCTGGCGGCTGAAGGTATCGCTAATCGCCGCTTTCGGGGTATTGCCCATCAAAGGCACAAACCAGATACCGATCCAGGTATTGATCGAGTCATGGTTACTGGCATTGCTGATTGCCAGCCCTTGTTGGTCAAGCGCCTCGAGACTCATGGTGTATTGATCAGTGGCCATCGAAGGGATGACGGTCATGGTGAGCCCACTGATAAAGGCCATGACAAGCTGACCACCACCAGGCGGGTGGTTGTAAACCTTGAGGCGCAGGTTGTAATCCCCAGGCTGCTTCTGGAATTCATCCAGCGTGACACGACCAAAGAGCCCGGAATCGCTCAGCACTTTTTGTAGTTCAGGCTTGAGCATGTCGCGGGCTTGGGGCATTTCAACGGCTGAGGCGCTTTTTGGCGCGCCTTGGTAGAAATCAAAGTCCACATACACATTCGGCTTGTTCGAATAGCTCGACATGGACGGCAGATTCACCGGTGCCACTTCATCCTTGGTAAAGCTGGCACAACCGCTCAACCCTAGCACCAGGGCCAACCCCAGAATTTTTCCCATTTGCATGATGGCTTCCTAAAATGATGGCATAGCGCCTCCATAGCCGGAGTGCTGGGCGGATTCTAGAGAGTGCGCGGTGATTGCAAAAGGCCACATCCCAGAAAATTGGCTGATAAACAGAAAAACGCAGATTTATTTTCCATAGCCCTGATCGTTTGCTACGGGTCGATTGCTGCCCTTCGCGACAGGCAGCAATCGGCCAACAGCAGTCATTCAGATGTGACTAGTTTTTTGATAGTGAAAGATTGGTGTATCCAGACGCTTCCTCAGGGAGGCAGGAGATGACCTTGCACAAATACTTCAGCAAAGGCTGCTGAGCTTGGCTCAAAGGCTTCCCGATAAGTGGCTACTTTATTACTTTGGAAATGCTAGGAGGGCGACTATCTTTGTAGTGGCAAATCGCCTACATGAGGAAGTCGTCCATGGGATTTACGATCTGCTACAGCTTTCAAGGCAAAAGAAAGGTCATTGAGCATTCTGACGATAACCTGACTCCACACGACGCTGTGTGCTATGCGTTTTTCCATTCGGGCACTGTTTTACTTGAAAGACCATCGGGCTGGGTGGGCAGCTATTCAGACATGACTGAGTTAGCTGAACGATTCGGCATCACCGATGTGATGTGGCATCAGTCAATAACCCAACCCAATCTTTCAGGAGATGAGTCCCCCCGGATTTTCTAATTGCCCTGCACGTGCCTATGTGGACTGCGTGGTTGCCATCAGGCCCTCTGGCTGTGGTCGCATAAATTTCGGTGAGAATTGCACAGAAAAATCTGAGCCCCACCTGGGTACGAAGGTGAGCTTCGCCCAACCATGATCTGATCGATTCGAGCCCGCCATGATCGACGCAAGTCCACCCAGAGCTGCCCTTCGCGGAAGGCAGCCCGCGGCCAGAAGCGGTAACTCGGCGAGTCTTCGAAACTAGGGGCGATTCATTACAAAACTATTCCATCTTTCCCATACTTCAGGCGTCCTGCCAGCTCCACTGCTAACCACCCAGAACTCTGCCGCTACGCTGAAATCTCTACGGAGAATTCACGATTTCAGCACAGATCTACTCCCATCCCTGCTATTCAAGATCAACGAAAATATGAGATCCCGTCAGAGCGACTCGGCTTCTGCAGTTGTCATCACTCGGTTCGTCACCCACATGGTTGCCACGATTATCGCCAGGCTCACCACCAACGTGATTGCCATGGTCGTCTCCAGGCTCGCCGCCAATATGATTGCCATGATCGTCCCCGGGCTGGCCACCAACATGAATGCCATGATCATCGCCAGGCTCTCCACCAACGTGATTTCCATGATCATCGCCCGCTTCAGCATGGTTGCTGCTGCGACCTGAACTCGAAACCCCACTGTAGTCGTTGCCCGCAACGCCATGGCTGCTGCCACTATTATTACCGCCGTTACCAGCATGACCGCCACTACCATCACTACCACCGCTGCCGCCACCATTTCCGTTACCGCCGCCGCTTCCACCATGTCCGCCTGCACCTCCGCTTCCGCCGCCGTTTCCACCGTGGCCACCGCCGCCTCCATTTCCGCCGCCACTCCCTCCATTTCCGCCGTGTCCACCGCCTCCACCATTGCCATTGCCGCCGCCTTCTTTAGCGTAAGCACTGGAGCCATGAGAAATCGAATCCGGAACCAAAACGATGGACGCCGACAGCACACCACCAATGACCATCGCCAATTAAGCCCTGTTGAACAGCCTATGAATTTACATTTTCCGTCTCCTGGTCATTACCGTGAGAAACGCCAAATCAGTCGGAAATCGGTATAAATTTTTCGGCAACTTTCTCGTGGGATTTTTTCCCACGCTTAATAATTAGACCTCTTTAGACAGTGGTTCAAGCGGCACACAGAAAAGTCGACCAGTGGTTGGCCCGCAAAAAATTTAAAAAAGACTTACAACGAGATGAGCCTTTTCAGACGGGGTAGGCACCTACCGCCATAGGCAGCAGCTAAGCTTCAAGATGAAAGAAAACTGACGATTGGAGGACGTCTATTCAAGCTCGAAGTACAGTTTGGCAAGCGCCTGCTAAATGGCCGACTGCCATTCCTCATGATCGGCAGGAAGCGGCCAGCCTCTGCCTGTTGCCAATGTCGGCGTTGGATTGCAGCCCTTCACGACAGGCAGCAACCGGCCTATAGCGGTCAGTCGACTGACTAGCCTGAGATGGTTAAGCTGGCGTGTTTTCAAGCGCAGGGCTGGACGCATGACAGAGAAATACCAAGGAAGCTGTCTATGCGCAGCCGTCAGTTACGAGCTACTCACTCCACCAAAATCAGTGAGTCATTGTCATTGCAGCCAGTGTCGCAAAGGTCACGGAGCAGCATTCGCTTCGTACGGCAGCGTTCCCCGCAAATCGCTACGGATACTTGGCGGCGCCACCAGCATCAAAACCTATGCATCCTCTGAGACGGTGTTACGCGAGTTTTGCGAGACCTGTGGATCGACGTTGTTCTGGTCACGATTTCAAGGCGAATTTACCGACTGGGTTTCGATAGCACTGGGCACGCTCGACACGTCTTTCATGCCTCAAAAGCAAAAACACATTCATGTCGACTCCGCAGCCCACTGGTACACATCACCCAGATTATGTCCCTGGGTCGACTGACAGCTACCTGCCAACCGTTACCAGTATCGATGAAGGTGGGACGGACTATCTATATTGGGTTGTGGATTCAACCGGTCGACCATCCACTCGTAACCGAGGACGATGGCCGACGCGTCAGGCTGGTGGATGTAACGGGCGATTTGCGGCGCAATTTCGAAAGCGCCAGATGAAATGCTCACGTCACCCCTAGCGCTTGACGACCCGCCGATGACAATCGGCCGGGGTCAACACCTTGCCCGCCCTGGAACGTACGGCGATGGTTTCTACCGGCTCCGACAATTCATTGTCGAGCAGCACCGAGTAGCTCTCCCCTGTGTTGAACAAGTAGCGCTCCCCCCACTGGCGCATGCTGACGACGATGGGAAACACCGCGCGCCCCATATCAGTCAGCACATATTCTTTGTAGGCACTGCCGTCGGATGCCGGCTGGATGTTGAATACGCCCAACTCCACGAGCATTTTGAGCTTGACCGTGAGGATGTTCTTGGCGAGACCAAGGCGTTTCTGAAATTCACTGAAGCGGCGAACGTCGTCGAACGCGTCACGGATGATCATTAATACCCAGCGATCTCCGATTTCTTCGAGCGTGCGGGCGACCGGGCATTCGCTCTGCGCCAGTAATTGCTGTCTGGCCATGGATCTCCTGGAAGCGAGTCAGTAGGAAGGGGGGGAAAAGTTCTAACGTCAGACAAAAATGTTTTACAAAATGTGGTTGCATTTAACAACTTCATTTGATAAAAATCAACGCGTCGGTTTCCTTTTGAAACCACATATTCCAAGGATGGAGTGATGCCGTTCAAGTCTCATGCCCCGGTAAAGATGGACATCGAAGCCGAAAAATCCAGCGGTGGGCACACGCAAGCCCCTCAAACCCGGGACACCTCCAAGCTCAGTCGCTATCAGACTTTTCTTTTTGCAATTACCTGCGCCATGGCGGTCGCAAACGTCTACTTCGCCCAGCCATTGCTGGAATCGATGGCTGCCAGCCTGTCGGTTTCGCCGGGCACGATTGGTGTCGTAGTGACCGCGACACAAGCCGGTTATGCCGTCGGATTGTTGTTCATCGTTCCGCTGGGTGATTTGCTCAATCGCAAGAAACTTATCCTTACACAAATGCTGCTGTCGGCTCTGGCCCTGTGCGCAGTTGGCCTGTCGCAGGATTGGGGCATGTTGCTCGGCGCGATGGTGCTGGTGGGCCTGATGGCGGTCGTGGTGCAAGTGGTGGTTGCCTACGCCGCTTCGCTGGCGAGTCCCGAGCAGCGTGGCGAAGCCGTCGGCACCGTGACCAGTGGCGTGGTGCTGGGGATTCTGCTGGCCCGCTTCGTCTCCGGTGCAGTGGCTGATCTGGCCGGCTGGCGCGGCGTTTATTTTGTCTCGGCCGCCCTGATGATCGGCATGGCACTGGTGCTGATGCGCACCATGCCTGCCTCCACCACGCCACCGGCGAAAGGCGGCTACTGGCAATTGCTGCGATCGGTGTGCCAGTTGTACCTGACCGAACGCACATTGCGTGTCCGGGGCACCTTCGCCCTGCTGATCTTCGCCGCGTTCAGTGTGTTGTGGACGTCGATGGTACTGCCGCTCAGCGCGCCACCGTTGTCACTGTCACACACCCAGATTGGTTTGTTCGGACTCGCCGGTGTGGCCGGTGCGCTGGCTGCGGCACGGGCCGGACGGCTCGCCGACCAAGGGCTCGGCAATCGCACCACAGGCGTCGCGTTGGCACTATTGACCTTGTCCTGGCTGCCTACGGCGTTCGTTGAACACTCATTGTTCGCCATGGTGGTGGGTGTGGTGTTACTGGATTTCGCCGTGCAAGCCGTCCATGTAACCAATCAGAGCCTGATCTTTGCCGCACGACCCGATGCACAAAGCCGATTGGTGGGCGCCTACATGTGTTTCTACTCGGTGGGCAGTGGTCTGGGTGCAATAGCCGCTACTTATACTTATGCACACTTTGGCTGGGTCGCCGTTTGCATATTGGGTGCCGCCATCAGCGCAGTCGCCCTGCTGTATTGGATCTACCTGGAACTGACTTCCAAATAACTTTCCAACATCAACAAACTTCTCGCGATCGTAAGTTAACGGATGGCGTGAAGCAGTGGGCCTGCCACACACACTTTAATATCAACCGAGGTCAGTATGGTGTTGCACACACTCACTATTGCGTCGCATCAACTTGAGTTTCAATTACCGGTCAACTCGCCTATTACCGATATCGAGTGGGAAGCCGGTGGAAAGAACGTGATCCCGCTGGGCTGCCGCGTCGGAGCCTGCGGCGCCTGTCTGATCAAAGTCAAATCGGGTCTCGAGGCGTTAAACCCTCGGGACGGCGATGAAGAAGCGTTTATCGAAGTACTGGGTTACACCGGCGAAGAATACCGCCTGGCGTGCCAGTGCCTGATAAGAGGTGAATTAGCCATTGAAGTCATTGGCTGATAGTTGCAGTTGAAGTCGGTTCATTAATTAACGCGTTAAAAACAAACCCTAAACAGAGGCTTGATTATGCTTAACCGTGTAAAGAATGTTGGCTATGGTGATCGCACTCCTTTTCTCAATGCTGCCGCGTCGTTAAATCTGCGTGGGGAAGTTGACCGGATTATCGATGCACAAGTCGAGCAATGGTACGCAACCGTGCCTCAAGCCGCTCACCTGGAAGGCAAAGATGTCAACAGCGCGTACTACAAACGTCACCTGGTCGAAACCGCATGGCGCATCCGTCTGCTGCGCGTGGCTGAAGCAAAAGCCCTGGTCGAAGTGGCCAAGGTCAGCCCGGAAGCGGCACAGATCTGGGCCCACTACGAACAGGAAGAAATGCTCCACGACGACCTGTTCATTCAGGATCTGGAACGTGTCGGCGTAAGTCGCGAAGAGTTCCTGGCCACCGAACCGTACCTGTCCACCAAGTTGCTGGCGGGCTTCTTCTCCTACCTGCTGGACCACGAAGGCCCACTGGGCGTCGTTGCCTATTCGTACCTGGTCGAGTACGTGAACGTGAAGCTCGAACCACGCAAGCTCGAAGCCCTCAAGGCGTCGGTTGGCGAGAAAAACATCATCGGTCAGGTTTCCCACTCTCACACCGATATCAACGACGACCATCCGGGTGAAGTCTGGGCCGCTCTGCGCTTCCTGATCAAAGGTGAGCAGGACATCGAAGCCCTGAAACGCTACCTGGCCGAGCATCAGAAAATTCTCGCCATGTACTTCAGCGAGCTGTACATCGACACCCTGGCCAAGCCGCAAGACAAGGCAGCTTAAGCCATGGAGCAGGCAATGAATTCAAATCGACCCGGCGTTCTGATCCTGAGCCACTGCGGCTTTTCTTTTCTGGAGGACTTGAAGGAGGAGCTGCATCGCCGCCAGCTCCGGTGTTTCGTACTGACTTCATTGCCGCTTCCGGAACACGTGCCGGCCCGCCTGGAACAGATTCAGGGCTGGGCGGACCGGCTCTACACCGCAGACTCTCACCAGTTGAGACTGGAAGATGTGAACAACGCACTCCAGACGCTGCGCAAGTCCGGCGAGCAAGTCACCTGCTGCATCAGTGTGTGGGAAGGTTATCGACACCTGATGGCCGCAGCCAACGCTGCGCTCGGAACGTATGACATTGATGCCCGACAGGCTCTGGCATTGCGCAACAAGCTTGAGGTGCGCAACCAACTGGCCGAGGCAGGATTATCGCAAGCCAATGCTTATGCATTGACTGCACCGGTGCTGGAAACACTGCAAGCGCAGAACCAGCGCTACTTCATCAAACCGATCCACGGGATCGCTTCGTATGCAGCGTTTCCGATGCGCAAGGACACCACCTGGCAAGCGCTTGAGGAACTGCGCAAGGCTTCGGTCGAGGACACGGTGTATGCCTCGGCCTTCAACGACGGCTTGCAGTTCATGGCGGAGGATTACATCGCCGGCCAGGAATTCAGTTTCGAGACGCTGTTGGTCGATGGTCAGGCGCATGTCGTGGCCGTCCATGAAAAATACGAAGTGACCGAGACTGCTGACACGGTGCTGGAAGACAGCTGCACCACGCCGCCGGCAAGCCTTGATCAGGCGCAGATTGCGGCGGGCTTGCAATGGCTGAAGAACGTGCTGGGCTGCATGGATCTCAAGTGGGGCTGTTACCACGTTGAAGCGCGTTTCACCGGGCAACACTGGGACCTGATCGAGATCAATCCGCGCGTTGGCGGCAGCTTGATTTCCCACAGCGTCGAGGCCGTCACCGGCGGCCTCAGCATGCTCTCACTGTGGCTGGATCTGCTTCTGGCCAGTCAGGACGACGCCCTGCCCCGCGAAGCGCTCGTGCAACGCCTGACCCAATTTGGCTGGCAGGCGGACGGCAGCAGCGCACAGACCACAGCGACTTTCTTCCGGGTCTATTTCGCCAAACCGGGAACGCTGAGTTCAGTCACCCTCAACGACCTGCCCCTGACGCCGGTGGTGAAACACATCCTGCTCAAAGCAGGCGATGTGATTCCCGCGCATGCCCGCGAAGTGTTTTTGGGCCAGTTGCTGTGGACGTTCGACCGAGACCGTCAGGCAACGGAACTTGAGCGTCTGGCGCGTCTTTCCGCCACGGCCCTGGACATCCAGTACGACGTTGAGAGCCATTGAAAACCCGCTGAGCAAGCGCCTGGAACAGCAATGCTGTCCATGAACAATTCCATGCATTTGAGGATGACGAACATGCCGCTGCGTGCGCCTGTATTGTTAATAGTGGACTACAACCTGAGCCGGATCGGCGATGTTCTGCACATGCGCAACTATGCGCGCCAGCAATGGGGCGCCGAGACCTGGCTGGTCCGGGACAATCCTCAGGTTCATGACCTGCAGATCAGTGACCGGGTCATCGATGCCGACCCGCTGGACCCGGATTTCGTCCCCCATGCGCTGCGTCAGTTGGGCGAGGACGCTCGCAGAATCAGTGCTGGAATGGTGTTTTCCGACAACGCGGTCGCCAGCGGTGCGGCCCTGCTCGAACAACTCGGCCTGCCGGTGGACGACGCCGAGCTGGCGCTGGGGGCCTTTGACAAACTGGCCTACCGCATTGCCGAGCGTCGCGACCGTCCCCTGCTTGACCCGCTGGGGGTCATGCTGCCGGACTTCCAACAGATCGGAAGCATCAACGATGTGCGCAATTTCGCCCTGCGCCAGGAACGCGGCTTCGTCATCAAACCTGCGTGTGAAGGCAACAATCGCGGGGTGGTGATGGTCGCACCGGGGGGTGATTGCGAGCAGGCCTTTGCCGAAGTGGCGCCCTACCTGGAGGGCGGTGTGTTGGCAGAAGCGTTCATCACCTTCACCCGCGAATACTCTTATGACGGCTTGGGCGATCTTTGGTTTATCACGGAAAAAGTCAGCGCCACCGGACGTTATCCCGTGGAAGTAGCGCAGATCCTGCCCGCCCGCCTCAGCCAGCCAGAGCGTCAGGCGATTCGTCAGACCGGCGAGCAGGTCAATCGTCTGGTCGGCCAGCGAATCGGTCCGTTTCACAACGAGATCAAACTCAGTGATGCCGATTACCAAACGGCCGTGATCGAGCCTAACCGTCGTCCCGGCGGCATGAAAATCTGGACGCTGGCGCACGCGGTACATGGAGTCGATCTGTATGCGGCGTGGGTCGATTCGGTGTTCCGCGCGTCGGTGCCGCAGGAACTGCCACCGGCAACCTGCAGCGCCGCCACGGTGATGTTCGGCGTACCCGAGGACATGATGCTCGACGTGATCGAACTGGGCGAAATCCGCACCATGGTTGATGACACGCTGACGTTGGCCGCGCAGACCCTCGACTTGGCCAAGGACGATATAGCGCTGCTCGAATGCGCCTGGATCATCGGCCAGTCACGGCTGATCCATGCAACACCCAGAGACAACAGCGACTTCGTGGCCCATGCCTGCGTCGCGTTGCATGACGCGCGCATCGACATTCGCGATCTGGTGACGGTGCTGCGTGAACAGTGGCTCACGGTACTGAACCGTCACCTGTCCGCTGCGCAATTGTTCAAGGTCGCGTCCTGACTTCTCTCTAATACGCTTTGAGATCCCCGGCATGAAAATCCTGATTCTTCACCGTGTCCCGTATCCGCGTATCGAATACCACCGCGGGATTGACCATGACTTGCACGATGTCACGTACATCGGCAAACAATCGGCGATCGATACGCTCCCCGCCGACCTGCGCTGCCACAGCGTGGTGCGAGCCGGGCTGAACAGCGCCTTCGATGAAACGCTGGCGTGGCTGGCCGAAAGCCCACAAACCTTTGATCGCGTCATTTCGATGTCCGAGTACGAATTGCTCGACGCGGCGCGTCTGCGCGAAGTGCTGAATATCGAAGGTGAGTCGTTGCAGTCGGTGACACTGGCGCGCAACAAGCTGGAGATGAAAGCAGCGGTTCAAGCCCGGCATCTGCGTGTACCGCGCTTCATGTCGCTGGAGCGCTATCTGGCGCTGCAAGGCCATGTGCCGTGGACTGGCGCAACCGTGCTGAAACCTCACAGCGGCGCGTCGAGCGTGGACGTCAGCATTCATCAGCAACCGGCTCGCGCCTTCGATGAGATCAGGCACAAGATCAGCTGTCTTGCGCTGCGCGTTGATGAGTTTCAGGTCGAAGAGTACATCAGCGGCCCGATCCGCCATTTCGACGGTCTGGTATTGAACGGTCGGGTCATCACCCTGCTGTCCAGCGAATACGTGGGCACCTGCCTGGATTACATGGAGCGCGGTCAACCGCTCGGTTCGTGGCACATCGAAACCACGGCGTCGATGCATGAGTGGGTCAGCGCGGCGCTGCAAGCGGTGCAGATTCACAATGGCGCGTTCCATCTCGAAGCGATCATGGCGGACGACGAGCCGGTGTTCCTCGAGGTTGGTAACCGGGTCGGTGGCGCGGATGTGGTCGCGACCTATGAGCTCGCCACGGGCATCCACTTGCCGTCGCTGGAATTACGCATTCACGTAGACGGCGAGCTGGACCTTTCGGCCTTCAATCGCCAGCAGCACGACCTGGGTTTCGGCTGGTTTGTGTTCCCGGGGCACACCCATCCGGAGCGCATCTACCAGGGCCTGGACGGCGCCGAAGAGTTGCGCGCGAGTGCGCACGTCGTGCAATGGAACGAACTGTCAGTGGGCGCGCTGTTGCCGGAGCACGTGACGTATTCGGCGTTCGAAGCGCCATTGGCCGGCATTGTCAAAAGCGCTGACCCCCAGCAGACCCGGGCATGGATGCAATCGTTGTTTTCACATGTGCGCCTGACGCACAACCTGACCTCTGTGGCGTGACACCGACCTCCTTCATCAAGGCAAATAATCCATGAAACCACTGCACGTAGTGTTGGCTGTATTGATAACGGCAATCTGGGGTGTGAATTTCTCGGTGATCAAACTGGGACTGGCCACCGTCGATCCGTTCATCCTGGCGGGTATCCGCTTCAGTCTCTGTGCGTTACCGGCGATTTTCTTCATCCGTAAACCCGACGTGCCGTGGCGCTACATCATCGGCTATGGCCTGGTGTTCGGCATTGGTCTGTGGGGCGTGGTCAATCTGGGTATCAAGGCCGGGCTGTCGGCGGGCATCGCGTCGCTGGTGCTGCAGTTCAGCGCGTTCTTCACCATCCTGCTCGGCGGTTGGGTGTTCAAGGAAGCGCTGACCCGCTTCCAGGTGCTGGGCATGTTGATCGCCCTCGCGGGGCTGTTGTGCATCATCAAGATCAGTGACGGTTCGGTGAGCCTGACCGGCGTGTTGCTGGTACTGGTGGGCGCGGCGTCCTGGAGCGTTGCAAACATCATTAACAAGAAGGCCAGCACCAAGGATGTCTTCGGCTTTCTGGTCTGGTCCAGCGCGTTTGCACCGATTCCGCTGTTCGCCCTCGATTACGCGGTGAACGGCAGCGCCGGCTACACCGCGTTGGTCAGTCAGGTGAACACGACTGCCGTGTTGTCGATCCTGTTCCAGGTCTATCCCAACACGCTGTTCGCTTACTGGATCTGGAACTCACTGCTCAAAACCTATCCGGTCTCCACAGTGGCGCCGCTGTCTCTGCTGGTGCCGATCTTCGGCATGCTCGGCTCGGTAGTGGTGTTCAACGAAAGTGTGCCGGTGAGCAAAGTACTGGCGGTGGTGCTGATCGTGCTCGGCCTGGCCGTCGGCCTCTATGGTCAGCGTATTTTCAACGCTATATTCGCGCGTCCTGCGCGCACTTCAATGTGAATCGATAGGGAACCGGTATGAGTCTGGGAAGACGTGATTTTATGGGCGCCACTGTAGGAGCGACCCTGATTGGAGGCAGCATGTTTGCTGGAGTAGTAAACGCACAGGTGGGTCAAGCGCCTGTCAAGGATGAAACCGTGACGACGCTTGACCCCGCCGATTGGGCGTCGGTACGGGCGCAGTTCAAGCTGTCGCCGGAGTTTGTGCACATTTCCAATTTCTTTCTGGCTTCCAACCCCAAGCCGGTACGCGATGCGATGGCGCGCCACCGCCAGGCCTTCGACGAGAACCCTTACAGCTACCTTGAAGACAATATGTTCGCCAAACCCGAAGACATGGTTTGGCGCAAGGTTTGCGCTGCGGCGGCGGAGTACACCGGTGGTCGGGCCGAGGACATCGCGCTGACCACCAGCACCACGCAGGGTCTGGCGATGATTTACAACGGCCTGAAGCTGCGTCCCGATCAGGAAATCCTGACCACCCATCACGAGTGGTATACCCACGACGAGGCCATGCGCCTGGCAGTGGTCAAATGGGGTGGGAGCATCCGTCGCATCGACCTGTACGAAGGGCCTGAGGATGTCAGTGTCGACGCGATCGTCGCGCGCATAGAAGCGGCCATCAAACCCTCGACGCGCATTCTGGCCATGACCTGGGTGCACTCGGGCACTGGCGTGCGCTTGCCGCTCAAGGACATCGGTGCACTTGTGACCCGACTCAATCGTGATCGCGCTGAAGCCGATCGGATCATCTATGTGATCGACGGTGTGCACGGCTTCGGTTGTTCCGAGGCGCAGGTGGCCAGTCTGGGCTGCGACTTTTTCAGCGCCGGCACGCACAAGTGGATTCTTGGCCCGCACGGTACGGGGCTAATCTGGGCACGTGAAGGTCAATGGGCGCAGATCACTCCCACCATCCCTACCATCATGGCCGCCGAGCCTGGCAACGCCTGGCGCCAGCAACGCGATCCGCAAGGTGAAACGCAGGCCGCCTGGGTCAGCCCTGGAGGGTTCCTGGCGTTTGAAAACCAGTGGGGCGTGATCGAGGCATTCGAGTTCGTCAAGAAAATCGGCCGCAAGCGCATCGCCGACCGCGTCGCCGAACTCAACGGTCAACTGAAAGAAGGCCTGGCGAAGCTGCCCAATGTGCACCTGCATACGCCCCGCTCCGCCGAGTTTTCCGCTGGCATCGTGTGCTGCGACGTTAAAGGCTGGGCGCCCAAGGATGTCGTGGCGAAGTTGAAAGCGCAGAAGATCATCGCCAGTGCCACACCGTATCGCCATTCGACGGTGCGTTTCTCTGCCGGGATCATCAACACCCCTGAAGATATCGAGAAAACCCTCAAGGTCATGCGCACGTTCGCCTGACACCCGGCCACCCCGGATCGACGCCAGTCTTCTGCACTGCTCAATGCGGCTGCGGGGCTGACGTCGGCCGTTCAAATTCAATGAATCGCGCGTACTCAAGGGCAAGGATCGACGACATGAGTGAACACCCAAGCACCGCAAAAGAGTTGGCCATTTTCCTGTTCTGCTCGACGGTCTACCGCCTGTTTTCCGGCGCACTGCTGGTCTCGTTGACCTGGACCATTCTCAAACAGAACGATGGCGACTACCTGCCGTTGGCCCTGGCGATTTTCTGCTCGTTCATACCGGCGTTCATCACCCCGATGATGATCAAGCGCCTGTCGCGCCACATGACCGGACGCCAGATGAGCAGCCTGTTCGTACTGTGCCTGACGGGCCTGGCGCTGATCTCCGGGTTCTCGAGAAACTTTACCCTCGGCTTGCTGATCACCAACCTGTTTGTGTGGCTGATGATCATGTCGCTCGAGGCCAGCCTGGACATGTGGTTTACCCAGCTGCAACGGGGCATGGATGAAACCAAAGTACGGCGGATCAGTGGCGCCACCACGGCCACCAGCCAGGCGGCCCTGATGATCGGTCCGTTGTTGGCCGCGGGTTTGATGCCGATTCTGACCGGCATCGGTTTTTCCCTTGTACTGAGCACCGGTTTCTTGCTGGTTGCGGGTATTTGCTTCACGCGCAACGGCCTGCCCATGGATGTTCGCGAGAAGCTCGAAGTGGCGGCTCCCGCCAGACTGCCGATGACCTTGTTTGTGCCGATGGTGCTGATCTGGCCGATTCTAGGCGCGTTCAATTTCATGCTGCCCGTGTATGTATCGAATCACGGATGGACGCTGTTTGAACTGGGTGTCCTTGATGCCGTGTTCGGCTTGGGCATGGCGCTGATCGGTGTGCTGGTCATCATCGCCAACACCGGCCGTAACCTGCTGGTTTACCTGTCGGCGCTGACTGCGCTGGCGGTGATTTCCACCACGATGTGGTGGCTGATGCCGGACACGCTGTTTCTCAAAGCGCTGAGCCTGTTAATTCTGGGCATGGCCTTTGGCGGTGCTCGTGTGCATATCCGTGTCGCGATTGCCTGCCGTTACAGCGAAGCGGCCGTCGGTTTGTACGTGAGCAAGGCAAATGCCCTGGCAACGCCGATGCTGCTGCTGATCCTCAGTCTGCAGTTGGCGATCATCGAGAACGCCTGGCTGCTGCCGTTCCTGCTGGTGACCCTGTCGGTCGTGCTGTTGCTGCAGACCTCGGCGACGCGCTTTGCCCGAGGGCAAACGCCTGTCGAAGCCATGGGTGCCTGAACGCCGTACTACAACGGCAACGGCCGATCCTGAACCACCCGCTTCATCACCAACGTCGACGTCAGTCTTTGAACATTGGGCAATGTTGAAAGGCTGTCGTCGTACAGCCGCTGGAACGCTAATCGGCCAGAAGCAGCCGCTGGACGGAGCGATATCAATTGAGTAGCTATGCTTGGTCTACTGCCGGAACTGATTGAGCAGATTGGGCTTTGCGTCGATGGTATATCAACCCCATCAGCGGTCACCCGACTGTCACAATACCCGGCCTGGTCAGGGAGAGACGACAGAACAAGGAATGCTATCCACCAAGCCCGTGAAGGCGTTATCACCCCACTTGGGGTCCATTCAGAGTCAGGCCCAAAGAGGAGTCCGCCATGACCGTAATCGATCGCCTCAGGTATTTGCGGGTCGTTCTGGTTTTGGCTGGCCTCGCGTGCCTCGCTCTCTACCCGCTTATGTTGTTCTGGCCGTCCGGCTGGGCCTGGCACGTCGGTCACTCGGACTACCCGATGATGATCGTTGGCATCTACGCCACGCTTGGCGTGTTCTTGATCCTGGCCGCGCGTGATCCATTGGCCAATCTGAGCCTGATCTGGTTCACCGTGTGGTCCAGCGCCGTACACGGAGGCGTCATGGCCGTCCAGGCGGTCACCCAGCCGGGGCAAATGGGGCACTTGGCAGGTGACGTGCCGGCGCTCTTCATCGTGGCGGTTGCCTTGGCCATTTTGACGCCCCGCTCGCAATTGGCCGCTTGGCCCCGGACACACAATGGGGCCTGAGAGCAGGTTTGACTGTCAGGATCGGGAGGAAAATCGCGTCGCAGCGAACGTTGCTAGCGTTGCTAGGGTTGCTGATTAGGAATGAACAGCACCAACCCGACCTGATACCTGGACAACGCGAGGGGTGTGATGTCCAGATTGGACATGAACCGCCGGGCATAGACGAACGAGCTTCCGAGGCTGAGCGACCCCAGAATCATGTAGCCCACGCCCCATAAATCGAGCCCGCCAGCACCGGTATTTTCCTCGCCAGTGATGTGTCCAGCTACATGCTGGGGTCCGAAATGGTCGTCGATCCTTCCCTGGCTTTCACCCTTTCAATTCGTCAGCCCACGATTGCCCTTGTCATGAAATGAAAACTCTCTGTCGTGCGATGCGAGGTGGCCGCAGCCGTTGCTGCCCTAGAGTCGGTGCAAAACAACAATGCGCCCGGAAACACGAGAGCCGCCATGAGCAGATCCACCCGAACGAGCGAGACCGCAACCCCCACCCAACGTCCCCAGGCGACCGGCCGAAAGCGTCGCGCTCGCAAGGATGGCGATGTCCCGGACAACACCCGGCAACAAGAGCTGATCGGCACGGCCGCCAACCAGACCCTGGCAGGCAATCCGCTGGTCAGCGTGCGGGCGGCGGACCTGGCCAGTTCGGCCGGCTATCTGCTCAAGGCCGTGGGCAAATCGCCGCTCAAGGCTGGCGCTCATCTGGGTGGCTACCTGAAGGCGCTGCGCGGCATCGCCGGCGGTAATTCCAGCATTGCGCCGGACCCGAAGGACAAGCGCTTCGCCGATCCGGCCTGGCAATCCAACGCCTTTCTGCGTGCCCTGCTGCAGAGCTACCTGGCCGGTCAAAGTGAGCTGACCCGCTTCATCGATTCCACCGACCTTGCCCCGCTGGAAAAGAGCCGGGCCAGGTTTGTCGCAGAGCTTCTGGCCGATGCCGTTGCACCGAGCAACTCCCCGCTGACTAATCCAGTGGCGCTGCGCAAGCTGGTGGACACCGGTGGCATGAGCCTGGCCAGGGGTATGCGCCAATTCGGCCGGGATATGTTGACCAACCGTGGACTCCCGAGACAGGTCGACAGTACGCCGTTCAAGGTGGGGGAAAACATCGCCACGGCCAAGGGCCAAGTGGTGTTTCGCAACGAGATGTTCGAGCTGTTGCAGTTCGCGCCCACTACCGAAAACATCTATGCCCGGCCCTTGGTGATGTCGCCGCCGCAAATCAACAAGTACTACGCCATCGACCTTTCGCCGGAGAAAAGCCTGATCCAGTGGATTCAGGACAGCGGCGTGAACCTCTTCGTCATCAGCTGGCGCAATCCCACCCGCGAGCACCGCGACTGGGGCTTGGCCGAGTACGCGCTGTGCCTCGACCAGGCTGTGGACGTGGCGCGCCAAATCACCGGTAGCCCGGATGTGAACATGTGGGGCTCCTGCTCGGGCGGCATCACCCTGGCCGCCTACCTGGGCTGGCTGGCGGCCCGTGTAGAAGGCCATAAGGTGGCCAACACCAGTTGGGCCGTGTGCGTGCTCGATATGCCCTCGGCGCTGGACGACACCACCCTAGGGCTGTTCACCACCCCGTCCGCCCTGCGTGCGGCCAAGGCAAGTTCTCGGCGCAAGGGTGTGCTGAGCGGCCAGGGCATGGCCCGCATGTTCGCCTGGATGCGGCCCAACGACCTGATCTGGAATTACTGGGTCAACAATTACCTGCTGGGCAATAAGCCGCCGGCCTTCGACATCCTGGCCTGGAACAACGACACCACGCGTCTGCCCGCCCAACTGCACGCGGACTACCTCGACCTGATCCAGCAGAACCCCTACAGCAACCCGGGCTCACTGGAGATTGCCGGCGAGTCGATTGACATGACCCAGGTGAAGGTGGGCGCCTATGTGGTGGGCGGCACCACCGACCATATCACCCCTTGGCAGGGCTGCTACGGCACCGCCCGGCTGTTTGGCGAGGACGCAACCTACGTGCTGTCCAACGCCGGGCACCTGCAGAGCCTGGTGAACCCGCCGGGCAACCCCAAGTCGTTCTATTACGCAGCGCCTGCTGCCGCCGAGACCCCGGAAACCTGGCTGCAGAACGCCGGGGATCGCCAGCAAGGCAGCTGGTGGCCGCATTGGCGGGAATGGATCGGGCAGCGTTCGGGCGACAGCCGGCCGGCGCCGAAGAAGCTCGGCTCGCGCAAGTACCCGCCCCTGTGCCCCGCACCGGGCACCTATGTCATGGAGCGTTGAGGCTGCTCTCTCTTCCTTGAGCTGAAACCCACGCCACCCGTGGGTTTCAGCGCTTTGCGCAGGTGAGGATCGGCCGGGCGGCGCGGCCCTTGAATCGCGGCATGCAACTGTCAGTGCTAAACGAATGCAGGCGCGCTTCAACGGAACCCTCGTCCCTGGAACTATCCGGCGCGGGAAGGTAGCCCAGGCAAATCGAGAGTCACTTGATCTGATTCGACGGATAAAGCCCGGCAAGCCGCGCTATCACAACACCCACATAAAAGACGCCTGAAAATTCTTCGACCATCACCAGTGAACGGGCGTGGTTGGTCATTGGGATAACATCACCGTAACCGGTGGTCGTGAGCGTTGTGTGGCTAAAGTAGATCAGTTTGAAGAAAGTCCCGGGCTGTCCGAAGTCGAGGTGGCCAGGGCCGAATGAACCAGCGCTGGATATCTCGACCAGCGCATAGACGAAGGACCAAACGAAGGCCAGCATGATGTACCCCGCAAGCGCGCCATGCAGCTTGTCGGCGGTAATCGGTCCGCGCATGAGAATATAGCGAAGCACGCCGCTAAACGAGACTGCAAGAGACGCTGCGTAGGCTATCCCGGCAAGGTCGAGAATCGCGATACTCCCAGCCCACAACGCCGCCCATTGAAGGCCAACCCCAAGCAATGCCAGACCCAGTTTGAAGATGAAACCCTGCCGGGTCTGCCGGGTGGCGAAAGCGCCCACGAGCAGCACGATTGAAAACAGAATGCCGAGCAACGTGCGAGCAAATATTCCTTCCTCAAGAAAGGGGAACAGGAGGATTAATCCTAGTAAGAGCAGCAATAGATAGGTACAGGGCCCTCGTCCTATTACCATCTGAGCTAAATCCTCGTCGGATTCGGCTTTATCTTGTGGATTTGTCATACCGGTTTCCCTGGCCGAAATAAATAACGCTCAAGACCCGACGCTGCACGGTTGAAATCCGCCCGGGCTTTAGGAGAGTCGGCAGGGAAATTCTAGTCGCGAATGAACATGAAAGGATTCAGCCTGACAGCTATGGGTCATAACCGCCGTTCCCGACTATTTATGCGGCCGCTCCCCAGAACTTTTCTCTATCTATCGGTCTATGTGGATAGGCACATCCGCTCGGTAAACGCGAACTCGCAGACTTCCCGCAGCCGGATGGCCACTCGTCCAATTGTCAATCAGAGGTTGTCTTCGCTCATGAAATTCCATGACCCACGGATGGTGCTCTTCGGCCTGTTCGCGTTCGCGGCGGTGGGCTCGGCATCAGCAACACAGATGAAGACCTCAACCCCTGTTTTCGCAACTGAAGTCGCAGCCGTTCAGGCTCCGGTCCAGGCTGCCGGCAACCCTTGGCCGACCTTGGCCACTATGGCCGACAAACAGCCAGGGCCGTTGCTTGCCCATGACGACCGATACTGGCATGACGGCCGTTGGCACGATCGTAGAGACGATTGGCGCCGAGACGAATGGCGGAGAGAACAGTGGCGCAGAGAGCAAGCCCGCCGGGAAGCTGAGCGCCATCGTTATTGGGAGCACCACGAGGATCGAGCCATGCGGCACCGCTACGAGGACGAGCACCGCTACTATCGTCGCTAGTGCGACCCACGAGAATCCGCCAGCAACGAATCGGACATTTGTTCTGCGCTTGCCGGGCAATTTGGCAAAGGGCGGGCGGCTCGCTCGCCCCTTCTGATGTATGGATGGACAGGAGTGCCCGTCAGGAAGCACTCCTCAGACTATGCAAGTCCGAGGAACGACAGGACAACTGCAATGACCACTACCAATCCGACGATGTAAATGATGCTGTTCAAGGTATTCACCTCTCTAACTGTAGGATCGCGCTGCGATAGCACTTTCTTGCCTCGCTATTTGAATCGACCACAGCCAGGCTCAATAGCTCATTCTTTTATTTTCGGGTGACCGCCTGAACGCTGCTGGCGACCCTGGGCTGGGTAGCGACGGTCTGGCCTGGACCGTCGCAGTGGTGGGTGAAACGTCAGTCTGCCCTGCCATTTCCAGGGAAGCCGTTCATCAAGCCATCAAGAGCGCCCGACGGAACCTGTGACCGGTAGATTCCCCAACAAGTTGAGCCCGGTACTCTTCACGAAGGCCTCGTAGTCCATGGGTTTCTCGATACGGGTTTCAGCGTTGGGCAGTACGTAGGCCCAGGCACGCCTGGACGAGGCGTCGTAAACCAGCTTGAACAGGCGGGTCGGCACCCAGACCTTGTTGGTGCCGATGGTGGTGTGGTCCGGGTCAAAGATCGGGCCGGTAAAGACAAACACATCGCCATCGGCTCGCTTGGCAAACTTCCTGACATCAGACTCGACCTTGCTCCAGATTTTCCGGTTGTTGGTCGGGTCTTGCGGCACCATGTTCGACAGCGCAAAGGATTGGGCCATTGCATTGGGGTTCGGTGCATCGGCTGCCGGGGATTGATGGCCACGGTCCACGGCCGGATGCTGGCTACGGTAGTCGCTCAACTCAGCCCGCCCACTCTTGGGGATGCGCGGGTCCGGATAGAACTGGTTGGTGCGCTCCTCCCCTTTGGCATCCTGCAGCTGGGCGGCATTCAGGCGTTCGACCACGACCAGCGGCGTCTTGCTGGTTTGCGAGTACAGCACCGCGAAATTGTCGGAACACAGCGCAAGAGGTTTCATGGTGGCGGGCACAGTGGCCGTGTTGATCGGTTTCGCCGCCGGGAACAGCTCTGCGCAGCCGTCAAACGATGCCTGTTTCTGTTTGTTTGAATAGAGGTCCAGGGCCGCGCTCTGGCTGATCGAGCCTGAGTGGGACGCTTGTTCCTGATGCTGGGCGGGTGGCTTGAGGAGATCCAGCAGACTGCGGGCTTGCGCCCCGGTCGAGAGCAAAACAAGGGCCGACAGCCCAACTGCAATTTTGCGTAGGTGCATGCTTTAAATCTTCGAATTGGATTGAGGGATAAACGTACGGCGAGTCCCGATTCACGGGGCCCTTTGCAGGCGGTTGCAGATTAAATGGCGGCGAGCATGCTTTCACTGTCCTTGATCAAAATGCCGATGCGGATCCGGTCGGTTCCGAGCAGCACGAGCGCTGGCGCTCGTGCGGGACTTATTGACCATGACAAGGCACATTAGTGCTGGGCTGCGTTTACATTCTGTTGCCCCATGCACGTCGAAGAAGGGAGTGGCAGAGAACAATCGTTTGCAGTCTTCGGTGATAGGCAGCACACGGCCCTGGCAAGCCGGGACGACGCGTCGTAAGCGCAATCAGACCTGCGCCTCGCCCGGGGACGCCGACAGCCCGTACGTCAACGCAAGTTCCAAGGCCGGTTACAAGGGGTATAACTATCAGAACAAAAGGCAGGTCATCCAGAATAATTCCACCAAAGGCAACGCCCGGGCCAGGCGCCCCAGACCTGATCGGCGCCTGCGGCGCGGAGCAATGTAATGAGTTCCAGAGCATGGCGATGGGCTCGCAAGAGTCTTCTTGGCTGTATCGAGCTGGCCTTGCTGGTCGCTCCGCTGTGCGCCAGCGCCATGTTCAAGTGCCAAGCCAGGGACGGAGCCATCAGCTACACCAGCCAAACCATCGCCACCGCCCGCTGCACTCGCCTGAATGGCATGGCGGACGCCGGTGTCGGCGCCAAGACCATGGCCCTGCCACGGTTTGTCCGGGAAGACGACACGGACGCGGTGCGGATCCGGGTGTGGACCTTCATCCACAAGGGTGTTCGTCAATATGTGAGCCGGCGCCCCGTCGGGATCTCCGCACGGGTCGATGTCCTTGAGCTCTATTACATCAAGGGCTGCTATCTGTGCATGGCGCCGAAGGATTTCAAGGTCGCCTCACTGCGCCTGGACACCCAGTCCTATCGGCGGGAGATCGAAGCCGCTTCGGATCATTATGGTGTCGACAGGGCGCTGGTCCGCGCAGTGATGCATGCCGAATCGGCGTTTCGCCCCAACGCCATTTCCGAAGCCGGCGCCCAGGGACTGATGCAGTTGATGCCCGCCACCGCCGAGCGCTTCGCCGTGGATAATCCGTTCGACGCACGACAGAACATTCGTGGCGGCGTGCGCTACCTGGCCTGGCTGCTCAAGCGCTTCAACGGCAACCAGATGCTGGCGTTGGCAGGTTACAACGCCGGCGAAGCGTCCGTGGTCGAGTACAACGGGGTGCCTCCCTACGCCGAGACGCAATCCTACGTCACCCGTGTGCAGTCCTTGACCGAACGCTATCGCAACCATCGCTAGTGCCGCAGGGCGCATGGCCCGGGATAGGTAATACGCCGGACCCTCCACGGCGGATAACGCTGGCGCGCTCGATCAATATGCCAGGCGGGGAACGGCTCAACCGAACGGCCACTTCACCGGTAGCTATCAACCCATGGCAGCCCTCGGTAAAGGGCAGAAACCGGCCAGAAGTTGTCGTTCGAACACCAAGGTTAAACGGGCTTGTTCAGCCACCATTGCAACCTTACGGTTACTAATCCTTGCTAGTCAGGACTCATGACGAAGCATCTAATGATGCCTCGTCTTGAAGCTTAGGCTGGCTTGAAACAGTACGCGGCCAGCTTGTTCCCATCAAGATCCCGCGCGTAAGCCGCATAGGCGTCAGGTGCCCAGCCTCGCGGACCCGGTGCACCTTCATCGGTGCCGCCACTGGCCAGCGCCGCGGCGTGGAAAGCGTCAATGGCGGCACGATTCGGCGCCTCGAAGCTGATGGTGACACCATTGCCCACGCTGGCCGGGGCGCCGTTCGCCGGTTTCAGAACGAAGAAAGACGGCGCGCTCTCACCCCAGATCGAACCATTCTCGTCCAGATCAGCGATGCGTTTTTGGCCCAGGGTACCCAGGACATTGTCATAGAAGCTGCGCGCTTTTTGCAGGTCGTTGGTCCCGACGGTCACATGAGTGAAAATGGTCATCTTTGTGCTCTCTTTGGTGTAGATACGGTGAGTTGATGTTGCTGGTTTTCGCGCCTTTGACTGGCCCTAACGGGCTTCGCCAATCTGTTGAGTCAGCGATCGAAATGGATAACGGTGCGGATGCTTTCGCCTTTGTGCATCAAGTCGAAGGCTCTGTTGATCTCCTCCAGCCCCATGGTGTGGGTAATGAAACTGTCCAGCGGAATTTCGCCCTTTTGCGCGTTCTCGACATAGCTGGGTAGCTCGCTACGTCCCTTCACACCGCCAAATGCCGAGCCGCGCCAGACGCGTCCGGTCACCAGCTGGAAAGGACGGGTACTGATTTCCTGTCCTGCGCCAGCGACGCCAATGATCACCGACTCGCCCCAGCCCTTGTGGCAGCACTCCAGGGCGGCGCGCATCAGATGGACGTTGCCAATGCATTCGAAGGAATAGTCCACACCGCCCTCGGTCATCTCGATGATCACGTCCTGGATCGGCCTGTCGTAATCCTTGGGATTGATGAAATCGGTGGCACCCAATTGCCTGGCAATCTCGAACTTGGCCGGGTTGATATCGATCGCAATGATCCGGCCGGCCTTGGCCATGGTCGCACCGATAATGGCGGCCAGGCCGATGCCACCCAGACCGAAGATTGCCACGCTGGCTCCCTCCTCCACCTTGGCCGTATTGATCACCGCGCCAATGCCAGTGGTCACACCACAACCGAGCAGGCAGACCTTTTCCAGTGGCGCATCCTTGGGGATTTTGGCCAGGGAAATTTCGGGAAGCACGGTGTATTCGGAGAACGTCGACGTGCCCATGTAGTGGAAGATTGGGTGCCCTTCATAAGAGAACCGGCTGGTGCCATCGGGCATCAAACCTTTGCCTTGAGTGGCACGGATTTTCTGACAAAGATTGGTTTTGCCGGAGGTGCAGAATTTGCACTCGCCACACTCCGGGGTGTAGAGCGGGATCACATGATCGCCCACCGCCAGTGAAGTGACCCCCTCGCCAACCGCTTCGACGATACCGCCACCTTCGTGGCCAAGAATGACGGGGAAGATCCCTTCGGGATCGGCACCGGACAGGGTAAAGGCATCGGTATGGCAGACGCCGGTCGCAACAATGCGTACCAACACCTCACCGGCTTGCGGCGGTGCCACATCGACTTCGACAATTTGCAGAGGCTGGTTCGCCGCGAAGGCGACGGCTGCTCGTGATTTGATCATTTTCATGATTTCCCGGACGCGAAGAGGCGCCGTTCCTGTGTAGAAGCAGTCAAGAGATGGTGTTCTGAGTGGCGTTACAGAGGGCGGGCGTCCTTGCCCTGGAGGCCGACTAGAGCGATGCCTCAATCTTTTTTGCCGCGGCTTCGTCGACCCAGGCATGCCAGATTTCCGGGTGTTCCTTGAGGAACATCCTGGCCAGCTTCGGCGATTCGATGCGTTCCCGGGTCATCCTCGCCAGGTTCTGATTCAACAAGTCGATGGGAATGTTGACCTTCTCCAGTACCGTGACCAGTTCAGGAGCCTGTTCATGAAAAGCCTTGGAGAGTCCCACCATGGTGATGACGTTTTTGTTGGCGCCGGTCTTTTCCTCCAGCCTTATCGCATCGATCTGCCCCATCAGCGGCGTCGGTGACCAGTAGTAGAACAGTACCGGTTCACCGCGTTTGTAGCTGGACAGGACAGCCGCATCCAATGCGGCACCAGTGCCTGGACGGAAATTCGTGAACGTGTTTTCAAGACCGTACTCTTTCAACATCTCGGTATTGTCCTGCTCACAAATCCAACCCGCGGGACAGTTGTAGAAACGGCCTTTGGACGGTTCCTCCGCATCGTGAAAGACACTCGCGTACTTGCTCAGGTCAGCGACTGTCTTGAGGTCGGGCGCCTGCGCTGGCCGGTTACGTTTAGCGTCCCCTTCAACGACATAGCGCGGCACATACCAGCCCTGGGTCGCACCAATGATCGGAGCGCCAACCCCGACGACCTTTCCGGCGGCCGCCGCCTTTTTCCAGACTTCGCTGCGCTCCATCCACTCTTCGCCAAACACCTGAATGTCATTGCCGGCCAGTGCGGTCTCGAGAATGATGGTGTTACCTACCAACTGATCCGTTACACAACCATAACCATCCTTGAGCACGATCATCATGATGTCGGTAAGGAGCATCCCGCTCTCCCAGTTCAGCCCGGCAAATTTCACCGACTTGCCCGACTCACACCATCCCGTGGCCTGACTTGAAGCACTACCAACGAGCAAGCCAAACGTGAGTAACGAGGCCAGCAGACTCTTCCTGTTTTTCATGATCAGACGCTCCGAATCATTATTATTGGGGGCAGCGAACTGTTGTGTGCGACACAGGAACAAACGAGTCCATCAGATTCAGTATGGACAAGTGCGTGCGCAAACACGTTAGGCGAAGGCGTGAATCAATTGCTTTTATGGTTATTGGCGAAGCTCAAGCTAATGGATCAACAGACGTACGCCCGTAGAACAACTGGCGCGCATAGGCACTGAATTCGACATCGGGCTGGTCCACGTACGCAAACACCGCGTTGAGCCTCAGTCTGTCCCCTTCCACCGGCGTGACCCGGTGCAATGAATAGCGGCCGCGGAACAATGTCAGGGTGCCGGGCACTTGTGGCAGAACCTCTACCTGCTGTGTTTGCGAGTCATCGAGAAATTGCCTGACCACGTCATAACAATCGTCGCTTTCATTGCGCAGCATCCGCACGTACTCGAAATCCCCACCGGCGCTCGCCGCCTGAAGGGACAGCGTGACGCTGAAGTCGGAACGGTCAAAGTGCCACCCCAACTCCTGCCCTGCCGTGAAGCCCTGCAAGTTAAGGGCAGCCAATGGATCGGCATGACGATAGAGCGTGTCCAGAGCCAAAACATCTTTGATGAAAGCAAGGACGTCGTCCGACCCATAGATCTGCCGGATCAAATGATCGGCAGGAATATCGGCATAGGCAACGGTGTCTTTTGCCGTGTTCATCAAGCGTCGTAGCGGATGTTGCGGATCAACGCTTTCATCCTGAGGTTTGAAATAAACCGTGTGGTTTTCCCGAAAGTGAAACATGCGCGAGTGCAGTGCAAGTGTCTGCTGCGCCATCGCGACAACCGATGGATTGCGCACAAACCCCGGAAAGATCGCAACGCCCTCTTGTGCCAGCAACGACTGACTGTGAGTGACCAGTGCGAGATAAGCGGGGCTGGTGCGATCGGTAATGGGGTAACGCTCGAGATCGACGAGATCGCCCAGGGTTAGCGCAGGTGTGAAAGGCAGGGTAGTCATTGTTGTTGGTCTCCGTTGGCTCTGCTGGATTCAGATTGCATCGGCACCAAAAACAAGTCACGCTCATAATTTTACGCAATTTTGTGAATTATTTTCAGGTCGCGTACCCATGAGACTGACGCTGGATCACTTGGTGATGTTGCAAACCCTGTCGGAAGTCGATTCGATAACCGCGGTGGCCGAACGTTTATGGCTGACACCTTCAGCCGTCAGTCACCGCATACGCGAAGCGGAGCGGCGACTAGGTGTGAGCCTGACGGAAAGATCAGGAGGAAAGCTTAGACTCAGCCCTGCCGGCGTGCGCCTGGAACGGGCCGCCAAAGACATCATCGCCATCCTCAATGAGGCTGAGTCCGAGGCCCGGTCCATGGCCGGTGGCGTCACAGCGTTTGTCCGTATGGGTGTCACCTCCTACGGCCCGTTTCGCTGGATTCCAAAATTCATCAAGCACTACTCAAGTCTTCGGCCGGACATCGAAATCACACTGGTGACCGTACCCCGTAACGACGTTTACGCGAGCCTGATGCAAGGCAGACTGGATGTATCCATTATCGATGACGGCATGGTGCCTAGCGGTGTCGCCAAGTTGCCGCTTTTTCGGGACGACTTGATTGCGATCATGGCAACCGATCATCCCCTTGCGGGAAGGAAAAATATCTATGCGGAAGACTTCAAGACTTACAACCTGGTGACGTATTCGACCGATCGCGCCAGTGGCTGGGAGTATGACCGTTTCTTCGCCCCCGCCAGCATCTTGCCGCGCCGCATGATCACGGTGGAGTTGATCGAAGCCATCGTTGAACTGGTCCGCTCAGGATACGGAATCAGCATATTGCAACGGGATTTGGTAACCCCCAGTCTTGAGCGCGGGGAGCTTGTGTGGGCGGCCCTGAACGACGGCTTGGATATCGCCTGGAACGCAATCGTTCGCCCCTCGGAACGGGAAGATAGCGAGGTCAGTAAAATGGTTACGGAGCTTGATACCTGGATTAAAAATGCAGGAAAACCTGACCGCAGTTAATCGCTGGTTAGTGCGCAAAAATGTTTTTTGGGTCGATGGCAGCCCTCGCGACAGGCAGCAACCGCCAATAGCTGACCTTGCAGGTCGACTGCCAGGGGGTAGCTTTTCCACTGCTATGCTGATGACATCTGTTTCTATACCAGAGACGAGTAGCATGGCAGCACAAGGCAAGCACTCCCCGTTCATGTTCAAGGCCGTGGCCTACTCGGCTGGAATTTTCCTTGTCGCCGGGCTTGCCATAAGGCTGCTCGACATTTACTTCGACCTGACGTTGTTGGCAGATACCACGAACTGGCTGCTACGTTTTTTGGATTGGCTTTTGCTGGAAACGCCAATGCCGAATTGGTCGCTGCTGATGATTATCGCGATTGTAATCAGCACTCTGTCTGTAGCGATTTTCTACGCCCGCATCACGGATGGAACTTACAGCGAGTTACACGAGATAGAGCGAAAAATTTACAAAAAGAACAACCCTCAGTTTCCACAACTGACAGATAACCAAACGCTACTGATGGAAGCTTTGGCCTATCATGCGAACTTCAGAAAAATTGCAAATTTAAACTCGGTTTGCAAACTTGTCTCACTCAGCACGTTAGAAGTCGAAGAAGGGCTAAAACAACTCCAAGCCAAACGTCTTGTGAAGCAAAAGGTGACAAGGGGTACGTTCGGCGCCACCATTTTTGAACTTACCTTGGCAGGCAAGGATTATGCGTTAGAGCGACTTGAGCTAACGTAGGTGTGCGCTATGACTATGGATGCGAACTCCCTATTCTCCTCACTGGATTTGATGCCCGATTCGTATTGACGACTGGTAATAGTGTCAGGCGCTGGCAGGCATTGTCCGGCCTGGCGTATACCCGCCGTACTTCCTCCCCTCCCCGTTGCACTTGAACCCGCACTGGCAAGCAATCCAGCGTGGTTGCCAACCTGTCAAAAAATTTAAGTTGCGGGGAACAGCGTGAAAGGCCGTGAGCGTCAGGATGAGTCCAAGCCAACAAACAGTGTGTTGGCTCAACTCACTACTGGAGAACACTCATGAACAGCCTGAAAACCCTTTTGATCGTGACCCTGATGACTGCGTCTGTCGCCGCAATGGCAGAAGGCGGTGGCGATACCGTGATGGCCAAAATGGAAGCTGCAAGGGCAACCGCCATGACCACGCCTCAACAGTCCGCAGCTGCCACGGCGACAGCCACGGCCAGCAATCACAACACCGCCTCCAATGACGTCTCGCGCTCAAATTGACGGCGCGCAGGCCCCGTCAATTTTGAGAAGTCTTGCGCGGTATCGGTTAAATCATCGAGGCTCAACAGGTTATGAATCTTCCAACCCCAACGACAGCCAACTACAGCATTGCGTTGGTTAACTACAAAACACTTGATCTGACGAAAACCTGTCTCACGCTGTTACAGGAAGCTTTGCGGGGCACCGGTGTTCCAGTGATTGTGGTGGATAACCACTCGGACGACGCCAGCAGCGAGTACTTGCGCACGCTGGACTGGATTCAACTGATCGAACGCAAGCACACAGGCCCCGAAGCGGGAAACATGGCCCATGGCAGGGCTCTGGATCTCGCGTTGGCACAGGTTGAAACCGACTATCTGTTTCTGTTGCACACCGATACCTTCATTTACGATCCGGCAGTCTTCGCCATGATGATCGACCAATGTACGGGTCAACGCGAAGTGGCCGCCGTCGGATGCCTGGAACAACTGGATCGTGGCGTTGCTCGCTCGGCCTGGCGCCTGGCCTCACGTTTTTGCAAGCACTACGCCCGACGAAGCCTGCAGGCGCTCGGCTTTCAGGCAAGAGCGCCGAAGCCCTATCGAGAAAGGCATCTGAAGAGCTTTTGCACGCTGTGGAATGTGGCACTCATCAAGCAACACGGCTTTCACTTTCAAATGGATGAACGTAATCCGGGTTATGAACTGCAGGATCGAATGACTGCCCTTGGCTACCAGGTGCGTTTTATTTCACCGCGAAAGATGTTCCGTTACCTGGATCACATTCAAAGCGGCACCGTCTCGGCGATGGGCGGTTATGCGCGAAATCACCGAAGGGTCCGTATGTACGAGCAGATTACCCAAGGGCAAACCCTGAGAGCCTGGTGAATGGATAGAACCGCATGTTCGAGGGCGCCGGGAAAGTATGCCTGCTCACTGCTCGACCCGGAGTATCCGATCAAACAGTCAGTGCGGTTACACCATGCGGGTGGCAGCTGTCAGTGCTAAACGAGTGAAGATGCGCTACAACAATACATAGAACCCTGAGGTCCCGGCAGGAAGCGAGCGAATGTGGATGAAACACAAACTCTGTGTTGTCAGGCTGGCCCGGTTCGCATCCGCTTCACTCATCATAGTAGCCCCCAGTGCAGTCGCCGAGGATCTCGAACCCAGGTCCTACGCCAATACGCCGGTTGGTATCAACTTCCTGCTCATGGGCTACAGCGATCTGCGGGGTAGCGTGACCGCCAACCCCTCAGTCCCACTCCAGGATGCCAAGCTCGACATCAAGACTGTCGTGTTTGCCTTTGCCAGGTCGCTGGACGTTTGGGGCCGCTCCGGGAAGTTCGATATTGTCGTGCCTGAAGCCAGATTGACAGGCTCGGCGCTGTTCGCCGGTGAACCGAAGGAACGAAATGTGACTGGCTTGATAGATCCAAGATTCCGGTTCTCGGTCAACTTATATGGCGCCCCGGCGATGTCCCTGGCCGAGTTTCCCGGCTATCAACAGGATGTGATTATCGGCGCCAGCCTCGCAATTACGGCGCCACTTGGCCAATACGACTCCAGCAGGCTGGTCAATCTCGGCAACAACCGCTGGTCATTCAAGCCCGAACTCGGGATTTCCAAGCGCCTGGGCCCCGTGACCCTGGAATTATCCGGTGCGGGCACCTTTTACACCGACAATGACCAATACCTTGGCGACCATACATTTTCCCAGAACCCGATTTACCAGGTTCAGGTGCATCTTATCTATGCCTTCAGTAACGGTGTCTGGGCCTCGCTGGATGGCACCTACTTCGCTGGCGGGAGCACCTCGGTCGATGGGGTCGGTAATCACGACTTTCAGGAAAATACACGCTATGGGGGCACCCTCTCATTGCCGTTGAACCGGAATAACTCGCTGAAGCTGTTTGCGAGTGAAGGGGCGCATACTCGTACCGGCAGCGAATACGATGCTATTGGCGTAGCCTGGCAGTATCGCTTCGGGGGAGGGCTTTGAGACTTGATAAAATTAAAGACAGAATTACAACGGCAACTAAGGGTCCGACAGACACTGCACCCGAAGCCAGTCTCCAAGACCTGCCAGTCCTTCATATTGCCAACCCTATTCAGAGGAAATACCCCCAAAAGTGGGCTGTATTACCCGCAACCTATATCTGAACCACCCATAAAACTGGTCACCCGGCAGGACTTACAGGCTGCTGGGTATTGGCATAGAGAATGCTGTGTGTTCACTAACACACTCATTGAGAGCAACTGAGCAAGCAGCACTCCCAGGGTACTTCCTATGCATGAAACAGATGCATAAAACGCCTTCTCCGGAGATTGGCTGCTCATTGTGCCATGCCATTCCAGGGAGTCACCGTCATGCGTAATGAGTCGATCGTCCTTACGTTTGTACTGATTCTTTTCATCTTTACTACTGGGACAGCCTGGAGTCTTATCGGCTTGTTCGGCGATTAAAAATAATTGGCAAGTACTGTTGTCTTCGGACTGCCTTGATGCCCTGATCAATAACAGTCCTTCCCTGCCCGCAGTAGAAGGCGGATAGACTTTCTCCCATTTCCCTAACTTCATTTTTTCGTGGGCTCTTGCCATCGGGTATCGCACTGGAACTCGAAAACCTCGGGCCCAGCACTCCCTGACAAGAGCCCGACCCGGTCATTTCAACGGGTCATGCGCAATCAATGTCTTCGGTTCCAGATACGCGCTCATCCCCCACCGGCCCATTTCACGCCCAAGGCCCGAATGCTTGAATCCACCGAAGGGGGCACGCGGTTCGTGGGCCAGGGTGTTAATGAGCACGCGTCCCGAATCGATCTGACGGGCGACGTTCATACAGCGTTCGAAACTCTTTCCCAGCACCAGAGCACTCAGCCCATAGTCCGTATCGTTGGCAATGCTGATCGCATCGGCATCATCCTCGTAGGGGATGATCGTCAGCACGGGGCCGAAGATTTCCTCACGCGCGATGCGCATCCGGTTGTTGGCATCCGTGAAGATCGTGGGCTTGACGAACCATCCGGCGTGCAAGCCTTCCGGGCGACCTTCGCCCCCCGCCAGCAAGCTCGCGCCTTCCTCCTGGCCGATACGGATGTAGCGCTGCACCCGCTCCCATTGTTTCTGACTCACCATCGGGCCGATGTCGGTGTCGGCGTTGCGCGGATCACCCGATTGAATCTGTGAGATACCCTCCTTCGCAATCCGCTCGAACTCTGCCAGCCGGCTGCGCGGCACCAGAATGCGAGTGCCCGCGATGCACGCCTGGCCGCTGTTGAGAAATCCGGCTTGCAGCACCAACGGCATGACCGCCTGGAAATCCGCATCGTCAAGCACCACGGAGGGCGACTTGCCGCCCAGCTCGAGCGTCACGCGCTTCATGGTGTCGGCGCCGGTTCTTACCAGATGCTGACCGACAGCGGATGATCCCGTGAACGAGATCTTGGCAACGTCGGGATGACGGGCGATTTCCTCGCCGACCACATCGCCCCGTCCGTTGACGATATTGAATACACCCGGTGGCAGCCCCGCTTCGTGCAACGCCCTGACCACGACCTGAGTCTGCAACGCGCTCATCTCGCTGGGCTTGATGACGGCGGTGCAGCCTGCCGCCAACGCAGTGGCCAGCTTGTTGCAGATGAAGCCCGCATTGCTGTTCCAGGGCGTGATCAGGCCGGTAACACCCACGGGCGTCAGAATGACCCTGGCCGTGCCGACCTGTTCCTCGAAATCGAACGCCTCCAGTGCATCGATCGCTTGCGCAATCACATCAGCCGGATAAGTCGCCATCCAGCGCCCGCGGACCGCCGGTGCGCCGTATTCCACGAGGACGGCTTCCAGCAGCTCTTCCTCCCTGGCCGCCACGGCCCGGTGCATGCGTTGCAGTGCCGCCATACGCTCCTCCCGAGTGGTACGAGACCAGGCCGGGAACGCAGCCTTGGCGGCTGCGATGGCACGCTGTGCGTCCAGTGCATCGCCCAGCCGAACCTGACCGATGACTGCCTCGGTGCTCGGGTTATGGAGGTCGAACCATTCCTGACCGTGTGGAATGACGAACTCGCCGTTGATGTAGATGTGTTCAATGCGTTGCATGGCAACTCCTCGCTCAAAATGACTCGCCTGAATCGAGCCTCTGTGATGCGAAGTCTAAGAAGGGTTCATTGTTCCGATAAGCTATCCTTTGGCTCATGAAGCATCCGCATTTTCAGGACAATCCATGCACAGAACAGGAATGACCGAGCTGGAAGTGGTGCTGGCCGTTGCGCGCCGCAGCAGTTTTCGTGGCGCGGCACAGGAGTTGGGCATGTCCACCACTGCCGTGAGCAGCGCGGTGGCCGGTCTGGAAGCGCGCCTGAAGGTGCGCCTGTTCAATCGTTCCACGCGCAGCGTTGCCCTCACCGACATCGGGCAACGCTATGTGGAGCGCATTGCCCCTGCCTTGGCGCAGATCAAAAGTGCCGGCGAAGAGGCCAGCGTCGGCCCCGACGAACCCAGCGGCACACTGCGCATCAATGCACCCCATGGCGCGGCCTATCTGCTGCTGGAGCCGCTCTTCAAACAGTACGCTCAGCGCTTTCCCGACGTGCGCATCGACATCGTCAGCGAATCAAGCATGGTCGACATCGTCGCCGGAGGCTTCGACGCCGGGATTCGCCTGGCAGAGTCCGTGCCGCAAGACATGATTGCCGTGGCGCTGTCAGGTGACATCCAGATGCTCGTGGTGGCAACGCCCGAGTACCTCGAGCGCCACGGCGTGCCCGAGCACCCGCGAGACCTGCTCACCCACCAGAGCATCGGCATGCGCATGGCCCACGGAGGCCTCTACCATTGGGAACTGGAGCACGACGGCCAGAAGCTGCAGATGGATCTGCCGGTGCGCTTCGTCTCCAACGAGTTGCTGGCCATCAAACAGGCTGTGATGTTGGGCCTTGGGATCGGTTTCATTTCCGAGTGGTTCATCCAGGAAGAACTGGCCAGCGGCGCCCTGGTGCCGGTGCTGAGGCCGTGGTGCCCGTCGTTTGGCGGATTGAGGCTTTACTACTCGGGCCATCGCTTCGTCCCGGCGCGATTGCGTGCACTGATTGATCTGGTGCAGGAGTTGCGACCCGAGTGAGGAACTGGAACAGGCGAACATCCGGATATCCGCCTGCTCTTGCGCGACAGGATCAGTCGCCGTAGACATTGAAGCTGAAGTATCTGCTGGCGATTTTGTCGTATTCACCTGACTGCCGGATCGCGACGATCGACGCGTTGATTTTCTGCACCAGGTCGTCCTGCCCTTTTCGCACGCCGATCGCGACACCGTCTCCGATAATGCTCTTGTCCGTTATCGGTGGCCCGGCAAACGCGTAACCAGTGCCTCGAGGCGTTTGCAGTAAACCGATATCGCCTTGAACCGCCGCCTGGAAAGATGCTTGCAGGCGACCTGTGATCAGGTCCTGAAAGATCTGATCCTGAGTCTGGTAAGACTGGATACGAGCGCCTTTCGGGGCCCACACGCTTTTTGCGTACGCTTCCTGCAATGAACCCTGGATGACCCCGACCGACTTGCCTTTCAACGAGTCGTCGTCCGGCAGAATCCCGGAATCTGTTTTTGCAATCAATGCAGACGGGGCCACGTAAATCTTGTTGGTGAAGTCCACCTGCTGACGGCGCACGGGCGTGGCGCTGAATGCCGAGAGAATGGCGTCGAACTTCCTGGCCTTCAACGCAGGGATCATGGAGTCAAAGTTCTGCTCGACCCATACGCACTTGACTTGCAGGTTCGCGCAGATGGCCTCCCCGAGGTCAATGTCGAATCCACTCAGGGACCCATCAGGCATCTTCTTCTCGAAAGGCGGATAGCTTGGGTCTACACCGAACCTCAGCGTGGGCTCGGCTTCGGCGCCGAGTGCAACGAAGAGGGATGCCAGGGTGAGTGCTGATGCAACTTTCTTGTACATGTCAAAGCCTCGCTCTACGGGGTTGATGTTTCATGCATCTTTCTTGAGAAAGCACTCGGCCAGACGGACCCAATATTCCGCGCCGCGCATGAGTATTCCGTCGTTAAAGTCGTATCGGGGATCATGGATCATGCAGCCCCCCTCCCCATCTCCATTGCCCAGAATCAGGTAACAGCCCGGCCGCTCCTGCAAGAAATAAGCGAAGTCTTCACTGCCGTTGAAGGGGGTAATGTTTTCCAGGACCTCGGCATCGCCCAGCCAGTCCCGCGCCACGCTTGCGGCAAATGCCGTCGCGGCGGGATCGTTCACCAGCAAGGGATAATCCGCGCTGTATTTGATCTCTGCCGTGGCGCCGTAACTGGTCGCTTGCGACTCGATCACGCGAGTGATATCGATCTCGAGCTGATCGCGAACTTGCTGATTCAGCGCGCGCACCGAGATGAGCATGTGTGCGCTGTCGGGGATCACATTGGACGCCCGACCGGCGTGGATCGCACCCACGGTGATGACACTCATCTCCTGGGGAGAGACGGTTCTGGACACCAGCGTCTGCAAGGCCATGATGATGCTCGCGCACACCACGATCGGGTCGACGGCCAGATGGGGCATCGCACCATGCCCGCCCTTCCCCCGAATGGTCACATCGACCTGATCGGCCGATGCCATGAAAGCGCCCGGACGGAAGCCGAAAGTTCCGGTTTTGTAGCCCGGCATGTTATGCAGGGCGAACAGCGCGTCACAGGGAAACTGCTCGAGTACGCCTTCCCTGATCATCTGGCGCGCCCCGGCCAGGCCTTCTTCCGCGGGTTGAAAAATCAAGGTGAGCGTGCCATCGAAGAGACTTCGCTTGGCCAGGGCATAGGCCGCACCCAGCAGCATCGCCGTATGGCCATCATGGCCACAGGCATGCATTTTTCCGTCGACCTGGCTGCGATAGGGAAGGTGCGTATCTTCATGGATCGGTAAGGCATCCATGTCGGCACGCAGCCCGATCTTGCGAGTTCCGCTTCCTCGGGTCAGCACCGCGACGACGCCGGTCTTGGCGATCCCTCGGGTCACTTCGTAACCCCATGAGGTCAGCCGTTCCGCCACCAGATCGCTGGTCAGGTACTCCTCGTAGCCCAACTCTGGACGGGAGTGAATCAGATGGCGTATCTGCTGGATTTCATCTTGCACTTCAAGCAGCTCAGGTAAGGGTGAGGACATTGGTGTGCTCCTACTGGGCAGACGCTGGGAAAATAAAGGATGGAAAGGTCGCGGGGCGCCAGGTTCAGCGCACTCGCATACGCCACGGCTACTTCAACCGCCCTGACAGGAACTGACCCAGACGCTCACTCCGGGGATGGGTCAATACCTCAGCAGGGTTGCCCTCTTCTTCTACCAGGCCCTGGTGCAAAAACATGACGTGATTGGAGACATGTCGAGCGAACCCCATTTCGTGGGTGACCACGACCATGGTTCGCCCTTCTTCGGCCAGCGCTTGCATGACCTTGAGGACCTCGCCGACCAGTTCGGGATCAAGCGCGGACGTGGGCTCGTCGAAGAGCATCACCTCAGGTTCCATGGCGAGGGCCCGAGCGATCGCGACCCGTTGCTGTTGTCCACCGGACATGTGGGACGGGTATTTCTTTTCAACGCTCGCGGCCAGGCCCACTTTTTCCAGGTACTTGCGAGCCCGTTCCTCTGCGTCTTTTCGGCTCAGCCCCAGCGCCTGGATGGGCGCCTCGATGACGTTTTCCAGCACCGTCATGTGCTGCCAGAGATTGAAGTGTTGAAACACCATCGCCAGCTTGGTTCTCACCTTCTGAAGCTGCCGGGGGTCCGCCACGATCATCGAACCTGACATGTCCAGCCGGGTCCTGATTTCCTCGCCGCTCACGGTGATTTTCCCGGCGCAGGGCTGCTCAAGAAAATTGATGCACCGCAGGAAGGTGCTTTTACCTGAACCGCTGGAACCGATGATGCTGATTACATCGCCGGCTTTCGCATTTAGCGAGACGCCTTTCAACACCTCGTGAGGGCCGTATTTTTTGTGGAGGTTTTCTACGTTCAGCTTGTACATCGTGCTCTCCATCAATGTGTTTGAGGCTTCAAAAACGCGAGCCAACGGGACTCACCCTTGCGGAACAACCAGACCAGCCCGAACACCATCACGGCATAGAGCACGGCAGCGACGCCAAATGCTTCGAAGGTTGCATAGGTTTCAGCGTTGACGTCTCGAGCCACTTTCAAGAGGTCGGGCACGGTGGCGGTGAACGCCAGGGTCGTGGAGTGCAGCATGAGGATGACTTCATTACTGTAGGCCGGCAGCGCCCGCCTCAACGCCGAGGGCAAAATCACCCGTTTGTAGACCTTGAACGGCGACAGGCCATAAGCCCGGGCGGCTTCGATTTCCCCATAGGGCGTGGCCCGGATGGCCCCGGCGAAGATCTCAGTCGTGTAGGCACAGGTGTTCAGCGCAAACGCCAGTAACGTGCAGTTGAAGCCCTCTCGGAAGAAAGCATCCAGCAAGGGCTGATCACGCACATAGCTCAGACTGTAGACGCCCGTGTAGAGAACGAGCATCTGGATATACAGCGGCGTGCCTCTGAAGACATAGGTGTAGAACCACACCGGCCCGCGAATGAACGGGTTCTTCGCCACCCGCGCTACCGACATGGGAATCGAGAGCAGAAAACCGATGGCGATCGAAGCGACCAACAACCACAACGTCATGGCGACGCCGGATAGCTGGTAACCGTCCGTCCACAGGTACGCTTTCCAGTATTGGGCAATGAACTCATGCATGTTCATAGGTCCGCCTTCCTCACGCCCGCCGAATAATGAATCTGCAGCCAGACGAGAACACCATTGGAGACGGTGGTGATCGCCAGGTAAATAAGCCCTCCTACCAGACTGAAGTAAAAGAGCTGCATCGTGCTTTTACCGGCGTCCTGGGTCACTTTGACGATGTCCGTCAGACCAATGATGGAGACCAATGCGGTCGCCTTGACGACCACCTGCCAGTTGTTGCCAATGCCCGGCAGTGCGTAACGCATCATTTGCGGGAACATGATTCTGCGGAACGCCTTCGCCGGCGTCAGGCCGTAAGCGATTGCGGCTTCGTGTTGACCTGCGTGAACGGACTGATACGCCCCACGAAACGTCTCGGTGAAGTAAGCGCCGTAAATGAAACCGAGCGTGATGACCCCGGCAAGAAACGGGTTGATGTCGATCTGATTAAAACCGAGTGCCTCGGTGATGTTGTTCAGCCCCATTTGCAGGCTGTAAAACAACAGCAGCATGATCACCAGATCAGGCACGCTGCGAATCAGCGTGGTATACGCCGTCGCCAGATTTCGTAGCGTTCGATTCTTTGAAAGTTTGGCAGATGCGCCTATCAAACCCAGCACGACCGAGAACAGCATGGACAGTAATGCCAGTTTGATCGTGGATATTGTCCCGTCGAGGATGATCGACCCGAACCCTTCTAGAAACATGGCTCTCGTTCCTATATGAAATGATCGTGCGCGATGGGCGCCCAGGAAAAATCTGGGGCCCACCGTTGAATTCAGAAAAAAACCGTGAACTCAGTTGTAGATGTCGAACGAGAAATATTTATCGGCCAGCTGTTTGTACGTGCCGTTTTCATGCAACGCCTTGAGTGCCCCGTTGACCGCAGTCTCAAGCTCGTCGTCGCCCTTGCGCAGCCCGATCGCAATGCCTTCACCCAGGATCTTTTCGTCTTTCACCTCTGTCTTGGAGAAGGTGTAGCCCGCGCCTTTGGGCGTCTGGATAAACCCGATATCCGCCACGGGTGCGTCCGTCAGCGTGGCATCCAGGCGACCAGACATCAGGTCTTGATACACCAGGTCCTGCGTCTGATAGGACTTGATGACGACACCACCCGGGGCCCAGGCCGATTTCATGTAGGCCTCCTGCGTGGTGCCTTGCGTCACCCCCACGTGCTTGCCCTTCAGCGACTCGACCGTCGCATCGAGGTCGCTGCCCTTTTTGACGATGAGCTTGGTCGGGGAGTTATAAAGGCGATCGGAAAAATCGATCTGCGCTTTACGTTTTTCGTTGATCGACAGCGCGGACATAATCCCGTCGAACTTCTTCGCACGCAGCGCCGGAATGATGCTGTCGAACGACGTTTCGACCCACACGCATTTGGCCTTGAGCTGGGCGCAGATAGCGTTGCCAAGATCAATATCAAAACCAACGAGGCTGCCATCTGGCGCCTTGGACTCGAAAGGCGCGAAGGTCGGGTCCACACCGAACTTTATTTCCGTCATATCCCTGGCCATGACACCGGACGAAACGACAGCCAATACCGTAGCTAACACAATCTTTTTCATATTTTTATCCTGCATAGCTAATCAATGGTTTTACATGGGATTTACGTTTTTCGATCACACACAGCCGGTGTCTGCCATTCGCCTCCTCATCCGCCAAATAGCCGGCCATCCTCACACTCGCGCCTCGGATCAGGGCTTGGACCAGAGCAACGGGAACCGCGCGTGTTCCATCCTGGCCCCGGCCGCGAGTTCAGCTTCGAGCCCCGGGAAGTCGGGGGAGGTTTTCCACTGCCGTGGCGCATGGGTAACGTCATCACCGAGGAAACGCACCGAGAACGCGCGCCGACGTCTGTTGCCCCCCACCCCACCAGAAGCATGCAATGTGAGCATGTGGAAAAACACGACGTCGCCCGGGTTGAGCTCCCAACCCAGAATGTTCCATGCACTGCGATCCGCTTCGATGTCAGGCAGGTCGCTCAAGGTGCCCTCGGGAAACCATTGGGCCTGGCTGTCCATGAAGCTACGGGGCATCAGCCAGGGCCCCAGATGCGATCCGGCGACAAACTCCAGCGTCGACTCGCGGGCGACCGGGTCAATCGGCATCCACATGCTGCAGTTCTGACGGCCATCGACGTTGTAGTACGGCTGGTCCTGATGCCAAGGGGTGCGTTGACGCGTGTTCGCTTCCTTGACCAGCAAGTGGTCGTGATAAAGCCTGGCGGAGTCACTTCCCATCAGTTGCGCGGCAACATGACCGACCCGGCTTTCGAAGATGAAGGTCTTGTAGGCATCGATGTCTTCCCAATTGCAGAAGTCTTCGAAGAACCAGCCGGGATCGTCCGGGCGGCTGGCGACCTTGGCGCGAGGGCTTGGATGTCTGAGATTTTGCTCGATTCCTGATTCCAGCAACGCCACCTCTTCTGCAGAGAACAGTTGGCGAACGCATACTGCGCCATCACGTTGAAACGCCTCCTCCGTTCCGGCGGGAAGTTTAAATGCTGAGACTTTTTCCATCTGGCACCTCTTAGCAAATACGTTACTTATTAAATGGAAATTCAATGTTCATTCGCCGCCACGCCACCGCCCAACGCGCACTGTCGACAGGCCGTTGAAACAAACCTCACCTACTTATAGTGTTGAACTCACGAGTTTCTTGTAGTGATAACGAAGATGGTCTTCTATAAAAGAAGCAATGAAGTAATGACTATGGTCATAACCCTGACGCACCCTGATCTCGAGTTCGCAACGACTGTTGCTTATCGCCCCCAGTAACGTACAGGGTTTAAGTTCTTCATCGAGGTATTCGTCGGCGCCGCCAAATTCAACGAGGATCGATAAATTCGACTGGCAACTCGCTAATAACTCAGAAGCGTCCCAAGACAGCCAGGATTGTCGATCGGCACCCAGGTAGCCCGAAAAGGCCTGGATCCCCCAGGGAGTCCTGGCGGGATTACAGATCGGTTCAAACGCCGATATCGAGAGATACTTCTGCGGGTTTCTCAATGCACAGACCAATGCTCCGTGACCGCCCATTGAGTGACCGGAAATGCCACACCGACCCGACGTCGGGAAATGGCGGTCGATCAGCCCGGGAAGCTCATTCACAACGTAGTCGTACATGTTGTAATGATCTGACCAGGGTTTTTCGGTTGCGTTGACGTAGAAACCGGCGCTTTGCCCCCACGCCCACTCCTCGGGAGCCGAGTCAGGAACTTCGCTGCCGCGAGGGCTGGTATCAGGGGCGACAATGATCAGGCCCAAGTCCGCTGCGACACGAAGCGCACCCGCTTTTTTAACGAAGGTATCTTCATTGCCCGTCAGCCCTGCCAGCCAATACAGAACAGGGAGCCGAACACCAACGTCAGCCTGCGCAGGGAGAAATACGGAAAAGGTCATCTCGCACGCCACAACGCTAGACGCATGCCTGTACTTGTTTAAATGGCCGCCAAAGGTTTTGTTGCTGGAAATAAGTTCCATAGTCATCTCTCGCGCTTGTGACAGCGCGACCGTCGACAGAACTCAGTTACCTGCCGACATCGCACTCATGCAGGCCGAGCGAACGGTCACTCGACCCTACTGCACTTTGAGGGCTCAGACGGGCCTGAAGCAGTAAGCGGCCAGCTTGTTGCCGTCCAGATCACGAGCGTATGCGGCGTAGGCATGTGGCGCCCAACCGCGAGGACCTGGCGCGCCTTCACAGACACCGCCAGCGGCCAGGGCGGCCTTGTGGAATGCATCGATCGAAGCGCGATTCGGAGCTTCGAAACTCACGGTCACACCGTTCCCTACACTGGCAGGCGCACCATTGGCAGGTTTGAGGACGAAAAAGGAAGGTGCAGCTTCACCCCAGATCGAACCGTTATCATCAAGGTCGGCAATGCGCTTGAGATTCAACTTGCTCAAGACTTCATCATAGAAGTCACGGGCTTTATTCAAATCATTAGTGCCGACACTAACGTGGGTAAAAATGGCCATGTCTACCTCTCTTGTAATTATTATTTTCATTGTCGGTCAATCTAATGAGCGCTCTGTCTCGAACGCATCATCAGTGCCTTCGCCGTCAGCGCATCCATGCCCGTTGTTAAAACATCACAAAGTTCAACTAAGTACCGTGCTGCAAACTTGTGGTTGATTCGATAAATCGGCTCAACTTCAAATTCGCCTCCGTTTTGCAAGCAGTCCTGAATCCTTCCGATCGATAACCGCCCTGCTGTAACGTGATCGCAGTATTGCTTTTCGCCTTCAATAGGAAAAGAATATATATCCTATTCTGGAGTATAAAAAAAATTGATAGGCTTCTCGTTCAGACAACTCGAGTACTTCGTGGCAGTGGCCGAGCATGGGAGCATCAGTGCGGCCGCCAGGGCGCGGCATGTCTCGCAGCCATCCGTTTCCATCGCCATCTCGCAACTGGAGGGTGCCGTGAATGACCGATTGTTCCGGCGCCAGGTCAGTCGAGGACTCGAATTGACGCCCGCTGGCACGCGCTTGCTCAGTCAGGCGAGAGACATCCTGAGCATGGCCGCGAAAATGAGCGTTCAAGCTGATTCCCAGCCTCAAGTGCTGCGCGGAAACCTGTCGCTGATCTGCTTTCAGGATTTGGGGCCGTACTATGCCCCGCGTCTGCTGTCAGGGTTCAGAAAGGCGCATCCTGAAATTGAGGTCACGCTGTTCGAAACGGATCTGGCGGGCGTTCACAGGAGCATCACCGCAGGTAAGGCGGAGCTGGCACTCACATACGACCTGGGGCTGGACCCTCTCCTTCCCCGGCAAGTGCTGGCGGAACTGACACCCTATGCGTTGTTATCGAAGGATCATCGATTGGCCACGCACGATGCCGTTTCGCTCCATGAGCTTGCCCAGGAGTGCCTGATTCTTGAGGACATCGCCCAGACTCGCGAGTATTTCCTGTCGCTGTTCTGGGCCCATGACCTTCGGCCGCGCACCCAGCAGTACACCCAGACCTTCGAAATGCAGCGAGGTCTGGTGGCTCACGGGTACGGCGTGGCGCTGTCTTGCACCCGGCCTGTCGGCGATCATTGTTATGACGGCACGCCCCTGACATGCCTCCCCGTCATCGAAGACGTATCACCTCAGCGAGTGGTTCTGGCCCAATCCCGGGTGATGCATCCATCACCGGTCGCAGAAGCCTTCGTCAACTGGGTCGCCAATGACTGGCAAGCACGACACGACTAAAGCACTGGCGAACAACCATATTCTGCAGGTGACGTGACGGCCTGGATCAATACCCGGGTTGAAGCTATACCGAAAGGGTTCAGAGTGGGGATGGCCCCTACACTCGATCAGCGACTGAGGAGAACTGCGCGGTGTCGAATCAGCTGGTCATACGCAACATGACCCGTCCCGAACTGGACGAGCTCGTCGATTGGGCTGCCCGTGAAGGGTGGAATCCCGGTTTACACGATGCCGAGCTGTTCTGGGCTGCGGACCCTGCCGCCTTCATCGCGGCCACCCGGGGCGGCGAATTGATCGGCGGCGGTGCCATCACCTCCTACAACGGCGAATTCGGTTTCATGGGGTTTTTCATCGTCCGGCCTGAATTTCGCGGTCAAGGTCTGGGCAATACCCTCTGGCACGCACGCCGCGAGCGACTCCTCGCTCGCCTGCGCCCAGGTGCGAGCATCGGCATGGACGGCGTCTTCGCGATGCAGGACTACTACGCCAAGGGTGGTTTCGTCTTCTCCCATCGCAACCTGCGTTTTCGTGCCGAGATCACCGAACGCCCGGCGACCTCGCCGGTAGACGACCAGGACATCGTCCCGTTGGCCACCTTCCCGTTCGATCAAGTTGTCGATTACGACCGCACCTGCTTCCCCGCCGCGCGCGAAACCTTCCTGAGCGGGTGGATAGCCCAGGCCGATGCACTCGCCGTGGGCTGCCGGCGCGAGGGCAGGCTCAGCGGCTATGGCGTAGCAAGGCGCTGCCGGGAAGGCTACAAGATCGGCCCCTTGTTCGCCGATGACGCCCTGGCAGCCAATGCCCTCTATGCGCGCCTGGCGGAATTTGCAGAGGGCGGCCCGTTGTTTCTCGATGCCCCGGAAAATAACCCCGCCGCGATGGCGCTCGTGCGCCAACAGGGCATGATCGAGGTCTTCGGCTGCGCACGCATGTACCTCGGCCCTCCTCCGGCGATCGCGCACGAACGTGTGTTCGGCGTCACGACTTTCGAGCTGGGCTGATGTCCACTCGCGACCTCATCGGATACGGCGGCTGCCCACCCCACCCGCAATGGCCCGGTGAGGCGCGCGTCGCGATCCAGTTCGTACTCAACATCGAAGAAGGCGCGGAATCATGCATCCACAATGGCGATGCAAGGTCGGAGGCCTGGCTGCACGAGCTGCCGGGCCGCCCCCCGCGTGTGGGGGAGCCGGACTTGAGCGTCGAGGGCATGTACGAATACGGATCGCGCGCAGGGGTGTGGCGCATTCTGCAACTGTTCAGCGCCAGAGGCTTGCCGCTGACCGCCTTCGCCGTCGGCCGGGCACTGGAGCTCACCCCGGCGATTGGCCATGCGCTCTGCGCGGCCGGGCATGAGATTGCCGGGCATGGCTACCGTTGGCTGGACTATCGCGACATGCCTGAAGACCAGGAGCGGCAACACATCCGCCTCACCCTCGACGTGATCGAGCAGATCTGCGGTAAACGCCCCGTAGGTTGGTACACAGGAAGGGTCAGCCAGAACACCCGCCGCCTGTTGCGTGAGGAAGGTGGGTTTCTCTACAGCTCGGACGCCTACAACGACGATCTGCCCTATTGGCTCCCAGGCTCGCCCGCCCACCTGGTGATCCCTTACACACTGGTCAACAACGACTTCCGCTATCTGCTGCCGAACGGTTTCGCCTGCGGTGAAGACTTTTTCCAGCTGCTCAAGGATGCGTTCGACCTGCTGTGGCAGGAGGGCGTGCAACACCCGAAGATGATGAGCGTCGGTCTGCATGGGCGGATCAGCGGCCATCCTGGCCGTGCGATGGCGCTGGCGCGTTTTCTCGATTACGTGCAAGGCCACGACGCGGTGTGGATCTGCCGGCGCGAAGAGATTGCCAGGCACTGGATAGCCCAGTTCCCCCCGTGAGTGGTCAGTGGTTCGCGCCCTTTTTTGGAATATCCAGCCACCGGACTGCGCCGGACATCAACGCCCGGCGGATGACTTATCGGGTATCGCTCGCTACCCTTACCTCCCCGTCGCCTGACGGTTTCCAGGTCAAACTCCATTTCACGCAGACGAGCATGTCATGAAATCCCCCGCAGGTTTGCTGCTGTCGGCTATCGAGCTGGACCGTGCCAGTGCCCTCCCCCTGTACCGCCAGCTGTATCTGCAGATTCGCAAACAGATACTCAACGGCAGAATCCAGGGGGGCGTGCGCCTGCCCTCGACCCGGACCCTAAGCAATGAGTTGGGGTTGTCGCGGATCACCATTCTCAATGCTTTCGATCAGTTGATTGCCGAAGGTTTCCTGGCCTCGCGCACGGGTGCAGGCACGTATGTCGGCACGGAGTGGGAAAGCCGGGGTGTCGAGGACGAGCAACAGCGCCAGCCACCGCGCCTGTCCGACCTGAGCCAGTCCATGCTGTCGCTGCGCAGCGATCATTTTCGCGGGGTGTCCTATGCCGATTGGGATCCCGCGACGCCGACCTCCTTCCTGCCCAGCCACAGTACCTATGACGAATTTCCGCAGGCGGTCTGGCGGCGCTTGATGAACCGTCATTTGCTCAAGCCAACCAAGGCGATTCTGGGGTATGGCGAGCTGCAAGGCTTGCAGGCGTTTCGCACGGCGATTGCCGAATACGTTTTCGATGCGCGGGGTATCGACTGCAGTGCCGGGCAAGTGGTGATCGTTTCCGGCGCGCAGCAAGCATTCAACCTGTTGGGCATGCTGCTGCTCAATCCGCAGGACAGTGTCTGGATGGAGGACCCGGGACACATCGCCGCACGCATTGCATTGCAAGCTCAGGGTGCCCGGGTGGTTCCGTTGCGTATTGATGAACAGGGGATCGATGTCCAGCAAGGCCTGACCGAGTGCCCTGATGCGCGCCTGGTGTTTTGTACGCCTTCGCGCCAGCATCCGTTGGGTGTCACCTTAAGTTATGCGCGGCGCCAGGCACTCATCGACTGGGCTGCGCAGCATCAGAGCTGGATCATCGAGGACGATTGCGACAGTGAGTTTCGCTACAGTGGTCGACTTCTCCCGGCACTGTATGCCATGGACCAGATGGCCCGGGTGATCTACGTGGGCACGTTCAGCAAAGTGCTCTTTCCGTCACTGAGACTGGGTTACGTGATTCTGCCGCAAGCCCTGGTCGAGCCCTTTTGCACCTTGCGCGCGGTCATGGATCGCAGCCCGCCCACACTGCTTCAGGCCACAACGGCGGACTTCATGAGCGAAGGCCACTTCCTGGGGCACATCCGCCGCATGCGTGCACTGTACAAGGCGCGCCAGCAGGCATTGATCGAACAACTTGAAAAGCAGATTGGCAGCTTCTTCAGGATCACTCCGACAGATGCCGGCATGCACCTGATCGCCTGGCTGCCCCCCGGACTCAGTGACACTGACCTCGCCCGGCAACTGGCCCGGCACAACATTCACACCTACGCCTTGAGCGACTACCGCATCAAGCATGAGCTGCCGCCCGCCCTGTTGATCGGCTTTGCCGGCACGCCTGAAAGCCAGGCCCGGGAGCGTGTCGAAGCACTGGCCCGGACCTTGCGCACATTGGGTTATCTGCCGCCGCCCCCGTGATGCGAGGCAAGTGGTCTTATCAATTAACTGATAATGGATCTATCGAGAGTTCCTGACTGGCGCGATAAAGGCTGCGCCGGTAGACCCGGTGTCTGAACCAGGAACGACGCTAATGAACAATAAGATCCAGGAACGATTCAACGCCTTGCTGAGCCATAAGGTGGTCGAACACGGTGCTGCTCCCGTGCTGACGGAGGCACTGGCCCGGCGGTTGCTTGAGCGCCTCGGGCAAATGCGCCTGTTTGCCCACGCCTACCCGCTACTGACCAATCTCACCCACGGCCGTGTCACCCCTGCCGACCTGCTGGACTTCGCCTATCGCCACGAGTTGCAAGGCCTGAGCCTGCACTTGCTCGACGGCGAAGAAAACAGCCTGAGCCAAATGTCACCCGCGCAGCTCCAGGCGTTTGCCATCAAGGCCAAAGCACTGGGGCTGGAGGTGCACCTGGAAATCAGCAGCACGCTGAAAAAGGATGTCGACCAGGTGATCGCCATCGCCAAGGCCCTGGGGGTGCGCAACATCCGTGTTTACTCCCGTTACGAGGGCACGCTGTCGCAGGTCATGGACGTGATTGAGGCCGACCTGCACTACCTCGCCCAACAGGCCGACGAGCACGATCTGTACTTTGACTTCGAACAGCATGAGGAACTCAAGAGCGGCGAAATCGCGCAACTGCTGAGCCGGCTCGACCACCCTCGCCTGCATGCCCTGTTCGACTTCGGCAACATGATCAATGCCTGCGAACAGCCCCTGCAGGCCCTGCGCAACCTGGCGCCGCACATCCGCCAGACTCACCTCAAGGGCGTGCGCATCGTCCCCGAGCACAACGGCTTCGGCCATTACGGCGTATTGCAGGGCAGCGACGAGGACGATCTGCCCAGCGCCCGCCTGTTGTTCGAACTGTTGATGCTGGGCGAAGCAACGCCACAGGTGATCGCGTTCATTCTCGAGCAGGAAAACCACTACGTGGCCCCGGCCTTCCGCCAGAGCCTTGAAGCGGCCGATCCCTTCATTGCTTACCGGGAGATGAGCGAAACGCCGCTTCCGAACGGCTACTCGCTTGAACGAATGCTGGCCGATGAACACCGCTGGGCGAACAACCAGGTGACCTATGTCCGCAGCGTGCTGGCCGAGTTTCGCACCTTGGCCGAACTGACCCTGGCCAGCCCTTCCAACGCCTGAACCTGACGACCCGATTACGCCCGGAGAACAATAATGACAACTCAAAACAAGGCCAAATGGCTCAGATTCCTGATCCTCATCCTCGGTGGCGGCACCATCTACAAGCTGGCGAACCTCAAGGACGCCTTCTATGTACCCATGCAGGAATTCATGGGCTTGAGTCACACTGAAATCGGCGTATTGCTGAGTGCCAACGCGATCATCGCGACTGCACTGTTTGTGGTGGGCGGCCTGCTCGCCGATCGCTACGACACGCGCAAACTGATCCCCCTCGGCCTGATCGGGACCGGTAGCCTGGGGTTGTACCTGGCGACCTTCCCGCCCTTCAGCAGTTTGCTGATCGTGTTCAGCCTGTTGGCCGTCTGTGCCGACTGCCTGTTCTGGCCATCGCTGCTCAAAGCCATCCGCAATCTGGGTGACGATCAGGAGCAAGGCCGGTTGTTCGGCCTGCTCGAAGGCGGGCGTGGCGTGGTGGATACGCTGGTGGCCTTTTCCGCCCTGGGCGTGTTCGTCGCCATGGGTTCGGGGGAAACCGGCCTGAAATCGGCGATCCTGTTCTACTCGGTCATCGACATCCTGGCCGGTACCCTGACCTGGTTCCTGCTCAAGGGCGGCAACGCGCAGTCAGTGGCCAAGCCGAAGAATGGCCTGGCGAACCTGATGGAAGCGATCAAGGTTCCGGGAATCTGGCTGGTCAGCCTCAACGTGTTCATGGTCTACATCGTCTACTGCGGCCTGACCTATTTCATTCCCTACCTCAAGGAAATGTACGGGTTGCCCGTGGCGTTGGTGGGCGCCTACGGCATCATCAACCAGTACTTCCTGAAGATCCTCGGCGGGCCTGCCGGCGGTTTCATTGCCGACAAGCAGTTCAAGAGCACCAGCCGCTACCTGAAGTGGGCATTCCTGGCGCTGTTGCCACTGATGGGTGTGATCATGCTGATTCCTAAAAGCCCCGGCTTCATCTATGCGGGGATGGCCGCGACCCTGTCCTTCGCCCTGATCGTGTTCTCCATGCGCGGCGTTTTCTGGGCGCCCATGGGCGAGGTCGGCATTCCCCAACACATCACCGGCTCGGCCTTCGGCATCGGTTGCCTGATCGGCTATGCACCGGGCATGTTTGCCTACGTCATCTATGGCGCAATCCTCGACCACTTCCCCGGTGAGCAGGGTTACAACTATGTCTTCACCTTGATGAGCCTGCTGGCCATTGTGGGCTTCATGGTGTCCAGCCTGCTCTATCAAGCGGTGCGCAAAAAATCCATGGCCACTGGCGGCATGAGCGCCGCGCAAGCCTGATTATCGGCATGGACGCCAGGAGAAGGAATCGTCTATCACGGCGATTCCTCCTTCCGCCCATTCACTCCTCTTCATCTATCTGGTCAAGAAAATCAACGTCATCCTCTTCGTCGTCAAAAATGGCTTGAGCGTCTTCTTCACCCCATGATTCATCATCATGGAATTCATGATCGAGCAAATGATCGTGCTCGGGCTCGGGAATATCTCGTTCTTCACTCATGACTGACCGCAACAAAAATTGAAAGAACGGATTGTATAGGCAGATCCTTTCCCTCAGTCAACGATCACGAAACGTTCATCCCCCCAATTACCTTCCCATACCGTTTGCGGAATAAAAACGCCTCCGTCCAATAACAATCGGGCCGTTCTCAGCAGGCCGCAGCTCGTCAAGCGACCGTTTCCAAGACGCAACTCTACGGTGAACTCTCCCGTGGGGTGTTCGATCGACAGTTGCTTATTATCGCCCTCAACCACACACGCCAGAACCGCCGCCACACTGCCCTCGATCAGACAGGCAACCGCCACACTGACCGCCCCGAACACGCCGATGCTGGTATGGCATCGGTGCGGAATGAAGGTACGGGTGCTCAGTGTCCCACCGACTTGCGCCGGCGCAATCAGGCACATCTTGGGCACATTGCGCTGACTCACATCGCCCAGGTTCATGCGCGGGCCGGCCTGCAAGCGGATCGATTCAAGCCGGGCTTTCAACGGGGCGTCGGCATCCAGTTGCTCAGGGGGTTCATAGCCACTGAGCCCGAGGTCTTCGGCGCTGACCAGAACGACCGGCATGCCGTTGTCGACGCAGGTGACCTCTACACCATCGAACACGTCGACAGCGTTGCCGGTGGGGAGTAGTGCTCCACAACTGGAACCCGCGATGTCCTCGAACTCAACGACCAACGGCGCACCGCAGCCGGGCACGCCGTCGATCCGTGCCTGGCCGCCATAGCTGACGGTGCCGTCCGGTGTCGGAACGTGGGCAATCGCGATCTGCCCGGTGTTTTCCATGAAAATGCGCACCGGGGTGACATCACCCGTCGCGGCCACCAGTCCACGCTCAATGGCGAACGGCCCGACACCGGCGAGGATGTTGCCGCAGTTCTGGCCGTAATCGACACGCGGTTCATCGACCAGCACCTGCGCGAACAGGTAGTCCACGTCGGCGTCGGCGCGGGCGGAGGGCTGGATGATCGCCACTTTGCTGGTCAGCGAGTCACCGCCACCGAGACCATCGATTTGCCGCGCATCCGGCGACCCCATGACCGCCAGCAGCACGCGGTCTCGAAGCACGGGTTCTTCCGGTAAGTCGCGGGCCAGGAAGTAAGCGCCTTTCGACGTCCCGCCACGCATCAGCAGGCAAGGAATACGTGTCTGGCCCATGCTCAGTCTCCGAGTTCGTCGAGACTGTCGACATAGCGCAAGCCCTTTTCCGCGAGCCGTTGGCGCATGTTGTAGATGTCCAACCCCAGTTCACCCTCAGCCAGGCGCAACGCCTTCTGCTCTTCCAGGTCGGCACGGGCGCGACTGGCTTCGACAACCTCTGCAACTTCACCGCGACGTACGATGACCACACCATCGTCATCGGCGACCACCACGTCGCCGGGGTTGACCAATTGACCGCCGCACACCAGCGGCAGGTTGACCGAACCGAGGGTCTCCTTGATCGTGCCTTGGGCACTGATGGCGCGGGACCAGACCGGGAAGCCCATCTCCCGCAGGGTATGGGTGTCACGCACGCCGGCATCGATCACCAGCGCGCGTACACCGCGGGCCTTGAGCGACGTGGCAAGCAGGTCGCCGAAGTAACCGTCGGTGCAGGGTGAACTGGGGGCAACCACCAGAACATCGCCGGGACGGCACTGCTCCACCGCCACATGGAACATCCAGTTATCGCCCGGGGCCACCAGCACCGTGACCGCTGAACCGCTGATGGCGGTGCCCCGTTGGATCGGTGTGATCGAAGGCGTCAGCAGGCCTTTTCGTCCCTGCGATTCGTGGATGGTCGCAACGCCGTAGCGCGCCAGCTCATCGACCAGTGCCCGTTCGGCCCGGGCGATGTTCCGTACGACGATGCCGGTTTTTCCAATCAGCTCACTCATGCCAGATGCTCCGTCACACGCGGGAAGATGCTTTGGTAGCCCTCGCCATAAACGATGTCACGACTGGAGGTGATCCCGACGTTGCGCTTGGCCTGCACGCCGCGTTGCAAGGCAACGCGGGTGTAATACTCCCAGAGGTGTTCCTGACCGGCCATGCACTGGATCGCCGCGTACTTCTTGTCCCAGACCGAGGTGATGTCCAGCAATACGTCGGGACGCCATTGGCATTGCTCGGGCTGATGCGGTTCGAAGCTGTAGACCGGTGGTGCGCCGATGATTTTCTCGCCCGGCTTGTAGCCTTCGGCCTGGGCGATGATGCGTGCCTCTTGCGTCAGGTTCATGGCCAGCGGGTGATCGTAGTTGTAGGGATCGTTCAGCGAGTGGCTGAGGACGAACCCGGGCTGGACGCGACGAAACACGTCCGCGAGGCGAAACAGCGTGTCCTTGTCGGCGCGCATCGGGTAGTCGCCGATGTCGAAGAACTCGACGCTGGCGCCCAGTATGTCGGCAGCCGCCTGGGCCTCTTCACGGCGGGCGACCTTGACTGTCTCTTCGCTCATCTCGCCCTTGCGCCACAGCTTGGCCGACTCGCCGCGCTCGCCGAACGACAGGCAGACGATGTGCACGTTGTAGCCCTGCTGCGCGTGCAGCGCGATAGCACCGCCCGCGCGCCAGACGAAGTCGGCAGAGTGAGCGCTGACCACCAGCGCGTTTTTCGGTGACTCGATCATTGCGGATACTCCTCCTGCGTTTCGAAAGAGCATCGCATCGTGACCCGCCGGCGGAGTAATGCGTTGCAGTGTTGGAGCCATGCGTTTTTTTTATTGCCACTCGAACGGGGCAGCGGCATAGTCCGGTTCAAACACCGATCTGCAGAGTCCGAGCGCCCATGGAATCCAGTGAACTCCCCAGCCTGATGCAAGTGCGAGCCTTCGTCCGGGTGGCCGATCACGGCAGCGTTTCCAAGGCATCCGAGGTGCTGTTCCGCGCACAATCAGTAGTGACCCGGTCGATTGGCGAGCTGGAAACCCGGCTCGATGTGCCGCTGTTCGAACGCCACGCCAACGGTATGCGCCTGACCGATTACGGTGACCAATTACTGCCGCGGGCGCGACGGGTGCTGGCGGAACTGGAAAGCGTGCCACGACTGTTAAGCGCGGCGGACAAGCGCCCGGTCGAACCGCTGTATCTGTTCCAGGCCCGGCGCCTGCAAGTGTTCGTCAAACTCTGTGAAACCCGTCATATGCAGACCGTGGCCAGCCTCCTCGGCCTGAGCCAGCCGGCGATCAGTTCAACCATCAAGGTCATGGAAAACGGCTGCGGCCACATACTCTTCGAGCGTACCCCTCGGGGTTTGCAGCCGACGCGCGTCAGCCAGGAAATCCTGTTCCCGATTCGCCGGGCGCTCAATGAATTGCGCCACATCGAAACGGACATCACCGCCATCCGCGGCACCCTGCAAGGCGTGGTGCAGGTCGGCGCCCTGCCCCTGGGCCGTTCGCAAATACTGCCCGAAGCCATCGTGCGGCTGGTGGCCGAGCACCCGCAAATCCAGGTGATCACCAATGAAAGCCCGTTCGATCTGTTGGCGACCGAGTTGCGGGCCGGCGATGTCGACTTCATTTTCGGTGCGCTGCGTTCGAACACTTACGCCAGTGACCTGACCGGTGAAGCACTGCTCACGGAGGACATGGTGGTGGTGGCGCGACGTGGTCATCCGCTCTCTTCGAAAAAGCCCCTGCACGATGAACTCGGCGCCGCCCGATGGGTGCTGCCTCGCGCCGGCTCGCCAGCCCGGCGGATGCTCGATGAGTGCTTCAGCCGATTCGGCATCGCGCCGCCACGACCGGTAGTGGAAAGCGGCGACATGGCAATCATCCGGGGGTTGTTGCTGCGCTCGGACATGCTCGCGGCAGTGTCCGCCCACCAGCTGGAACAGGAGATTGCTTCGGGCGAGTTGTGCATCCTGGCGCTGGAACTGAAACAAACCACCCGCGCCATCGGCCTGACGTATCGCAATGGCTGTTTGCACTCGCCTGTGGCGCAGGCGTTGATGGATGTGATTCGCCGGGTGATCAGCGAACAAGAGAAGCTGCTGTGTGACTGACGCGACGCCATCGCGAGCAGGCTCGCTCCCACAGGGGATTCGCGTTGCTGATGAAATTTGTGTTCCGCCACAGCCCATTGTGGGAGCGAGCCTGCTCGCGAAGGCGGTGGGTCAGTCAGCATGGATATTGGATGTGATGGCCTCTTCGCGAGCAAGCTCGCTCCCACAGGGGATTCGCGTTGCTGATGAAATTTGTGTTCCGCCACAGCCCATTGTGGGAGCGAGCCTGCTCGCGAAAGCGGTGGGTCAGTCAGCATGGATATTGGATGTGATGGCCTCTTCGCGAGCAGGCTCGCTCCCACAGGGGATTTGTGTTGCTGATGAAATTTGTGTTCCGCCACAGCCCATTGTGGGAGCGAGCCTGCTCGCGAAGGCAATTGTAAATCAGCGCGGTACTTTGCCCGCCACCGAGTAGAGCACCTGCTGGTTCCGGGTTTTCATGAACTCGTCCAGGCTCTGCCCACGCATCGCCGCGTAGACCTGCAAGTTGGGAATCCCCAGTACCGCCGCGAGTTTTTCCAGTACGAAGAAGATCGCCCCGTACTGGATCAATCCGCGCCAGTCACGACGTCGCAGCAGTTCGCGCTCCTCTTCACTCAACCCGCCTTCCGCAAACAGTACTTCCGGCGCATCGAGAAAACGTTGACGCCACTGCGGCTCGATCATGCGATGCAGGAATTTGTTCAGGCGATAGCCCTTGGCACTGCGCTCCAGGGTAAACGGATAGGTCCCTTCCAGTTTCTCGATGCCGGCCAACTGGTGCTGCATATGCTGCAAGTGCCGCGCGTTCACATCCGCCGGCACTGGTCGATCCTGGTTCTCCAGCAACAGCGTGGCGATGCCGGTCATGGACGGCAGGTAGTAGTCCTGATGCAGGTTTTTCACCGTGGCCGACAAGGCGCCACGCATGATCAGCCAGGTGATCACCTCCGAGCCTTCCATGCCGCCGAGGGTGGCGTACTCGGCATGAGTCATTTCGGTCAGGCGCACCGGGTCGTTGACCAACAGATCAATGAACTGCTCGTCCCACTGCGGGTTATTGAAACCGCAGCGCTCGCCATGCACCTGGTGGGACACGCCACCGGTGGCGACAATGGCCACCTTGAGGTCTTCTGGATAGCTTTCAATGGCCCGGCGCAAGGCCTGGCCCAGCTTGTAGCAGCGCAAGGCGCTGGGGATCGGGAACTGCAACACGCCAACCTGCAGCGGCACGATTTCCACCGGCCACTCTGGATCGCAAGGCAACAGCGCCGACATGGGCGAGAAGAAGCCGTGGTCCAGCGGCTTGTCGCGAAAGAAGCTCATGTCGAACTCATCGGCCATCAGGCTTTGGCCAATGTGCCGCGACAGCGCCGCATGCCCGCCGACCGCAGGCAGCAAACGCGGGTTACCGCCCTCGTCTGCCACCTCGTAACGCTCATCGACCCCGAGGGAGAACGCGCCATAGTGGTCGAAGAAAAACGACGTCACGTGGTCGTTGAAGACGTAGAACAACACATCCGGTTGTTGCTCCTTCAGCCAGACTTTGATCGGCTCGAAGCCTTCGAAAATCGGCGCCCAGGCCGCTTCATTCTGTTTGTCGTGATCGACGGCAAAGCCGATGGTGGGAGTGTGGGATACCGCGAGGCCACCGATGATGCGTGCCATGATGAGTTCCTGTGTTCTAGAAAAATTATTGCGCCGCAAGGGTCTGGCTGACCCGGCGCCGTGCATGACCGTTGGCCAGGATCGTCAGGGCGGCGATGAAGGCCGGCACGCTCAACAGGGCGAACAGTAACGGCAAGCCCAACCCGAGACTGAGCACCGCACCCCCGATGAGAGAACCAAAGATGGCCCCGAAACGACCGATGCCCAGCATCCAGCTCACGCCTGTGGCGCGAAAGTCCGTGGGGTAGTAGCCGGGTGCAAACGCGTTGAGTCCGGTCTGTGCACCGCTCATGCAGAAACCCGCGGCCATCACGCCGACCGCCAGCAGGCTCGACTCCAGACTGAACGCCCCCAGCAGCAGAATAGAGATGCCGCCCAATGCATAAGAGGTGGCAATGACACCGTTCGGATTACGCCGGTCCATGATCCAGCCGACCACGATCGCCCCGACCGTACCGCCGATCTGGAACAGGCCGGTAATGGTCGCCGCCCGTTCAATGGACAGGCCGCCCTCACGCAGCAAGGTCGGCATCCAGCCCATAGTCAGGTAGATCACCAGCAGGCCCATGAAATAGGTCAACCAGAGCGCCAGCGTGCCGGTCCGATAGCGTTCGGTGAACAGCATGCGCACCGGCGCTTTGTGCTGAGCCTGGGGTTCGGCGAGGGTGAAGCGTGTGGTGGCCGGGAATTGGCCGCCGAGCTTGTTCAGTACCTTGGCGATCTGCGCAGCGGGCGCATTGCAAGCCGCCAGGAAACGTGCGGATTCCGGCAGCAGCAACCAGAGGAAAGGCAACAACACCAGTGGCAGGATGCCGCCGACCAGCAACACCGATTGCCAGCCGTGCAGAGGAATCAACCACGCGGCGAACAAGCCCCCCAGCCCCGAGCCCATGTTGAAACCGGTGAACATGAGGGTAATGAACAGCGAACGGTTGCGCTCCGGCAGGTATTCGGCCAGCAGCGTGGTGGTGTTCGGCATCGCCGCACCCAGGGCCACGCCGGTCAACAGGCGCAGGGCCGCGAGCTCATAAGGATTGCGGGCGAACGCACACGCCAGGCTGAGCACGCTGAATCCGCTCACGGCAAACAGCAGCACCTTTTTGCGTCCCAAACGGTCGGCGTAAGGGCCGGCCGTCAGGGCACCGATGGCGAGCCCGACCATGCCCGCGCTCATGACCGGGCCGAAGGCGGCCTTGGAGAGGCCCCAATCCTGAATCAGCGAAGGCGCGATAAAGCCCATGACCGCCACATCGAGGCCATCGAATAAAACAATGAAGAAACACAAGCCCATGATGAGCCACTGATACCTGGCAACCGGACGGTTATCGATCCACGCCTTGATGTCGACCGTTTCGTGACTCATGTTTTCACCTTCTTATTGTTGTCGAGAGGCCGAACGGCTTGGGGATGGGGACGGCCCAGAGGCCACCCGATAGCCGAACGATGAGCGTGACTTTAAAGCCGCAGGTGACTGCGCCGCCTCTGGGAAATCCTTAATCGGGTATCTGTTTTGTTTATCGGACAGGTGCCCATAACTAAAATCGATACCTGCTTAAAGACTTCACAAACGACGCTGGGCGAGCGCTTGCCTTAAGGTCGACGCTACTGCCTTGAAGGGGTGGCGGTGATGGACTCCCTGTTGCCGCACTGACTGATAAAAACAAGGGTTTGAACATGGCCACGCGTCTCGATGACAGCGGTTTTTCCCGCCGCTCGCTGCTCCAGAAAACCTCCGTGGTACTCACAGCCGGCACCGCGCTCGGTATGCCGATCCTGAGCCAGGCCGCCTCACGCAATAACAAGCAGAGCGCAGATAAAGAAAGCACCGATCAATCATCAGGCACGGCCATGGATTCCCAACTGCTCAATCTGCTGTCGCAACCGAAGATCGATTGCCACCATCACGTGATCGACCCTGCCCAATTCCCCTATCCCGCTGACGCGACCTACCAACCGGCAGGGCCTGAGATCGGCCCGGCGGCGTATTACGAACAGGTCATGCAAGCCTATGGCATTCGCCATTCAGTGATCGTGCACCCGACCTCTGCCTATGGCTATGACAACCGTTGCCTGCTGGACACCCTGGCTCGCCACAAGGGCCGGCATAAAGGTGTGGTTGTGGTGCCGAACGACGTCACCAGCGAGACGCTCGCGCAGTACAAGGCCCAAGGTGTCGTCGGCGTGGCGCTCAATGCTGCGCTGCTGGGCCCCGAGCGTTTTCTGAACATCGACACCCTGATGGGGCGCCTGGCCGAGCTGGACCTGTATGCCCAGGTCCAGGTGAAGGACGATCAACTGCTGGCGTTGTTGCCCTTGCTTGAGCGCACGCGTCCCCGTGTGCTGATCGACCACTCCGGCCGGCCCGATGTCAGTGCCGGCTTGCAACAGCCGGCTTTCCAGGCACTGCTGTCCCTGGCGAGCAACGGACGCACCTTCGTCAAACTCTCCGGGCTGTCGCAATACTCCAGGCAGAGTTTCCCCTATGCCGATGCCCAGCCCTACCAACGGGCACTGCTGCAGGCGTTCACGGCCGAAAACTGCATGTGGGGCACGGACTGGCCGTTCCTGCGCGCGCGTCAAAGCATGGCGTTGGGCACCGTTCTGACCAACTTCGGCGAGATGTTCCCGAATGCCAGTGACCGCCAGCAGATTCTTTGGGAAACCCCAAAACGCCTGTTCGGCTTTACCGCCTGACTCAAACAGTCGCGGCTGACTCGAATCGGTAGGGTTCGGCCAAATACAGTCATTCGCCGGCGCCCGGGAAACCTCGGGCGATTCATTTTTACCTGCTGGTGCAGCAGAAATTGACAGGGAGTCTAATATTGAAATGCCATAGATCGGTCCATCCCCTATTGGCGTAACGATTTCGAGGGACCGTTGGCGTGCAGGCGGCGCCAACACCGGACCGGTGTTGGCTCAACGGATTTGAAATGGGAGGGAACCATGAGCAATCTCATCGTCACCGACGAGTCACCTGAAGCCGTTCGCCTCGTGGTCAAGGTTTACGCCTACCTGCTGCTCGCAGGATTCGCGTTTGTTCCGGCCTATCTGATTGCCTACCTGTACTTGTTTCAGGACCCTACGCTGCTATTCGAGAATCACCTGTTCCATATCATTGCGATCACGGCAGCTACCCTGGAAGGCTTGTTCGTGACTTACGTAACCTGGCGCTGCTATCAGTCATCGGGCGATCCGCTGCTGCGTTGGATGACCCTCGGGTTTCTCGGTTTTGTAATCATCTACGCGTTGCATGGCGCGTTCACCGGGCAAGCACACACCAATATTTGGCTCTTCCTTCTTTATGGACCGGCCTCTCGACTGGTCATGTCGATTCTGTTGTTGGTCGGAATGCTGTCGTACCACCGCCCCCCTGATACCGAGGAGCAACGAACGAAGGCCCGCCCGTGGTTGACCTGGATAGGACTGTTCCTGCTGGTTAACGTGGCCGTGGCGTACGTCGCGAATTCGCCGATCGCCGGCAATCCCTTGGTGCGCCTCTCGATGGAAGGTGGTGCCCTCGTGCTTTCCGCGTTGACCGTGGCAATACTCTTGCTGCGCCGTATCCGTTCGCCGCTGATGATGATTTTTGTCGTCTCGGTCTCTGCTTTCGCACTGTCATCCCTGGCCTTCATCCTTGCACGTCCGTGGAACCATATGTGGTGGCTCGCTCATGCGATCTTCGCCGGTGGATTCTTCATGTTGAGCTATGGGGTGGTGCAAGCGTTCCTCACCACGCGGTCGTTCTCGAAGATTTACAGCCAGGAGGAGTTGATGGTACGCCTTGCCGAAGCGATGGCGTATACCGAGAGCGCCCTGCAGGAGCTGCAGCGCACCAATCAGGAACTCGGGCACCTGGCGGCGACCGATCCACTGACAGGCGCTGATAATCGGCGTCGGTTCATGGAGCGGGTCGAAGTCGAAATCGGCCGGACCAAACGCGGCATTGCGCCGTTTTCCGTACTTGCACTCGATCTGGACAACTTCAAGTCCATCAACGATCGCTTTGGGCATCAGGTGGGCGATGACATCCTCAAGAGTTTCGTGGAGAAATGCCTCGATTCGATCAGGCCGTATGACGGTGTCGCCCGTGTAGGCGGGGAAGAATTCATGATACTGCTGCCTCAGACGTCACTCGAAGGCGCGCATGTTATCGCCGAGCGCCTGAGAAGCAGCGTTGCAAACAGTTCTTTTCATGGCTTGCAGCGGTCTACCGTGGTCACCGTAAGCATCGGCGTATCCCAATCGGGCCGCGACGGCGACACCATCGAGGCCATTCTGCGGGCAGCCGATCAACGCCTGTATCACGCCAAACACGAAGGCCGTAACCGTGTGGTCACGACCTTCAAGACCAGCCTGCAACCGCTGCCCTGACCAGTGTCTCGCAAGGCCGTACGTCAGGTGACTATAGTTCACGCAGCAACGGCCAGTGATGCGCCAAGCGGGTTCCCAGTGCCAATCGCCCGGGGCCCGCGACAAAAATCGTCGAGAAGACGATCAGCAACAACCAGGCAAACTGCCCTTCGGCCAGGCTCCACTCCGGATGCACCCAGATCACCGATACCGCGAGCAAAAACAGCACCGGCAAGGTCGCAAGGCGCGTCAGCACACCCAGGACGATAAACACCGGGCACAGCACTTCGGCAAAAATCGCCAGTGACAAGGTCAACCAGCTCCCCAGGCCAAACGGGTCTTCGATCACCCCCAGTTCGTGGTCGAAATGCAGCAGCTTGGGGAGGCCATGCACGGACAACAGCAGCAGGCACCCGGTGATGCGCAGCCAGCACAGTGCAACATCGGTGGCGGTGGTTGTCGTTTCAATATCAGTCGTAGACATGTTTGCCGGCCTCAAATCGGTTTCGCCAACCAGGGATAACGCAAGCAGTCCTGCCCTGCGTAATCCGGATCGAGATAGATGAAACAACGATGGATCTTCCAGTCACGGACTTCGAAAACATCGCACCAATAGCCGGCGGCCCAGTCCGGATTGCCGGCGCACCACGCGCCATCCACATGTTCGCCGTGGCTTGTGCCTTCGCACACAACGACATCCGTACCGGAAAAAACCCAATTGAAATGAGCGTAGTCATGGGTGATTGAAATCAGCCGCGCACTCAAGTCCGCAAACAATTCAGCGATCTGCGTACGTCCGGTGGCGATCCCCCATTTGGGGAAATAAACCTGTGCGTCTTCGGAAAACAACTCCAGGATATGGCGGCCATCGGGGGCGACACCGCCGTTATCAAAGGCCCTGAAATAGTCCAGGATCACTGATTTGCGATGCTCGTCACTCATCGTCATGTTGCTCAGCATGATGATTCGCTCCACTGAAATTCGCCCCGTCCGTTTCCCGTCCCTAGAATGCAAAACAGGAACAACCGAAGGCTCCCCAGAAATCCCTGAAATCATTCACCGGCACAGACGACAACCGGGCCCGTTCGTGACTGTGTGAGTGGACGGCGCAAGGACCACTGCACTGGTGCGCCCGGACAGCGGCCATCGCATTAGGCTTCCAGTGCCCTGGAACCTTGCTGACAGGTGACCAGTCCGGCATGACCGGCAGCGCGGGCGGTGCCAATTGGTCGAACTCACCGGCACCATAAACGACCTTGCCTCCCACCACCGTCAACACCGATTCGATCCACTTGATCGCCTCGTCTTCGACGCTGAAGAAATCGGCGCTCAAGGCCACGACATCAGCCAGTTGACCGACCTTGATCTGCCCTTTCTTGCCCTGCTCCGACGAGAACCAGGCGCTGCCATGGGTATACAGCTGCAACGCGGTATCCCGTGACAGACCTTGCGGATACAGCGTCATCCCGCCCACGGTTTTGCCACTGACCAGCCAGTACAGCGATGTCCACGGGTTATAGCTCGACACCCGGGTCGCATCGGTGCCGGCGCCCACGGGTACGCCTTCGGCGAGCATCCGCTGGATGGGTGGCGTGTGCTCGGCGGCCTTGTTGCCATAGCGCTCGACAAAATATTCGCCCTGGAACGCCATCCGGTCCTGAATGGCGATGCCGCCACCCAACGCCCGGACGCGCTCGATGTTTTCAGGGGTGATGGTTTCGGCGTGATCGAAAAACCAGGGGAGGCCATTGAAGGGAATGTCCCGGTCGACCTTCTCAAACACGTCGAGCATCCGCGTGATGGATTCGTTGTAAGTCGCATGCAGCCGGAAGGGCCAACGGTGCTCGACCAGATGGCGAACCACAGGTTCCAGTTCCTGCTCCATGCTCTGCGCAAGATCGGGGCGCGGTTCGAGGAAGTCCTCGAAATCGGCAGCAGAGAACACCAGCATTTCACCGGCACCGTTATGACGGAAGAAATCGTTGCCGTCGCCGGGCTTGACCAGGCTGGTCCAGCTCTTGAAATCCGCCAGTTCCTGCTTGGGCTTTTGCGTGAACAGGTTGTAAGCGATGCGTACGCTCAACTGGTCTTTATCGGCCAGTTCGCGAATGACCTTGTAGTCGTCGGGGTAATTCTGGAAGCCACCCCCCGCGTCGATGGCGCTGGTGACGCCCAACCGATTGAGCTCACGCATGAACTGGCGTGTCGAGTTGACCTGATATTCCAGCGGCAATGTCGGGCCTTTGGCCAGTGTCGAATACAGGATCATCGCGTTGGGGCGGGCGATCAGCATGGCGGTCGGATCGCCATTGGCATCTCGCTGAATTTCCCCACCCGGCGGATTGGGCGTATCGCGGGTGTAGCCGACCACTTTCAACGCGGCACGATTCAACAGCGCGCGATCATACAAATGCAGGACGAATACCGGCGTGTCGGGAGCGGCCTTGTTCAGTTCGTCCAGGGTCGGCATGCGCTTTTCGGCGAACTGGAATTCCGTCCAGCCGCCCACCACCCTCACCCACTGTGGCACGGGCGTACGCTCGGCTTGTGCCTTGAGCATGCGCAGGGCATCCGCCAGCGAAGGCACGCCTTCCCAACGCAGTTCCAGATTGAAATTCAAGCCACCCCGGATCAGGTGGAGGTGGGAGTCGTTCAGCCCGGGAATCACTGTGCGTTTATTCAAGTCAATGACCTGGGTGGCGCTGCCGCGCGTGGCCATGATGTCTTCGTCATTGCCAACCGCGATGAATTTCCCGTCTTTGATAGCCACGGCGCTGGCCGTGGGTTTCTCGCGATCAACGGTGTGAAAGCGGCCATTGATCATGATCAAATCAGCGTTCATGGTGCCTCCTGATTGTCAGCGTTTGCGATGCAATGCTTGCTGCCGTCTTCGCCGGCCAGCCGGCGCCTGCCGATTCGCGGTGCGCCGGTTTTCACCGACGCTCCCCGCCTTTATCACCACTGAGCCAGGGTGCGAACAGACGGGTCACAGGCGGCATGAACACGTACACCACCAGCAAGACGATGGTCAGCGTGATCACCACATTGCTCTGGACATACCCTCCCAGCCACGGAACCCGTGCGAACAACAGGCCCCAGCACAAGGGGACAATCAATGACAGCGGAAGGATGACCAAAAAGGTAATGCAAGCCTGTTTCCACCGGGGCGGTGGTGGCGCCTGGGTTGTCTCGGGCGTGAACCAGAACTCACGGCCCTGGCTGACTTCCAGTTGATCGCCATCGGCCAGCAGGTCTTGCACCTCGGCCACCAGTAAACGACGGTCGTCGGAGTCCAGCCAGGCTTGAAGCTTCTCCGTGCAGGTGAAACGCAGGACGCTCGTGAAGAGATGAACACCGTCTTGATGGCTGCGAAAAACATCCACCCCCAGGTGCCCTTCATAACCCTTGGCGGTATTGACGGTTTTTCGCAGCCAGTCTTCATAGGCGCTCTCACTGCCCTGCCGGGCTCGGTGCCGAACGACTAACGTGGCCACTTCATTGGCATTGAAAATGCTCATTGCGACCTCCGGGGCTGCCAGCGCCCGCGAGCCGATGCGGTCGTCAGGCAAGCTGGCAACTCCTGCCGAGCGCACGACTCACCCGAGTGCGCCTCATCCCCCTGCGGAATGAGGCGTAAATCAGATCAGTGACCTTCCGAGGCGTTGAACATCGTCTTGGCGTAAATCAAGCCCAGACCATAAGCGCCGCCATGGGCGATGGAGGTCTTCACCGTTTCGTTGTAGGTGTCGCTTCGGGCCCAGTCGCGCTGCAGTTCCAGCAGGTACTGAAGCGAAGTCATTGGCCGTGCGCCTGCCTGGACCATACGGGTAATGGCGCGTTCGTGAGCCTCATCCGAAACGTCACCGCAGGCATCACAAATGATGTAGACCTCGAACCCTTGCTCGAGCGCCGAGAGCGCAGGGCCGACGATGCAGACCGACGTCCAGAGACCGGCAAGCACGATTCTACTGCGACCGATCTTGTTCACTTCGACGGCGATCCGCTCGTCTTCCCAGGTGTTCATGCTGGTGCGATCAATGAGCGCCTGGCCAGCAAACGTCGAGGTGATTTCCTCGAACATGGGGCCTGAAAAGCTCTTTTCGGCGACGGTGGTAAGAATCGCCGGAACACCAAACTCCCTGGCGGCCTTGGAGATCAATGCAGCGTTGTTGCGAAGGGTGACGGCGTCTATGGACTTGGTGGCAAATGACATCTGTGACTGGAAGTCGATCAGGATCAGAGCGTGGTTGGATGGATCCAACAGGCCTTTACCGGGTGTTGCTTTTGCAGTTGCCATGACACTTCTCCGAATACGTTTGGGAGTGTGCATTCTCAGGGTGTGTTGGAGCCGGCGATTGTATGGATGTGCGATTTTTGAAGGTTTGTGCGCAGATAATTTGCTGATTCCCGGATCGGGGTAACGGCAGACTGAACGTTCGAATTTATGCCTTTTTTATGCGATGCCGGATGTTTTGCGAGTAGCTTCCTGTCTGGAAAAACCGCCTGGCGCCACGAAAAGGATGAATGGCCCTCACCCTTTGTTGCAACTGTCGGATCATGTACCAGACTGGATGTCAAAAACGGCCGGCACCTGCACCTGTATCCCGATTTCGAGGAAGCTTGAGCATGCATCCGATACCCGAAAAAACCACCCCCGCTACCCACACACCGTCCATCGATGAATTCTTGCTCATCCATCTGTACAGCATCGAGGCGTCTGACCCGGTCATGTTTCACTTGGCCTCTGCGGTGATGCCCATGCTCAACCAGCCGGATGAAGCCAATCGCTTTTTCATCGATCAAGTCATGATGGCCATGCAGGCGCACCTGTCCCTCCAGCAGGGTCTGAAAAGCGTTGCCGTGTCGTCGAAAGATCGAGGCTTGGCGCCCTGGCAGCAGCGACGTGCCAGGGAAATGTTGTGTGCGCATATTGTCGATGGTGTATCCGTTGAAAAACTGGCCCGTGAATGCTCCTACTCTCGCTGCCATTTCAGCCGGGCGTTCAAGCTCAGTCTCGGATCCAGTCCTCATCAGTACCTTCTGCAATTACGCGTGGACAAAGCCAGGAAGCTGCTCCTGAACCCCTCACTGAAAATTACCGATATCGCGATTGATTGCGGATTCTCCGACAGCTCGCATTTCTCCAGGGTCTTCAGTCGATGTACGGGGTTCTCACCTTCTTATTGGCGTCAGCTCAACACGGGCTTTCGATAATCCCCCAATGAGGTCCCGAATCACTTCGGCAAGAATGCCAACCCCTTCATCAATCTCCCGGGTCGTCAGGCCGGCATAACCCAGAATGAGCCCTGCGGGACGCTCGCAGGCCGATGACGCAGGGCCGGCGAACAGCGGCGCGAGCGGATAAACGCCAACCCCGCGCTCGAGAGCGGACGCCTGTAGCGCAAGCTCGTCCACGGCACGAAGTGCCGGCAGCAGCAACACGCCATGCAGCCCCGCCGCCATGCCGACCAGTTGCCCCAGCCCCGCCAGATGCTGCTCGACAGCCTCCAGCAGTGCCTTTCGTCGCCGCTCGTTCTCCCGGCGCAGGCGGCGCACGTGGCGCTCATAGGTACCGCTTTCGATCAACGAGGCCAGCACGTTTTGCTCCCAGCGCGCCGAGTGACGATCCGTCATCCGCTTGGCTTCGCGGAACACATGAACCAGCTCGCGGGGCAGCACCAGATACCCGAGCCTGAGCTGCGGCGAGAGTGCCTTGGAGAAGGTGCCGACATAAATGACCCGGGCATCGGCGTCCATCGATTGCAGCGCGTCGATGGGCCGCTGGCCATAACGAAACTCGCCGCCGTAATCGTCCTCGATGATCCATGCGCGGTGTCGGCTTGCCCACCTCAGCAGTTCCTGGCGACGAGCGATGGACAGCACGGCGCCCATGGGAAACTGGTGCGACGGGGTCACATAGGCCAACCGCACGCGATCATCGTCCGGCAGATGGCGGGTATCCAGCCCGGCGGCATCGACGGGTATGGGCAGCGCCGTCGCGCCCGTGGCCTCGAAGCTGTATCGGGCCATGCGGTAGCCCGGCTCCTCGAAAGCGAAGGCATCCTGCGGGTCAAGCAGAAGCCGGGCGCACAGGTCCACGCCCTGCTGCGAACCATGCACCACGAGAATCTGCTCCACGTCGCACACCAGGCCGCGGGCGCGGCGCAGGTAGCCCTGCAGCGCGCTGCGCAAGCGCTCTTCCCCTTCGGGCTGACCGTAATAGAGGTTCGCCTGACGCTTGACCAGTTCGGCGCGGTAAGCGCGCTGCCAACCCAGGGCCGGGAAATCCCGCGAGGCCACCGAGCCGTACTTGAAGTCGATGCGGGCCAGTGGCGAAGCGACGCTGTACGGCTCGAGGGCGGCCACTCGCTGACCGTACCGGGACAGTGCGGGCGGCAATTTCCGGCTCGACTGCGAGTCCGCTTTGACCGCCCCGGACGGGGTACTCATCCCCCGTGCCACCCGGGCGGCTTTGCCCGCCGAGGTCACGACAAAGCCCTCGGCGGCCAGTTGTTCGTAGACCGCCGTGACGGTGGTGCGCGACACGCCTAGCTCCGCCGCCATTGCCCGGGTCGACACCAGTTTCGCACCTGCGACGAGCGTGCCGTCCTCGATCTGCGCCCGCAGCCTGGCGTAGATACGGCGCTCCGTACCACGGGAGGATGCGTTGGATTCGGTTGAAAACTGGCCCATGGAGAAACCTCGAAACTGGCACTTTTTCTTGTGCAGGTCATGGTCGAGATTATGGGCTCGCATCCATCCGGAATGAATCCCCAGAGGGCCGACACCTTGGAACTGACCATCACCACCCTCCTTGTCACCTTCGCCGGGGTCTTTCTGATCTGTTTCATGAAGGGCGCATTCGGCGGCGGCTTTGCCATTGTCGGCATCCCGCTGCTGTCGCTGGTGATGGACCCGATCACGGCCGGTGGCCTGCTCGCACCGTTGTTCATCGCCATGGACCTGTTCGGCCTGCGCTACTGGAAGCCATCCACCTGGTCCAGGGTGGACCTGAAACTGCTGGTGCCCGGACTGGTCGTCGGCATCGGCGTCGGCTATCTGCTCTTTCGCGTGATGGACCACCGTGCCGTCGCCATTGTCATGGCCGTGGTCACGCTGACGTTTGTCGCTCTCTGGTTCAAGGCCGGCGGCGAAGTCAGGGTCCAACCACGCTCAAAACCCAAGGCCGTGGCCGCAGGCCTCACATCGGGCATCACGACCATGGTCGCGCACTCAGGCGGACCACCGCTGGCGATCTACCTGCTGCCGCTGGGCCTGAGCAAGCAGCTCTACGCCGGAACCACCAGTATGTTTTTCACGGTGGGCAACCTGCTCAAGGCCGTGCCCTGGCTGATGTTGGCCAAACCGACCGGCAACGTGTTGAGCCTGACGGCCATCTGTCTGCTCGCCGTACCCAGTGGTGTCTGGTTGGGCTGGCGGCTGCATGCACGGCTGGATCAACGCCAGATGTACCGCGCCTGTTATGGATTGCTGGTGGTCACGGCTTTGAAGCTTTTGTGGGATGGGGTCAGTGGCTATATCGCCTGAGTACGTGTTCGCACGTTTTTCGCTCATCGACGATGTGCAGGGTACGCACCCGCAACTATTTCAATTTCTCGATCATAGGCGTCGATTTTATTCGGCTATTGCGCGCTCTTCCCCTATGCGAAATTCCTCATCGACGTGGCAACGTTGCCACGCTCGATCGGCATGGTGCGCAACACTGCACCAACCCAATCAATCGAGGACAAGAAAATGAGTAGCGCTGCGCAGTTGCTGCACCTGCATTTCCATACATTTATCGATGACCACGAACAGTGGAAGACACTGATCGCCGATGATCTGCTGTGGGAGCTTCCCTATGCACCGGGTTTGGGTCATCCCGAACGACTGAACGGCCGTAACGAAGTGCTGGACCATGTGGGCTGGTTCGTTGGCGCGGTCGAAAATTTCCGCTTTCACGACCTGAAGATCCACGCCTTTGCCGATCCTTCCATGGCGGTGGCTGAGGTCAAGGCAGAAGGCTTGATCAAGCCTACGGGCCGAATCTATCGCCAGGACTACGTCCTTTTCTGCCGGGTAGAAAATGGCAAAATCGCCTTCCTGCGCGAGTACTTCGACCCCATTCGCGCGGCCCATGCGCTCGATGCACCGATATCCGCCGCACAGCAATAGGGATTGAAAGTCCTCGCGCTACAAACCGGCCCGGTATTCATTGGGTGTGGTATTGAACCAACGGCGAAAGGCGCGGAAGAAATTGCCAGGAGCGGCGAAGCCCAGCAGATAGGAGATTTCCTGCAGGGTGAGTTGGGGCTGCATCAAATACTGGCCGGCCAGCTCTCGGCGAGTACCGTCGAGCAGTTGATGAAAACCGGTGCCTTCCGCTTGCAGGCGGCGCTGCAAGGTACGCTCGGACATTAACATTGCCTGGGCCACCACTTCACGTTTGGGCTCCCCCTGGGGCAGCAAACGACAGAGCAACTGACGCACCTGATGGGTGATCTGGCCGTCCGAAAAGCGCGCCAGGTATTCGCCGGCGAAGCGTTCGTGCAATTGCGCCAGGGCCTCGTTGGCAGAATGCAGCGGGGTATCCAGATCGATGCGGTCGAACAACAAGGCATAGTGCCCGGCATTGAACTTCAGGGGGGCCTGGAACACCTCGCGGTATGGCGCCGGATGAGCCGGCGCAGGTCCGGCAAAGCTGACAAGGCGAGGCGTCAATGGACGGCACGCCAGCCAGCGGCAAAAGGCCAGGATATAGGCCAGCGACCCCTCTGCACTTTCCCTGGCGGAAGGCAAACGATCACCGTGAATAGCCAGCGTCAACTCATAGCCGTCCGATGTAGGGTGAAGGCTGAGATCTGCACTCTCCCCAATGATGCGCTGATAGCGGACCAGACTGGATATCCCCTCATGCAAGTTGCGGCTGGACATCAAGGCATAGCCAACCACATGAAAGGAGGATGGTCGCACCACCTGGGCCAGGTTCAGGGCAATGACGGGATTCCCCGAGGCTTCTACCGCCAGGTGCCATAGGCCCGTCATGCCATCCTGTGGGAAGCGTGCTTCGGGATCGCTCAGCGCGCAATAGTCCATCCCAAGACGTTCGAACAGGCTGCGGCAGTCGACACCGCCCATTTCCAGGGCGCGGACAATGGCGCTCGCCCAGCCGGAGGAAGTAGTACGCGGACTCATCTGCAGATTCCCACTCGATTCAGGCGCAGCCGTTTTACACCAGCATCCACACGCGAGACAACATTGACCAGCCACACCCTCCGCCGTTGTTTCTGCTGTTCACCTTAGGACGATGTAGGAGCGAGCTTGCTCGCGATGGAATCAAGAGCGCCGTGTTTAGCCAGTAAACACGCGTCATCGTTAACGACCATCGCGAGCAAGCTCGCTCCTACGTAGGTCCACATCAGGCGCGACCTTCTCGCCCCATGCGAGGACGCCGGCGTACTGGCCCAGCAATGAAATTGAAGTTTCATGAGGCATATACCTGACCGGCAAGGCGAGCAGTCTGGCTGGCAAGGAGAATTTCGTCTTTCCCCCCTCCTCACTAGACTCCTTGGCACCCCGATCAACCCCTTCTGGATCAACCACAAACAGAGGTTCACTCCCATGCGATACGTTCACTTCAACCATCGAGGTCGCGCCGTGCTGGGCGTACGCACCGCCGAGGGCGTCAAGGTACTGGGCGAAGAGACGCTGGAATCCCTGCTTGAGCGAGGTGTGAATCTGGCCACCTACGGCGCCAACGCATTGGGGCCTATTGTCGACATAGGCGAAAATGACTACCTGCCGTTGATGTGCAATCCGGGAAAAATCCTCTGCCTCGGTTTGAACTACGCCGATCATGTCAAAGAATCCGACTACGCCCAACCGGACTACCCGACGCTGTTTGCGCGTTTAAACAGCAGCCTGACAGCACACAACAAACCGTTGATTCGTCCAAAAATATCCAACGCATTGGACTACGAAGGCGAGATGGCCGTGGTATTGAAAAGCGGGGGCCGACATATCCCGAAAGACAAAGCGCTCGATCACGTCGCGGGCTATGCACTGTTCAACGACGGCTCGGTTCGCGATTACCAGTTCAAATCGCCGCAATGGACCGTCGGCAAGAATTTCGACGATACCGGTGCATTCGGGCCGGACCTGGTCACGGCTGACGAACTCCCCGCCGGCGGCAAGGGGCTGCTGCTGGAAACCCGGGTCAATGGAAAAGTCGTTCAATGCGTCAATACCAAAGACATGATCTTTGATGTAGCGACCCTCATCTCCACCCTCAGCGAAGCGCTCACCCTGGAAGCCGGCGACATCATCGTGAGCGGCACTCCGGCGGGCGTCGGTTTCGGCATGACCCCCAAGGTCTACCTCAAGCCCGGCGACGTGGTCGAGGTGTCAATCGAAGGTATCGGCAAACTGGTCAATCCGGTGATGGACGAAGCGTAACGGCAGCGGCAGCCCCCAATTCATTGCGCCCCCACTGATGCAAATTTGCATCACTCACCATGAATAACGCTGCGCGCCAGCATCAGTACCGATACTTATACTGCGCGGGCTTGGGGGGCCTCGCTCAATGATCCGCCCGGATTATCGAGCATCATCTTTTGAAGGAGTGATCGCTATGTCTGATCCCATTTATCGCGTACCGTCCCTCATGACGGCCATTGAAATCAAACAGCCAGGCGGCCCTGAGGTCCTGGTGCCGACTACGCGCCCCGTACCGACGCCAACCGCCGATCAGGTGCTGATCCGTATCCACGCGGCGGCCGTGAACGGTCCCGACGTGTTCCAGCGCAAAGGGCTGTACGATCCACCCGCTGGCGTGACGGACATTCCCGGGCTGGAAGTGTCAGGTCAGGTTGTCGCCGTGGGTTCCAACGTGTCCGACTTCCAGATCGGTGAGCTGGTGTGTGCGTTGATTCCCGGCGGTGGTTACGCAGAATTTGCAGTGGCGGACGCCTGCAACACGATGCACATCCCTAAAGGCCTGTCGCTGCTGGAAGCGGGGGCCATGCCCGAAACGTTCATGACGGTATGGCTGAACGTTTTCCAGCGCGGCAAGCTGGATGCCGGCGAGTCGGTGTTGATCCATGGCGGCGCGTCGGGTATCGGCACCACGGCGATCATGCTGGCGAAGGCATTTGGCGCTTCGAAAATCATCGCGACCGTCGGCTCGCAGGCGCATCAGGACGCCAGCCTGGCGCTGGGTGCGGACCTCGCGATCAATTATCTCGAGGCCGATTTCGTCACCGAAACGAAGCAGGCCACCGCTGGAAAAGGTGTCGATGTGATCCTCGACATCATTGCCGGCGACTACGTGCAGAAAAACTATGATGTCGCCGCCATGGACGGCCGGATCCTTCAGGTGGGTGTGATCAAGGGCCCGGCGAAGGACCTCGACGTCGTACCGATGATGATGAAACGCCTGACGCATATGGGCTCGACGTTGCGATCGCGCACCCCTGCGCAAAAGGCGACCATCATGCAGGAACTCGAGCAGCAGGTCTGGCCCCACATCGAGAGCGGCAAGATCAAGCCGGTCATCTACAAGACCTTTGCGCTGACCGACGCTCGCGGCGCTCACGAGCTGATCGATTCCGGCACACACTTTGGAAAAATTGTCCTGACGACAGGCGCCACGCTCATCGCCTGACAGCTTGGCGTTTCACCCAACCGGCAAACCTTGCCGGTTTGGTGGCGGGTGCGGAATAAGCGCATTTTTCAAGGGACAGACCTGCATGACCATCACTTGTACGCGGCGCAAACCGGCCGCGGCGCCGACTTCCCTAACTGCAGCACATAGACCCCGGCGATGATGCACGCCAGCGCCAGCAGATCATGGGCACGCAAGGGTTCGTGAATCAGCAATGCGCCGATGCCCAGTGCCACCACCGGCGGAATGTAGGTGACACCGGCGGCCTTGAGCGCCCCGAGATGCTGCACCAGAAAGTAATACAAGACGTAGGCCACACCCGTTCCCAGGATGCCGAGCCCGAACACCAGCCCGGTCAAGGCAACGGGTTGATCGGCAATCCGCCCGATCCCGTCGAGGTCAGTGCTCAACAAAAGCACCAGTAACGCCAGTCCGATCTGGTAAGTCGACAAGGCCAGGGGCGATAGATCCCTGTTCGCAAGAAAACGCCTGGCATAGACAAATGAACAGCCCAGGCTGAACGAGCCCCCGACCATGTAAAGCACGCCTTTGATTTCGATGCCGTCGCCAGCGCTGGTCCAGGGCCGGGCAATCAACAGCACGCCCACAAAACCGACCATCAGCCCCGTCACCGTCAAGCGATTGATCGGCTCCTGCCGTAAAAAAACAAAGGCCGTCAAAAATGCGAAGAGCGGAATCGCCCCGCTGAGCATCCCTGCGATCCCGGACGGGAGCAGCGCCGCGCCCTTGGCAAACGCAAGGTAATACAGCGTGGTGGCCAGCAATGACATGACCAGGAAATGATGGATGTACCGCCAGTGAGACCAGCGCAACGCACGACGCGACAATGCCAGCACCAGTACAGGAACGAAGCCGAAGAGCACGCGCAACAGAACGATCTGCGAGGGAGAAATCACCTCGGCGGCCCATTTCATGAAAATGAAATTGCTGCCCCAGATCAGTCCGAGCAGGACAAAAGCCGGATAGACAAACTTATTCATGGTGAACCTCTGCACGGGGGTTGATGCCCGAAATTACTTGGTAAAGACTGAGTCGGACAAACGATTAAAAAACTTCTATGGAGTAGAAAAACTTCAGTATGAACCGCATGCCCCCCATGAAGGCCCTGCTAGCGTTCGATGCTGCAATGAAACACAGCAGTTTTTCCGAAGCGGCAATCGAGCTTCATGTCACCCCCGGCGCCGTCGGCCAGCAGATTCAAAAGCTGGAAGAATGGCTGGGCACGCCGTTGTTCATCCGGTCTGTGCGGCAAGTGCGCCCTACCCAGGCTGCGTTGAACTATTGGGCGGCGATACAGCCCGCGCTCCTGCGGATCCAGCAGGCCAGCCACGAGTTACGTCTGAGCCAGGTGAGCGAGGTGTGGCTGTCGATGCCGCCGACCCTGGCGGCGAAATGGTTTGCTTCACGGATGGCCGACTTCTTGAGCTTCAGGCCGGACATCACCTTGCACCTGAGCGCATCGACGGCGTTGGTTGATTTCGAGCGCGATCGGGTCGATCTCGCGATTCGCTACTTTGACGGTGACGATCCGTTGCTGGACTCGACGCTGCTGTACCGCGATGAAGCCCGCCTTTACTGTTCGCCCGCGTATGCCCGCAAACTCAAGTTGAAGCGCCCTGAAGACCTGGCGCGGGCCACCCTGCTTCACACCACGCTACTTCCCCATTGGGCGCCTTGGTTCAAACGCTTCAGTCAACTGACTGACGCGCAGGTCGCTGCCATCCCTTGCCAACATTTCGATCAGTCCATTCTTGCGATAGAGACAGCACGACACGGACAAGGTGTTGTGCTCAGCAGCGCGATCCTGACGGAGGTTGAGGTGAAAAACGGCTCGCTGTGCGAACCCTTTGAAATGCGCCTGCCGGTGTCGAGGGGGTACTACCTCGTACACCCTCGCCAGATCGGGTTGCGCCCGGCCGCGGCGGTCTTGAAGACATGGCTGATTGATCGGGCCGGCAAGGAGCAGTACGGCCTGAGCAGAAAGGAGAAATGATCCCCTGTGGGAGCGAGCCTGCTCGCGAAAGCGGCGTATCTGACGCCATCTGTGCCGGATGTGCCGGCCTCTTCGCTGGCAAGCCAGCTCCCACAAGGGATCTTCATTGGCCGCAGGTTTGGTGTTCAGTGTAGGAGCGAGCTTGCTCGCGAAGGACGTCAACGATAACGCGCCCTGTCTGAATGACCGCGTTGTACGTGTGTTTTTCACGTGCAAGCTCGCTGAGTCACTTGTAGAACAATGAAACAACCATCGACCCTAGTAAAACTTGATCTCGTAGCCGAATCGCGATGCTGCGCTGACGATGTGCTGCCCCATGATCTGACGCGCCGCCGCCGCATTGCGGTCGATGAATGCCTGGACCAGTTCTTCATGCTCCCCGCGCGCCGCGTGCGGAATATTGCTGAACACCGGGCCTCGCCGCGCGAAGTTCATCGTGATCAATGCCCGCATCGGTTCGAGCACCGTGCGAATCATTGTCTCGAGATAATCGTTGCCTGACGCGGCGGCCACGGCCCGATGAAAGTCGAGGTCCGCATTGACCGTGTCCAGGGTCGGTTCGCCTTCATATTGCATACGCAGGACCGCCGCCTGAATGGTTTTCAGCTTGCCGGGCGTCATGTGCGACGCCGTCAGCGCGGCGGCCTGGCTTTCCAATACGGCCCGCACTTCGAACATGTTGCGGATCGTGTTGTCACCGTCCAGCAACGGCGCACTCTCGCGGGGTGCCAAAGGCTCCGGCGATTGGCTCGCGGCCGAAACGAAAACGCCCACGCCCTGGCGTGACTGGATCAGCCCCTGCGCTCGAAGCGTCGCGATGCCTTCCCGTACGACGTTCCGGCTGACGCCGAAGTTTTGCGCGAGAAACTGTTCGGTGGGCAAACGATCGCCCGGCCGCAGTCGTCCGGAGGCAATCTCGTCGCTCAACGAGCGGGCGATGTGCTCGGCAAGGTGAGGTCGCCGCGCGACGGGTTGCACATTCATTTCACTCATGCTCGTTCTTCCCTCTCACTTGTCTACTTAATCTACATCAGGCGACTTGTTCCCGTCAGTTAAAACTGAAGTTCTGCAACCGACATAATAATTAAAATGTTTAAAATCAATTACTTAATAGACATATAGACTAAAGCCTGAAGAAAAACACCAGTTGTTCTGTTGAAGGACAACAGGATGTCATATACGTTGTCCTCAACCTGGCGCAGGCGAAACCCGAAAATCGCCGCGACACCGTGCAACCCGCTTGAGGCGACGTCTTATGAAAATTGCCAGTATTGAAACCATTGCGCTGCGGATTCCGTTCACCACTGGAGGCAAGTCGGCCGGTGGGGTCTGGGGGCCGAAAGACCTGCAGATGGTCGATTCCCTCGTGGTTAAAATCACGACCGACGACGGCATTGTCGGTTGGGGCGAAACCTTCGGTTTCACCGCGATACCGGCGGTAAAAATCGTGATCGACACCATCCTTGCGCCCGAGCTGATTGGCAGCGATGTCACACGCCGCGAGAAATTGCAGGGCGATTTGCAGAAGAAGTTTCACGTCTTCGGTCGCAGCGGCGCGTTCATCTACGGCTTGTCGGCGATTGATATCGCGCTGTGGGACATTGCTGGCAAAGCGGCCGGCCAACCGATCTACCAGCTGCTTGGCGGCAGTGAGGCCACCTCGCTGGCGGCGTATGCAAGCCTGATCCGCTATGCCGACCCCGAGCTCATCCGCATCAATGTGCAACGCGCAGTCAACAGCGGTTTCCGCCACCTGAAGCTGCATGAGGTCGATGTCGAGGTGATCCGCGCCGCGTGCGAAGCCGCTGGCCCCGACGTGGAGATCACCCTCGACGTCAACGCCCCGTGGTCCGTGCGTGAAGCACTGGATATGACCGAGAAACTTCGCCCGCTGAATCTGCGCTGGATCGAAGAGCCGGTGTGGCCGCCGGAGAACTATTCGGGTCTGGCGACGGTGCGCAGGCACGGCGGCATTCCGGTGGCGGCCGGCGAGAATGCGTCGACGCTGATGGACTTCCAGCACCTGCTCGAAGCCGGCGCGGTCGATTTCATTCAGCCCAGCCCGGCAAAAATGGGCGGCATCACCGAACTGCAAAAAGTCTATGCGCTGGCAAACGCCCATGGCGTCACCGTGATGGTCCACGCCTTCTATGACGGCCCCGGCCTGCTGGCCGCCGTGCATGGAAGTGCCGCCCTGGGTGGTGCCAAGTCACTGGTGGAATGGCGTTATTTCGATCTCGAAGCGCAACTCTATGGCGACGCCATCATTCCCCGAAACGGACGCATCGACGTACCGCAAGGGCCAGGACTCGGCATCGAGCCGGACCCGGACGTCATTCGCGACTACCGCTTCAAACCCTGACCCATAAGCCGATTGCACCGCTGATCGAAGCCGACGCCACAGCCTTCACTGTCGGCCTCGATCAGCCATGGCGACATTCTTGATAAGAATAAATACGAGGATTGATGACATGTTAGACAGGATCGTAGGGCCCATCTTGCCCGTCGCGTTTGTGATCGCGCTGGGCTATATCGCCGGCAAGCGCGGGCGGCTCAGCCATTCGGACAGCCTGCTGATCAGCCGGCTGGTGCTCGGCTGGATATTCCCGGCGCTGCTGTTTGTCGGGATGGCCGGCACGCCTCGCGAACAGCTGTTCGACTTCAAATTCGTCGCCGCCACATTTATCGGCATCATGGGCATGTATACGATCGCACTGGTGATCGGCTGGTGGCGCTTTCGCGACCTCAAGGTGGCGACGCTCAAGGGCTTCGTCAACGGCTACCCCGACGCCGCCTTCATGGGCATCCCGATCCTCGGCGCGATGTACGGCGCAGGCAGCATCTATTCAGTACTGGTGCTGAACCTGGTCGCGAGCCTGGTGATGATTCCGGTGACGACCATGCTGCTCACCATCGCCGATGGCAAAGGCAGCGGCACCCAGGCATTCGTGTCGAGCCTGTCGGGCGCCGTACGCCGCCCGCTGATGTGGGCACCGGCCCTGGGCATCCTCCTCTCCCTGCTTCAGGTCAAACTGCCGCCGCTGGCCGCGGAATCACTCACGCTTCTGGGCAAGGCAACACCGGGCGTATCACTGCTGTGCCTGGGGCTGATCATGTCTTCCGAGAAGCTGAAAATGTCGGGTGAGGTGTGGACCAACCTTGGACTCAAGCTGTTCATTCACCCCGTGCTGATGTTCGGCGCCACTGTCGTACTGGGCACTCATGGCCTTTACGCACAACAGATGATCCTGCTGTGCGCGCTTCCATCGGCGACGATCCCGGCGATGTTCGCGAACCAGACCGGCGCCTATCAGAGCGAAGCCGCCACCTCCATCCTGGTCAGTACCGTGCTGTCGATCGTGACGTTTTCGGCGGCGATCTACCTGATTGACGGGGGACTGGCGGCAGCCTGATTGCAGCACAGGCATTGATAAAGTTCACTGCCTGGTTTTCACAGTGACCAACCTCTTGATACGGTCGTGAATCTCCTGGAGCGCATGACGAAACGGTTCATGCCGCTCACTGGTCGTCGGGCTTTCAAAGCTCCACACAATCATCGCCCGCGCCGCTTCAGCTTGCTTCCTCCAGCACGTGCAAGAGATCAACGAACTGCCCGGTCAGCTTGTGATGCCGGTCGAGGTGAATCAACGGTTGGCACCGCTCATGGGACTCACGCATCTTGACCGAACTGCCGAGATACACCGGAAGAATCGGCAACCCCTCGACGATGAGTTCTTCGACCAGGTTGCGGTGCAAGCCCGTGGTATTCACATATTGATTGATGACAATGCCTTCAACGACCAGTGACTCATTATGGTCAGCCTGAAGCTCTGCCACCTGCGCCAGCACCTGGTACAACGCCTGGCGCGCGAAGGTATCGCAATCGAATGGAATCAACACCGCGTCCGCGGCAATGAGCGCACTGAACGCATAGAAATTCATCGCCGGAGGCGTATCGATGTAGATCCGGTCGTAGTTCGGGGAAATGTCGTCCAGTAGCCGGCGCAGTTTGTTGATCTTGAACTTGGCTTCGAGCTTGGGCTGCAGGTCGGCAAGCTCGCCGCTGGCCGTGATGAGGTGAAGATTGTCGTAGGGCGTCTCGACGATCTGGGCGCGGCTTTTTTTGGCTGCCGGCCCGGAGGACAGTGTTTGCTTGAAAAAATCGGCAATGCCCACCGGGATGTCATCGCCGGTCAGACCGGTGAGGTAATACGTGGTGTTGGCCTGGGCATCCAGATCGACAACGAGTGTCCGATAGCCTTCCATTGCACTTGCAGCAGCCAGGTTGCACACAATGCTCGACTTGCCCACCCCACCCTTTTGATTGAAAACAACGCGGCGCATCATTGCCCTTCCTGTGGCAAAAGATTCCAGTGTATCGATTTGTTGCGAATCTACTGCGGTAACTTGATGAATTTTTTATTGCAGCTGTCGTGCGCCATGGCTGCAACAAACAGAAGCTCTGCTACGCTCTGCGAATCCACTCACAAGCGAGGACGATGATGTCTTTTGTCGACGATTTCGTGGCCAAGATCATCTCCCTCGAAATCTCCCTCTATCACGCTCGCGCTCGGTTGCAAGCCAACAGCGACGGCGAAGCCCTGCACGACCTGAGGATCGCGGTTCGCAAAGTTCGAAGCCTTTTGCGTCCGCTGCGCAACATGCCGGAGGTTGCAGCGCTGAATCAGGCGGCGGCTGAAGTCGGCAGCGTGACGACCCCCACGAGGGATCTGGAGGTCATCATCGGTGAACTGCAGAAAATGGGTTATCCGCACCAGGCGATGAGTCGCAGCGCATCCCTGACAGAACAGTATCGCAAGATCGTGGCCAGCCCGGAGCTCGACAAACTGTTTGGCGAACTGGATCGGTGGCCTGAGTTGTTCCGGACGGCCGAGAGAGCCGGCGAGCTGGCCGATGTCAAACGCCAGGTTCAGAAAGCCCTGAAGAAAAGAATCACTCAGTTGATCGCCGGTCTGCGGGACAAGGATTTTGACCGGCACGAACTGAGGATCATTGTGAAAAACGCGAGATACCTCACCGATGCGTTTCCGGCATTGTCACCGCTCAAGGCTAAATCCAGGGCTGAACTGAAGTCGGTACAAGCGTCCCTTGGCTCGTGGCACGATCATCATCAATGGTGCCTGCGGGCCGAATCCGAACCGGATCTGCTCGACATCGCACCTGACTGGCAAGTCGCATCCGAACAGGCGCTGGCCGATGCCGAACTGAGGCTGGCATCGCTGCTTGATCACCTTGAGAAAGACCTGACGAATTCAAAAGGTTAACGCCGCGCCCCTTGTAAGTCGGGCTCGAAGGCGATCAATGGGTGCAACCCTTGATGGAAGCCCTTCGAGAATAAAACTTGCCGGATTTTTTCAATCCAGCCTATGCGACGAATGACACTGAATTACACCGCTGGTCACAAGCGCGACGAAAACACCGTACTAGGCTATTACGGGCGCCTTGAACGGTACGCGGGATTCGATCCAGTCGTTAAAGGGTTTCCTTGAACCGTCCAGGCTAAAAGTTGGGGGGTTACTCACGAAGGTCCTGTTGTTTTGCCCTCGATACTGGGGCGACCTGCAACACGGATCGGAACCAGAGAAAGGAAAACCCTTATGAACAGGTTCTCGCACCGCCCCAGGTTTTACCTGGCATGCTCATTGTTAATGGCAATCAACGTTGCCCAGGCAGCACAAACCGAAAAACCCAACATCCTGTTTATCGTCTCCGACGACACCGGCTACGGTGACCTCGGCCCTTATGGCGGCGGTGTCGGTCGAGGCATGCCGACGCCCAGCATCGATCAACTGGCGGCAGAAGGCACCACCTTCTATTCCTTCTATGCCCAACCCAGCTGCACGCCGGGCCGGGCCGCGATGCAGACCGGGCGCATCCCCAACCGCAGCGGCATGACCACGGTGGCGTTCCAGGGTCAGGGCGGCGGATTGCCGGCGGCTGAGTGGACACTGGCCTCCGTGCTGAAAACCGGTGGTTACGAAACCTATTTCACCGGCAAATGGCACTTGGGCGAGGCCGACTACGCACTGCCCAATGCGCAAGGTTACGACGTCATGAAATACGCCGGCCTTTACCACCTCAATGCCTACACCTACGCCGATCCCACCTGGTTCCCCGACATGGATCCGGAGACCCGCGCCATGTTCGCCCAAGTGACCAAAGGCGCGTTGTCCGCCAAGGCGGGGGAAAAGGCGGTCGAGGAATTCAAGATCAACGGACAATACGTGGATACGCCGGTGGTGGATGGCAAGCCGGGTGTGGTCGGGATTCCGTTCTTCGACAGCTATGTCGAGAAAGCGGCACTGGAGTTCCTCGACAGCGCGGCCAAATCCGACAAGCCGTTCTTTATCAACGTCAACTTCATGAAAGTGCATCAACCCAACCTGCCCGCTCCGGAGTTCGTCCACAAGTCGATCTCCAAGACGAAGTACGCCGACTCGATCGTCGAGCTCGACACCCGTATCGGGCACATCATGGACAAGTTGAAAGCGCTGGGGTTGGATAAGAACACCCTGGTGGTTTACACCACCGATAACGGCGCCTGGCAGGACGTTTATCCGGATGCCGGTTACACGCCATTCCGGGGCACCAAGGGTACGGTGCGCGAAGGGGGCAACCGGGTGCCGGCGATCATGGTCTGGCCCGGCCAGATCAAGGCGAACGCCAAAAACCACGACATCATCGGTGGCCTGGATCTGATGGCGACGTTCGCCTCGGTAGCCGGGATCAAACTGCCGGAGAAAGATCGCGAAGGTCAGCCGATCGTCTTCGACAGCTATGACATGACCCCGGTGTTGAAGGGCACCGGTCCCGATCCACGCAAAGAGTGGTTCTACTTCACCGAAAACGAGCTGTCCCCGGGAGCTGCCCGTGTGGGCAACTACAAAGCCGTGTTCAACTTGCGTGGCGACGATGGCGCCCCGACAGGCGGCCTGGCCGTGGACACCAACCTGGGCTGGAAAGGCGCTGCGAAATACGTGGCGACGGTACCGCAGGTCTTCGACCTGTATCAGGACCCACAGGAGCGCTATGACATTTTCATGAGCAACATCACCGAACGCACCTGGACCATGGTTCCGATCAGCCAGGCCATCGACAAGCTCATGAAGACCTACGCCAAATATCCGCCTCGCAAGATGCAGAGCATGACCTATGACGGCCCGGTTGAAATTTCCAAGTACCAGAAATTCCAGTCGGTGCGCGAAGACCTGCAGAAAGAAGGTGTGAACATTCCGATCCCTAACTGACCCTGAGGGCGTGGCAGCTTCGCTCGGGGCTGCCACTGGCTACTGGTGCCCAGACGGGCTTGTGAAAATCCCGGATCAGCCCGCGCGCCCTCCCTTATACCGGCGAAATCGTCGCCAGCACGCCAATCAAAATAGTCAGCACCAGAAAGCCACCCAGAAAAATCGCCATCTTGCCCATAAGGCCCCCTACACATTGAGTTTGCGGTGCACCGCGGTTTCAGGCGCGGAACGTGTCGTAATTGTGCGACGCAAACTGAGTGCATTACAGAGGCAGAAAGCGCTGAAAAATACGGATCAGATGGAGAATTCGTCCGGGAAAACGCGTCACTGTAGGAGCTGGCTTGTCGGGTCGCCGCATCGCAGCGAAGACGGTGGCACAGGCCACAGCAATCCCGCTGACCGTCACCGGTTCAGCGGGTTTTCTTTATTGCGGATCAACGTGATCCAGCACTCGATTCACCGACAACTCGGCGAGAGAAATCATCTGCTGAATCCCCAGGGCCAGATTGCATTTGGGGCCTTCGAGGATAAACGCCAGTTCACTGGCCATGACACTGGCCGAGGCCAAGGTTTCGCACGCGTGAACCAGGAGGGTTTCGTTGTTGACGTCGGGGGCGATGGTGAAGATGGGATTGGGGCGGCGTTCGGCCATGGCTGGCTTTGGCGGGGGGGTCAGTGGATCGGTATCAGTGCTGTCGTCCGCGTCCGGGGGATTCGGAGTTACCTTGAACATTGTGAAGCTCCTATGAAAGTGAGCCTCTCCCCATCTGCTACCACGCTAATAGGGAGACGACTGTACACGGGGTGGTAGACCGGTCATAGGAACCCGGCAGGCCGAAGCCTCCCATGCACAGCCGCCACAAAGCAGCCAGCAAAAAACGCCCTGAGGCGTTCTGGGACCTATGACAACACCGGGCTACCACACCCGTTCGCTGAAATGGCAGCGACGGCGGGAAGGTTAACGAGAGGGCCTGGCAAGCGCAAGTCTGGATGGTGCGCGTTATCGTTGACGTCCATCGCGAGCAGGCTCGCTCCTACAGGGGAACGCGTTCATCCGCAAACTCAGGTTGGCTGTGAGGCCGCCATCGCTGCGATGCGGCGCCCCGACAAGCCAGCTCCCACAGTGGACGGTGTACATCTGCTTCTCACCACTCAACAGGCCGAGCGTTAGCTCGCCTGCCGCTTTTGATTTTGATCCACCCGCCCCTTCGGGAGGCTGAGTGGAGGTGTTCATCCGGGGAGTGGCGCGAAGCGCCGTTCGACGCAGTCGAACACGCTGCATGTAGGTGCAGCGAAGCCAACCGGAGGGCAGTGTCCCCGGATGGATGCCGGAGCGAAGGAACCCCGAGCCTTGGCGAGGGGCCGGACGCTGGGGCGAGACCTTTGGTTCCTTTGGGGCGTTTGCCAAAGGGACTCGCCGTAAGGGCGAAACCATAAGTGGCCGTTACCGCAGCAATGGATATGTACTCGGTCAGCATAGAGACAGGTCGGCTGTCAGGCCGCCTTCGCTGGCAAGCCAGCTCCCACAGGTACCGCGGTGAGCACATGAAAACTCATATAGCCCACCCACAAAAAAGCCCGCTGACCGTCACCGGTTCAGCGGGCTTTCTTTTTGCCTTTCAGTCAGTCCCACCGCAATGGCGGGACAACCGAATTACAGCGCCATATCAGCCGCTGCACTCTCTTTCACTGGCTTGGCCTTCTCAGCCGGAGCAGCCGGAGCCGCCACCTGGCCAATCACCGGCGGCGCAGGCAGTTCCAGCACCTTGGCGGTGTAGGCCCACTCCTCGGCCACTTTCGCCGGGTCGTTGTTCAACTGGGTGCCGTAGCTCGGGACGATCTTGTGCAGTTTTTCCTGCCACTCAGGGGTCGCGACCTTGTCCTTGAACACCTTCTGGATCACGGTCAGCATGATCGGTGCAGCGGTCGATGCGCCTGGGGACGCGCCCAGCAGGCCGGCGATGCTGCCGTCTTGCGAAGCGACGATTTCGGTGCCCAGTTTCAGCACGCCACCGGCGGCTTCGTCACGCTTGATGATCTGCACGCGTTGGCCCGCTTGCCACAGGCGCCAGTCTTCGGCCTTGGCGTTCGGGAAGTATTCCTTCAGGGCGTTGAGGCGGTCTTCATCCGACAGCATCAGTTGGCCGGCCAGGTACTCCACCAGCGGGTATTCCTTGATGCCAACCTTGGTCATCGGCCACACGTTGTGCGTGGTGGTGGTGGTCAGCAGGTCCAGGTACGAACCTTCTTTCAGGAACTTGGTGCTGAAGGTGGCGAATGGGCCAAACAGGATCACGCGCTTGCCATCGAGCACGCGGGTGTCCAGGTGCGGAACCGACATCGGCGGTGCGCCAACAGAGGCTTTGCCATAGGCCTTGGCCAAGTGTTGCTCGGCGATGGCCGGGTTATCGGTCACGAGGAACGAGCCGCCTACCGGGAAGCCTGCGTATTCGCGAGCTTCAGGAATGCCTGACTTCTGCAGCAGGTGCAGGGCACCGCCGCCGGCACCGATGAACACGAACTTGGCGTCGGTTTCGGTTTTGCTGCCGTCTTTCAGGTTTTTGTAGCTGACGCGCCAGCTGCCATCCTGGTTCCGGGTGATGTCCTGCACTTCGCTGGACAGCTTCAAGTCGAATTTCGGTGTGGTTTGCAGGTGGGCAACGAACTGGCGGGTGATTTCGCCGAAGTTCATGTCGGTGCCGAGCGGGCTCCAGGTGGCCGCGATTTTCTGGTTCGGGTCACGCCCTTCCATCATCAGCGGAACCCACTTCTTGATCACAGCCGGGTCTTCGGAGTACTGCATGCCGGCGAACAGCGGGCTCGCTTGCAGGGCTTCGTAGCGCTTTTTCAGGAACTTGATGTTGTCATCGCCCCACACAAAGCTCATGTGCGGTGTGGAGTTGATGAACGAACGCGGGTTTTTCAGCACGCCTTGCTGGACCTGCCACGCCCAGAACTGGCGGGAGATCTGGAAGGCTTCGTTGATTTCAACGGCTTTAGGGATCGAGACCTTGCCGTTTTCGTCTTCCGGCGTGTAGTTCAGCTCGGCCAGGGCGGAGTGACCGGTACCGGCATTGTTCCAGCCGTTGGAGCTTTCCAGGGCGACGCCGTCGAGGCGCTCGATCATTTGCATCGAAGTGCCGGGTTCCAGCTCATTGAGCCACACACCCAGGGTTGCACTCATGATGCCGCCGCCAATCAGCAGCACATCGACTTTCTTGGCTTCTTCAGCCTGGGCTGTCGTGATCCCCAACGACAACGCCAGCCCCAGCAGGGCTGTGTTCACTTTCTTAAACATCTGTAACACCTTTGATAAAACGTCATCCGCCCTTTTGATCCCTATCCCACAGGCCCCGTGCTTCACGGCATTCAGGCAAATGTCGTGGGTGCCTGGTCATAAGTTTCGCAGGGTGGGCACACAAGGCCGACGAACTGCATCGACCCCAGTTATATGTCCCTACTGAACTGACTTTTTATCTTTTTTGGCTTCAGCTACTTGAGCGACAGTGATTCCGTTGGCGCATCTCGAGGACGCGCAAACTGAATAGGTCAAACCAAGTTGGGGCGAAGAATATCACGACACGGCAAACCCGCGCGTCTGTTCACGACTGCTTGGTCCAGACACTGATCTGTCGCCAGCCCCTCGATCCTGTAGGAGCCGGCTTGCTGGCGAAGGCCAAGGCGAGTGTTGTATCGCATTTGAGGACGCTTTCGCTGGCAAGCCAGCTCCTACAGGTCACGGCGAACGGGCGACTATACTCAGGGGTCTTCAGTTGAGCCTGTGAGGAAAAGCCATGAGCGACAAAGACGATCTGCGCAAATATTCCTCAGAAGTGGTCGATGGCGTCGAAGCCGCACCGGCCCGATCCATGCTGCGTGCCGTGGGTTTTACCGATGAAGACTTCACCAAGCCGCAGATCGGCATCGCCTCGACCTGGGCGATGGTCACGCCGTGCAACATGCACATCGACAAACTGGCGATCGAGGCCGAAAAAGGCGCGAATGCCGCGGGCGCCAAAGGCGTGATCTTCAACACCATTACCATTTCCGACGGCATCGCCAACGGCACTGAAGGCATGAAGTATTCACTGGTGTCGCGGGAGGTGATCGCCGACTCGATCGAGACGGTGGCCGGTTGCGAAGGCTTCGACGGGCTGGTGACCGTGGGAGGTTGCGACAAGAACATGCCGGGCTGCCTGATCGGCATGGCGCGGCTCAATCGCCCGTCGATCTTCGTCTATGGCGGCACCATCCGCCCGGGTGCCGGCCACACCGACATCATTTCCGTGTTCGAAGCCGTGGGCCAGCACGCGCGCGGGGACATCAGCGAGATCCAGGTCAAGCAGATCGAGGAAGTGGCGATTCCCGGCCCCGGTTCCTGTGGTGGCATGTACACCGCCAACACCATGGCCTCGGCCATCGAAGCACTGGGCATGAGCCTGCCCGGTTCCAGCTCCCAGGACGCCGTCGGCAGCGACAAGGCTTCGGACAGTTTCCGCGCCGGGCAGCAGGTCATGGAGCTGCTCAAACTCGACCTCAAGCCACGGGACATCATGACCCGCAAGGCCTTCGAAAACGCCATTCGCGTGGTGATCGCCCTCGCCGGCTCCACCAATGCCGTGTTGCATCTGTTGGCGATGGCCCACGCGGTGGATGTTGAATTGACCCTCGACGACTTCGTCGAACTGGGCAAGGTGTCGCCGGTGGTGGCCGACCTGCGCCCCAGCGGCAAATACATGATGAGCGAGCTGGTGGCCATTGGCGGCATCCAGCCCTTGATGAAGCGCATGCTCGCGGCCGGCATGCTGCACGGCGATGTGCTGACCGTCACCGGCAAGACCCTGGCGGAGAACCTCGAAAGCGTGCCCGACTACCCCGCTGGCCAGGACGTGATCCTGCCCTTCGACCAGCCGATCAAAAAGGACTCGCACCTGGTGATTTTGCGCGGCAATCTCTCGCCCACCGGCGCGGTGGCCAAGATCACCGGCAAGGAGGGCCTGCGCTTTGAAGGCACGGCGCGGGTTTATCACGGCGAGGAAGGCGCACTGGCCGGCATTCTCAATGGCGAAGTACAGGCCGGCGATGTGATCGTGATTCGCTACGAAGGGCCCAAGGGCGGGCCGGGTATGCGCGAAATGCTTTCGCCCACTTCGGCAGTGATGGGCAAGGGGCTGGGCAAGGATGTGGCGCTGATCACCGATGGCCGTTTTTCTGGCGGCTCCCATGGCTTCGTGGTAGGGCACATCACGCCGGAAGCCTTTGAAGGCGGGCCGATTGCGTTGATCGAAGACGGCGACAAGATCACCATCGACGCCGAAACCCGGCAGATCACCGTGGATGTGTCGGACACCGAACTGGCGCAGCGCAAGACCCGTTGGGTACGCCCCGAATCCAAATACAAACGCGGGGTGTTGGCCAAGTATGCGAAGACGGTGTCCAGTGCCTCGGAGGGGGCTGTGACTGATAAGTATCTGTAGGAGCTGGCTTACCAGCGAAGGCGTACTCTGGAACGCCGCAAAATCCAATGGTCCCTTCGCGGGCAAGCCCGCTCCCACAGGGTTTCAGGGTGATCACAAAACTGTGATTCACCCAGATCACTGTAGGAGCTGGCTTGCCAGCGAAGGCGGCCTTGAGAGCACTGAAAAACTGATGGCCCCTTCGCCGGCAAGCCGGCGCCTACAGAGTCTGCATTTCACGAATCACAATCGAAACCGATCCACCGACTGCGACAGTTTTCCAGCCAACGAAGACAACTCATCGGTCGTCGAAGCCGTCTGCCCTATCACCTTGCTGGTGCCTTCGGACATGCCGGCAATCATCTCCACCTGATGGGCGATTTCGTTGCTCGCCAGGCTCTGCTCGCCGATGGTGCGGCTGATGTCGTTGACCAGTTGCGTGGTATTGAGCGTGGCGTCGAGGATTTCGCGGATGGCGCGTTCAACATCGGCGGTCACCGCCATGCCTTTGTCGACCTGGGCCACGCCCGCCTCCATGCTGGTCACCGCCTCGCGGGTGCTCTGCTGGATGCGCGAGACCATGGCGGCGATTTCCTGGGTGGAGGCGCTGGTGCGTCCGGCGAGGCTGCGCACTTCGTCGGCCACCACGGCAAACCCGCGCCCCTGCTCACCGGCGCGGGCGGCTTCGATGGCGGCGTTCAGCGCCAGCAGGTTGGTCTGATCGGCGATGCCCTTGATCACCTGGATGATGCTGAAAATCGCTTCGGAATCCTTGTCCAGCGTACGAATCACCTGCGCCGATTGCTGCGCCGAACGGGCGATGCCGTCCATGTCGTTGACCACCTGATGGATCACCCGCCCGCCATCCTTGGCCAGCGCCTCGGCCTGGTTGGCCATGTTCAGCGCGCGCTCGGCATGCCGGGTGATTTCCTCGATGCTCGCGGTCATTTCGCTGGCGGCCGCGGCCATGGTGCTGGCCGCGACGCTTTGTTGCTGGCTGCTGCCCGCGACTTCGTGGCAGCCGTTGCTCAATCGTTCACTCATGCCGCTGACGCCATGGGCGTTGCTGCGCACCACTTCGATCATGCCGCGCAAATCCCGCTGCATGGTGGCCAGGCTGCGAATCAATTGACCGGCTTCGTCGTTGCGCTGGCTCTCGACGATTGGCTCGCCGAGATTGCCGTGGGCGATGCTTTCGGCAATGCGGCTGGCGGTCTGCAACGGCCCCAAGATGCTGACAATGGCCGAACGACCCAGCACCAGCAGGAGCAGCAGGCTGACGATGAGCACAACGCCGACCGTGAGGTTGGCATTGCTGATGGCCTGCGCCGTGCCCTGGCTGGTGTGCTGGGTGTTGTTTTCAATCAGCTCGCTGAGGGCCGCCATCTGGTTTTCCAATTGGCTGAACGCGCTGTTGAAGGTGCTCAATTCCTTTTGCGCGGCCTCGGGGTTTTCCAGGGCCAGGCCAACAATGCGCTCGGCGGCACTGATGTAGGTATCGAGACTGGGCTTGATCTGGTTCAGCGCGGTTTTCAGGGTGTCGTTGACCGGCAATTTGAGGTTTTCGCCGAGCACTTCACGAAAGTGCGCGGTGTGCTCCTCGATGGAGCTGCGCACCTCGGCCTTGCTGCTGGTGCTTTTGCCCAAGCCCACCAGCATCGCCGACAGCACATCGGCGCGCAGCGCATCGTGCATCATGTCGGCCTCAAGATGATTGCGCAGTGCGGTCATGCCAACGTCGTTGGCCTGCACCGCCCCCGCCATCTGGCTATTTCCCAGGTAACTGACCATGCCCATGATCAATGCGGTGAGCACGCCGGTGCCGATCAGTAACAGTAAACGCAGTTTTATGGACACTCTGTGGTTCCTCTTTTCGCACGTCTATCGTTTGGGTGGCTTCATCATCCTAAAGAAAGCCCATTGCTGAAGAGGTTATCGGCGGGTCACGGCGGTTACTGAAAGCCTGCAACCGGGTTTTACGGTTTTTACGACATGCGGTAGGTGTCGTCTTCCATCAATCCCCTGCCCGCCATCTTCCATTTCAGGGGAAATCTGATAGGTTGTACGACAACCTACAACAACAAGGAAACTCCCATGAAAAAAGTCAAAGTGCTGATCGGCTTTCTCTGCCTGTTCAGCGGCTATGTCGTAGCCGCGTCCTCGTCGAGTGACAAGGATGTCGCGCAAGCCGTCGACCATCTGACCGACGCCATGCTGCACAAGAACATTGCGCAACTTCAGGCATTGACCGCCGAGAACCTGACCTACGGGCATTCCAGCGGCAAGATCCAGGACAAGCAAGCCTTCATCGCCGACATCGAAACCGGCAAAAGCGCGTTCAAAACCCTCGAGATGCAGAACCAGACCATCACGGTCTCCGGTGATGTCGCACTGGTCCGCCATCACTTTTCGGCCCAGGCCCTCAAGGGTACCGAAGTGGTTCCCACCGAAATCGAGAACTTGCAGATCTGGCAGAAGCAACACGGGAAATGGTTACTGGTAGGACGACAAGCATTCAAATTCTGATGTTGGTTTAACTGTCAGATAGCGTTGGACGGGCTCTCCTGTGGGAGCGAGCCTGCTCGCGAAGAAGCCGTGTCAGTCAATATTTTTGTCAACTGACACACTGCTTTCGCGAGCAGGCTCGCTCCCACAGGGGGGGAATCACACTACTGCGACCTCCACCCTCCCCCCGTTCAACCGCACCGGCCACACCCGCAAACGCTGTTGCGGGTACTCCAGGCAACTGCCGTCCTCCAGGCGAAAGTGCTGCTTGTAGATGGGCGAAGCCACCACCAGCTCGCCCTTGATGCTGCCGACCAGGCCGCGACCGATGACATTGGCCCCCGATTGCGGGTCGTGGTTGTCGATGGCGTAGAGGTTTTTGCCCTCGATGCCCGGCAGGTAGAACAGCGCCACCTGCGCACCGTCCAGCCACACCACCACGCCAGAGTCGTTCACCAGATCCTGCTGGCTGCACACCGATTGCCAGGTGGCAGACAAACCGGTTTCAACGCGTTGGGTATTGGACTGATTCATCAGACGTTCTCCTCGGTGACAGGGATCAGGTTGAGTTCGGCGGCCATGATCGGGCGCCGTTGGCCGCGTTCCTGGACAAAGTGGATGTCCGGGTCCGGGCGTTTGTCGTTGACGAAGGTACGGAAGCGCTTGAGTTTTTCCGGGTCTTTGAGGGCATTGGCCCACTCGCATTCATAACGATTGACCACCAGTTGCATCTGCGACTCCAGTTCAGCACCCAGGCCCAGGCTGTCGTGGATGATCACGTCCTTGAGGTAGTCCAGGCCGCCCTCCAGGCTTTCGCGCCATACCGAGGTGCGCTGCAGCTTGTCGGCGGTGCGGATGTAGAACATCAGGAAGCGGTCGATGTAGCGGATCAGCGTCGCATCATCCAGATCGGTGGCGAACAGTTCGGCGTGACGCGGGCGCATGCCGCCGTTGCCGGCGATGTAGAGGTTCCAGCCCTTCTCGGTGGCGATCACCCCCACATCCTTGCTCTGTGCTTCGGCGCACTCACGGGTGCAACCGGACACCGCGAACTTGAGCTTGTGCGGCGAACGCAGGCCCTTGTAACGGTCTTCGATCGTCAGGGCCATTTGCACGCTGTCCTGCACGCCGTACCGGCACCAGGTGCTGCCGACGCAGGATTTCACCGTGCGGGTCGATTTGCCGTAGGCGTGCCCGGTTTCAAAGCCGGCTTCGATCAATTCGCCCCAGATGTCCGGCAACTGATGCAACTGTGCGCCGAACAAATCGATGCGCTGGCCGCCGGTGATTTTGGTGTAGAGGTCGTATTTCTTCGCCACCACGCCGATGGCGATCAGCTTGTCGGCGGTGATTTCGCCACCGGGAATGCGCGGCACCACCGAGTAAGTGCCGTTTTTCTGCATGTTGGCCATGAAGGTGTCGTTGGTGTCCTGCAACGGCACGAGCGACGGGTCCATGATCGGCTGGTTCCAGCACGACGCCAGGATCGAGCCCACCGCCGGCTTGCAGACATCGCAACCGGTGTGCCCGCGACCGTGCTTGGCCAGCAGCTCTTCGAAGGTGATCACCCCTTCTACCCGCACCAGCGCATACAGTTCCTGACGGGTGTAGGCGAAATGCTCGCACAGGCTCTTGTCGACGCTGACGCCACGGGCAATCAACTCATGCTCGAAGACTTGCTTGAGCAGCCCGGCGCAACCGCCACAACCGGTGCAGGCCTTGGTCTGCGACTTGAGCAGGCCGAGGTCGGTGCAACCGCCGTCGATGGCCGAGCAGATGGCGCCCTTGGTCACGTTGTGGCACGAACAGACCGTGGCCGATTCCGGCAAGGCGCCTGGGCCCAGGGTCGGCGCACCTTCGGACGACGGCAGGATCAGGCCGGCCGGTTCGGCCGGCAAGGCAATCGCGTTCTGCATGTATTGCAGCAGGGTGTCGTAATAGCTGTTGTCGCCGATCAGCACCGCACCGAGCACCTGCTTGCCACTGGTATCCACCACCAGGCGCCGATAGCTGGCCGTGGTCTCGTCGATGAACTGATAACTGCGGGCGCCCGGGGTGTGGGCATGGGCATCGCCGATGGAGCCGACATCGACACCCAGCAACTTGAGCTTGGTCGACATGTCGGCGCCGCGGAACGGCTCGGCAGCGTCGTCACACAGGCGCGCGGCGACGCTGCGGGCCATCTGGTAGCCGGGGGCAACCAGGCCGAACAGACTGCCGTTCCATGAAGCGCATTCACCGATGGCGTAGATGTTCGGGTCGCAACTCAGGCAGGTGTCGTCGATCACCACACCACCGCGCGGGCCGATCTCCAGCGCACATTGGCGGGCCAGCGCATCCTGGGCACGGATACCGGCGGAGAACACTACCAGGTCGGTTTCGAGGAACTCGTCGTTTGCAAAATTCATCCGATAGCGGTACTGCTCCCCCGCACTGATCGATTGCGTGGCGCGGGACAGGTGCACGCCGACGCCCAGCCGTTCGATCTGTGCCTTGAGCGCCAGACCGCCAAGATCATCCAATTGCACCGGCATCAGGCGCGGCGCGAATTCCACCACGTGGGCTTCAAGGCCCAGGCTTTTCAGGGCGTTGGCGGCTTCCAGGCCGAGCAGGCCACCACCGACCACTACACCGCGCCGGGCATTGGCCGCCGCGGCACGGATGGCATCGAGGTCTTCAAGGGTGCGGTAGACCAGTCGCGAATCGCCTTCGGCACCTTCAATCGCTGGCACGAACGGATAAGAACCGGTGGCCATGATCAGTTTGTCGTAGGCCACGCAACCCTGGGCGGTGATGACTTCGCGTCGTGCGCGGTCGATTTCCAGCACCGGCATACCCAGGTGCAGCGTGACGCCGGGCGTCTGGTACAACGAGGCGTCACTCAGCGCCAGCGATTCGGCATCGCGACCGGTGAAGTATTCGGACAGATGCACACGGTCGTAGGCGCGCATCGGCTCTTCGCTGAAAACGTGCAGACGATAGCGCCCGAGGGCGCCGCGCTCGATCAACTGCTCGACACAATGATGGCCGACCATGCCATTGCCGATCACAACCAGCGTTTGCAGCTTGTTCAACGTGGCTACAGTGCAATTCATAAATGACCCTGCTCGTTCAAAAAGCAAAAAAAAACGCCTGAAACCTTGCGGTTCCAGGCGTCTTTGCCTGTTCTCTTGCGGTGTTGAAACCAGACGGCCATGCCCGGTCCACCGATATTGCCCACGACCTGTGCGGTTGATCGATCGTCGTTGACCGAGCGGGCTGTCCGCCTAGTTAGATGGACTTGAGGGGGTCTTTGCAGGGTTTGTGCCAGTGTATGGATCAGGGCTGGGAAGACGTTGATTCAGGCGGGTTTGATGCGATTGGCAGGGCATGAATGGCACGCAGGTGGACGAACAAATCGCTGCGCGCTGGTGCACGTTATCGGTCTTTGCGCTTTATAAAAGTGCACGCAAATTCAGGTCCCCCAAAAAACCTGTGGCGAGGGAGCTTGCTCCCTCGCCACAGGTTTATTGGTGTTTTATACATCCATGGACAACATCAACCTTTCAGCAGCACCGCGTATTGCACTTGCCCCGGCCAAACCGCGCTTCCTGGCGCTCACGGAAAAACGCCTCGTAACTCATCACCGGCTCACCCGGAGATTTGAGCGCCATTTGCGCGACGTAGTTGTCGTAATCGGGAACGCCCACCATTAACCGTGCGCTCTGGCGGAAGAAACTGGCGGCCTGTTGCAATTGACGGAACATGGCAATGCTCTCAATGGGTATTGGACGCCGCCATGGAACCCCACGAATGTATCTGCAATGTGTCAGCGCGCGGTTCCTTTGTATTTTCGTGTAGACAAGCCCCCGCGACCTTTTGGCGCAGGACCTTCGGGCGACCGATTAAGCGCGATTGGGCAACAGTTTGTTAACATCCCTGCGCTTTTTTCCGCCTGATGCGTCAGGCACTGTGTTTTTTCTGTCGCTACACAGGAAGCTTTATTTCCATGAGTACGTTGTATTCCCGTCGCACGGTCCTGCAGGGCATGAGCCTGCTGAGCCTTGGCCTGCTCGCCGGTTGCGATGGCAGCAGCAAGCTGTCGTTCAAGTACGGCAAGGACCTGAGCGACAAGATCATGGGGCGTAACTTCAAGCTCAAGGACGCCGACGGCGAAACCCGGATGCTCGGTAGCTACCGGGGCCTGATGCCGATGATTTTCTTCGGGTTCACCCAATGCCCGGCCGTCTGCCCGACGACCCTGGCCCGTGCTGCCCAGGCGAAGAAACTGATGGGCCGCGATGGCGACCGCCTGCAGGTGATCTTCATCACCTTGGACCCCGAGCGCGACACCCCGCAAATGCTCGACAAATACGTCAAGGCCTTCGATCCCAGCTTCGAAGCACTGTCCGGCACACTGGAAGAAACCGCCGCCGTTGCCAAAGAGTTCGGCGTATTCTTCGAGAAAGTGCCGAGCGGCGACACCTACACCCTGTCCCATACCGCGACCAGCTACGTATTCGACTCCCGAGGCAATCTGCGCCTGGGCCTGTCCGCGTCCCTTACCGCTCAAGAGTGCGCAGAAGACCTGCTCACCGTCATGGAGGTCTGCTGATGACTTCGTTGTTCCCGAACCGTATTAAACAGCTGGCGCTGGGCCTTTCCCTGATCGGCCTGGCCTGGCAGGCGTGCGCGCAAACCCAGGTCAGTGACGCCTGGGTCCGCGCCACGGTGGCCGGTCAGCATTCGACCGGCGCCTTCATGACCCTGCAGGCCGATACGGACAGCAAGCTGCTCAGCGTGCAGTCGCCCGTCGCCAAGACTGCACAGATCCACGAAATGAGCATGAAAGACGATGTGATGCGCATGGGTCAGGTCGAATCCGTGGCGTTGCCGGCCGGCAAGCCGGTGAGCCTAGGCCCCAACGGCTACCACGTCATGTTGATGGACCTGACGGCCCAGGTAGCAGAAGGCAGCAAAGTGCCCCTGACCCTGACCGTGGAAAACGCCAAGGGTGAGAAAGAGACGATCAAGGTCGAGGCCGAAGCCCGTTCGCTCGGCGCGATGGACCACGGCAGCATGGATCACAGCAAGATGGATCACAGCAAAATGCAATGAGGGTCTGATGGCCTCGCTCAACGAGGCCGTTCACTGATGGGAGGTGCGCACCATGACGACGAACACCGAAACCGCCATCCTCGCCGGCGGCTGCTTCTGGGGCATGCAGGATCTGTTGCGACGCTACCCGGGCGTGCTTGCCACGCGGGTCGGTTACTCGGGCGGCGATGTGCCCAATGCCACCTACCGCAACCACGGCACCCACGCCGAGGCGATCGAGATCGTCTTCGACCCGCAGCAGATCAGTTATCGGCAGATTCTCGAATTCTTCTTCCAGATCCACGACCCGACCACCAAAAATCGCCAGGGCAACGACCTGGGGACGAGCTATCGCTCGGCACTCTATTACCTGAGCGATGAACAACGACAAGTCGCTGAAGACACCGTTGCGGACGTCGAAGCTTCCGGCCTCTGGCCCGGCAAGGTCGTCACCGAGATCGAGCCCGCCGGACCGTTCTGGGAAGCGGAGCCTGAACACCAGGATTATCTCGAACACTACCCCAACGGCTACACCTGCCACTTCATCCGGCCAAACTGGACGTTACCCAAACGCGGGTAATCGCTAACCCCCTTCCTCTGTAGGAGCTGGCTTGTCGGATCGCCGCACCGCAGCGAAAGCGGACTGTCAGCCGACACATTCATCGCTTGAAAGAATGTTTTCGCTGGCAAGCCAGCTCCTACAAGCGGGGGGTTACTCAAGGCAGGTAGCCGCGCTGGACCCAGACCCGGCGGTCAATGGCCTGTCGTAGTCGCTCACGGCTTTCGGTCCAGACCTGCGGGTCGACCGAGGTCGTCGAGCGCATCAGGTCGAGCATGGCCGAATGGGCGGCCCGGTATTCAGCCAGGGCATCGCTGGCCTTGATTTTCAACCGCTCGCTGTCGGTCATTTCCATCCGCCGCAAGGCCAGTATCGCCTCGTCGGTGATCAGCGGACTCAAGGTCAGTTGCGGGCGGTGAGGCGCCACGAATGGCTGGGTCTCCAGGACGATTTCCCGGGCTCGCAATGAGCCCCACTTCAACGCGCAAGCGAGCGGTTCGCGGAAACTGCGGTCCTGAAACCCTTCGAAAACCGCGCCACCACCGGCGTCGTAGACGCCAATAAAGACTTGGGTCATCCCCGCCGGCGTGATGCGCGCCTGCACTTCAATCTGACGACCGTCGTTCAACTCGTCTTCATAAGTTTTTGCGGGCAAGCGTTTATTGAGCCATAACCAGTACTGTGCGCCTCTGCGTCGCATTCATTGCCCTCCCCGGTTTAATCACCGAGTAAGGCACAGGAAGGCGCTGTCCGCCATGCCATCGGTCGTTCAAAAAAAGGGGAAGTGGATGGGCCGCCGCACATTCAATCATCAAGATGCCATTGAGGATCTAGACTTCATCAATGGCGGGATAGATCACCCGTCAGTTCAATCAGAAGGCCAATAAAAACAAGGAAATTCACCTTGAACATTTCAACCCTTTGCCTCCTGGGGGGCCTGCTGGTTTCCGCCGGGGCGTGTGCCAACGGAGTCATTCCTGTCCTCGAACTGGACTTCACCCGGTCGGCCATCGAGACCCTGAAAAAACACGGCATCAACGATGCCTGCATCATCGCCGCCGGCAACCCCGGCGCGTTCACTTACTGCCGGGAAGGCTCGGCAACGCTCTGGAAGTATCAGGCGCTGGACCTGGATCAACAGGCAACGCCCCTCAAGGGCACCCGCCTGGCTTCACTGGCTGACGGACTTATCTCCATCGCTGAATTCAAGAGCCCTGCCTGCGCGACAGAGGCGCCCAAGCCGCTGATCCAACCGGCGATTACCCGCGGGGTCGTCATCGGCCTGATCGCCTTGTTTCTGTTCATTGGCTTGCACTACACGTACAAGGCAACCATGGATGGTTTCTTCGTTCGTACGGTGTATTCGGGCACCCACCTGCAGCGATCCACCGGCTCCATGAGTTCGAGTCGCTCGAGTCGTTCCACGACGAAAGCCTTGGGCGCTTTTGCCATCGCCGCGGCGGTGGCATTCATTTATTTCGGCTACCCCGCTTTGTGACCCACATGGCCGACAGCGAACCGGCCATTGCAAACCCGGCCTCCCCCACCCAGGCCGGGGTCGCCCTGGCGACGGCGGTCGCTCTTGTGATGGTGTCCGGCATTGCGCCCCTTGATTCAGTGGACTGGCTGCTGGAGAACGTGGTTCCCATCACGGTCATACTGGCGCTGTGCGCCGGACTGCGGCATCGACGCCTGTCCTGGCAGGCTTACCTGGCGGTCCTGCTGCTGCTCGGCATTCACGAACTCGGTGCACATTTCACCTATGCCAAGGTGCCTTATGAGCAATGGGCGCACGCGCTCACCGATCACTCGCTGAACGCGGCGTTTGACTGGAAGCGCAACCAGTATGATCGCCTGGTGCATTTGAGCTATGGACTGCTGATCGTCATCCCGCTGCGGGAAATGCTCTGCCGCCAGACACCCTTGCGCGGTGGCTGGTTGGCGCTAATGGTGCTGAGCCTGGTCCTCGCGACATCGGCATTGTACGAACTGGTCGAATGGATCGGCGGCGAGTACCTGGGGGACGATCAGGCCGAGGCGTTCGTGGCCACCCAGAAGGATATCTGGGACTCGCAGAAAGACATGGCCCTGGCGTTCCTCGGGGCACTTATCTGCCTGGTATTGCGCGCCGCCCTGAAGTTCAGGCATTGATCAACCGATCAGGCTGCACCGGCAAAATAACTCGAACTCGTTCCAGGGTGCTCTATCCAATGTGAAGACACTGGAGGAAAACACCATGAACAACGACGACCGTGCCAAAACCGTCGAACCCTTCGCGACCATTCCCGGTGAGTCCGAAAACCGTGACCCCGACAATGCTGATGAGACCCTGCCCTCCTCTCCGGCGCCATCCGATGAGCCGGAGGCCGATGAGTTCCAGCGCAAAGTCGACGAGATCGAGCGAAAGGTGGCCGATGGCAATTGAGCCAATGGACCGGTGACAGAGCAAAAGACTACGCGTGAACCTGTAGGTGAAAACAGGGAACTGCACACAAGCTGCCGATCAGCCGCCGTACGCATTTGAAGTGGCCACGGCGCTTTCTTTTTACACCCGCTATTTGCACCCGCAAGGAGGAACTCACCATGATCGCTTCATTGACCGGCATGAAACCGGGTGAGCGCTACATCATCGAAAGCGTCGAGCGTGCCCATCATTTCCCGGGCTTCTTTCTTGACGGAAAGTATTACCTGGAACCCGAGTTACAGACCGCCGTCGGCTGGCTCGAAGGTCAGCAGTTCCTGTATGACCAACTCGATCCGACAGGAGAGCCGGTGTTTCCCGGCCGGGTCGCCGGCACCATCGAAGACCTGACATTGACCCTGGCCGATGGCGCGCGTCTGACGTTGAGCGAGGCGCCTTTCTGCGCCCAGGCAGACCTGCCCATGCCAGTGGTCGATATCCGCCCTGTCCAAGGATATGTGCAACGCCCTTCACCACTGCTGGTGGCTGCTGCAGCGTTATTGTTTGGCGGTTGCCTGCTGGCGTTGAATCGCTTTCGAGGCCGTAACCGCCATCACTGAAAACCGGTTCCTGAGGTCACTCCTTTGCGAGCGGGCCGGGCAGCGCGGCACCCTGCTGGAAGATCACGGTCTGCGCCGGCATCGGTGCCGGGAAGCCGGCTTCGCCGAGGGCATCCTTGATGATGCGGTTGGTGTCGAAATACACCTGCCAATAGTTTTCGTTGTGGCAGTACGGACGCACTGCCAATACCGGACCGACCAGATTGAACTCCAGGATCTCCACGTCTACCGCAGGCGTCTCAAGCACATTGGGGATGGCGGCGATTTTCTCTTTCAGCAACGCCGCGGCCGCTTTCCAGTCGGCGGCGCCGGACAGCTGCGCCTTGAGCTCGACACGACGGAACGGATTGTGGGTGAAGTTCTGGATGTTGTCGCTGAAGATCTTGTTGTTGCCGACCAGGGTCAGCACGTTGTCCGGCGTGTTGATCGCGGTGGCGAACAGGCCGATCTCGGTGACAGTTCCGACGACCCCGCCCGCCGAGATGAAATCGCCGACCTTGAACGGACGCAACACAATGATGAAGGCGCCAGCCGCCAGATTAGCCAGCAACCCCGACCAGGCCATGCCGATCGCCAGGCCGACGGCGGCGAGCAGTGCCGCGAACGTGGTGGTCTGCATGCCAAGGAAACCGAGGATGGCGATCACCAGGATGATGTTCAACGTCACGGTGATGGCCGAGCCAACATAGCGCAGCACGGTCGGATCGACTTTCTGCTTGCCCAGGGCTTTTTGCACCATGCCAACGGCAAAACCGATCAGCCAGCGGCCGACGATCCAGAACGCGATGGCGCCCAGAATCTTGACCGCGAAAGCCACGCCATAGGCCTGTATGACGGCTATGAGCGCGTTGAACTTCTCGGTGGTTACATTAACGATGGTCTCGTCCATGGCGCTGGCTCGCAAATGAGGGTTGACCTCAAGACGCTAGCACAGCCGGCGCGGGCCGCCAGTCGATTGGATTTTGTGCATTGCCGATCAGTTGAGCCTTTGAACACTGAAAACTTTGTGGGAGCGAGCCTGCTCGCGATGGCGGTGTGACAGTCGACGTTGATGTCGACTGACATTTCGCTATCGCGAGCAGGCTCGCTCCCACAGGTTTTGTGCTTACCCGAACTCAGTGCGGGGCGCGGGGGATGGTCTTGAGCAGGTCTTCGGGACTGATGTGGCCGACCACTGGCTGCGTGCTGCCCGGCAGCGGCAGGTCAAGGATGTGGCCCTTCATCTTGCCGATCACGTGCATCTCGCAAGGCTTGCAGTCGAACTTCAAGGTCAGCACTTCATCGCCGTGAATCAGCTGCATCGGCGCTACCTTGGTGCGCACACCGGTCACACCCTTGGCCTGTTTCGGACAGAGGTTGAAGGAGAAGCGCAGGCAATGCTTGGTGATCATCACCGGCACTTCGCCAAGTTCTTCATGGGCCTCGTACGCCGCGTCGATCAGCTCGACCCCGTGACGGTGATAGAAATCCCGGGCCTTCTGGTTGTACACGTTGGCCAGGAACGACAGGTGCGACTCCGGGTACACCGGTGGCGGGTTGGTCTCGGCCTTGCGGCCACCCCGTGGGTGTGCCAGCAGGCGGGCCGCCGTCAGCGCTTCGATCACTTCGCGGCGCAAGGCCTTGAGCTGCGAGTTGGGGATGAAGAACGCCTGGGGAGCATCGAGCTTGATGTCGGTGGCGTGGTATTCGGTGGTGCCCAGTTGACCCAGCAGGTCGCGCAGTTGCTCCAGCGCTTGTTCCGGCTTGTTGGCCAGGCCGAACGGACCGTCCAGGGACACGCTGGCGCTGACGCCCTCCTCGCTGGTGGCGGTCAGTTGCAGGCGCTGTTCGTCCAGGCGAGCCACCCAGGCCAGGCCGATGCGACGTTCGGCGGAGGTCTTTTGCAGGGCTTGCTGCCAGTTGTGATCCAGGTTGCGGTTCAGCGGATGATTCGGGCGCAACGAGTGCAACCCTTTCGGCATCTCGTTGGGCTCGACGCGGTAGCGATAGCGCTTCTCGCCGTCCTCTTCGAACTCGCCTTTGGGTTCGGCGATGTTGGTCCGCCAGCCCACGACTTCGCGCTTGACCAGCACGTTGAGGCCATCGCCGTTGGACAACGGCTCCTGGGTAACCACGATCAGGTCGCGCTTGCCGACTTTTTCCACCACACCGACCGGCAGGCCGGTGAAGGTCGGCGAGTCAAAGGCGCCGATATCGATCTTGCGGTCGCTGACGAAATAGTCGGTGCTGCCACGGTGGAACGTCTTGTCCGGGTCGGGCACGAAAAAGTGTGCGGTGCGGCCGCTGGAAGCGCGGGCCAGGTCCGGACGGTCTTCGAGAACCTCGTCCAGGCGCTGGCGGTAATAGGCCGTGATGTTCTTCACATAACCCATGTCCTTGTAGCGCCCTTCGATCTTGAACGAACGCACGCCGGCTTCGACCAGGGCACGGATGTTGGCGCTCTGGTTGTTGTCCTTCATCGACAGCAGGTGTTTTTCGTAGGCGATCACTCCGCCTTTTTCGTCCTTGAGGGTGTACGGCAGGCGGCAAGCCTGGGAGCAATCGCCACGGTTGGCACTGCGTCCGGTCTGCGCGTGGGAAATGTTGCACTGGCCGGAGAACGCCACACACAGTGCGCCGTGGATGAAGAACTCGATCGCCGCGTCGGTCTCGTCGGCGATGGCACGGATTTCCTGCAGGTTCAGCTCGCGGGCCAGGACCAGTTGCGAGAAACCGGCCTGGTCGAGGAACTTCGCCCGCGCCAGGGTGCGGATGTCAGTCTGGGTGCTGGCGTGCAGCTCGATCGGCGGGATGTCCAGTTCCATCACGCCCAGGTCCTGGACGATCAGCGCATCGACGCCGGCATCGTACAACTCGTGGATCAGCTTGCGGGCCGGCTCCAGCTCGTTGTCGTGCAGGATGGTGTTGATGGTGGTGAACACCCGGGCGTGGTAACGATGGGCGAACTCCACCAGGCCGGCAATATCGCTCACTTCGTTGCAGGCGTTGTGGCGGGCGCCGAAGCTCGGGCCGCCAAGGTACACGGCATCGGCGCCATGCAGGATGGCCTCGCGGGCAATGGCGACATCGCGGGCGGGGCTGAGCAATTCCAGGTGATGCTTGGGCAAGGACATATATTTTTTTAGTCAGGCTGTCACGGTCGAGGTGCGCATTGTAGCGGCGAAATGCCTGACGGGCACCCGTGTGCTGCCGGGTGGTGCTGGATTACCCAGATCCTTGTGGGAGCTGGCTTGCCAGCGATAGCGGTGTGTCAGGCGACATCAATGTTTGATGTGCCGACGCCATCGCTGGCAAGCCCGCTCCCACAGGGTTATGCGTATGACCTGTGAATCAGGCCTTGGCCGCCATGGCGACGACTTCCACCTTCATGCCTTCGACGGCCAGGGAGGCCACGCCTACGGCGGCACGCACCGGCCATGGCTTGGCGAAGTAGCGCTTGTAGACTTCGTTGAACGCGGCGCGGTCGGCCATGTCGGTGAGGTAGATGGTCAGGTGCATGACGCGATCCATGGAGCTGCCTGCACGTTCCAGTGCGACCTTGAGTGCTTGCAGGGTGCATTCGCACTGCAGGGTGATGTCGCCCAGTTCCAGGCTGCCGTCGGCGCGGGTCGGGATCTGAGTGGACATCAGGATGCCATTGAACGCGGCGACGTCGGAGGAGATGGAGTCCTGGTCGGGATCGGGTGTGAAGACGATGTCTTGGTTGGCCATGGGGCACTCTTGTTTGGGGAGGTAAAGGGACGCAGTTTACCAGACGCCCCCGCGACCATCGCTAAACCAGCGGCTGATGACTGGTCACGCAGTGGATACCGCCGCCACCGGCGGCAATGGCATCGATGTCGAGCTGCACCACCTCACGGTCCGGGTAGAGTTCAGACAGCAGGTCGAGGGCCTTGCGATCGGCCGCCTTGTCGCCAAACTCAGGCGCAATGATTGCCCCGTTGATCACGAAGTAGTTGATGTAGCCGGCAGCAAAATCCTGATTGCCGCGGTTGAACTTGCTCTTGCGCGGGTTCAGTGGCGGCGACACGGTGTGCACCTGCAACTTGCGCCCATCGGCATCCGTGGCGTTCTTGAGAATCTCCAGATGCGCACGGGTGACCTGGTTGTCGTAGGACCCAGGGTCGTTGTCGAGGTTGGCGATCACCACACCCGGCTTGACGAATCGGGCATAGAAGTCGACATGGGCGTCGGTGATGTCCTTGCCCTTGATGCCCGGCAGCCAAATAATTTTGCGCAGGCCCAGGCGCGCCTTCAGTTCTTGCTCGACCTCGGCCTTGCTCCACTCCGGATTGCGATTGGCATTGATCCAGCTGCTTTCGGTCATGATCCCGGTGCCGTGACCGTCCACTTCGATACCACCACCCTCGCCCACCAGTTCGCTGCGGATATGATCGGCTTCTTCGCGGCGGGCAATCAGAGCCGCCACTTGCGCATCCTTGCCATGCCGCTGTTTGTTGCCCCAGCCGTTGAAGTTGAAATCCACCGCACCGAGTTCGCCTTTGCCATCAACCACAAAATTGGCGCCGATATCACGCATCCAGATGTCGTCGAGCTCGGTGATGACGTAAGTGATATTGGCACTACCGCAATGCTCTTCGGCCAGATCCCGCTCACTTTCGCGACAGAACACGGTGACCGGCTCATAACCGGCGATGGCCCGCGCGATCCGGCCGAGGGCGGCTTGCACGTCCGGGGTGAAGTCTTCCCAGATGGCGTCCTGTGCGCCAAAGGCGATGAAGGCCTGTTGATGTTTGTCGCCTTCATCCGGCATGTACCAACGGCCCGTACTGGAGGCCAGCACTGACGGGCCAAAGCCCAGGAAAGCAGCTCCCACACCGGCGACAACCGATGCCTGTTTGATGAATTCGCGACGCGTCGACATGCAATGGTTCCTGAAAATGAATAAAAACCCGGCCAACAACACCGGACCTGTAGGAGCAAAGCTTGCTCGCGATAGCGCCGGGTCAGTCAATGATGATGTCGACTGACACATCGCTATCGCGAGCAAGCTTTGCTCCTACGGGGTCAGCGCTGATTTCACTGGCCGGTAGCGGTCTTGAACTTGGTCCAGGTGCGCATGCGCGCCCGCATGTCAGCCTGGGGAATGTCCTTGCCGGGAATCAATCGAGCATAGGTAGCTTCATCGATGTAGATGTCCGGGTTGTCGCGCATCGTTGCATCGACGTTGGGACGGGCCTTGGCATTCGACGTTGGATAGCCGGTGAAGTTACTGATGGCCGCCATGTTCTGCGGGCGCATGACGAAGTTGATGAACGCATAGGCGTACTCCGGATGCTTGGCATCGACCGGAATCGCCATGGTGTCCATCCACACCGTAGTGCCCTCACGGGGAATGCGGTACTGGAACCGGGTTTTCTTGCCGGCGGAATCCGAGGTGCGCTGGGCCTGGGTCATGTCCCCGCTGTAGCCGAGGGACAGGCACAGGTTGCCGTTCACCAGGTCAGTCACCGGTTGCGACTGGAACTTGCGAATGTACGGCCGCAACCCGGCCAGCAGTTCGCCCGCCGCCTTCAGGTCTTCGGGCTTGGCACTGCGCGGCTCGCGACCGAGGTAGTTGAGCACCACCGCCAGCACTTCGTCCGGCGAGTCGATCATCGAGATGCCGCAATCGGCAAACTTTGCGGCCAATTCAGGCTTGAACAACATGTCCAGGCTGTTGACCGGGGCATCCGGCACACGCTGCTTGATCTGCTCGTCGTTAAAAGTCACGCCGATGGTGCCCCAGGTGTAAGGGACGGTGGCCTGGCTCGAATGCTCATATTGCCTGCGCAGTTTTTGCAGGCCGGGCTCGATGTCGGCCAGTTCCGTGAGTTTCGAGCGGTCCAGCGGCTGCAGGCTACCGGCACGCACCAGGCGCTCGGCCACGGTGTCACCGGGGAAGATCAGGTCATAACCGCTGCCACCGGCCAGCATCTTGGCTTCCAGCGTCTCGCTGCCATCCATGACGTCATAGATCACCTTGATCCCGGTTTCGGCGGTGAACCGGCTCAGGGTGTCCTCGGCAAAATAGTCGGCCCAGTTGTACAGCCGCAGGGTTTTCTCCTCGGCGTGCAGCGAGGTCACCGCGCAGGTGATGGCCAATCCCAGGACGACGGGCAACCGTCTATTGAAAGTACGCATGTCAGACCCCTTGAGTATTCCAGCGTGCATTGAGGTGGCGACCGTCCTGGCTCAACAGTGCTCCGTACATGTCCGGACGGCGATCGCGGTAGATGCCCCAGCTCAGGCGTTCTTCGCGCATGGCCGCCAGGTCGAGGCTGTGCACCAGCACGCCCGTGCTGTCACGGTCGGCCTCGGCGAGCAATTTGCCCTTGTGGTTACAGATGAAGGACGAGCCGTAGAAACTCATCTGCAAGGCTGGATCGGTAGTCGCCGCTTCACGACCGACGCGATTGGAGGCCACCACCGGCAGGATGTTGGCGGCCGCATGACCGCGCATGGTCATTTGCCAGTGGTCGCGGGAATCCAGGCTGGCGCAGCCGGGTTCCGAGCCGATGGCTGTAGGGAACAACAGCACTTCAGCACCCATCAAGGCCAGGCAGCGAGCCGTCTCGGGAAACCATTGATCCCAGCAGATGCCCACGCCGATACGCCCGAATGCCGTGTCCCAGACGCGGAAACCGGTGTCGCCCGGGCTGAAGTATTCCTTTTCCTGGTAGCCAATGGCGTTGGGAATATGGGTCTTGCGATACACCTCCAGCAAACGCCCATCGGCATCGGCCACGCACAAGGAATTGAAGTAAGCATTGCCGGCCTTCTCGAACCAGCTCAGCGGCAACACCACGCCCAATTCCCTGGCCAGCGCAGCGAAGCGCTTGAGCACGGGGCTGTCGCGAAACTCCTCGGCCAGTGCCAAATGCTGGTGACTTTGCTCGATACAGAAATACGGCGTGGCAAACAGCTCCTGCAATAGGGCATCAACCCTCCACCGGCCAGGCCGGCTGTTGCTGAGTAATGCAATGCACGCCGCCACCGCCATGGGTCAGATGATTGATGCGCACCGGCACCACCTCTCGCCCCGGGAACGCCTTGCCCAACACCTCGGCGGCCGCGTGGTCGGCTTCAATGCCGTAGGCCGGCATGATGATCGCGTCGTTGACGATGTAGAAGTTGGTGTAGGACGCGCAGAACACTTCCGCTTCCGGGTCCACGGCATCGCTGGCTTCATACAGCTCGATCATTTCGAACTTGCGTCCCTTGGCATCAGTCGCCAATTCCAGGGCACGGCGGTTCTCTTTGGCCACTTCGGCATACACCGATTGCCGGTCATGCGTGGCGTCCACCAGCAACACACCAGGGCGGGCGAATGCGCACACACCATCGACATGGCCGTCGGTCATGTCGCCGGTGACGTAATCGGGATCACCCGGCAACCAGATGGTCTTTTTCACGCCCAGCAGACGCGCAAAGATCTCCTCCATCTCAGCCTTGTTCATGCCCGGGTTGCGATTGGGGTTGAGCAACACCGACTCAGTGGTGATCAGCGTGCCTTCGCCATCGACGTGAATGGCTCCGCCCTCATTGCTCAGATGCGTGCCAAAGCACGGCAAGCCCAGATGATTGAGCGCGCGCCGCGCCAGGCCTTCGTCCAGATCATGGGCCGACTTGCCGCCCCAGGCATTGAAGCGCCAGCTCACCCCGGCCAGGCCTTGCTGCGGGTGACAGACGAAACTCGGTCCGGAATCGCGGCACCAGCTGTCGTTCACCGGCAACTCGATCAGCTCGATGTTCGGTCCACACAGGGCTTTGGCGCTGGCTACGGCAGACGGATCAACGACCATTTTCACCGGTTCGAAACGGGCAATGGCGTTGGCCACGCCCGCGAAATCTTCTTGCACCTGGGCCAGGGTCACGCGCCAGCCCGACTCCCAGAGCGCCTGGTTGTGCGGCCAGACCATCCAGGTCGCGGCGTGGCGGACCCACTCCGCAGGCATCATCCAACCGGTGTTTAGATTTTCGTTCTGCAGCATGATAAAAAGCCCCATTAGTTAAGCCATTGTGTTCAACAAAAACTGCCTTGTTGGTCTTGGCTTGCATGCTACGGCTGTAAAAACGGGCAAACAAACGATGGATTTTGCAGAGAAGTGATTAGAGGAACTTATCAATATGCTGAAGCACTGGCCGCCACTGAGCACCCTTCGCGGCTTCGAAGCCGCCGCCCGCCTGGGCAGTTTTCACAAGGCAGCCGCCGAGCTGCACCTCACCCAGTCGGCCATCAGCCAACAGATTCGCAGCCTTGAGGCATACCTCGAGCAACCCCTGTTTTTTCGCAGCGGGCGCAGTGTCAGCCTGACCGACGCAGGGCATGATTTGCTCAGCACCACCCAGGCCATGCTGCAACAACTGTCCGTGGGCATTCGCCGTCTCGGGCAATACCAGAAACCCAATCAACTGGTACTCAACACCACCCCGGCGTTCGCCCGCCACTGGCTGCTGCCACGCCTGGGGGATTTCCGTCGTCGGCATCCGCAGGTCGATCTGTGGATCTACAGCACCAATGAAGTACCGGACATGACCACCCAGACCATCGACATTGCCGTGCGCGATGACATCAGCTCCCAGGCTGAGTGCAGCTTCAAGGTGCTGTACGCCGACCGCCTCTACCCGGCCAGCCACCCGGACCTTTTGGCGCAGCCGCAGGCACAGCGCACCACCCTGCACGGCGAACGGGAAATGGATTGGAGTCATTGGGCGGTGGAGGCCGGCATTGATGTCGGCCAGCAGGATCAGGGGCTGAACTTCTCCGACCCCGGCCTGCTGCTCGACGCCGCGTGCGCGGGGCTCGGTATTGCGCTGGTGAGCCAGCTGCTCAGCCGGCAGGCTCGTGCCACCGGCCTGTTGCAGCCGCTGGTGGAGCAAACCATTCGTGGCCCGAACTGGGCCTTGCTGACCCATCGAGACAGTGAGAGCAACGCGCGAGCATTCAGTGAGTGGTTGGTCGAAAACCTGGAGGAGACATAACCCCTGTAGGAGCGAGCGTGCTCGCGATGGTCGTTAACGATAACGCTGGCTGCCTGACACCCCACGGTGCTTGTGCCTCCATCGCGAGCAAGCTCGCTCCTACAAAGAGCATGCGCGTCAGTGACGGGACATCAGGCCGTGCAGGACACCGAACCGCAAACCCGGCTCGGAAGGCGTCATGTGGGTGATGCCGAAGACCTTGAATGCCGCCAGCATGAGCACCAGGCCGCCCGGCAGGATGCTCAGTCGATGGGCGGGCAACCCCGCCAGCCGCAGCTTCTTGACATGCCCGATCTCCAGCAGGCGCAACGACAATCGCAACAGGCCGCTGTAGGTAATGCCCCGTTGGCCGAAATCGTTCAACCCGTTGGCGTTGAGCACTTTGGCCAACATGCGCGCAGTGCCTGAAGAGCCGATGGTCTGCTGCCAGCCCTTGGCACGATAACGCCGGGCCACCTTGTCAAAGGCCAGCGTGGCGACGCGCTCGGCTTCGAGCAGCGCCTGGGCCGTTATGGCGCCGCCCGCAAAGTAGCGCGTACCGAAGGTGCCGCTGCCGATGGCAATGCTTTCGGTGACCAGGGGTTGCGCGCCGCGTCCCAGAATCAACTCGGTGGACCCGCCACCGATGTCCACCACCAGGCGCATGCTGTCTGCCCCGGGAATCGTATGGGCGACCCCGGCGTAGACCAGGTGGGCTTCTTCCTGCCCGGAGATGACGTCGATACGGAACCCCAGGTGGCGTTCCGCGCTGGCCAGGAACAATTGAGCATTGTCCGCTTCACGCACGGCACTGGTCGCGACTGCCCGTACTCGCCCGGCTTCGAAGCCGCGCAATTTCTTGCCGAAACGCGCCAGCGCCTGCCAGCCCCGATCCAGCGCCATTTCGTCCAGCCCCCCGCCTTGAAACCCCTCCGCCAGACGCACGGGTTCACGCAGGGTTTTCACTTCCTGGATCATGAACTGTCGATTCCGTTTGACCGGCTGGCCAATCATCATGCGAAACGCATTGGAGCCCAGGTCAACGGCCGCAAACAGGGAGGCGTCTCCTTTCATGGTAGGGATTCCTGGCAGTTTCATCAGCCCCTGGACGGAGTTCCAAGGGGCGCTAAAGGCGGTTTGCGCCGATCCTGCCATGGGGTTGGTGACACCCTGATGACAGCCGGACAAATTCAGTTACCTTCTGTCCACCATCATCTGTCCGTCACCACGCCGTCACACGCACGGGCCTAGCATGGCCACTTCCATCTTCGTCGGGAGTGATGACCATGCCGCTGACCAACGACACCCTGTTGCAACGTATTCACCGCGAACTGCTCGATCACAGTGACGAAGAGCTTGAGCTGGAGCTGCTGGAGGACGATCACGACCTCGAAGCGCTGTTCGACGATCACCTCGGCGACAGCCCCGAAAAGCAGGAACGGCGCCGCTATTTCAGCGAGCTGTTCCGTCTGCAGGGTGAACTGGTGAAGTTGCAGAGTTGGGTGGTGAAAACCGGGCACAAGGTGGTGATCCTGTTCGAAGGACGCGACGCGGCGGGTAAAGGCGGTGTGATCAAACGCATCACGCAGCGGCTCAATCCCCGGGTCTGCCGGGTCGCCGCCCTGCCCGCGCCCAATGATCGCGAACGCACCCAGTGGTATTTCCAGCGCTACGTGTCGCACCTGCCGGCCGCGGGCGAAATCGTCCTGTTCGACCGCAGTTGGTACAACCGCGCCGGTGTCGAGCAAGTCATGGGGTTCTGCAACGCGGACCAATACGAAGAATTCTTTCGCACCGTGCCCGAGTTCGAACGCATGCTCGCGCGCTCCGGCATCCAATTGATCAAATACTGGTTCTCGATCTCCGACCAGGAACAGCACCTGCGCTTTCTCAGCCGCATCCATGATCCGCTCAAACAATGGAAACTCAGCCCCATGGACCTGGAGTCCCGCCGGCGCTGGGAGGCCTACACCAAGGCTAAGGAAATCATGCTCGAACGCACCCATATCGCCGAAGCGCCGTGGTGGGTGGTACAGGCCGACGACAAGAAGAAGGCACGGCTCAACTGCATCCATCACTTGCTTGGACAAATGCCCTATGAAGAGGTGGAACTGCCGGTGATCGAACTGCCGGAGCGCGTGCGCCAGGAGGATTACTCGCGCAGCCCGACGCCACCGGAAATCATCGTGCCGCAGGTTTACTAACCCTGTGCGAGCGAGCCTGCTCGCGATGGAGGCACAAGCACCGCGGGGTGTCCGTCAGCCAGCGTCATCGTTGACGTCCATCGCGAGCAGGCTCACTCCTACAGGTTTTTTGCCTCAGGGATCGACCTGCCCCATCAGTTCAGCCACCGATTCCTGGCGTTTTGCATAACGCTGGGCCAGCACCGCACAGACCATCAGCTGAATCTGATGGAACAGCATCAGCGGCAGGATCAACACGCCGATGGTGCTGCCGGCGAACAGTACCTGGGCCATCGGCACGCCAGTGGCCAGGCTTTTCTTCGAACCGCAGAACAGGATGGTGATGCGGTCTTCCTGATTGAAGCCAAAGGCTTTGCCCAGCACGCTGGAGGCGACCAGCACCAGTCCCAGGACCACACAGCAGGCCACCACCAGCCCCGCCAGGTCCCGCAGCGGAATCTGATGCCAGATGCCTTCGTTCACCGCTTCGCTGAACGCGCCGTAGACCACCAGCAGAATCGAGCCCTGGTCAACGAACTTCAGCCAGTGCTTGTTACGCCCCACCCAGGCGCCGATCCAGCGCCGCGCGATCTGCCCGGCAATGAACGGCAGCAATAATTGCACGCTGATCTTCACGATGGCATCGACGGTCGAGCCGCCTTCGCCGCGCACATTCAGCAGCAGGGTCACCAGCAACGGTGTGAGGAAAATCCCGAACAGGCTGGAGGCCGCCGCGCTGCAAATTGCCGCCGGAATGTTGCCGCGGGCCAGGGACGTGAAGGCAATCGCCGACTGCACCGTGGCGGGCAGCGCGCAGAGGTAGAGCATGCCCATGTACAGGTCAGCGCCGATCATCGGTGACAGCACCGGCTTGAGCGCCAGCCCGAGCAGCGGGAACAGCACGAAGGTCAGGCTGAACACCAGCAGATGCAGGCGCCAATGGCCGGCACCGGCGATGATCGACTCACGGGACAGCTTGGCGCCATGCAGGAAAAACAGCAGGGCAATGGCGACGTTGGTCAGCCAGCCAAAGCCCACCGCCACCTGCCCGCCGGCAGGCAACAAACTGGCGATAAGCACCACGCCGATCAGGGCCAGGGTGAAGTTGTCGGGCAAGAAACGTGGGCGAGTCATCGGGGTCATCCGGGGTTGCCAGGAATGTAGCCTCGACTCTAACGCCCATCGCGGTTGCCGGCTAACGCTAGTAAGCCAGTAGATAGCGCCTAACGGACAAGTCCCCCCTTGTAGGAGCAAAGCTTGCTCGCGATGACGGCAGCGCCGCCAACATTGATGCCAGCTGAACCACCGCTATCGCGAGCAAGCATTGCTCCCACGTCGGATCGCTCGTACAGGAGTTCAGCCCCATTTCATCGCCGTTCGACCAGAAACCCGTTCAAGGCTCTTGCACAACCTATATTATGGTATACCATCATACGCACAGACACCTTCCATCCTGATACGGAGCAGCCCATGAGTTTCGAAATCCGCAAGATCGTCAGCTATGTCGAAGAGACCTTCATCGAAGGCGGCAAGGCCACCGATAAACCCGTGACCATGGTCGGCCTGGCTGTCGTGATGAAAAACCCCTGGCTGGGCAACGGCTTTGTCGAAGACCTGAAACCGCAAATCCGCGCCAACTGCTCCGACCTCGGCGCGCTGATGGTTGAACGCCTGGTGGGCATCATCGGCGGTGCCGAAAAAATCGAGGCCTATGGCAAGGCTGCCGTGGTCGGCGCCGACGGCGAAATCGAACACGCGTCCGCCGTCATCCATACCCTGCGCTTCGGCAACCACTACCGCGAAGCGGTCAAGGCCAAGAGCTACCTGAGCTTCACCAACAAGCGCGGCGGCCCGGGCACCTCGATCCAGATTCCGATGATGCACAAGGACGACGAAGGCCTGCGCTCGCACTACATCACCCTGGAAATGCAGATCGAAGACGCGCCACGCGCCGACGAAATCGTCGTGGTCCTGGGTTGCGCCGACGGCGGCCGCCTGCACCCGCGCATCGGTAACCGTTACATCGATCTGGAAGAGCTGGCGGCCGAAAACGCCCAGTAACACCGGCTCGGGCAACTACAACAAAAAGGTATGCAGGAGCGCTCCATGATTCGGCTCACCGCTGAACGCACCCCGGCTGGAACCAGTTACCTGGCGACCGGCCAAGGCCAGCCCGTGGTCTTGATCCACGGCGTGGGCCTGAACAAAGAAATGTGGGGCGGCCAGATCGTTGGCCTGGCCACGAAATACCGCGTCATTGCCTACGACATGCTGGGGCATGGTGCCAGCCCGCGCCCGGAAAGCGGCACGCCCCTGCTCGGCTATGCCGACCAGTTGCTGGAGCTGCTCGATCATTTGCAATTGCCCAAGGCGGCGGTGATCGGTTTCTCCATGGGCGGGTTGGTGGCGCGGGCTTTTGCCCTGCATTACCCGCAACGCCTGCAGAGTCTGGTGGTGCTCAACAGTGTGTTCAATCGCACCGCCGAACAACGCGCCGGCGTGATCGCCCGCACCAGTCAGGCCGCCGAACACGGGCCGGACGCCAACGCCGAAGCGGCGTTGTCACGCTGGTTCAGCCGCGAGTACCAGGCGGCCAATCCGGCACAGATCGCCGCGCTGCGCCAGACCCTTGCGCAGAACGATCCGCAGGGTTACCTGACCACTTATGAGCTGTTCGCCACCCAGGACATGTACCGCGCCGATGACCTGGCCAACATCCAGGTGCCGACGCTGGTCGCCACCGGCGAACTGGACCCGGGCTCGACCCCGGACATGGCCGAGCAACTGGCCCGGCGCATACCCGGTGCGACCGTTGCCGTACTCGCCGAACAGCGGCATATGATGCCCGTAGAATCGCCGCGCCTGGTCAACCAGCTGTTGCTGGAGTTTCTCGACACTGCGCACTCCCGACAAAACCATATAAAGGGGATCGTTGCATGACACTCGCACGCTTCCAGATGTGCATCGGCGGTGAATGGGTCGATGCCCTCTCGGGCAAGACTTTCGAAAGCCTGAACCCCGCCCTGGCACAAGCCTGGGCTGAACTGCCCGATGCCGACGAAGCCGATGTCGAGCGCGCCGTGCAGGCTGCGCAGACTGCTTTCGACAGCCCGGCCTGGCGCGGTTTGACTGCCACCGCACGCGGCAAGCTGCTGCGGCGCCTGGGCGACCTGATCGCCGAAAACAAGGAACAACTGGCACAGCTGGAAAGCCGCGACAACGGCAAGCTGATCCGCGAAACCCGCGGCCAGGTCGGCTATCTGCCGGAGTTTTTCCACTACACCGCAGGCCTTGCGGACAAGCTTGAAGGCGGCACCCTGCCCCTGGACAAGCCGGACCTGTTTGCCTACACCGTGCACGAAGCCATGGGCGTGGTTGCGGCGATTATTCCGTGGAACAGTCCGCTGTACCTGACCGCGATCAAACTGGCCCCGGCCCTGGCCGCGGGCAACACCATCGTGATCAAGCCGTCCGAGCACGCTTCGGCGACCATTCTCGAACTGGCGCGCCTGGCCCTGGAAGCCGGCATTCCTCCGGGCGTGGTCAACGTCGTCACCGGTTACGGCCCAAGCACCGGCGCGGCCCTGACCCGCCATCCGCTGGTGCGCAAGATCGCCTTCACCGGCGGCGCGGCCACGGCACGGCATGTGGTGCGCAGTAGCGCCGAGAACTTCGCCAAGCTGTCGCTGGAGCTGGGCGGTAAATCGCCGAACATCATCTTCTCCGATGCGGACCTCGACAGCGCGATCAACGGCGCCATCGCCGGCATCTACGCCGCCTCCGGACAAAGCTGCGTCTCCGGCTCGCGCCTGTTGGTGCAGGACGAAATCTACGATGAGTTCGTCGGCCGCCTGGTGGAACGCGCCCAGCGCATCCGCATCGGCAACCCGCAGGAAGACAGCAGCGAAATGGGCCCGATGGCCACCGCGCAGCAACTGGCGGTGGTCGAAGGCCTGGTCGCCGATGCCATTGCCGAAGGCGCGCGCCTGCGCCTGGGTGGCAAACGTCCGGCCAACCTCGGTGACGGCTGGTTCTATGAGCCGACGCTGTTCGAGTGCGACCGCAACTCGATGAAGATCATGCAGGAAGAAGTGTTCGGCCCGGTGGCTTCGGTCATCCGCTTCAAGGACGAAGCCGAAGCGCTGGCCATCGCCAACGACTCGCAGTTCGGCCTCGCCGCCGGCATCTGGACCCGCGACCTGGGCCGTGCCCATCGCCTGGCCCGGGACGTGCGCTCGGGGATCATCTGGGTCAACACCTACCGCGCCGTGTCGGCCATGGCGCCCATCGGCGGTTTCAAGAACAGCGGCTATGGACGCGAAAGCGGCATCGATTCGGTGCTGGCCTACACCGAGCTGAAAACGGTGTGGATCAACCTCTCCCAGGCACCCATGCCTGACCCGTTTGTGATGCGCTAGGAGTCCTGCGAAATGATCGAACCCGGCATTTACAAAGACGTCATGAGCTCGTTCCCGTCCGGCGTCACGGTGGTCACCACCCTGGACCCGGCCGGCGGCATCGTCGGCATTACCGCCAGTGCCTTCAGTGCGCTGTCGATTGATCCGGCACTGGTGCTGTTCTGCCCCAACTATGGCTCCGACACCTACCCGGTGCTGCGCGACAGCAAGCAGTTCGCCATTCACCTGCTGTCCGCCGACCAGACCGCCGAGGCCTATGCGTTCGCCGGCAAGGGCAAGGACAAAGCCAACGGCATCGACTGGCATTTGAGTGCGTTGGGCAACCCGATACTGGCCAACGCCACGGCCATCATCGAGTGCGAACTGTGGCGTGAATACGATGGCGGCGATCACGCCATCATCGTAGGCGCAGTGAAGAACCTGATCCTGCCCGAGCAGCCGGTGACACCGATGATTTACCACAAGGGCAAGCTGGGGCCGTTGCCCACACTGGCTTGAGAGAACAATGCAAAACCCTGTGGGAGCTGGCTTGCCAGCGATAGCGGTAGATCAGTCAGCATTGATGTTGACTGTGATCAAGTCATCGCTGGCAAGCCAGCTCCCACAGGGGCTGAGTTGAGGCAAACGACATGAGTAACGAAAAGTACGAACAGGGCCTGAAAATTCGCACCCAGGTGCTTGGCGAAGCCTACGTCAACCGCTCCATCGAGAACGCCGACGACTTCACCCGCCCCTTGCAGGAGATGGTCACCGAGTACTGCTGGGGCCATGTCTGGGGCCGTGAAGGCTTGTCGCTCAAGGAGCGCAGCATGATCAACCTGGCCATGATCTCGGCCCTCAACCGCCCGCACGAACTCAAGCTGCATGTGCGCGGCGCCTTGCGTAACGGCTTGAGTCGTGAGCAAATACGCGAAATTCTGCTTCAGGTCGGCATTTATTGCGGGGTCCCCGCTGCCGTAGACAGCTTCCGGCTCGCCCGTGAAGCCTTCGCCGAAGCCGATGCCGAGGCCTCCAGTTAACCCTCGGCTGTTTGATCTGAACGCGCGCGGTCGATGCCCGTTCTGCAAGGACAGCCATCTTTAGAGCGTACCCCATGAAACGCCTGCCACTCGACGACAGCTTCAAGGTCAATCGCAACCCCGTTACCCTGCGCGAAATCGTGCTGGATAAACTGCGAAGCGCCATCATGAACTTCCAGCTTTTGCCGGGAGATCGTCTGGTCGAACGCGATCTGTGCGATCGCCTTGGCGTGAGCCGCACCTCGGTACGCGAGGCCTTGCGTCACCTGGAGTCCGAAGGGCTGGTGGAGTTCGCCGACGCCAAGGGGCCGCGAGTCGCCATCATCACCCTGGCCGATGCCGTCGACATCTATGAACTGCGTTGCGTGCTCGAAGGCCTGATCGTCCAGTTGTTCACCCTGCGTGCCAAGGCCAAGGACATCAAGGCCCTGGAAAAAGCCCTGGAGGTCAACCGCCAGGCGCTGAAGGAAGGTGAACTGCAGCAAGTCATCGACTCCGTCCAGGGTTTCTACGACGTTCTGCTTGAAGGTTCCGGCAACCACGTCGCGGCCACGCAATTGCGCCAGCTGCAGGCGCGGATCAGTTACTTGCGCGCGACCTCGGTGTCCCAGGAAAACCGTCGCGGCGCCAGCAACCAGGAAATGGAACGCATGGTCGAGGCGATCAAGAGCGGCGATCCCCTGGCCGCCCACCAGGCCTGCGTCGACCACGTCCGCGCCGCCGCCACCGTCGCCCTCGATTACCTCAAGCGCCAGCAGGAAGAGACCGGGGCAATCCCCGAGATCACCCAGCCCATCGCGCTCAAAGAACCGCGCATAGGCCGCTGATCATGTTCAGCCCGAGCTTTTGTCCAAAGTGCGGCGGCCATGACCTCGGGTCACAGCTGCCGCCGGGCGATACGCACGAGCGCCTGATGTGCCGTGGCTGTGGCTACATCCACTACGTCAATCCGAAAATCATCGCCGGCTGCATCATTGAGCAGGACGGCAAGTATTTGCTGTGCCAGCGCGCAATCCCGCCGCGCCCCGGCACCTGGACACTGCCGGCAGGCTTCATGGAGGCCGGCGAGACCACCGAGCAGGCAGCGTTGCGCGAGGTCTGGGAAGAGAGCGGCGTACGGGGGGAAATCCTCTCGCCCTACTCGATCTTCAGCGTGCCGAAGATCAGCGAGGTGTACATCATCTTCCGCGCCATCGCCTTGGAAATCACCGGTCAGTTCGGACCGGAAACCCTCGCCTGCAAATTCTTCGCGCCCGAGGACATTCCCTGGGACAGCATCTATTACCCGGCCATCCGGCAAATCCTCGAGCGCTACATCGAGGAACGCCAGGCCGGGATCTATGGCATTTACATCGGCAACGACGACAGCGGCAAGATTCACTTCATCCGTTAGTTTGACCCTGCACACCCTGTGGGAGCAAAGCTTGCTCGCGATAGCGGCGGTCCAGTCAATATTAATGGCGAATGACCCACCGCTATCGCGAGCAAGCTTTGCTCCCACAGATAATCAAACCGGCGCCACCCCCTCGACGATAACAATCTCCGCCCGCCCCGCCCCCTCACGGTGCCGCTTCGCCTCCTGATACTCCGGCGACCGGTAACAGGCCAACGCCTGCTCGTACGAATCAAATTCAATCACCACATTGCGTTGTGCCGCCGGCCCGCCTTCCAGCGCTTCGCTGCGCCCGCCCCGGGCCAGCATCCGCCCACCGTACAAGGCGAAAGCCGCCGGCGCCCGCTGGGTGTATTGGCTGTATTGATCGGGATCGGTGACATCCACGTGAGCAATCCAGTACGCCTTCATAGTGACCTCCTCAGTATTCTGTATTATGGTATACCACACTATATTTCCATCAAACACTGAGAGTCCAGCATGGCCTTCAACAGCATCGAAGAAATCATCGAAGATTATCGCCTCGGCAAAATGGTGCTGCTGGTGGATGACGAAGACCGGGAAAACGAAGGCGACCTGCTGCTGGCAGCGGACTGCTGTACGGCCCAAGCCATCAGCTTCATGGCCCGGGAAGCGCGTGGCCTGATCTGCCTGACCCTGACCGACGAACATTGCCAGCGCCTGGGCCTTGAGCAGATGGTGCCGAGCAACGGCAGTGTGTTCAGCACCGCGTTCACGGTGTCCATCGAAGCGGCCATCGGTGTGACCACCGGCATTTCCGCCGCCGACCGGGCCCGCACCGTGGCGGCTGCCGTCGCCCTTGGGGCAGGCCCGACCGATATCGTGCAACCGGGCCACATCTTTCCATTACGTGCCAAAGAAGGCGGCGTGCTTACCCGCGCCGGCCATACCGAAGCCGGTTGCGACCTGGCACGCCTGGCCGGCTTCACCCCGGCGTCGGTGATTGTCGAAGTCATGAACGACGACGGCACCATGGCACGCCGTCCGGACCTGGAAGTGTTCGCACGCAAGCACGGGATCAAGATCGGCACCATCGCCGACCTGATTCACTATCGCCTGAGCACTGAACACACGGTCCAACGCATTGGCGAACGTGAGCTGCCGACCGTGCATGGCACCTTTCGTCTGATCACCTTTGAGGATCGCATCGAGGGTGGTGTCCACATGGCCATGGTCATGGGCGACTTGCGCCGCGATGAAGCGACGCTGGTGCGCGTGCATGTGATCGACCCCCTGCGCGATCTGGTCGGCGCCGAATACAGCGGCCCCTCCAATTGGACCTTGTGGGCCGCGCTGCAACGGGTGGCCGAAGAAGGTTGCGGCGTGGTGGTGGTGCTGGCCAACCATGAATCCTCACAGGCGTTGCTGGAGCGTGTCCCGCAATTGACCCAGCCGCCACGGCAGTTCAGCCGCTCACAGTCGCGGATCTATTCGGAAGTAGGCACCGGTGCGCAGATCCTGCAGAACCTGGGTGTTGGCAAGCTGCGGCATCTGGGTCCGCCGCTGAAGTATGCGGGGTTGACCGGGTATGACCTGGAGGTGGTGGAGAGTATTCCGTTTACCGGTTGATTCCCTGCGGGAGCGAGCCTGCTCGCGAAGGCGCCAGGACAGCCAATAAAGATGTTGGATTTACCGGCCTCTTCGCGAGCAGGCTCGCTCCCACAGGGGATGTTGTTAGTCCTTCAAAAACCACATTTGCCAGATAGCCGGTACGGCAAAATGCTTGCACAAAGTTTGGAATACCATAATATGATATTCCATAGACCGGACAGTCACAGCGACTCGATGGACCTGTTGCTCCCGATAGGCGGGCACTGAAAGCCCCGCTCATAAACACAACAATGAGGGCGTGAAAATGGTGTTGAACAAACGTGTATCCGCCGTGCTGTTCGCGGGTCTGCTCAGCGTGACCAGCCAGGCCTTGATGGCCGCCGAAAGCGTCAATTTCGTCAGCTGGGGCGGTAGCACCCAGGATGCGCAGAAACAGGCCTGGGCCGACCCGTTCAGCAAGTCCAGCGGCATCACCGTGGTTCAGGACGGCCCGACCGACTACGGCAAACTCAAAGCCATGGTCGAAAGCGGCAACGTGCAGTGGGACGTGGTCGATGTCGAAGCCGACTTCGCCTTGCGCGCCGCCTCCGAAGGCTTGCTCGAACCCCTCGATTTCAAAGTCATCCAGCGCGATAAAATCGACCCACGGTTTGTCTCCGATCATGGCGTCGGCTCGTTCTTCTTCTCCTTCGTGCTCGGCTACAACGAGGGCAAACTCGGCTCCGGCAAACCCCAGGACTGGTCCGCGCTGTTCGACACCAAGACCTATCCCGGCAAACGCGCCCTCTACAAATGGCCAAGCCCCGGCGTGCTGGAACTGGCCCTGCTGGCCGATGGCGTGAGTGCAGACAAGCTCTATCCGCTGGACCTGGATCGCGCCTTCAAGAAACTCGACACCATCAAGAAAGACATTGTCTGGTGGGGCGGCGGCGCTCAATCGCAACAGCTGCTGGCCTCGGGTGAAGCGAGCATGGGCCAGTTCTGGAATGGCCGGATTCACGCCCTGCAAGAAGACGGCGCCCCCGTCGGCGTAAGCTGGAAACAGAACCTGGTCATGGCCGACATTCTGGTCATCCCCAAAGGCTCGAAGAACAAGGACGCGGCGATGAAGTTCCTGGCCAATGCCAGCAGCGCCAAGGGACAGGCCGACTTCTCCAACCTGACCGCCTACGCCCCGGTCAACGTCGACAGCGTGGCGCGCCTGGATTCGGTGCTGGTCCCCAACCTGCCGACGGCCTACGCCAAGGACCAAATCACTCTCGACTTCGCGTACTGGGCCAAGAACGGTCCGGCCATCGCGACACGGTGGAACGAATGGCTGGTCAAATGAAAATGACGGCAACCGCGACCCGTCCGTCCACGCCCGTCGGGAGCGCCTCCGGCGCTGCCGGCAAGGCCGCTGCGATGACTCAATCCCCGAGCCTGGCACAGCGCTGGCGTGGTTCAAGCAACCTCATCCCTGCCCTGCTGTTCCTTGGCCTGTTTTTCCTCGCACCGCTGATCGGCCTGCTGCTGCGCGGTGTGCTGGAACCGACACCGGGCCTGGGCAACTACGCACAGCTGTTCGCCAACTCGGCCTATGCCCGAGTCTTGCTCAACACCTTCTCGGTGGCGGGCCTGGTGACACTGTTCAGCTTGCTGCTGGGCTTCCCGCTGGCCTGGGCGATCACCCTGGTACCACGCGGCTGGGGTCGTTGGATCCTCAACATCGTGCTGTTGTCGATGTGGACCAGCCTCCTCGCCCGGACCTATTCGTGGCTGGTGCTGCTGCAAGCCTCGGGCGTGATCAACAAGGCGCTGATGGCCATGGGCATCATCGATCAGCCACTGGAAATGGTGCATAACCTGACAGGCGTGGTGATCGGCATGAGTTACATCATGATCCCGTTCATCGTGCTGCCGTTGCAGGCGACCATGCAGGCCATCGATCCGATGATCCTGCAGGCCGGTTCCATCTGCGGCGCCAGTCCCTGGACCAACTTCTTCCGGGTGTTCCTGCCGCTGTGCCGGCCGGGACTGTTCTCCGGCGGCCTGATGGTGTTCGTGATGTCCCTCGGTTACTACGTGACCCCGGCGCTGCTGGGCAGTGCGCAGAACATGATGCTGCCCGAGTTCATCATTCAGCAGGTGCAATCGTTCCTCAACTGGGGCCTGGCGAGCGCCGGCGCCGCGTTGCTGATCGTGATTACGCTGGGGTTGTTCTACTTCTACCTGAAGCTCCAGCCGGAATCCCCGGTTGGCGCCAGCAACGCGAGGTAAGCCGTCATGCTCCTGACCCCCAATGCCATGAGCCGCCGGATGCGCTTTGGCCTGTACGCCACCACCGGGCTGATCGGTCTGTTTTTGCTGCTGCCGATCGTGTTCATCGTCCTGCTGTCGTTCGGATCGTCGCAATGGCTGGTGTTCCCGCCTCCGGGCTGGACGCTGAAATGGTACGGCCAGTTCTTCTCCAACGCCGACTGGATGAACGCGGCCATGGCCAGTCTCAAGGTGGCGGTGCTGACCACGTTTTTCGCCGTAGCCCTGGGCTTGCCCACTGCGTTCGCCCTGGTGCGTGGTCGTTTCCCCGGCCGGGAACTGCTCTACGGCCTGTTCACCCTGCCGATGATCGTGCCGCTGGTGATTATCGCGGTGGCGGTGTACGCGCTGTTCCTCAAACTGGGTTACACCGGGACGATGTTCGCGTTCGTGGTCAGCCACGTGATCGTTGCGTTGCCCTTCACCATCATCTCGATCATCAACTCGCTGAAGCTGTTCGACCAGTCGATCGAGGACGCCGCGGTGATCTGCGGTGCCTCGCGCCTGCAAGCGGTGTTCAAGGTGACTTTCCCGGCGATCCGTCCGGGCATGGTGGCCGGCGCCCTCTTCGCCTTTCTCGTGTCCTGGGATGAGGTGGTGCTGAGCGTGATGATGGCCAGTCCGACCCTGCAAACCCTTCCCGTGAAAATGTGGACCACCCTGCGCCAGGACCTGACGCCCGTGATCGCCGTCGCCTCGACGCTGCTGATCGGCCTCTCGGTATTGGTCATGGTCATCGCCGCCGCCCTGCGCCGGCGCAACGAAATCAGCGCCTGAGCGCCCAGGAGTACGACATGAGTGCAGTGATCAAAGATACCGCGCAGCAAAACGACAAGCCCCTGGTGAGCCTGCGCAACCTGAACAAGTACTACGGCGACTTCGCTGCCGTGGACAACATCTCGCTGGACATCAAGGACGGCGAGTTCCTGACCTTCCTCGGCTCCAGCGGCTCCGGCAAAAGCACGACCCTGTCGATGCTGGCCGGTTTCGAAACACCGAGCAGCGGTGAGATCCTGGTCAACGGCCAGTCGCTGGTCAACGTACCGCCGCACAAGCGCGACATTGGCATGGTGTTCCAGCGCTACTCGCTGTTCCCGCACCTGAGCGTGCGCGACAACATCGCGTTTCCGCTGGCGATTCGCAAACTCGCCACCGCCGAACGTGAACGCCGGGTCGATGCCATGCTCAAACTGGTTCAACTTGAACAGTTCGCCCATCGCCGCCCTTCGCAACTCTCCGGCGGCCAGCAACAGCGCGTTGCCATCGCCCGGGCGCTGGTCTATGAACCACGCATCCTGCTGATGGACGAACCGCTCGGCGCGCTGGACAAGAAACTGCGCGAAGACCTGCAGGATGAACTGCGTCAACTGCATCGTCGCCTGGGCATCACCATCGTCTACGTGACCCACGATCAGGAAGAAGCCATGCGCCTGTCCCAGCGCATCGCGATCTTCAGCCACGGCAAGATCGTCGGCCTGGGCAGCGGTTATGACCTGTACCAGAACCCACCAAATGCTTTTGTCGCCTCGTTCCTCGGAAACTCGAACTTCCTCAAGCTCAAGGCCCAGGGCAATGCGGTGGCTGCGTTTGAGGGTCAGGCGCTGTCGATTCGCCTGACCGCCGGGCTGCACACTGATCAGGATGTGCTGCTGATGGTGCGTCCGGAAAAAGCCTTGGCCTTGAGTGTCGAGCAAGCGACACGCGAACCCTTGGCCGCGGGCTGGAACGAAGTCTCGGCCAAGGTCGTGGAGGTATTGTTCCTGGGTGAAAGCCAGACCTGCAGCGTGGTGACGGCGGGCGGTACGTCGATGACCGTCAAGGCGCTTTCTGCGGCGGGCATGCCGCTCAAGGCCGGCGATCCGGTGAAAGTCCGCTGGGCCACGGCCGATGCCTGCGTTTACACCGAATGGGCGGAAAGTGACTTGAACAAGGCCGCTGGCGCCCACTGAAGAGTCACCCTCAGGTCGCCGCAGCGTCGGGTTGCGGCGGCCTTTTTTCGTCCTGTCCCTGATCCCTTGTGGGAGCGAGCCTGCTCGCGAATACGGTTGTACATTCAATGATGATGTTGACTGACACACCGCTTTCGCGAGCAGGCTCGCTCCCACAATGGAGCTGTGCCCCACAGGAAACAAAAAAATCCCGCCCGGAAAACCCGGGCGGGATTCGCTTAAGTAACAAGCGTTATGGGCGTCATGATCAGGCAACCGGAATCATCGGATCCGCCGCTGCCAAAGCCGCTTCACGGTTCGCCGCCGGCGGGTAGATCCAGATCGTGTTGATCTGGGTCTTGAGCTCTTTGCCTTCCTGCTTGACCAGTTTGACCTGACGATCCCAACCTTCCGTGTAGACCGCGCCCCAGGCGCCCAGGTCCAGGCAGGTCACGTACTTGGGCTGGCTGTACGGCGTCGGATCTACACCGAGGATCTGCGCGGCGACGTTGTTGCCGGCGTGACGCCCCAGCGAGATGGCGTGCTGACAGGTCATCAGTGCGTAGTTGCCGATGTCATCGCTGGCCGCGTAGGCGACGTCGCCGGTGGCGAAGATGTCGTCCTGGCCAATGACTTTCAGGTGAGCGTCGACGTGCAGGCGGCCCAGGCGATCGCGTTCGGCGGGAATCTGCTCGGTCAGCGAGCTGGCGCGCACACCGGTGGTCCAGACCACAGTCCTGGCGTCGATACGCTGGCCATCGGACAAGGTGACACCGTTTTCATCGACGCCGACCACCGAGGCGTTCAGGTGCCATTTCACGCCGGTTTCAAGACTGGCTTCAACAATCTTCTCGGCGATTTCAGGCCCCATGGAGCCGCCGACCTTGTCGCCGCGATCAACGATGATCACCTTGATATCCGCGCGATCACCCAGGATGGCGCGCAGACGGGTCGGCATTTCAGTCGCCGTTTCGATCCCGGTGAAGCCACCGCCGGCAACCACGACGGTGTTGCGTGCGGTGCTTTCTGGCTGGTTGACCAGGTTCTTGAGATGGTTTTCCAGGCGCACGGCTTGTTCGATCTGGTCGACGTCGAACGCATGCTCAGACACACCCGGGGTGTCAGGCAATGCGAGACGGCTGCCGGTGGCCAGAACGAGTTTGTCGTAGATGACGACTTGTTTGTTACCCGAAGCATCCATGTAGCCAACACGTTTTTCTACGACATCGATGGTCTCGGCGGCGCCCTTGATGAACTTCACGCCGACCGCGTCGAACAGCTCGCCGATGGGCGCCGCCAGTTGGTGGGCGTTCGGCTCGTAAAAGCGCGGGCGTACACGCAGCTCCGCCTGAGGCGCCAGCACAGTCACTTCAACGTCATTGTGATCGTGAATGTCGAACAGACGCGTGGCGCTCAAAGCCGTCCACATGCCACCAAAACCTGCGCCGATTACCAAGATGTGTTGTTTCATTTTTAACTCCGGGGAAGAAACCAGGCATTGAATGTTGATTGGGGCCAGGAGGTTGATCTCGTCTCTCTGTCGAGAGGCAACTCTCACTGCCCGCTGACAACTACGACTATATTGATCCTAGTTATTCCCCGCAACGGATTTCTTTCAATGGTTTCCATCGATGGGATCGATACAGCCCGAGCAACCCGTATCCAGCGCGTATCAATGAGTCGCTCACGAAACAGAAAGAAAGCGCTCGTTGTCCGGCGGGCTGCCAGCTGGTAGCATTTGCGACAATATTAGTCGGAGATCTCTGATGGCTCTTTACAGTGCCGGTGTCGAGTACGGCATTCACTGCCTGGCTTTCCTGGTAGGCAATCACGGCGACACCCGCGAAGCGAGCGTGCGCGACCTTGCCGAGCTGCAAGGCGTGCCGCTGGACTATCTGGCGAAAATCTTTACCAAACTGGCCAAGGCCAAACTGGTCGCCGCCACCGAAGGGGTACGTGGCGGCTTCAAGCTGGCGCGGCCTGCCGACGAAATCACCCTGCTGGATATCGTCAACGCCATCGACGGGCGCAAGGCGATATTCGAATGCCGGGAAATTCGTGGTCGGTGTGCGCTGTTTGAAGGCCAGACGCCGGAATGGGCCGTGGAGGGACGCTGCTCGATCCATGGCGCCATGCTGACCGCGCAAAAGCGCATGGAAGAGGCATTGGCCCAGCAGACGATCCTGGACATCGCCCGCAAGGTCGGACGCAAGGCCCCGGCGCAGTTCAATGCGCAGGTGGAGACCTGGATCAATGATCGTCGGGAAAAGAAAGGCACCGCCAATGCCCCCTCAAGCGACGATCAGATCATCCCGATCACCGAAATCTGCGATTGAACCTACAGGCAGTCACGCACTGACTTGCGCAGTGCGTCTGACTTGGCCCAGGGTGGCCCCTGATACAACGAAACCCGGCTACCTTCCTTCCACTTCACGATATCCAGGATTTCATCGGCCGTGACGATGCTGGGTGCAGTGATCCGGTAGCCGTTGGCAATCGACGATTGAGTGGTGCTGGATACCTCTTTCTGCCACGCGGGCAATACACACGCGGCCAGCTCTTTAGGTGGTTTTTCACTGTGCTTGCTGACATTCGGCTCGCCGGGTACCAGTGACGCCGGCAACGAACATCCCGCCAGCAACGCCAATACCACTCCCCCTATCAACATCCGGTTCTGCATGAAGCGTCCTTAATCCTGAAAAATTGAAATGTAGCGTGCCGCCGCCCTTCCATCCAATCGCTACACCGGACGTCAACGACTGGCATTGTTATCGCCGGGCCCCGGATAGGATCGCTCGTTCAAATAGGTCATCCACCGCTCATAGGCTTCATGTTGCCATTGGCTGACCCGCTCCCATTCCGGCCCGCTGAGCTGGTGTTCGGAAATGAGTTTCATCATTTCGCTGGTGGCCGCATCCAGGTCTGCGATCAGCTCGTGGGCACGCGCCCGGAAATCATCGGTTGTCGACATTTTGAATGCCCCCCGCCCTTGCCGAAAAAACCGGTACTTCACTACGACAGCGGATTTTGCCGAACGCGCAAATTTCCCGACCAAAGGATGTGGTCCGGAACCGGACAAATACAACGCCCCTTCGCGGGAATGGGTCTAAAATTTCAAAGCGCAGAGCGCAGGAGGTCATCATGTGGCTTAACGAATCTGAACAGCAACTTCGGCGCGATCTGCAAGGGCTTGCGTCGGATCTGCGATGGTCGGCGGTCGAGCTTTTGCGCATTGCAGAGCAGTTACGCCTGAGCGGCAATGATGTCGATGCAGAAGCTGTCAGGCGGTTGTGCGATTTGTTCCAGGGCGATGAACAACGATTGGCGGGCTATGCCGAAGAAGTGAAGGCCAAGATCATCAGCCGCAACAAGGCCCAATAGCAGGTGTACTGCGATGAACAAGTCTCTTTTTACGCTTGTCGCCCTGCTCGCGGTGTTGCCAGGTTGCAACACCGACTCACAACTCTACGGGGACCAGCCGCTGGTGGCCAAGGTCGAAACCGGCATGAGCAAGGATCAGGTCCAGCAGATCGGCGGCCCGCCGCTGACCATTACGGACCGTACCGTCGAGCCGGGCACCTGCTTTGACTACAAGCTGACCCGGCCCGGCCATCAGCAGCCCTTCAATGTCAGCTTCGACGGCCGCGGCAAAGTCGATCACAAGAGTTTCATGACCTGCGCCGAATGGAGTAACACCCAGCTAAAGGCCAGGGAACCTTCCCGCTCCGGCGGGGGTGGCGGATATTAGCATCCCTTCTCCCAAAACATTAAAGCCCCGGCATGCCGGGGCTTTGGCGTATCGAAGATCAGGTTACTGACTGCGCGCCTGCCTGCTCGACCGTGCCTTATAACCGGGAAGCGCCGCTGCAAACGCCAGGGCTTCTTCCCGACTGCCAAATGAGCCGAGTCGATCACCTTTGGTACAGACCCGCCAGGGGCCATTGTTCACGCTGAGTACGTCATAACCGTTCATGTGCATTTTGTTCAGTACCGGAGCACTCATGGTCACCTCCATCTGCGCAATGATATCCAGGGCTGACGCAACCACCTTACACCTCCCTCTCGCCAAAAAGCCGACCAGACGTCGCGTCGGGATGACAGCATTCGAGGGCACTTTGCGGCGTTACAACCGCTCCAAACAGGCAAATACTGGCGAAACGGGGGGCGGCTCGATTATTGCAGTTTTGTGACAATACGATGACAGGCGTCAATTGGATAACACATGAAAGTACGCGCAACCGTCATTTGCGAGCAGGACCGGCACATTCTCCTGGTGCGCAAGCCAAGGTCTCGCTGGATGTTACCCGGCGGCAAGGTCGAGCCCGGTGAAACCGTGCAGGGTGCCGCCACACGCGAGCTGCTGGAAGAAACCGGGCTTGATGTCGATGGCATGCTGTATCTGATGGAGCTGGAAGCGGGCGATACCCGGCACCATGTCTACGAGGCTTCCGTGATCAATCTGGATCAGGCCCGTCCGCATAACGAAATCTTCGATTGCATCTGGTTTCCGCTGGATGCGGTTCACAACCTGAACCCCAGCGACGCCACGCTCAGGATCGTCCGGGCCTTTCAGCGTCGCCTATAGAGTTTTTATGCCGAGGCCAATGCCGTCGCGGCCTTGTCGATAAACGCGGCAATCTCGACCGGCATCGAAGCGAGGGAGGCATGACTGGCGTTCAAGGTCAGGATTTCCCTGGCATTCAAGCGTGCGGCCATCCATTGCTGATTTTGCGGTGCGATCATCCGGTCATCGGTCGACACTTGATACCACGACGGTTTGCTCTTCCACGCCACTGTCTTGATGGTGTCGCCAAAGGTGCTGGCCAATGGTGCTTTCTGGGTAATGCCCATGACCAATCCTTCGGTCGCGGGCAGGTCCTGGCAGAAGCTTTCGTGATAGAGCTCCGGCTTGACCCATAGGTAACCGTCGCTGTCCGGGGCCAGGTTCGCTGCCGCGGCAGGCGGATGCCGTTGGGTGATGCCGCCGGGGCTTTCACCGGCGTCCGGCGCAAACGCGGCGATGTACACCAGCCCCACGACATTCGGTTGATCGCCCGCCTCGGTAATGACCGCGCCGCCGTAGGAATGCCCCACCAGCAACACCGGACCCGGCACTTGCGCGACCATTTTGCGCGTGCGCTCGGCATCATCTGCCAGGGACGTCAGCGGCATCTCCACCGCGCGGATGCTGGAGTATCCCTTGTTCAGCAGTTCGGCGATGACCTTGTTCCAGTGGGCGGCTCCGCCCCAAAAACCGTGGACCAGCACAATCGTCGGTTTGTCGCTCATCACGATGACTCCGTGTGTGGATGGGATTGACTGCGAGTCGCGTCAGCCCTGGTCGCCACCACCGACCGGCATGACCATGCCGGTGATATAGGACGCTTCGTCGCTGGCCAGAAACAGAATAGCGCCTGCCTGCTCATCCAGCGTGCCGTAGCGCTTCATCAAACTGCTGTCGAGGGTCTGGTCGACGATCTGCTGGTACCAGACTTTCTCCTGAACGCTCTGCTCGGCACTGTTGCGCGGAATCACCCGTGGCGGCGCCTCGGTGCCACCGGGTGCCGTGGCGTTGACCCGAACACCGCGTCCGGCGGTTTCGAACGCCAGGCACGCGGTCAGCGCATTGACCCCACCCTTTGCCGCGCCATACGGCACACGGTTGATGCTGCGGGTGGCGATGGACGATACGTTGACGATCGCACCACGGCCCTGCTCCAGCATGAAGGGCAACGCGGCATGGCAGCACCACAGCGTCGGGAACAGCGACCGACGGACTTCGGCTTCGATCTGCGACGCCTCGTAATGCTCGAACGGCTTGGCCCAGATCGTGCCGCCGACGTTATTGATCAGCACATCGAGGCGTCCGAAGCGCTCGACGGCGGCTTGCATCACGCGGCTGCATTCCTCGTACTGCTCCAGATCAGCGGTCAGCGCCAGGCTGCCCTGCCCCAACTCCTTTTGCACCTCGAACACCAGCTCGGAGCGATCCACCAGAATCAGCTTCGCCCCTTCCGCCGCCATGCGCTCGGCAACCCGCCGGCCGATGCCCTGGGCAGCCCCGGTGATCAGCGCGACTTTTTCGTGAAATCTGTTCATGTACTCTCCACAAAACCTCAAAGACACAACAATCCCTGTGGGAGCTGGCTTGCCAGCTCCCACAGGAGGTGTGTCGCCGCACAGTTTTTACGCCGCGCTGGCGGCAAATTTTTCGTAGTAGAAATTCGCCGGCTGGATGCCTTGTTCGCCAATGTACTTGCTGACGGCTTCAACCATCGGCGGTGGGCCGCACAGGTAGACGTCGACATCGCCATCGTTCAGATGCTTGGGCTCGATGTGCTGAGTCACATAGCCCTTGCGCGGATGCCGGCTGTCGGGACTGGCCACGCAGGCGCTGTAGCTGAAGTTGGGAATGCGCGCGGCGAAGGCTTCGAGGCGGTCGAGTTCCACCAGGTCGAAATCATGGGTCACGCCGTAGATCAGATGCAGCGGATGCTCGCTGCCCTGCTCGGCGATTTTCTCCAGCATCGCGGTGAACGGCGCCAGCCCGGTGCCACCGGCCAGCAACAACAGCGGACGGCGGATATCGCGCAGGTAGAAACTGCCCAGGGGACCTGCCAGGCTCATGCTGTCGCCGGCCTTGGCCATGCCGGTGAGGAAGCTGCTCATCAGGCCGCCAGGCACGTTGCGAATCAGGAAGCTGACTTCGCCGTCACGCTGCAACGAGCTGAACGAATAGGCACGGGTCTGTTCGCTGCCGGGAATCCCCAGGTTCACGTACTGCCCCGGCAGGAACGCCAGTTTGCTCAACGCCTCGCCCTTGATCGACAGCGCGATGGTGCTGTCGGACAACTGGCGCACGGCACTGATGGTCGCCTCGTAGTTGGCCTGCCGGGTGCGACAGACTTCCGAGGATGTCGGTACCCGAACCACGCAGTCGCTCTTGGCGCGCATCTGGCAGGTCAGGACAAAGCCTTTTTCTGCTTCTTCAGGGCTGAGGGCGTCTTCGATGTATTCCTCACCCAGATCATAGGTGCCAGCCTCAGCGAAACACTTGCAGGTGCCGCAGGCACCGTCGCGGCAGTCCAGCGGAATGTTGATGCCCTGGCGGTACGCGGCATCGGCCACGGTTTCGCCGGCATTGGCGTCGATGAACCGGGTGACGCCGTCTTCGAAATTGAACGCGATGGAATGGGTCATGACGGCCGCCTCACAAGTGGTAAACATCAATGACCTGGCGAACGTAGTCGTTCTTCAGGATCACTTTCTTGGCCTTGATCAGCGGGTTTTCACCGCGCATGTCGAGGGTGTAGAAACTGCTGCCGAAGTAGCTGTCGACCGTCTTGTAGCGAAAGCTCAGGGTGTGCCAGTTGAAGCGCACCTTGCACACGCCGTCGGCCTGCTCCAGCAGCTCGATGTTGCTGATGTTGTGGGAGGTGCGGGTGTCCGGGACACTCGCGCTGGAACGCTCGGTCTTGATGCGGAAGACGCGGTCTTCCAGGCCCGTGCGGTTGCCGTACCAGATCAGCGAGATTTCCCGCTGCGGGTCCTCGGTCAACTCGTCGTTGTCATCCCAGGACGGCATCCAGAAGGTCGCGTCGGGGGCGTACAGCTCCAGCCACTCATCCCACTGCCGGTCATCGAGGTAACGGGCTTCGCGGTAGAGAAAATCGCGCACGGCATCAAAGGAAATGGTCATTGCACGTCCTCCACGGCGATCAGTTTCGACTGCTCGGCCGCCAGGGCCTTGAGCATGGTCTGCTGCCAGTACTTGTGTTGCAGCACGAACAGGCCTTCGTCTTCGGTGCGCACGCCGCTGAGCAATGGATGCAGGTCGATTTCCTTGGCCGCATCGTCGGCGCCTTCGATCCAGTGCTCGGCTCCACGGGACATGTCGTTCCAGGTGGTGACACTGCCCTGGTAGCTGGTCTGGCAGGAGCGGAACTCTTCCAGATCATCCGGGGTGGCCATGCCGCTGACGTTGAAGAAATCCTCGTACTGACGAATCCGGCTGGAACGCGCGTGGTCGCTTTCGCCCTTGGGGGCGATGCAGTAGATGGTGATTTCCGTGCGGTCGACCGAGATCGGCCGGGCGATGCGGATTTGCGAGCTGAACTGGTCCATCAGGTACACGTTCGGGTACAGGCACAGGTTGCGCGAGTTCTCGAGCATCCAGTCGGCGCGGGCCTGGCCGAAGTCCTGGGCCAGTTCGTCGCGACGCTCGTAGAGCGGGCGGTCTTCGGGGTTGGCCCAACGGGTCCAGAGCAGCATGTGGCCCTTGTCGAAGGAATAGAAACCACCGCCCTGCTTGGCCCAGCTGCCGGCGCTCATGGTTGGGTTTTCGTCACCGGCCTCGCGCTGCTTGCGCTGGTTCTGGGTGGCCGCGTAGTTCCAATGCACGGAGCTGACGTGGTAGCCATCGGCGCCGTTCTCGGCGGTGAGCTTCCAGTTGCCTTCGTAGATGTAGCTGGAGGAACCGCGCAGCACTTCCAGGCCATCGGGGGACTGGTCGACGATCATGTCGATGATCTTCGCCGACTCGCCCAGGTGCTCGACCAAAGGCAGCACATCGGCCTTGAGGCTGCCGAACAGGAAGCCACGGTAGGACTCGAAACGCGCGACTTTGGTCAGGTCGTGGGAGCCTTCGCAGTTGAAGCTCGACGGGTAGCCGGCGTTGGCCGGGTCCTTGACCTTGAGCAGCTTGCCGGAGTTGTTGAAGGTCCAGCCGTGGAACGGGCAGGTGTAGGAACTCTTGTTACCGGACTTGTGCCGGCACAGGGTCGCGCCGCGATGACTGCAGGCGTTGATGAAGGCATTGAGCACACCGTCCTTGTTGCGCGCGATGAAGATCGACTGGCGCCCCATGGTGGTGGTGTAGAAATCGTTGACGTTGGGGATTTGGCTTTCGTGAGCCAGATACAGCCAGTTGCCTTCGAAGATGTGTTTCATCTCAAGGTCGAACAGGCGCGGGTCGGTGAACATTTCACGTTTGCAGCGATAGATGCCCTGCTCAGGATCGTCTTCAAGCAGGGAGTGAAGGTATTCGGGTCGCAGGGTCATGGCCACCGCCTCCATTGTTATTGTTCAGGCAAGGCTCATGCTAGGACGGGGCAATGGGGTGGACTATCCGCGGGGTGCAGACCTTTATCCGTTTTGTGCGGCAGGTTCAGAGCCGTCTGTAGGAAATCAAGACTTAACGTCCGGCGCGCTCTATCGACCAGGTAACTTTGGGAATCGGACTACATAAACGCTTACAACCTCCGCCGTAGACTGCCCCCTCCAACGACAAGGAGTGGTGTCTATGGCAAGTCATGGCTACATGACCATCAACGGTAAAATCCAGGGACTGATTTCAGCGGGTTGTTCAACCCAGGACTCTATCGGCAACAAGTACCAGGCGGCGCACCGGGACGAAATCATGGTGCTGTCCTACAGCCACAACCTGGCCAATATCGGTAACCTGAGCAGGGCGACGCACAGCCCGATCATCATCACCAAGGCCGTGGACAAATCCTCTCCACTGCTCGCCCAGGCGCTCTCCAACCGAGAGGAAATCAACTGCACCATCAACTTCTACCGGCTGACACCTGCAGGTGGGCAGGAAAAGTTTTATTCGGTGTCGATCCAGGGCGGGGTCATCACCGACCTGACGCTTGAAGTGCCCCATGTGATTTTCCAGAGTGACGCAGAGCCCCAGGAACAAGTGGCCATTCGTTACCGCGACATTTCCTGGACCCACTACATCGCCAAGACCTCCGGCTACAGCTCGTGGGGTGAAGAGGGATGAAGGCAGACCGTCATGACCTCTGGGAGGTCAACAGCGCGGCCGGCAAACTGGCCGGACAAGCCCGCACCATCAGCGCTCGCCATCTTGCCCATGGCATGGCGCGGGAACGGTTCAATCGCGAAGTCGCCTATTACGCCAAGCGAGTGGTAGACGATGTCGCGCAAGGCCGCAAAACCCCACGGCAAGGCATACAGGCACTGCGCAAAGAACAACACGACTTGCTCATTCAATCCCGGGCCGTGATGCGCAAGGCGAGAAACGCCATAACCGATGCGGTTAAAAGAATCCCGGATTCAAGGCTCACACATCCCGTATCGAAACCCGATCCGCAGCGACTACTGCGTTTCGTGCATGCGCAGAATCTCAAAACAACCCACGCGAACACGCCCGACGCACTCAGGGCCGCTTCCTCGCCGCACCCTGCCCCCGATTTTATCTTCCTGCCCCGCGAGCACTGGCCAGCGACCGTCCCGCCGCCAGAAGACCCCGGGTTTTACATCGTCCCCAGGAGCACGACCTTTTCCAGGCTGGAGGAGCAACTATTCACTTCAGCCTCCCCTGCCGTCATCGCCAAATTCAAGACCCTGAACCCGAACCTGGATCAGGTAAAAGCCGGGACGATGATTGTTTTGAGCGACCCGAACAACCAGCAATGCACCCGCGAAGAAGCGTTGTTGATGGAAGCGGCGGGCAAGGTCAACAAAGCACTGGAGCCACTGAGTTCGGAAGAAGCGGATTTCATGGCTCGCCACCATGACGAGATCGCCTTCTTTCTTTCCAAGGGATCCCTTGGGGCCAACGTTGGGCTGGCCATGTTTTCGAATAACCTGGACAGCGTGAAAATCATCCTGCGTGACATTGAGGCGTTGCACACACAAACCTTCCAAGCCAATGGGCACCTGAACTCCCCCGAGTTTTATGCCCAACGTAAAAAATTGCTGACTCAACTGGACGGCCAACTTACCCAACTGACCAAAAAGAGCATTGGTTTTCCCGATCACCCCAACTTGAAAAGCGCTTTGGGTATATCCAGCAAAAGTCTTGTTCACCGTTGGAGAAAGTCCGGTGCGGCTGATCACATCCCTGGCTACGCCACGCACATTGAAGGCGTCGCGAAAGCGGCGAAGTACGTTAAGTATGGTGGTTGGGTTGGTACGGCGGTAGGTGGTGGAGCGTCAGCCGTTAAAGTTCAGGGTGTGTGTGCGGCAGGTGATGTGGAGGCCTGTGAGAAGGTGAAGTTTACAGAAGCTGGGGGTTTTGCCGGCGGAATGGCAGGTGGAGCCTTCGCTTCAGCAGCGATCACTGGCTCGACTGTAGGCTGGGTCTGTGCAGCACTTTCCGTACCGACTGGCGGGACAGCTGCTCTTGTATGCGGTTTAGTGGTAGTCGGTGTCGGCTCTATTGTCGCAAGCGTTGGTGGAGGCAAGGGTGGCGAGTTAATTGGAGAGAAAATTTATGAGATCACTAAATGAACGTTGAGACCGTTGATTTATTAATTGCCTGCATCGGACTAATCTATTTTGCAGCTGCACTAGCCTGGATAATTGTCGCACTGCATATGGCCTATACAAAAATGGATATGATGCTCGACCTTTATAAAAACTGTAAGGCGATCATGGCCCGAGCACCTCTCAGACACGGTGGACCATGGGGAAATCTAATGCTCATAGGCGGCATTTCTGGAATTGTAACTTTCCCGAACTTTTACCTGAAAAGAGGAGAGTTAAGTTTGGAAGATCTGAAAAATACTCCGACTAGCTTGAGACGTAGACTGGCCATTTTGCAGTGGAGCGTATTGGGTCTTTTATTGGTAATGTCGGGGTTCGCGACTATAGCTATATTCGAACTTGCTTGAACATACGACTAATTCAAATTTAAAGTCAGGATTTTTAGCCGCACTGGCTTTACTCGTCACGATCGATAGCACGGAACTTCTTTATTAATCCGAGTTTGATATAACGAACATATTTAGGAGATTGTCTAGTGAGCCTGAGTACCGCTCAGAAAATTCATTTTGTCATTGGCTTAATAGATTTCGGAGGGCTATTTATATTTATCGGCACAGCGCTTTATCTCGCTTATACCAAAATGGATTTTATGTTGCACCACCTGAGAAATTGCCCGGCGATTATTAATCGGAGGGATCTCAGAAACGGAGGACCTAGAGCGAATTTAGTTTTAATGGGAGAAATAATGGGCGCACTAGCTATGCCTCACCTCTCTCTACGCAATGGAGGTATTAGCGCGGATGATCTGAAGAGTTTCCCCGCAGGCCTGAGACGAATTTTGGTAACCCTATATTGGCTCGGGTGGACGTGCTTAATCGTAATGTTCGTCTTTTGTGCAGTTACTAAACTAGAACTTGTCTGAAAAAAATCTTGTCACGAGAGAACTTCTTACAGGTGAATCAATCTCGCCGCTTCAACGTATCCGACGGCAACTCCCCAAACTGCTTGCGATAACTGTCCGAAAACCGCCCCAGATGCAGGAAGCCATAATCCATCGCCACCTCTGTAACGTTACGCACATTGCAGGTCGGGTCGCTCAGGCAGGCGTTGATGCGTTCCAGGCGTTTCTGGCGGATGTAGTTTTTCGGCGTGGTGTCGGCGTTGCGTTCGAACAGGCTGTACAACGAACGCACACTCATGTGCGCCTGACGCGCCAGTTCTTCGCTGTCGATGTTCTGTTTGAGGTTGCGGGCGATGTAATCGGCAATCGCTTCGAAGGTGGCGGTCTGGGAGCCGAGTTCGAGGCGGCTGACGTTGGTCTTCATCAGGCTGAGCATCTTGCTGACGATGATCTGCGCGTAGTGTTCCTGCACCTTGGGAATCTGCTCGGTGGCCTCGGCTTCCTGGCAGATCATCGCCAGCAGGCTGACAAACCCTTCCAACTGGTTGAGCTGATAACGGTTCTCCAGAAACCGCACGCCCTGCCCCGGGTACCGCCAGCGCTGCTCGTCGCAGACGGATTGAAGCAACGAGGTGGGAACTTTGAGGATGAATTTTTCACAATCGTGCGAGTACGTCAGGTCGACCGGATCGTCGGGGTTGATCAACAGCAACTCGCCGGGGGCGAAGTAATGTTCCTGACCGTGACCGCGCCACAGGCAATTGCCGCGCAACAGCACTTGCAGGTGATAGATGCTTTCCAGCGCGCCCGAGGTGACACGAACGCTGCCACCGTAGCTGATGCGGCACAGGTCGAGGCTGGCGAATTTACGATGGTTGAGGCTGGCCAGGGGATGCCCGGCGCGAGGCATGAGAATGCAATGGTTACCGACGTGCTGATTGACGTAGCCCGACACCGCGTAGGGGTCGGCATGGTCGAATACGGCGCTGCGCTGACTCAACAGTTGCGCTTGCATCATCGGGTCACTCTCGTTGTTCTTATGGGGTGCGTCGGGTCATTCTAAGGCAGTACTGATGGCGGTGTGTCAGCAGACTGACCTGTGGAGGCTTATGGCCTCTTCGCGAGCAGGCTCGCTCCCACATGGGGGCTGCGTCGAGCACAACAATTGTGTACGACTTCCACAAAAGCCATGAGATAACCCGTTGGTCATCTCATGGCCAGGTCCGGCAGTCCGAGGGATCAGTCCTCCAGTGCACGAACCCGTTCGTGACGCTGCTGTTCTTCAGGCTGGGCAGACGACTGCAGGGTGAAGTCGAACTCGATCTCGGCAAAGCGACCGCTGACACCATAAGCCGCCGCACGGGCCTGGTCTTCGCTGAAGGTGATCTTGGCGATCAGTTCGTCGCGGGTGGCGTAGGCGAAGTCGTCATGCAGGTACTTTTCACCATCCAGGTTGATCTGGGTGGTCAGGTGACGATGATCCGGCGCGGATATGAAGAAGTGCACGTGCGCCGGGCGCTGGCCGTGACGGCCCAGTTGATCCAGCAGTTGCTGGGTCGGACCGTCCGGTGGGCAGCCGTAGCCCGACGGCACGATGCTGCGGAAACGGTAGCGGCCTTCAGCATCGGTGACGATACGGCGGCGCAGGTTGAATTCCGACTGAGAAGCATCGAAGTACGAGTAGGTGCCGCCGGTGTTGGCGTGCCACACATCCACCACGGCGCCAGCCAGCGGTTCGCCAGCGGTGTTGAACACCCGGCCTTGCATGAACAGGGTCACACCCGGATCGAGGCCGTCATCCAGACGCGCTTCGCCCTGGGACAGCGGCGCACCGGCCACGTACAGCGGGCCTTCGATGGTGCGCGGGGTACCGCCGGTTTTGCCGGCCTGCTCGTCTTCGGCGTCCATCAGCAGGTCGAGGTAGTGCTCCAGGCCCAGGCCCGCCACCACCAGTCCGGCCTCCTGGCGCGCGCCCAGTACGTTCAGGTAGTTGACCGCTTTCCAGAACTCTTCCGGGGTCACGGCGAGGTCTTCGATGATGTTCACCGAGTCACGCAGGATGCGGTAGATCAGGGCTTTGGTGCGCGCATCACCGGCTTCGTTATGCAGGCCGCTGGCTTCTTCGAGAAACTTCTGGACTTCGGCAGTGTGGGAAATCTTGACGTTCATTTTTTCGGTTCCTCATCTTGTAATTATGGGTATGGCGAACTGAACTGGCTGGGTTCAGCGGTCATCCTCGCGAATGGAAGAAGGATGCCGGCACATCGCGGTGACTTCGATCGCCATGTACGGATACAGCGGCAATTGCATGAGCAGGTCGTGCAGTTCCTGGACGCTGTCGACATCGAACACGCTGTAGTTGGCGTACAGGCCGGCGATGCGCCACAGGTGACGCCACTTGCCTTGGTCCTGCAGGCGTTGCGCCAGCGCTTTTTCGTCGGCCTTGAGCTGCGCGGCGCGTTCGGGGTTCATATCGACCGGCAAATTCACGGTCATCTTTACGTGGAACAGCATAATGCTCTCCTCAGGCTTGATGAATGGCGGTGGATGTCTTGTCGCGACGGAAAAACGCCAGGCGTTCTTCATCCAGGCTCAGGCCCAGACCCGGCGTCTTCGGCACGTGCAGTTCGAAATCGCGATAAACCAGCGGTTCGCTGAGAATGTCTTCGGTCAGCAGCAGCGGGCCGAACAGTTCGGTGTCCCACGCCAGCTTGTTCAGGGTGACAAAGGCATGGGCCGAGGCCAGGGTGCCAATACCGCCTTCGAGCATGGTGCCGCCATACAGGCCGATACCCGCCGCTTCGGCGATGGCGGCAGTGCGCAGCACGGCGCGCGGACCACCGTTCTTGGCGATTTTCAGGGCGAACACCGAGGCCGCGCCTTCGCGGGCCAGGTTGAACGCATCTTCCACGCACTCGATGGACTCGTCGGCCATGATCGGTGCCGGGCTCATGGCATTCAGGCGCGCCATGCCGGCGCGGTTGTTGCGCGAGATCGGCTGTTCGATCAGGTCGATGCCGTTGGTGCCGAGAATCCGGCAGGCGCGCAAGGCGACGGCTTCGTCCCACGCCTGGTTGACGTCGACCCGCACACTGGCGCGATCGCCCAGGGCTTTCTTGATGGCAATGACGTGGGCCAGGTCGCGGTTGACTTCGCCGGCACCGATTTTCAGTTTGAAGATGCGGTGGCGGCGCAGATCGAGCATTTTTTCCGCTTCGGCGATGTCCTTTTCGGTGTCGCCACTGGCCAGGGTCCAGGCCACCGGCAGCGCATCACGCACCCGGCCGCCGAGCAATTCGCTGACCGGCACACCGAGGCGCTTGCCCTGGGCGTCGAGCAAGGCGGTTTCGATACCGGACTTGGCGAAGGTGTTACCACGGATGCTGCGCTCCAGGCGCAACATCGCCGCGTTGACGTTGCCGCTGTCCTGGCCGATCAACAACGGCGCGAAGTGCGTGTCGATGTTGGTCTTGATGCTGTCAGGGCTTTCATTGCCATAAGCCAGGCCACCGATGGTGGTGGACTCGCCGATACCTTCGATGCCATCGGCGCAACGCACGCGGATGATCACCAGGGTCTGATTCTGCATGGTGTGCATCGCCAGCTTGTGCGGGCGGATGGTCGGCAGATCGACGATGATCGTCTCGATCGATTCAATGGCGGTTGCAAGCATTTCGATACCCATCAGGTTCTTGGAGTTCTGGAGTCGATTCTCGTACGGCTTTTTTCGTGACGCCAATATAGAATTGGTCTGACTTGATACCTTTAAGGTATGCAACTGCTTGACGTCCGGAGGCTCCATGGAACTGCGTCACCTGCGTTATTTCCAGGTATTGGCTCAAACCCTCAACTTCACCCGCGCCGCCGAACTGCTGCACATCGCCCAACCACCCCTGAGCCGGCAGATCCAGCAACTGGAAGATGAATTGGGGGTGATGCTGCTGGAGCGGGGACGGCCGCTGAAGCTGACGGATGCGGGACGGTTTTTCCATGAGCACTCCACCGCCCTGCTCGAACAGCTGAACAAGGTGTGCGACAACACGCGGCGCATTGGCCTGGGCGAAAAGACCTGGCTGGGCATCGGTTTCGCGCCGTCGACACTGTATGGCGTGCTACCGGAACTGATCCGCCGCTTGCGCAGTGGCGAACCGCTGGAGCTGGAGCTGGGGCTTTCGGAAATGACCACCCTGCAACAGGTACAAGCGCTCAAGGCCGGACGCATCGATATCGGCTTCGGCCGCATCCGCATCGACGACCCGGCCATCATCCAGACCGTACTAACCGAAGACCGCCTGGTCGCCGCCCTGCCCGCCGGCCACCCGTTGCTGGCCGGCCCCATCAGCCTGCGCGACCTCGCACATGAACCCTTTGTGCTCTACCCCGGCAACCCGCGGCCCAGCTACGCCGACCATGTGATCGCGCTGTTCGAATCCTATGGCGTGAGCATCCACGTGGCGCAATGGACCAACGAACTGCAAACGGCGATTGGTCTGGTGGGGGCCGGGATCGGCGTCACGCTGGTGCCGGCCTCGGTGCAATTGCTGCACCGCGACGACATCGGTTTCACCCCGCTGCTGGAGGACAATGCGACCTCGCCGATCATTCTCAGCCGGCGGGTGGGCGATGTTTCGCCTGGATTGAACCATTGTTTGCGGATGATTGAGGAGTTGCAGCCATAGGCGCCGATACCCCTGTGGGAGCAAGGCTTGCCCGCGATGGCGTTCTCATGAGCGCTATCGCGGGCAAGCCTTGCTCCCAGAAAAAGAGGTTCACTGCTATCCAGCAAACGCCCGGCGACCGGCACTGATCTCGGTACGCAATTCGCCAATCAGGTCGGAGATGGCCCGCACGCTGGTCAGTTGTTCGGTCGAGACGCCGCTGATCAGCAATTCAACCCGGCCGCTGACCGGCTCGTAGACCTCGATGCGTAGCAAGCCACCGCTTTCCGTGCATTCGCAGGACAGCGGCGCAAAGCCGGACTCGACGATGTTGCAAAGGACTGAAATGGGCAGCATGACCGGTCCCTCGGACGCCTATTGAGTGGATTGGATCCCGTTGAGAATAGTTGCCCCTTGCCATTTCTGCGCCAATAAAAAGTGTTATCCGGCTCTCATTTACCGGCGCTCATTCCCAAGCACTTTTTCACTCGGCATTGCGTTTCCAGATCCAGTTCCAGAATCCAGGCAGTTGCACCGGCTGTGAACTGTCGCGCACGGTGCGGGCCATCGCGGCCCGTTGCAGCGCGTCAGTGTCATCGTAAAACGGTTGTTCTGCGACTTTCACCCCGGTCGCCCGGGCGCTGTCGAGGAGGATTTGCAGGTACTCGCGGGTATGCCGTGCGGTGTAGCGGTTGAGGTCATGGAAGGTCACCACCACCGGAATCACCCCATCGACCACCGGCAGCTCGCCCAGGGCGATGCGCTCGCGCACTTCGGACATCGAGCGCAGGAAGTGCGCCCGGCGCCGGGGGCTGGCGTTGAAGCCCCAGATCTTGCCGTCATTGGCGCTCAGGTCGGTCAGCAGCACATGCAGGCCATGCTGCTGATAAGCGGCGAAGGTACGTTTGTCGTAGTTCCAGAATGGTGGACGCAACAGCGTCGGTGGCGCCCCGGTGATCGCGGCGATGTCGGCACTGCCGTTGGTGAGCGCCTCTTCGAGCTCCTGCGGATCGAGAGAGCGATGGTTGGTGTGCGAAGGTGTCGCGGTGTGGAAGCCCAGAATGTGCCCGGCATCCCGCTCGCGGTGCATGATCGCGCGCCCGATATCGCTGCCACCTGCCCGCGTGGCACGGGTCTGCACAAAGAACACGGCCTTGATGTCCGCTTGCAGCGGGTTGCGCGCCAGGCTGTCGAGTACGGTTTCGGTGGGGTTCCAGAAACTCGATGCGCTGGGACCGTCATCGAAGGTCAGCAGGAAGCGAATCGGTGGTTGCGCGTGCAGACGTTGTTCGGTCTGCGGCGTCATTTCGATGGGAGCGGCGATGCAGCCCAGCAGACTGGCTGCCATGGCGCACGCGAATAGAACCTTGAACAACTGTTTCATGTTTTGCCTTGGGCCCGACCATTGCGGTCAACACTTCAAACGGCAAAATTCCTTCGCCCGTTTATCCTTCACCGACCCGCAGGTCGCTGCGAGCCGAGGTTGGATCAGGGTACACAGTGTTTGGTTCCGGCGCTTGCGCACATCCCCGCCCCTTGTAGGAGCTGGCTTGCCAGCGAAGAGGCCCTTGAAACCGCCTTCACCGGCAAGCCGGCTCCTACAGATGCGGGGAATCCCCTTTCGTTGAAGCATCTATGCTGAAAACACCAGCCGGAGGATTCGGTCATGTGCGGACGTTTATCGCAATACCGGGGCATCCACGATTTCGTCGCGGTGCTGAGCATTCCCGACGCGTTGATCAACCATATCGGCGATCAGCCACTGGCCCACTACAACGCCGCGCCCACCACGCAACTGGCGTTGCTGCACCTGGAGGATGACGGCGTGCACGCCGATTTGCAGCGTTGGGGCTGGCGGCCGCAGTGGGCCAAGGATCGGGCGGCACCGATCAATGCACGGGTCGAGAAAGTCGCCCACGGTCCGTTCTTCAGGGCAATCTGGCCGCATCGCGCGATCTGCCCGGTCGACAACTGGTTCGAATGGGTCGATGCCGGGGATGGTACTCGACAACCCTGGCTGATCCGGCGGCGTGACCGGGGGCCGATTTTCTGCGCGGCGATCGGGCAGTTTCCCATTGGCAGTGCCATGCCTCGGGATGATGACGGCTTTGTCATCATCACCGCTGACAGCGCGGGCGGCATGGTGGACATTCATGACCGGCGGCCGGTGGTGTTGTCGGCAGAACTGACGCGGGAATGGCTCGACCCGGCGACGCCCAGGGAACGTGCCGAACAAATGGTACTTTTGCAGGGTGACGACAGCGATGTGTTCGAGTGGTACAGGGTCAGCAAAGCGGTTGGCAACGCCAGAAACCAAGGGGCTGAATTGATTGAAGCGATCACTTGAACTGGCAATATCGACAGGGCGATCGATATATGTAACAAGTCGAAGCGTGGAATTGTTACAACTACTGTTTCAGATGATTAACACTTATAGAAGTACAACCGTTTCATGCATTACCGCTTGTCCGACAATCCGTCAGCCATAGATACATTTTGAATGACTACCGCTAGCATTCGCGCCGCATTTCCAATGCCTCCAGCCAGCTGACCAAAGAGTCAGCAACTAAGGAAATCCCATACAACAAGCCTTGCAGAGAACTCAATTGCGCGACGATTTTACGAATAATCAAGTCGTGAGACTGGCCTGTGTTTATCTTACAAAGACAGAACACTACCAACTCGACAGCTTTATCGGGCAATACATCAAGACCCGTAACCTGCAAACTATCCCACATATCAACGACATACTGAGTTCAACCCTCGAAGACTATCCTGGCAAGCCGCCCGTGATGGTCAATGAGCTGAATGCCTGGATCGACAAGACGCTGGGTTATCGGGCCGCGCACCCCGATTTCCTGTCGCTGGAATAAGGCGTTCCGATCGCATTTGTGGGAGCGGCGGTGCGAGCAAGTCGAATCGTCGCACCGCCGCTCCCACAATCAGAAAGCCTGGCTTGAGGGTTTCAAAGATCGCTCAGAACTTGCGATCAGGCTCTGACAGTTCCTTGCCATCGTCAGGATGCTTCCAGTCGGGTGTCGAACGCTTTTGCTGTTCGATCTCTTCTTCCGAGGGTTCATCCTCGACTTCTTCATCCGGGTCCGGACGCTTGGGTTCATTGGCCATGTTCACCTCTCTTCCTGAAGGGATCGTTCATCAACTTTAAGCGTAGAACAGTTTCCCGGCGCCGACTCACAGCCACCAGCGCAGCACAAAGAAGAAGCCCATGCTCAACAACATGCTGAGCAAGGTGTTGCGGGTGTACAGCACCAGGCCGACGGCCACCAGCGAGCTGATCAGGTACGGGTTGTCCCATTGAAGATTCAGCTGTTTCTCGGGCATGAACACAATCGGCCCGCAGATCGCCGTCAGCATGCCCGGCACGGCGAAACCGAGGAACTGCCGGGCATTGCTGCTCAGGCGCACCGGCAGCCGGGGTTCCAGAAAGACATAGCGGTTGAGGAACACCAACACGCCCATGCCGATAATCACCGCCCAGACCATCATGTGCGCGCTCCCCAAAACTTGTTGCAGACAAACCCGGCGGTCATTCCCGCCAACCCCGACAGCACCAGCGCCGAGCCCCATTGCCAGTAGCTGAACAGCACCGAACAGAACAGCGACACCGCGACACAGACCACCGTTGGCACATTGCGCACCACCGGGGTAATCAGGGCGATGAAGGTGGCGGCGATGGAGAAGTCCAGTCCCAGGTGCTCGAGGCCCGGAATGCTACTGCCGAGTACGATCCCGGCCAGGGTGAAGAGGTTCCAGGCGATGTAGAACGTCAGGCCCACGCCCAATGCGTACCAGCGGTCGAATTGCTGCTTGTCGTGCTGGCTGGTCAGGGCGAACAACTCATCGGTGAGCAGGAAACCCAGACCGATCCGCCAACGTCCCGGCAAGGGCGAGATCACCGAACGCATGCTCATCCCGTAAAGCAAGTGCTGGGACGTCAGCAACAAGGTCGTCAGCAGGATCGAAAAGATCCCGGCCCCGCCCTTGAGCATGCCGATGGCCACCAGCTGCGCGGCACCGGCAAACACGATGCTCGACAAGCCCTGGCCTTGCAGGGGCGTGAGATTGGCTTCGATGGCCATGGAACCGGCCAGCAAGCCCCAGGGCGCGGTCGCCAGGGACAGCGGCATGATCGCCGCGGCGCCGCGCAGGAACGCCGTGCGCGGCAAATGGGAGTTGGACATAACGCTCTACAACCAGGGGAAAGACCGCAGACTGTGCCAGCAGTCGCGGCCAATGGCTTGAACAATCTTGCGCATATTGCCATTCGTTCTGGATCGATCACTTCAAGCAATACGGGGATGCGCGGGGAGTTCGCTGATTTTCGCGATTGACAAACACCGCGCCGGCTTTTAAAACTAGGCGCCTCATTCAGGGTGTAAGCAAACATGTCCGCAACCTCCAACCTCAACATTGTCGTCATTGGCTTGATTGCCAAGGCGCAAGGTTGCGTTGCGCGCACCCTCAAATCGAAGAAACAGTCGCTCATGTGACCGGGGCGCGCTGTCCCGTCAGATGAGCTGACAGGACATTGAGCGCGACGGACCCCACTCCCCTTGCTTGCTTCCTTCTACGCTTCTGACGGTGACGACATCGGTCAACCATCAGGAGAAAGTGCATGTCATCGTTTCAAGGTATCTGGGTTCCCCTCGTCACGCCGTTCCACAACGGCGCCATCGATTTCGCGGGCTTGCGGCGGCTGGTCAGCCATCTGCTGGAAAAAGGCGTCGATGGCTTGATCGTCTGTGGCACCACCGGCGAACCGGCCGCCATGGGCAAGCATGAGCAATTGGCGGTACTCGACGCGGTGTTGGAGCTGGTGCCGGCGCAGCGGGTGGTCATGGGCCTGGCTGGCAACAACCTGACCGAACTGTTGCAGTTCCAGAGCGAGATTCTCAAGCGTCCACTGGCCGGTTTACTGGTGCCGGCGCCCTACTACATTCGCCCGTCCCAGGCCGGGCTCGAAGCGTTTTTCAAGACCGTGGCCGATGCCTCCAGCGTTCCGCTGATTCTGTATGACATCCCTTATCGCACCGGCGTGGCCTTCGAACAGAAGACCCTGCTCAACATCGTCGCCCACGAGCGCATCGTCGCGATCAAGGACTGCGGCGGCAACCTGACCAATACCCTTGCGCTGCTTTCCAGCGGCCAGGTCGATGTATTGTGCGGCGAAGACAACCAGATCTTCAGCGCCTTGTGCCTGGGTGCCAAAGGGGCGATTGCGGCCTCGGCCCATGTGCATCCCGAACTGTTCGTTCAACTGTACCAGCAAGTGCGCGACAACCAGTTGGCTGCCGGTCGCACGACGTTCTTCGAGCTGCTGCCGCTGATCCAAAGCCTGTTCATCGAGCCCAATCCCGCCCCGGTAAAAACCGCGCTGGCCCTTGAAGGCCTGATCGGCGATGAACTGCGCGCGCCGATGCAACGCAGCAGCGAAACCCTGGTGGCGCATTTGAAGGAGGTACTCGGCGCCCTGAACAATCGATAGAGCGCCGGCCAGGCGCCCGAGTACCATGGAATGATTCGCCTGACGCCTGCGGGAGTCGACATGCTCTACCGAATCGCCGCCGATGGGCTGGTGCTGTTTCATCTACTGTTCATTGTGTTTGTGGTGTTCGGCGGGCTGCTGGTGCTGAAATGGCGCCACCTTATCTGGCTGCACCTGCCCGCCGCCGGGTGGGGCGTGGCGGTGGAACTGTTCCACCTGCCCTGCCCGCTGACCCGCTGGGAAAACCTGATGCGCCATGCCGCCGGACAAAGCGGCTATGGCGCCGGCTTCATCGAACATTATGTGTGGCCGGTGATTTACCCGGCCGGGCTGACCCCGACGATTCAACTGTGGCTGGCCAGCGTAGTGTTGGCAGTCAACGTATTGCTCTATCTTCGAGTGATCAGGCTCCACCTGTAGGAGCGATCGTGCGCAGGTACTCTGTGGGAGCAAAGCTTGCTCGCGATGACGGCGTACCGGTCGCCATCGTTGTTGACTGGGCTGTCGCTATCGCGAGCAAGCTTTGCCCCCACAGACTCTTGCCGTTACCGCCGTTTGTCAGGTTCCTACAGAAGGATTGAAAAAACATGCTGTCGATTGAAGACCTGGCATTGCTGGAGGCCATCCGTGAGACCGGCAGTCTGTCACGGGCCGCGGCCCGGCTCGGCAAGGCGCCGTCCACGGTGTCCTACGCGGCGCGGCAACTGGAAGAGCGCTTCGATGCGTTGCTGTTCGATCGCCGCCGCTATCGCCTGCAACTGACTCCGGCCGGCGAGTTGCTGGTCAACGAGGCGTCGCGGCTGATGGCAGATGTCTCGCGCCTGACCCAACGGGTGCAGCAAGTGGCCAATGGCTGGGAGAGTCGGTTGTGGATCGTCACCGACGAATTGCTGGAGTTCGAAACCTTGATCCCGGTCATCCGCGAATTCGATGCGCTGCAATCCGGCGTACCTTTGCGCATCACTCAGGAAGTGCTCAAAGGGGTCTGGGAAGCCCTGCGTGAAGGCCGCGCGGACCTGGTCATCGGCGCGACCAACGAGCCCCCGGCGATCCCGTCCTTGCGCTGGATGCAACTGGGGGAAATGCAATGGGTGTTCGCCGTCTCGCCCAAGCATGCGCTGGCCAAGGCCAGCGAACCGATTTCCCGGGCGACCGTGACGCAGCATCGGGCAATTGTCGTGGCCGACTCATCGAGAATCACCGAGGGCAGTACCTACGGTGTTTCCGGCGGGCAAACGGTGCTGGCGGTGCCCACCATGCGCGCGAAAATCCTCGCCCAGTGCGACGGTTTGGGTGTGGGTTGGTTGCCGCGACACCGGGTCAGCTCGTTATTGAGCAATGGCACGCTGGTGGAAAAACAGATGGCCGACCCGCGCGAGCCGAACATCATCTACGCCGGCTGGCGCGGAGACCATGACGGCCGCGCCCTGGGCTGGTGGCTGGAGCAACTCAAGCAGTCGTACCTTGCCACCCGACTGGTGCAAGGCATCGATCTGTTTATCTGAAGGTTTCGTTGCTCAGTTGGCAATCACACTCATATTGCGACCGCTGGCCTTGGCCACATACAACGCCTTGTCGGCGGCCCCGATCAGGTCCTCGGTACGGGTTTGCGACGCCGGATCGTAGCCGCACACGCCAACGCTGACCGTGATGACGCCTTCGGGACTTTCATTGTGCTGCAAGCCAGCCGCCTGCACCGCGCGGCGGATTTTTTCCGCCACCAGGAACGCCCCCACATAGTCGGTGCCGGGCAGCACTACCGCGAACTCTTCGCCACCAAAGCGCGCGGCCAGGTCGCCGGGACGCTTGATGTGCTCGATGATGATGGCGGCGATATTGCGCAAGCACTGATCTCCGGCCAGATGGCCATAGTGATCGTTGAATGCCTTGAAATGATCGACATCGATCATCACCAGTGCCAGACCGGTCAGGTTGCGCCGGGCACGGCCCGTTTCCGCCTGGATGAACAGATCGAACTGGCGCCGGTTGGCCAGCCCGGTAAGGGCGTCCTCCAGGGCCAGCAACTCCAGGTTGCGGTTAAGCTCCAGGAGCCTTTCCTGTGACCCGAGCAACTCGACCTGGATCAGGTTCTGCTGCTTCATCAACTTGATCAGGCGATAACCGAGTACGCCGAGGAACCCGAGCAACAACGACACGATCGCCGCGCTGAGCATCGACTCCTTGCGCCAGCCAGCCAATACTTCGTCTTTGTTCAGCGCGGCAAAGACAATCAACGGATAACCCTCGACCCGGCGATAACCCACCACCCGCTCGACCCCATCGATGATCGACTTGATCGTCGCCGTGCCCGCGCTGCCATTGGGCAGCAACTGGGTGAACAGCGGGCTTTTGGCCAGGCTGGTGCCGATGTCCGCCTCGTTGAACGGCCGGCGCACGACGATGCTGGCGTCGTCGGCGATCAGGTTGATCACGCCGTTCTTGCCCATGTCGATACTGTCGTAGAGCTCCAGGAAGTGTGAGAGATAGATCGTCGCCAGCGCCACGCCGGCAAAACTGCCGTCGGGGTGATTGATTCGCCGCGACACGGTCATGATCCATTCGCCGCTGGAACGGCTCTTGATCGACGGGCCGATGTGCGGCCCGCGATCGGGATGATCGCGGTGATAGATGAAATACTCGCGGTCGGAATTATTGGCAACGCCGACCTCGGCGCCATTGGAGTTGGCAATCCATTGCCCCGTCTGGTCATACACGAACAAGCCATGGATCTGGCTCAGTTCGTTGCGCTGGGCGCTGAGCAAGCGTTGCAAGCGATGGAGCCGGTCGCCTTCAATGCCGTCGTTTTCCAGACGATCGACCAGACTGAACAGCAGCGTATCCGCCTGCTTGATCGTGGCCTGCGCCTGGGAGGCCAATGTCTGCGCAAGGTTGGACATCGCCACTTCCTTGTCATGCAGATGATACTGGCGCGAACTCCAGACTTCCCAGCTGACGATCAGCGCCATCGACAGGCACACCGCCCCCAGCAACGTCACTGCCGAGCGAACCTTGAGCCTGGCGACGCCAGGCCGGCTTTTTTCGATACGGTCGTAAATGGACGGATGCCCCATGACGCTCCCTGACTGCTGATGACATGGCGAATTGTCCCGCTCGCCACTTTAACCACCCGACGGGTGATGTACACAATCAGTCATCATAGGATTGTCCCGACAACCGGGCCAGTGCTTTGCGCTATTTGAGGCTCCCGGCCAGAAACTGCTGCAACCGCTCGCTGCGTGGATGCTCCAGCACACTGCCCGGCGCACCCTCCTCTTCCACCCGGCCCTGGTGCAAAAACATAACGTGGTTCGACACCTGCCGGGCAAATGCCATTTCATGGGTGACCACCACCATGGTCCTGCCTTCCTCGGCAAGCTGCTGCATGACTTTGAGCACCTCGCCGACCAGCTCGGGGTCGAGCGCGGACGTCGGTTCGTCGAACAGCATCACCTGGGGTTCCATGGCCAGCGCCCGCGCGATGGCCACCCGTTGCTGCTGGCCACCGGACAAATGGACCGGATACTGCCCTTCGACCTTGGCCGGCAGGCCGACTTTGGCGAGGTAGTGACGCGCCCGCTCCGTGGCCTCTGCCCGACCGATGCCAAGCACGCTCATCGGACACTCGATGATGTTGTCCAGCACCGTCATGTGGCTCCACAGATTGAAGTGCTGGAACACCATCGACAGTTTGCTGCGCATGACCCGCAGTTGCCCGGGATCGACCACACAGAGCTCGCCTCTGGCATTGCGGCGCGTCAGCAGTTCTTCGGCATTGACGACTATGCGCCCGGCGGATGGCTGTTCGAGGTGGTTGATGCAGCGCAGGAACGTGCTTTTCCCCGATCCCGAGGAACCGATGATGCTGATTACGTCGCCGGCCCGGGCCTTGAGCGATACGCCTTTCAAGACTTCATGGCTGCCGTAGTTCTTGTGCACATCTTCAACGATCAATTTATACATTCGAGCAAGTCCGATGGGGTCAATGCGTACGGGGTTTGAGGTAGGCCAGCCAATGCAGCTCACCACGGCGAAACAGCCAGATCAGCAAAAAGGCGCTGGCGGCATACAGCACCCCGGCGATCCCGAAGGCGGTGAAAGAGGCATAGGTCGCCGAATTGACGTCCCGTGCAATCTTCAGCAAATCAGGGACCGTGGCGGTAAAGGCCACCGACGTGGAATGCAGCATCAAAATCACTTCGTTACTGAAAAACGGCAGGGCCCGGCGCAACGCCGACGGCAGCACGATCCGCCGATAGAGCGTAAAACGCTTCATCCCATAGGCTCTGGCGGCTTCGATTTCGCCATGGGGCGTCGCCCGGATAGCGCCGGCAAAGATTTCGGTCATGTAGGCACAGGTATTGAGCCCGAACGCCAGCACCGTGCAGTTGAACCCATCACGGAAAAAGGCGTTGAGAAAATCCTGCGACCGAACCACATGCAAGCTGTACACGCCGGTGTAGAAGAACAGCAACTGGATGTACAACGGCGTCCCGCGAAACACGTAGGTGTAAAACCAGACCGGCACACGGATCAGCGGGTTGCGGCTGACCCGGGCAATCGCCAGCGGCACCGCCAGCAGGAATCCGATCGCCACCGAAAGGATCAGCAACCACAACGTCACCGCCAGCCCGGAAAAGTGCGGGCCGTCACTCCACAGGTAAGCCTGCCAGTAGTCCTCGATAATGCCGGTCATAGCGCCGCCTTCCTGACACCCACCGAATAGCGGTGCTCCAGCCACAACAACACAACGTTGGAGACCGTGGTAATGCCCAGATAGATCAGGCCACCGACCAGCGTGAAGTAAAAGAACTGCATCGAACCCTTGCCCGCATCCTGCGTCGCCTTGACCACATCGGTCAGGCCGATGATCGAGACCAGCGCCGTGGATTTGATCAACACCTGCCAGTTGTTGCCGATGCCGGGCAACGCATGGCGCAGCATTTGCGGGAAGAGGACTTTGCGAAAGGCTTGCCCACGGGTCATGCCGTAGGCTTTCGCCGCTTCGACCTGACCTGCCGGGACGGCCTGGAAGGCGCCACGGAAGGTTTCGGTGAAGTAGGCGCCATAGATGAACGCCAGTGTCACGACACCGGCCAGAAACGGGTCGATATCGATTTGCCCGGTGCCCAGCCAATCGGTCAGGCGGTTGAGCAACATCTGCAGGCTGAAGAACAGCAGCAGCATGATCACCAGGTCCGGCATGCTGCGAATCACCGTGGTGTAACCGGTGGCCATCGTGCGCAGGAATCGATTGGAAGACAGCTTGGAACTGGCACCGATCAGGCCTGCCAGGACAGCAATCAGCAACGACCAGAGCGCCAGTTTGATGGTGGCCAGGGTGCCCAGCAAAATCTGCGGGCCAAAGCCTTCGAGAAACATTTCACTCTCCTTGTTCTTATTGGGTGAGGTGAAGGGGGGATGCGGCAACTACACGGTCCATACGACCACGTTGCGCCTGTCCTGTAGGAGCGAGCCTGCTCGCGAAAAAACCATGGGCGCCGCGGGGCATCTGGTTTGACGCGTTATCGTTAACGACCATCGCGAGCGAGCTCGCTCCTACAGGGGCGGGTGTTATTTCGCGCCGTAGACGTCGAAATCGAAGTACTTTTTGTTGATCCGCTCGTAAGTGCCATTGGCGAGAATCGTCGCCAGGGCCTTGTTCAGGTCCTCGCGCAACTCGACATCGTTCTTGCGCAAGCCAATGCCATCACCCACGCCGAAAAACTTCGGATCGTCCAGGGTCGCGCCCGAGAACTCGTAATCCTTGCCCGCTGCGGTGTTCAGGAATCCGTAACTGGCCTGGATGGAGCCCTGCAGCGAGGCGTCGAGCCGCCCCACCACCAGGTCGGCATACACCTGATCCTGATTCTGATAGGACAGAATCTCCACGCCCTTGGCGCCCCATACGGCTTTGGCGTAGGCCTCCTGCGTCGAGCCCTGCTCCACGCCGACGCGTTTGCCCTTGAGCGATTCAAGGGTCGGCAGCAGACCCGAGCCGCGCTTGACCACCAGACGGGCCGGCGCGTTGGACACCTTGTCGGTGAACGCAATCTGCTCCAGGCGCTTGGGCGTGACGGTCATCGACGACGCCACCGCGTCGAACTTGCGCGCCAGCAACGCCGGGATCATTCCGTCCCAGCTGCTTTCCACCCAAACGCAACGGGCGTGCAACTCGGCACACAGCGCTTCGGCGATGTCGACCCCGAACCCGGTCAGCGTGCCGTCCTGGTTTTTGTATTCCAGCGGCGGATAGGTGGGATCCACTCCCAGCCTCAGGACTTTGCCAGACCAGTCAGCCGCACCAGCCCAGCTCGACGCCGTCAGAAACACCAGTGATACCGCTGCAATTATCTTGTTCATTATTTTCCTCTCCAGGTCGCAGACGATTTTTGTACAGATTGACGCTCGACGTTGCGGCGTCTCAACGCAGAAAACTTTCCACCAACTTGACCCAATAACTCGCCCCGATCGGCAGGCAAGCATCATTGAAGTCGTAGCCGGGGTTGTGCAGCTGGCAGCCGCTATCGCCCTCGCCATTGCCGATCACCAGATAGCTGCCGGGGCATTGCTCCAGGATGAAGGCAAAGTCTTCACTCGCAGTGAAGGGGCGCAGGTCTTCGATCAACCGGTTATCACCCAACCAATCGCGGGCGACTTCCCGGGCGAACGCGGTCGACGCGGGGTCATTGATCAACACTGGATGACAGTGCTGATAATCGATCTGTGCCCGGGCACCGAAACTGGCGGCCTGGGCGTTGACCAATTCGATAATCCGGGCTTCGAGCAACCGGCGAACCTCGGGCGTCAGTGCCCGCACGCTCAGGCTCATGTCGGCGCTGGACGCAATGACATTCGAGACGCTGCCGGCATGAATGGAGCCCACGGTAATAATCGCCATGTCCTGCGGGCTGACGTTGCGCGAGACGATGCTTTGCAGGGCCATCACGATCGACGCGCACACCACCACCGGATCGATGGCCTTGTGCGGCACCGCGCCATGCCCGCCTTGACCGATGACCTTGATATTCACCGTGTCGGCCGATGCCATGAACGGCCCGCTGTAGAAGCCCAGATGCCCGACGGGATAACCGGGTACGTTGTGCAACGCGAAAATCGCATCACAGGGAAAGCGATCCAGCAGCCCGTCCTCGAGCATTTTCCGGGCGCCGCCCAGCCCTTCTTCCGCCGGCTGGAAAATCAGCTGAAGCGTACCGTTGAACGTGCGGGAATGTGCCAGATACCGGGCGGCCGTCAGCAAGGTTGCCGTGTGACCATCGTGGCCGCAGGCATGCATGACCCCTTCGATCCGGCTGGCGTAGGGCAGACCGCTGGTTTCCTGGATTGGCAGCGCATCCATGTCGGCGCGCAAGCCGATGGACCGGCCTTCGCCATGCTTCAGGGTGGCGACCACCCCGGTCTTGCCCACTCCGGTACTGACCTCATAACCCCACTGCACCAGGCATTCGGCAACCCGCTGACTGGTGACGAACTCCTCAAAGCCCAACTCGGGATGCGCGTGAATACGCTGACGTAACGCGATCATTTCATCTTGTATCGCTGCAATACCTGGCAGCACGTGGCCGGCGTCCATTGTTGTTCTCCTTCGATGGGGACGCAGCGCTGGCGAAAGCGCTGTCGGGACCGATCTTAGGTAACGGGACCCTGGGCTGGGGAGTCTCAGTTTGGTTATGATGACAACCAATGGTTGTCTGAAGGGTAAGCAGATGAAATTGCATCAACTTCAAGCGCTGATTGCCAGCGCCGAGACGGGCAGCATCCGCGCTGCCGCCCGTTCGCTCGACATTTCCCAGGCGGCCGTGACCAAAGCCTTGCGGGAGCTGGAAACCAGTCAGCAGCTACCGTTGTTCACCCGCACGCCCAGCGGCCTGAGCTTCACTGAATACGGCAAAGTCCTGCTGACCCACGCCCGGCTGGTGATCAAGCAACTCGAACATGCGCAAACCGAACTCGATCACCTGCGCGGCAAGGCCCAGGGGCGGCTTTGCGTCGGGATCACGCCATGGATCGCCCTGACCTTCCTGCCCGACGTGGTGCTGGCGTTTCGCGAGCGCATGCCGCAAATCAAGTTGGAGCTGTACGAAAGCCTCATGGCCGTGGCCCAGCCACTGCTGCGCGACGGCAGCATGGATTTCGCGATCGGCCAACTCCATCCGGGGCAATCGACCCAGGAATTTACCTGCGAAACCTTGCTGGATTACCAGACCTCTGTGCTGGTGCGCGAAGGCCATGCGCATCAGCATGCCCGCTCGATCCATGAACTGCTGGAGCAGAACTGGACCCTGAACCATGCGCCGGACGGCCACGATGGGTTGATGCAGGAACTGTTCTGGAAACACGGCGCGAAGATCGACGAAAACCGCATCGTTCGCGCCCAGTCACTGGCCATCTTGCAGATGATGGTTGAGCGAGCCGATATGTGCACCTGGGGGCCTTCGATTGTCAGCGCTGCCCCGCCCTTCCTCGGCCGCGTGGTCTCCCTGGACCTGGCCGAACAATTCGATGACCGGCAACTGAGCATCGTGACACGCCGCAACGTCGCACTGAGCAATCCGGCACTCTGCTTCACCGATTGCCTGCTGCAGGTCATTCGTCGCCATGCCCGATCGGCAAAAAAGGAAGACCGGAAACTTTTCGAGACGCTGCGACTGCGGGTTTGAATGGCCTCAGGTCCGCGCCTGCTTCACCGCCTCCAGCCATGCAGGATCCAGACGGCTCTGATCGGTTTCGATGCCCAGCGCTTGCATTCGCGCCTCGTGCCGCTCCATTTCCCGGCGCAATTGCCCATGATCGCTGGAGTTCCCGTCCAATTGGTGCATTTGGCTCAACCCGAGGTGATAGAAGCGCAACAGCTTCATGGCGCTCGGATCACCCGCTTCCACCGCGGCCGTGACGTGATGCATGACGTTAGTGACACTCATCAGGCTGCGCTTGAGCTGCCAGCTGTAGACCGCCGGCGCCATCCATGCCTGAGTCCAGAACACCTTGCGCATCAGCGCCGCCATCACCAGCACCGCGGCAAACACGCCGCCGATGTTGAAACGCAGATTGTCCCCGCCAGGCGTACCGAACAACGCCACCGCCATGGTCGACAGCACCATCGCCAGCGCCAGGAAAATCAAGGCGATCACCAGCGTGCTGCGCCGCGTCTGTTGCCGATAGGTTTCGGCGTTCATCGGCTGGATTTCGAACATTACGTCGGGTTTCCTTACTTCAATGATAAAAAGTCTCGCGGGGCACAAAAAGCGCGGGCCATTATCGCCTCTGCGAGGGATTTAGCTATGCTGGGGCTCCTTTTCATCTGTTCATCGTCAAACGGGGGACATGGCAAGACCGCGCAGTTCGTGCCATCTTCTTTCATGGATACACACCATTCGGATGCCATTCGTTGTTTCTGCGCGAATGTCATCGTTTTAAGGATCATTGAATGACCCAACGACAAGTAATCAACGCTTCGGTCAGCCCGAAAGGCAGCCTGGAAACACTCTCCCAACGGGAAGTCCAGCAACTGAGCGAAGCCGGATCCGGCAGCACCTACAACATCTTCCGCCAGTGCGCCCTGGCCATCCTCAACACCGGCGCCCATGTCGATAACGCCAAGACCATCCTCGAAGCCTACAAGGACTTCGAAATCCGCATTCACCAACAAGACCGTGGCGTACGCCTGGAGCTGCTGAACGCCCCGGCCGACGCTTTCGTCGACGGCGAAATGATCGCCAGTACCCGGGAAATGCTGTTCAGCGCCCTGCGCGACATCGTCTACACCGAAAACGAACTCGACAGCCAACGCATTGACCTGAGCACCTCCCAGGGCATCAGCGATTACGTGTTTCATCTGCTGCGCAACGCCCGCACCCTGCGCCCCGGCGTCGAGCCGAAGATCGTCGTGTGCTGGGGTGGCCACTCGATCAACACCGAAGAATACAAATACACCAAGAAAGTCGGCCACGAACTGGGCCTGCGCAGCCTCGACGTGTGCACCGGCTGCGGTCCCGGCGTGATGAAAGGCCCGATGAAAGGCGCCACCATCGCCCACGCCAAACAGCGTATCCACGGCGGCCGTTACCTGGGCCTGACCGAACCCGGGATCATTGCCGCCGAGGCACCGAACCCGATCGTCAACGAGCTGGTGATCCTGCCGGACATCGAAAAACGCCTGGAAGCCTTCGTCCGCGTGGGCCACGGCATCATCATCTTCCCGGGCGGCGCCGGCACGGCCGAAGAATTCCTGTACCTGCTCGGCATCCTGATGCACCCGGGCAACGAAGGCCTGCCCTTCCCGGTCATCCTCACCGGGCCGAAACATGCCGCGCCGTACCTGGAGCAACTCGACGCCTTCGTCGGCGCGACCCTGGGCGAAGCGGCCAAAAAGCACTACCAGATCATCATCGACGATCCGGCGGAAGTCGCCCGGCAGATGACCGCCGGCCTCAAGGCGGTCAAACAGTTCCGCCGCGAGCGCAACGACGCGTTCCACTTCAACTGGCTGCTGAAAATCGACGAAGGCTTCCAGCGCCCGTTCGATCCGACCCACGAAAACATGGCCAACCTGAAACTGAGCCGCGACCTGCCGGCCCACGAACTGGCCGCCAATCTGCGCCGCGCGTTCTCCGGCATCGTCGCCGGCAACGTCAAGGACAAGGGCATCCGCCTGATCGAACAACACGGGCCTTACCAGATCCGTGGCGACGCGGCGATCATGCAACCGCTGGATCAACTGCTCAAGGCCTTCGTCGCCCAGCACCGGATGAAGCTGCCCGGTGGCGCGGCGTATGTGCCGTGTTATCGAGTGGTGGCCTGATAGCTTTGGTAGGAGCGAGCCTGCTCGCGATGGACGTTACGATAACGCGTGCTGTCTGAATGAACGCGTCGCCCTGACGTTTTTCGCGAGCAGGCTCGCTCCTACAGGTGTGTACGCCAACGAATACAAGGGATCGACCATGGACCACGTCAACCACATCCTGATCGTCGACGACGATCGCGAAATTCGCGAACTGGTCGGCAACTACCTGAAGAAAAACGGCTTGCGCACCACCGTGGTTGCCGATGGCCGGCAAATGCGCAGTTTTCTGGAAGCCAACCAGGTCGACCTGATCGTGCTCGACATCATGCTCCCCGGCGATGACGGCCTGGTGCTGTGCCGCGAGTTGCGCTCGGGCAAGCACAAAGCCACGCCAATCCTCATGCTCACCGCGCGCAACGATGAAACCGACCGCATCCTTGGCCTGGAAATGGGTGCCGACGACTACCTGACCAAACCCTTCGCCGCCCGCGAACTGCTGGCGCGGATCAACGCCGTGCTGCGCCGCACCCGGATGCTGCCGCCCAATTTGCTGATCACCGAAAGTGGCCGCATGCTGGGTTTCGGCCGCTGGCGCCTGGACACCACCGCCCGGCACTTGCTGGACGAGGACGACACCCTGGTGGCCCTCAGCGGCGCCGAATACCGCTTGCTGCGGGTATTCCTCGATCACCCGCAACGGGTATTGAGCCGCGACCAGTTGCTCAATTTGACCCAGGGCCGCGACGCCGACCTGTTCGATCGTTCCATCGACTTGCTGGTGAGCCGCCTGCGGCAACGATTGAAGGATGATTCCCGGGAGCCGACCTACATCAAGACCGTGCGCAGCGAGGGCTATGTGTTTTCCTATCCGGTGCAAATGCTCGATGCCCAGGCATGAGCATTTCCCGAGGTGTTTTGTATCCGTCTGTATAGGAACCCCATCCTGATACGCAACAGCCGATTTCGCACCGTTCAGGCACACATCAGCGATACACCCCGGCGTTTAACTGTGACCACCAGCTAGCACAGGCTACTGACCACTCACTACTTAAGCGCACGGAGAATTTCCCATGTTCAACTTCTCGAAAGTTTCGTCCCTGGCACTCGGCCTGGCATTGGTGGGCGGTCTTGGCCTGTCGAACCTGGCATCGGCCAACACCCCTAGTGTTGCCGCCCCAAGCACTGCCCAGGCGTTGCTGGCCGAAGGCGGTTCGGACCGGTTGCAACAAAATCGCGTCGCCGAGGGTGGCTCCGATCGCCTGATCGAGAATCGTGTCGCCGAAGGCGGATCGGATCGTTTGCAGGAACGGCGTGAGCGCATTGCCTCGATTCCGGGCAACGCAGCGATCAATGGTGTAGTCGTCGCCGAAAACCGTGCCGAATTCGGTTCGAAATATCAGCGTTATTGATCACGATCTCCCTCACAACTGATATCCACTGAGGGAGCGAGCCTGCTCGCGAAGACGGACGTCCAGCCGACAATGTTGTCGCCTGACACTTTGCCTTCGCGAGCAGGCTCGCTCCCACAGGTATTACAACAACCCTATCCCTATAAATCCTCATCTCTGACACAAAAGCCCCGGAGATAGTCCGGGACAGTGGCACTGTGCCCGTACTAGTATTCGCGCTTCACTTCATCAAGGACGATTCATGAAGCGCTTGGCCGGTTGCCTGCTGTATTTCCTGACGCTGAATGCGCTCGCGGCCGATTTGACCCTGCTCACCGACAACCACCCGCCCCTGCATTTCCAGCAAGGTGGCCAACTGGTGGGATTCGGCGTGGATGTGGTGCAGGCCTTGGCCGAACGCACCGGCGATCATTTGAACTTGCAACAATTGCCGTTACTGCGAGCCTTGCATGTCGCCAGCACTGAACCGGCGACCGGGGTCTTCACCGTATTGCGCACCGCCGAACGCGATGGCCAGTACCAGTGGGTCGGGCCATTGCTGGAAGTGGAAACCGCGCTGTACTCCGCCGACAGCGCCCGGCCGCCGGTGCGCAGTTTGCTGGAAGCCGGCAAACTTGGCCGCATCGCCGTGCCACGAAAATGGCTGGCCTATAGCTACTTGCAGAAACAGGGTCTGAACAATTTGTATGGCGTCGAAACGCCAGAACAGATGATGCGTTTGGCGCGGGTGGGCCGTGCCGATTTTGTCGTGGCCGATACCCTGTCCCTCGCCACCATTGCCCGCGAAGAAGGGTTGGCCCCCAGCCAATTGCACTATCAGATGCCACTGATGCAGCAAGCCAGCTACATCGCTTTTTCCCTGCAGACCGATGTACGCCAGATCGAACGCTGGCAACAGGCGCTGGATGAGATGAACCGCGACGGGCGCCTGGAGCAAATCAAACAGCGTTGGCTCAGCGCCAACACACCCCGCTGAACAGGATCACCCCTCTCGATAACGACTATGCGCAAGACGCCACCAAACGCACAGCCAATGCCTTGGCCTGACTGGCCACATCGGTGACAGCGGTACTCTCCCACCACATCCCCCGCAACGGCGGCCCCATGGCAAACAACCGACTGGCGGCCTGGCCATCGGCATCCAGCACCGCACCGTCCACCTCAGCAGCAATCCCCAATGCCAACGGCCCCGGCTTGATCAACCCGCGCGCCAGCAACTGTTGTGGCAACGGCCGCGCAACCCGACGCCAGTCGTACTCGATGCCGCTGGAGTTGATCAATGCCGCGCCGCTGACGACAACGGTTTCAGCCTCCCCCCGACGACGAATGCGAATGCTCACTTCACCGCCTGGGGAAGGCTCAAGCCCCTTGAAGGACGCCGCCTGAATCCGCAACCGCCCTTCCCCGTGCAGGCGTTCTACCAGTTCGGCGCTCAAGGGCGGCGAACGGTGGTGATGGCTTTCCCACCACGGCCGCACATGCCGCACGAACTGGCGACGCTGCACGTCGGTGGCCTGATTCCACAAGCGGCCGATGTGCGCCCGCACGGTGTCCAGCGGCGCCTGCCAATCGATGCCCCCGGCGATCGCGTCACGGCAATGCCGGCGCAGTTCGCGCACCAACTGACGGGGTGTGCGAATGCTGTGATCCTCGGCGAGGAAATCCACCCAGGCGGGTGGCTGGCGCCGCACATGGGGCAGCAAGCCATGACGGGAAAACACCTCGATCGGCCCGCGATGCCCGGCCTGCTCCAGCGACACCACGGCATCGACCATGGTCAGGCCCGAGCCGATGATCAGCACCGTCGATTGCGGATCAAGCTGCTGCATCGCGGCCACATCCCATGGGTCGAGTGCGGCGGCGTTCAAGCCACTGGATTGGGTCTGCGGCGTTCGGGCGGCGGGGAACATGCCCGTGGCGAGCACAGCAAAGGCACCCTGCAAATGCCGGCCATCGTTCAAGGTCAATCGCACCGCCTGCGCTTCAGTTTGCAGATCTACCACCTCGGCTCGCACATGCTCGACCGTCGAACCGTTCAACGCGCCCACCGCTTTCGCTTCGGCCAGACGCTGCTGCACGTACAGGCCGAAAATCCCCCGAGGCGGGAACAGTTCACTGACCGGCACATGCTGCTCGTCCGACTCCGGCCAGCCACCGGCGGCGATGTATTCGCCCAGCCATTGGGTCAGGTCGTCGGCGTTGTCCGGGTCGACGCTCATGCGCGCCGCATTGCCATTGAGCGTATGGCCCAACTCCACGGCGCTGTAGGCCTCGCCCCGACCAAGTTCGGCGCGGGGTTCGATCACCAGCACCTGGCGACGACCCGGCAGGCGCAGCAGTTGCGCCGCCAGCATCGTGCCGCTGAGACCGCCGCCGACGATCAGGATGTCTGCGTGCCGGATGATGTCGGTCGGCTGTCCGTTTGGAGTTTCACTCATGCCGTTCTCACTGATCCGTGTTTGCCTGGGTAGCTGCCACGTTAATGTTTTGACCCGCATTCTGGAAGCTCACCTGCGCCTGTGTCATGTGCGTGGACGCAATATCAAAAACACCGATGCCTCCTTGTGGGAGCGAGCCTGCTCGCGAAGAGGTCGTCACAGTCAACATCGATGTCGACCGATACACCGCTTTCGCGAGCAGGCTCGCTCCCACAGGGATTTGTGGAGTGCTCCAGGTACTACGCAGACACCACTTTTTTCTCCTGCTCCCGCAACCCCGCCAGATCGCGATAGCCTGCCCCGGGATGAATCCGGGGCAATCGCGGCCCTTCCCCGAACAACTTCTCGCGCAAAGTCCCCGGCGCATAGTCGGTCTTGTACACCCCGCGCTTCTGCAACTCCGGAACCAGCAGTTCCACGGCATCGACAAAGGTTTCGTGGGTCAGCGCGTAAGCCAGGTTGAAGCCGTCCACATCGGTGTCCTCGACCCACTCCTGCAGCAGGTCGGCGACGGTTTCAGGGCTGCCGACGAACAGCGGGCCAAAGCCGCCGATGCCCACCCAGTCCGCCAGTTCGTTGGGCGTCCAGACCTTGTTCGGATCCGCCGTGGAGAACGCCTCGACCGCCGACTGAATGGCATTGGTGTGCACATGTTTGAGCGGTTCATCCGGTTTGAACTGGCTGAAATCGATCCCGGTCCATCCCGAAATCAACGCCATGGCGCCTTCGTAGCTGACCCAGGTTTTGTATTCCTCGAACTTGGCCTTGGCCTTGGCGTCGGTCTCGCCGAGGATCACCGTTTGCAGGTTGAAGATCAGGATTTTCGACGGATCGCGCCCGGCTTCGGCGGCGCGACGGCGGATGTCCGCGACGGTTTTCTTCAGCAGCACTTTCGACGGCGCGGCGACGAACACGCACTCGGCATGTTCGGCGGCGAACTGCTTGCCGCGACTCGATGCTCCGGCCTGATAGAGCACCGGTGTGCGTTGCGGAGAAGGCTCGCACAGGTGAATGCCCGGCACCTGGAAGTGCTTGCCGACGTGCCGGATCTCGTGGATTTTGCCCGGATCGCTGAACACCCGACGCTCACGGTCGCGCAGGATCGCGCCCTCTTCCCAACTGCCTTCCCACAGCTTGTAGCAAACCTCCAGGTATTCCTCGGCGAAGTCGTAGCGGGCATCGTGTTCGGTCTGGGCTTTCTGCCCGAGGTTCTTCGCGCCGCTCTCCAGATACGAGGTGACGATGTTCCAGCCTGCGCGGCCCTTGGTCAGGTGATCGAGGGTCGACAGGCGCCGGGCGAACGGGTACGGATGCTCGAACGACAGCGACGCGGTCAGGCCAAAACCCAGATGTTCGGTGACCAGTGCCATCGGCGGGATCAATTGCAGGGGATCATTGACCGGCACCTGCGCCGCCTGACGAATCGCCGCATCGCCGTTGCCGTTATAGACGTCGTAAATGCCCAGCACATCGGCAATGAACAAACCGTCGAACTTGCCACGCTCGAGGATTTTCGCCAGATCGGTCCAGTATTCGAGGTCCTTGTACTGCCACGAACGATCCCGCGGGTGCGCCCACAGCCCCGGCGACTGGTGGCCGACGCAGTTCATGTCAAAAGCGTTGAGACGAATTTCACGGGCCATCAAACGGCACTCCGTAGCTTGGGGAATGAATTCCCTGAGCTTCTGCAGGAGTCGTGCCGAAACTTAAATTCGTTATTTTTCAACAAGTTAAAGAATAATTAGAGAAACACTTACAGCTTCAGAAACACAAAGTGTTTATCCCGTGTTGATGGGCCAACAGTTCAGATCACCACGTTGCGCACAAACCGCACCGCCACTGGCCCATCGTTGCGATAGGAATGGGGCTGGTTGCTGGCGAACATGAAAAACTCGCCGGCGCTGATGCGGTGCGGTACATCGCCAACCATCAGGGTCAGGCAACCTTCGAAGACATAAAACTGTTCGCTCCAGCCATCGGCATCCGGCTCCGACGGGTAATGCTCGCCCGGTTCGAGGCGCCATTCCCACAGTTCGACTTCACGGCTGGCATTGGCCTTGGCCAGCAATACGGCTTTGCTGCCGGGAATCGTCCCGGCCCAGGCCAGTTCGTTGATGCGGCTATGGTCACGCACGTCAGGAGCCTGGATCAGGTCGCTGAACGCCACGTCCAAAGCCTCGGCCACGCGATCGAGGGTGGTCAGGCTGACGTTCTTTTCACCGGCCTCGATGGCCACCAGCATGCGCCGGCTGACGCCGGACTTTTCCGCCAGGGCGGTCTGGCTCATGTCCGCGGCATGGCGCAAACGGCGAACGTTCTGGCTGACGTGCTGCAGGACCGAAGCCCGTTGCGTGGAATCTTTGTGCACTATATTGCTCACTTGGTGGTGTTGCGCAGTATACTGCCCAACTTCCGGCGCATTGTGCGTCCCCCTCAAATAGTGTGCAAGATCATGACGTCGGTGAACTCCTCCCAGGCTACCTCCCGTTTCCTGCGGCTCAGCAAGGCTGAGTGCGTGCTGGTGCTGATTACCATGGTTTGGGGCGGGACCTTTTTGCTGGTACAGCATGCAATGACCGTCAGCGGACCGATGTTCTTCGTCGGCCTGCGCTTTGCCGCCGCCGCGTGCCTCGTCGCCCTGTTCTCCTGGCGCAGCCTGCGGGAACTGACCCTGTTCGAACTCAAGGCCGGGGCCTTTATCGGCGTGGCGATCATGCTGGGCTACGGTTTGCAGACGGTGGGCCTGCAAAGCATTCCCAGCAGCCAGTCGGCGTTTATCACCGCGTTGTACGTACCTTTCGTGCCATTGCTGCAATGGCTGGTGCTGGGGCGTCGCCCGGGGTTGATGCCGAGCATCGGGATCATGCTGGCGTTTACCGGCTTGATGCTGCTGTCGGGGCCCTCCGGCGCGGCGTTGAATTTCAGCCCCGGTGAAATTGCCACCCTGATCAGTGCCATCGCCATTGCCGCGGAGATCATCCTGATCAGCAACTTCGCCGGTCAAGTCGATGTGAAGCGGGTGACCGTGGTGCAACTGGCGGTCACTTCGCTGCTATCGTTCCTGATGGTGGTGCCGACCCAGGAACGCATTCCAGACTTTTCCTGGCTGCTGCTGTGCAGCGCCCTGGGGCTGGGCGCGGCGAGTGCAGCGATTCAGGTGGCCATGAACTGGGCGCAGAAAAGTGTTTCACCAACCCGCGCCACCTTGATCTACGCCGGTGAGCCGGTATGGGCCGGGATTGTCGGGCGGATCGCCGGGGAGCGCTTGCCGGCGATTGCATTGCTGGGGGCCGGGTTGATTGTGGCGGCGGTGATTGTCAGTGAGTTGAAGACCAAGGGTAAAAGTGCTGCGGCTGATGAAGCGTTGGAGCGTGAGACGCAAGGTTAAATCGTGGCATTTCTGGTGTGAGGTCTGACGCCATCGCGGGCAAGCCTTGCTCCCACAGGTGCTGTGTGGCTCACAAAAATTACAATCAACACAAACCCAGTGGGAGCAAGGCTTGCCCGCGATGGGGCCGGACCTGCCGAACACACACCTTTGAAACAATGTTAAACAAGGATTTTCCGTCTACCTTGTAGGATTCTGCGACAGCTTGGCGTTTGGTGATCCGGGAGCTGGCACGTATGATGCTTCACAAACTTCCGCAGATTAGAAGCCTATGTCCTTGATAGTTCTACTGCTTCTGCCTTTCATAGGCAGCTGTCTGGCAGCGGTGCTGCCACACAACGCGCGTAACACCGAATCGCTGCTGGCTGGCCTGGTTGCCCTGATCGGCACCGTCCAGGTCGCCCTCCTGTACCCACAAATCGCCCATGGCGGCGTCATTCGTGAAGAATTCTTCTGGCTGCCGAGCCTGGGCCTGAACTTCGTCCTGCGCATGGACGGTTTCGCCTGGCTGTTTTCGATGCTGGTGCTGGGCATCGGCACCCTGGTTTCGCTATACGCCCGTTACTACATGTCGCCGGACGATCCGGTGCCACGCTTCTTCGCGTTTTTCCTGGCATTCATGGGCGCCATGCTCGGGCTGGTGATCTCCGGCAACCTGATCCAGATCGTGTTTTTCTGGGAGCTGACCAGCCTCTTCTCGTTCCTGTTGATCGGTTACTGGCACCACCGCGCCGATGCGCGGCGCGGCGCGTACATGGCGCTGATGGTCACCGGAGCCGGTGGTTTGTGCCTGCTGGCGGGGGTCATGCTGCTTGGCCATGTGGTCGGCAGCTATGACCTGGACAAGGTCCTGGCCGCCGGCGATCTGATTCGTGCACATGCCCTCTACCCCATCCTGTTGCCCCTGATCCTGATTGGCGCCCTGAGCAAAAGCGCGCAATTCCCCTTCCACTTCTGGCTGCCCCACGCCATGGCGGCACCGACACCGGTCTCGGCCTATCTGCACTCGGCGACCATGGTCAAGGCCGGGGTATTCCTGCTCGCGCGATTGTGGCCATCGCTGTCCGGCAGTGAAGAATGGTTCTACATCGTCAGCGGCGCCGGGGCTTGCACCCTGTTGCTCGGCGCGTACTGCGCGATGTTCCAGAACGACCTCAAGGGCCTGCTGGCCTACTCGACCATCAGCCACCTGGGCCTGATCACCCTGCTGCTGGGCCTGAACAGCCCGCTGGCGGCAGTGGCGGCGGTGTTCCACATCCTCAACCACGCCACGTTCAAGGCCTCGCTGTTCATGGCCGCCGGGATCATCGACCACGAAAGCGGCACCCGGGACATCCGCCGGCTCAACGGTCTGTTCAAGCTGATTCCGTTCACCGCCACCCTGGCCATGGTCGCCAGCGCCTCCATGGCCGGCGTGCCATTGCTCAACGGCTTCCTGTCGAAAGAGATGTTCTTCGCCGAAACCGTGTTCATCAATGCCACGGCGTGGATCGAAACGACCCTGCCAATCGTCGCGACCATCGCCGGGACGTTCAGCGTCGCCTATTCCCTGCGCTTTACCGTGGACGTGTTCTTCGGCCCCACCGCCACCGACCTGCCCCACACGCCGCACGAACCACCGCGCTGGATGCGTGCACCGGTCGAGTTGCTGGTGTTCACCTGCCTGGTGGTCGGGATCTTCCCGGCGCAAGTGGTCGGCCCGCTGCTCGCCGCCGCCGCGTTGCCGGTGGTGGGTGGCACGCTGCCCGAATACAGCCTGGCGATCTGGCACGGCATGAATGCGCCGATGATCATGAGCCTGATCGCCATGTCCGGCGGCATCGTCCTTTATCTGCTGCTGCGCAAACAACTCAAGCGCGGGCGCTTCCACTACCCGCCGCTGATTGGCCGGTTCAATGGCAAGCGTCTGTTCGAGCGCGTCCTGGTGATCAAGATGCGCCTGGCCCGTCGCCTGGAACGGCGGATCAGCACCCGGCGCCTGCAAACCCAACTGTTTTTGATGGTGCTCGCCGCCGTACTGGCCGGGTTGATCCCGATGCTGCACAGCAGCCTGCACTGGGGCGACCGGCCGAAGATTCCGGGGTCGATCGTGTTCGTCATCCTGTGGCTGCTGGCGATTGCCTGTGCGCTGGGCGCCGCGTATCAAGCCAAGTATCACCGACTCGCCGCCCTGACCATGGTCAGCGTCTGCGGCCTGATGACCTGCGTGACCTTCGTCTGGTTCTCGGCACCGGACCTGGCCTTGACGCAACTGGTGGTCGAAGTGGTGACCACGGTGCTGATCCTGCTGGGCCTGCGCTGGCTGCCACGGCGGATCGAAGAGGTTTCGCCGTTGCCGAGCAGCCTGCGCAAGGCGCGCATCCGGCGGATCCGCGACTTGCTGCTGTCGACCGTGGTCGGTGGCGGCATGGCATTGCTGGCCTACGCGATGCTGACGCGCCAGACGCCGAACGATATTTCCTCGTTCTACTTGAGCCGCGCCCTGCCCGAGGGCGGCGGCAGCAACGTGGTCAACGTGATGCTGGTGGACTTCCGTGGTTTCGACACCCTCGGCGAAATCACCGTACTGGTGGCGGTGGCGTTGACCGTGTTCGCCCTGTTGCGTCGTTTCCGCCCGCCGAAAGAAAGCCTGCAACTGCCGGCCCAGCAGCGCTTGCTAGCGCCCGACGTGGTCACCGACCTGGTCAACCCGCGTCATGCCAGCGACACCGCACTCGGCTTCATGATGGTCCCGGCAGTGCTGGTGCGCCTGCTGTTGCCGATTGCCTTCGTGGTGTCGTTCTACCTGTTCATGCGCGGGCACAACCTGCCGGGCGGCGGCTTTGTCGCGGGGCTGGTGATGTCGGTGGCGTTCATCCTGCAATACATGGTGGCAGGCACCCAGTGGGTCGAGGCGCAGATGAGCCTGCGGCCGTTGCGTTGGATGAGCACCGGCCTGTTGTTCGCCACGGTCACCGGTCTCGGTGCGATGGCGGTCGGTTATCCGTTCCTGACCACCCACACCTGGCATCTCGATCTGCCGTTGCTGGGCGACATTCACCTGGCCAGCGCATTGTTCTTCGACATTGGCGTGTACGCAGTGGTGGTCGGTTCGACGCTGCTGATCCTCACCGCCCTCGCCCACCAGTCGGTGCGGGGTCACAAGACCGCCGCGCAACCCAAACCCGTCGCCATCAAGGAGGCCGTCTGATGGAAGAAGTCATCGCAATCGCCATCGGCGTCCTGGCCGCGTCCGGCGTCTGGCTGATCCTGCGGCCACGAACGTTCCAGGTGGTCATGGGCCTGTGCCTGCTGTCCTATGGCGTCAACCTGTTCATCTTCAGCATGGGCAGCCTGTTCATCGGCAAGGAGCCGATCATCAAGGACGGCGTGCCGCAGGATCTGCTGCATTACACCGACCCGCTGCCCCAGGCGCTGGTATTGACCGCGATCGTCATCAGTTTTGCCATGACCGCGTTGTTCCTGGTGGTCTTGCTGGCCTCCCGGGGCCTGACCGGCACCGACCATGTGGATGGCCGGGAACCTAAAGAATGAATCCGATGACGCACCTGATCGCGGTACCGATCCTGCTGCCGTTGCTGACCGCCGCCATCATGCTGATGCTCGGCGAAAAGCACCGGCCGCTCAAAGCCAAAATCAACCTGTTCTCCAGCCTGCTGGGGCTGGGCATCTCCATTTTGCTGCTGCAATGGACGCAGACCACCGGCGTGCCCGGCTCCATCGGCGTGTACCTGCCGGGCAACTGGCAAGTGCCGTTCGGCCTGGTGCTGGTAGTCGATCGTCTGTCGGCGCTGATGCTGGTGCTGACCGGGATCATCGGCGTCAGCGCCCTGTTGTTCGCCATGGCGCGCTGGGACAGCGCCGGTTCGAGCTTCCATGCGCTGTTCCAGATCCAGTTGATGGGCCTGTACGGCGCGTTCCTCACCGCCGACCTGTTCAATCTGTTCGTGTTCTTCGAAGTGCTGCTGGCCGCGTCCTATGGCTTGATGCTGCACGGTTCGGGCCGCGCGCGGGTGTCGTCGGGGCTGCATTACATCTCGATCAACCTGCTGGCCTCGACCTTGTTCCTGATCGGCGCGGCGCTGATCTATGGCGTCACCGGCACCTTGAACATGGCTGACCTGGCGCTGAAAATCCCGTTGGTGCCGCAGGCCGACCGCGGGCTGCTGCACGCCGGCGCGGGGATTCTCGCGGTAGCGTTCCTGGCCAAGGCCGGGATGTGGCCGCTGAACTTCTGGCTGGTGCCGGCGTATTCCTCGGCGAGCGCACCGGTGGCGGCGATGTTCGCAATCATGACCAAGGTGGGTGTCTATACCTTCCTGCGCCTGTGGACCCTGCTGTTCTCCGGTCAGGCCGGAGCATCGGCGTATTTCGGCGGCGACTGGCTGATCTACGGCGGCCTGATGACCATCGCCTGCGCTGCGGTGGCGATCCTCGCCGCGCAACGCCTGGAGCGCATGGCCAGTTTGAGCATTCTGGTGTCGGCGGGGATTCTCTTGTCGGCCGTCGGTTTCGCCCAGCCCAACCTGATCGGTGCGGCGCTGTTTTATCTGGTCAGTTCGACCCTGGCCTTGAGCGCGCTGTTCCTGCTGGCCGAGTTGATCGAGCGTTCGCGCTCGGCCAGCGAGATCCCGCTGGAAGATGAAAACGAAATGCTGCCACGACCACTGGAGTCGTCGGCGCCGGTCAAGGGCATCAACCTCGACGACGATCAGAAAGCCGTGGTCGGCCAGGTGATTCCCTGGACCATGGCGTTTCTCGGCCTGAGCTTCATTGCCTGCACATTGCTGATCGTTGGCATGCCGCCACTCTCCGGGTTCATTGGCAAACTCGGCCTGCTCAGCGCCCTGCTCAACCCGCTGGGCCTGGGCCATGAAGCACCGATCTCGAACGGAGCGTGGGGTTTGCTCGCCTTGCTGATCCTCTCTGGCCTGGCCTCGCTTGTGGCCTTTTCGCGCCTGGGCATCCAGCGTTTCTGGACGCCGGCAGAACGGCCATCGCCAGTGCTGCGACGCCTGGAATGCGTGCCGATCTTCGTCCTGCTGGCCTTGAGCATTGCGCTGACGTTCAAGGCCGAGCCGTTGCTGCGCTACACCCAGGCCGCCGCCGATGCCTTGAACAACCCGCAGCAATATGTGATGGCTGTGCTCGGCACCCGGGCTGTGCCAAGTCCTGAAGCCAAGGCTGCGATGCTGGAGGTGCAACCATGAAGCGCCTGTTTCCCGCGCCGTGGCTGTCGCTGGCCCTGTGGATGCTGTGGTTGCTGCTGAATTTGTCGATGACCCCCGGCAACTTGCTGTTGGGCGCTGCACTGGGCTTCTGTGCGCCGTTGATGATGCGCAAGTTGCGTCCGCTGCCGATCCGCATTCGCCGGCCGGGGGTGATCCTGCGCCTGTTCCTGGTGGTCGGTCGCGATGTGCTCGTGTCCAACGTCGCCGTGGCCTGGGGCGTGCTCAACGCCGGCCGCCGCCCGCCGCGTTCACGGTTCATCAAGGTGCCGCTGGACCTGCGCGATGCCAATGGCCTGGCGACGCTGTCGATGATCTGCACGGTAGTGCCCGGCACGGTCTGGTCTGAATTGGCGCTGGACCGCAGCATTCTGTTGCTGCACGTCTTCGATCTGGAGGACGAAGCGCCGTTCATTGAGCACTTCAAGGCGACGTACGAGCGCCCGTTGATGGAGATATTCGAATGAGCGCCTTGCTGTCGAACGCGATCCTGCTGAGCCTGTTCCTGTTTTCCGTGGCGATGATCCTGACCCTGATCCGCCTGTTCAAGGGCCCGTCGGCCCAGGACCGGGTTCTGGCGCTGGACTACCTGTACATCATCGCCATGCTGATGATGCTGGCGCTGGGTATTCGCTATGCCAGTGACACCTACTTCGAAGCGGCGCTGCTGATCGCCCTGTTCGGTTTCGTCGGCTCGTTTGCCCTGGCGAAATTCCTCCTGCGCGGCGAGGTGATCGAATGAATGCCGAATTGTCCTTGTGGGTGGAAATCCCGGTGGCGATCCTGCTGGTGCTCAGCAGCCTGTTTGCGTTGATCGGCGCCATCGGCCTGGTGCGGATGAAAGACTACTTCCAGCGCATGCACCCACCGGCCCTGGCTTCGACCCTGGGTGCCTGGTGCGTGGCGCTGGCGTCGATCATCTACTTTTCGGCACTCAAGTCCGCGCCGGTGTTGCACGCCTGGCTGATTCCGATTTTGCTGGCGATCACCGTGCCGGTGACGACGTTGCTGCTGGCGCGGGCGGCGCTGTTCCGCAAGCGCATGGCCGGAGATGATGTGCCGGCGGAGGTCAGCAGCCGGCGTACGGAAAGCGGGAGTTAAGTTCAGAAGCTTGCGTTGTTTGGACCGGCCTCTTCGCGAGCAGGCTTGCTCCCACAGGTCATGTGCGATCCATTGTGGGAGCGAGCCTGCTCGCGAAGGCGTCAGTCGAGGCAACTCAAACCCAGGCCACCGCCAATAACCCCGCTCCCAACACCACACACAACGGCGAATAAACCCAGGTATCCCACCGGGCAAACCGTGAATCCTTGACCTCCTTGAAAAACCCCACCAGCTCCGAATCCCCGATCGCCCGGGCGAACAGCAATATCGCAATCGCGCTGATCACCCACTGCAACGCTTTGTGTTCCACCTGCGGCAGCCACCAGCCAACCCGCAAACACACCAACAGGGCAATCACCGACAAGGCCGCAGCCACCAGCAGCGTGATCCAGCCTCGCGGCTTGAAGGCTGGCTGCAACCGCACACCGCCCTCCACCGGTATTTGCGGCACGGCCGCCACCGTCGCCCATTCACCACCCAACGCCCAATAAACGTGCACCAAACTGATCGCTGCAAATATCGTCACCAGCCATTGAGCCAACGCAAAGGTCATGGTTGAAGATCCTTGAAAGAGATTGGGTCAGAATCATCCTAGTCGGCATTTTTTGACGTGCACGACCGGTCGGCGGAGGAGTAAAGTGCCGCCCCATGAAATTCTCCCGCACCGATCGCTCACTGCTGGCCTGGACGCTCTACTGCTGCGTTCTGCTCAATGTGTTCGCCTGCAGCATCGGTCACGGGCAAATGGTCGGAATGCAGCTCAATGGCATCGGCGGCCAGTTTTGTGCGGTCGACCCGAGCACCCAGGCACCGGTTTCGACCAACCCTTCCCAGGAACAATTGCCGACGCTGTCCAAGGCGTTCGGCTGTCCGTTGTGCTCCAGCGGGGGCATGGGGCCCGCGTTCAACTCCAGCCTGACCCTGGCGATCCTTCCCGAACAACACAGCCCGCCATTGGCACCGATTGCCAGTGCCGACCTCCCTGCCCGTTTCACCTGGCCCTCAGCCAATCCGCGCGCGCCACCGCTCGCCTGAATCTCTTTGCCTCTACCGATCAGCCCACTTCGCCAACGCGAGGCGTTTGCGTGTGCGCTGTTTGCTTGCCAAGAATTCAGGATTCATCAATGACACGTTTTTCTGTAGTGACCCGCCCTTTGCTGGCAAGCCTGTTCGGCTGCCTGTCCGTTACCGCTTGGGCACAATCCACGGTCGATCTCGCACCGATCACCATTGATGGCGAACAAGACGCCGAACCCGGCTTGAACCTGGACCAGTCCAGCGGTATGGCCTCGCGCCTGGGCTTGAGCGTGCGGGATACCCCGGCCTCGGTGGCCATCGCCAACCGCAACGACATCGAGCGCCACGGCGCACAGAACTTCCAGGACGCCGCCAACACCCTGCCCGGCGTCAACGCCAGCGCACCGCCGGGCTTCGGTGGCTTCGTCTCCTATCGGGGCTTCACCAGCAGCCAGATCACCCAGATGTTCAACGGCGTGAACGTGTCCGGCGGACTGGCACGACCAGTGGATTCATGGATTTATGATCGGGTGGAACTGGTCGGCGGCCCGTCATCGCTGATCAATGGCGCCGGCTCCGTGGGCGGTTCGCTGAATTACGTGACCAAACTGGCGACCCGTGAAGAACAGGCGCTTGCAGGCCGGGTCAGCTACGGCACCTACGACACCAGCGAAACCGCGTTCGGACTGAATCACGCCCTGAGCGAGGCCGGCGCGGACGTGCAGCACTATGCCCGCCTCGATGTCAGCCACAACACCGGCAACGGCTATATTGACCGCCAGGAACGCGATGCCTGGAGCATGGCGTTCTCGCTGCTCAGCGACCTGACGCCGGACCTGTCCCACACCCTGGCCCTGGAATACCAGGACGAGCACGAAGACAGTCCCTACTGGGGTACCCCGGTGCTCAATCCCAAGGTCGGGGAACTGAAAATCGACAAACACAATCGCTTCAACAACTACAACGTCGAGGACGGCCGTTACGAACAACGGACGATCTGGGTGCGCTCGATCATCGACTACCGGATCAACGACAGCACCACCCTGCGCAACATGCTTTACCACCTCGACAGCCAGCGCGATTACCGCAACCTGGAAACTTACCAGTACAACGCGGATAACACGGCAGTGAACCGCTCCACGGCGTATCAGGTGCGGCATCAGGGCGAGCAGAACGGCAACCAGTTCGAACTGCGTCACGACAACACCCTGCTGGGGTTGACGACCACCTGGTCCGGCGGTTTCGAATACAAGGTCAACCAGACCACAAACTCACCCTTGAACGTCAAAGGGGCCAGCAGCGTGGATCCGGATAACTATGAACCGGGGCACTTCTACGATATTCCGGGCACGCGACAGGGTTTCGTCAGCGACAAGACCAACGAGGTCACCACCAAGGCTCTGTTCGTCGAGAATCGCCTGGCACTCACCGAAAAGCTGTCGTTGCTCACTGGCCTGCGCTATGACGACATCGACCTGGACGTGACCAACCATCGCGTCGTGACCACCAGCAATCCCCGGCACCTCAAGCGCAGCTGGGAGCCGGTGACCGGGCGGATCGGCCTGACTTATCAGATCCTGCCTTCGGCGAACGTCTACGCGCAATACAGCACGGCAGCCGAGCAACCCAATGGCACGCAAGACTTCGACGTGTCCACCGGCAAGCAGTGGGAGGTCGGCAGCAAGTTCGATTATCTGGACGGTCGCGGCGCGGCGACGGTGGCGGCCTATACGATCGAGCGCAAGGACTTCGCGGTGACCGATCCGTTGGACCCGACCCTGAGCATTCCAGTGGGCCAGCAAACGTCCAAAGGCATCGAAGTGGCCAGTTCGCTGCGGATCACCGACAAGCTGTTGGCCGAAGGCAACTTCGCCTGGGTCGATGCCCGGTACGACGAATTCACCGAAAAGAACGCCGCTGGCCAAGTGGTTTCACGCAAGGGCAACACACCGACCAACGTGCCGGATCGCGTCGGCAATCTGTGGCTGACCTATGATTTCGCGCCGCAATGGCAGGGAGGTGTAGATGCACGTTACGTGGCGTCGGTGTTTGCCGACAGCGCCAACACCATGACCGTACCGTCGTACACGCTGTACGGCTCGTTTCTCAGTTACAAGGTCGACCGACACACCACCATCACGGGGCGGGTCCGGAACCTGACCAACGAGGTGTATGCCGAGTTCGCCCATGTGTCGCCGGCTTATTATTTGGGTACGCCGCGGACTTTTGAGCTGGCGGTGCAGACTCGGTTCTAAAAGCATCGCGAGCAGGCCCGCTCCCACAGGGGATTCGTGAACGCCACAGATCCAATGTGGGAGCGAGCCTGCTCGCGAAGGCGGTTGAACATTCGCCACATCACTTCAACTCGGCAGCCACCTTGTCTGCAACATCCTTGGGCACCCAGGCCTTCCACACATCCGGATGTTTCTTCATGAAATCTTCCGCCGCCTGACGCGGTGCGGTGTGTTTTTCGCTCATCTCGGCCAACGCCTTGTTCAGCGGGTCGATGGGAAAATCAACCTTGGTGAAAAACTCGGCAATCTGCGGGTACTGCTTCTGGAATGGCGACGACACGCCAATGGACAGCTTCGAAGGCAGCGACCGGGTAGGTTTCGGGTTCGGGTTGTCGGCGTCGGTCAGGGTTTTCCAGGCTTCGGCATCAAACGGCGGCTCTTCCAGCTGAATCAGTTTGAAGCGCCCGAGCAATGGCGTCGGTGACCAATAATAGAACAGCACCGGTTTGCCCCGGCGGATCGACGAACTGATCTCCGCGTCCAGTGCCGCCCCTGAACCGCTGCGGAAATTCACGTAGCTGTCGTCCAGCCCATAAGCCTTGAGCTTCTGCTTGTTGACCACTTCCGAGGTCCAGCCGATGGGGCTGTTGAGGAAGCGCCCCTTGTTCGGCGCCTCCGGGTCTTTGAACACGTCCTTGTATTTGGGCAGATCGCTGACACTGCGCAGATCCGGCGCCATGGGCTTGATTCCCTTGGCCGAGTCGCCCTTGATCACGTACTCCGGCACCCACCAGCCTTCGGTGGCGCCCTTGACCGTGTCGCCGAGACTGGCGACCTTGCCTTCGGCCTCGGCCTTGACCCACACCGGACTGCGCCCGGCCCACTCTTCGCCTATGACCTGAATGTCATTGTTGGCCAGAGCGGTTTCCAGGGTGATGGTGGTGCCCGGCAGCGTGTCGGTCGGCAGGCCATAGCCCTTTTCGACAATGATCCGCAGGATATCGGTGATCAGGCTGCCGCTTTCCCAGTTCAGGTCGGCGAAATGGATCGGCGCCTGGGCGGCCAGCGCCGGAACGGGTGACGCCAACAATCCGCAAGTGGCCAGGACAGCGGCCAGCAACCCTCGAAAACCTTTCATGCTTTTGCACCTCGTGCTGTTCACAGCAATCGCAGGATGGCCTGGCAGAAGACCGCAAAGCCTCTGAACATTCAGTCATCTGACTGTAGTAGAGGTTCCTGCTTTCGAGGAGATCGGACTAATTTTCGGAAACGTCCTGCAAACGCATCAGCTCTCGCCTGACCATGCCGGCGTATTCCGCCGGGCGCAACTCGTAAAGCTGTGACGCCACCCAGTTCAGCCAGGCTCCGCGCAGAACCGTTTTCTGCTCGAACAAACGCCGGGCTTCGACCTGGGCGCTGGCCTGGTTCTGTTGGTGGAAATCGGCGCGGGTGAGGCTCATTACTCGCTCGCCTTGAACGTCACCAGTTCGCCCTTGCGCCACTTGGCGGCCTTGGCGGTGACGGCTTTGAGCGTCTTGGTCAGGCCTTCCTGCAACTGCTGGTGGGCCGCAAATACCGTCACCGCGCTGTGGCCTTCCTTGAACACGATGGCCTCGCCGTCGGCGGTGGTCACAAAGGCGTAGTCACCCAGGCCGTAGACCGTCAGTTTGATTTCGCGGAATTTGATTTCCAGCTTGCCGCCTTCGCGACTGGGCAGGACCGAGGCGCTGAAATGGTCACCGACCTTGAGTTTGAGCCCCGGCTTGTCATCCACCACCAGCGCCGATTCGGTGTCGATCTCGGCGACGTAGATGCCTTCGGCGTTCTGTTCGGTGATGTAAACGAAACGTGACTGAAACTGTTTAACCAGCTTTGCGCGCAAATCACCCAGCACGAACAAAGCATGCATATCGAGATTACTTACTGCCAAGGAACCATCCCCACATCTGAAAATGATGCTGCACGCATAAAAAACGTACAGCCGAAAAAAGCGGCAATGCCGACGGTGTAAACAGATAAACCCGGGTCGAGATCCTGATGGGCAGAGCGCTCATCTATCCCGAGGCTTGAGCAGACTACTGGACGCCGCTCGCCTCGTCCTGACTGGCATTCGTCAAAGGTTGAAGGAAAACGCCCTTTGTACGGCCAGAGAAATACGGACTATCGACTTCAGGGAAAAAACTCTTAAAAAAAAGCACTTTTCTGACATATCGCCAGCCGAAAATTGCTTTAGATAAACATCGATCACCTACCAGTGAGGGTGATTCTAGAGCAGCCATGCTCACCGAGACTACCCATACCGACGTGCATACGTCGGTAAAACAACGAAAAGGACTTCCCATGTGCACGCTGACACACTTCGCCCATACCCTGACACCTCCACCCATTCCACGTCCGGAGGTGTTGCAACACGCCGAACTTCAGTTCCAGGTCCCCGTTCTTCCGAGGTTTCAGGTGATCCTGGCCGGCAATGCGTTCTTCCATATCAAGGAAACGTCCACTGGGCATGTAAGAGGTTTCCGCACCGATCATAACGAAGCCTGCGCCCTCGCCCGCTCGCTCGAGTCACGTATTTGACACAAGGTGCCTCTTCATTCTTAGAGACGTTTCGTCATGCCGACGACTTAACTCAGCCGCCGGCCCGCAACTGCTGCCATACTGCCCGACCAATCAATCGCGTCCCGCCACGGTGGGCGTCGTTGAACACAACAATATATTTTCAGGGGAAGGCAGCAACGTGACGGAATTTGATATCGGCGAGTTTTTTATCCGGGGCGAAGCCAGAGAGGTCGATGGCGAGTTCCAGGCCGTGATTGTCATGCGCGCCAAGCCACCGCTGAAAACCGTAACTTACCACCAGGTCGAGAAAGACCGCTGGTTCAAGTCCACGGAGACCGCCGCCCTCGCCGCCCTGGAGTCTGCGAAGGAACTCAAGGCGGCCGTCGATGCCGGTGCCTTGAAAGCCTGAGGGACGGGTTTGCGGTCTATGCTCACTTCTGCGTTTGAATATTGATTTCGAACTCCTGAAGCACGGCCCCCCTCAGAAGTACGGGAGCCGTCATTCAGGCTTCAAACTCGATTCACCCCTGCCAGGAGATGAACATGGAATCCCCGACCCACGACTTGAAAGGTTTGTTCGATCAGCTCGGCCTGGACTCCACTCAGAACGCTATCGACGATTTCATCGCCAGCCATTCACCGCTGCCTGACGACAAAAAACTCATCGATGCCGAGTTCTGGACCCCGCAACAGTCAGGTTTCCTGAAAGAACAGTTGCGTGAAGACGCCGACTGGGCGCGGGTTGTCGATGACCTGAACCTGCGCATGCACCAGGTACACTGACCAGAGGCTCAATGCAGGCTGTCCGGGATGTCGGCGTTCAATTGCGCCAACCAGGCAGCCTTGCACTCCTGCGCTTCTTCGCGACTGGAAAATGCCGTACCCCGGCGTTCGCCGTTCAACAGCACCACCCAGCACACGTTCTGGCCCAAGGCTCGCAAACTGGCGGGCACACCGGTGCCGATCATCACCGCGACATCTACTTTGGTTTGCATGTTGGCCCCTCAACTCCGTTAGCTACCTAACAATGTAGGTATGGTAATGAGTCGAGCGGTGCGCAAACAATAACGACTTTGTAGAGCTTCGTTGCCGAAGTTGTAACAATCAGCGGTTTCTGGATTGGAAAGATTGGGTGTGCATATCCGTTTCTGCGGTAACGGCGACTGACGGTTTCGCTTTTACAGCGAGTCACTTGGAAAACGGAACGCCGCCCGGCCCTAAGTAACCAAGGGCTCTTGCCCCTGTCGTTCGGTGCCTCGCTAGTGCTCGGCATGCTCTCGCTCCGGTCCTGCTCCGTGGGGGCGTGCACCGCAACAGCCCACGCGAGGTGGCCTGACAGCCGACCTGTCTTTTGCAGATGTACCAAATTCCTGTGGGAGCGAGCCTGCTCGCGAAGGCGGCATGACATCCGAAATCAATGTTGACTGACACACCGCTTTCGCGAGCAAGCTTGCTCCCACAGGTCCGCCTATTTCCACAGTTTTGTGTAAGTGCCGAACTGCTTTGGCTTTCGATCTTGATCTTGATCTGCCCCATCGGGAGGCCGAGCGCAGGTTCTGCGCAGTGGGCACCTCGGCATGGATGCCGAGGTAGCCGCGCCCGGCCATGGATGGCCGATCGCGGCGGGCCCACGGAGCAGGACCGGAGCGAGGGCATGCCGAGCCTGGGCGAGGCACCGAACGAAAGGGGCGAAAGCGCTTGGTTACTTGGCGCTTTTCCAAGTGACTCGCCGTAAGGGCGAAACCCTAAGCAGCCGTTACCAAAGTAACGGATATGTACACCACCCCAAATCCAAACCCACTACTAGCGAGGCTTCTGCGGCTTATACCCCAACCGCAACCCACCCCAATGCCGCCCCCTGACCACAATTGGCACCGACAGGTCATGCATCAGCTCCCCGGTGTCACGCGTGTAGGTCTGCAACAACACCGCCTGCTGATGACTGCCACAGCGAATCCCGGTGCGGTCGGCAAACTTGCGTTTAGTGCGGTTGTGCAAGGTATCGACCTGAACGTCACCGGTCAGCGGCTGGCTAAAGACTGTGTTGTGAGTCGGCACATAACCCTGCTGGGTACAGGCAATCGCGAACACCAGGCCTTCATGGCGCGGCAACAGCGGTTCCTGGATCGCCGGCAAGACCTGATCGGTGTAGCGATCGAAGCGCGTCTGGTACTTGGCCGGGCTGGTGCCGGCAATCGCCTGGTAATTGCGGTCGAACAGGTCATCGAGGCTGACGCGACCGGCCTCGATGTCCGCTTCGAAACGCGCCGCGATCTGACTCGCGCCTTCCCGGGCCAAGTCATAGATTCGCTGGTGATACTCGTCCAACCCAACCTCGGCCAGGCGTTCGCTGATGGTTTCGGCCTGGCCTTCCATCTGTACCGCGGCCTCGGCCAGGCGCCGGGTCTGTTGATCGCTGATGGCCAGGTCACTGCGCATCTGTTCGATGGCGTGAAACAGGCTATCGAGTTGTTCGCGATTGGTTTCGGCGCCGCGGGCGATTTCCCCGACCTGGCCTTCGACGCTGGCTGCCAGGCGGGCGATGTTTTCCAGGTGCTGCCCGGTGTGCTCGACCTGCTCGACACCGATGTCGAGGTCACTGGACAGCTGGCGGATCTGCTCCACCACTTGTGCCGTGCGTTGCTGGATATCGGCCACCATCTCGCCGACTTCGCCGGTCGCGGTCGCCGTGCGCGCGGCGAGGCCGCGCACCTCGTCGGCCACCACCGCAAAGCCACGACCGTGTTCTCCGGCCCGCGCCGCTTCGATTGCAGCGTTCAAGGCCAACAGGTTGGTCTGGCTGGCGATGGACTGGATGACCAGGGTTACGCGCTGGATGTCGTCACTGCGCAGGCTCAGGGCTTCGATCAATTCACGGCTGCTATTGGCCCGCTCGCTGAGTCGGTGCATCCGCGCAATCGACTCGATCAACTCGCTTCGCCCGGCCGCGCCACTCTGGTGCGCCTCACTCGCGGCGCCAAGCGCCTCGCGACTCAGGGTCGAAGTGGCCCGTTCGGTGGCGATCATCACTTCGGCATTGCTGACGATTTGTGCTGCGGCGTCGAGTTGCGATTGCAGTTTGTCCGCCAGTTGCTTGACCGAAAAGGCCACGCCGGCGGCGGACAGTGCGTTATGACTGGTGGTGAAGGAAAGATCGCGGGTCAACGCGCCGATGGCGTCGGCCGTATCGGCAGGCGCGGCTTCAGGGGCTGCGCGTGAACGCAGGCGCGGCAGCCAGACAATCAGCACAGCCAGTGGCAGGCCAACATACAGCGGCCAGCCCCCGAGCGTCATGCCACATAGCAACAGCATCAGGGCGATGCTCTGCAACGTCGGTGTCAGCCAGCGGTTTTTCGGCAAACGTATTGGCGCAGGCACCGCTGCAACCGCAGAGCCGTCTCTCGTCATCGTAATCACCCCAAACATCTTCTAATTGTTGTTTTCGCATTGAACGCCACCAAAAGGCCATTATCCATAAGCCTTTAGTCGCGGGTGTTGCGGCAAATCAACAGAAGATTTCGCGGACGACAAAAAGCATCGCGGGCAAGCCCGCTCCCACAGGGTTCACGATGATCCTGTGGGAGTGGGCTTGCCCGCGATGGGGGCGACGCCGAATCAGGCCTGACGCTGGTGCTTGTCGATCTGTTCGTGACGTTCCTGAGCTTCGATGCAGTACTTGGTGGTCGGGCTGATCAGCAGGCGCTTGAGGCCGATAGGCTCGCCACTGTCGTCGCACCAGCCGAAGCTGTCTTCTTTAATACGCTCCAAAGCTTGTTCCAACTGAGGCAGCATGCGCTGATCGCGATCGATCGCGTTCACCAGCCAGGTGCGCTCTTCTTCCACGGACGCCGCGTCAGCCGGATCGGCCGGGGTGTCCAGGCTCTCGATGGCGATGCGGTTCTGTTCGATGCGCTCATGGGTTTCGACTTTCATGTTCTGCAACAGCTCGGAGAAAAAAGCATGTTGCTCGGCATTCATGTAGTCATCCGCCGGCATGGCCAGCAACTTGTCCTTTGTCATTGATATCTCTATAAAAAAACGTGCATTAAGGCGAATAAGGGAGCGTTCCGGCGGACCTGGGCAGGCCATCGGAAAGGCGCCATTTGTTCCAAGCGCCACCCGGCACTCAATTTACGAGGGGCGGCAGTCTAAGGCCGACTTGAGGCCTCAGCAACTGAAAAGACAGCGAATTTGTCCGACAAGGCCTCGAAAATGCTCTATGACAGGCATCCAGGCGGATATCGGAGTGCGTTTATAGCAAGAAATTCCATTCAGGGGAGGTATATAGAAGACAAACGGCTGCGCGGCAGGGCCCCCGCTTGCAGGTCGCACAGGCTCGGCTAAGGTTGTTCCTCCCGAAATGGCCATATCAAGGAGCGGTTAAATGAAGCTGATCGGCATGCTGGATTCTCCCTTTGTGCGGCGCGTGGCCATCTCTGCCAAGCGACTGGGCATCGATCTTGCGCACGAATCGGTCTCGGTGTTCAGGACCTTCGAGCAGTTCCAGCAAATCAACCCGGTGGTCAAGGCACCGACCCTGGTGCTGAATGATGGTGAAGTATTGATGGACTCCACCCTGATCATCGACTACCTGGAAACCCTGGCCAGCCCTGACCGCAGCTTGATGCCCACGGGCATCAATCAGCGCCTGCGCTCGTTGCGCCTGATCGGACTGGCACTGGCGGCGAGCGAAAAGTCGGTGCAGCTATATTACGAGCGCAACCTGCGGCCAGCGGAAATTCAATATGAGCCGTGGGTCGAGCGAGTCGAGGGGCAACTCGCGGCAGCCTATAACGCGCTGGAGCGGGAACTGGAAAAGCAACCGTTGAAAACGGATGGCTCGATTGACCAGGCTGGCATCACCCTCGCGGTGGCGTGGAGCTTTACCCATTATGTGTTGCCGGATCAGGTGCCGATTGAGCAATTCCCGAGGATCGCTGCGTTCACTGACTATGCCGAGGGGCTTGAGGTGTTTATCGATACGCCGATTGACTGACAGATTTGCTTCGTCAGATCTCACCTCTTCGCGAGCAGGCTCGCTCCCACAGTTGATCGCATTCTCCTGTGGGAGCGAGCCTGCTCGCGAATGGATCAACAGGCACTATCAGTCCCAGAGGTTAAAAGGCCGCTTCTACCAAAAGGCGGAAGCGGCGCAACTATCTATCAGTGCATGAACAACGCAATCAAAATAATGATCGGGATCGGCACGCCGAGAAAGAACAGCAGTAATGAACGCATGATAATTCTCCTGGTTTAGCGAACAGGCGCAGTGGTCACATAAGTGTCGGTTTCCAGATACACCACGGCATCCCGACGACGACCGCCGAACGTTGCGGCGAGGCTGGCGAAAAACGCGCCGAACAACAGCGCGACAAACATCCACAAGGTGGTCCAGGCAGCGACTTTGGCGGCGGTGTCGGCAGCTTGTTGTGCCGCCAGTTTGGTGTCGGCCACGGCTTTTTGCGTGCGGGCGTAGACCTCATCGACGCGACGCTCGGCATCCGCCTGGGTCAGGTTGGTCCGCTGCGCGACAAGTTGTGCAAGGTAGGTACGGTCCTCGGCGGCCAGTTGGCCATTGTTGTTCAAGGAACGAATGAAGATACGCGTCACGGTGCCTCGGGCAGCATCATCGCTGACGGCGGTCGGACGATCATCGCGAAACAGGCTGTCGATGTAATAGCCGTATTGATCGCTGTCGGTATTGGCAGCTGCCGTGCCCGCGACCTGGGTCATGGCACTGGCGGCACCACCGGCAACGTGCGCCCCGGCCTGTACACCCCCGCTGACAATACTGCTGACTGAACCGGCCACCAGCGTGGCCGTCACCAGTGTCGCCACGCACCAGGCGAGAAAACCGTGTGCGGTGTCACGGAAATAGACTTCGTCGCCATGCATATAAGCCCACTTCACCCGCAGCCGGCCGGCAATGTAGCCACCGAGCCCGGAGGCAACGATTTGCGTGAAAGCCAGCCAGACAATCGTCGAGATGCCCAACCCTTTGGCGCTAACGCCTTCATTGGCCCACGGCGATACCGCGGAAAACCCCAGGCCAAAACCCAGCAGCACCAGTATCAGCGACAGCGCCGCTGCTGCCGCCGCCCCGGCGAAGATCGCGCCCCACGACACGCCAGAGAGCGTGGTCGAGTCATCTATGGCGGTATAGAAACCATCAGAGGATCTATTCATCGTTGTATCGCTCCAGGCAGAAAGATGGTGTTACAACTCTCGAATGAGCCGTTGCAGTCACCGTGCCAGTCACGTCTTTTGAATAAATCGTCTTGCGTCAGCAACTTATAAAGATTGAACTTCCCGCGCCCATGCAAGATGCAACGAACGGGTAGGCTTAGCGGGTTTTATGCATTGAAGAGCAAAAGATCGCAGCCTTCGGCAGCTCCTGCATTTAGAACGCGATCCCCTGTAGGAGCTGCCGAAGGCTGCGATCTTTTCAGCATCCATGAACTTTAATTTAGAAAGCCTGCGTACATTTCTTGGCAAAATGTCGCCTATCGTTGTGAACATCTAATCAGGCCAGCCCCATGACCCGCATCTTGACCATCGAAGACGACGCAGTGACCGCCCGGGAAATCGTCGCCGAACTGAGCAGCCACGGCCTCGACGTCGACTGGGTCGACAACGGGCGCGAGGGGCTGGAACGTGCGGTCAGCGGAAACTATGACCTGATCACCCTCGACCGTATGTTGCCTGGGCTCGATGGCCTGGCGATCGTCACCACCCTGCGGACCATGGGCGTGGCGACGCCTATTCTGATGATCAGCGCCCTGTCCGATGTCGACGAGCGGGTGCGCGGGTTGCGCGCCGGGGGCGACGATTACCTGACCAAACCCTTCGCCACCGATGAAATGGCCGCCCGGGTCGAGGTCCTGCTGCGCCGGCAAAACACCGTGACCGCCCAGGCCACCATGCTGCGGGTGGCGGACCTGGAGTTGAACCTGATCAGCCACGAAGCCAGCCGCGATGGCCAGATGCTCACGCTGCTGCCCACTGAATACAAGCTGCTGGAATTCCTGATGCGCAACACCGGGCAAATCCTGTCGCGGATGATGATTTTCGAGGAGGTCTGGGGCTATCACTTCGACCCCGGTACCAACCTGATCGACGTGCACATCGGACGCCTGCGCAAGAAAATCGACCCACCTGGCAATGTCCCGTTGATTCGTACCGTACGAGGCTCGGGTTATGTCATTGCCGAACCCGTCTAAAGGCTGGCGTTCTTCCAGCAGTCGCCTGCTGGCGCTCTACAGTGCGTTGTTCGTGACCTGGAGCGGCATTCTCATGGGGGTCATGTACTACGAGGTGTCCGCTTACCTGGACAACCTGGCCAAGCACTCGCTGATGCAACGCCAGCATCTGTTTTCGCGTTTCCAGGGCGAACAATTGGTGGACGCCCTCGCCGTCAGCATGACCTTCGACATTCGCGGCATCGACGCCTATGGCCTGTTCGATGCCGAGCATCGTTACCTCAACGGAGCCCTGCGTCACATACCCAAGGGCCTGCCGCTGGACGGCATGATTCATATGCTCGACGATTGCACAGAGTCCGACGATCCGACCCTGCCCGCCGACAGTTGCGACGCGGTGGCGACCCAGACGAAGGACGGCCGCTGGCTGATCCTGGTGCGGGACAACGGCTCGTTATTTGCCGTGACCCGGATCATCCTCCACGCCTTGTTCTGGGGCGTGACCTTGACCATCCTGCCGGGCATCGTCGGCTGGCACCTGCTGCGCCGCCGGCCGCTGCGGCGCATTCGCGGGATTCAGGCCAGCGCCGAAGCCATCGTTGCCGGCGACCTGACCCGGCGCCTGCCACTGTCCAACCGCCGCGATGAACTGGACATGCTTGCCGCCATCGTCAACGCCATGCTCGAACGCATCGAGCGCCTGATGCACGAGGTCAAGGGCGTGTGCGACAACATCGCCCATGACCTGCGCACCCCACTGACCCGCTTGCGGGCGCAGCTTTACCGCATGCAACAACAGGCCGGCGAAGGCTCGGCGCAAGCGACGCAGCTTGACCTGGTGCTGGCCGAGGCCGACACGCTGATGGCACGTTTTCGCGGATTGCTGCGGATTTCCGAACTGGAGGATCGCCAACGCCGTTCCGGCTTTGTGCAGCTCGATCCGGTGTCGTTGCTGCAGGAACTGCATGAGTTTTATTTGCCCCTGGCGGAGGACGACGGCCTGGCGTTTGAACTGCAACTGCCGGCGTCACTGCCATCGCTCAATGGCGATCGCGCCTTGCTGTTCGAGGCGGTGGCGAACCTGTTGAGCAATTCGATCAAATTCACTCCGCCCGGTGGCCGGGTGATTTTGCGTGGGGTCGATGAGCACGGGTATACCCGCATCGAAGTGCTCGACTCCGGTCCGGGTATTCCAGAGTCTGAACGGGTGGCGGTGTTCCAGCGTTTCTATCGCGCCGAAGCGGGTAACCTGAAAAGCGGTTTCGGGTTGGGCCTGTCGATTGTCGCGGCGATTGTCAGCCTGCATGGATTTACGCTGGAGGTCGGGACCAGTGAATTGGGTGGGGCGCGGTTGGTGCTCGATTGTCGGGAGAGTTTGATTACCCCGGCTTGATACAAAAACCTGTGGGAGCGAGCCTGCTCGCGAAAGCGGAGTGTCAGTCAACAGTAATGTTGAATGTCAGACTGCATTCGCGAGCAGGCTCGCTCCCACAGGGGGACGGCGGTGATATCAGGTTGGGTAGTTGGCCCGCAATGCCTCAAGTCCACCCTGATAAATCCCGGTAAACAACGCCACCACTTCCTCGTCGCTCACACCCACCGGTTCAAACCGGCCGGACCAGGTCACCCGGGCACCCTGCCCCTGCGCTTCAACCTTGATCGTCGCCAGATAATCAGTCGCCGGAAACGGCGCCTGCACAATCGAGTAGCTGTAGGTTTTCCCGGCATGGTCGAACGCTTGCAACCGCTCGATCACCACCGCGCCGTCCGCTGTTTGCAGGCTGCGCACGCGTCCGCCTTCACTGAGTTCGCTTTTGGGAATGAACGGCAGCCAGTCAGGCAGCGAGTTGAAGCCGCCGATCAATTGCCAGACCTGATCAGCCGAGGCCGGGATGTCGATAAATGCTGAAGTTGTTGCCATGTAATGTTCTCGCTTAATCAAAAAGGTTCAGATGGCCAGGCTGTCGACGACACCGCCGTCAACCCGCAAGGCGGCGCCGGTGGTGGCCGAGGATAACGGCGAAGCGATGTACGCCACCAGGTTCGCCACTTCCTCGACATCCGCCACACGCTGGATGATCGAGCTCGGCCGGGCCTTGCGCACGAAGGCATCGGCTTCTTCGCGAACGCTGCGTCCAGAGGCGGCGACAGCATCCTTGAGCATTTCCTCCACACCATCGGTGAGGGTCGGCCCGGGCAGGATCGAGTTGACTGTCACTCCGGTGCCCGCCAGACGTTTGGCCAGGCCATGGGACACCGCCAGGTTGGCGCTTTTGGTCACGCCATAATTGAGCATGTCGGCCGGGATCGCGATGCCGGATTCCGAGGACAGGAAAATCACCCGGCCCCAGCCCTGCTTGACCATATCCGGCACGTAATGCCGGGACAGGCGCACACCGGAGATTACGTTGATCTCATAGAACCGCGTCCACTCGCTGTCGGGGGTGTCAAAAAAATCAACCGCGTTGTAGATCCCCAGGTTGTTCACCAGGATGTCGGCTCGTGGCTCGGCGGCGAACAGTTTTTCCGCACCTTCGGCCGTTCCGAGATCGGCAGTCAGCCCGCGCAGTTGAGCGCCCGGCACTTGCTGGCGAATGCTCGCCAGCGCCTGCTCGACCTTGGCCGAATCGCGACCGATCACTACCACCGTAGCGCCGGATTCGGCCAGCGCCTTGCTGATGCCCAGACCAATGCCGGCGGTGCTGCCGCTGACAATCGCCAGCTTTCCACTCAGATCGATTTTCATGCTCAAGCTCCAATGATGGGTAATGGGGCGCGTTCGGACACCAGCTTCGCGTCACGCAGTGCCTGCCAGAAGGCAGCGGGAATCACCGCCGACAACGCGGCGACGTCTTCGGCAATCCGCTCGGGACGGCTGGCACCTGGAATCACTGCCGCCACTGCCGGATTGGCCAAGGAGAATTGCAAGGCAGCGGCTTTGATATCGACACCATGGGCAGCTGCAATGCGTTTGATGTGCTCGACTTTGGCGATGATCGCCGGGCTGGCCTTCTGGTATTCGAAGTGCGCGCCACCGGCGAGGATGCCCGAGCTGTACGGACCGCCGACCACGATCTCGACGTTCTGCGCCAGCGCTGCGTCCATCAGGCGCTGCAAGGCGCGATCATGGTCCAGCAGCGTGTAGCGACCGGCCAGCAGGAAACCGTCCGGCTGCGCTTCGCTCAGGTCCAGGGTCAGTTCGCACGGCTCAACCTTGTTCACGCCCAGGCCCCAGCCCTTGATCACGCCTTCTTCACGCAGGCGGGTCAGCACTTTGAAGGCACCGGTACGGGCCTGATTGAAATACTCCAGCCATTGATCACCGTAGAAATCCTGGGCGATGTCATGCACCCAGACAATGTCCAGGCGATCGGTTTGCAGGCGCTTGAGGCTGTCTTCGATCGAACGCATCGTCGCGTCGGCACTGTAGTCGTTGACGATCTTGTTCGGGCGACCGTGCTCGAACACCCCGCTCTTCTCACCGAGATCGCGGGCGGCGGCGTCTTCGACTTCGTCGAGAATCACCCGGCCAACTTTGCTGCTCAGTACATAGTCGTCACGGTTGTAACGGGACAGTGCTTCGCCGAGGCGAATTTCCGACAGCCCCGAACCGTAGAACGGCGCGGTATCGAAGTAACGCACACCGGCATTCCAGGCGGCATGGACGGTGGCTTGCGCTTCTTCCTCGGGGATGGCGCGGAACATGTTGCCCAGAGGGGCGGTGCCAAAACCCAGCGCGCCGGGCAGTTTGTCTTTCAAGCTCATGAATGATTCCTCTCAAATGTCTGGTAACCCTGTAGGAGCCGACTTGCCGGCTCCTACAGGGAACGGTTATTTGTCTTACCGATGGGCAGATCCTAGATTGCGATGGTCGGACCGTCCAAGACATAATGTGCAGCACTTGAGTCCCCAGAGGTCTGACATGATCGACATCCGCCAATTGCGCTACTTCGTCGCCGTCGCCGAGGAAGAACACGTCGGTCGCGCTGCCGAACGCCTGCACATTTCCCAGTCGCCCCTGAGCCGGCAGATCGCCCAGCTCGAAGAACGCCTGGGCCTGACCCTGTTCGAGCGCAGCCAGCAACGCATTCGCCTGACCCGCGACGGCCAGACCTTCCTCGCCGAAACCCGCGCCCTGCTGACCCACGCCAATCGCCTGGAATCCCTGGGCAAGCGCCTGGGTCGCGGTGAAGAAGGCGGCCTGTGCATCGGCTACATCGAAAACGCCATGCACGCCGGCGTCCTGCCCAATGCGTTGCGCGTGCTGCGCGGCGACCGACCGAATGTGCACGTCGCGCTGTACAACCAGAGCTCCGCCGAACAACTCGAAGGTCTGCGACAGCGTAGTCTGGATATTGCGCTGGTCAGTGAGCCGCCGACCGGTGACGACCCCGACTTGCTGGGGTTCCAGGTACTGGACGACCCGATGCTGCTGGCATTGCCCGCGGATCATTCACTGGCCAGCCAGGCCATATTGACCCCGGCCGACCTCGCCGCTCAGGAGTGGATCGGCGTGCAGCACCACCAGAACCTCACCAACCGCGAAGACTTCGTCAGCGCCTGCATCCGCGCCGGCTTCACCCCGGACATCCGCATGGAAGCCACCGGCCCCTTCACTGCCATGGCGCTGGTGGCCTCGGGACTGGGCATCGCCATGATTCAGAAAGGCTTGAGCCGCAACGCACCGCCGGGCGTGGTGCTGCGGGAAGTGCCGTGGATTTGCTTGAGCAGACCCCTGTGGGCGGCGTGGCACCGGGTCAATTTGCGGCCACTGGTGGAGACCTTCCGGAAGATGCTGACCGAACCCGAGTTGGTTCACAGCCTGTAAAATCTGCGCTGGAAGGACTGGCCTCATCGCGAGCAGGCTCGCTCCCACAGTGGACCTGCGCTGTACCCGATTCTGGTAAACGCCATAGATCTCCTGTGGGAGCGAGCCTGCTCGCGAAGGTCGTGAACGATAACGCGTAAAGCCAGACACCCCGCGGCGTACTCAGGCTTGTCGCGAGCGAGCTGGCTCCTACAAAAAAACGGTTCGGTGCTTTACTGAAGAGATTCTGCAACCCGCGAGAATTCCCCCATGAACCGCAACGACCTGCGCCGCGTGGACATGAACCTGTTGGTGATTTTCGAAACCCTGATGTTCGAGAAAAACCTGACCCGTGCCGGGGAAAAGCTGTTTCTCGGCCAGCCGGCCGTCAGTGCGGCGCTGGCGCGGTTGCGGGATTTGTTCGACGACCCGTTGCTGGTGCGCAACGGTCGGGTGCTGGAGCCAACCCAGCGGGCACTGGTGATTCTCAAGGAGTTGCAGCCGGCGATGGACACCATTTCCGGCGCGGTCAGCCGGGCCAAGGATTTCGACCCGTCCACCAGCCGCGATGTGTTTCGCATCGGTCTGTCCGACGACGCCGAGTTCGGCCTGTTTCCGCCCTTGCTCAAACAAATCCGCGAAGAGGCGCAGAACGTCGTGGTGGTGGTGCGGCGGGTGAATTACCTGTTGATGTCCTCGATGCTCGCCAGCGGGGAGATTTCCGTCGGCATCAGCTACACCACGGAATTGCCGGCCAATGCAAAGCGCAAGAAACTGCGGGACTTGAGTGTGAAGATCCTGCGAGGCGACAACCGTCCCGGCACGCTGACCCTCGATGAATACTGCGAACGACCCCACGCGCTGGTGTCATTTTCCGGGGATCTGACCGGGGCGATCGACACCGACCTGGCCCGCATCGGCCGTTCACGGCGGGTGGTGCTGGCGGTGCCGCAATTTGCCGGTTTGCGTGATTTGCTCGCCGGCACTGACCTGCTCGCCACCGTGCCGGATTACGCGGCCTGCGCGCTGGTCAGGGGCAGCGACCAGCTGCGCGCCGACGATGCGCCGTTCGAGATCAACCTGTCCGAACTGTCCATGGTCTGGAACGGCGTCAACGATAACGATCCGGCAGAACGTTGGTTGCGCTCGCGAATTGTGGAGCACATGTCGGCTCCACTGCCGGCGCATTCAGCGAATTGAAATGCGGGTCGGTCTCGCGCAGGTAGATCGGCAGGTCGGTCATGGGCGGCATGGCCGGGATTTCGAAGTACATCTGGATGATCCAGCCACGGTGATAACTGGCGTGGTTGACCACATGCAGCAGCATCGCGCCGGCACTCATGGTGCCGCTTTCCCCGGAAATGAAGGTGAACCGCACGGGCCTGTCCAGCGAGGCATCGGTTTGCCGGGCCGTCCAGTCGCAGTACCAATGATCGACGTCCTGTTGCGCCAGGCGCAGGCCCGTCAGTGTGGGATGGATCACGTCATGGGAAGTGGTGAAGCCGTGCCCTCGGCCTTCGAGGTGGGCTTGCCAGAGACAGTCAACGACGTAGATATGGTTAAGGGTGCCGATCATGTTCTTGAAGATCCCGGCGCGTTCTTTTTCGACTTCTCCCGGTGGCAGTTGCGCCAGGTTGTCGAAGAGGCGCTGGTTGGCCCATTGTTTGTAATCGGCAAGCATGCGGGCAGTGCGTACGTTGATCATCAGATGTCTCCGATGGCGATAAGCGCATCTTCCAAGGATAGCGCTATCTGCGTGCAGCGGCGCGGATGCTGATTATCGGTCGTCCCCCAAACTGTAGGAGCGAGCCTGCTCGCGATGGTCGTCAACGATGACGTTGGGAATCTGACACCCCGCGCCGTTCTCAGGCTCATCGCGAGCAGGCTCGCTCCCACAGGGGGTTATGCAAGCTGCTTCATTACGTGTTCGGCCAACGCCAGGCAACTGGTCAGGCCCGGCGACTCAATGCCGAACAGATTGACCAGCCCTGGCAGCCCATGTTCGGCCGGACCGCTGAGGCGAAAGTCGGCGGCCGATTCGTTCGGGCCGCTGATTTTCGGGCGAATGCCGCTGTAGGCCGGTTGCAGGCTGTGATCCGGCAGACCCGGCCAGTAACGGCGGATCGCCTCATAAAAGCCGTCGGCCCGGGCGGGGTCCACGTGGTAATCGACGGTGTCGACCCACTCCACGTCCGGCCCGAACCGTGCCTGGCCGCCGAGGTCGAGGGTCATGTGCACGCCCAGCCCGGCGCTTTCCGGCGCCGGATAGACCAGATGGCGAAATGGCGCCCGGCCGCTGAAGCTGAAATAGCTGCCCTTGCACAATCGCGCCGTGGGGACGTACTGCGCTGGCAGACCCGCGATGCGACTTGCCACTTCGGGTGCGGACAATCCCGCACAATTGATCAGCTCACGACAACTCAAGGTCAGGGGCTCGGCGCCGCCCATCTGCAACTCGAAACCCTGTTCGGTGCAGCGAGCCGACAACAGTGGCGTATGAAACACCAGCGAGGCCCCATGGGTTTGGGCATCGCCCTGCAACGCCAGCATCAGCCCATGGGAATCGATGATCCCGGTGGACGGTGACCACAGCGCGGCGACGCAGGACAACGCCGGCTCCAGCGCCCGCGCCTGAGCAGCGTCCAGCCATTGCAGGTCATCGACGCCATTGCGCCGGCCCTGCTCCAGCAACCGTTGCAGTGCTGTGTGTTGAAGTTCATCGGTGGCCACGATCAGCTTTCCGAGACGCTGATAACTGACTCGGCGCTCATCGCAGTAGGCGTACAGGCGTTGCCTGCCCTCCACGCACAACTGCGCCTTGAGACTGCCGCCAGGGTAGTAAATGCCGGCGTGGATCACTTCGGAATTGCGCGAGCTGATGCCCGTGCCGATGCCCTCAAAGGCCTCGACCACAATCACTTCGCGCCCGCTCATGGCCAGGGCCCTGGCCACCGCCAGCCCCACCACCCCGGCGCCCACCACCACGCTGTCGATATCGACGCTCATGTCAAACCAGTCCTCACTCCCGGTAATCGAAAAGATCGCAGCCTCGTTGCACTCGACAGCTCCTGCGGGGAATCTGCGGCGCTGGATAAATCAGAACGTGCCCGGATAGCTGCCACCGTCGAGTAACAGGTTCTGCCCGGTGAGGAACCCTGACTGGGCGCCGCAGATGAACGCGCAGTAGGCACCGAATTCATCGGGCTGGCCGAAGCGCTGGGCCGGGACGTGTTTGCGCCGTTGTTCGGCGATGCTTTCGACGCTGGCGCCATTGGCTTCGGCGGCGGCGCTGAGGGTTTTGTGCAGACGCTCGGTCTCGAACGGCCCGGGCAACAGGTTGTTGACCGTGACGTTGTTCCCCGCCAATCGCGCCTGACGCGCCAACCCGGCGATGAAACCGGTCAGGCCACTGCGGGCACCGTTGGACAGGCCGAGCACATCGATCGGCGCTTTCACCGCGCCGGAAGTGATGTTGACGATGCGCCCGAAACCGCGCTCGGCCATGCCATCGACACAGGCCTTGATCAGCTCGATGGGCGTGAGCATGTTGGCGTCCAGCGCCTTGAGCCAGTCTTCTCGCTGCCAGTCACGAAAGTCACCGGGTGGCGGTCCGCCGGCGTTGTTGACCAGAATATCCACCTGCGGGCATGCCGCCAGCACCTGCGCTCTCACATCAGATGTGCTGATGTCCCCGGCCACGGTACGCACCTCGATGGCCGGCGCCAACCGGCGCAACTCCAAGGCGGCAGCCTGCAACGTCTCGTCACCACGGGCGTTGATCACCAGGTTCACGCCCTCCTTCGCCAAGGCTCGCGCACAGGCCAGGCCCAAGCCTTTACTGGCGGCGCAGACAATTGCCCAGCGTCCCGAAATACCCAAATCCATGACGATGCTCCTGACTGTTCGAAGGGGTCACGTTATCACTGCACAGCCTCAGACCGGGGATGACAAAGGGTGATCACCGGATCAGACCTTTTCATTATCAACCGCCCGCGACGCTGATTACTGTTCACGGACGAACAAGCATCCGCCGACATCGAACGACTCACCGGCAACGCCTCACAAGGCATTCATTCCTGAAGAGACGCCCCCCCATGTTCTACGAAATGCGCACCTACACAATCCAGATCGGCAAGATGCAGACCTACCTCAAGCACTTCGAGGAAAACGGCCTGCCGGTGATCTCCCGCTACACCACGCTGGTGGGCTGGTGGTACACCGAAATCGGCGAACTGAACCAGGTGATCCACCTCTGGGCCTACGAGAGCCTGGACGAACGCATCAAGAAACGCGCCGCCCTTTACCAGGACCCGGACTGGCTCGAAGGCTTCGTACCGATCGCGTTCCCGATGCTGGAAAAAATGGAATCGAAACTGCTGATGCCGGCGGCGTTTTCGCCGATCAAATAAGCCCGGACAAACACCGCAAAAAAACTGTGGGAGCGAGCCTGCTCGCGAAAGCGGTGTGTCTGGCTCATCAATGGTGACTGACACTCCCTCTTCGCGAGCAGGCTCGCTCCCACAGGGGCCGCGTGGACGGTTATCACGCAGTGATCAACGGCTGCAATTCGTCGATCAGCAGGCTCGCCGCCGCAGGCAAATCGGCGCCGACCCGGCTGATCAGGCCATAGGGCTCGACCAGCGCGCGCATCGACAAGGGCAGCGTCACCAATAAGTCGAACTGCGCACAGAATCCGGCAACTTCTGCCGGGACCACCGCCAGCAAAGCCGGGTCCTGCTGCACCAACAGAATGGTGGCAAAAACCGACGAGGTCTCCAGCGGATAACGCGGGATATCCAGTCCGGCGTCCTCCAGCTCGCGCTCCAGGGCCTGGCGCATCGGCATGTCCTTGGGGTACACCACCCAGGGGTAATTGCTCAACTGCGTCAGTTGCAACGACGTGGCACCGGCCAGAGGATGGTCCTTGCTGGCCACCACCGCCAAAGGCTCTTCGCTCAACTCGATACAGGCATAGGCGTCCGAGCGCTGGCCGACACTGGTGCGACAAATGGCCAGGTCCAACCGCCCCTGATCCAGCAGCCCCAACAGGTTCGCACTGGTGTTCTCCACCACTTCGATGGCCAGTTGCGGTTGCTTGAGGCGCAGTGCAGTCAGGGCCCGGGTCAGCAACGGCACCGCGCCCATGATCACCCCCACCGACAGCCGCCCGCCCTGCCCGCGCAAGATGCTCAGCATGTCCTCGCGCAGGTGCTCGATATCGCTGTAGATCAGCCGCGCGTAACGGATCATGCAGCGACCCATTTCGTTGGCCACCAGGCCTTGGGGCTGACGCTCGAACAATGGCATGCCGAGCAGCGACTCGACTTCATGCAACGCCTTGGTGGCGCCGGACTGGGAAATGGAAATCTGCTCGGCCGCCTTGTGCAACGAGCCGCGTTCATCCAGCGCAATCAGCAGGCGCAGTTGTTTGAGGCGCAGGCGTGCGGCGATGCTGGCGAGGGAGGGAATCATAGGGTTGTATGCTCGAGCATGAGGGGGGCCTTGCCTGGTTTCGGTGGATCAAGGTACGCAGCCCTTTTTTGCGGAAACAGACAGGGATCGACAATTCAATTGTTCTAAAAACTCACGAGTACCCAATCCTAACTGCAGGAGCGAGCTTGCTCGCTCCTGCAATGGGCTGCGCCTAAAAGGATGCCAGAGGGTCGCCCGCCGCCAGCGCATCGGCACGGTTCGCGGCTGGCGGGTATATCCATTGGGTGTTGATCATGCGCTTGCGCTCCTTGCCTTCATCGTGGGTCAGCACGATCTGGCGATCCCAGCCTTCGGTGTACACCGCGCCCCACTCGCCCAGGTCCAGGCAGGTGGCATAGAAGGGTTGACGGTAAGGAAGTGTCGGCACACCCAGCAGGTCGGCAGCCACGTTGTGCCCGCCAAAGCGCCCCATGATGATCGCGTGCTGGCAGGACATCAGCGAGTAATGACCCTGGTCGTCAGTCAATGCCCTGGCCACATCACCGGCGGCAAACACGTGATCGGTGCCGATCACGCGCAAGTCGTCGGTCACTTCGGCCCGCCCCAGGCGGTCGAGTTGCGACGACACTTGCGAGGTCAGGCCGCTGGCCACCAGCCCGCCGGTCCAGATCACGGTCTGGGCGTCGATCCGCTGACCGTTGGCGGTCTGCACGCCATCGGCATCGATGGCGACCACCCCGGAGCCGACCTGGAACTCGATGCCCATCTGCTTCAATGCCTCAATGATCAATGGCCGTGGGCTTGGGCCCAGATCCGGGCCGATGTCATCCGCGCGCTCGACCACGACAACGCGGAACGCAGCATCCGTACCAAGGATTCTGCGCAGTTTTTCCGGCAGTTCAGTGGCCACTTCCAGGCCGGTGAAGCCTCCGCCCACCACCACGACCGTGTTGCGTTCCGGCGTGTCCGGCAATGTGCGTAGCCCGACCAGGTGTTCTTCCAGTTCCACTGCATCGGGCAACTGATCCGAGGCAAAGGCGTATTCGGCCAACCCGGGCACCGGCGGACGATTGAGTATGCTGCCGCTGGTCAGCAACAGGCGGTCATAGACCAGGTTAATGTTTCGCCCGGCGACGGTCCGGGCGATGACTTGACGGGCGGTAGTGTCGATGCGTTCGACTTCGGCGCCGAGAAACTTGACGCCCACGGCGTCCAGCATCGGCATCAAGGGTGCGGTCATTTCGTGGGGTGAGGGTTCATACAGACGCGGCCTGATAACCAGTTCCGGTCGCGGGGAAACCAGCGTCACCTCGACATCGGCGCTCTTGCCATTGACGTCGAGCACACGGGCCGCACCCAAGGCGCTCCAGACGCCGGCGAAGCCGGCGCCCACAATCACTATGCTCTTGGACATGATCTCTACCTTCGTTCAAGTTATCGAGGCAGACAGCGAGCGAATATCCTACAACCAAGCGCCAGCAGCAGGACTAGACTTTGTCGGGCCACTGACATAAAACCCTGAATTCCTGACAGCCGATCAGCAGCCATCACGTTTATACCGTTTGCGAATTATGATTATTCCAACTCGCTAAAACAGAAGCTCATGAACGACATCGCCAGCTCCGCCGTCTGCCCCGATCCACCACCCGACATTCAACCTGACCCACCGCGGTTGATCGTATTCCTCGCCTACCCCGAAATGGGCCTGCTGGACCTGACCGGCGCGCAAACCGTGTTCTGGGCCGCGTCCAGGTACAGGCACGCGCTCAATCTGCCGGGGTATACGTTGCACACCGCCAGCCTGGCCGGCGGCTTGATGCACACCGCCGAGGGCCTGGCCGTTCATACCTTGCCGTTAAGCGATTTTGACGTTGACTCGATCGATACGTTGATCGCTCCGGGCGCACCGAACATTCTCCAGGCCATGAGCTTTTCCCTGGATCTGGTCGCCTGGCTGGCAGAGGCATCGGGCAAAGTCAAACGCACCGCTTCGGTGTGCAGCGGCACCTTTCTGCTGGCCGAGGCCGGCTTGCTGGAAGGCCGACGCGCCGCCACCCACTGGAAGATGTGCGACATGCTCAAGGAGCACTACCCGAAGATTGACGTCGATAGCGATGCGATCTTCGTCAAGCACGGTTCGGTCTGGACGTCCGCCGGTGTCAGCGCCGGCATCGACCTCGCCCTGGCGCTGGTCGAAGAGGATTGCGGGCGTGAAGTGGCGCTGCAGGTGGCACGGGAAATGGTGGTGTTCCTCAAGCGCCCCGGCGGGCAAGCCCAGTACAGTCAATTGCTGCAATCGCAAACCAGCGAAGGCGCGGTATTCGATGACCTGCACCTGTGGATCTCGCACAACCTGGCTGGGGAAAACCTCACGGTCGAAACCCTCGCCCAACAGGTGCAAATGAGCCCACGCAATTTTGCCCGGGTCTACAAACTCAAGACCGGCCGCACCCCGGCCAAGGCTGTAGAGGTTCTACGGATGGAAGCCGCCCGGCGCCTGCTGGAAGATTCCGAGCGCAACATCGATCAAATCTCCCGATTGTGCGGTTTTGGCGATGAAGAGCGGATGCGTCTGACGTTCCAGCGCAACCTCGGGGTTTCACCGCGGGATTACCGGAGTCGGTTTTCGCGGTGAGTTTTGCAGTTGCCCCCGATTCCCTGTGGGAGCGAGCCTGCTCGCGAAGGGGCCGGGTCAGCCAACATTCATGCTGAATGACACACCGCTTTCGCGAGCAGGCTCGCTCCCACAAGAGGATTGAACCTCACCTCAGTGTCGAGTCCTGCGCTCCAACAACCGCACCCCCAACGACAACGGATAACACAACGCAAAATAAATCCCGCCCACCAGGATGTAGATCTCCAGCGGCATGAAATACACCGAACTCAAATCCTGCGCCCGCAGCATCAAATCCGGCGCCGCGATCAGCGATGCCACCGAGGTGTCTTTGAGCAGCGAGATCGCGACATTGCCGATCGGCGCCAGCACGATGCGAATGGCCTGGGGTAACACGACCCAGCGCAGCACCTTGAGATGGGGCATGCCAATCGCCTTGGCCGCTTCCACCTGCCCTTTGGGCACGGCTTCCAGCCCCGCACGGTAAATCTCCGCCAGGTACGCGGCGGCGTTGAGTCCCAGGCCGATCATCGCCGCCTGGAACGAGCTGAACTGAACGCCGATTTCGGTCAGGCTGAAATAGACGATGAACAACTGCACCAATGCCGGGGTGCCACGAAACAGCTCGATGTAGGCCAATGCCACCCGCCGCACTGGCCGGCTGCGCGACAGGCGTGCGAGCGCCACCAACAAGCCGACGATCAAACCAATGACCAACGCGCCGAATGCCAGTTGCAACGTGGCCCATGCCGCCGCCAGGAACTCGACATGGGTGGCTTCCCACAGTTCGCCATAGCCCATATCAGTTCTCCTTGACGACTTTGAGACGGCGCTCGGTGCGCGCCGCCCAGTGGGAAAGCACCAGGCTCAACGCCAGGTAGATCATGGCCAGCAAGAAGTAGATCAGGTTGGTCTGGTAGGTTTCGCTGACCAGCATTTTCGCCTTGAAGGTCAGTTCGGGCACTGCCGCCGCCGACGCCAGGGACGTGTCCTTGAGCAGGCCGATGGCAAAGTTGGCCATCCCCGGAATGGCCACTTTGAACGCCTGCGGCAGTACGATGAGGCGCATCGCCAGGGAGCGGGTCATGCCAATGGAAAATGCCGCCTCGCTTTGCCCGCGGTCGATGGTGCGGATACTCGAGCGGAACACCTCCGACAGAATCGCCGCGCCATTGAGGCCGAAACCGATGATCGCGGCGCCGATGGCCGGCAGGGTGATGCCGATGTAGGTCAGGCCGAAGTATAGGATGAACAGTTGGGTCAGGATCGGGATGTTGCGAAAGATCTCCAGGTACACACTGGCGATCAGGCTCAGGATACGACTGCGGGACAGACGCATCAGCGCCAGGCAAAACCCCAATAGCGCCGCCACGATGAATGCCGCGAAGGTCAGCCCCAACGTGGTCAGGGCACCGAGCCCCAGTACGTTCAGGAAGTACGGCAGCATGTCGATGGCTTTGTGCAGCGCGGTGGTATCGAACATTGATCAGTGCTCCTGCACGGCGCGGATGAAGGAGCGGGTGCGTTCGATCTGGCTCTCGCGGAAAATCTGCCGGGGCGGGCCCTGTTCGACGATGTTGCCATCGGCCATGAAGATCACCTGATCGGAGACGCTTTCGGCGAAGCGCATTTCGTGGGTCATGATAATCATCGTCATGCCCTCCTCCGCCAGCTTGCGCATGACGCCCAGCACCTCGCCCACCAGCTCCGGGTCGAGCGCCGAGGTGGCTTCGTCGAACAGCATCAGCTTGGGTTTCATCGCCAGCGCCCGGGCGATGGCAATGCGCTGCTGCTGCCCGCCGGAGAGTTGTTCCGGAAACGCGTCGCGCTTGGCGAACATACCGACCTTGTTCAGCAGGTCCTCGGCCTGTTCCACCGCTTCGGCACGGTTGCGCTGTTGCACCTTGAGCGGGCCGAGAATGATGTTGTCCAGTACCGAGAGGTGCGGGAACAGGTTGAAGCGCTGGAACACCATGCCGATTCCGGTGCGCATCCGAGCCAGTTCCTTGTCACTCATGGGCACCTTGCGGGTGCCCACAAGGCGCTGGCCGATGAGTTCGTTATCGATGTAAATGTCGCCTCTGGTCGGTTCTTCCAGGTAATTGACGCAGCGCAGCAAGGTGGTCTTGCCCGAGCCGCTGGGACCGATGAGCGAGATCTTCTGACCCTGCTGCACATTGAGGTCGATGCCTTTGAGCACATCCAGGCTGCCGAAGGATTTGTGCAGCCCTTCGATGCGCACCAGTGGTGTTGATTCAGCCATGAGCCAGGTCCTCTACTCAGGCAAAAGCCTGACTGAAATCACGCGGTGGATGCTCGAACGGACCGATCAGATTGCCCTTCTCGTCGCGGTCCACGCCGATGCGCGGGTTCTTGGCCGGTGGTACGAGGTAGTCAGGGTTTTTGATGCCGTACTTGGCCAGGACCGGTTTGATCTGGTCGGTCGCCTTCAGCCAGCGCAGCCCCTGGTTAACGCCGTCGAACAGGTCCTGGTTCTGCGGATGAACGCCCCAGATAGCCTCGAACTTGGCGGTCAGGCTGGGGAATTTTTCATCGTAGGCCATGGGGATTTGCTTGAGCTTGAGACTCGGGTCCTGAAGGATCATGTAGTCGATGGTCGGGGCATCGAGCACGGCGAAATCCAGGCGCCCGGCGCGTACATCGCGCAGGCAGGAATCGGTGTTGTCGTAGAGCTTGACCTCTTTCACACCCTCGATTTTCTTCATGTCGGGGATGGTGAAATAGCCGGTGATGGCGCCGATGGTGCGGCCCTTCACGTCGTTGACGGTGATGGAGGTGTCGAACGGTTCGCTGTCGCGCATGATCACGTAGGCCCCGGTGTAGAACACCGGGTCGGTGAGCAGCAGGATCTTCGAGCGCATCGGGTTCCAGGCAAAGTTGCCGCCGAACCAGTCGGCACGCCCGGACCTGACCGCTTCGACCACCGCCGGGAAGCCCATGGTCAGCACGTCGAGCTTGAGTTCGAGACGGTCGGCAATGAGCTTGAGCAGTTCCAGATCGGTGCCGACGGGCGTGCCCTCACGCATGGCACCCAGGGGCATGTCGCCCAGGCACGCGGCGGTGAGGTAGCCGGGGCGCACGGTCTTGATGGGCTTGTCGGCGGCGAACGCGAAGGACATCGGTCCCGTCGCACTGGCGGCCAATACCGCCAATGAGCCATAGCCGGCGGCTTTGAGCAGCCCGCGGCGGGAGAAACCCTGGGTATCGAACTTGAAGTCGGACATAGATCACCTATTGGCAAATTTATTGTTTTTGACCGGTACAAGCCTTGTTGCTCAACCGCCGTCCGTGGCTCGATGCTCCCTGTTAATGAAGTGCTGTGTGATTTATGGCCGTGTCGGCAACCCCGCGAGGATGTCGATCGCATTGGTATGGGGTTGGGCGTCGTCTTGCCGCTGGCGCCTGAGGATCAGGTACGCGGCAGATACCACGCCGAGACTGACGAGGCTGGCCAGGAACTGTGTCCGCAACGATTCCTGGAACGCCATGGCGATCAAAACACCCGCGATCACTGCCACCACAGCATAGGACAGCCAAGGAAACAGCCACATCCTGAGGGTCAGCCGCTCCGGCGCCGTGGCTTCGACCTGACGGCGCACCTTGATCTGCGCCAGCGCCACCGCCAGGTACACAAACAGCATCACCGCACCGGAGGCGTTGACCAGGAACAGGAACACACCTTGGGGAGAAATGATCGCTGCCATGATTGCGATGTAGCCGATCACGCTGCTGAGCAGCACGGCGGCCCGTGGCACTTTGCGCCCGGTGAGCACCGCCAGTTTTGCCGGTGCATCACCGCGCTGGCTGAGGCCGAACAGAATCCGCGAAGACACATAAAGGCCGGAGTTCAGCGCCGACAGCACGGCCACCAGCACTACCGCCTGCATGATCATCGCCGCGCCGGGAATGTGCAGCACCTCCAGCGCCGCCACGAACGGCGAATGCCCGGCGACGATCTGCCCCCAGGGCACCACGCAGACGATCAGGAAAATCGAACCGACGTAAAAGGTGATGACACGGAAAATCACCGAACGGGTCATGTTCGCCACGTTCTTCGAAGGGTCGTCGGATTCGGCGGCGGCAATCGTCGCGATCTCGGCACCGCCCACGGCAAAGATCACTGTCGGCACCCCGGCCAGAATCGCGCTCACGCCGTACGGCATGAAGCCGCGGTCATTCACCAGGTTGCCCAGCAAGTCGCTGGTGCTCGGTGCAAATCCGAACAGGTAGGCGCCCACCACGAAGATGAAGACGATGATCGCGAAGACCTTCAACGAGGCGAACCAGTACTCGAATTCGCCATAGGACTTCACCGACAGGCAGTTGATGGCGGTCATGATCGCCAGCAGGCTCAGGCCGATCATCCATGCCGGCAGCGGTATCCACTGCTCGAGGATATTGGCGCCGACCACCGCTTCCACGGCCACCACGATCACCCAGAAGTACCAGTACAACCAGCCGCTGGTGAATCCCACCCAATTGCCCAGGCCGATGCGTGCGTATTCGGTAAAGGAGCCGACACCCGGCAGCGCCACCGCCATTTCGCCGAGCATGCGCATCACCAGCATGACCACGATACCGGCAGCGAGATAACTCAGGAAAGCCGCCGGCCCAATCGCCTGAATCGTTGCGCTGCTGCCGACAAACAGGCCGGCACCGATGATGCCGCCGAGGGAAATCATGGTGATGTGGCGCTGGCGCAATGCACCGCTGAGGCGTTGTTGCCCGGTTCTTGTCCGGGTTGAGGTCTGGGTTGGCTGGGCGTTGCTCATCGGATGGCCTCCGCTGCACGGGATAGGGTCGATCGACCGGATAATGTCGGAGAAGACTTTGCATGAGGGGGACAACACACCGGATACTCTGTGCCGCCTGCTGCCAGGCGGATGAGTCGGTGGTGTCGGCAAGCCTGGGGCGAGCCTGGCTGGAATGTCTTGATAGTCATGTGCGTACCCGTTGGACTGCGCATGGCAGCCATTTTCTTATTGTGTTGCATGACAAGCATTACAACTCACACACTAATCACGGTTTTTTAGCTTGTCAATGGGCTTTGTATCGGATAAAAAGCAATACAAATTTGCTTATTGTCTTGCTACAAGCATGACAAGCAGGGATAAAGCACCATGAGTCAATTCGAACAACTGCTGGATGAACTGAAGGCCAGTGCGGCGTTGCAGCGCGACAAGGCAGAAACCCTGTACGCGCAATTGGCCGACTCACTGGCCGAAGCGATCGGCAATGGCAAGCTCAAGCCGGGCGAGCGCCTGCCGCCGCACCGCGACTTCGCCAGCGCACTGGGGGTGAACATCACCACCGTGACCAAAGCCATGGCGCTGCTGCAGCAAAAAGGCCTGGTGGAAAGTCGCCCCGGACGCGGCACTCAAGTTGCACAGCCAAGGCATCCGGCGGCGCAGTTTCAGTCGGCACCGAGCAATGATCCGGGCACCGTCGACCTGAGCGTCAATCGGCCGGCCACCGACGGTTTCAATCGAGTGTTGGCGCAGTTGCTGCCGCGCCTCTCCAGCGACCCGCGCTTTGGCGACATGAAGGACTATCACCCGTCGGAAGGCCCGCTTTGGGCCCGCGAGGCTGCCGCGCAATGGTTGCGCCACACTGGCGTCGAGGCCCAGGCCTCGCAGATGTTGATCGTCGAAGGCGCCCAGCATGGCATCGCCAGTACCTTGCGCAGCCTGACCAACAGCGGCGATACCGTGCTGGCCGACAGCGTGACCTATCAGGGCATTAATGCCTTGTGCCGCTCCCTGGGCCTGATTCTGATCGGCGTCGATGCCGACGAGCGCGGCATGTCCCCCGAAGCCCTGCGCCAGGCCTGCGTCGAGCATCAGCCGCGACTGTTGTTTCTGGTGCCATCGATCCATAACCCGACCGCCATCACCCTGGACGCCGAACGCCGTGAAGAACTGGCGGCTGTCATTCGCCAAACCCATCTGCTGGTGATCGAGGACGACGTGTATCGCCCGCTGCTGGATCAATCGCCACCGGCCTTCGCGGCGTTGATGCCGGAACGCACGATCTACATTTCCGCCCTGTCCAAATGCATCGCACCGGGGTTGCGCATGGGCTTTGTCATGGCCCCGCCACCGCTGGTGCAGGACATTGCCGCCATGCAGCGCATCGACTGCTGGAGCACATCGCCGCTGACCGCGCTGATCGCCACCCGGTTGATCGAGGATGGACATGCCGACCAGCTGGTCTCGGAGCAGCGCGAAGAATTGCGCATTCGCCAGTCGCTGCTTGCCACCCATCTCGAAGGCCTGGAATTCCAGCACAGCGCCACGGGCACCCATGCCTGGCTGGTGCTGCCACATCCCTGGACCGGCTCGCGCTTTGCCCGGCTGTGTCAGGACCGTGGCGTGGTGCTGCTCGCCGGCGGCGCTTTCACCCTGCATCCGGAACTTTCGCCGCAAGCGGTGCGCATCAATATCTCGGCGGCCCTGTCACGGGAGCAGCTGATCAAAGCCCTGGGGATCATCAGCCAGTTGGCGCGCCAGGGTCACCTCTACATGCACAACCGGATCTGAGGAACATGACACAGCCAGTTCATTGCGAAATCGCCGTTATCGGTGCCGGGGTGGTCGGGGTTGCCACCGCACTCTGGCTGCGGCGCCAGGGTTACCAGGTGGTGTTGCTGGAACGCGAGGGCATTGCCAGCGGCGCGTCCTATGGCAATGCCGGCACGCTTGCGCCTTATGGCGTGATGCCGATTGCCCAGCCGTCTCTGTTGAAGGCGATTCCGTCGCTGCTGTTTTCGAAGGAATCGCCCTTCGTCATCAACTGGGCACGCTTACCCACATTGATGCCTTGGTTGCTGCGGTTTCTCAATGAATGTCGCGCCTCACGCTGCGAGGCCAACACCCAGGCCCTGAGCCAGATCCTCCAGCACACCTACAGCGGCTATGCGCCGTTGCTGGCTGACTGTCCGCAGGCTGACGGGCACTTGCGTCACAACGGCTGCCTCTATGCCTACGGCACCGAGCAGGGGCTCGCCGGGGCGCAATCGGCCATTGAGTTGCGCCGTTCGCTGGGCATTGCCCAACAGGTGCTGAAAGCGGCAGAGGTCGAACAGCTGGAACCGGCGCTGGCGGGAAAAGCGGTCGGTGGCATCCTGTTCCCCGAGTCGTCGCACATGGATGACCCACGCGCATTCATCGAAGCGCTGGCGGCACCGCTGATCGACGAGGGGGCCCTGCATCAGGCAACGATCACCACCCTGCAACGCAAGAGTGACGGCTTGTACCTTAACAGCGCCGAAGGGAAAGCCTGGCGTGCCGACCGCGTCGTGCTGTGCGGCGGCGCGTGGTCGGCAGCGCTGGCGCGCCAGGTGGGCGATCACATCCCGCTGGATACCGAACGCGGCTACCACATTGAATTCGACTTGCAAGACACCCTGCTCAACCGGCCGTGCTGTCCGGTGGAAAGCGCGTTCTACATGACCCCCATGGCCGGCCGCCTGCGCGTGGCGGGCACCGTGGAGCTCGGCTCGATCAATGACCCGGCCAACCCCAAGCGTTTCGATTATCTGGAACGTCACGTGCGTCGCGTGATGGGCCTGACCCAACCGGTCGCGCGCAAATGGCTGGGCTTTCGCCCTTCCCTGCCCGACTCGCTGCCGGTCATTGGCCCGTCGCCGAACGAGCCGCGCCTGATCTACGCCTTCGGCCATCAGCACCTGGGCCTGACCCTGGCCGGGGCCACTGGTCAACTGGTCGCCGACTGCATCGCCGGCAATGCCCCCCGCTGGCTGGACAGTTTTTCCGCGCAACGCTTCTGAGCAACGCCTTTCCACAGGAGAACCATTGATGCAAACCATCGAGCGCCAACAGACCAATCAACGCATGAGCCAGATCGTTGTCCATGGCAACACCCTGTACCTGGCCGGACAAGTGGGAGACCCGCAGCACAACATTGCCGATCAGACCCGCGATGCCCTGGCGCGAGTCGATGCCTTGCTTGAGCAGGCCGGCTCGTCCCGGGAACGACTGCTGCAAACCACCATCTGGCTCGCCGACATGGCGGATTTCGCAGCGATGAATGCGGTATGGGATGCCTGGGTCCCGGCAGGGCATGCGCCGGCCCGGGCCTGTGGCGAGGCGAAACTGGCCGATCCGGCATTGCGGGTCGAGGTGATTGTCTGCGCGGCAAGGGGCTGAACTCTACCGCTTTTAACCGGGCGCACAACGACAGGGAACTCTCGACGACCGCCGTGCATCCTAAAATATGAGGCACTTCCTTTTTGCTGCACGAGGACACCGTCATGCGCCGTCTGATTATCGTTTCTTCCCTGCTGTTGTGTTTACCCTTCGGCTCTGCAATGGCCAAAGTGGATGCGGAAGACGTCGCCACCTCGGCCGGCGTTTCCGCTTCGCTGTATTCGACCTTCAAGGATAAAAAAATGATGATTCCCGCACGGGATGACGCCTCCAGTTTCGTGGCCAGTGGTGGTGCGATTCGCGGGGTTTATCTTGAACAGGTTCTACAGCGGATTCGTCAGGCACATCCCGACCTCAACAGCGCAAGCGACGAGGACCTGGCCCGCGCCATTCTCGTCCAGGACGGCGTTGCCGAAGGTCAATAAACGCCAACCTCAGCGGTGGGGCTTGTGAAACCCGGATAGCGTTTCCAGCCCTGCCTTGCTTGAGGCTCAACAGGGTTTTTCGATCAACGAGCCCAGCCGGCCACCAGTTGCGCGCTGATGCTGACGCCGCCACACACCACAACCACCACGTCGTGAGCTTCGGCGATCGCCGGGTGGTCGAGGTAGGCGATGGCCAGCGACACTCCGCAGGCGGGCTCGACCAACTGACGCAAATCGCTGGCGTAACGCACCACCCCCATGATCGCTTCCTCATCGCTGAGCGTGACCAGTTCGTGGGGGAAATCCAGGATGTGCTGGACCGGCCACGCAGCCACCAGGGATGCGCCGAGCGACCGCGCGACCGTATCGATCCGGGGGAACTTGACCGGATGCCCGGCGCTGACGGCGGCAGCGAAAGAGGCTGAACCTTGCGTTTCACAGGCGATGATCCTGCAGTCCATGCGATGGTGGCGGATCAGTCCGGTGAGAATGCCTGCGAGCAAACCACCACCGCCCACCGAGGTCACCAGCGCATCGACCTGCGGACAATCCTCGAGAATTTCATCGATCATCGTGCTATGCCCTTCCCACAGCACCGGATGATCGAAGGCCGGCACGTACTCGGTGTCTGCGCCTTGGGCCAATTCCTTCGCCCGCAGATTGGCTTCGTCCCAGACCTTGCCATGGACGATCACCTCGGCACCGGTTTTCTTGATCCTGGCGCGGGTGGATTCAGGGGTCGTGTGCGGGACCACAATGCAGGCTTTCAAGCCCAGGCGGGAGGCGGCCACGGCGGTGGCAAACCCGGCATTGCCGCCGGAAGGACAGATGACCTTGCGCTTACCCCGCTCTGCCGCCTGACTGCACAAAAGCCCTATGCCGCGCAGTTTGAAGGAGCCACTGGGTTGCAGGTTTTCCAGTTTGAGCCAGATGCGGCGCGATGGCGTCGACAGGTCGGGATGCAGGATCAAGGGCGTTCTGATATGAAGCATTTCGGGCTCCTTTTGCACGCCGTTGGCCCGTCGAATTTTCCACGGGCCCGCGGTGAACGGTCCTTGTTCAAGCTTAGTTCATGAGCCGTTGCTGATGACGCCATCGCGAGCAGGCTCGCTCCCACAGGGTATGCACTGATCCTTGTGGGAGCGAGCCTGCTCGCGATAGCGTGCGCAAGAACACAATCAAATTAACGGTAACGCGGCGCCGCCGTGGAGTTGTGGAGCAACCCGGTAAGCGCCTGGCGCCGGGCTTCGTAATCGTCCCACTGCGCGCCGTCGTGCAGGCCCGGGATGGTCACCGTTTCGCCATTGGCCAAGCCCGTCAGCGCGGCATCGACCATTTCCTCGACGGACATGACGATTTCCTGCGGCAGGTTTTCCACCGGATGGCCGGCCTCGTTCCAGAAGTCCGTGGCGGTGGCACCCGGCAGCACGGCCTGGACGCGCACGCCCTTGTCCGCCAATTCGTGAAGCATCGACTGGCTCAAAGCCAGGACGAACGCCTTGGTCCCGCCGTACACGCCATTGAGGATTTCCGGGGCGATGGCGACGATCGAGGCAATGTTGATCACGGTCCCGGTACCACGGGCGACGAAGCCGGGCGCGGCGGCATAGGCCAGGCGCGTCAGGGCGGTGATGTTGAGGGTGATCATGTCTTCCATGTCATCCACCGGGCTGCCCAGCAGCGGCAGGACCGCACCGACCCCGGCGTTGTTGACCAGCAAAGTGATGCTGGCATCGCTGCGCAGAATCTGTTCAACCCGCAGTAGATCGGTTTTATCTTTCAAATCAGCGGCGACCACTTCCACGTTGCGCCCGGTTTCATTGCTCAAGCGGCTGGCCAGGGCGTTGAGTTTCGCTTGGCTGCGCGCCACCAGAATCAGGTTGTAACCCTGGCGGGCGAGACGGTCGGCGTAGACCGCGCCGATGCCCGACGAGGCGCCCGTGATCAGGGCAGTACCTTTGGATGAAAGAGCCATGTTCAATTTCCTTTGCAGTGCGGCGAGATATTCGCCGGGTGTGAGCTGTTATAAATTGACTGACACGCGTCGCAAATGACGTTTAAAGTACGTTTTTCGGACATGACCGTTTGAGGGCATCGCGATGATCAGCGTGGCGTTTGTGGTTTTCGAGGGGTTCCAGTCCATGGCGCTGGCGGCGATGCCGGTGTTCGAGTACGCCAACTTCAGCGCCGGGGAAGCGTTGTATGACGTGCGCGTGCTGTCCGAAGATGGCCGCACCTTGCGCGCCTCCGGTGGGTTGACCGTCGGTACCGAAGCATTCGATGAACGGCTGATCGACACGGTGATCGTGGTCGGCGGCGATGGCATCCTCGAACAGGCTCCCGAAGCGGTACTCGATTACATGCGTGCCAGTGCACGGACTGCGCGGCGCACGGCATCGATCTGCTCCGGCGCCTTTGTCATGGCCCAGGCCGGTTTGCTCGAAGGACGACGGGCCACCACCCATTGGGCCTACGCGCGGCAACTGCAGGAGCGCTTTCCATCGATCAAGGTCGAGGCCGACCGCATCTATGTGATCGACGGTTCGATCTGGACATCCGCCGGGATGACCGCCGGCATCGACCTGGCGCTGGCCATGGTGGAGAAAGACCACGGAGCAGAACTCGCCCGGTCGGTGGCACAGAAACTGGTGATGTACCACCGCCGTGCCGGTGGCCAGTCGCAACACTCGGCGCTGCTGGCGCTGGAGCCGAAGTCTGACCGCATCCAGACCGTGCTCGGCTATGCCCGGGAACACCTGGCCCAGACACTGTCGGTGGATCAACTGGCGGACGTGGCGCGCCTCAGTCCGCGCCAGTTCAGCCGTGCCTTCCGCGCTGAAACCGGCCAGTCGCCAGCCAAGGCCATCGAAAACCTGCGCCTGGAAGCGGCCCGGCAAATGCTCGAGCGCGGACGCCTGACCCTCGACCAGATTGCCCTGGAGACTGGTTTCACCGATCGTCGTCGTATGCGCGAAGCCTTCCTGCGGGCGTTCGGGCAACCGCCGCAGGTGATTCGGCGTAGCGCCAGATCGGAGACGATCCCCCTGTAGGAGCGAGCTCGCTCGCGATGATCGTCAACGATAGCGCGAGCATTCAGGGAATACGCGTTTTCGTTAACGACCTTCGCTGGCAAGTCGAACCGTCGCACCGCAGCTCCTACAATGAAAGGAGTGTGCGTGGAGGTCGTATGAAAATCTCGGCAAAACTGGCGTTTTTCGCCGTCGTGTCCACCCTCGCCTACCTCGCCCTGGCCATTTGGGGGCTGGGCGGCATTGGCGCTTTCTTCTCCCACGGCGCGCTGGTGGTGGTGGCGCTGGCGACAGTCGTCATGGCCATCGCTTCGCTGTTCACCGAGGTCAATCTCAGCTCCGGGGAGCGAGAAGACCGGGCCAATCGCTGGGTGCTGCCAGCGTTCGGGGTGATCGGATTATTGAGCGGGTATCTGCCGGCCTACACCGACCGCATCGATTTCTGGACCTTTGGTGGTGAAGGCATGCGTTGGCTCGGGGCGATCCTGTTCATTATCGGCGGCGCACTGCGGTTATGGCCGGTGTTCGTGCTGGGCAAGCGTTTCAGCGGGCTGGTGGCGATTCAACCGGGGCATCGCCTGGTCACCGACGGCATCTACCGCAACCTGCGCAACCCCAGTTATCTGGGAATGATGGTCATCGGCGTGGGTTGGGCGCTGGCATTTCGCTCGGGCGTGGGGCTGTTGCTGGCGGCGTTGACGTTGATTCCGCTGATTGCGCGGATTCATTCAGAAGAGGCGCTGCTGAGGGCGCAGTTCGGGGGTGAATATGAGGCTTATTGCGCGCGGAGCTGGCGGTTGATACCCAAGATTTATTGAACCCAACACACATCCAATGTGGGAGCGAGCCTGCTCGCGAATGCGGTATGTCAGCCACATCAATGTTGACTGATACTCCGCATTCGCGAGCAGGCTCGCTCCGACAGTATTAGATTGTGTGCAGGCGGATAAGGCCAACCGAATCCACATTCGCGGCAACCACGTCATATCCCGTCAACGTCGCATGCCCCGTCTCAATCGGCTGTTCATGGGTCGCCGTGACAATCACCAAATCCGCCCCCGCCGCCTGCGCCGCCAATATCCCCACCGTGGCGTCTTCAAAAACCAGGCAATCCGCTATCTCGACCCCCAGTCGTCGGGCAGCCAACCGATACCCCGCCGGATCAGGCTTGCCCACGCTGACATCCTCGGCAGTGACCATCACATCCGGCTCGGGAATCCCGGCCGCGGCCATGCGACGCAACGCCAGCGTCCTCGGTGCCGAGGTGACGATGGCCCATTGATGGGCCGGCAGTGACTTCAGGAACCGCGCCGCACCCGCCACTTCTGCAACCCCTTCGACATCCTCGATTTCCGCTGCGGTGATCCACGCCGCTTCAGCCTCGGCATCGACACCGGGCAACGCCAGGCGCTGGATGGTATCGATGGCGCGGGCACCGTGGATGGTGGGCAGGAAGCTCTCGACATCGACACCGTGGCGCACGGCCCAATGGGCCCAGACGCGCTCGGCGGCGGCAATCGACGTGAGGATGGTGCCGTCCATGTCGAACAGGAAGGCACGGTATGGGTTGTTGAAGACGGATTCGGGAGTTGGCAAAGGGTCCTTCCTATCTCAGGGAACTAGCGGATATCCCAAAGACTCTACACGATCCCTGTAGGAGCTGGCTTGCCAGCGAAGGCGTCCGCGAAATCAATGCATGACTTTCTGGCCTCTTCGCTGGCAAGTCGAATCGTCGCACCGCAGCGCCTACAAGGTACGACGTGAATTGAACGCGCCATCCACGCAATCGAGCAACTGCCCCAGCGCCCAGGGTTTCTTGATGAACGAGACTTCATGCCGCACGCCGGAGCTTTCAGGGGTCTCGTAGCCGGACATGATCATGATCGGTTTGTCCGGCCAGCGATCGCCGAACAGGTTGGCGAGGTCGGCGCCGTTGAGCGTGCCGGGCATGGTGATATCCGTCAGCAACAACCCGACGCCCTGCGCATGACGCTGCAAGTACACCGAGGCGGCGTCCGCACTGGTCTGCGGCTCCACCCTATAGCCTTCTTCCTGCAGAATTTCACAGAGAAACTCCAGAATCAGCGGGTCGTCCTCAACCACCAGAATCAACCCGCCTTGAAGGTCTCCACTCGCCGTCGATATTCGACTCATGACCTTGCCGCTCCCTGTATGCCTCAACGATTTCACGGGCTCTACTCCTCGCCCTACAGGTATGAGCAGCGGCGGCGAAGGAAATTCATTTTTGATACACGAAGACGACGAAATCAGGCGTCCTGCCATCTGATCCGGCATTGATTGCGCTCTTGATGACGCCATCGCTGCGATGCGGCGACCCGACAAGCCAGCTCCCACAGTGATCACCTAACCTGTGGGAGCTGGCTTGCCAGCGAAATCGTCAGCCCAAACAACGCTTGCATCAGCTCATTGCCAATAGTCAGATAGGCACCACAAAGCACACTCAAACAAATGAGCCCCCCGCCATGCGTCAACTGCCCTCGCTCAACATGCTGCGCGTCTTCGAAGAGGTCGCGCGGCATCGCAGTTTCAGCCAGGCCGCCCTGGGCATGAACGTCACCCAGGGCGCGGTGAGCCGGCAGATCAAGCAGCTCGAAGACTACCTCGGCGTGACACTGTTCATTCGTACGCCCCAAGGGCTGTCGTTGACCGAAGCCGGCACCGCCCTCTCCCCGCACCTGAGCGATGCCTTCGATCATATCGAACGCGCCCTGCAAGCCGTGCGCGTGCCCAACCTGCGTCAGCGCCTGCGGATCGTGGCGCCGCCGACCTGGGCGACACGCTGGCTGTCGGCGCACCTGCGCGCGTTCTGCCAGCGCTACCCGGACATCAGCCTGAGCGTGACCCACCAGGCCAGCCACGACAACCTTGCCGAGATCGACTGCCACATCCGCTTCGGCCTCGAAGCGGACAGCCATTGCCACAGCCAGCTACTGGTCATGGAACGGCACATCGCAGTCGCCAGCCCGGAGTTGTTCACCGACGGACAGCCACCCGACCTGCAGCGATTGCCGTTGCTGCACATCCTGCACAACGGCAAGCGCTTGAAGGTCTGGGAAAACTGGCTGGCGGCAATGGGCCGCGACGATGTAGATGCCGCGCAAGGGCTGGAGTTCAGCACCCTGGACCAAGTGATCCATACCGCCCTGGCCGGTGGTGGCCTGGCGGTGATCGACCGGCAGATGATCGAAAAGGAACTGGCCAATGGCAGCCTGTTGCCGATCACCCCGGTGGAGGTGATAGGGCCGTATGGCTATTGGCTGGATGTGGCGAATGACAAGTGGGGCTTGTCGAAGGTTCGGTTGTTTACCGAGTGGCTGGAGAGGGTCAGCAACCCTTGACACACCGCTACCCCCTGTAGGAGCAAAGCTTGCTCGCGATGGCGGCGTGTCATTCAACGGATATGTTGGATGGTCCGGCGCTATCGCGAGCAAGCTTTGCTCCTACAGGGGGCGTGCCAGTAGTTAGACCGGTGTTGCAGCCTTTCCGGCTACATGCATACCACCCTCCACCGGACTCTGCGCCTTGCACGCCTGGCTCAACGTCAGCGACTTGGTCTCCGGTGCCCAGGCCCAGGACAACAACGCGCCAATCCCCAGGATCGCCGCCAGGATGCCCATGGTCGGGCTCAGGCCGATCCCCGCCACACTCACCGGCAGCAGGAAGGTGCTGATCGCCGAGCCCAGGCGGCTGACCGCCGTCGCCAGGCCAATACCGCTGGCACGCACTTCCGTCGGGAAGCTTTCGGCCGGGAACACGCCCACGAGGTTACTGACCGCCGACAACACCAGGGTGAACAACCCGAACACCAGCACCATCAGGAACGCCGCGCTGCCCGGCAGTACCGCCAGCAGGAACAGGGCGATGGCGAGAATGATGAATGAGTTGATCAGGAACCCGCGACGGGTGAATTTGATCGTGCACCAGATACCGATCAGTGCGCCGAGGATCAGCAGCATGTTCAGCATCAGTTCGGTGCCGAAGCCTTCAGCCAGGCCCATCTTCTGCAGGATCGACGGCAGGAAGGTATAGATGGCGAAGTACGGCATGACGATGCAGACGAAGAACAGGCAGTTGAACGCGGTGCGCTTGCGGTACTCGCGGCTGAACAGTACAGCATAACCGGAGCGGGTTTCGGTGGAACGGGTTTCGTCGAGTTCGACGTTATCGCCCAGGTGTTTCTTGACGATTGCCCGCGCTTCGGCAATACGCCCCTGATTGACCAGCCAGCGTGGCGACTCCGGGGTGCCGATGCGTGCGATCAGGATCAGTGCCGCCGGGATCGCCGACGAAGCCAGCATCCAGCGCCAGGCATCGTCGCCGAGGCTGAGCATCGCGGTGCCGACAAAGGTCGCCGCCACATAACCGAAGGTCCAGATCACGCTGAACGAACCGAGCAACACCCCGCGATGTTTCTTTGGCGCGAACTCGGCGAGCATGGCGTGACCGACGCTGAAGTCACCGCCCAGGCCGATGCCGATCAGTACCCGGCAGAGGAACAGGCTCATCGCCGTTTCCACGTAGAACTGCATCACTGAAGCGAGGGTGATCAGCACGAAGCTGACCAGGAAGATTTTCTGCCGGCCGACCTTGTCGGAAATCCAGCCGAAAAACAGACTGCCCATGAACAGACCGATCAATGCCGAAGCGCCGATCAGGCCCTGCCAGAAAGCATCCAGTTGCATCTGTGGGCTCAGCAGGGTGAAGGCAATGCCGATCAGGCCGAGGATGTAGCCGTCGGTGAAATGCGCACCGAAGGTCAGGCCGGCGATCTTGATGTGAAAGCGCCCGATGGGCAGGTCGTCGATTTTTACCGGTTGTACAGACATGTAAGTCTCCAATTGTTGTTATTGACGGAGAAATGAAACCGATATTTCTGGTTTTTTTTGCTTCTGTGGGAGCAAGGCTTGCCCGCGATGACGGAGTGTCAGGCACCACAGGCTTCGACTGACACTCCGTCATCGCGAGCAAGCTTTGCTCCTACAGGGGGGGTGCCCCTTACAGGCCACCCATCAACAGGTATTTGATTTCCAGGTAGTCATCCAGACCGTACTTCGAACCCTCGCGACCCAGGCCCGATTCCTTGATGCCACCGAACGGTGCCACCTCCGTGGAGATGATCCCTTCGTTGATCCCGACCATGCCCGCTTCCAGGCCTTCGGCCATGCGCCACACGCGGCCGATGTCGCGGCTGTAGAAGTAGGCCGACAAACCGTAGGGCGTGTCGTTGGCCCGTTGCAGCACCTCGACCTCGTCCTTGAAGCGGAAGCACGCGGCCACCGGGCCGAAGGTTTCGTCCTGGGCGATCAGCATGTCGCTGCTGGCTTCGGCGAGAATCGTCGGTTCGTAGAAAGTGCCGCCCAACGCATGGCGACGGCCACCGCACAGGACCTTGGCGCCCTTCTCCACCGCGTCGCTGACATGCAACTCGACCTTGGCCAGCGCCGCCGTGTTGATCAGCGGTCCCTGTTCGGTTTCCCCTTCCAGGGCATTGCCCACGCGCATTGCCGCCACCGCTTCGGCGAGTTTGCCGGTAAAGGCTTCGTACACGCCGTCCTGAATGAAGAAGCGGTTCACACAGACACAGGTCTGCCCGGTGTTGCGGAACTTCGAGGCCATCGCGCCCTTCACCGCCGCGTCGATATCCGCGTCGTCGAAGACAATGAACGGCGCGTTGCCACCCAGTTCCAGCGAGACCTTTTTCAAGGTGTCGGCCGCCTGGCGCATCAACAACTTGCCGGTGCGGGTGGAGCCGGTGAACGACAGTTTGCGCACGATGCCGGAGGCTTGCAGCGCGCCGCCGATGGCCACGGCATCGCCGGAGACCACGTTGAACACACCCGCTGGAATGCCGGCCTGCTCGGCCAGCACCGCCAGGGCGAAGGCCGATAGCGGCGTTTCTTCCGACGGCTTGAGGATCATCGTGCAACCGGCCGCCAGCGCCGGGCCGACCTTGCGGGTGACCATGGCCAGCGGGAAGTTCCATGGGGTGATCGCCGCGACTACGCCGATGGCTTCCTTGACCACAATGATCCGCGCATCGGCCTTGTGGCTCGGAATCACATCGCCGTAGGCGCGCTTGGCTTCTTCGGCAAACCACTCCAGAAAGCTGGCGGCGTAGACCACTTCGCCCATGGCTTCGGCCAGCGGCTTGCCCTGCTCACGGCTGAGCAAGGTCGCCAGGTCCTTCTGGTTGCTCAGCATCAACTCGCCCCAGCGCTTGATGCGCTGGCTGCGTTCCTTGGCGGTCAGCTTGCGCCACGCCGGCAAGGCGCGATTGGCCGCTTCAATGGCCAGCTTGGTTTCTTCGGCGCCAGCCTTCTGCACATCGGCGATCAGCTCACCGGTCGCCGGGTTCAGCACCGGGTACGTCGCCCCGGCGCTTACCCCCGAGCCGGTAAACCAGTGCCCATCGATGAAATTGCCGTGCCGCATCAGAGCGCTCATGCCACGGCCTCGGTCAGGGTGAAGCGTTCCGAACCCGGACGGGCCGAACGCAGGATACGTTTGCCGGCGGTGTAATCGTTGATCACGTCGCACGGGGTGTAGTTGCGTTCCAGCTCATGCAGTTCTTCGGCATCGAGTTTGGTGTCCAGTGCTGCAAGGGCGCTGTCGAACTGCTCGGTGGTGTCGGCGCCGACCAGCATGCAATCCACGCCCGGATGATTGGCCACCCAGGCCTGGGCGATCTGCGCGTTGGACACGCCACGGGCTCGGGCCACGCGCTGTACCGAATGAGCGATCTCGAACGAGGCTTCGTCGCTGTACATCTGCTGGGTGAAGAAGTCGGTCTGGTTGCGGGTCGATTGCACGTCACCGGTCAACAAGCCACGGGCCAGCGGGCTGAACACCGACACACCGATGCCCTGATCGCGGCAGAACGGGATCATCTCGCGCTCTTCTTCGCGGTAGGCGCAGTTCAGTTGCAGCTGCATGTTGATCGGCTTGACCCAGCCATTGCGCTCGCAGGCCATGAGGATTTTCGCCAGTTGCCCGGTGAGCATGGTCGACACGCCGATGTAGCGCGCCTTGCCCGAGCGCACGATGTCGTTCATGGCGCTCATGGTTTCTTCGACCGGGGTGTTCACGTCGAAGTAGTGCAGCATGAACACGTCGACGTAATCCATGTCCAGGCGTTTGAGCGAGGCGTCGATGCCGTCCATGATGTGCTTGCGCGAATGGCCACTGGCGTTGATCCCGGCGCGGGTGCCGTAGCCGACCTTGGTGGTGATCACCAGGTCTTCGCGACGGGCCAGGCGCTTGACGATGCGCCCCACCACTTCTTCGCCGACGCCTGCGGAATAGAAGTCCGCCAGGTCGATGAAGTTCACACCGTTGTCCAGCGCGTGCTTGACGATAGGCTCGCTTTTCTTTTCATCGAAGATCCACGGTTTCCAGTCCGGAGTACCCATGTTCATGGTGCCCAGGCACAGGCGGGAAACTTGCAGGCCGGAGTTGCCCAAACGGATGTATTGCATGGCGCGGACCTCAGGCTTTTGGCGTGTAGAAAGGGTTGCTGATGTGGTTGACCACATCCTTGAGCTGCGCGGTTTCCGGCTTGCCGGTCAGGGCGGCGCGGATCGCGGTGCGGCAGGCGTTGTAGTTGTTCAGGTACACCGCATCCAGGTCGTCGCAGGCCGGGTTGACCCAGTTGGCGGTGACAATGGCCCATTCGTCTTCGGCTTCCGGCGGCAAGGTGCCGTCCAGCAGCGCTTCGAGAACGGCCTTGGCGATACCGGCCTGGGATGCACCCCAGGTGGCGTTGCCGTGCAGGTCGCTGCCGATCGCGGCTTTGTTGACATACAGGGTCATCGGCTTGACCGGGATGTTCGGCTGGGCGATGACCATGAACGGGCAATGGCCCTGGCTTGGCGAAGCCAGGCTATTGGCGAACGCTTGCCCTGCCGGGCCGTTGCGCGGGCCGATCAGGATGTTGATGTGCGCGGCGTTCACGCCAGGGCCTTCGAAACCTTCACCGATGTACAGGTCGAGTTCTTTCATGAGCTTTTACTCTTCAGGGAGTTGGGTTGATCAGAGGTGCACGCAAACCGTAGGGATTGCGCGGTAAATGTCGGGGTTCGAAGAGCGCAGCAGGTCGCTGGCGAAGACGCGGCAGTGATGAAGGATCATGGTTGCAAACGCTCTTTTTTGTTGTTGATGAGCTGGTTTGCGATTTTTTAACACTGGCGGTTGGCGGGGCTGTAACCATATAAAATCATGGGGGTATGACTTCAGGTCATACCCTCTCAAGACATGCAAAAAACCTGTGGGAGCGAGCCTGCTCGCGAAAGCGGTGGGTCAGCTGAAACCATGTTGACTGACACTACGCATTCGCGAGCAGGCTCGCTCCCACAATGGATTGTGGTGTAAGGGGTTATTGCGACATAGCGTCCTTCTTCATCGCATCCTTGGACATGGCATCTTTTTTCATACCGTCCTTGCTCATGGAATCCTTGGACATGCTGTCTTTCTTCATCGTGTCCTTGGCCATGGAATCCTTCTTCATGGTCGTGTCTTTTTTCATGGTGTCCTTGGACATGGTGTCTTTGGACATTGCGTCGTTACTCATGGTGTCGGCAGCGAATACGCTGGCGGCGCCGATTGCGAGGCACATGGACAGTGCAACAGTGGTCAGCTTTTTCATGATGAAACTCCTTGCTCGTTTTTGAGGGTGAAATGTCCAGGCTTCGTCAGCTGCCACCGAACCAGTTGTAGCCCTGGTCTTCCCAGTAGCCACCGCTGTAGGTGTTGCTGACGAAAATCGCCTGGATGTGTTTGGGGTTCTTGTAGCCAAGCTTGGTGGGCATGCGCAGCTTCATCGGGAAGCCGTACTCGCGCGGCAGTACCGCACCGTCATAGGTCAGCGTCAGCAAGGTTTGCGCATGCAACGCAGTGGCCATGTCGATGCTGGTGTAGTAATCGTCGGCACACTTGAAGCCGACGTATTTGGCGTCTGTGTCGGCGCCGATGCGCTTGAGGAAATCACTGAAGCGCACGCCGCCCCAGCGCCCGATCGCACTCCAGCCTTCGACGCAGATGTGCCGGGTGATCTGCTCGGTCTGCGCCATGGCGCGCAACTCTTCGAGACGCCAGCTGCGCTTGTCCGCGACCAGGCCGGTGACTTCCAGGCGATAGCCCTCCTCCTCCACCGTCGGTGCTTCGTCGATGCCGTAGAAGGCATTGAACGGAAACGGCCGGGTGATCATCGACGCCGGATAGGTCGGTGCCATGGCATTGGGGTTGAACAGCCAGCCCTGCACCCGATCGTTGAAGCGCGACATCGACGACAACGCGGTTTCGACGCTTTCGTTGTCGGTGAGGTTGCAGCCGGACAACATGGCCACGCCGCCGAGGGTCAGGCCACGCAGCAGGAATGAGCGGCGGGAGCGGTCTTCGATCTGCGGCGCGAGGATTTTGCGAGCGTCGGTCAGGATCGACGACTCATCAAGGTTGGACTTTTTCATACGGACTCCTTGCGACCGACGATCATGGCCACCAGCGTTTTTGGAACCAGCGCAACCATCACCAGATGCACCGCCACAAACGCCACCAACAGCGACATGGCGATGAAGTGCACATACCGCGCCGCCTCGTAGCCGCCCAGCAGCTCACGCAACAGCGGGAACTGCACCGACTTCCACAGCACCAGCCCGGAGATCACCAGCAACGTGATGTCGACCATTACGAACAGGTACGCCACCCGTTGCACCTGGTTGTAATGGCTCAGGTCAGCGTGACCGAGTTTTCCACGCAACGCTGACCACAGGTCATGCAGGACGCCTTTGGGCGAGACCGGAAAAAAACGTCGTTTGAGTCGGCCACTGAGCAGGTTGATGAGCAGATAGACGAAGCCGTTGATCGCCAAGAACCACATCGCCGCGAAGTGCCATTGCAAGGCACCGCCGAGCCAGCCACCGAGGGTGATCGATTTCGGGAAGCTGAAGTCGAAAAGCGGCGAGGCGTTGTAGATGCGCCAACCGCTGGTGACCATCACCAGCACCGCCAGGGCGTTCAGCCAATGGGTGAGCCGCAGCCAGCGGGGGTGGCTGGCCTTGGGTGAAGCAGTTGACTGCGACATGTCCGGGCTCCTTGTTGTTGTTCGTTGGAGCCGAGTATGGGAGCGACAAGATCGCCAAATCCTCACGCAGAGTTAAATTATTCGTGATAACTCGCAGCCTTCAAAAACTCTGTGGCAAACCCTGTGGGAGCGAGCCTGCTCGCGAAGACGGCATACCATTCGGCACTAATGTTGACTGACACACCGCCTTCGCGAGCAGGCTCGCTCCCACAGGGGGTTATGTGATCCGCTGATGGTGCAACTATGGTTAAATGCCGCCCCCTCAAAATTGCCGACCCTTGACCGATGAACCCAGACGCCCTCGCCACTCTCCAAGCGCATTTGCTGACCGCCCTGGCAGCCGCCCCCGCCGAAACCCGCCGCCTGTTCCACGGCCGTGGCCGTTGCTGGCCGGGGCTGGAGCAGTTGACCGTGGACTGGTTGCAGGGTGTGGTGCTGGTGGCGCTGTTCAAGGAGCCAGAAACTTCGCAACTGGAGGACTTGAAGCAGTTGCTGATGGCGATCACCCAGTCAGCGCAGTGGGCAGAATCGGGTGCGCATACGCTGTTGCTGCAACATCGCTACCTGCTGCAAAGCACCACTGAATGGCTGCTGGGGGATGTCATCGAGGAAATGACCATCACCGAAGGCGGACTGAAATATCGGGTGGATCTTGGCCGCAAACAAAACACCGGTCTGTTCCTCGACATGCGTTATGGCCGCGACTGGGTGCGGGCCAATGCCGAGGGCAAACGGGTACTGAACCTGTTCGCCTACACCTGCGGTTTCTCGGTGGCGGCTATCGAAGGGGGGGCCACCCACGTAGTCAACCTGGACATGTCCAGCCCGGCCTTGAGCCGTGGCCGCGACAACCACCGGCTCAATGGACATGACCTTGGCAACGTCACCTTTCTCGGTCACGACCTGTTCAAGTCCTGGGGCAAGGTGATCGGCAAGGGCCCGTACGACCTGGTGATCATCGACCCGCCGTCTTTTCAGAAAGGCAGTTTCCTGCTGACCAAGGATTACCAGCGCGTATTGCGTCGCCTCCCGGAATTGCTGACTCCGCAAGGCACGGTGCTGGCCTGCATGAACGACCCGGCATTCGGCGCTGACTTCCTCATCGACGGCGTGACCCGCGAAGCGCCGAGCCTGCGCTTCGAGCAACGGCTGGGCAATCCGCCGGAGTTTCCCGATGCCGATCTTGAGTGTGGGTTGAAGGCTTTGGTGTTCCGGCAGTAAGACCGAGTCGCCGCCATCGCGAGCAGGCTCGCTCCCACAGGGGAATGCATTTCAACTGTGGGAGCGAGCCTGCTCGTGAAGGGGCCGGCATGGGCCACCAAAAAATCCGGCTTATCGCGGCTGCAACACCAACGCAAACAACTCCCCATGCCCGTTCACATTGAGCTTGTGATACAGGTTGCGCCGATGCACTTTCACCGTTTCCGGGGAGATGCCCATTTGCTGGGCGATGGCCTTGCTGGAGAAGCCCTGGAGGATAAGTCGGGCGGTTTCGATTTCGCGCACCGACAGGCGCGCGTCGAAGCGATCGAGCAGGGTCGCCAGATCGCCGGCCACCGATTCGGCCACCGGGCCTTGCGGGGGCAGCAATTGCAGGTGCCGGCGCATGGCGGCCAATACCCAGTCACGCACGCACAGCAGGCGGCCCTGCTCTTCCAGCGTGAAGCGCGCCGAGCGTCCCAGGGACAGGCCGAGCACGGCGCCGTCGACGTTGATCATGAATTGCAGTTCGTCACCGCCGACCACCGAGCGGAAGTAACTGAGGTAGTACTCGCTCTGCTGGAACTGATCGGGGGCCACCGAATCGAGGCTGTGCAGACCGTCGGCGATGCCGGCACAGACCGCCAGGTAAAACGGATCGAGCAGGTACATGCCGGCGCAATAATCCGCCAGATCTTCATGCTCGCCACTGCCCTTGGAGTCGAAGTCGATCAGCAGGCGCGGCACCCTTCCCGGCTGAATCACTGCCACCAATGCGTTGTCCATCGGCACCAGCAGTCGCAAGGTATCGATGAGCGCACGCCAGAATCCGTCCTCGCCGATCGCGCCGAACACCCGCGCCAGCCCCTGGTGCAGCGGCAACTCTTTCAACAACGCGTCCACTCACTACCCCTTTCGAGTAACCCATGATGGGAATGGGTAACGGCCACCCTGGTCGATACTCTGCAAGCTCCTGAATATTACCGGCCGTAGCAGGCCAGGAGTGCCGCATCATGAGTGGTCACCGCTCGTATTTCAATCTGGGGTTGGGCGCCTGCCTGGCGGTTTCGCTGTCGGCGGTTGCCACCGAAGGCCCGACCGTTCACGTCTACAACTGGTATGACTACATCGGCCCCGACACCCTGCATGACTTCAAGCGCGACACCGGAATCCAGCCGGTCTACGACACCTTCGACAGCGCCGAAGTGCTGGAAGGCAAACTGCTGACCAGCCGCAGTGGCTACGACGTGGTGGTGGCCAGCAACTTCAGCCTACCGACCCTGATCAAGGCCGGCGCGCTGGCCCCGCTACCCCGTGCCGAGATGCCGGATTTCAAGAACATGGACACCGACCTGCTGGCGAAACTGGCCAACAACGATCCGGGCAACCAGTACGCCGTACCGTACCTGTGGGGCACCAACGGCATCGGCTACAACATCGACAAAGTGCGCGCGGTGCTCGGTGACAAGGCGCCGGTGGATTCCTGGGATCTGGTGTTCAAGGAAGAGAACCTGGCCAAACTCGGTGAATGCGGCGTGGCGATGCTCGACTCGCCCTCGGAAATGCTGCCGGTCGCCCTGCACTACCTCGGCCTGCCGCCCAATAGCACCAACCCCGAGGACTACAAGAAAGCCGAAGCGCTGTTGCTCAAGTTGCGCCCGCATATCGCCTACTTCAACTCCTCGAAATTCATCAGCGACCTGTCCAACGGAAACATCTGCGTGGCAGTGGGCTGGTCCGGGGCGATGCTGGAAGCCAAGGCCACCGCCGAGCAGGCCGGCAATGGCGTGAAGATCGCCTACAGCCTGCCCAAGGAAGGCGCGCCGGTGTGGTTTGACACGCTGGTGTTACTCAAGGATGCGCCACATCCACAACAGGGGCTGGCCTTCATCGACTACCTGATGCGTGCCGAGGTCATCGCCCCGGTCAGCAATCACCTCAATTACCCCAACGGCAACCGCAATGCGACGGCGTTGGTGGCCGAAGCGACGCGCACCAATCCTGCCGTGTATCCATCTGCCGAGGCACTGGCGACCTTGTTCACCTTGCAGCCGTTGCCACCGGCCACTGAACGCGTACGCACGCGGATCTGGAGCAAGGTCAAAAACGGACAGTAGTCCAGACACCGCAATCCCCTGTGGGAGCGAGCCTGCTCGCGATAGGGCCGTCAAATTCAACATTGATGTTGCCTGACCTACCGCTATCGCGAGCAGGCTCGCTCCCACAGGTTCAGTGCTCCATCCCCTTCACCTTTGCGCCACTCATTTGAAGAAGAGAACCTCATGAAACCACGTGCCCGCGACCTGAACATTCAATTTGGCCAACTGCAACCCGGCCCCCTCAATGCCATCACCGATGTGCCCGGCGTACGGGTCGGCCACAGCAACGTGCGAGGCCGTACCGCCAATGGCCGCGACATTCTGACCGGTGTCACCGTGATCGAACCCCGTGCAGGGTCCGCCAGCCGGCAGCCGTGCTTCGCCGGTGTCCATGTGCTCAACGGCAACGGCGACGCCACAGGGCTTGAGTGGATTCGCGAGGCCGGCCTGCTGACCAGCCCGGTCGCCTTCACCAACACCCATAGCCTGGGCGTGGTGCGGGACGCATTGATCGTGGTGGACCGTGAGCAGCAACCGGATGACGGGCGGCTCTACTGGAACATGCCGGTGGTGCTGGAAACCTTCGACGGCTTGCTCAACGACATCAACGGCTTTCACGTAAAGCTCGAACACGTGGCCCAGGCCGTGCACTCGGCGGTGGGCGGGCCGGTGGCCGAAGGCAATGTCGGCGGCGGCAGCGGCATGATCTGCCACGAATTCAAGGGCGGCATCGGCACCGCATCGCGGCGTTTGAACAGTGCCCAGGGCGGCTGGACCGTCGGTGCCATCGTCCAGGCCAACCATGGCATCCGCAATGAGCTGCGAGTCGATGGCTACCCGGTCGGGCGCTACATGGAGCAGGTCGACTCACCATTTCTCAAGGCCTCATTGCCGCACCCGGGCATGGGTTCGATCGTGGTGTGCCTGGCTACCGACGCACCGTTACTGCCGCATCAATGCACGCGCCTGGCGCAGCGTGCCAGCCTTGGCCTGGCACGCACTGGCGGCGGCAACGAGGACCACAGCGGCGACATTTTCATTGCCTTCGCCACCGGCAACGCTCACGTGCCACCCGCCGCCTACGAGAGCAAACGCGCGCCGACCACCGACCACCTGAGCATGGTCAATAACGATCACATCAGCGAATTGTTCCTGGCGGCGACCGAAGCGGTGGAGGAAGCCATCATCAATGCCCTGCTTGCCGCCGAAACGACCGAAGGTAATGGACATGCCGTGCCGGGGCTGGATGCCGAAACGCTGCTCAAGGCCCTGAATCAGGCCGGTTGGCCGGGTGAAGGTCTTCGCAGAAGCTGACACTTGTGGGGGGATTCGACTAGCGGTACTTGAGGGCGAACCCCCATCTTTCTACGATGAAGTTGCGCAACCGCTTGCTTGCCCAAGCCGTTGCGTAGGTGGTGAGTGTACTGAACCCCTATCAAGCTCACCGCCTGCTTCATGCGCATCTTGAGCCTCAATGGCTCCACTTCTCCCCATCAAAGAGCTTTGAGGCTCTTTTTTAACCTTCTGAAAACCAACACCCCCCCTTGTGGGAGCGAGCCTGCTCGCGATAGCGGTGTGTCAGTCAACGTTGATGTTCCTGATACACCGCTATCGCGAGCAGGCTCGCTCCCACAGGGGGGGATGATTCATTGGGTTTCGGTAGCGGCGACCGAGCGCCAGGCGGCCTCGGCCAGCATCTCCCGGTACGCCTTCGGGCTGCCCTTGACCCGGCCCGACAACCAGGCGCGGCAGTAACTGTCGGCCTGCCCGATGATCAGCGACAGTATCAGCTCAGCCGGAATGTCCCCCATTTCAGCTCGGCGCGCCGAGTCAAACAGCCACTCCATCAGTTGCTTGTTGCGCGCCTTGTTGCGGGTGGCGAGTTCGTCCTTGAACGGCCCCTTGGTCACGGCAAATCGCGCGTGGTATTGAAAGCGCGCCCACTCTGGCTGGCTATCGACCCAATCCACGTAGCTGTACACCAGGGCGTGCACCCCCGCCCGGGTGGTGGCGGCGTCGGCCATGTAGCTGTCGCGCAGCCTGGCCTGGTCGTCCAGCGCAGTGAAGTACAGCGCGGCCACCAGGCCTTCCTTGTTGCCGAAGTGGTGATAGATCGCGCCAACGCTGGTGTCGCATTCAGCGCGGATCATGTCGATGGTCGTGGCCTCGATTCCCTGCTCGTTGAACAGTTTCAAGGCCTTGCGAAAGATGTCGCGCTTGAGTTCGGCGCGGCGGCCGGGGTAGCAGCGCTCGAGTAAATCTGAAGTTTCCATACTCAACACAGACCGGAAAATGCATGGGTGAAGGCTGGCGATTGCCAACGGGAAAGTGGCGCTAGGTTGACAGATTTCTCTTCGACAGAATACTGTTCCGTTACAGAACATTGTTCTGTTACAGAATACTATTCTGCCAATACATCTATCAAAGAGGCTTCAACATGAGTCAGTTCCTCAGCATGTTCAACAGCGCAGGCCCGGAATCATTCAGCAAAATGGCCTGCCAGGTGGCGCCCTATTTCTCCACCATCAACCCCCTGGTCACCGACCTGCGCAAAGGCTCGGCCATCGTTCAGGTGCCGTTTGCCCGGGAGATCACCAACCACCTGGGCACCGTTCACGCGATTGCGATGTGCAACGCTGCCGAACTGGCCGCCGGAATGATGACCGACGTGTCCATCCCCGCAGGCGCGCGCTGGATTCCCAAGGGCATGACGGTGGAATACCTGGCCAAGGCCAAGAGTGATGTGACGGCGGTGGCTGATGGCGAGGCGGTGGACTGGACGACGGAGGGCGACAAGATCGTGCCGGTGGACATTCACGATGTTGAAGGCAAGAAGGTGTTCACGGCGCGGATTACGATGAATGTGAAGTTGTCCTGATCCTGAGGCCGGATGCAGATGACTTGTGGGAGCGAGCCTGCTCGCGAAAGCAGTGTGTCAGGCAATTCCTATGTCGACTGAAACACCGCTTTCGCGAGCAGGCTCGCTCCCACAGTTGACCGAGTTGGCAGAGGGTAATCAGACCAACCGCAACCGCGGCCCACTCACCGGCACCGCCCCCTCCCCCAACCGCTCGCGCACGAATTCATTGGCCTTGCGCGTCAGCTGGTCCAGATGCCGGTCCCGCTGCTTCTCCGCATCGACCATTGCCCGCTTGCCGTGTTTTTGCAGCAGGTACGTATGAATCTGCCGCACCTCCAGCGAGCTGTAGATCGACGCCACGTCCAGCAGCGCCATCAAGCCGTCGCTGCCGTGGTCGCGGGTGTTCATCAATACCTGGGTCGCGCGCACGCCCACCACTTCAAAACCCATCGCCTCGAAATACGGCACCTTGGCCACCGCGCACGTCAGTTCGGCATGGGGATATCGACCGACCATTTCTCGCAGCATCCTGCGCGCAACGCCCTGGCGCCGATGGCTGGCATGCACCGCCATGTAAGCCACGCCGCACGCCTCGGGATCGTCCTTGACGGGCAGGTACAACAGGAATCCGACGACCTGCTCCGGGTCATCCAGGTCGGTGGCGACAATCAACTCCACATCGATCCCTTTCGCCCCGTTCAACGCCTCCAGATACAGGTGAACCTCGTAGCCGATCGCGTATTGGTAAACGTTGTACAACAGATTGCTCGGAGGGATCGCGACCATGCTGATGTCGGTCAGGTTGTCCACCACCATCTGCAGGATCTGGCTGTTGATGTGCTCGGGGCACGGGGTTTTGAAATGAGTGATCTGGGGCATTGCGGGGGCTGACTCCGGGGATGGGTGCAAAGCGTTCGTCGCGGGGTTGCCTATCATACCGCGCCGAACGGCATTACTCCGACCGGCCTGCGAAGGCGTCTGATGCCCGGGCAAATCATTTGATAATGCCTCTCGTTTTCTTATGTGAACCACTCATTTTGCCCAACCCACCCGCGAGTGGTGAAAGTAACCCAATGAAATAAGGGAATTTTCCCCGTAACTGAGGAATATTCCCCACCACTGACCGCCACACCGGAGCAACACTCTGAAACAACTTGCTAATTAATCGGGACTTTTGTCCTAGTGCTCGATGATGGCCCAACAGTTGCACCGGCCCTTGCACCGCAAGTGCAGTCGTCCCCCACGTCGGGATGGCGGATTCGCCAATTTGGCAAATCTCAGGGGAATCATATGAAAAGAACAACACCCGTATTCAGTTCGATCAGCTTCTGGCGGAGGTCCAGCGTGGCCTCTGTCATGCTGATCACCGCCAGCCTGACCTCAGTCAGCGCAGCCCCCATCGACGATGTCAGCCAGCCGCCACCGACAGACCCCTCGGCCTACTCCAATCCAGCCACCGATCCGGTTGAAGCAGCGGCTGAACTGGAAGCCTTGAAATCCATGCCCGAAGCCAACCAGGGCTCGATCGCCCTGCCCAACGGCGTGTACGGCGACAAGAACACACCCCGTGCCGACAACGTGCTGCCGCCGTCCGCGCAGACCTCGTTCAACTACCCCACCAACGGCAAACCCAGCCCGTTGTTCGGGGCGCAACCCTTCACCCAGCAATTGCTGCTGTTCGAAGAATTCGGCCCGGAAAAACTCGACCCGACGACTCCGCCACCGACCTTGACCTTCCCGGTCCCCACCGCCGGCCCGGCGCCGCAACAGGACCCGAACAGCATCGCCCGCAGTGGTCCATCCAGCGCCGCGCTGGAGGCTTTCATGCGCCAACCGGGATTGTTCCCGTATCCGTCGCAGTACTCCAACGTGCTGGACCGCAACCCCTGGCAGGCGCAGATCGAAGCCTTCCTCAACCGCCACCCGGTAGGTTCGCCGGCCGAAGGCCGTCCACCAGGAAAAGGCTGGTCGCACCAGCGCTGGAACGAGTTCTATCCGCAGACCGCCTACAAAACCGTGCAAGCCGGCGCCCGGACCAACATGGGCTTGCGCGACCGCAAGCAATTGCACAACTACGCCGTCGGTGAATTCGGCCCTGGCGGGCTTTACTACCAGACCTCCGACATCCCCACCACGATAGGCACCACCAAGGGCATCGACGTGCGTTTCCATTCGAACATGCCGGTGCAGAATCACAATGCGCTGTGGACCTTCGACGGCACCGTGCCGCCCAAACTGCTCATGGTGCGTTATGGCCAACCCCTGATGATGCGTCATTACAACGCCCTGCCGATCGACCCCGCCGCCAACATGGGGTTCGGCCTGCACACCATCAGCACCCACGAACACAACGGCCACTCCCCTGCCGAGAGTGATGGCTACGCCAACGCGTTTTTCTTTCCGGGGCAGTACTACGACTATCGCTGGCCGATGCAGCTGGCCGGTTACGACACCATCAACACCACCGCGTCGGACCCACGCGCGGCCTTCCCGTGCGCGCCGGGCGAAACGCTGTACGTCAACGACGCCTCGCCAGGCCTGAAAACCTGCCAGAACGGCACGATCAAGATTCGCGGCGACTGGCGCGAAACCATGAGCACCCACTGGTTCCACGACCACATGCTCGATTTCACCGCGCAGAACGTCTACAAGGGCAACGCGGTGATGATGAACTACTACAGCGCGCTGGATCGCGGTAACGAGGCGATCGAAGACGGCGTCAACCTGCGCCTGCCCAGCGGCTCGGCGCTGCCCTGGGGCAACCGTGACTACGACGTCAACCTGGTGGTGGCCGACAAGGCCTGGGACGCCAACGGCCAACTGTGGTTCAACCCGTTCAACACCGACGGCTTCCTCGGCGATCAGATGCTGGTCAACTGGCAGTACCAGCCGAAACTCAAAGTGCGCGCACGCAGCTACCGCTTCCGCATTCTCAACGGCTCGGTATCGCGCTACGTGAAGATTGCCCTGGTGCGTGAAGTGGCCGGCAACAGCGGTGAGTTCCCGGGGCCTTCCGGCTCCAACGTGTCCTACAATCGCGTACCGTTCCACATGATCGCCAACGACGGCAACCTCATGGCCCATACGGTGCCGTTCGACGGCAGCATGGACCTGGACGGCGACGGTAACCTGCAAAACCACAACGCCATCTTGCCGGTGCAAGGCATCGCCGAACGCTACGACATCATCGTCAACTTCGCGAAAAACGGGATCAACGTCGGCGACAAGCTGTACTTCGTCAACCTCCTGGAGCACAAGACCGGCAAGGGTCCTGAGAAAAACGCGCTGAGCCTGGCCGACGTGCTGTCCGAGAAATACAAGGCGGTGATCAAACAGGGCAGCAAAGGACCGGAGTGGGACAAGGGCGACCCGGTGGTGGGCAAGTTCCTGCAATTGATCGTGCAGCCTTACAGCGGCACGGATGTGAGCATGAACCCGGCCGATTACGAGCCCGCCAAGCCAGGCAAGGCGGCAGGCAAATTCATGATTCCATTGACCATCGATCGTGATAACCCGGCCGACCAGGCCAAGCTCAAAGTGGCGCGGCATCGCGAGTTCACGTTCGGTCGCTCCGATGGCACCGACGAAGCGCCATGGACCGTCAAGACCGACGGTGGCTTTGGCTACACCATGGACCCTCGCCGCCTGAGTGCCGCCCCGCAACTGGCCAACGGCCCGACCGATGCCGGCTTCTCCGGTGACGGCACCCTCGAAGTGTGGAAAATCAAGAATGGCGGCAACGGCTGGAGCCATCCGGTGCACGTGCACTTCGAGGAAGGGATCATCCTCAGCCGCGACGGCAAGGCACCGCCGGAATGGGAAAAATGGGCGCGCAAGGACGTGTACCGCATCGGCGACGGCCTCGACAGTTCGGTGGATGTGGAAATGGCGATTCACTTCCGCGAGTTTGCCGGCACCTACATGGAGCACTGCCACAACACCCAGCACGAAGACAACTCGATGCTGCTGCGCTGGGATGTCGAGCACCCGGGTCAGTTCCAGTTGATGCCAACGCCCCTGCCCGGCTGGGACGGCGTCACCTACGTGAACACCGCGGCGCTGCCGACCTTCCGCAGCGGTGGCACCGGTGACGATAACAACAACGAAGGCGAGAACAAAAAACCCGTGGCCAATCCTGACAGCGCGGCCAGCAGCAACGGGCAAGCGGTGACCATCAACGTGTTGGCCAACGACACCGATCCGGACGGTAACCTGCCGCTCAAAGTGGTGGGCCTGAGTCAACCGGACTCCGGCCAGGGCACGGTCACCACCGACGGCGTGCGTGTGATCTACACACCACCAGCCACTGCCCCCGCGCCGTTCACCGCGACCTTCACCTACCAGGCCAGCGATGCCAAGGATGCGGTCTCGCCACCGGCAACCGTCTCCGTGGCGGTGACGCCTGCACCGGCGGTCAACGAAGACCTGGTGGTGACCAGTGCGACCGTCACCGTGCGCAGCAACAACCGCTACACTTGGGACCTGGCCGGGACCACTTCACGGGGTACGGGCAACACGCTGACGGTCACGGCGACGACGACCGCCGGCCCGCTCAACCTCGGTAACGCGATCCTCACGCCGACCGGCACCGGGGCTCGCTGGAGGGTATCGGCCAGCACCACCGGCGCCGGCCCGACACCGAACCCGACCGTGACCATCACCTCGACCTTCGGCAAGTCGGTGACGGCGCCCATCGCGGCGCACTGATGTAACGTTGACTGGCGCCCGGTCCATGCAATGTGGACCGGGCGTTGATCGTTTACGTCGCGAATGCGCTCACTCGGATTGGGCGTGCCCACCCACTAGCGCTGCGGAGCGACCATCCGAAAGCGGATATTGATCTCGTTGGAAACAACCGTATCGGCCCATTCGCCTTCACCGATCTTGAAATCATTGCGCTCCAGCTTCAGCTCGCCTTCGAAAATGCCGATGGCGTTTTCCTCTTTCAGCAAGACCGGTACCGACACTTCCCGGCTCAGCCCTCTGAGTGTGAGCTTGCCGGTGATCTGGTAGCGGTTGTTGCCAATGGCCTTGAATCGGGCCGACTCAAAGGTCGCTACCGGATATTGGGCGGTGTCGAACCACGCCGGCTTTTGCAATTCAGTATTGGCGTCTTCGCTGCCGGCATCGATGCTTTCGAGGTCGATGGTCAATTTGGCGTGCGCCGCTTCGGGGTGGCGGGTATCGAACTGCAGGGAACCCTGGAACTTGCCGAAGGTGCCATAGACCCTCGAGCCCATCTGGTTGTAGGTGAAACTGATGGTACTGGCCGTGGGGTTGACGTCGGTGTATTCGACCGCACCAGCGTCGGGCAACACACCGAGTGCCACGATAGCGAGCAAAGCAGGGAAACGCGGGAATCGAGAGTTCATGGAACACTCCGGGCCGGGGCGCCCTCATGGGTTGAAGTGCCGTACACACAAGCCGGCATCAGGAGGACTAAAGCAAAGAACAGTTGTTTATTCCACCTTGAACAGCCGACGCCATCACATTCATGACGCGCTGTCGCCAGCCTCTCGCTGCCACGCCCGTTGCAATAGATCCATGACCTCCTGATCCGACGTCTGGGAAAAATCCATGTACCAATAACCGATGGACATCAGCCAATCGGGGATCAGCGGGCAGATCAGCTCATCCACTTCACTGCGCAACGCCTCGGCGGTTTCAATGGGGGCCACGGGCACGGCGACGACAATCCGCGACGGCCCGTGCTCGCGCACTGCATGGATCGCTGCCATCATCGACGCGCCGGTTGCCAGGCCGTCGTCGATCAGGATCACCACCTGATCCTTGAGTTGCAACGGCGCGCGGGATCCGCGATACGCCTGCTCACGGCGCGCCAGTTCCCGCGTCTCCCGGGCGACCACGGCATCGAACGCGGCTTTATCAATCGGGTGCGCCCGCAACGCCTGTTCGTTGAGAACCTGAATGCCGCCACCGGCAATGGCGCCCATGGCGAACTCCTGGTGCGACGGCACCCCGAGCTTGCGCACCAGCATCAGGTCCAGGCGCACCGCCAGGGCCGTGGCCACCTCATAAGCCACCGGCACCCCGCCACGGGGCAAAGCCAGGACGATGACATCGGCGCGACGGGCGTATGGGAGCAGCGGTTCCACCAGGCGCCGACCGGCGGCGGCGCGATTTTGCAGGATGGTTTGCGATGAATGATTCATTTGAAAACCTCCCCAGGCGATCACGCCTGTCGGTTAACACTTCACCCCACCCATGAATTCTCGGCGCGACGGTGGCCGGCGGCAAGCAGATCCCTGTAGGAGCGAGCCTGCTCGCGATGACGCCAGCAGCAATACACACCTCTCAAGCCCCTACACCAACCGCTCAATCTTCTGATGCTGCCAAATCATTTTGTAATACAGCGTCTGCAACGCCAGCATCCCCAGATACGCCACCGGAAACGCCATCCACACCCCTTGCAACCCGAACCGCGCATCCAGCAGGTACGCCACCGGCAACTGCACGCCCACCACGCACACAATCGAAATCGCCACCGGCACCATCACCGCTCCGCTGGCACGCATGATCCCGCCGATGATCGCCTGAAAGCCAAACACCAACAGGCTCCAGAGCATGATGTGCAACAGGTGCTCGGCCATGCTCCGCGTCGCCTCCTCGGTGAGGAACGAACCCAGCAGCCAGTGCGACAGCCAATACCCCAACACCACCAGCCCACCGGTCAAACACACATTGATCATCAACCCCGTCCGCAAAATCGGTCCGATCCGCTCGATGCGCCCTGCCCCAATCGCCTGCGCCCCAAGGATCGACGCCGTGATCGCAATCGACAGCGCCGGGAACTGCACGTAATTGACGATCTGCGTCACCGCCCCGTACGCCGCTGTCGCCTGGGAACCGTGCTGGTTCACCAACGCCAGAATCACCAACTCCGACAGCGACAACACAACCATCTGTAACCCGGTCGGCAAGCCGATGCGCAGCACCTTGCCAAGGATCACCCAATCCAGCTTCATCGCCGCAAAAAACTCCCGATCCGGCGCCAACGGATGCCCCTTGCGAATCAACCGCCACGCCAGCCACCCCATCGCCGCCAGGTTCCCCGCCAACCCGGCAAACGCCGCACTCTGAATCCCCAGCATCGGCAAGCCGAACCAGCCGCGAATCAACACCGGCGTCAGCACCAGCCCGATGACGGTCGACACCAGCAACGCCAACAACGGCGAAAACGTGTCACTCACCCCGCGCAGCAACTGCGTGAACAACACAAACACCAACAGCGACGGCATGAACCACAACATCACATGGGCATACGAAACCGCATCGTCCAGCACATCCCCCGGCGTCCCCAACCCCACCAACGAAGACCGCGCAAACACACTGCCCACCACCGCCGCCACCAACCCGATCAACAGCCCCAACAACAACGTCGAGCCGGCAATGGCCTTCACCAGATGCGGCTCGCGCGCGCCCCAGGCCTGGCCGATCAGCACCCCGGCGCCAGCGCCGAGGCCGATGACCAGGGCGATGAAGAAGAAGACGATGGGGAACATGCCGGACACAGCGGCCAAGGCCTGGGTGCCGAGCATTTGGCCGATGTAGATGCTGTTGACAGTGCCGGACATGGATTGCAGGAAGTTCGACAGGACCATCGGGGCGAGGAACAGGAGGTAGGTTTGCCAGAGGGGGCGTTGGGGTTTGGTTGGGGTTTGCATTGAGGGTCCGTCTCGGGTGCTGGCGTGTTGATTGAGGATAGCTTCGGTGGCTGAAACCACGGGGGCATTGAACATCTCAGGTCTGTGTTTGGAATGCCAGTGGAGGGAGGTGAAAGGTCTGAAGTTTCATCAACACGGGTCCTACATGAAGTTCGGAAGTGCTCACCTATCTGGGCTGATCTTGTGTGACTTATAGTCCACCCCGTCGCCCAAATGGCGATTCAGGTTTGGCGACCTGATAACAGAGAATGCGAGAGCTATCCGCTTAATTGCAGGTATCATCGCACCCGCAAAGCCGCTGTCATGGCGGCTGTGCGCGGGAGACCTTCGGGTCTGCCGGTTTCTCTGTTCCCGGTTCGCCAACCTGCGCACAGCTGCCACCCAATCGTTTGGCGACGACTGAGTGATAGCGACAAGCCAATCAAACAGAGAGTTTCAACCATGGAAAGATACATGCCTCTCACCGGAATCGACCTGGTTCCGGCCTCCCAGCTCATCGACACCCAAGCCCCACTCGACGTTCTGCAAGCCACGGCGGATTACCGGATTCGTGCGGTTACGCAGGTGCTGGAGAACATTGCCTTTCGCGCTGAGATTGGCTGCGACACGGTGGTGTTGTCGGACTTTTCCAAGCTGTTGGCCATTCCGTTGCGCGATGGGTGTGACTTGATGGATGTAATCGGGCGGCGTTTGCGGGCGCAGACTGCGGAGTAAATGAAAACGGGCGCCGAGCGCGCCCGTTATTTCCCCGACCACTAAATAAGCCCGCCCCCGGTTTTTGCTCCCGCTGTGACGCCTTGACCTTCATACATACTTTCGAGTCGCGATGGGCACATAATAAAACCCTGTACCGCTGGCCTGAGTTTCTTAAAACCGCGTCATGACTTCGTCCATAATCCGATTCTGAGTTTCAACACTTGGTCTGTGGCGATAAGCCACGGCGAAAAAAGCAACGCCTTCGTAGTCGCAGCGAATTGAAAACGTCATGCCTTCACGCAACCCAAAGATTGAGCGTTCCCCTGCGTCAACAAAATATTTCGCTTGTGTCAGAACGGCTTTGGCGTGCTCCATGCACCCCACTTTGCTAAGCGCGTGCTCTTTCCAATTGGTAGTGATACGCACAGTCGAAGTTTCACTGTCATCCTCAGGTGGCCGAATGATTTGTTTAGGGGGGGCGTTGCTGGAGCAAGCGGTCAGCCCCATTGTTACAACACTCACTAAACAACAAAAACAAAGTCTCGAATGCACAAGTGAACTTCGCATCATCAGGCCTCCCTATGACAACCTGCCATCAGTGAACTGTAGATTACTAATGCAATAGCAGATCTCCGTTTTTTTGCGGTGAGGCTGTAGACCAGGCAGGTCAGTTCGCACGAAGGACCCGGCCTGATCAGCCGGGTTTTTCATGACTTTTGATTGGCGCCTACGCTTCGATGGCCAGAAGAACACCTGATGCCCGTCACAGAGCAGTAGCCACTGGCGTACGCACAGCTTGTAGCAGCTGGCGCCTGCCGCTACAAAAAGTCCTGTTTTTGCATCCATTGACTGCATCAATAGTCACCATCAACTCAATGAAGTTCTCTTAAAAATCCTGCGGCGTAACATCTGCTCCATACCAACTGACAACACCCCCGGAGCACATGATCATGAAACGCCAAACCATCCTCAGCATCGCTTTCTCGGTTTTCGCAGTGAACGCTTTCGCCGCGACTTCGACTCAACCTGTGGTCGCTGAAGGCGGCTCGGATCGTCTGATTGAAAGCCGTGTGGCTGAAGGTGGTTCGGATCGCCTGCTCGAAAAACGCGCTGTTGCTGCCGATGGTTCTGATCACCTGCAAGGCAATACCATTGCCTCCGACGGCTCCGACCACTTGCAAGGCAACACCGTCGCCTCCGACGGCTCCGACCACTTGCAAGGCAACACCGTCGCCTCCGACGGCTCCGACCACTTGCAAGGCAACACCGTGGCCGCTGATGGTTCAGATCACCTGAATGGCAACCGTGTCGCATAAACAAATCGCCTGACCGAAACACAAAAAAAACCTGGCCTGATCAGCCGGGTTTTTTCGTGTTCAACTGCCCAATTGTCTTTCGAAACGAATCACTACGACCTCACTGAGCCTTCGCAGAGGAATAAAGCGACGGATTTATTTTGGCTGGTATTTTGCTCCTTTTCATTGCCGAAAAGATGAAACACTGGTCGGCGCAATTTCTCGAAACCTTATTGTGAGCGAGCTTGCTCCGGACGGTGATCTGACGATCGCGGCGTTGCATTCAATGCCATTGGTGACTGAGCAACCGTCTTCGCGAGCAGGCTCGCTCCCACAGTTGAACCGAATACATCTGCGGGAGATTGGTTGGCTGTCTGGCCGCCTTCGCTGGCGAGCCTTGCTCCTACGTGGATTGGGTACATTCACAAAAGTCTGACTGGCTTGTAGATCGTCTTCGCGAGCAGGTGTCACTTCGATGTATTACGAGGATCATCATGGCTATCGATATACTCGATGCCCAGCGGGCCGAATCCGTAAACTTGTGAGATGTACTCTCCTGATCTGGCCCAGTGGAAGTGTGGTGTATTAGCCGGGAGTATCACCACGCTACCCGGACCATAAGCAACCAGCTTGTCCGGATCAAAGACAGAACCGAAACCAATATAGAAAACACCGGACATAACGGTATAGATACGATCTTCAGGATGTGTATGGGGCATTAGTTTGATGCCGTTTGGCACTTTGACTCGCACAACGTAGGGTGCTGGTTTGCTGGGGTCGCCAACCAGGACGGCCAGTTTTACTTCTTTGGGGAAAGCTGGAAAGCTGCGCCATTCCACCTCTTCATTATATAAAGCACCGGTTTTACCGAGTGGCAATGGTTGTGCCTGGACGAATGGCATGGCTGCACTTGCGAGAAGAAGTGTTGCCAGGAAAGTTGTTTTCATCGTGCGCTGAATCATCAAAGACACCTCAACTACGCAGTCAATAAATTAACATCGTCACCTGCACCACCCGTTAATCCGGCGGGCTTGATACAGGATCCTCCGACTGACTGTATTTGTGTTTTGCACTCCTGATAATGACGCTATCGCGCATTACAGTTGATACGCAATGTAATCAATGTCTGCAAAAAACCGATTTGCCAAGGTACGCCATCATCACGCTCACCAGCGGCAGACCACTCGCCCTATCGATACCATCGATGTTCACCATCACATCAATGAAGTTCTCTTAAAAAATCCGCGGCGTAACATCTGCTCCATACCAACCCATTACACCCCGGAGCACACGATCATGAAACGCCAGACCCTCCTCAGCATCGCTTTCTCGGTTTTCGCAGTGAACGCTTTCGCCGCGACTTCGACCCAACCTGTGGTCGCTGAAGGCGGCTCGGATCGTCTGATTGAAAGCCGTGTGGCTGAGGGCGGTTCTGATCGCCTGCTCGAAAAACGCGCTGTGGCGGCTGATGGCTCTGACCACCTGCAGGGCAACCGCGTCGCCGCCGATGGCTCCGACCACTTGCAAGGCAACCGCGTCGCCGCCGATGGTTCCGACCACTTGCAAGGCAATGGCGTCGCCGCTGATGGCTCGGATCACCTGCAAGGCGATCGCGTCGCCGCCGATGGTTCGGATCACCTGCAAGGCAATCGCGTCGCCGCCGATGGCTCCGATCACCTGCAAGGCAATCGTGTCGCCGCCGATGGTTCCGACCACCTGCAAGGCAACCGCGTCGCTTGATTGAATCGCAATATCGCACACAAAAAAAGCCCGGCCTGATCAGCCGGGCTTTTTCGTTTTGGTACGGCAAGACCGGTTGCAGTACGGTTGGTTCCCAACGCCACCCCGCCGATTCAGCATGACTTGCCTCTATTTCTGCCAATGTGTCCCCCGAACGACGTCGCCCGCTCCAAGATGATGGCTAACAGCTACGCTCTCCCCACTTCTCACAGACACCTCAACCAAACCAAAAACAGTCAATGACCCTGTGGCGAGGGAGCTTGCTCCCGTTGCACCGTTCCCGTACTCGAGCGCTACAAGAGCAAGCTCCCTCGCCACAGGGCCAATGTCTGACTTACCCAAGCACCATCCCCTCTGCCTCACTCCGTTCAGTGACACGGAGTCAGCATGAATGCCCTTCCCCCCTCGCTTCCTTGAGCACTACCGCAAAGCCGACAGGATCATGCTGGGCCTGATCTGGCTGATGTTTGTCTTCGCGTTGGGTCTGGCGTTCTGGCACGACACGTTCTTACAGGCGCTGCTGGTGGGCGGTGGCACGAGTGTGGTGTTGACGGCGTTGTATCGCGCCATCGGCGGCACGCGGTTCATGCGGTGTTGCCTGGGCGTGGGTTTGATGGTGATGGCGGCGTTGCACATCAATCAGGCCGAGGGGGTTATTGAAAGTGCGCTTGCCTTCCACATCATTGTTGGCTGATCCGCCGTCTTCGCTGCGGTGCGGCGATCCGACAAGCCAGCGCCTACAGGGGATCGGGGGGGACCTGCCCCCGTGCAGCAAAACTCAGTGAAAAATCAGACTGGATATCGCCTTGGGTTCAAAATCCTGGGTGGTCACGACCATCAGCACTTCGTTGGGGGCATTTCGCAGAATGGCGATTACCAGGATTTCATGCCCCCAGTCTGTGACGAGTGCTTCGGCTTTCGACCCGCGGACCGGGATCAGCCCAGTGGTCCAGTTGTCGCCATTGAGCGTGACGTAATCGTCCGGGTTGATACGCCCTGACTTGGCATTCGCCGCTTCCGGGTGCCCTTGGTCTTTAAGGCGCAGGCGCCGCAAGCGCGTGATCAACTCGTCATCCTGGCTGAGGACCCTCTTCCCCAGGAACGGGGCAAGTGCTTCCGGCAGCTGCTCCGGCGGTGCGGTGAGCCAGGCCTTCAGGAATCCCCGTGCATAGGCTTGCGCTTGCGGCGATGCGTTGGTCTGCGGATTCATCAGCAACGCCTGGAGTTTCTCATCCATCTCGATAGCCGGCAGCCAGCCCGGTTCCTGTTGCTCATACTCGGGTACGTTTGCCGGGACTGCATTGAGCGAGGGAACGCCACGGCGCAAGTCAATCCTGGGCGCCTTGAAGAAACTGTGGCCGCCGTCGTCCAGGCTGGTGTTTTTCGCGATGGCCTCGGCTTGGGGTACGCGCTCGGCCTTGAACCAGTCTGCTTTTTGCACCTTGGTCGACGCCCGGCAGAAGGCGTCAACCGGCGCTACCAGGTCTTTCCAATCCTTGGGTTGAGTACCGAGTGTCAATGGCGCTCGATACCGGAGCAAGAGGTCATAGGTGCTGGACGCGGCCATCGTGCATTTCTTCACGTCCATCCAGGTCTGATCCGCGGCGTGGGAGAACACACTGCCCTTGTCGACCGGGTGCGACCAGATCCAGTTGTCCGGGCACAGGAAGAAAGTATTGCTGACGCCCGCATGGGAAAAAGAGTCCTGCCAGCCGTGGAGTGCCTGACCGAATTTGCTCTGAAGATCAGGGTCTTCATGATGGGGCTCGACGATCATGCTGTTGGACTGCCCCATCGCATAGCGAGCGGTGGAATTGACCGGCCGCTCTGCCGGACTCGCCGGAGGCTCACGCTTGGCACGAAAATGAAGTGCCCGGGTCAACAAACTGGCTCTTGTATCCTGCAGGATGCAGAGGTCCCAGATAATGGCATGCTTGGCGTCGAGCATGCCGGTGTCGGTGAGTTCGTTTTGCCGTGCGATTTCCTGGCTTTGCAGGGGATCGAAGCCCGCTTGAGTGGCCAGCCAGTAGGTCAATCCGTAGTGAAGATCGGATTCGTAGGCGTGAGCGCAAAAGCTTGCGGCAGCCAATGCCAGACCGAATACGATCAGTTTGATGGGTTTCATCTGCGCCTGCCCGTGCGTCGTCATCGAATCCCGTGGCCGCCGGGATTGCAGCGTCCGTGGATGAGTGTAGGCCGAATATTGCACCGGCCTGATCAGACGGGCTTTTTCGTGCTCAACATCGGTCGGCCCTTCATCTATCCTGTCCCCCCGCAAACACACCGGAGACACCTGTGCCGCCCCTGACCGCTCGCGAGGTTTACCAGTCATTGCGCGACGCCGCCCTGGGCCTTCGCCCACTCAAGCGCCTCGAAGAGCAGCCTGAAGCCGGCCCGGTACATGTCGACATCGAAGGCTGGCGCCTGACCCTTGATGTGGACGGTGTGCACCTGCGCCACTGCCTGAATTGCCAGAGCCCGGACGGCCGGGTGTTCGATGGCGGGCAGCGCTACGGCACCGACCCGGTGGGTTTGCTCAGTACCTGGGAGCTGGCGCAGGTTGAGCGTTTGCTCGCCGCTGGATGAACCGACCGATCAATCCAGTAACCCGTCAAAGCGTTTTAGTGAGAACGCCGACAAGTCCAGCTCACTGCTGCCCTGCACGCACCACTGCGCCAGTGCCTCACCCAATGCCGCGGAATGTTTGAAGCCGTGCCCCGAGCAGGCGGACACCACCAGCGTGTGTTTGAGGGTCGGGTGTTCGTCGATGATGAAGTGGCTGTCCGGGGTGACGGTGTAGGCACACACCGCCGACTTGACCACCCGCGCGCTGACGCCGGCGATTTTGCCACGCACGTGGCTGTCGTACATGTCCCGGGCTTCGGCTGTGCTGATGGTTCTGTCCAGCGTGTCTGGCGAGGATTCTTCGCTGTATTGCTCGGTGGCGACCTTCAGGCTGCCCTCGCCAGGCAACGGCGGAAAACCATAGTTCGAGGCCTCGTCGCCTGAGCCGTGGTAGTAGATGAAGGTCGGCGACACCGGGGCGAAACGGGCGCCTTCTTCCAGTTCGAACCAGAACAGCTTCTGCCGACAGACCCGGAGCAAGCGGTCGAAGGGTTCACCAAGCAAGTCCCTGGACCACATGCCGGCGCTGATCACCACCTTGTCGGCGTGGATCGTGCGCTGGTCGGTGATGACGGTGACGCCCTGCTCGTGCGAGGTGATCTGCGTGACGGTTTCGCCCTTGAGCAGCGTGGCGCCACGCGCCTCGGCAAGTTGCAATTGCACCGCGATGCAGCGCTCCGGCCGGACGTAGCCGCCGCTGGGTTCGAAATACCCGACAGCCGTGTCGAGTACCGGGGAAAACTGCGGGAAGCGCTGGCGAATCTGCTCGGCTGACAACACCTCATGTTCGATGCCATTGGCTTTTGCCAGTTGCAGGGTGCGCTGGGTGAAATCGCTTTGATCGTTCGGGTCATAATCGGCACTGGAGGTCATGACCAGCACGCCGCACTGTTCGAACAACGACTCGCCGGACAACACTTCGAGCTCGCGCCAGATCCGGTGCGAGTTGCGGACAATAGGCAGGTACGCCGCGCCTTCGCCCACCGAGAGCCGGGTGATCCGCGTATCACCGTGGCTTGAACCCTGATCGTGCGGGGGATGATGGCGGTCAATGCCGATCACCTTGACCCCGGCCTTGGCCAATTGATACAGGGTGGCGGCGCCCATTGCCCCCATGCCCAACACCGCAACTTCATACCTGTCTTCCATCTACGCCTCCCTGGGTAAAAACGACAAAGTCGCAGCCTGCACCAAAGCCAGGCCTGTGCGAAAGAGCCTGTTGAACTATCGTTCATCGGATTCGGCTGTGTTACACATTGCGTGATGCGCATCCCATGCCCAAGAGGTTTGCTTATGTTCCACTGCTCACGCTTGTCGCAACTGCTGACTTGCACGCTACCCGCTTTACTGGTTGCCTGTTCACTCACCAGCGTCGCCCACGCGGCCCCTTCCACGGCGCCCGATTCCTTGCGGCCATTGCTGGCCACCATCAATGAGCGCCTGAACATCGCCGATCAGGTGGCGCTGACCAAATGGGACAGTGGTAAACCGATCCAGGATAGCGCCCGGGAAGCGTTGGTGATCGCCAACGCCAGGAAGCAGGCCGTCGAGCGCAGCCTGGACCCGGATGACGCCGCCGAACTGATCGCCGCACAGATCGAAGCCAACAAATTGGTGCAGTACGGCTTGATCGCGCAATGGCAAGCGGCGCACAAGGCGCCCGACCTGCCTCGACCAGACCTCACTCAACTGCGGCCAAAACTGGATGAATTGCAGACCCGTCTGTTACAGCAATACGCCGACTTCGTACCCTATCGCATCGACCCGGAATGCCCCAACTGGTTGGCCGAACAACGCTCCGGCCTGATCAAGGATGCCCTGCATGGCCAGGCGTTGATCCGGGCGACCGGGGAGCTGTGCGTCACCGATCAATAAAGGGACAAACACCGGGACCTGTAGGAGCGAGCTTGCTCGCGAATGCGGTATGTCATTCAGCATTAATGGTGACTGACCCACCGCCTTCGCGAGCAAGCTTCGCTCCTACGAAGAGCGGCTCTGCTCCATACCCCAAAAAACCCGGCCTGATCAGCCGGGCTTTTTTCGTAGGCGTTTAAATGAAGCCCATTTTTACCCGCCATTTCCTGCATTGAGTCAGGACGCTTCCCAAATACGATAAGGATCGGGCTGATATTCATGGCGTGCTTTAACCATTGAAATACCGGACGAGAAACTCAGCTACCAGTCCCGTTCTCGAACCGCCCATCAAGCTGAAGTTGACCCAAAAGCCCCCACTCAACCAGAATGTTCGAGGTAGCGCCAATGTAGCTACAAATTAACAATGAGGTGATAACCATGGGTGCACTACTAAAAACTACAGACGTGCGTTGCCGCATCGATGAGGATTTGAAAGCGCGTGCCACTGAAGTTTTGAGTGCTTGTGGCCTGAGCATCAGTGATGCCATGCGCCTTTTTCTTCGTCAGGTGGTAGCGACTCAGGGACTTCCGTTTGAGGTACGCGTTCCTTCGGAGAAAACGGCCCGCGCCATGATGGAAGCAAAAAATATTCGTCAGCGGTTCGACTCGATAGACGAAATGCTGGGGGATGTTGATGGCGAAACCGGAGAAAAAGCAAAAACGCGCTGAGCTGCCCAAACAATGCGCACAGACCTCGGAATTCAAGAAATCGTGGGAACGTTACAAACGCTCCGGGCGCCGTGACATGAATGAAGTTCGCCAGGTGATGGTGATGCTTTTTCTGGGGGAGCCATTGCCAGCCGAGTACCTGGATCATGCATTGACGGGGGATTGGGCTGGATTTCGAGAGTGTCACATCGGCGGTGACTTCCTGCTGATTTATGAACACACACGTTTCGACCTGCTTACATTTGTGGATCTTGGAAGTCATTCCGAACTGTTCAAGTAGCGCCGTATGCCGCCTGCTGTAGGCGTTTCAATTCGCCCGGGCGTTTGCGCAGCCCTGTAGGAGCAAAGCTTGCTCGCGAAGGCGGTGCGCCATTCAGCATTGATGGTGACTGACCCACCGCATTCGCCGGCAAGCCGGCTCCTACATAGAGCGGTTTTGCACATCCATTGACTGCATCAATAGTTACCATTGACTCAATGAAGTTCTCTTAAAAGCTGTGCGGCGTAACATCAGCTCCATACCCACCGACAACACCCTGGAGCACACGATCATGAAACGCCAAACCCTCCTCAGCATCGCTTTCTCGATCTTCGCAGTGAACGCTTTCGCTGCGACCTCGGCTCAACCTGTAGTCGCTGAAGGCGGCTCGGATCGTCTGATTGAAAGCCGTGTGGCTGAGGGCGGTTCTGATCGCCTGCTTGAAAAACGCGCTGTGGCGGCTGATGGCTCCGACCACCTGCAAGACAACCGCGTCGCTGCCGATGGCTCCGATCACCTGCAAGGCAACCGCGTCGCCGCCGATGGTTCCGACCACCTGCAAGGCAACCGCGTCGCCGCCGATGGCTCCGATCACCTGCAAGGCAACCGCGTCGCCGCCGATGGCTCCGACCACCTGCAAGGCAACCGCGTCGCTGCCGATGGTTCCGACCACCTGCAAGGCAACCGCGTCGCATAAACCCAACTGCCCTACCGCAGTCCCCCACAAAAAAACCGGCCTGATCAGCCGGTTTTTTTGTTGCCCGTTTTTAGCAGTCTCCAGAGTTTACCGGCTGACCTGGTTTGGTTGGATGCACGATCCTCTGTAGGAGCTGGCTTGCCAGCGAAAGCGGTGGGTCAGTCAACATATGTCTGATCGGATGCCTTCGCAGGCAAGCCAGCTCCTACAGGGAATCGCGCCAGCGCCCCCCTGGGTAATGGATATACCACCCCATTTCCATTCCTGATAAACAGCATTACAGCGGATTCAGGACTGTTTCATGCACGCTTTTTAAGCGAGTCTAAGGCACCCTCTCAGGACCCCCTGACATGAGCAAAACCGAAGCCCTGGCCAAAATCATGCTCGGCCCCCTATTGCTGATGCAAGGCGCCTACACCCGCCGGATCACGCCGAAATTGCCGGAGGCCGAGGGTGAGCGCGAAGGCCTGGCCGGCGATGGCGAGCCTCTGCGTCTGTTGATTCTCGGCGACAGCGCCGCGGCGGGTGTCGGGGCGTCGACGCAGGCGCAAGCCCTGAGCGGTCAGGTGGTCAGTCGCCTGGCCAGGGCGTATCAAGTTGGCTGGAAGCTCTGGGCGCGGTCCGGTCTTGATTCGCAAGCCTTGCTGGAACTGCTCGAACAGCACGGGCCGGAGCCCTTCGATGTGGCGCTGCTGTCCATCGGCGTCAATGACGTCACCGGTACGCTGACGGCGGATCAGTGGGTCACCCGGCAACAGCAGTTGCTGGCGATACTGTCCGACAAGTTCGGCGTCAGGCTGATCGTCATCTCCCCTCTGCCACCGATGCATTTATTTCCCGCATTGCCTCAACCGCTGCGTTGGTACCTGGGAAACCGGGCGACGCGATTTAACGGGCGCCTCGCTGAACTGGCAGATCGCACGGATCGCTGTACGCTGTTGACGACCCACCTGGCACCCGTGGCCGGTGCGATGGCGCCAGACGGTTTCCATCCGGGGCCGGCGATCTACAGCGCCTGGGCAGGCGACGCCGCGCAGGTCATCGCCCGGCACCTGGGAAGAACCCCGTCAGGCACGCTTTGAACAACAACAAAAAACAGGAGTTGACCATGTCTGAACTGCAACTGCACCCCAAAGCCGCAGAGTCCTTGAGCCTGTGGCACGCGATGATCCGCACCGGCGACCTGAAGGCCTTGCCAGGGTTGCTGGACCCACAAGCCGTGTTCCGCTCACCGATGGCGCATACGCCGTATCCCGGTGCCCCGGTGGTTTCGATGATTCTCAACACGGTATCCAAGGTGTTCGAAGACTTTACCTACCACCGTGAACTGGCGAGCGCCGACGGCCTGAATGTCATCCTCGAATTCAGCGCCAGGGTCGGCGAGAAACAGCTCAAGGGCATCGACATGATCCGCTTCAACGAACAGGGGAAAATCGTCGATTTCGAGGTGATGGTCCGGCCCATGAGCGGCTTGCAGGCCCTGGGCGAGGAAATGGGCAAGCGCCTGGGCGCTTACCTGGCCGCCAGCAAAGCCTGATCGTTGTGCAAGGCCGGTCGAGACTTCGGCACCATCTGCAACTCGACCGGCTCACAGAAAAACGCACTGCACCTTGAGCGCAGCCAGCGTTGCCCGCAATCGCTGTGCGTCGCTGCGCGCCAGACCATCGACAACTCCGGTGTCGGCAATGGCAACGGTGCCGGCTCGGCCCTCACGCCCTCCACTGACGTCATGGCCTTGGCCACGTAGTCCGGTACGATTGCCAGCAGGTCGCTTTGCGCCAGCAACATCGGCAAGGCACTGAACTGCGGCACGGTCAGCACGACTTTGCGCTGCCGCCCCAGCCGGCCCAGCGCGTGGTCGGTGTCATCCGTGGCATTGCCCATGGACGACACTACCGCGTGGGGGCGTCGGCAGAACTCTTCCAGCCCCAGAGCGCCGGGCCGGATATCGGCTCGCAACAGCATCGGCCGGATCGGCCGCAAGCCCTTGCGATGTGCATTGGCCGGCAAGTCGAGGGTATGGCTGATGCCCACGGAAATATCACCGTTCATCAACCGCTGCGACATCTGCTGCTGATCGACACGCAACACGATCAAGGTGATGTTCGGCGCCTCGACGCGCAGGTGCCGTAATAGCCGTGGCAGCAACGCATATTCAACATCATCGGAAAGCCCGACGTGAAACGTCGTCTCGCTGGTGCGCGGGTCGAACGGCTGGCAACGGCTCAGCGCAGCGGCAATGCCGTCCAGCGCCGGTGCCAGGTTGGCGAAAATCTCTTCGGCCCGCGCGGTCGGCTCCATCACCCGTCCGGCACGAATGAACAGCGGGTCATCGAACAGCACGCGCAATCGACTCAGGGCACCGCTGATGGTGGGTTGACCGAGGAACAGCTTTTCGCCGACACGGCTGACATTTCGCTCATGCATCATCGTCTCGAAAACCACCAGCAGGTTGATGTCGGCACGACGCAGGTCATTTCTGTTCATGAGGTTCGCTACCCGGCACGAGGCCATTGAGTTCGAAAGTTCGTGAACAGGTTATGGCCGTCGATGACAAACGTCTGTCGTACATGGGGACAGCACGATCATGCGTTAGGTGCGCATGGTGATACCTGGGTATAGCGACGGAGCAAAAAAGCCAATGCAATAAATGACTTGCGCATGCTTTCGAGCGCTTGACCGAGTCAGGGGAGTGGCAGGTTTTTCGGGTTTTTTGTCCTAACCGAATGAGAACCGTAGCTCCTAGCATAGCGATGCGATTCTCCGCCCAGCCCGAACAAAAAGACGAGGCGCGCATGATCGATTCGAAAACAGACAAGCCTGCCAATACACGCAGCGCGCATACATTTTTGAAAGGTAGCTTGAGCAAGATGCTGTTCAATTCAGGCCAAAGGACGACTCGCCCCTTGATCGCAACCAGCCTCAAGCCGTTTGAAAACCTGCTGGTCTGGCTGATGGGGCTGATCGTGGCCTGCGGGATCATCGTCAATACCGAAACCCGCACCGACCTCCCCGTCGCAACGCTGTGCATTGCGGTGCTGTTGATGGCGATCAACCTGGTTTCGGTCAGCACGGTGATCGTGGTCGCCCTGTTCTGCATGCTGCTGTTGACGACCGTATTTTTCTACCACGGCGGGTTTGACCGCTGGGAATCGACGGAGGACTTTTTCCGTGGCCTGACGTTGCTGGCAGCGATGACGTTGCTGGCGTTGCGCTGCAAAAAAATCTGCGATGGCCTGCACCAAAAAGTCGTTTATTTTTCCGGCTCCCAGCAACTGAGCCAGACAGGCTGCATGAGCTTTCGCAGTGGTCGTGAACGACTCTCCTGGTCGGACCAGTCGGCACGGATCTTCGAGTATCCGGTAGATGTCATGCCAACGCTGTCGATAATCCTGGCGCGAACCCATCCAGCCGACATCATGCTGGTGCAGGCCGGTTTCGATAAGGCTGCGCGCCATGAGCCGCTGATCGAAATCAAACATCGCCTGTTGATGCCCGATGGCCGCATCAAGCATGTGCACCTGACCGCCACCCCCCTCTACACCCACCTCGGATACGTTGACTACCTGGGCGCGTTACGCGACGTGACCGCCAGCAAACAGGCCGAAGAAGCGCTGTGCCGGGCCCAGACCCAATTGGCCCATGTCTCCCGCGTCACGTCCCTGGGTGAACTGGCGGCGTCCATCGCCCATGAAGTCAATCAGCCGCTGGCGGCGATCACCAGCAGTGGCGAAGCCTGCCGCAATTGGCTGAGCCGCCCGGTGCCCGAACTGATCGAAGCTCGCCAGTCACTCGACCGAATCATTGTCAATTCCCATCGCGCCAGCGAGATCACGCGCCGCGTCCGGGCCTTGTCGCGCAAGTGTGACCCGCTGCGCCAGAACGAGTCGCTCAACGAGATTGTCAACGAAACCCTGACCCTGGTCCGCTATGAACTGGCCCATCACAAGATCAATCCAATTATCGAGCTGACCGCATTCGGCGGCCAGGTCAGTGCCGATCGCGTGCAACTGCAGCAAGTGATCATCAATCTGATCATCAATGCGTGCCAGGCCATGGACGCGGTGGACCCGTGCGAGCGTTCCCTGAGCGTTCGTACCTGGGTCAAGGACAACGAAGCCGTGCTGGAAGTGACTGATCATGGCCCGGGTATTCCCGCCGAGATCCTGCCGCAGCTGTTCATGCCTTTCTTCACCACCAAGGAAAACGGTCTGGGCATGGGGCTGTCCATTTGCCGTTCGATCATCGATTTCCATGAAGGACGGATCTGGGCCACCAGTACCATCGGCCAGGGCAGCTCGTTTCTGTTTGCCCTGCCGATACGGGTCGTCAACGATTCGGGCTACGCCGCAGCCATTTAATACAAAGGTATGACGCAGGCATGCCAAGGTATTGATCGGCTACCCGCAGGTAGGAGTGTCGCAAGCCCCGCACGCACTTAATGTAGCGCCCTTCGCAAGGAACACAGCGCAGGACGGTTGCATGTCCAACCCCTTGGGAACAAGCAATGAACGAACAACATCCCCTCCATAAAACCACCTTAAGCGAATCCATGGTTTTCATCGTTGACGACGATGCGCCGCTGCGCGAATCCCTCGGCAGTCTGTTGCGCTCCATCGGCTTGCGGGTCGAGTTGTTCGGCTCGGTCGCCGAGTTCATGAAATACACACGCCCGGACACCGCCAGTTGCCTGGTACTGGATGTACGACTGCAAGGCAGCAGTGGGCTGGACTTTCAAAACGAATTGGCCGCCGCCGGCATCAACGTGCCCATCGTGTTCATTACCGGGCACGGTGACATCGCCATGACCGTGCGGGCGATGAAAGCCGGCGCGGTGGACTTTCTGACCAAGCCCTTCCGCGAACAGGACCTGATCGATGCGGTGTGCGCCGCCCACACCCGTGACAAACAGCGCCGTGAATCCGAACACTACGCCGACCAGTTGCGTACGCGCCACCAGACCCTGACGGCCCGGGAACAAACGGTGATGGCACTGGCGGCCTCTGGCTTGATGAACAAGCAAATTGCCGGGGAAATCGGCCTGAGCGAAATCACCGTGAAGATTCATCGCGGCCAGGCCATGCGCAAAATGGGTGCTCGTTCATTTGCCGATCTGGTACGCATGGCGGAGGTGATCTCGGCTCAGCCGGCTATCAGGTGACTATACCCACGTATACTGGGCATCCATTCAGGACGGCGTATCTTGCAGGGATGGCGGACAGCCTCTAAGTGCTTTCCGCTACCAGGCAGGACACAACTATGCGCAATAAGGCAATGATTGCCGTCGTCGATAATGATGAATCCGTCAGGATGGCACTGGACAGTTTATTGCGCTCCAGCGGATATACGGTGCGAACTTATGCAAGCGCCCACGAGTTCCTCTTTTCCGATGGGCCTGGCGTGACGTCCTGCCTGATCTCCGATATACAAATGCCGGAAATGGACGGCATTGAAATGTATGAAGAACTGTCGGCCAGAGGCATTCATGTTCCGGTGATCTTCATGACCGGAAACCCCGACGCACAGCGTCATCCCGACGCCAACACCTTGAAGCCAGTCGCTTTTTTCCCCAAACCCTTCGCAACCGAAAAGTTGCTCGACTGTATCGAAACAGTCCTCGATCCGCACAACTAATCTCTGCTCACAGCGTGCAACTAACACCTTGGTATAGCCCGATAACACTTAGTCATACTGCCAATGACCCAATGTAGCAGTGCCAGGAACAAGGCCCTCGAATAACATCTGTTTCAGATCAAGCCGAACCCTCTCTATTTAGCGTTGTACAGGCACATCGCAACAAAGAGCCATAGCGGTCGCGCTGACTGCGAAACATCTTTTTCACGCCCTCGATTGTTCTTCAGGAGCTATAACAATGAAACAACAGATTTTGATTATTGGTGCAGGGTTCGGTGGGGTCTGGAGTGCGTTGAGCGCTGCTCGCCTGCTGGACATGCATGATCGCAATGACGTCGAGATCACCGTTTTGGCTCCACAAGCCGAATTGCGCATTCGTCCGCGCTTCTACGAGCCTAACGTGCACAACATGAAGGCGCCATTGAACGACTTGTTCGACGCCGTGGGCGTGAAATTCGTCCAGGGTTCGGCCGAGGTGATCGACGAGAAAAACAAACAGGTCAGCTACACCAAGGTCTCTGGTGCTCAAGGCCAGCTGAGCTACGACCGCCTGGTGCTGGCCGCCGGCAGTCGCTTGATGCGTCCACCGGTCGAGGGCATGCTCGAGCACGCGTTCGATGTCGACGAGATCGAATCCGCCACGCGCCTGGAAGCCCACATCAACGGGTTGAAAGACTTGCCTGCCAGCGCGGCCCGCAACACCGTAGTGGTGGCCGGTGGTGGTTTCACCGGTATCGAAACCGCGACCGAAATGCCGGCGCGCCTGCGTGCCGTGCTGGGTGAGAACGCCGACATCCGCGTGATTGTGGTCGACCTCGCCCCGCAAATCGCCGCGTCCTTGGGCGATGGAATTCGTCCATCGATTATCGAAGCGTCGGAGCACCTGGGCATCGAGTGGATTGTCGGTACCAGCGTCGCCTCGGTCGATGCCGGTGGCGTCACCCTCGCCAATGGCCAGCGCATCGAGTCCAGCACCGTGATCTGGACCGTCGGTTTCCGCGCCAGCCCGTTGACCGAGCAAGTGCAAGGTACCCGTGATCGTCAGGGTCGCCTGCATGTCGACCAGAACCTGAAGGTGCGCGGTCACGCCGACGTGTATGCCACCGGCGACGTGGCCTATGCCGCGACGGATGAGCTGGGCAACTTCGCGGCGATGTCCTGCCAGCATGCGATTTGCCTGGGCCGTCATGCCGGCAACAACGTCGTCGCCGAGCTGCTGGGCGTGGAACCGATTGCCTACAGCCAGCCCAAGTACGTCACCTGCCTGGACCTGGGCAGCTGGGGCGCGGTGTTCACCGAGGGCTGGGATCGCCAGGTCAAACTGGTCAAGCACGAAGCCAAGGAACTCAAGACCCAGATCAACACGGTATGGATCTATCCGCCGGCGGCTGATCGTGCCGCTGCCCTGGCCGCGGCCGACCCGCTGATCCCGGTGGCCTGATCCGTCGGGGTTGCCGGGCCCCCATCCGGCAGCCCCTTTTGCAGTGACCTGTCCGGACTTGGCAGTTGATCTGCAGTCAACGCCTGTATCCCGACCAGCCCTCTCCTTGCTGGACCGGGACATTTCCCAAGCGCCTGCCACTGGTTTTTTTGGCGGGCGTTTTTTCTTGCAGGAGCGCAAGTAAAACGTAATGAAGAGTTTGCCCGGCCTCTCGGGTGCGCCGTTCGATAGCAAATCTGGAAAAACAAATGTCTATCATCAAACGTTGCAAGCAACTTTTTTCATCAGACGCCATAGCCTGGCTGGCCGCCATCGCGGTGGGCAGCATGATCTTCATTACCAACTCCCTGCTTAACGTGGATGTCGCACCGACACTGCTCTACATCACCCTGGTGTTCATGTCGGCCAACATCTTTTCCGTCCCTGTTTTCCTTGCCGTGGCCTTCAGTTGCGTGGCCTTCCTGACCGCCAGCTTCATCCTCGACGAAGGCTATCGCGACCAGAAGCTGATCGCTGGATTCGTGCGCTGTGTGATCGCGCTGAGCGCCATCGCCCTGCTGGCGCTGAGAAGCAAACGGGCGAACGACAGCTTGCGTCGCAAAGAGGCGTTTTTTGTAGGTGCACAAAAACTCAGCCGCACCGGCAGCATTGGTCTGATTGTCGATGATTACAGCGTGTCGTGGTCGCAAGAGTCTGCACGCATCCTGGAGTACCCACTGGATGTCACACCGTCGCTGGACCTGGTCAGGGCGCGCACCCCTGCGGATGATTGGCCGATTGTCGAAAGTGTTTTCGAAAAGGCCGCGCTTCGGGAAAAACTGATCGAAGTGGAACATCGGCTGGTGATGCCGGACGGTCGAATCAAGCACGTACGGTTGATTGCCAATCCGTTGTTCAACCCTCACGGGCGCATCGAGTATGTCGGCGCCTTGATGGACGTGACCGCCGCCAGGCAGGCCGAAGAAGCGCTGTTTCATTCCCAGGCAAAACTGGCGCACGTCACGCGGGTGACCTCCATGGGTGAACTCGCCGCCTCCATCGCCCATGAAATCAATCAACCGCTGGCCGCCGTGATCACCAGTGGTGAATCCTGCAAACGCTGGATCAATCGCGCGGAACCGAATCTTGAAGAAGCACGCCGCTCACTGGACCGGATCATTCAAAACTCTTGCCGGGCCTCCGAAGTCATCGCGTGCATCAGGGCGTTGTCGCGCCAGAGTGACGTGCAGCGCAGGACCGAAGTGTTCGATGACATCGTCAGTGACTCATTGACCCTCATGCAACATGACACCTCCAACCATCAGGTGCGCCCTTACCTGCAACTGCGCGCTCCCGGTGCCCAGGTCAAAGTCGACCGGATTCAGCTGCAGCAAGTGATCATCAACCTGATCGTCAATGCCTGCCAGGCCATGACCAACGTGCACGACCGGCCACGAACCCTGCGGATTCTCACCTCGGTGCAGGACAACGAGGCGGTGCTCGAAGTCGCCGATGCCGGCACCGGCATTGCCGAAGACATTCTGGCGTCGCTGTTCGATCCGTTCTTCACGACCAAGCCAAACGGCCTGGGCATGGGACTGGCGATCTGCCGCTCCATCATTGAATTCCATGGCGGACGCATCTGGGTCAGCAGCACGGTGGGGGTCGGCACCCAGTTCCTGTTTGCGATTCCGCTGACCACCCTGGAACACGATGAATAACCCTCCCCCACACCTGACGACGCCATGCGGCGACCTGGAGTACCAGCAGTGTCTATCGATGAGATGAGCTACACCCCTGAACGCGCCAACGCCGAGCAGGCACCACCGCGCACCATCGTGTTCGTGGCCTACCCGCATATAGGCTTGCTGGACCTGACCGCTGCCCAGACTGTTTTTTTTGCGGCGAACCATGGCCTGGTCGAATGCGGTTTGCCGGGTTACACCCTGCACACGGCCAGCATGGAAGGTGGACCGGTCCCGACGGCCGAGGGCCTGGTGGTGGAGACCCGGCGCCTGAGTGAATTTATCGACAGCCCGATCGACTCAGTGATCGTCCCGGGCTCCCCGCAGATCCGCCAGGTCATGGCCGACAACCCAGCGCTGGTGGACTGGTTGCGCGTCACCTCAACCACAGCCAGACGCATGGCGTCAGTGTGCAGCGGTACATTCCTGCTGGCACAGGCCGGCTTGCTCGACGGCCTGCGCGTAGCAACCCACTGGGTGATGGCCGATGTGTTCGAGCGCCTGTTCCCGCAGGTCGAACTCGATCGCGAGGCGATTTTCGTGCAGCAACAGTCGGTGTGGACCTCGGCGGGCATCAGTGCCGGGATCGATCTGGCCCTGGCGCTGGTCGAGGCCGATTGCGGGCGTGAAATGGCGATGCAGGTCGCCCGGCGCATGGTGGTGTATTACCGCCGCCCGGACAATCAGGACCAATGGAGCCCGCTGTTGCAATCCCAATGCCCGGCCGGTGCCTGACCGCAAACGATGATGACCTGTGGCAAGGAAGCTTACCTGTGGGAGCGAGCCTGCTCGCGAAAGCTTCATCCGCCGCACCACACTAAATCGAGGTGACTTCTTCGCGAGCAGGCTCGCTCCCACAGGTAAGCTCCCTGGGCACGGGGGGGGTCGGTGAAAGGCATCACCGGCGTTGCATCAACCACTGCAACAAGCCGCTTTTCTTGATCTCGACAGGCTTTTGCATGACCACGGTCTCGCGGATTTCCTGGCGCTGGTCCTGCAAGTTGCTCAGGGCGCTTTTCAGCTCGCCAAGGTGTTCGAGCTGGTTGCCGAACAAGGTTTTTTCGATGCGGAACAACCGGCCGCTGGTGATGCTGCGGAACTCGCCCCGGGAGGGTTTATCGGCAAGAATCCCCTCCTCACCCAAGACTTCTCCCGGCCCCATGCGCCCCGCTTCGATAAGCTTTTCGCCGTCGTGAATCGATACCGATACCACCCCGGTGCTGAGGATCATCAGGCAATCGGCAACTTCACCGAACGCCAGGATTACCTCGTCGGCCTGATAGTCCACCGGGGTCATTTCGTCGGCGAGGCTGTCACGTTCATCGTTGCTCAGCGAGCGGAAGATCCGCACATCCTCCAACAGCCGGCGTTGACGGTTCCAGCGCTGCTCTTCCTGGCCATGGCCCCAAATGACGCCCGCCGCTTCGAGGTGACGATGGGCGAGGTCGAACATCAGGTTGCTCACTTCGTTCCTGTTCTTGGCCGACGCGATGAACCCCTTCAGTTCGTACTCGGTGTAATCCAGGTGGGAGCTTTTGACCGAGACTTTGGCCGAGCGGGACTGCAACAGCGCCCGGGTCCCGCGCAAGGTTTTTTCCAGGGCATCGATGGCCCGGCGCGGGCGCACGCTGCTGGGCACGGCAATGGTCACACTGATGCCGTTGACATCGCCGGGCCGGCTGAAATTGATGATCCGCGCTTTCGCCGCCACCGAGTTGGGCACTACGGCGATGCCGCCCATGTCGGTCATCAGGTGGGTCGAGCGCCAGTCGATTTCGACCACCTTGCCCGAGGTGCCATCGATGGAAATGCAGTCATTGAGTTGGTAAGGCTTGGTGGTGTTGAGCACGATCCCGGAAAACACATCGCTCAGGGTGCTTTGCAGGGCCAGGCCGACAATGATCGCCATTGCCCCGGATGTCGCCAGCAAGCCTTTGACCGGCAACTGCAGGACGTATGCCGCGGCACCGACGATGGCGATCAGGAAAATCAATGCGCCGATCAGATCGTAGAGCAAGCGTGCGCTGTGCCCGGCCCGGGAGATCAGGCCATAGCCGAGGATGATGGTCACGGTCCGGGCCGCGAACAGCCACCAGCCGATGCCCAGCACCGTGCCCATCAGGTTGAGGATGGCATCCTCCGGCCACAGTGGCGGTTGTAACGGGCTGATGCCGGCCGCGGTCATGACCCAGCTGAACGCCACGAAAATGCCGATGCGCACGCACAACCGCAGGTTGTGCCGCGCCCCCCCGATCAATTGCCAGGACGCCAGGTCGATGAGGATCAGGATGACACCGCAGATCAACGGATGAGCCTGCAGGAAGGTGAACATGAATGATTTCTCCACAACCTTGCAGGCGGATGCCCTTCTTCAAACAGGAACCCGCCTGCGATCGCCGTCAGTGAACAGAGTAGCGTTGATGGGAGAAAAGCCGCGAAGACCGTCGCAACGGGCCGTCGAAAAAACAGGCAGCCAGCCTTGTGAATTCAATCGTCCCCGCACTGTAAGCTGCCCGCTGGCATCAGGCACTCCTACCTCAGTGCTAACCGTCTATACCCGGGTATAACGGACATAGCCCCATGTGCTAGGCCGCCGTCTTGAGGTAGGAGTGTTATCGGGCGCGCGTCGACTTAATCTGGCCACATCGAATGGATCAATTCATCGCGCCGATGCGCTGGCTAGGGGACGGTTGTCATGAACGCATTGCAAAAGCTGTACATCGTCAGTCACCCGCTGCGCATCAGTCGCTATGGCGCGCATACGTCCTTGTCCTGCGCCGAGCGTGTGGAGATCATCGATGTACTCAATGACCTCCTGGGCACCGTGCTGAGCCTCCTCGCGCAGCTCAAACGGGGTCAGCAGAAGCTGCATAACGTCAGCTTCCTGCCGATCCAACAACTGTTTCATCGCCTGGTGCGCGCTAATACCGGCTATGCCGACTTCCTGAGCACGGCCATCACCGACCTGGGTGGTTACGCCGACACCGCGACGCTTTATCACCTCAATGACACCGGCGAGTGGACGTGTTTTGCCGATTGCCTGACCGGCATTGATAGGGGCACACGCCGACTGCGGGCCGCCGACGCCTTGCTGCGTGATTACCGTGACTGCGCCGTCGCCAACAAGGACAACGCCAGCAAACGCTTCTTTGGAGAATGCGTCCGGCACAACGCGCATTTCATCTTGTTGATCGAGGATAACCTGACCCAGGAGCCACCAGGATGAAACCTCTGGTTCAGGCCTTGCAAGAGAGTTCGGCAACTAATAAACATTCATTGATTCGCTTGTTGATATTGACAACCCATCTCAGCCACCGCGAAGAAACAACCAGACATACCCAAGTATACTATCCCGCATTATTGGAGCGCGTATCTTGCAAGTATGGCGGGCGCCACTCGCAATGACGCAAGGTCTTTACATGTTCAACACACCTATTATTTCAGTTGTTGATGATGACGAATGTATTCTTATCTCACTGGATAGCTTGTTGCGCTCTTACGGTTACACAGTAAAAACCTACAACAGTGCCTATGCCTTTCTTCAATCCAGCGGACCCGAGCAGACGGATTGCCTGATATCGGATATCCAGATGCCCGGCATGTGCGGCGTGAAAATGTACGAAGCCCTGGCCGCAAGAAACATCCACATCCCCACACTGTTCATCACCGGCAAGTCCGGCATGCCGCCGAAGTTCAGCGACAAGGTGCGACAGCCGGAGGGTTATTTCGCCAAACCTTTCAACACGAATGCGCTGTTGGCCTGTATTGAAGCGATCTTGAAACGCCGGGGTCAATGCTGATCCATCAACCCGTTTCTTCTTAATACGTTGGTTTAACCGCCTCAGACTCAAGCATGCACCCACTTACCGATCGCAGCGATGCGCCACGGTTCTTCAACAAATAATATCGTCCCTATCAGTGCTTGATTCCTTCAGGACTTTCACTCTTTCCGTGCAACTAAAAACTTTAACTTGAGTAAACCGTGCCATGCCGAAAAACAAACTGACTTCGATCAACGGCGCCCCCGTCGTCGACAACTTCAATACCCAGACCGCCGGTCCCCGCGGCCCTGCCTTGCTGCAAGATGTCTGGCTTCTGGAAAAACTCGCCCACTTCGACCGCGAAGTGATTCCCGAGCGGCGCATGCATGCCAAAGGCTCCGGCGCCTACGGCACCTTCACCGTGACGCACGATGTGACGCGCTACACCAAGGCCCGTCTGTTCTCGGAGGTGGGCAAGCAAACGCCGATTTTCACTCGCTTCTCCACCGTTGCCGGTGAACGCGGCGCGGCCGATGCCGAGCGCGATATCCGTGGTTTTGCCTTGAAGTTCTATACCGAACAAGGCAACTGGGACCTGGTGGGCAACAACACCCCGGTGTTTTTTTTCCGCGATCCATTGCGCTTTCCGGACCTCAACCATGCGGTCAAGCGTGATCCGCGCACCGGTATGCGCAACGCGCAAAGCAACTGGGATTTCTGGACGTCACTGCCCGAAGCCCTGCACCAGGTGACCATCGTCATGAGCCAGCGCGGCATTCCGCGCAGCTACCGGCACATGCACGGTTTCGGCAGCCACACCTTCAGCCTGATCAATGCCAGTAACGAGCGGCACTGGGTCAAGTTCACCTTCAAGTCCCAACAGGGCATTGAGAACCTGAGCGATGCACAGGCCCAGGACCTCATCGGCCGGGACCGGGAAAGTCATCATCGGGATCTGTTCGACAGCATTGAGGCCGGGGACTTTCCGCGCTGGACCTTCTACATCCAGGTCATGTCCGAAGAGCAGGCCCGGGATCATGCAGTCAATCCGTTCGACCTGACCAAGGTCTGGCCGCACCAGGACTACCCGCTGATCGAAGTGGGTTACTTCGAACTGAACCGCAACCCGCAAAACGTGTTTGCCGAAGTCGAACAAGCGGCGTTTTCCCCATCGAACGTGGTGCCGGGCATTGGCTTTTCACCGGACCGGATGCTGCAGGCGCGGCTGTTCGCCTACGGGGATGCCGCGCGTTACCGCCTGGGGATCAATCACCACCAGATTCCGGTCAACGCCGCCCGCTGCCCGGTGCACAGCTTCCACCGCGACGGTGCCATGCGCGTGGACGGCAACTACGGCGGCCAACTGGCGTACGTGCCCAACAGCGACAACGCCTGGGCCGATCAACCGGACTTCCGCGAGCCGCCGCTGAAGATCGCCGGCGCTGCCGGTCATTGGGATCATCGTGTGGACGAGGACCACTTCGAACAGCCGGGCAACCTCTTCCGCCTGATGTCGGAACCTGCGAAACAGGCATTGTTCGAAAACACGGCGCGTTCGCTCAGTGGCGTTTCCCAAGAGGTGCAGCAACGGCATATCGCCCACTGCACGATGGCCGATCCGTTCTATGGTGCGGGGGTTGCCAGGGCGTTGGCTGAGTTAGATCGGTAACACACTTAGTCTTCAGTGACCGCGATTTACTGTGGGAGCGAGCCTGCTCGCGAAGGCGGTGGAACAGGCAGCATCACTGTCGACTGACACTCCCTCTTCGCGAGCAAGCCCGCTCCAACAGTGGATCGCGGTGCGCATTTGAAATCTCAATGCGGCACACCCAGTCGGGTCGCCACTTCATCCGGTGCCAGGTGTCGTCCATCGGCGGCCACTGGTTCCAGCTTCTGGATGGGCTTGCGGTTTTTTGCGTCGACCATCACCGAACCCAGTTCGCCGGGTTCGTACATGAACTCGTTGCCCCACTGCGAAAGCGCAATCAGCACGGTCTGCAAGGCCCTACCCTTTTCGGTCAGCGCGTACTCCTTGTAGATGCTGCCGTCCGCCGCCGGGACCATTTCCATCACCCCCTGCGCCACCAATCCTTTGAGCCGCGTACTGAGGATGTTTTTCGCGACATCCAGGCTTTTCTGGAAATCGCTGAATCGCCGCGTTCCGGCGAGCGCATCACGGATGATCAACAGCGACCACCAATCGCCGATCAAATCCAGGGACCGGGCGACGGGGCAAGGATCACCCTGCAAGCTTTTGCGCTTCACGTAACGTACCTCCACTGGAAAATGGCCAGAACCGACGCCAACTGCGTCGCCTCGCAAGTGGTTGCATAATACAACCGCCGATGCTAATAATTACAGCCGTTGGTTTCATTATAAAACCACAAACCCGGTTCCACACATTGAAGCCGGTGCCAGACGCACCTTTGCACCGCCCTTGATGGTTGCATCATAAAACCTTTAATCACAGGAAAACTCACCATGAAACTGGCTGGAAAAACGGCATTCATCACCGGCGGCAACAGCGGCCTGGGCCTGGCGACCGCGAAGCTTTTCATCGCTGAAGGGGCAAAGGTGGCCATCACCGGCCGCAGTCAAAAAACCCTGGATGAAGCCAGGGAGGCGTTGGGACCGAACCTGTTGGCGATCCAGGCCGACCTGACCGACGTCAAGGAAATCGAGCGCGCCGTGGCTGAAGCGGTCGCCGCGTTTGGCAAACTGGACATCGTGTTCGCCAATGCGGGCATTGCTGAACTGACCCCGGTTGGCGGTACCACCCTGGAGGTGTTCCAGAGCATCATCCAGACCAACCTCACCGGCACGTTCTTCACCGTGCAAGCCGCAGAGCCGCACCTCAATCCCGGTGCCTCGATCATTTTGAACGGCTCGGTGCACGCCGACATGGGCTGGCCAGGCTACAGCGCTTACGCAGCGACCAAAGGCGCCGTGCGCTCGATGACTCGGGTCATGGCTTCGGAGTTTGCGCCTCGTGGCATCCGGGTCAATCAGATCACCCCCGGTGCTGCACGCACGCCGGTGTGGAACCCATTGGCCTCAAGTTCGGCGGCCATGGATGCACTGGAAGTGAAATTGCAGACCACCATTCCCCTCGGTCGCATCGGCGAAGCCGAAGAAGTGGCGACGGTGGCGTTGTTCCTCGCCTCCAGCGATTCCAGCAATGTGGTGGGCGCGGAGATCGTCGTTGATGGCGGTGCAACAGGTTCACCTCTGGGTGCACCGGCTCACCGAAAAAACTGGGCGTCTTGACTATCAAATGTAGGAGCGAGCCTGCTCGCGAAAAACGTCCAGACAACGCGTTCATCCTGACAGGGCGCGTTATCGTTGACGTCCATCGCGAGCAGGCTCGCTCCTACAGGATGCACACCGATCAGATTTCCCAGATCAGGTTCACGGCGGTGTAACGCCCAGGTTGAGTCAGGCGGCCGAGGCCGGCGGCGTTTTCATCGCGGCCCTGGACGTCGCCCCAGTTCCAGTACTTTTGATCGGTCAGATTGAACAGCCCGGCATTGATCGAGACTTGCTCGGTCACTTGCCACCAGGCATTGAGGTCGAGCACGCCGTAGCCCGGGGTTTCGAACTGGCGGTTGATCAGCAGCTCGGCATCTTTGGTGTGGTCGACGCGGTCCTTGGCCTGCACCAGGGTCCAGGTCAACTGGCCGCCGTACACGCCACTCGGTGCATCGTAGCCCAGGCCCAATACGGCCTTGAGCGGATCGACGCTGTTCAGCGCCTCGCCGGTTTCTTCGTCCTTGCCACGGGCGTAGGCAATCGAGCCCAGGGCACGGGTGCCCGCCGGCATGAAAGCGTCGAGCTTGATGTCGCCCTTGGCTTCGGCGCCTCGGATGGTGACCTTGCCGATGTTGCGTGGCTGGAAGGTCAGCAGGCCAGTGCCGTTCGGGTCCGGCACGGTGTCGGTGTCGATGAAGTCCTTATACTTGTTGTAGAACAGCGCGATGCCGAAGCTGCCCAGGTCGTAGCGACCGCGCAGGCCGAATTCGTAGCTGTCGCTGGTTTCCGGTTTCAGGTCGGGGTTGCCGATCTGCTGGTAACCGAATTGCGGGTTGCTGAATTCGCCGAACATGTTGATCGCGCTTGGTGCGCGGAAACCGGCGGCGTATTGGCCGTACAGGCTTTCGTGTTCAGTCAGTTGATAGGTCACGCCGAGTTTCGGTGAGATGTGATCGTCAGTGATGCGCGACGGATCGGTTTCCGATGGCAGGCCGTTGAGGTACTCCTGGGTGACATGCGGCGTCTGGCGGTAGTAGTCGTAGCGCACGCCGGGCAACAGGGTCCAGCGGCCGATCTCGATGTTGTCCTGCACGAACAGCCCCAGGGAATCGCTGGTCGGGTCCGGGAAGTCGCTGACCGGGAAATTCTCCGTGGCCGGCACTGTTGCGCCGGTGTCCAGGCGCACTTCACTGCCCTTGCGCAGGTTGCTGGCGTCGATGCGTTTGACCTCGGCACCGTAGATCAGGTGGTGTCGGGTATCGGCGATGGCGAATTCCTTGTCGAGCTGAGTATTGAGGCTCCACAGGCGCTCATCGTATTGCGAGTCGCGGGTACGCACACGGTTCACACGGGAGACAGTCTGGCGCTGCTGCAAAGTCTTCTGGTTGTTGCCGCTTTCCTGATAGTTCAACTGCCATTGCAGTTTGTCGGCCAGCAGGCTGTCCAGGCTCAGGGTGTGCGCCAGGCTATAGCGGGTGCGGTCGATGCTGTCTTCAGAGCTGGAGCCGAGAATCGCCGGGCTGGTCGTGGTGGCGCGGGTGACGACGTCGCTCAGCAGGTTGCTATTGGCGTCGTCCTCGTAGCGCTCGTAGGTGAACTGCAAACGGTCGCCATCGGCGTAGTCCCAACCCAGTTTGGCCAGCAGGTTTTTGGTGGTGTAGTCGAGCGGGTTGGCGTCTTCGCGGGTAGCGCCGACACCACCAATACCGCCCCAGGTATCGGTGGACTGGCCATCGCGACGGCCCAGGTGCAACAGGCCGTCGACCGAACCTTCACGGGCGGCGAAGGTGGCGCTGCGCTGCCAGCTGTCATCGCTGCCGTCATAACCGGTCTTGAAACGGGCGTAGGTGTCGTCACCCTCCTCCAGGTAATCGCCGGCGTCCTTGGTCAGGTAGCTGACCGCACCGCCGATGGCGTCGCTGCCGTACAGCGAAGACGCCGGGCCGCGGATGATTTCCACCTGCTTGACGGTGTCGAGGTCGACGTAGTTGCTGCGCACGTCCTGGAACGGGCTGAAGAAGTTGCTCTGCGGCATGCGCACGCCATCGACCTGGGTCAGGACGCGATTGCCATTGATGCCGCGGATGGTTGCCCCGGTATTGCCAAAGCGGCTACCGGTGCCCTCCACCGAAACGCCCGGCTCATAACGCACCAGGTCCTTGAGGTCCTTGTCGTTGTGCTGATCGATTTCCCGTTCGTTGTGCACCGACACCGTGCTCGGCACTTGCAGCAAGGTCTGCTCGGTGCGGGTGGCGGTCACGCTGACGGTATCGAACTGGGTCACGGGTTCTGCAGCCAGGGCCAACGATGGCGACAGCAACAACAGGGACAACCAGGGACGTTTGGCGAATGGCGGGCGGATCGACATCTACTCACTCCTGATGTGCAGACAGCCGTCACTTGGCAAGACCCTTGGCAGGACCTTGTCAGCGGTTAGAGCTGTCCGGCATGTGTTTGATTTTTTAGGTAACGCAGCGTTCGAGACCTTTCTGGGAAGGCCTGGACCAAACGCTTGCTTGGCAGCGGGGGGCGAAGATAAACGAGCTTGACACGCAAATGCAAATTATTATCATGTGCGTTCTCATCAGGAATAAGTACGAACGTACATGAAGCACTTTTGGGGCTATCTGCTGCTGTCGATCGCGCTGCATCTGAGCGTGGGCTGGCTGTTGCGCGAGTTTCGGGCCGAGGCTGAACCGCTCGCCTGGCAGCCGCCGATGGCGATTCAAGTGGTGAATCTTGAACCGGTGGCGAAGGCCATCCCGGCTCCCGCTGTACGTTCCGAGCCGGTGCGTCAGCCGCTCACACTGCCAAAGGCGGATGCACCAGCGAAGGCAAATCCCATCCCCATCAAGCCGCTGCCAGTCAGTACCCAGCCTGCAATCGTCAAGGCGGCCACGCCAGCGAAGCCGCAACCCAAGACACCGCCGCCACCACGCGCCGAACCTCGTCCGGTTCAGCCTGCCAGCGCGCCGACTTCAACCGCGCAGAATGCAAACCCATCGGCCCCCACAGCCGCACCGACAAAAACGCCTCTCACCCTGCCCACGGCCATGGTCACCCCGGCTCCACCACTCACGCCCGTCGTCAGCCTGCGCCCCAGTTTCGTCACCCCGCCACCGGCACCGCGCTATCCGAACACCGCGCGCCGGCGCAATCAGCAAGGCATCGTGCGGGTCGAGGTACACCTGGATGAACGCGGTCGGCAGCTCAAACGTGTGCTGACCCGCTCCTCGGGTGTGGACAGCCTCGACCAGGCCGCGCTGGAAGCCGTTACCCAATGGCGTTTTCGCCCGGAAATTGTCGATGGCCGGGCCGTGCCCAGCCGCGTGGAAATACCCATAGAATTCGCCCTCACGGCGAACCGATGACCCTGAAGGAGTTCACATGACCGCTCAATCCAACGCCCTGTCCGCGACCCCGGCGCTGTACCAGAACTGGCAACAGCTGCGTGCCGAACAGTCGGGCCTGCGCGCCCGCGATGCCGCTGCCAAACTGGGCGTCAGCGAGGCCGAGCTGACCGCCAGCCGCCTGGGCACCGATGCCGTGCGCCTGCGCCCGGAGTGGGCAGCATTGCTGCCGGCACTCGGCGAGCTGGGCTACATCATGGCCCTGACCCGCAACGAGCATTGCGTGCACGAGCGCAAGGGTGTGTACGCCGACGTGACGGTGATGGGCAGCGGTCAGATGGGCATGGTGCTGTCGCCGGACATCGACCTGCGCCTGTTCCTCAGCGGCTGGGCCAGCGTGTTCGCCATTGACGAAACCACCGCCCGTGGCCCGCAACGCAGCATCCAGGTGTTCGACCGCCAGGGCGTGGCCGTGCACAAGGTGTACCTCACCGCTACCAGTAAAGAAGCCGCCTGGGCTCCGTTGATCGAGCGTTTCCGCGCCGAAGAACAAAGCACCGGGCTGGACCTGCAACCCCTGCCGCCAGCCAAGGCCCCACGCGCCGACACCGACGTGGACGTTACCGCCCTGCGCAGCGAATGGTCGCAGCTCCAGGACACCCACGATTTCTTCGCCCTGCTCAAGCGCAATGACGTGGCGCGCACCCAGGCCCTGCGCCTGGCCGGTCACGAATGGGCCGAACCCCTGGCCACCGTCGAGCTGACCAAGGTCATCGAAGCCGCCGGTCAGGGTGAAGTGCCGATCATGGTCTTCGTCGGCAACAAGCACTGCATCCAGATTCATTCCGGCCCCGTGAGCAACCTGCGCTGGATGGACACCTGGTTCAACGTACTTGATCCAAACTTCAACCTGCACCTCAAGACCACCGGCGTGACCGAACTGTGGCGTGTGCGCAAGCCGAGCGTCGATGGCATCATCACCAGCTACGAAGGTTTCGATGCCGACGGTGAACTGGTCATCCAGCTGTTCGGCGTGCGCAAGCCGGGCATCCCGGAGCGTGATGACTGGCGTGCCCTGGCTGAAACCGCCACCGTCCTGATCGACTAAGGAAGTCTTGCGATGCGAATCAAATCACTGCTGGCCTGCGCCGGCGTGCTCCTCAGCCAGATGGTGGTGGCCGATGCCCTGCCCCAACGCTGGGTCAGTGCCGGTGGCGCGTTCAGCGAATGGGTGGTTGCCCTGGGTGGCGAGAGCAAACTGGTGGGTGTCGACAGCACCAGCCAGTACCCGCGCTCGCTGCACAGCCTGCCGGGCATCGGCTACCAGCGTGCGCTGGCGGCCGAAGGCATTCTGGCGCTGAAGCCGGACATTCTGGTGGGCAGCGCGGAAATGGGCCCGCCACCGGTGCTGGCACAATTGAAGGCTGCCGGGGTGCGCATCGAGTTGTTGTCGGCCAAGGCCGATGTGCCGTCGTTGCAACACAACCTGACCGAACTCGGGCAGCTGCTTGGCAAACCTGATCAAGCGCAAGCTTTGATGGCCGGTTATCAGCAGCGTCTGGACAGTCAGGCCGCATGGGTCAAGCAGGTGCAGCAGCAAAACCCCGCGCCGCGGGTGTTGATGCTGCTCAGCCATTCCGGTGGCAATCTTCAGGCAGCCGGCAAGGACACGCTGGCCGCCTGGATGATCGCTCAGGCCGGCGGCCAGAACCTCACCGAACACAGCGGCTACAAGCCCGTGTCCAACGAGGCGATGCTGGCCCTCGACCCGCAGGTGATCATCTTCGCCGGTGGCCGTCTTGAAAGGGATGCCGCGCGGGCTGCCCTGCTTGAGCAGAATCCGATCCTCGCGCAGACCCGGGCCGGTCGTGAAGGCCGGGTACTGGTGATCGATCCGACGCTGCTGGTCGGTGGTCTTGGCCCGCGCATTCCCGATGCACTGGGCACACTGTCGAAGGCGTTCTACCCGTCCGCACAGATTGCCCAGCTCCAGAAAACCGAGAACAACCGATGACGGCCATCGTCCAGCCACGGTCCATGCTGATCACCCTGGGCCTGTTGCTGCTGCTGGTGTTCTGGCTGTCCCTGGCCCTGGGCCCGGTCAGCCTGCCACTGGGCGATACCTTGCTCGCCGGGTTGCGCCTGCTCGGGCTGCCGGTTGATGGCGGCGACACGCAACAGGCGGAGCTGATCCTCGGCCAAATCCGCTTGCCGCGCAGTTTGCTCGGCATCGCGGTCGGCTCGGTACTCGCGTTGTCCGGCGTGGCCATGCAAGGCTTGTTTCGCAACCCGTTGGCGGACCCGGGGCTGGTCGGGGTGTCCGGTGGCGCAGCGCTGGGCGCGGCCATCGCCATCGTCGGTGGCAGCCTCTTCGGCGGTTTGCCGCCGGCCATCGAACCCTACCTGTTGTCGCTGTGCGCCTTCGCCGGTGGCCTGATCGTCACGGCGGTGGTCTATCGCTTCGGCCGCAGCAATGGCCAGACCAACGTCGCCACCATGCTGCTGGCGGGCGTGGCGATGACCGCCATGGCCGGTGCCGGCGTTGGCCTGTTTACCTATCTGGCCGATGACGCCACGTTGCGTACCCTGACCTTCTGGAACCTGGGCAGCCTCAACGGCGCCAGCTACCCGCGCCTGTGGCCATTGCTGATCGTGGCGGTGGGCGTGGCGTTATGGTTGCCCCGTCGGGCCGCGGCGCTCAATGCGATGCTGCTGGGTGAATCCGAAGCGCGGCACCTGGGCTTCAATGTCGAGCGGATCAAGCTGGAACTGGTGCTGTGCACGGCGCTGGGTGTCGGAGCCGCCGTGGCGGCGGCGGGCCTGATCGGGTTTATCGGCCTGGTGGTACCGCACCTGATGCGGCTGCTGATCGGCCCGGATCATCGGGTGCTGTTGCCGGCATCGCTGCTCGCCGGAGCCAGCCTGTTGCTGATGGCCGACCTGGTCGCCCGCCTGCTGCTGGCGCCGGCCGAATTGCCGATCGGTATCGTCACCGCACTCATCGGTGCACCCTTCTTCCTTTATCTGCTGGTACGGGGGCGTTCCTGATGCTGCGGGCAAACAACTTGCTGGTCCGGCGCGGCAGTCGCACGGTGCTGGCGGGCATCGATATCGAGTTACGCCCAGGACAAGTCCTGGGCGTTCTGGGGCCAAACGGCGCCGGCAAAAGCACCCTGCTCGCCGCCTTGTGCGATGAGCTGCCGGCCAGCGAAGGCACGGTCAGCCTGGACGGGCGCAAGCTCGCCGACTGGCCGGGCCAGGAGCGGGCCAAACGCCTGGCGGTATTGCCCCAGAGTTCGAGCCTGAACTTCGCCTTCTCGGTCAACGAAGTGGTGGGCATGGGTCGCTTGCCCCATGCCAGCGGTCGTGTGCGCGATGCCGAAATCGTCGCCGAAGCGCTCGGCGCCGCCGACGCCCTGCACCTGGCCGGGCGCAGCTATCTGGCGTTGTCCGGTGGCGAACGCCAGCGGGTGCATCTGGCGCGGGTACTCGCCCAACTGTGGCCGGGCGCCGAGGGGCAGACGCTGCTGCTCGACGAGCCGACCTCGATGCTCGACCCGCTGCACCAGCACACTATCCTGCAAGCAGTGCGTGATTTTGCCGGACGCGGTGCGGCGGTGCTGGTGATCCTGCACGACCTGAACCTGGCGGCGCGTTACTGCGATCACCTGCTGTTGTTGCAGGACGGTCGCCCCCACGCCTACGGCACGCCGGACGACGTCCTGACCGCCGAAGCCCTGCAAGCGGTGTACGGGCTACAGGTGCTGATTCACCAGCACCCGGAACGCGGCCACCCGTTGATTATCGCGCGCTGATACCCGCCCTCTCCCGCCGTTGCGCGCGAGGGGGCCACTGTCTAATAAGGAACACCGATGCGCATTCTGCTGTTATGCCTGTTCAGCCTGCTGGCTGCCTGCCAGTCCCACGACGTTACGCCGCCCCCGGCAGCGATTGCGTCGCAAGGTCGGGATCATGCCGATCTCGGTATGATCCGCGAGCTCGCCACCGGGCGCACCCTGACACCGCAAGAACTGGTCGAGCGCCTGGCTGGCGCAACCCGGGTGCTGGTCGGCGAGCAACACGACAATCCCGATCACCATGCCCTGCAACTATGGCTGCTGCGCGAACTGGCCAGGCAACGCCCGCAAGGCAGTCTGCTGATGGAAATGCTCAACCCCGACCAACAAGCCAAGGTCGATGCGGCGCAGGCCGCCACCCGTGCCGGTCAACCACCGGCCGATCCGTACCAGGCGCTGTCCTGGCAAGCCAATTGGGATTGGGGCGTCTACGGCGCGCTGGTCACCTACGCCCTGCGCCAACCCTACCCGCTGCTGTCGGCCAACCTGGATCGGGCGCAGATCATGCAGATCTACAAACAGCGCCCGACGCTCACCGGCGAAGCGTCCACGACCCCACAGGTGCGCGCGACATTGCTGGAGGACATCCGAGAATCCCACTGCGGCTTGCTGCCCGAAACGCAAATGCCGGCGATGCTCGCCGTGCAACAGCAACGTGACCGACGCATGGCCGAGCGCCTGTTGGCGGCACCGACGCCGGCAGTGTTGTTGGCCGGGGCGTTTCATGTGCGCAAGGATTTGGGGGTGCCGTTGCACCTGAAAGACCTCGGGGCGGGCGAAGGAAATGCAGTGCTGGTGCTGGCCGAAGCCGGTAAGACAGTGAGCGCAGAAAGCGCGGATTACGTGTGGTACACGGCGGCGCAGCCGGAGCAGGATCACTGCGCCAAATTGCGACGTTAGATCTGATTCATGGATTTGGTGGGGCAACTATCGCTTTCGCGAGCAGGCTCGCTCCCACAGGGGAAATGCATTCCAAATGTGGGAGCGAGCCTGCTCGCGAAGGCGGCATCAGATTCAACATATTTGACCCTGGCTCACCCTCGTCACGGCGCCGGAAAGGACTCCAGGTACGCCAACAAATCATCGATCTTCTCCTGATCGCTGATTCCCCAGAAAATCATCCGCGTCCCCGACACCACCGCCTTCGGGTCTTCGATATACGCCGCCAGTTTCTCCCGCGTCCAGACAATGCCGGAGGACTTCATCGCCTCCGAGTACTGATAGTCCGTCGTGCTTCCCGCCGTGCGCCCGACAATACCGTTGAGCTGCGGACCAAAAAACGCCCGCGCCGACTCGCCGATCTGATGGCAGCCACTGCACATGCGCTTGAACAGTTTCCCGCCCGCCTCGGCATCTCCCTGCGCGTTCGTCTGCGCGGCGAACAGGCCTGCACCGAGGCTCAGGACGAGGGTCATCACGGCCGCTTTGTTCATTTACAGCTCCAGCCTGTAGCGAAAAAAATGGCCGCCATTTGAGCATGACCAGGGTATTAAACCGAAGCTTTTCAGACGCACGAGGCCCATGCCTGCCGTCCATCCCGCCAATCCACGCCCCGCTTTCGCCCGCCTAGACTAGCTACTCACAACATGCGTGGCATGAGCAGCCGCCACACATTCCCACACCAACAAACGGAGGCACAATCATGAAAATTGTCGTCATCGGCGGTACAGGCTTGATCGGAACACAGCTCTGCAAACTCCTGCGTGAAGGTGGCCACGATGTGCTGTCGGCCTCGCCGAGATCGGGCGTCAACGCCGTCACCGGGGAAGGATTGGAGGCCGCACTCAAAGGCGCCGAGGTGGTGGTTGACGTCGCCAACTCACCCTCGTTCGAAGATGCCGCCGTGCTCGAATTCTTCGAAAAATCCGGGCGCAACCTCGCCGCCGCCGAGAAGGCCGCCGGGATCAAGCACCACATCGCCCTCTCGGTGGTGGGGACGGAACGGATGCTCGAAAGCGGTTACTTCCGCGCCAAGATGGCCCAGGAAGAATTGATCAAGAAATCCGGGGTGCCCTTTACGATTCTGCGTGCCACGCAGTTTTTCGAGTTCATCGGCGCCATTGTCCAATTCAGCATGCAAGGCGACACCGCTCGCTTGACCTCGGCCGCCCTGCAACCGGTCGCCTCGGCCGACGTCGCGGCGGCGCTGGCTAAAATTGCCGTGGCGGCGCCCACGGGCCAGACACTGGAAGTGGCCGGCCCGGACAAGCAACCCCTGGTGTTGTTCGCCAAGACCTACCTGCAACACACCGGGGATAAGCGCGAAGTGGTTACCGACGATAACGCCGGATACTACGGCGCAAGCATCAACGACCAGTCGCTGACCCCGGGCGCCAATCCCATCCTCGGCAAGATTCATTTCGATCAGTGGCTCAAGAGTACAAGCACCCAGTGATGACGGACGGGGGCGTCCGGTTCGCTCCCTGCCCGATCAGGCCAAGGCCCCGCCCTCCACTCTCATCAGGAGCATCCCATGAGAACGCCCATTATTGCCGCCTTGCTTGCCCTGCCGTTCACCACAATGCCAGCCCTGGCGGCCGATGCACCACATCCGGATGTCAAAGTGATCTCGGAAACGGCACTTCCCGATTACCCGGGCAAAGAAGTGCTGATGCTCACCGTCGAATTCCCGCCCGGCGGTGCCGACCCGGTTCATCGGCACGACGCCCATGGCTTCATCTATGTGCTCGAAGGCTCCATCGTCATGGCGGTCAAGGGTGGCAAGGAAGTCACGCTGATGCCCGGACAGAGCTTCTACGAAGGCCCCAATGACATACACACCGTGGGCCGCAATGCCAGCAAGGACAAACCCGCCAAATTCGTCGTGTTTCTATTGAAGGACCAGGGCAAGCCACCGGTCATCCCGGTCCCTTGACCCTGAGAGCAGCTGCATAAAACAAAAAATCCGGAGCCTGATACAGGACTCCGGATTTTTTGGGTGACTGCAATTACTGAACGTTTTTCAGCTTGATCACATCACCGGAAACCTGGGTGGTGTAGCCGTTGAGCACCCATGCCCAGAACCAGCGTTCCTGCACCTGGGTGTTGATCATGGCATCGCCGCCCTTGGCTTTGATCGCCTCGTCCTGTGCCCGCACAAAACGACTGTTCTGACGAATCGGGATCACGCCGAAGAGCATCAGGCCCGTGGCGCTCGCTTCGCTGTGGCCCAGTACGGTGTACTGATTGCTGTCGTATTGCCGGGTGTTCATTGGCGCACTGCTGCAACCCGCCAACACCAGACCAGCCAAGGCACCCGCCACCACTTTACTGAGGTATTTCACTGCACAACTCCATGAGTAAGCGCCCGGGATCCAGCTCTCGAGCGGCGCACACTGTAACGAAAATGATGGCCAATGGATATCATGCACTCATACCACCACATCCCCCTGTAGGAGCTGGCTTGCCAGCGAAAGCGGCCTGACATCCAACATCACAGTTGACTGACCCGCCGCCATCGCAAGCAAGCTCGCTCCACATCAGGTTTGATGCCTTAACGTTTCAATCCTTGAAATCCGTGGACAGCGCCAGTTCGTTCCACTCGGCCAGTTCCTGGGCGACAAAACGGTTTTTCGCTTCGATGCGCGCAATGGTATCGCTGCCCAGGGCCAGCCGTTGTGGCGGGTTCGGCGCATTGACCAAGGCCAACATGGCCTCGGCGAACTTCACCGGATCACCGGGTTGGGCATGGTTGGCTGACTCGGCATATTTGCGCATCGCCCCCACCGTCTCGTCGTAATCCGGCAATTCCAGCGCGGTCTTCACCAACGATTGCTCGTCGAGGAAGTCAGTGCGGAAGAAGCCCGGCTCAACCACCGTGGCATGGATGCCCAGCGGCGCCAGTTCCTGATGCAGGGCCTCGGTGATGCCTTCCACCGCAAACTTGGTGGAACCGTAGACCCCCCAGCCCATGTAGGCCTGGTAGCCACCGATGGAGGAGATGTTGATGACATGCCCGGCGCGCTGGCGACGCATGTGCGGCAGTACCGCGCGGGTCACGTTGAGCACGCCGAAGACGTTGGTGGCGAACAGACGCTCGGTCTCGCTGGCGCTGGTTTCTTCCACCGCGCCCAACACACCGAAGCCGGCATTGTTGATCAGCACATCGATGCGGCCGAAACGCTTGATGCCTTGCGCCACGGCCTGATGCGCTTCTTCCTCGCGGGTCACGTCCAGGCGCACGGCCAGCAGGTTCGGATGATCGCCCAGGCGGGCAGTGATTTCTTCGGGTTTGCGAGCCGTGGCAATCACCGCGTCGCCGGCACGCAGAGCACGTTCTGCGATGAGAGTGCCAAAACCACGGGAAGCTCCAGTAATGAACCAAGTACGCATTTCAACTCCTCCTGTCAGCGACCCGAGCGTGATTGCCGGGCCTTCTTGATGAGTTGACGCCACTTTAAAACTCCACTACTGATGTGATAATCCCAATAATTTTGCATGGCTTTGTGAAAGGCATTCACAGATGAAAGCTCCTTCAGCGGCAGACCTCTCGATCTTCCTGAGCGTGGCCAATCACCTGAACTTCAGCCGGGCGGCGGTCGAACTGGGCGTGACGCCTTCGGCGCTGAGCCATGCCGTGCGCACCCTGGAGAACCGGCTCGGCGTCCGGCTATTCAACCGCACCACCCGCAGCGTCGGCCTGACCGAGGCCGGCGAACGCCTGCGCGCGCGATTGCAACCGGCCTTTCGCGACATCGACGATGCCCTGGAAGACCTGAACAACTACCGCGACAAACCCTCGGGCAGCCTGCGCATCACCGCCGGACGCCAGGCCGCGGAACTGGTGCTGTTGCCGCTGGCCAGCGAATTCCTCGCGGCCTATCCGGACGTGAAACTGGAGATCGTGGCGGACGACGGCCTGGTGGATGTGGTCGCCGGCGGTTTTGATGCCGGTGTGCGCTTCGGTGCGCGGCTGGAGGCCGACATGGTCTCGCTGCCCATCGGCTCCTATCTGCGCTCGGTGGTCGTGGGCTCGCCAGCGTTCTTTGCCCGGCACGCCGTCCCGCACAAGCCCGAAGACCTGCATGGTCTGCCGTGCATCCGCCATCGCTTTCCCAGCGGATCGCTGTATCGCTGGGAGTTCGAACGTGGCGGCATTGCCGAGGAAATCGAAGTCGACGGTCCGTTGACCCTGGGCGATGTGAGCCTGATGGTCGGCCCGGCGTTGCAGGGCGTCGGCATCGCCTACCTCTTCGAAGACATGGTCAAGGCGCAGCTGGCCGACGGCCGTCTGGTACAAGTGCTGGGCGACTGGTGTCCCTACTATCCGGGGCTGCACCTGTATTACCCGAGTCGTCGCCATGTACCGGCGACGCTCAAGGCTTTCATCGAGTTCGTGCGCGCGGCCCGGGAATCGTAGGAGCCAAGGAACACCGCTTCCACATTGGGTGGCGGGTGTACCCGGAATTCAGTGGCGACAAATCACTACTGTGGGAGCGAGCCTGCTCGCGAAAGCGGTGGATCAGTCAGCATTAATGTTGAATGTGCCGGCCCCTTCGCGAGCAGGCTCGCTCCCACAAGGGATTTGTTGTGTTCCCGGGTTTTGTGTTCACCCACGTTCAACTGTGGGTGCGATCAGGGTTTGAGGTAGTCCAGGGTCTGCGCCGTGGTCCACAGGGCGTTGGCGATGTAGCGGTAGTTGATCAACGCCGCCAGGTAGCCATCGCCTTCCGGGGTGGTCGGGCCGGCGGTGGCGTCACGGACCACGGCCACTTCAAAACCCTGCTCCAGCAGTTCACGCAAATGCGACTCGACACAGAGATTCGCCGCCATGCCCGCCAGAATGATCTGCGACACGCCGTGCTTGCGCAGTTGCAGCGCCAGGTCATTGGTTTCCGGGCCGTACACCTTGTGCGGCGAGGCAATGATGGTTTTACCGTCGAGGATGTATGGCTTGAACTCGGGCATGAAATCGGCACCGGAGTTTTCAAAACCGTCGAGGGTCAGCGGTCCCTGGCGATCGAACATGCAGATGCTGTGCATGACCTTTTCCAGCGGCCCGCCAAAGTGCCATTCGTGGTCGCACGGGTAGTAGTAATGCGGGGAAACCGCGGCGGTGATGCCCGCATCTTTGGCCGCGGCGAACAACTGGCCGAGGTGATTGACCACATCGTGCTCGACGATGCTCTTACCGAAAACACCCCAGCTCACGCCCTCGGGGCTGAGGAAGTCGATCTGCGGGTCGATGACCACCAGCGCGGCGCGGGACAGGTCAAGCTTCATGCCCGGGTCCGGCAGCGCCGGCTCTGCAGGGTCGGCGTATTCGGCGGCGGTGCGGATCGAATCATGGCTCATGTAAACGGACTCCAGTCGTGGACGAGAAAAATCGCTGTGCGCCATGGCTCCCTGGAGGGGCGTTGATTACCATCGGCGAGCACTGCATCCTACGGCTGCGCCCTGCTCCACGTTTGCCAGGACGTACAGAGTCTTTACCCGGGCGTCTCCAACATGGATATCCTTTCCGAATTCTTCGAACGCACGCACCTGCAGGGCCGGCTGTTCTTCGCCGGTCCCGTGGACGGCACACTGGTGCTCGACAAACCGCCGGGCATGGCGTTTATCCATGTGATCAGTCGCGGCGATATCGACATGGTGCAGCCGGGGTTGCCGAACATTTCCATCAACGAGCCCAGCGTGTTGTTTTGTCCCAGCAGTTGCCGTTATCAACTGCGCTCCAGCTCCGCGCAAGGTGCCGAACTGATCTGCGCCTCCTTCCAGTTCGGACGCAATGCCCTGCAACCTTTCCCGCTCGGGCTCAAGGAAACCCTGGTGTTTCCGTTCCGGCAGCTGGACAACCTCACGCCCCTGCTCGGCACCCTGATCAACGAATTCCAGGACCAGGCCCCCGGGCGGACCAAGGCGCTCAACCTGCTGCTCGAATACCTCTTCGTGCAGCTGGTGCGGCGCTCGGTGATGGAAGGCAAGATCTCCGGCGGCCTGCTGTATGCCCTTCAGGATGGGCGCCTGGCGACGGTGTTCAGCCGGATTCACGAGGAACCGGAGGCACTCTGGACCGTAGAGAAACTGGCTCATCTTGCGAACATGTCCCGGTCGAAATTCTCGGCGTGTTTCACCCGGATCATGCAGATCTCACCGATGGGCTACGTGACCGCCTGGCGCATGAAGCTGGCCCAGGACCTGCTGCGCGACGGGGTGCAGATCAAGGTGATAGCCGCGTCGGTGGGCTACAGTTCGCAAGCATCATTCTCCAGAACCTTCCTCAACGTGGTGGGCAGCCCACCGGCCGAATGGCTCAAGCGCGATGCAAGCGGTGAAGATGCGCCTCAGGTCAAGGTGCGGGTGCTGCCCGACCGGCCCAATGATTTAACCAGCCACTAACTTGTCAGAGAGAAAACAGATGGTCACTTGCTACCTGAAATACGTGCTCGACCCGTTCAAGCTCGAAGCGTTCGAGCATTACGGCAAGCTGTGGATTCCGCTGGTGGAGAAATTCGGCGGCCAGCATCACGGCTACTTCCTGCCGTCCGAAGGCGCCAACAACATCGCCATGGCCATGTTCACCTTCCCCAGCCTGGCGGCCTACGAAACTTACCGGCAGCAGTCGGCGAGCGATCCACAATGCATCGCCGCCTTCAAGTACGCCGAAGAAACCCGCTGCATCCTCAGCTATGAGCGCAGCTTTTTCAGGCCGGTCTTCGGTGACGCCAAACGCTGACCGACTAGCCTTGGGATGGCGCCTTGGCTGAAGGTGGCTTGGTCAAATCCAGGCAGTAGGTGTAGTAACCCGGATCACGCACCCACCCCAACGACTCATACAAACCCTGCGCGCTGTGATTGTCGGTGGCGGTTTCCAGGGTCATGCCTTTGGCGCCCATCAACCGGGCAAAGTCGCGGGCGGTGTTCATCAGCAGCGTACCGACGCCCTTGCCCCGGGCGGCGGGCGTGGTGAACAGATCGCCGAGCAGCCAGGTGCGATGAGCGTCGATGGAGGAAAACGTCGGGAACATCTGCACGAAACCCAGGGTTTCGCCGCTGGTGTCCTCGGCATGGAAAATCACCGACTCGTCGCGGGCGATCCGTTCGGCAATGAAGGCGCGAGATTGCGGCAGGTTCGATGGCTGGCCGTAGAAGCCGCGATAGGCGTCGAATAACGGGGCGATTTTGTCGATGTGGGAAGCGTCGGCGCGCAGGGCCTGGATAGGCATGAGGGTGCTCCATTGCGGTCTCGGGGAGTTACAGACTAGCAATGGAAATGGTTTTCTTCCTGTGGGAGCGAGCCTGCTCGCGAAGGGGCCATAACATTCAACATTGATGTTGACTGGCCCATCGCTTTCGCGAGCAGGCTCGCTCCCACAGTTGAACTGGTTTCTCCATAACAATCAGGTCGATTCATAGGCCGCCTTCGCTGGCAAGCCAGCTCCCACAGAGGGTCGAGTACATCTGCCAAAGTCAGGTCGGCTGTCAGGCCGCCTTCGCGGGCAAGCCCGCTCCCCACAGGGGATTGGGGATACCCGCGAAATCAAGTCAGACCCGCACGTTACGCCCCGGCAACGACGAGCGTTGGCTGCTTTCCCAGTTTTCCACCAGCCCCACCGGCACCTCCGATGCCGGCAGCATCGTCACCCCGCGAACCAGATCCGAAGCCCGCTCGGCCAGCATGATGGTCGGTGCATTGAGGTTGCCGTTCGGTTCGGTCGGGAACACCGAGGAGTCGATCACCCGCAACCCGGCAATGCCATGCACCCGCAACTCGGAATCCACCACCGCCATATCGTCCTCGCCCATGCGGCACGAGCCGCAAGGGTGGTAGGTGCTTTCGAGGTTTTCACGGACGAAGGCGTCGATCTGTTCATCGGTTTGCACCAGCGGACCGGGGGCGATTTCGCCGTCGCGGAAACGGTCCATCGCCTTCTGGCCGATGATCTCGCGCGTCAGGCGGATGCAGCGGCGGAAACCTTCGCGGTCTTCTTCGCGTTGCAGGTAGTTGAAGCGAATTTCCGGGTGTTCGTAAGGGTCAGCGGAACGGACCCGCACATAGCCGCGACTTTTCGGTTTATTCGGTCCGGTGAGCACCATGAAGCCGTGGCCCTTGATCGGCTTGTTACCGTCGTAGCGCATGGCCGCCGGCAGAAAGTGGAACTGGATGTCCGGCCAGCGCAGGCCCTTGTCGGAGCGAATGAAACCACCGGCCTCGAAGTGGTTGGTAGCGCCCAGGCCATCCTTGAACAGCAGCCAGCGCAGGCCAATCAACAACTTGCTCAGCGGGTCCATTTTGCTGTTGAGCGTCACCGGTTCCTTGCAGCCGAACTGGATGTACACCTCGGCGTGATCCTGCAGGTTCTCCCCGACTCCCGGCAGGTCATGACGCACGACGATCCCGGCTTTGCGCAGGACTTCGGCCGGGCCGATGCCGGAGCGTTGCAGCAGGTGCGGCGAACCAATGGGACCTGACGAAATCAGCACTTCACGGTTGCAATACACCTCGTGGGTCTGGCCGTCGTGGTCATAGCGGATACCCACCGCGCGCTTGCCGTCGAGAATGATCTGCCGGGTCATGGCGTGGGTGATCACGGTCAGGTTCGGCCGCCCCATGGCGGGACGCAGATAGGCATTGGCGGTAGAGCAGCGCACGCCATTCTTCACGGTCATGTGCATCGCACCAAAGCCTTCCTGCATGAAGCCATTGCAGTCGTCGGTCTTGATGTAGCCCGCTTCGGCACCGGCTTCGACCCAGGCCCCATACAGCGGGTTTTTCATGTGGTTGCCATTGGTGGTGTGCAGCGGCCCGGTTTGCCCGCGATAACTGTCACCCCCCGACTCGTAGCTCTCGGCCCGCTTGAAGTACGGCAGGCAATTCTTATAGCCCCAGCCTTGGGCACCGAGGGTTTCCCACTCGTCGAAGTCATAGGCGTGGCCACGGATGTAGACCAGGCCGTTGATCGACGATGACCCACCCAACACCTTGCCACGCGGGCAGTGAATGCGCCGGCCATTGAGGTAAGTTTCCGGCTCGGTTTCGTAGCGCCAGTTGTACTTTTTGGTGTTCATCGGAATCGAAAACGCACTGGGCATCTGGATCACCACACTGCGGTCGCTGCCACCGAATTCCAGTACCAGTACCGAGGTGCAAGGGTCTTCGCTCAGGCGGTTGGCCAACACACAACCGGCAGAGCCTGCGCCAATGATGATGTAGTCGTATTTTTGCGTAGCCATGATTTATCTCCGGACCGCCGACTCGTTGAACACACTGAGCGAGTCGCCGGTGGTGTATTGCGGGCAGGTTTTTTCGATGTGCTGGATGACGGTTTCTTCGCGCTTGAGATCGATCGAGCGGCTCAGCCAGTAGTACGCCAGCCCCGACACGATCAGCCCGACCAGCCAGGCGATGTCGATGCTGCCCAGCGCCTTGGCCAGCGGGCCGACATACACCTCGCGCTGCTCGACGCCATCAAAGATGTAGAAGAACGGGATCATCGAGATGAAGCCGATGGCGTACGCGGCGATGCCACGCAGACCCCAGCTGCCGTAGAGGTTGCCGTGGGGCATGAAGAAGTGCGGGATGGCGTAGCGGCCCTTGCGCACGAAGAAGTAGTCGGTGAGGTTGACCGAGGTCCACGGCACCAGGAAGTACAACATCACCACCAGATAGATACCGAGCACCGACAGGCCCTTGCCCGAGCTCTGGATGCTCAGGGCCACACCCAGTTGCAGCAGGATCACGAAAGCGATCGCCAGGATGCGTGCCTTGCGGGTCGGTTCGATGTGCTTGATCGAGTCGACGCAGGTCAATGTGGTCAGCTTGGCGCTGTAGATGTTCATCGCGATCACCGGCAAGAACGCCAGGATCGTGATGACCACCACCGCCGTGCCCATCAGTGGCGACACGGTATTGCCGACTTGCCCCAGGGCCACCAGCACGTCGGTGGAGTGCAGGTGATCGGCCAGCCAGCCGCCAACGGAAATCATCCACGCGCCGGACAACGAGGCACCGAGGAACACCACCGCAATCAACTTGCCGCTGGAGGTGTTCTTCGGCAGGTAACGGGAGTAATCGGACACATAGGGTGCGTAAGCGATGTTGTAACTGGCCGCCGCCGCGAACTGGGCGATGAAACCAGTCCAGTTGAAGCCCAGCGGCGCCGGTGCCACTTCGCCGTCGGCGAGTGCCGGCAGCACCGCATCCGGCACCCAACCCATCAACACCGCCAGGGTTACCAGACCGTACAGCGGCAGTGACAGGTACAACGCCCATTTGAAGCTGCGGTGCATCCAGTCATGGCCGAGAATCGCCAGCACCGCCGCCGGAATGGTCACCGCCACCGCAATCACGGTGGGGCTGAAACCGAACAGCGTGTGCAGCCCTTGCATCATCAGCACCAGGTTGACGATGTTGAAGCCGGCGAACACGAATAGCGTCGCCAACAACACCAGAATCACCCCGCGATAACCGAACTGCGCCCGGGATTGGATCATTTGCGGCAGGCCAAGGTGCGGGCCTTGCGAACCATGAAAGGCCATGAACAGCGTGCCGAACATGATGCCCAGCGTGCCGGCGAGCGTGGTCCAGAGGGCGGTCAGGCCGACGCTGGGGCCGACGAAGCCGATGGTCATGGTGAAGAAGGTGAAGTTGCCGAGAAACCAGAACGGGCCCTGGCTCGACAGTTTGTCGGTGCGCTCGCTTTCCGGGATGAAATCGATGGAATGACTCTCGACCACGGACTTGTCGTCGAGGATGGACACACTCGGAGCAGGCTTGGCGTCAATGTTCATGATGGTCTCTTATTGTTGGAAGATCATGACGAGATAACCGCATTCTTTCGGGTGAACGACGTCCCTGTTGGAAGCCCTGTGAAGATCACTGTGGGAGCGAGCCTGCTCGCGAAGGCGATGTGTCAGGCGACATTAATGCTGGATGTGCCGGCCTCTTCGCGAGCAGGCTCGCTCCCACAGGTGCTGTGTGGTGTTTCAGGGCAAGGTGATCCACACCGCCTTGGTTTCGAGCAGGTAATCGAGCTGCTCGGCACCCAGGTCCTTGCCGAACCCGGACTGCTTGTAGCCACCGAACGGCATCGACGGGTCGAGGGTGCCGTGGGCGTTGACGTAGACCGAGCCCGCCTGCAACCGTGGAATCAGGCTGTGCACCTTGCCCAGGTCGTTGGAATACAGGGCCGCCGCCAGGCCATAGGCCGAGTCGTTGGCCAGGGCCAGCGCCTCTTCTTCATCGTCGAAGGGCGCGGTCACCAGCACCGGGCCGAAGATCTCTTCCTGGACGATGCGCATGTCGTTGCGGCAATGGGCGAAGATCGTCGGCTCGACGAAATAGCCCGGACCTTCGACTGGCTGGCCGCCGTAGACCAGTTCGGCACCTTCACGCTTGCCGGTTTCGATGTACTCGGTCACCCGCTGCTTCTGCTGGGCCGACACCAGCGGGCCGATGAAGCAGTCCGGATCCATGCCGGGCGCCATCTTCAACGTGCGGGTGTAGGCAATCAGTTCGCGCAGGAATTGGTCATAGACGCTGCGATGCACATAGGCCCGCGTACCGGCATCGCACACCTGCCCCGAGTTGAAGAACACACCGTTGGCGACCGCTTGCGCAGCGGCCGGGATGTCGGCATCGGCCAACACGATTACCGGTGATTTTCCTCCCAGTTCCAGGGTTAGTCGCTTCATTTCGTCCAGCGCGGCGCGGCCGACGGTGCGGCCCACCGGGGTCGAGCCGGTGAAGGTCAGTTTGTCGATGTCGGGGTGGGTGGCCATGGCCGCGCCGACCACGCTGCCGCGCCCGGTGACGATGTTGATCACACCGTCCGGAATCCCCGCTTGCTGCACCAGCTCGGCAAAACGCAGGGCCGACAGCGAGGTCAGTTCGGCGGGTTTGACCACCACGGTGCAACCGGTGGCCAACGCCGCCCCGAGTTTCCAGGCCATGGTTTGCAGGGGGAAGTTCCACGGCACGATGGCGCCGACCACCCCCACCGCTTCCTTGCGGGTATAGGCCAGGTAATTGCCCGGCAGCGAAGGCTCCACGGTGCGCCCGTGGAGCTTGGTCGCCCAACCGGCAAAATAACGCAGGGTATCGACTGTGCCCTGGATGTCGACATCCTTGGCGAACGCGACTGACTTGCCCATGTCGATTGATTCGATCTCGGCCAGTTCGGCAGCGTTTTCTTCAATCAGATCCGCCAGACGTTGCATCAGGCGTTCGCGCTCCGCCGGCTTGGCCTGGCGCCAGGCGCCGCCGTCGAACTGGGCGCGGGCAGCCTGCACCGCGCGGTCCAGATCCTCGACGGTGCCCATGGGAATGCGGGTGATCAGGCCTTCGGTCGATGGCTCGATGACTTCGGAGGTCTGGCCGTCGCTGGCCTCGACCCAGGCACCGCCGATGAACATTTTCTGCACCTTGCCAAGGAAGGTCTGGGTGGCTTCGCTGACGCCGTATTTCTGCAGGTAGCTTTTGACGATCGTGTCCATTGTCATGCTCTCAGGCCGGGGTGGCTTCGTGGATGGACTGCCGCGCCTGGGCGCGTTCGTGAAAGATGAAACCGATGCTGTTGAGCAGCAGTTGTGCGGCGAGAATCGAGGTCATGCCGGTCGGGTCGTAGACGGGTGCTACCTCCACCAGGTCCATGCCGACGATGTTGCCTTTGCTGCGTTTGGCCAGGGCCTGGATGATCTCCAGCACTTCGTAGTAGAGGAAGCCGCCGTGGCTGGGGGTGCCGGTGCCGGGGGCGATGGACGGGTCGAAACCGTCGATATCGATGGTGATGTAGTAGTTGATGTTCTGCGGGATCAGCGCCAGCACTCCGTCGACGCCCAAGCGACGAACATCGCGCACCGAAAGGATTTTCGAACCCGCCGCATGGGCCGCTTCGTAGTCATCGCGGTTGGACGACGACACGTTGCGGATGCCCATCTGGGTCATGCCGACAATGTGGTTCATTTCCGAGGCGCGACGCAGCGGATTGCCGTGGCCGTAGCGCACGCCGTGGCGCTCGTCGACGAAATCCAGGTGCGCATCGAAGTGGATGATGTGGATCGGTCCACGGCCTTCGAACGCCTTGATCACCGGCGCGTGCACCGAGTGATCGCCGCCGAGCACCACCGGCATGACCCCGGCATCGAGGATCTTGCGCACCGCGTATTCGGTGTTTTCGTTGCTGGTGACCATGTCGGTGTGGACGATGTCGGCATCACCGACGTCAACCATGCGCACGTCGGCGGCGGTCAGGTACATGACGTCATCTTCGTGGTCATAGGCGCCGGCATGGCCGAAGGAAAACAGCGTCGATGCCTCGCGAATGCCCCGTGGCCCGAAGCGTGCGCCGGAGCGCCACTGGGTGCCCATGTCGTTGGGCACGCCGAGCACCGCCACGTCCGCGTCCAGGGCGTCCCAGTCGGTGCACACCGGGGATTTGCCGAAGGTGCAATGCCCCACGAAGGGCAGGTTCAGGCGGCCGGATTCATAACCGTTGTTCGACATTTCAAGCCTCTCCACTTCTTGTTATCGGCTTGGCGGACTGCAGGGCGACCGCCGTTGGAGTGACTATGGGCGCAGCTTTTCGTGGAAAAAATGCTAAACATCAGATACTCATATCGGCATTGCCGATGCATCCACACACGGGAGGTCCAGGGTGATTCAACTGCACGATGTCGACCTGAAGTTGCTTCGGGTGTTTGCCACGATTGTCCGCTGTGGCGGTTTTTCCGCGGCGCAAGCGGCGTTGAACGCCGGCCAGTCGACCATCAGCGAACAGATGACTCACCTGGAGACCCGGCTCGGGGTCAAGCTCTGCCAGCGCGGGCGCAGTGGCTTTCGCCTCACCGAGCAAGGCGTGGCGATACATGAAGCCACTCAGCGCCTGCTCTCGGCGGTGGAAAATTTCTGCATGGACGCCGACGTGCTCAAGCAGCACATTAGCGGCAAGCTCAACCTGGGGATCATCGACACCACCATCACCGACCCTGACTCGCCGATCCCGCGCACCACCCAGCGCTTCGTCTCGCGGGGGCACGATGTGCACCTCAGCGTCTACGTCGGCGAACCCGCGGAACTGGAGGAACGGGTACTCGACGGTCGCTTGCACCTGGCCATCGGGCACTTCCCGATCCATGTGCCGGGGCTGTTGCATTCGCCGCTGTATCAGGAAGCCCTGGGGCTGTATTGCGGGCGGCGCCATCCACTGTTCGGCAGCCAGGCCGAAGGCGATGAACTGCTCGAAGAGATCAGCACCAGCCGCATTGTCGTGCGCGGCTACATGCAGCAATACGATCTGGAGCACCTGGGCGTCAGCAAGGCGGCGGCGACCGTGGACAATATCGAGGCACTGGCGATCCTGATCATCTCCGGCGCCTACCTGGGCTTTTTACCGGCCCACTTCGCCGCCCAGTGGATCAAGTCCGGCGAGATGCATCAGCTTGCCCCGCAGAGTCTGCAACTGATGTCGCCGTTCGACGTGATCACCCGGCGCGGCACGGCGCCGCCGCCGATTCTTCAGGCGTTCCTCGAAGACCTGGCGGCCTGTTCGCGTAAAGCGCCACCACCCGAGAAGCGCTGACGGATTTTCCTTTGTGGGAGCTGTATGCAAATCGCTACACCGTAGTGAAATCAAGACAAGCCCCTGATAACCCGCCTGGCCCGGACTTCGCTCGCCAATGCCTGCATGGCTGTATTGATTTCAATACGGCACGCCTGCGCCACTCAATCAAAAAAACACGTAAGTCTTTGTTTTAAAACACATAATCAATACTGGCATCGCCCTTGCGAACAACAACGTCCAACAACAACGAAACCCTGTAGGAGCGATGCTTGCTCGCGATGGCCGTTACGCGGTCTATCTGATGAACCGCGTCATCGTTCATCGCGAGCAAGCTTTGCTCCCACAGGAGTACAACCAAGGGGACTCCACCATGTTCAGCAAGCACGACCAGATCAAAGGCTACGACGACGCACTGCTGGCGGCGATGAACGCCGAAGACGCTCGGCAGGAACACCACATCGAGTTGATCGCCTCGGAAAACTACACCAGCCAGCGGGTGATGGAGGCGCAAGGCAGCGGCCTGACCAACAAGTACGCCGAGGGTTATCCGGGCAAGCGCTATTACGGTGGCTGCGAACACGTCGACGTGGTTGAGCAACTGGCCATCGACCGCGCCAAACAACTGTTCGGCGCCGATTACGCCAACGTGCAACCGCACTCCGGCAGCCAGGCCAACGCCGCGGTTTATCTGGCGTTGCTGCAAGCCGGTGACACCGTGCTGGGGATGAGCCTGGCCCACGGCGGTCACCTGACCCACGGTGCCAAGGTGAGTTTTTCCGGCAAGCTGTACAACGCCGTGCAGTACGGCATCGACACCGCGACCGGACTGATCGACTACGACGAAGTCGAACGCCTGGCGGTGGAGCATCAACCGAAGATGATCATTGCCGGGTTCTCCGCTTATTCGAAGACCCTGGACTTCCCGCGTTTTCGTGAGATTGCTGACAAGGTAGGCGCGTACCTGTTCGTGGACATGGCCCACGTCGCCGGGCTGGTGGCGACCGGCCTGTACCCGAATCCGATCCCGTTCGCCGACGTGGTCACCACCACGACCCACAAGACCCTGCGTGGTCCCCGTGGCGGGCTGATCCTGGCCAGGGCCAATGCCGAACTGGAGAAAAAGCTCAATGCCGCGGTGTTTCCCGGTGGCCAGGGTGGTCCTTTGATGCATGTGATCGCGGCCAAGGCCGTGTGCTTCAAGGAAGCGCTGGAACCCGCGTTCAAGAGCTATCAGGCGCAAGTGATCCGCAATGCCCAGGCGATGGCGCAGGTCTTTGTCGAACGGGGCTACGACGTGGTGTCCGGTGGCACCGACAACCATCTGTTCCTGGTCAGCCTGATTCGCCAGGGCCTGACCGGCAAGGACGCCGACGCCGCCCTCGGCCGTGCCGGCATCACCGTGAACAAGAACGCCGTGCCCAATGATCCGCAATCGCCGTTCGTGACGTCCGGCCTGCGCATCGGTACACCGGCAATCACCAGTCGCGGTTTCAAGGAAGCCCAGAGTATCGAGCTGGCAGGCTGGATCTGCGACATCCTCGATCACCTGGGCGATGCCGAAGTCGAAGCCCGGGTCGCCCGCCAGGCCGCGGCCATGTGCAGCGATTTCCCGGTCTATCGCGACTGATTTGCAGCGCATTCCCTTGTGGGAGCGAGCCTGCTCGCGAATGCGGTATGTCGGCTACATTGATGTCGACTGACAGGATCTCATCGCGAGCAAGCTCGCTCCCACAGGTTTCGTACCGACTGATCTCCCTGTAGGCGCTGGCTCGCCAGCGAAGACGGCGGCACAATCAGCCTCTGAGTTGGCTGACTGTCCGTTTTTTCGCTGGCAAGCCAGCGCCTACAGTGCATTTTCGGAGGCCCGGCACGATGCCATTTGCAGCTCGATCACTGCTCCTGTTCCTGAGCCTCACCCTGCCCTGCCTCGCCCATGCTGAAGACAGGCCCGCGCACATGGTGTATTTGCGCACGGTCGATCCCGGCATCGAGCAGGACATCCGCTATGCCGGCGCACACAATTTCACCGGTCATGCACTCGACGGCTACGAAGCGCCGGAGTGCCTGTTGTCGCTGGACGCCGCCAGGGCCCTCGCCCGGGTGCAATCGACACTGCGGGCGCAAGGCTATGGTTTAAAAGTATTCGACTGCTATCGCCCCAGTCGGGCGGTCGCGGACATGGGCCGTTTTGCGACGCAGCCGGGTGATCCGCGCAAGGCCGAGTTCTATCCACGGGTGGACAAGCAGGACTTCTGGCGCCTGGGCTACGTGGCACGGGTGTCCAATCACTCCAAAGGCGGCACTGTCGACCTGACACTGACCGGTCCCGACGCCCTGCCCGCCGACAGCTGGACGCCTTCAGCCACCCCCGTCGATTGCACGGCACCTTATGGTCAGCGCTGGCACGACGGCGCCGTCGACATGGGTACCGGCTTCGACTGCTTCGATGAGCGCGCCCACACCGACACCACGTTGATCAATGCCACCGCCCTGGAAAATCGCCAGCGGCTCACCCGTGCCATGGAGCAAGAGGGATTCACCGGCTACTCCGCCGAGTGGTGGCATTTCACATACACGCGGGATGCGTCGTTGAAGACGGTCATGGACTTCCCCATCACCCCGCTTGAGTCAACACCATGAACCGGTTGCTCAAGGCATGCGCCCTGCTGCTGTTGCCCTGTGCAGCCATGGCCCAGGGGCTCGACGACAGTCGGCAATTGATCGTCGTCACCAGCAAGGACTGGAATGACACTCAGGCCACCGCCCAACGATACGAACGCCACGGCAACACCTTTGAAAAATTCGAGGCACCGTTTCCGGTGGTGCTGGGCAAAAACGGCATGGCCTGGGGCAAGGGCCTCAACAGCGTTGCAGAACGCCAGGGACCGCTCAAACAGGAAGGCGATGGCAAGGCCCCGGCCGGGATCTTCAAGCTGGGCACGGCATTCGGCTATGCCCCAACGGCTGAAACCCGACTGCCCTACCTCGCGCTGACAACCACCATCGAATGCGTGGATGACAGCCAGTCCAAACGCTACAACCAACTGGTCGATGGCTCGACAGTCGACAAGGACTGGAACAGTTCCGAGCGCATGCGGCGCAACGATGACATGTATCGCCAAGGCATTTTCATCGAGCACAACACCCCGGCGTCCCCCGCCGCGGGCTCCTGCATTTTCTTCCACATCTGGCGCGGCCCCACGATGCCGACCCTTGGCTGTACCGCCATGGCGCCAGCGGATATCGCGCGCTTGTTCAGTTGGCTGGACCCGCGCCAGTCCCCGCTGCTGGTGCAATTGCCCGAGGCTGAATACCAACGCTTGCGTGAGCGCTGGCAGCTGCCCGAGCGTTGAACTACCTGTGGGAGCGAGCCTGCTCGCGAATGCGGTGTATCAGTCACATCAATGCTGAATGTGCCGACGTCTTCGCGAGCAGGCTCGCTCCCACAGGTTCAACGGAGCAGTGTTGCCCTTCTCGATCGTCGAAATGATGGATGGCGGGCGCCTGGTTTTGCGTAGCTTGCGCGCTGTTTCGACAAACGGCGTCACGATAAGGCTGTAGACCGTCAGGTAACGTTCGTGATCCGCCTCGCCGGTGCCGAAGCGGATCGCCTCGGGCTGCGACTGCGTGACGTAGAGCGTGCCGAACATCCAGTCCCAGAGTGACAGGTTGATCCCGAAATTTTTGTTGAAGTGCCGAGGGGCGTCGCTGTGGTGGATCTGGTGCTGGGCCGGGCTGTTGAGCACGTGCTCGACCACCGGCCCGAACGACAGCCAGACATGGCTGTGTCGCAGGTTGGCCGCCAGCGCGTTGAGGATGAACACCACGTAGGTCACGCCGAACAGCGTGTAGCGGCTGATCTCCCCGCCGCAGGCGTACCAGAAGAGGCCGGCAAAGGCGCTGAGGAACACGATATCGATCAGCCGCTCGACCATTTTCTCGATGAAATGCACCCGACTGGCCGTGACCGGCACCAGCACCGGCGCCGAATGATGGACTTTGTGAAACGCCCACAGGTAGCGGGAATGGTAGGCGCGATGGGCCCAGTAATGGATAAAGTCCTGCACGAGGAACACACCCAGCCCGTAGGCCAGGGTCAGTGCCAGGTGTTCTTCCACTTGCACCCGCGCCCCCCAAAGGTGCGTGAAGAAACGCATGTAGTCGCCGGAGCGCAGCACGTAGGGGTCGACCAGGCCAACAATGGGCACCACCAGCACGACTCGGAGGATCGCCCGCACAAAGTAGTAGCGGTAATCGAGCAATGCCGATGGATGTAAATGCACCCGGTTGCCGCCAATGAACTGCCAGAAAGAACGGGCGTCGGTCAGCCCGCGGGATCTGCGCACGCGGAACAGACCATAGGCAACGGCATAGGACGTGAAGAGAAAGGCGATACACAGACGGCCATTGAGATCGAAAAGGCCAAGGAATTGCTCGCTGACAGGGGCGATCACCCACCTGAACAGGTATTGGTAGAGTGGTGCGAGAACATCCATGACCGGCCTCATAACTGTAGGAGCGAGCTCGCTCGCGAAAAAATCAAACGCGCCGCCGGGCATCTGGTTTTACGCGTAATCGTTCACCACCATCGCGAGCGAGCTCGCTCCTACAGGGTTCGCGCTGTACCACCGAATGAAGACGTGATTGCGGATGTATCTTATTCAGGCTCTGGAGCTGCGGTCAACCGGCACGATCACTGCCGAGGTCCGGGCTAAGAGGTAATACAGAACACCCGGCACCACCAGCCCCACGATCCAGGACACGTCCACGCCGCCGAGCCATGCGACCATCGGTCCTGAATAGAAATGGGTGTCGACGAAAGGTAGCTGAATCAGCACGCCAATGACGTAGACGCTGATCCCCAGCAGGTTCCAGCGACCGTACCGCCCCGCCGGATCGGACAAGGCCGGGATGTCGTAGCGCTCCTTGTTGATGAAGTAGTAATCCACCAGGTTGATCGCGCTCCAGGGGGTGAAGAACGTCAGTAAGAACAGGATGAAATACTTGAAGCTGTTCAAGAACGAGTACTGCCCCAGCAACGCCAACGTGGTGGACGCCGCGACAATCACCAGTACGAACACCATGCGCTGGCCGGCACTGAATTCCAGACGACTGCGGAAACCGGTGATGATGGTAGCTACGCACATGAAGCTGCCGTAGGCGTTGAGGGTCGACACCGTGACCTTGCCGAACACCACGCTCAAGTACAGCAAGGAGGCCATCACCCCGGTACTGCCCAGACCGACGATGGTCGCTACTTCGTGACCGCGGAAGTTCGCTCCCGCCAATGCCGCGGCGAACACCCCCAGCACCATCGAAGCCTGGGCGCCGAGCACTGTACCGAGGCCAACGGCGGTGAAGGTTTTCCAGGATGAGGTCTTGCTCGGCAGGTAGCGTGAGTAATCGGCCACATACGGGCCGAACGCGATCTGCCAGGACGCGGAAAGCGACACCGCCAGCAGGAAGGTGCTCCAGGCGAAATGGCGATTTTCCAGCAGCAGGCCGATATCGTTGAGGGTCATCAACCGGGTAAACAGATAGACGAACGCGATGACGCCCAGCACGCTGGCTATCCGCCCGACCAGATGGATCACCCGGTAACCGAACATCGTCAGCAAGGCGATACAGGCGGCGAAAATCAGGATGCCGGCACTGTCGCTGACACTGATCAACTGTGCAATCGCCTGCCCCGACAACACCGCGCCGGTGGCGCTGAAGCCGAGGTACATCAGGCACACCAGGACAATCGGGATCGCCGCGCCGTACACCCCGAACTGCACGCGACTGGAGATCATCTGCGGCAACCCGAGCTTCGGCCCTTGCGCCGCGTGCAGCGCCACCACGGTTCCGCCGAGTACCTGGCCGATCAACAAACCGATGAGCGACCAGAACACATCACCGCCCAACACCACGGCCAGTGCCCCGGTGACGATGGCGGTGATCTGCAAATTGGCCCCGAGCCACAGGGTGAACTGGCTGTACAGGCTGCCATGTCGCTCGGCTTCGGGGATGTAATCGATCGAACGGGTTTCGATCAGGGGACTGCGTTGCTGGGTCATTATTCTTGTTCTCTTCCAAATTGGACGGCATCACACATTCCAATTGTGGGAGCGAGCCTGCTCGCGAAGGCGGCTGCATATCCAACATTGATGCAAGCTGACACTCCGCTTTCGCGAGCAGGCTCGCTCCCACAGGGGTTGTGTGTAACTGAAATTATTTTTGTTGTTCGATCACAGCCACCTGCCCCACAAACGGCGCCTTGGCCCACACCACCTTGCCGCCCACCAGCGTCAGCAACACCTGATTGCGCCCCAGTTCGTCCTCGGGCACCTGCATGAAGTTTTTATCCAGGACGATCAGGTCGGCGAACTTGCCCACTTCGATGGAACCGACCACCTGCTCCAACCTGAGTTGCTCGGCGGCGTTGAGGGTAATGGTGCGCAGCACCTCGGCACGGGACAGCGCCGGGTCGGCGTTGAGCCTGCCGGCATAGTTGGGGCCATAGCTGTGCGGGTTCTGCGGGTCGCCCGAGCGGGTGACACCGATCTTCAGCGCGAGGAACTCGTCGAGCGGGTCCACCGGCCAGTCGCTGCCATAGGCCACCCGCCCCCCGGCGCGGGCGATGCTGCCGGACGGTTCCATACGCGCGAACCGCACGGCACCGAGGTGATCACTGGTGCCGTCGATCGTGGACGGCGCCTGCTGCGCCCACTGGAAGGACATGTTGGCAGTCACATCAAGCGCCTTGAATCGTCCGTAGTCGGCAGGGTCCACCGACTCGGCATGGGTAATGGTCGGGCGGAAGCCGTTGCCGGGTAATTGCTGGCGCACGTATTCGATGCCATTGAGCGAGTCACGCACTGCCCGGTCGCCAGTGGCGTGCAGGTGTGGATCGAAACCGGCCTGCACAGCTTTGAGTAGCAGCGGATTGAGTACCTGCGGCGGGAAATACAGCTCGCCACGGTTTTTGCCGGGCGTCCATTTCGGCGCCTTTTCGGTGCCGGCATTGTGCAGGTAGGGCGTCAACATCGCCCCGGTATCGGCCGGTGCGTTGATGATCCCGTCCATGAACAGTTTGACGTGACGCATGCTCACCCCCGGCGCGACCTTGGCCTCGCCCTGATCGTAGGTGGCGGCCATTGCCTTGGCTTCGGCGATGGTTTTCTCCGGGTCGGCGGTCGCGGCGGCCGGATCGAGCTTGATCGCCAGCAAGGCCCGGGCGGTCAGTTCGCCGGACTGCTGCAACGTGGTGAACGCCTTGCCATTCTCCGGCCCCGACAAGGCATCGAAGAAACTGGTGATGCCTTGCTGGCGCATGGCGTCGAGCGCGGCGCGACTCTGGACCAGCTTTTCGGCATCGGTGGCGGGCGGTACCACGGCCGCCATGGCATCGGCTGCACCGTCCTCGCAGATACCGGTCGGGTTACCGGCACTATCGCGTACGTATTTGCCATCGCCGGGGTTGACCGTGCGCTTGTCGATGCCCGCCACCGCGAGGCCACGGGAGTTGACCAGTACGGTATGGAAGTCGGTGGAGCGCACCTGAATCGGACGCCGGGTCTTCAGCGCGTCGAGGGTCGATTTGTCGGGGTCACCGTCGAGTCCGTCCATGCCCATGCGATCCCTGCTGCCGACTTCGAGCCAGACATCCGGCCCCTTGTCCTTGTCGGCATCCAGGCAAGCCTGGATGGTTTCCTGGAACACCTTGCGGGTCATGGTCTGGTATTTCAGGTCGCACAACGTCATGGCGCGACCACCATCCCCGGGATGCATGTGCGCATCGATGAAGCCGGGCATCAACATGCGTCCCGCCAGATCGATCAACTGTGTCTGTGCACCAATGTACGAAGCAACCCCCTCATCGCTGCCGACATAGACGATCTTGCCACCCGTGACCGCCACCGCCCGCTGCACCGAATTCTTGCCGTCGACGGTGTAGACGTAGCCATTGCGCATGACCATGTCGGCACTGGTCGAACCCGGACGCTGGCATCCCACCAGCGCCACGCAGGAAACGGCCGTTGCACCGGCAACGGCGATAAATAGCCTGGAAAATTTCAAATGCCCCACCTCTTTTTTATTGTTTTGCAAGGACTCGACCAGACGGCCGCGCATGCCCTTGATGTGCAGGGCATACCCTATAGAGCGCGGCGGCTGGACGGACCTCTGCAAATGAGGAGGGGTCAGGCAATTTGTTGAACCGCGGGACTCAATCGCGGCGTGTCGTTGGCGCCAGTGCAGGTGTTGAACGCAGGATCGAACCCAGTTCCACCTTGCTCTTCACGCCCAGTTGCAGGTAGCAATTGCGCAGATAGGTGCGCACCGTTGCCGGGCTGAGGACGAGGATTCGGGCAATTTCCTTGTAGGAGTGACCGGCGGCAAACAGCATGGCGACAGTCCGTTCGCGAGGCGCCAACACGACCCCGCGTGGCTGGGTTTCGAGCGACAGGATGACGTGCTCGGCATTTGGGGTCAGGGTCAGTGCCGAACGTCCCAGGCGCATGACACAGGGCGCATTGGGCAACTGCGCGATGACTTCGGCAGGCAGCGTCGAGCCGTTCCAGCCGGGCAATTCGCGCTGAATGACGGCGCACAAACCGGCGCCCACATAGAGCAGACCACCGTCCAGCCGCGCGACCGCGAAGTCGGTGGCGCCGTTGCCGGTGTCGACACGGATCATGTCCTGCACCTGAAATCGCCACAGCTGCAACAGGTGGTCGCAGAAGGCCGCAAACAAACCGGCCTCGCTGTCGTTGAATGCCGGTGCTTCGCTGCCCCGGTAAAGGCAAACGAAAAACATCAAGCCGCTTTCCGGCAGCTCGAAGGTGATGCACATCGGGTGGTAGAGGTCATGCCTTCGGGCGAAGGCGTCCACGTCGGCATGGGGGTCGGTGAAACCGCTGTCGCGTATGACCTCACCGGGGCGGCTCAAGGTGTCATGGGAGAATTTGTCGCTACCGGCACTCTTTTGCCATTCGGCGGCAAAGGAGTCGGCCAGGTCGATGCGCCCGTGCATCCAGCTTTGCGGCGGTGCGCTGGCGTCCGAAACGGACATCTCCCCCCACCAGGCCGAGGCGAAGGGTACGAGTTGACGGAAGGCTTGCAGGCCGTCGGCGATGAACTCGGCGGCACCCCGCTCTCGTGCGAGGCGCCCCAACTCCAATACGCAGCGGTTGAACGCCTGCAACGTGGTCATCGATGTATCGATGCTGTCCTGATGTGCCTCCTCCATCGTGCTGGTCCTGTTGGCTGCGTGGTCTGGGGGCTGGACCATGCCACAGCCCCCTTAATGGCGTCCACGCCTCCTGTAGGAGCGAGCTTGCTCGCGATGGATGTTAACGAAAACCCGTGCTGCCTGAATGAACGCGTTGTTCAGACTTTTTTCGCGAGCAGGCTCGCTCCTACAGTAGATCGCGTAAGCAACAAGGCTTCGATTTCCTCGGCCACCAGGCTTTCGATGCAGCTCATGTTGCGGTCGCGGATGCCTTGCTCGCGGAGCATGGTCACGGTGCGGAACAGATACTGCGCCGCTGACCCCCAGTGCCCCGCCGCGCGGGCCAGGACCTGGGCGACCTTGTCCATCGGCAACTTGCCGGCATAGGCCTTGCCGTCCCGCGCGGCGATAAAGGCTAAGGCACGCAGTGGCCCGGACACGGTTTTCACCGTGATCCAGCGTGCCACGTTGGTCGGCGGGTTGGCGTCGATCTCCCGGGCCAGCAAAAGAGCGATCTGTTTGAAGTGATCCTGCGCGGGCAGCCGGTAGGCAAGGCCCTGGCAGCTTCCGCCCCAATCGAGGGCCAGCATCAGCGCTGGCAACTCGCGGGTGCCGCGCCAGCGGGTCAGGGTCAGGCAGAACGAACGATGCCAGCCATAAGCGATGGCACTGCGGCGTTCCTCGAATTCAAACTCCGGGTTCCAGATCAGCGAGCCGTAGGCAAATACCCAAAGATCTTTCGGGGTGTATTCCCGCAAGAGGGTATCCACCATCGCATCAAATTCTTGCGGGGTATGTTCGGTGGTACCGGGTTCCGGCCCCGGGTCGGGCTCGAAGCGTTCGACATGGGCGACCAGCTCCGCCGTCAGGTTTCGTCGGGTCGATTGCCGGGGTTTGCCTGCGCCCATATCCGCCTCTCAATATGGATCCAACGACGGTCGATCAAGCTCAAAGACTAGCACTGCATGTCGAATTGTCCTGTGCCAGGCGCCGAGCGTCAGTGCACCGCTCATCTTCATGGCTGGCTCACACGCTATATAGTTTTGTATATTGCGAAGCTCAATTCGCCAAGACATGCCCATGAGCCGTATTCGCCAACACAACCAACAGCTGATTCTGGAGGCCGCCAGCGCAGAGTTCGCCGCCAAGGGGTTCGATGCCACCCAGACCCGCGACATCGCAGCGCGTGCAGGGGTACCGAAGGCAAATCTGTATTACTACTTCCAGAGCAAAGAGAACCTCTACGCCAAAGTGCTGCTCGGTTTTGTCGAACCTTTGCTGGACGCTTCGGCGGTGCTGCGTGAGAGCGATGATCCGCTGGTGGGGTTGCCTGCCTATATCGCGGCGCGCATCCGCATCGCCCGTGAACATCCGCACGTAGCCAGGGTGTTCAGCGGTGAGTTGCTGCTGGGGGCCAGGTATTTACCCGAGGAATGTCGCGAACTGCTGTACGCCGAAGCCCGGCGCAACGTCGAATGCCTGCGCAGCTGGATCGAACGGGGATTGCTGGCGCCGGTCGACCCGGAACATCTGATGCTGTTTATCTGGTCGGCAACGCGCACCTACACCAATCTTGGCTGGCAGATGGCGCACATCACCGGGCGGGAGACGCCGCAGGATGTGGATTATCAGGAGGCCACGGCAACCATTACCCGGTTGGTGCTGGGGGGTGTGATGCCGGAGGTTGTGAGCGCACCGAGGGTGCTGATGTTTGCAACTTGAGATGGGCAAGCACCAACACAATTCCTGTGGGAGCGAGCCTGCTCGCGAAAGCGTTCTGTCAGTCGCCCTTTCTGTTGAATGTGCCACCGTCTTCGCGAGCAGGCTCGCTCCCACAGGATTCGTGGCATCAGGACAACTCCCCACAGGGAATGCGGTGATTTCAGAAATGGATTTCGCTGGCCGGGATGACATCGATCCGCGCCACCGAACCACTGAGGTCCGCCCAATCCCTGTTGTGTTCGGCAATGATGTCTTCGGCAGTCGTGTTGCCGTTGTCGACGGTGGAGTGCGCGTCGGCGGCCAGCACCACGTCGTAGCCCAACTGGTGCGCCTGACGCAGGGTGGCATTCACGCAGTAATCGGTTTGCAGGCCACAAATGACCAAGCGTTCGAAGTCCTGCACGGGCACCAGGTGCTGCAGGTTTGTCTGGTAGAACGAATCGCCGGTGGTTTTACGCACGCGATGATCGTCAGGTGAGGTTTGCAGCCCTTCGGCCAGTTGCCAGCCCGGGGCACCGTGTTTCAACAGATCACCCTCTTCTTCGTGCTGGATCAGCACCACCGTAACCCCCGCCTCTCGCGCCCTGGCACTGAGGCCGTTGATGGTGTCGATGACGCGTTTGATCTCATGGCACTCGTACTCGCCGGTGCACAGGGCTTGTTGAACGTCGATGATTAACAGCGCACTGGTCATGGTGCCTTCCTTGATGAGTTGAAAAACCAGGGGACGAACATAAGTCCGTCCCCTTTCAAACACAACCGTCAGTAACCCAGCGACAACCCGGTTTTACGCCGTGGGTCGTTGGCCCCGTAGAAGCGGTTCTTGCCCACCGGTTTGCCATCCAGCGACGGCGCCCCGACGATGATCGCCGCCAGGTGGTTGGCATCCTGGGGACCTGCAAACTTGTGACCCCAGCTTTCCAGCATCTTCACCGTGTCCGGGCTGGTGGTGAAGTTTTCCAGGTTGGTTTCTTCCGGCAGCCATTGCTGGTGGAAACGTGGCGCATCGACCGCTTCCTGGATGTTCATGCCGTAGTCGATGACGTTAAGCATGGTCAGCAAGGTCGCGGTGATGATGCGGCTGCCGCCGGGGGTACCGACGACCATTACCACCTTGCCGTCCTTGGTAACGATGGTCGGGCTCATGGACGACAGCGGTGCCTTGCCGGGGGCGATGGCGTTGGCCTCGCCCTGCACCAGGCCGTACATGTTCGGCACACCGATTTTCGAGGTGAAGTCATCCATCTCATCGTTGAGGATGACCCCGGTCTTGCTGGCCATGACCCCGGCACCGAACCAGTCGTTGAGGGTGTAGGTCACCGATACCGCGTTGCCCCATTTGTCGACGATGGAGTAATGGGTGGTGTTGCTGCCTTCATGGGGTGCTACACCGGGCTTGAGCTCCTTGGAATTGCCGGCCTTTTGCGGCTGGATGGCTTCGCGCAGCTTGGTCGCGTAGTTTTTGTCGAGCAGGTGGGCGATCGGGTTTTTCACGAAATCCGGGTCGCCGAGGTAGCTGTTGCGGTCGACATAGGCGTGACGCATCGCTTCGATCTGGTAGTGCATGCCCTGGGCCGAGTGATAGCCCAGGTCCTTCATCGGATAGCCTTCGAGGATGTTCATGATCTGGCAGATCACCACGCCACCGGAACTCGGTGGCGGTGCCGAGACCACGTGATAGCCACGGTAGTCGCATTCGATCGGCGCCAGTTCGCGGGTCTTGTATTTGTCGAGGTCGGCCTGGGTGATGATGCCCTTGTTGGCCTGGCTGGAGGTGACGATGGCGTCGGCCACCCAGCCTTTATAGAAGCCGTCGGCGCCCTTCTCGGAGACTTCCCGCAGGGTCTTGGCCAGGTCCTTCTGTACCAGTTTCTGCCCGACCTGCATCGGCTCGCCGCTGCTCAGGAAGATCGAGCCGGAATCCTTCATGTCCTTCTTGAACATGTCGGTGCCTTCATGCAGCAAGTCGACATCCCCCTGGTCCAGCTCAAAACCGTCTTCGGCGAGCTTGATAGCCGGGGCGATCACTTCCTTGCGCGGTTTGGTGCCGTACTTCGACAGCGCGAGTTCCATGCCGGAAACGGTGCCGGGCACACCGACGGCCAGGTGGCCACGGGTGCTCAATTCCGGAACGACATTGCCCTCTTTGTCGAGGTACATGTTGGCGGTGGCGGCAAGGGGCGCTTTTTCACGGAAATCGAGGAAAGTCTTGCGCCCGTCCGCGAGCTGAATGGTCATGAAACCACCGCCACCGAGGTTACCGGCCGCGGGATAAACCACCGCCAGCGCGTACCCCACCGCGACGGCGGCATCCACGGCGTTGCCGCCGTTTTTGAGCACATCCACGCCCACATGACTGGCCAGATGCTGGGCAGTGACCACCATGCCGTTTTCCCCCGCGACCGGGGCCACGGAGGCCGCTTGAGCAGTCAGACAGCCGAGCGACAAGGCAGTCGCAATCAGCGATTTGGCAAAAGGTTCGTACTTCATGAGTCGGTCTCTTTTTGTTTTAAGGCTCTGTACAAAAACAGAGGGAACGCTTCAGGAGCAGTAGGCAAGTATGGACAAGATTGCGTATTGCGCCTCCCCGGCGAGACAGTATCCTTAACACCCGTTCAACAATTCGGTGCGGCCCCAAGGTATGACTTACACCTTTATCACCCTGGCCTCCCCGGTCGGTGAATTGAAGCTGGTGGCGAACGGCTCGCGACTGGCAGCCATCCTCTGGGAAAACGACAAGCCCGGCCGGGTGCGTCTCGGTCCGATGAACGAAGCGCCGGACAACCCGATCCTGATGCAGGCCGCCAGGCAGCTGCGCGAATACTTCGCCGGCACACGCCAGCGTTTCGAACTGGAGCTGGATTTTTCCGGGACGGATTTTCAAAAGAAGGTCTGGGCAGCGTTGCTGACGATTCCGTTCGGCGAAACCCGCAGCTACAGCCAGATCGCCGAACAGATCGGCAACCCGAGTGCAGTGCGGGCCGTAGGGGCGGCGAATGGCAGGAACCCGATTTCGATTATTGCGCCGTGTCATCGGGTGATTGGCGCGTCGGGCAAACTGACCGGGTTTGCCGGGGGGCTGGAGGCCAAGGAACGGTTGCTGACGCTGGAGGGCGGACATGGGCCTGGCACAGCACGCCTGCCAGGCTTCTGACCCTGTAGGAGCTGGCCTGCCAGCGAAGGGGCCTTTGGCCTTTGGCCTTTGGCCTTTGGACTCTGGGCTCGACTCTAGGCTACCTTCGCTGGCAAGCCAGCGCCTACAAGGATCAAGGCGCGGTGAAGATGTTTTTCATCGCCGCATACTGCAACAGCATGATGGTTTTCGCGTCGCAGATGTCCCCGCGATAAAACGCCTCGAGCGCTTCATCGAACGACCATTCCAGCACCTCCAGTTCCTCGGTTTCCTCTTCCAGTCCACCGCCATCGCTGACTTTTGATGCCGCATCGTATTCAGCGATAAAGAAGTGCAGTTTCTCCGTCACCGAGCCAGGGCTCATGTAGGCCTCGAACACCTTTTGCACATGATGCACGCGGTACCCGGTCTCTTCTTCAGCCTCGGCACGGATGCGCTCTTCGGGCGCGGCACCTTCAAGCAACCCCGCCGCGACTTCAATCAGCAAACCGTCATGACCGTTGACGAACACCGGCAAGCGAAATTGCCGGGTCAGCACCACGGTCTTCTTTTCGCGGTTGTACAGGAGAATCGCCGCACCATTGCCGCGGTCGTAGACTTCCCGGGTCTGACGCTGCCATTCGCCGTTGTTGCGTTGGTAATCGAAGGTAATTTTCTTCAACAGATACCAGTCGTGGGACAACACCTGGGACTCAAGGATGTTGACCCGTTCGGCTGTGTTCAACATGAAAACGCATCCTGTTTTTTTCAGTGAATCGACATCTTAGGTCAAAACGCCCGACTTCTGCGCCTTCACGCCAGCTGCGCCTTGTATTCCTTCTCGTACTGGTTGGCCAGCGTCTCTTTCTGTTTGTCATCGAGCAGCTTGCCGGCCATCTGGAAGAACTTCTGCTCTTCCTCCTTGAGGTGGTGGTGGACCTTCTCCGACAGTTTCTTCGCCGTTGCCAGCCAGGCGGGGCTGGACATCTCGGTCTCGTCCAGTTCCTCCATCATTTCGTCCATTTCGTGATGCTCGGCGATCCCATGGCGGCTCAGATCGACGCCGTTGTCGAACTTCATCAACGGAATGTAGAAGTGTCGCTCTTCGGCGGTTTCATGGGCCTGCAGTTCGGACTTGAGTTGTTTGTACGCCTCGACGCGCTCAGGGGTGTCGCCGCTGGTCTTGATCAGCGCCTTGGCATAGGTACGCTGGCGCTCGTGGCTTTCGCGCAGGGCTTCGAAAATATTCACAGAGAGAGTCCTCGGGGACAGCGTCCTGGAATGACGCTTCTTGAGGCTAGACATTGGCGCCGGGGCGACGGTTCCATGACGGTGATGGAACAATCGCGGCGACCACGATAGGCTGCGGTTTCACTGCCATAAGGATATAGCCATGACACTGAGAATAGAGTTCTCGCCAAACCCCACGGAAGAAGAACGCCAGGCCATCCTGCTGCCCTTGCGTGCCTACAACGCCTCGAAGGCCGACGGCGCCATACCCGAGCACATTGCCCTGCTGGTACGCGACGATAACGACGAGATCCTCGGCGGTCTCTACGCCCGGCTGTTTTACCAGTGGCTGTTCATCGACCTGCTGTCGGTACCGGAGCAGGCGCGGGGACAGGGCATGGGCACGAAGCTGATGCAGATGGCCGAAGACCTGGCGCGGGAGAAAAAATGCATCGGGCTGTGGCTCGACACCTTCGAATTCCAGGCACCGGAGTTCTACAGGAAATGCGGCTACAGCGAGATCGGGCACATCGCCGACTACCCGCCGGGGCACAAGCACTTCTTTTTCCAGAAGCGCCTGATTAACAACACTTAAGTGAACTGTGGGAGCGAGCCTGCTCGCGAAAGCGGACTATCAACCAACATTGATGTCGACTGACCCGACGCATTCGCGAGCAGGCTCGCTCCCACAGGGGTAAAGCATCAAGCCTCTAGATCACAGGCAAGTCGCCAACGCCGCCAGCCGGCGCTTGGCGACGAAGTCGTCGTGCTGCGCGTAGTAGCTCAATACGGTGCCCGAGGCATCGGTGGTCACGTCCACGAATGACTCCGCCGAACGGGTGTACACGGTCGTACCGCCCTTCTCGCCAGGCTGCAGATAGCCGCTGGCATCGACCCCGAACACCGCTTCGTCCTGCCAGGAAAACTGTACGCACTGGGCCACGTCTTTTTCCGGCTTGTCCGAATTGAGGGTCTTGTACGGGGGTTTGCTGCGGGCATCGCTCATCACCGAGCCTGCGCACCCGGCCAGCAACGTGACGGCCAGCGCCACCATCAGAATTCGCATTGCAGTCGCTCATCAGGAAAAAGCGGACTTTATCACTGCGGCAGCGCGTATCGTTCTGCTTTACTTCATTTATACCGCGACACCGCGCAACGATTCGCGCACCCTGTCGCGCCAATACGCCGCTTCACCTTTCTTTCTGGAAACCTGATGACACCCAACGCCGAGTTCTACAAACCGACCACTGAGTATGCCGACAAGCTGATCAGCCAGATCGGACAGACGCCTTCCTGGATCGCCAAGCGAATCGGTGTCACCGACAAGCGGATCCGCTACATCCTCGACGGCGAACGTACCGTCAAAGGCGAAACCACGCCGATCCAGATGACCTATACGGAACAGTTTGCCCTCGAATGTCTGGCAGCAGCGGCCAAGGCCAACAAGAAGCAGTCTGCGTAATCCATCTCAAGGAGTGACCATGGCGGCATCCGAGCTGCAACACGAACAGGCACTGAAGAAGTTTCTCGATGCACGCCCCGAGCTATGCGTCGAGCTCGACAACCTCAACCCGCTGCTCGCCCAGGCCAAGGGCGAAACACTTGAGCAGTTTCGTGACGAGCGTTTGCACGAAGCCTTCGAAACCGAAGCCGAGCGTCTGGGGCTGTTTGCCTGGGAACTGACGTTGAAGCTGACGGCTGCCACAGAAAAGGACTATCAGGCCCAGCGCCTGGAAGTGCACAAGGAAGTGGCCGAGATGGCGGGGATGGATTGGCTGGAGTATTGCGAGTTGTATGGGTTGGAGGAGTAACACTGCCATTTCTTTTGCGCCTGTGCGGGCCTCATCGCGGGCAAGCCCGCTCCCACAGGGATTTGTGAAATGCCGGAAATTTTAGCTTCGCCCACAAAACCTGTGGGAGCGGGCTTGCCCGCGATGAGGCCCGCACAGACAACATCGATTTAGCCGCCCCGCCGATAAAGCTTTATCATGGCCGCAGTTTCACTGATCGAGTCCGTCATGAAGTTCGCCATTGCCGTGTTTTCCGCCGCCCATGCGCCCTCCTCGCGCCGCGCCCTGCTGTTCGCCCAGGCCGCGCTGGCCGGCGGGCATGAGATCGTCCGGCTGTTTTTCTATCAGGATGGCGTCTACAACGCGTCCAGCAGCGTGGTCACGCCCCAGGACGAGCTGGATTTGCCCAGACAATGGCGTGCCTTCGTCAGCGAGCACCAACTGGATGGCGTGGTGTGCATCGCCGCTGCGCTGCGCCGTGGCGTGCTGAACGAGGAAGAAGCCCGCCGCTATCAGCGTGAGGCTGTCGCCGTTGGCTCGCCGTGGGAACTGTCTGGCCTCGGTCAGTTGCATGACGCGGTGCAGGACGCCGACCGCCTGATCTGTTTCGGAGGCGCTTGAGATGGCTAAATCCATGTTGATCATCAGCCGTCAGGCGCCGTGGTGCGGGCCGGGTGCACGGGAAGCACTGGACATCGTACTGGCCGGTGGTGCGTTCGATCTGCCGATCGGCCTGCTGTTTCTCGATGACGGTGTGTTCCAGCTCGCGACCCGACAGGACGCCAAGGCCCTGCAACAGAAAGACTTGAGCGCCAACTTGCAGGCCCTGCCAATGTTTGGCGTCGAAGAACTGTTTGTCTGTGCCGACAGTGTGGCGCAACGTGGCCTGGACCCCGGCGCTCTGGCGCTGGAAGAAGCCCGGGTGCTGGCCGCCGACGAAATCACCGCACTCATTGACCGTTACGACCAGGTGATCACCCTCTGATGTCGACTTTGCATGTGTTGTCTCATTCCCCTTTCGGCGACGACCGCCTGAGCAGTTGCCTGCGACTGATCGGCGCCAACGATGCGCTGCTGCTGTCCGGTGACGCGGCCTACGCCTTGCAGCCGGGCACCGCGCCTTTCACGGCGCTCAACGCACGCGGCCTGAAACTCTACGTCCTGGCCGAAGACGCCCGGGCCCGCGCCATTGCGATTCCAGACTGGGCCGACGCCATTGATTATCCGGCCTTCGTCGAGCTGTCGATCCACCACGACAAGGTCAACAGTTGGCTATGAATTCCCTGACGGTCGGCGCGCGCGCCATCGAGTTGGACAAGGACGGTTTTCTGGTCGAGCTGAGTGACTGGTCCACCGACGTCGCCAGCGCCCTGGCGGCGGCCGAAGACATCGAGCTGACCCCTGCACACTGGGAAATCCTCGAACTGCTGCGCAGTTTTTATTCAGAGTTCCAGTTGTCGCCGGCCACCCGCCCGCTGATCAAATACACCGCGTTGAAGCTCGGCCCTGACAAAGGCAACAGCCTGCACCTGAACCGACTGTTCAAAGGCACCCCTGCCAAACTCGCCGCGAAACTGGCGGGCCTGCCCAAACCGACGAATTGCTTATGACCGATTACCCAGCGCTGACCCTCGAAACGCCCGCCGAACACCCCTTCGCCCAATTCGTGAGAATCCTCGGCAAGGGCAAACGCGGCGCCCGCGACCTGACCCGGGAAGAAGCCCGCCAAGCCATGGGCATGGTGCTCGATGACAAGGTCGAGGACACCCAACTCGGCGCGTTCCTGATGCTGTTGCGGCACAAGGAAGAAAGCGCCGAGGAAATGGCCGGCTTCACCGAGGCCCTGCGCGAGCGCTTGCAGGCACCGGCCTTGAATGTCGACCTGGACTGGCCGACCTACGCCGGCAAGAAGCGTCATCTGCCGTGGTATCTGCTGGCAGCCAAGTGCCTGGCGCAGAACGGTGTGCGGATTTTCATGCATGGGGGCGGCGCACACACGGCCGGTCGGCTGTACAGCGAGCAATTGCTGGATGCGCTGCAGATTCCGCTGTGTCGTCACTGGCAGCAAGTCGGTGCGGCGCTGGATAACGGCGGCCTGGCCTTCATGCCGTTGATGGACTGGGCGCCCCAGTTGCAACGGATGATCGACCTGCGTAATACCCTGGGCCTGCGCTCGCCCATCCACTCCCTGGCGCGGATTCTCAACCCACTGGGCGCCCGCTGTGGCCTGCAAAGCATTTTCCACCCCGGCTATCAGGCGGTGCACCGCGATGCCAGCGGCCTGCTCGGCGACACCGCCATCGTGGTCAAGGGCGATGGCGGCGAGATCGAAATCAACCCGGATACCGACAGCCATCTGTATGGCACCACCGGCGGCGAAAGCTGGGACGAGGAATGGCCGCAGTTGTCGGCGCAACGTCACGTCAAACCGGCCGCGCTCGACCCCGAACATCTGAAAGCCGTATGGCGTGGCGATGTAATCGACAGTTATCCGCAAATGGCCCTGATTTCGACCATGGCCCTGGCCTTGCGCGGTCTCGGCCAGACCCGCGAGCAAGCTTTCGAAACTGCCCAACGCTACTGGGATGCACGAGACAAATCGATTTAATCGATAATACCCCTGCAACCTTTGCGCTTTTTTATCGAACTCAAGGGAATAGACTCTTCTCCAACGCTTACGGGTTGAGGAGTCTTGGACATGGGTTTGTTAGTTGAAGGTCGCTGGCAGGACAAGTGGTACGAAAGCAGCAAGGACGGCGCGTTCCAGCGTGAGCAGGCGCAGCGCCGCAACTGGGTCACCCCTGACGGCCAGCCCGGCCCGAGCGGTGTCGGCGGCTTCGCTGCCGAGGCCGGTCGCTATCACCTGTATGTCTCCCTCGCTTGTCCCTGGGCCCATCGCACGCTGATCCTGCGCAAACTCAAGGGCCTGGAAAGCCTGATCGACGTGTCGGTGGTCAGCTATCTGATGCTGGAAAACGGCTGGACTTTCGACAAGTCCCACGGCTCCACCGGCGACAAACTCGATCATTTCGATTTCATGCACCAACGCTACACCGCTGATGCCGCCGACTACACCGGCCGCGTCACCGTGCCGGTGCTCTGGGACAAGCAGCAGAAACACATCGTCAACAATGAATCGGCGGAAATCATCCGCATGTTCAACAGCGCCTTCGATGACTTGACCGGCAACGATCTGGATTTCTATCCGCAACCGTTACGGGCCGAGATCGACGCGCTGAACGAAAGGATTTATCCGGCGGTGAACAACGGCGTGTACCGCGCCGGATTCGCCACATCGCAAAAAGCCTACGAAGAAGCGTTCGATGAGTTGTTTGTCGAACTGGACCGACTGGAGAAACTGTTGGGCGCGAACCGTTATTTGACCGGCGAATACCTGACCGAAGCGGACATCCGCCTGTTCACCACGCTGATTCGCTTTGACGCGGTGTATTACGGCCACTTCAAATGCAATCTGAAGCGGATTGCCGATTATCCGAACCTGTCGAACTGGCTACGGGAGCTGTATCAGTGGCCGGGTATCGCCGAGACGGTGGACTTTACCCACATCAAGCATCACTACTACGGCAGTCACAAGACCATCAACCCGACCGGGATCGTGCCGAAAGGGCCGGCGCAGGATTTCACCGCGGCCCATGATCGGGCGCGGTTGAGCGGGAAAGGGGTTTGGCGCAAGGCCTGAGATTTGTGTGGGTTTTGAGGGCCCCATCGCGGGCAAGCCCGCTCCCACAGGGTGCTATGTGATGCCAAAAATCGCGGCATAAACACATATCCTGTGGGAGCGGGCTTGCCCGCGATGGGCCGGGGTCGCGCTCGACCGACGCGGCCTTTAAAGCTGCCCCTGAGCCCCTTCAAACCACGCCAGTTTCTCGCGCAGTTGCACCACTTCACCCACGATCACCAGCGTCGGCGCATGCACTTCATGCTCCGCCACCAGCTGTGGCAGGTCGGCCAGCGTGCCGGTAAACACCCGCTGATTGACCGTGGTGCCCTGCTGGATCAACGCTGCCGGGGTATCTTTGCTGCGGCCGTGTTTGATCAACTGTTCGCAGATGATCGGCAAGCCCACCAGCCCCATGTAGAACACCAGGGTTTGCGCCGGCGCGACCAGATCGGCCCACGGCAGATCGGTGGAACCATCCTTGAGGTGACCGGTGACAAAGCGCACCGACTGCGCATAATCGCGGTGGGTCAGCGGAATCCCGGCATAGGCCGCGCAACCGCTGGCTGCCGTGATACCCGGCACCACCTGGAACGGGATGCCATGGGCCGCCAGTTCCTCGATCTCTTCCCCGCCACGGCCGAAGATGAAGGGATCGCCGCCCTTCAACCGCACGACGCGTTTGCCCTGTTTGGCCAGATCCACCAACTGCTGGTTGATCTGATCCTGGGGCACGGCGTGATCGGCACGGCGCTTGCCGACGTAAACCCGCTCGGCGTCGCGACGGCACAATTCGAGAATGGCCGGCGCCACCAGGCGGTCATAGAGCACCACATCGGCTTGCTGCATCAGGCGCAAAGCGCGGAAAGTCAGGAGGTCCGGATCACCGGGACCGGCGCCCACCAGATACACCTCACCGGTCGCCACCGGTGCCTCGCCATCGACTTTTGCCTGCAACAGGCGCTCGGCTTCGGCGCCCTGCCCGGCCAGTTGCCGGTCGGCAATCGGACCCTGGAACACGTCTTCCCAGAACGCACGACGTTGCTGCACGTCCGGGAACAGGCTTTTCACCTGGTGACGAAAACGTGCCGCCAGGCCGGCCAGTTGACCGTAGGTGGAGGGAATCCAGGTTTCGATCTTGGCGCGGATCAAGCGCGCCAGCACCGGCGCATCGCCGCCACTGGACACGGCAATGATCAACGGCGAGCGGTCGACGATCGCCGGGAAAATCACGCTGCACAGCGCTGGCGCATCGACCACGTTGACCGGCACGCAACGCCGATGGGCATCGGCGGACACTTGCGCGTTCAGCGATTCGTCATCGGTGGCGGCGATGATCAGCCCGCAACCGTCCAGATCCGCTTCGACGTAGCCACGCAACAGGCACTCGCCACTGCTGGCGGCCACCAGTTCGCGCAATTGCTGTTCGATTTCAGGTGCAACCACCCGCAGCAGCGCACCGGCGTCGGCCAGCAGGCGGGATTTGCGCAAGGCAATCTCCCCCCCACCGACGACCAACACACGACTGCCGCGCAGGTTATGGAACAGCGGCAGATATTTCATTTAGCCGATGACCTCGAGGCCACCCATGTACGGCTTCAGGACTTCTGGCACGCGGATCGAACCGTCGGCCTGCTGGTAGTTTTCCAGCACGGCGACCAGGGTACGACCGACAGCCAGGCCGGAACCGTTCAGGGTGTGCACCAGCTCAGGCTTACCGGTTTCCGGGTTGCGGAAACGTGCCTGCATACGACGGGCCTGGAAGTCGCCGCAATTGGAGCACGACGAGATCTCGCGGTATTTTTCCTGGCTCGGAATCCACACTTCCAGGTCGTAGGTCTTGACCGCACTGAAGCCCATGTCGCCGGTGCACAGGGCAATGGTGCGATAAGGCAGTTCCAGCAGTTGCAGGACTTTCTCGGCGTTGGCGGCCAGGCCTTCAAGCGCCTCCATCGAGGTCGATGGTTCAACGATCTGCACCATCTCGACCTTGTCGAACTGGTGTTGGCGAATCATGCCGCGGGTATCGCGGCCCGACGCTCCGGCTTCACTGCGGAAGCACGGCGTGTGGGCAACGAACTTGATCGGCAGCAGTTTCGAATCGACGATCTCGCCGGCGACGATGTTAGTCAGCGATACCTCGGCAGTCGGGATCAGGTACAGATCGGCTTCGCCTTCGCGAGCGATCTTGAACAGGTCTTCCTCGAACTTGGGCAACTGACCGGTGCCTTGCAGTGCCGGAGCCTGGACCAGGTAAGGCGTGTAGGCCTCTTCGTAGCCGTGCTCGGTAACGTGCAGGTTGATCATGAACTGCGCCAGGGCGCGATGCAGGCGGGCAATCGGGCCGCGCAGCAGCGAAAAACGGGCGCCGGACAGCTTGGCGGCGGTTTCAAAATCCAGCCAGCCGAACTTCTCGCCCAGGGCAACGTGGTCCTGGACCGGGAAATCGAATGCAGTCGGGGTGCCCCAACGGCGCACTTCGACGTTGTCGTCTTCGTCCTTACCGACCGGCACCGATTCGTGTGGCAGGTTCGGGATACCCAGCAGGATCGAATCCAGTTCGGTCTGGATCGCATCCAGTTCGACCTTACCGGCGGCCAGTTCGCCGGCCATGCGCTCGACATCCGCCATCAGCGGTGCAATGTCTTCGCCGCGCTGCTTGGCCTGACCAATGGATTTGGAACGCGCATTACGTTCAGCCTGCAGTGCTTCGGTGCGGGTCTGGACGGTCTTGCGCTGTTCTTCCAGCGCTTCGATGCGCGCGACATCCAGGGCAAAGCCACGGGATGCCAGGCGGTCCGCTACGTCCTGAAGGTTGCTACGTAACAGTTTGGAATCGAGCATGTCGGTCTCTCGTTTATCAAAGTTTGGTCAAGGATAGGCCAGCCCAGGTGGCAAGCAACCCGCCGAATACGCTGATGGCCAGATAACCGAAGGCTATCGGCGCCTGCCCGCTTTCCAGCAGGCGCAGCGTATCCAGTGAAAAAGATGAAAAGGTCGTCAGACCCCCTACAAAACCCACGATCAGGCCGGCACGAATTTCGATCGGCACTTCCGGACGTGTCAGAAACAGCCCGTACAGCACGCCGATGATCAGACAGCCCACCAGATTGACCGCCAGGGTCGCGGTATAAAAATGCCGGGGCCAATTGGCGTTGACCCAATTGCCGGTGGCGAAACGCAGTAATGTACCAGCGATGCCGGCCACGGACACCGCAAGAATCGTTTGAATCACTATTTTCTCCGCTGCCGGGGACTTAATCGGTCAAGTTGCGCCAGATGATTGAGCTTTTCGCCGATCTTCAGCTCCAGGCCTCGGGGCACCGGCTGATAGAAAGGTTGCGGTTCAAGTTCTTCGGGGAAGTAGTCTTCGCCGGCGGCGTAGGCCTCCGGCTCATCGTGGGCATACCGGTATTCGTCGCCGTAACCCAACTGCTTCATCAGTTTGGTCGGCGCATTGCGCAGGTGCAGCGGCACCTCCAGCGAACCGTGCTCGGTGGCACTGCGCATGGCGGCCTTGAAGCCCATGTACACCGCATTGCTTTTCGGTGCGCAGGCCAGGTACGTAATGGCCTGCGCCACTGCCAGCTCGCCTTCAGGGCTGCCGAGGCGCTCCTGCACTTCCCAGGCTGCCAGGCACAGGCTCAGCGCACGCGGATCGGCGTTGCCGATGTCTTCGCTGGCCATGCGCACCACGCGCCGGGCCAGGTACAGCGGATCGCAACCGCCGTCAATCATGCGCGCGAACCAGTACAACGCGCCGTCGGGGTTGGAGCCGCGCACCGATTTATGCAACGCCGAAATCTGGTCGTAGAAGGCTTCGCCGCCCTTGTCGAAACGACGGCGGGTATCGCCGAGCAGGCTTTGCAGCAGCTCGATGCCGATTTCGCTGTTGTCTTCGGCCAGGTCCGAGGCGTTTTCCAGCAGATTGAGCAGACGCCGGCCATCGCCATCGGCGGCCGACAGCAACATCTGGAAGCCTTCATCGCTGAGGGTCAGGTTACGCTTGCCCAAGCCGCGCTCTTCGGTCAGGGCGCGGTGCACGAGTTTGCGCAACGCCGCTTCGTCGAGGCTTTTCAGCACGTAGACCCGGGCACGGGACAACAAGGCATTGTTGAGTTCGAAGGACGGGTTTTCCGTGGTCGCGCCAATGAAAATCAGCGTGCCGTCCTCGACATACGGCAGGAACGCATCCTGCTGGGATTTGTTGAAACGGTGCACTTCGTCGACGAACAGAATCGTGCGCCGGCCGTACTGCGCGGCCTGCTGCTTGGCGATTTCCACCGCCTGACGGATCTCCTTGACCCCCGCCAGCACCGCCGACACCGTTTCGAAGTGCGCATCGGACACTTCCGCCAGCAGCCGCGCCAGCGTGGTCTTGCCCACCCCCGGCGGCCCCCAGAAAATCATCGAATGCAGGGCACCCTGCTCCAGGGCTTCGCGCAAAGGCTTGCCGCGAGCGAGCACGTGTTCCTGACCGACGTACTCATCCAGGTTGGCCGCACGCAAGCGGGCGGCCAGGGGTTGAGCGATCGGGGTGCTGCGAAACAGGTCCATCACACTTATGAAACCTCACTGGGTCCTTATACCGACCAGATCCCTGTGGGAGCGAGCCTGCTCGCGAAGACTCTGGCACATTCAACATTACTGTGTCTGATGTACCGCTTTCGCGAGCAGGCTCGCTCCCACAGGTAATGTGTACCTGCTCTTTATTCCTGGATAACGTCGGCACCCTTGGGGATGTCGAACTTGAATTTGGACGCCGGGATCGGCTCGTTGGCCTTCACACCAGTGAACAGGATATTGGTGCGCTGACCAACGCTGTCGATCAATTGCATATCATTGACCAGGCCGTTGCGGAACGACAGGCGCAGGCTGTCGAACAGGGTGTCCTTGGTTTTCGGCTTCAGGGTGAAGTCGATCACGCCGCCGGCTTCCTTGGCGCTGATATCGAAGCTCTGGTTGATCTTGGAGACATCACCGGACAACAACAAGGCCGGGGTCTGGGTCAGGCGTACATCCAGCTTCTTGATGGTCGCTTGCTCCAGATCCGGGTCCCACAGGGTGACCTTGTTGCCATCGGATACCACCAACTGCTCCTGTGGCGCGTCGGTGTGCCAGTAGAACAGGCCCGGACGCTGCAGAGACATCTGGCCAGCGGTTTCCTGCAATTGGGTGCCGGAGCCGTCAAGGGTCAGCTGGGAGAACCGCGCGGTCAGGGTCTGGGATTTTTCCAGCAGTTGGGTCAGACGCGCCACGTCCTTGTCATCGGCGTGGGCCGAGAGCGTGGTCAAAGCCAGTACCGGCAGCAACAGCATGCGGATAAGACGCATGGGAGTCCTCATAACATTCGTGGGAGTGCGGGTGGCGCCCGAGAGCACCGCCCTTTCAAATTCAGGTCAGTCGCGCACCGGGCCAGGGGCCAGGACTTCACGCGAACCGTTGGTGTTCATGGACGTCACGACCCCGGCCATTTCCATGGCTTCGATCATGCGCGCAGCGCGGTTGTAGCCGATTTTCAGCTTGCGCTGAACCGCGGAAATGGAGGCGCGACGGCTTTCCAGGACGAACTGCACCGCTTCGTCGTACAGCGCGTCGGTCTCGGGATCATCGCCGTCGCCACCACCGCTGCTGCCTTCAAAGCCACTGCCGGCCTCTTCGACACCGTTGAGGATGTCGTCGTTATACTCCGGCGCCCCGCGCAGTTTCCAGGCTTCCACCACCCGGTGAACCTCGTCATCGGAAACGAACGCACCGTGGACACGGATCGGCAGGCTGGTGCCCGGCGGCATGTACAACATGTCACCGTGACCCAGCAATTGTTCGGCGCCGCCCTGGTCGATGATGGTCCGGGAGTCGATCTTGCTCGATACCTGGAACGCCATGCGGGTCGGAATGTTGGCCTTGATCAGACCGGTGATCACATCCACCGACGGCCGCTGGGTCGCCAGGATCAAGTGGATACCGGCTGCCCGCGCCTTCTGGGCGATACGGGCGATCAGTTCTTCGACCTTCTTGCCGACGATCATCATCATGTCGGCGAATTCGTCGACCACCACCACGATGGTCGGCAGCTTCTGCAGCAATGGCGCTTCGTCGTGGATGCTTTCGCGCTTGTACAGCGGATCGCTCAACGGCTCGCCGGCGTCCTGGGCTTCCTTGACCTTGGCGTTGAAGCCCGACAGGTTTCGCACGCCCATCTTCGCCATCAGTTTGTAGCGCCGTTCCATTTCGGCGACGCTCCAACGCAAGGCGTTGGCGGCGTCCTTCATGTCGGTGACCACCGGGCACAGCAGGTGTGGGATGCCTTCGTAGATCGACAGCTCAAGCATTTTCGGGTCGATCATGATCAGCTTGGCGTCTTCCGGGCCGGACTTGAACAGGATCGACAGGATCATCGCGTTCACACCCACCGACTTACCGGAGCCAGTGGTACCTGCCACCAGCAGGTGCGGCATTTTCGCCAGGTCGGTGATGACCGGCTTGCCGCCGATGTCGTGGCCCAGGGCCAGGGTGACCGGCGACTTGAAGTTGTCGTACTCGGGGGTCGACAGCACCTCGGAGAAGCGCACGATCTGCCGGTCTTCGTTGGGAATCTCGATACCGACCGTGGTCTTGCCCGGAATCACTTCCACGACCCGAACACTGGTCACGGCCAGGGAACGCGCCAGGTCCTTGGCCAGGTTGGCGATACGGCTGACCTTGACCCCGGCCGCCGGCTGGATTTCGTAACGGGTGATCACCGGGCCCGGATGGATCGAATCCACGGTGACTTCGACGCCGAACTCCTTGAGCTTGATTTCCAGCAAGTGACCGACTGCCGCCAGGGATTCCGGCGAGTAATTGAGTTGTTTCTTTTCCGCCGGGTCGAGAATCGAGATCGGCGGCAGGGTGCCTTCCACGGCGCTGTCGACGAACAGCGGCGCCTGTTTCTCTTTTTCCACGCGCTTGCTCGGCGCCACCGGCTTGACCGGGGCCGGGGCAATCACCGGCGGCACCTGCTTCTCGCGCTCGGACATGTGCTTGCTCAGGGCCTGCTCGCGCTCGATCAGGCGTTCCTTGACCTTGGCCTGCTCGCGCTTGTCGGTGACGGTCGGCGCGACCACGTCATGTACGCGGTCATCGACTTCACGCAATTGCGCGACCAGTTGCTTGCGCTCGGTCCGGGCCGCCCACCAGCGATTGGCGGCACCCTGGAACAGTTCGAACAGGTCCAGGGTGATCTTGCCGGTAACGTCCATCACCTTGAACCACGACAGGTCGGTGAACACGGTCAGGCCGAACAGGAACAGGGCGATGAACAGCAACGTACTGCCTTGAATGTTCAGCGCGTTTTTCGCCAGGTCGCCCAGGCTTTCGCCCAGCGCACCGCCAGCGCCGGCCGGCAGACCGGTCGCGGCATGAAAGTGGATATGCGCCAGCGCAGCGCCGGACAGCACCAGGAACACCAGGCCGATCAGGCGCCAGGAGAACAGCCAACCGCTCCACTGCCACGGCTCGTGACGCTGACGGAAGATTTGATAAGCCTTGATCGCCAGCAACAGCGGGAAGATATAGGCGAAGTAACCGAGCACCATGAACAGGATATCGGCGCTGTACGAACCTGCCGGACCGCCGAAGTTCTGAACGTCGTCGATCTTGCTGTTATGGCTCCAGCCCGGATCGTCCTTGCCGTAGGTCAGCAAGGCCATCATCAGGAACAGGCACAACGCGCCGATGGCGATCAATGCACCTTCCTTGAGGCGGTAGTGCAATTGCTGGCGCCAGAGCGGAACGATTGTCTTGGGTGCTTCGGTGGATTTCTTCAAAACGCTTCTATTCCTGCGCCCAAGGCGCGTCCATCTGTTGATTGACTATAAAAAACTGCCCAATCCAGGCAGGTAAAAAAGTTAACAGGCGCAACTGGGACTACTTTTAACACTGCGCCCTGGTTTTTATAAACAGGGTGCGCAACGGTCATTTTGTTACAAACACTGTTACAACCAGGCATTGTACGGGTTTGTTCGTTCGATGCCATGCTTGGAACACTTGGATGTAGCATAGTCAAAAGCACATTACATGCGACTCAATTTGAGCATGCATTCTCTTTTGTGACAAAGGCTTATGAGGTGTTTTTATGAGCGAAGCGCAACATCACCGCCTGATCATTCTGGGTTCCGGCCCCGCCGGTTACAGCGCAGCCGTGTATGCCGCCCGCGCCAACCTCAAACCCGTCGTCATCACTGGCATACAGGCAGGTGGCCAGCTCACCACTACCGTCGAAGTCGATAACTGGCCAGGCGATGTCGAAGGCCTCACCGGTCCGGTCCTGATGGAGCGCATGCAAAAACACGCCGAGCGCTTCGATACACAGATCGTTTACGACCACATCCATACGGCCAAGTTGCAAAAGCGTCCGTTCGAATTAACCGGCGACAGCGGCACTTATACCTGTGACGCGCTGATCATCGCCACAGGCGCTTCGGCGCAGTACCTTGGCCTGCCATCGGAAGAGACGTTTGCCGGCAAAGGGGTTTCGGCCTGCGCGACCTGCGACGGTTTCTTCTACCGCAATCAGGTGGTCGCGGTGGTGGGCGGCGGGAACACGGCGGTTGAAGAGGCGCTGTACCTGTCGAACATCGCCAGGGAAGTTCATCTGATTCACCGTCGCGACAAGCTGCGCTCGGAGAAAATCCTCCAGGACAAACTCTTCGAGAAAGCCGCCAATGGCAATATCCGCCTGCATTGGAACCAGAATCTGGATGAAGTGCTGGGCGATGCCAGCGGCGTGACCGGCGCCCGCCTGCGCGACAGCCATACCAGCGAAACCAGCGAGCTGGCAGTGACCGGAGTGTTCATCGCTATCGGCCACAAACCCAATACCGATCTTTTCATCGGCCAACTGGAAATGCGCGATGGCTACCTGCAGGTCTTGGGCGGCAGCGAAGGCAATGCCACCGCGACCGCCATCCCGGGCGTGTTTGCCGCCGGCGACGTGGCCGACCACGTCTATCGCCAGGCGGTCACCTCCGCCGGGGCCGGCTGCATGGCAGCCCTCGATGCGGAAAAATACCTCGACGACATTCCCGCCGTTTAACGGCACACTGGGTGGCGGGCCTTGTGCCCGCCACCACCCTCCCCTTCTGCAAGCCCGGACGCCATGCTGACTTGGTTACAACGCAATTCCCTGACTTTCCCGCCGCTGGAAAAAGCCATGCGCGACCCCAACGGCCTGTTGGCCGCCGGCGGCGACCTGTCTGCCGACCGGTTGATCCAGGCCTACCGCCACGGCTGCTTCCCCTGGTTCTCGGAAGGCCAGCCGATTCTCTGGTGGTCACCGGATCCGCGTACCGTTCTGTTTCCCGACGAGTTGCACGTTTCCCGCAGCCTGAACAAATTGCTGCGCCAACAACGCTATCAAGTGACCTTCGACCGGGATTTTGCCGCGGTCATCCGCGCCTGCGCCGCCCCACGGGAATATGCCGACGGCACCTGGATCACCGAAGCCATGCAGGACGCCTATCTGGACCTGCATCGCCGCGGTTTCGCGCACTCGGTGGAAGTCTGGGACCAGGGCACGCTTGTCGGTGGACTGTACGGCCTGGCGATGGGCCGGCTGTTTTTCGGCGAATCCATGTTCAGCCGCGCCGACAACGCCTCCAAATATGGCTTTGCCACACTGGTGCGACACTTGAAAGACTCGGGTTTTGTGCTCATTGACTGCCAGATGCCCACCGACCATCTGCACAGCCTGGGCGCCCGGTCGATTCCGCGCGGGGCATTTGCCGGCTACCTGGCGCAGTACCTGGACCAACCCAGCCGCGCAACCTGGGTTTGCTGAGCGTCTTTCGCGCGTGTGGCTTACACTTAGAGACGCCCCTAATCAAAAGCTTATCCCGAGGGTTGATCATGACCGAGTTGGCGCGTTTGAAGTTTTATGCCACTCAGCCCCACGCCTGCAGTTATCTGCCCGAGGAGCAGGCCACGACCCTGTTTCTCGATCCTAGCCAGCCCATGGATGTGCATGTCTATGCAGACCTGTCAGAAATGGGTTTTCGTCGCAGTGGCGACCACCTGTATCGACCCCATTGCCAGAACTGCAATGCGTGTGTACCGGCGCGCATTCCTGTCGTGCCATTCACCCCCAACCGTCAGCAGAAACGCATTTTCAAGCGCAACGCCGACTTGCAGGTCCGGCCGGCCAAGCCAGGATTCAGCGAAGAATATTTCGACCTCTATCAGCGTTATATCGAAGAGCGGCATGCCGACGGTGACATGTACCCGCCCAGTCGCGATCAGTTTTCGACGTTCCTGGTGCGTGACCTGCCGTTTTCACGGTTTTACGAATTCCGCCTCGACGGCCGGCTGCTGGCGATCGCCGTCACCGACCTTTTGCCGAACGGTCTGTCGGCGGTCTATACCTTCTATGAGCCCGACGAAGAGCGTCGCAGCCTGGGGCGTTACGCCATCCTCTGGCAAATCGCCGAGGCCCGGCGCCTGGGGCTGGATGCGGTCTACCTGGGCTACTGGATCAAAAACTGCAAAAAAATGAGCTACAAGACCCAATATCGCCCCATTGAGCTACTGGTTAACCAGCGCTGGGTCGTTCTGAACTAGAGCACAGCCTTAAACCCCTTGGCTTGAACCCCACTTTTCGGGCACAATGCACGCCGCTTTTGCCTGGCGCAGTTGCACCGGGCCATTCACTGGACACCGAGGGCTTTACTGCATGTCGAAAGAAGACAGCTTCGAAATGGAAGGCACTGTCGTCGACACCCTGCCCAACACCATGTTTCGCGTGGAGTTGGAAAATGGGCACGTCGTAACCGCGCATATTTCCGGCAAGATGCGCAAGAACTACATTCGTATTCTTACCGGCGACAAAGTGCGCGTCGAGCTGACGCCCTATGACTTGAGCAAAGGGCGCATCACTTACCGCGCTCGCTAATCAGGTCAATACAAGACGCCCGGCTTATGCCGGGCGTTTTTGTTTGCCTGCAACAATTTCACGACGACGCAGACCCCCTGTGGGAGCGAGCCTGCTCGCGAAAGCGATTTATCATTCAGCATCCATGTTGACTGCCCCACCGCTTTCGCGAGCAGGCTCGCTCCCACAGGGGTCAGTTCATAACAGACAGACAGCAAAAAGGCGCCGAACAGGCGCCTTTTTGCTGTGTTGCGGTTAACGTCAGGCCATTTCGGCCGTGGTCTCGAACTCGAAGGTCAGTTCGCCGTCCTTGATGTCGATGTGTACCACACCGCCATGTTCGGCCAGTTCGCCAAAGAGGATCTCCTCCGCCAGTGGACGCTTGATCTTGTCCTGGATCAGGCGAGCCATGGGTCGAGCACCCATCATCGCGTCGTAACCACCGGCTGCCAGCCAGCTGCGCGCAGCATCGGTGACTTCCAGCAGTACACGCTTGTCTTCCAGTTGCGCCTGAAGTTCGATGAGGAACTTGTCCACCACGCTTTTGATGACCTCATGACTGAGGCGACCAAACTGGATGATGGTGTCCAGACGGTTGCGGAATTCAGGCGTGAAGCTCTTCTTGATCACTTCCATCGCATCGGACGAGTGATCCTGCAGCGTGAAGCCGATCGAAGCACGCGCCGCAGTTTCGGCACCGGCGTTGGTCGTCATGATGACGATCACGTTACGGAAATCCGCCTTGCGCCCGTTGTTATCGGTCAACGTACCGTGGTCCATGACCTGCAGCAGCAGGTTGAAGACTTCCGGATGCGCCTTCTCGATCTCATCGAGCAGCAGCACGCAATGTGGCTGCTTGGTGATGGCTTCGGTCAGCAGACCACCCTGATCGAACCCGACATAGCCTGGAGGCGCACCGATCAGACGCGATACGGTGTGGCGCTCCATGTATTCGGACATGTCGAAGCGAATCAGCTCGACACCCAGCGCCTTGGCCAGCTGACGCGCCGCTTCGGTTTTACCGACACCGGTAGGCCCGGCGAACAGGAACGAACCGACAGGCTTGTCAGGCGACTTGAGACCGGCGCGGGACAGTTTGATCGCGGTCGCCAGGGAGTCGATCGCGGCATCCTGACCGAACACCGTCAGCTTCAGGTCACGCTCAAGGTTACGCAGCAGCTCTTTGTCGGAGCTGGTGACGTGTTTTGGCGGAATCCGCGCAATTTTCGCGACGATGTCCTCGACCTGAGGCACTTCGATGCGTTTTACGCGCTTCTCGATCGGCTGCAGGCGCTGGTAGGCACCCGCCTCGTCGATGACGTCGATGGCCTTGTCCGGCATGTGCCGGTCATTGATGTAACGCGACGCCAGTTCGGCAGCGGCACGCAGGGCCTCATCGCTGTACTCGATGTTGTGATGCTGTTCGAAACGCCCTTTCAGACCCCGCAGGATGCCAACGGTGTCTTCCACCGACGGCTCCGACACATCGACTTTCTGGAAACGTCGCGCCAGGGCACGATCCTTCTCGAAGATGCCGCGGAATTCCTGGAACGTGGTCGAACCGATGCAACGGATATCACCGGACGACAACAACGGTTTGAGCAGATTCGAGGCGTCCATGACGCCACCGGACGCAGCACCCGCACCGATGATGGTGTGAATTTCGTCGATGAACAGGATCGCCTGCGGGCGTTTTTTCAGCTCATTGAGCAACGCCTTGAAGCGCTTCTCGAAATCGCCGCGGTATTTGGTTCCGGCCAGCAAGGCACCCAGATCGAGGGAGTACACCACGCTGTTGGCCAGCAGGTCCGGCACCTGGTTGTCGACAATGCGCTTGGCCAGGCCTTCGGCAATCGCGGTTTTACCCACGCCCGCCTCGCCCACCAGCAGCGGATTGTTTTTGCGACGACGCGCCAGGATCTGCGCGACGCGCTCGACTTCCAGCTCACGGCCTACCAATGGATCGATACGACCCTGGCGCGCGAGTTCGTTAAGGTTACTGGCATAAGCATCCAGTGGATTGCCTGAAGAAGAAGACTCACCGCCCTCGTCGTCCTGCATATCTTGCTCACCCTCAGAGTGATCGCCGTGCCCCGGCACCTTGGAAATGCCGTGGGCGATGTAATTGACGACATCGATGCGGGCAACGCTCTGCTGTTTCAGCAGGAACACTGCCTGACTCTCTTGCTCACTGAAGATCGCGACCAGCACGTTGGCGCCAGTCACTTCGCGTTTGCCCGAGCTCTGTACGTGAAACACAGCACGCTGCAGGACACGCTGGAAGCCCAGGGTTGGCTGGGTTTCGCGATCCTCGTCATGCACGGGGATCAATGGCGTGGTGGAGTCGATGAACTCCTGCAGGTCATGCTTGAGTTTGTCGAGGTTTGCGCCGCACGCGCGTAAAACGGTGGCGGCAGCCTCATTGTCCAATAGGGCCAGCAGGAGGTGCTCGACGGTCATGAACTCATGACGCTTCGAACGTGCCTCCTTGAAGGCAAGATTGAGGGTGACTTCGAGCTCGCGGTTTAACATAGCTTCACCTCATACCCAAGTGTCCGGCGATTAACCGTCCTTCTCGATTTCACAGAGTAGCGGATGCTGGCTTTCCCTGGCGTACTGGTTGACCTGCATGGCCTTGGTCTCGGCGATGTCGCGGGTAAACACTCCACATACTGCCCGCCCTTCTGTATGGACGGCCAGCATGACCTTGGTCGCCAGCTCGCGATTCAGGTTAAAAAACACCTCGAGCACTTCGACGACGAAATCCATCGGTGTGTAGTCATCATTAAACAAAACCACCTTGTACATCGGCGGCGCCTGTAAAGCAGGCTTAGCCTCCTGAACAGCAATGCCTGCGGAATCGTCGTCGTGTAAATCAGGGCGATCCTGATTGAATGTTAGTCGAATCTGGCTGATTGCATGCATGGAAAGAAAGGTTCGTCAGTTGTGCAAATACAGTGGTGGGGGCGGTCTTGAACGTTTTCAACTCCGACTGCCGGGTCAGCTTGACTATCGGCAAAACGGTGTTACAACCAATAGAGCCCACAGTGGGTAAAAAAGGTCCGCGGAGTCAACTTTTTTCGAAGAAGTGACTGCGGATGAACTGGATGATACTCCAGTGATGGAGTCTGTTGCAGAGGGATATGAGCATGGCGTTCGGCAAGGTGAAATGGTTCAACAATGCCAAGGGTTACGGTTTCATCAATGAGGACGGCAAGACAGAAGACCTGTTTGCCCACTACTCAGCCATCAAAATGGACGGTTATAAAACCCTGAAGGCCGGCCAGGCCGTGACCTTCAACATCATTCAAGGACCCAAGGGACTGCATGCGGTCGATATCAATGACGCAGCCGTCAAGAATGCTGACACGGCTGCCATTGCGACGCCCGCCAGTGCTCAAGACACCGCCCTGAGTTAACTGCTCCACCTATCATCCAGTCATAAAAAAACCGCCCGACTCAATCATTTGAATCGGGCGGTTTTTATACGTCTGTCGTTCGCTTACATGTGCTTGATCAACGCCTCACCGAACCCGGAAGACGAAACCAGGGTGGCGCCTTCCATCAGACGCTCGAAGTCATAGGTCACGGTCTTGGCCTTGATTGCACCGTTGGTGCCCTTGATGATCAGGTCCGCCGCCTCGGTCCAGCCCAGATGACGCAACATCATCTCGGCCGAAAGAATCACGGACCCCGGATTGACCTGATCCTTGCCGGCATACTTCGGCGCCGTACCGTGGGTGGCTTCGAACATGGCCACGGTGTCGGACAGGTTGGCGCCTGGCGCGATACCGATGCCGCCCACTTCCGCCGCCAGGGCGTCGGAGAGGTAGTCACCATTGAGGTTGAGCGTGGCGATCACGTCGTATTCGGCTGGACGCAGCAGGATCTGCTGAAGCATGGCATCGGCAATGGCGTCCTTGACGATGACTTCGCGACCGGTTTTCGGATTCTTGAACTTCATCCATGGGCCGCCGTCGAGCAGCTCGGCACCGAACTCTTCCTTCGCCACCTCATAACCCCAGTCCTTGAAGGCACCTTCGGTGAACTTCATGATGTTGCCCTTGTGCACGATGGTCAGCGACTTGCGGTCGTTGTCCACTACGTATTGCAGGGCCTTGCGCACCAGACGCTTGGTGCCTTCTTTCGAAACAGGCTTGATGCCGATACCACAGTCCTGGTCGAAACGGATCTTGGTGACGCCCATTTCTTCTTTCAGGAACTTGATGACTTTGGTGGCTTCAGGGGAGCCGGCCTTCCATTCGATACCGGCATAGATGTCTTCGGAGTTCTCGCGGAAGATCACCATGTCGACGTCGCCAGGCTTTTTCACCGGGCTGGGCACACCTTCGAACCACACCACCGGCCGCAGGCACACATACAGATCGAGTTGCTGGCGCAGGGCAACGTTGAGCGAGCGGATACCGCCACCGACCGGCGTGGTCAGCGGCCCCTTGATGGAGACGACGTAATCTTTCACGGCATCCAGGGTTTCCTGGGGCAGCCAGGTGTCCTGGTCGTAGACCTGGGTGGCTTTCTCACCGGCATAGACTTCCATCCAGGAAATCTTGCGCTTGCCCCCATAGGCCTTTTCCACGGCAGCATCAACCACTTTGATCATTACGGGACTGACGTCGACGCCAATGCCGTCGCCTTCAATGAACGGAATGATCGGATTATCAGGAACATTGAGAGAATGGTCGGCGTTGACGGTGATTTTTTCGCCGACGGCTGGAACCTGAATCTTCTTGTAACCCATGCTGAACTCCATTGATTGGATTGAACATCTGGCTTGGTTCGAGCGTAACCCAGTTAAATCGGCGCGCAAACCCTATGTTCCATCGATCTGCCGCAAAGCCGCACAACCGCTGAGCTACAAGCCTGAAAGCAAAGGGAAAAACGCCAAACTCAAGCACGACGAATGACCCTGCGCCGCTAATTTCCTTCAACGCTCCCTGCGACCTTTAGACCAATGGACGAGAATCGATTCACTTGAACCATCGGCAGATTGCCAGCTACCTATGTATAATGCCGCCCGCTGACCAAAGGGTCACGAAGGCCGACCTCTCCTTGCTACCCAAATGTAGCCGAGACTTTCCGCCCATAGCCGGACTGTTACCGCAGCCCGACTGCTTGACGCTCTACTGATGCACCCAACATCACCGCGAAGAAACCTCGAAATTCGGCTCATGGATGACTTTGAACGAACGCGCTTACCCGGCGCCCCTCGAGTTTCTGCGCACGCTTTAGCAAAGAAGAGAGAGTTAATCCGAATATGCCCAACCGCTCGAAGATCATCTATACCTTCACCGACGAAGCCCCAGCCCTCGCCACCTATTCACTGTTGCCTATCGTAGAGGCCTTCACCGCCTCCGCTGATATCGCCGTTGAAACCCGCGATATCTCTCTTGCAGGGCGCATCCTGGCCAGCTTCCCCGAGCAACTGGGCGACAAAGCCGTAGCCGACCACCTCGCCGAACTGGGCGACCTGGCCGTTACGCCTGAAGCCAACATCATCAAGCTGCCGAACATCAGCGCCTCGGTTCCGCAGCTGCAAGCCGCGATCAAGGAACTGCAAGCCCAGGGTTACAACCTGCCGGACTACCCGGAAACCGTGACCAGCGACGCCGACAAAGAAGCCAAGGCCCGTTACGACAAGATCAAGGGCAGCGCCGTGAACCCGGTCCTGCGCGAAGGCAACTCCGACCGTCGCGCCCCGCTCTCGGTCAAGAACTACGCACGCAAGCACCCGCACAAAATGGGCGCCTGGGCTGCGGACTCCAAGTCTCACGTTGCGCACATGAGCACCGGCGATTTCTACGGCAGCGAAAAAGCCGCCCTGATCGACGCCGCTGACGCCGTGAAGATCGAACTGATCGCGCAAGACGGCACCCGCACCGTCCTGAAAGAAAAAACCAGCGTTCAGGCTGGCGAGATCCTCGATTGCGCCGTGATGAGCAAGAACGCTCTGCGCGCCTTCATCGCCGCTGAAATCGAAAGCGCCAAGCAACAGGGCGTGCTGCTGTCGGTTCACCTCAAGGCCACCATGATGAAGGTCTCCGACCCGATCATGTTCGGCCAGATCGTTGCCGAGTTCTATAAAGACGCACTGGCCAAGCACGCTGACGTGCTGGCACAGATCGGCTTCAACCTGAACAACGGCATCGGTGACCTGTACGCTCGCATCAAGGCCCTGCCGGCCGAGCAACAAGCGGCCATCGAAGCCGACATCCAGGCGGTGTACGCCGTTCGTCCGTCGCTGGCGATGGTCAACTCCGACAAGGGCATCACCAACCTGCACGTGCCGAGCGACGTCATCGTCGACGCCTCGATGCCAGCCATGATCCGTGACTCCGGTAAAATGTGGGGCACCGACGGCCAGCTGCACGACACCAAGGCCGTGATCCCGGATCGTTGCTACGCCACCATCTACCAGGCCGTGATCGAAGATTGCAAAGCCAATGGCGCTTTCGATCCGACCACCATGGGCAGCGTGCCGAACGTTGGCCTGATGGCGAAAAAAGCCGAAGAGTACGGCTCCCACGACAAGACCTTCCAGATCAAGGCCGACGGCGTGGTTCGCGTGACCGACAGCAAAGGCACCCTGCTGATGGAACAGGCTGTTGAAGCCGGCGACATCTTCCGCATGTGCCAGACCAAGGACGCGCCGATCCAGGACTGGGTCAAACTGGCCGTCAACCGTGCCCGCGCCAGCGCCACTCCGGCGATTTTCTGGCTGGACCCGATGCGCGCTCACGACGGCGTAGTGATCGAGAAAGTTCAGGCCTACCTGAAGGATCACGACACTGCCGGTCTGGACATCCAGATCATGGCGCCGGTCGACGCAATGAAGTTCACCCTGCAACGCACCCGCGAAGGCAAGGACACCATTTCGGTGACCGGTAACGTACTGCGCGACTACCTGACCGACCTGTTCCCGATCATGGAACTGGGCACCAGCGCCAAGATGCTGTCGATCGTCCCGCTGATGAACGGCGGCGGCCTGTTCGAAACCGGCGCTGGCGGTTCGGCACCGAAGCACGTTCAACAGCTGCTGGAAGAGAACTTCCTGCGCTGGGATTCCCTGGGCGAGTTCCTGGCCCTGGCCGCTTCCCTTGAGCATCTGGGTGTGAACTACAACAACCCGAAAGCCCTGGTACTGTCCAAGACCCTGGACCAGGCCACCGGCCTGTTCCTGGACAACAACAAGTCGCCATCGCGCAAAGTCGGCAACATCGACAACCGCGGCAGCCACTTCTACCTGGCGCTGTACTGGGCCCAGGCCCTGGCCGCCCAGACTGAAGACACTGCACTGCAAGCGCAGTTCGCGACCCTGGCCAAAACCCTGACCGAGAATGAAGCGACCATCGTTGCCGAGCTCAACGCCGTTCAGGGCAAGCCAGTGGACATCGGCGGTTACTACCACGCCGACGCCGACCTGATCAGCAAGGCCATGCGCCCGAGCGCCACGCTCAACGCGGCGATTGCTGCGCTGGTGTAAGGCTGTAACGATGTAAAGAAACCCCGGCCTCGTGCCGGGGTTTCTGTTTCTGACACGCCAACATCCTGTAGGAGCAAAGCTTGCTCGCGATGCAGGCACCGCGGTATTCCAGATACACCGCAGTGATACCATCGCGAGCAAGCTTTGCTCCTACAATGATTCGAGGCAAATTCATGGAATGGCAACCCCACATCACCGTCGCCACCATCGTCGAAGACAATGGTCGCTTCCTGATGGTCGAAGAACTCAAGCATGGACGAACGGTGCTCAATCAGCCCGCCGGCCACCTGGACCCGGACGAAACCCTGACCGAAGCCGCCGTGCGCGAAACCCTCGAGGAAACCGGCTGGGATGTCGAGCCGACTGGCGTGCTGGGCATTTATCTCTATACCGCGCCGAGCAACGGCGTAACCTACCAACGGGTGTGCTTCATCGCCAAAGCACTGAAACACCACCCCGATTATCAACTGGACGACGGCATCGTCGGCGCCAAGTGGCTGACCCGTGAGGAATTAATGGCACAGCGCGACAACTGGCGTAGTGAGCTGATCATCCGTTGCATCGACGACTATCTGGACGGCCAACACTTCGGTCTCGAACTGATCCGTCCTTCTCTTTAGCCTTGCGGGCTTGAGCCTGTTAGAATCGCGTCCTTTTTCAAGACACTCATTGAATCCCTATGCGTGATCCAGCCCCTTCTGATACACAAAAGAAGCGCGTCATTGTCGGCATGTCCGGCGGCGTGGACTCTTCCGTTTCCGCTCTCCTGCTGATCGAGCAAGGCTATGAAGTGGAAGGCCTGTTCATGAAGAACTGGGAAGAGGACGATGGAACCGAATACTGCACCGCCATGGATGACCTCGCGGACGCCCAGGCTGTGTGTGACAAGATCGGCATCAAGCTGCACACCGCCAACTTCGCCGCCGAGTACTGGGACAACGTGTTCGAGCACTTCCTGGCCGAATACAAGGCCGGCCGCACGCCGAACCCGGACATCCTGTGCAACCGCGAGATCAAGTTCAAGGCATTCCTCGACTACGCCATGATGCTCGGCGCCGACCTGATCGCCACCGGTCACTATGTGCGCCGCCGCGATATCGATGGCCGTACCGAACTGCTCAAGGGCCTGGACCCGAACAAGGACCAGAGCTACTTCCTGCACGCGGTCGGTGGCGAACAGATCGCCAAGACCCTGTTCCCGGTCGGCGAACTGGAAAAACCCCAGGTGCGTGCAATTGCCGAGAAGTACGAACTGGCGACCGCGAAGAAAAAGGATTCCACCGGGATCTGCTTTATCGGCGAGCGCCGTTTCAGCGATTTCCTCAAGCAATACCTGCCGGCGCAACCGGGCGAAATCAAAACCACCGAAGGCGAAGTCATCGGCCGGCACCACGGCCTGATGTACCACACCATCGGCCAGCGCCAGGGCCTCGGCATCGGCGGCTTGAAAGACGCCGGCGAAGAGCCGTGGTACGTACTGATCAAGGACCTGGAGCACAATGAACTGATTGTCGGCCAGGGCAACGATCACCCGTGGCTGTTCTCCCGCGCCCTGCTCGCTTCCGACATCTATTGGGTCAACCCGATCGACCTGAGCCAGCCACGCAAGCTGACCGCCAAGGTCCGCTATCGCCAGAGCGACCAGCCCTGCACCCTGGAAAAAACCGCCACCGGCTACCGCGCCACCTTCGACGACCCGCAACGCGCGGTCACGCCGGGGCAGTCCGTGGTGTTCTACGACGGTGAAATCTGCCTCGGCGGCGGTGTTATCGAAGTTGCAGAACCATGGACTAGCAAAGGCCAGGCCCGATGAGCCCGACTCAGGAGCAACTGACGGCACTGGGCGGCGTATTCCTCGCCGCCGTGCTGGTGGACAAGATCGCCAAGACCGGCCAGACCAACGAAGCCGGCCTGATCTGCATGCTTGGCAGCCTGCTGATCCGCGACCCCAAGGACACCCTGGAGGTGTACGGCGGCGACGACATCAATCTGCGCGAAGGTTATCGCGCCTTGATCGGCGCCCTGGAACGCGACCCGAGTGCCTTGCAGCGCGAACCGCTGCGCTATGCGCTGGCCATGCTTGGCCTCGAGCGTCAGCTGGCAAAGCGCAACGACATGCTGGACATCATCGGCAAACGCCTGCCGCAGATCCAGTCCCAGGTCGAGCACTTCGGCCCGGCTCACGAAAACGTGATCGCCGCCTGCGGTGCGCTGTACCAGGACACCCTGAGCACCCTGCGCCAGCGCATCCAGGTCCACGGCGACATGCGCAACCTGCAGCAACCGAGCAATGCCTCGAAAATCCGCGCCCTGTTGCTCGCCGGTATTCGTTCGGCACGGTTGTGGCGGCAATTGGGCGGTCATCGCTGGCAACTGGTGGTCAGCCGCCGCAAATTGCTCAAAGAGCTTTACCCGCTGATGCGCAGTAGCTGAAGCGCACCGGCAACACCGATTTGTAGTCAGTAACGCGTAATACGCTGGTCAGTTGGCAACGGACCCGCGGATTTTTTCATGTATGATACGCGCCCCATTTCGTTGCCCGACTGTCCGAGAACACCCCATGCAGCTCTCTTCGCTCACTGCGGTTTCCCCTGTTGACGGCCGCTACGCCGGCAAAACCCAGGCCCTGCGCCCAATTTTCAGCGAGTACGGCCTGATCCGTGCCCGCGTTCTGGTTGAAGTGCGCTGGCTCCAGCGCCTGGCCGCTCACCCTGCCATCAGCGAAGTACCGGCGTTCTCCGCCGAAGCCAACGCTGTGCTCAATACCCTGGCGGAAAACTTTTCCCTGGAGCACGCCGAGCGCGTCAAAGAGATCGAGCGCACCACCAACCACGACGTCAAGGCCATCGAATACCTGCTCAAAGAGCAAGCGGCCAAGCTGCCGGAACTGGCCAAGGTCAGCGAATTCATCCACTTTGCCTGCACCAGCGAAGACATCAACAACCTGTCCCACGCCCTGATGCTGCGCGAAGGCCGTGATGACGTGATGCTGCCGCTGATGCGCCAGACTGCCGAAGCCATCCGCGAACTGGCCATCCGCTTCGCCGACGTGCCAATGCTGTCGCGTACCCACGGTCAACCGGCTTCGCCGACCACCCTGGGCAAAGAGCTGGCGAACGTGGTGTACCGCCTGGAGCGCCAGATTGCTCAGGTCGCCGCCGTTCCGCTGCTGGGCAAGATCAACGGCGCTGTCGGCAACTACAACGCCCACCTGTCGGCCTACCCTGAGATCGACTGGGAAGCCAACGCCCGCGCCTTCATCGAAGACGAGCTGGGCCTGGGCTTCAACCCGTACACCACGCAGATCGAACCGCACGACTACATCGCCGAGCTGTTCGATGCGATCGCACGCTTCAACACCATCCTGATCGACTTCGACCGCGACATCTGGGGCTACATCTCCCTGGGCTATTTCAAGCAGCGCACCATTGCTGGCGAAATCGGTTCGTCGACCATGCCGCACAAGGTCAACCCGATCGACTTCGAAAACTCCGAAGGCAACCTGGGCATCGCCAATGCACTGTTCCAGCACCTGGCGAGCAAGCTGCCGATCTCCCGCTGGCAGCGCGACCTGACCGACTCCACCGTTCTGCGCAACCTCGGCGTCGGCTTCGCCCACAGCGTGATCGCGTACGAAGCGAGCCTCAAAGGCATCAGCAAGCTCGAACTCAACGCGGAAAAAATTGCTGCCGATCTGGACGCCTGCTGGGAAGTGCTGGCCGAGCCGATCCAGACCGTGATGCGCCGCTACAACATCGAGAACCCGTACGAAAAACTCAAAGAACTGACCCGCGGCAAGGGCATCAGCCCAGAAGCGCTGCAGACTTTCATCGACGGCCTGGAAATGCCTGCCGCCGCCAAGGCCGAGCTGAAATTGCTCACCCCGGCGAACTACATCGGTAACGCTGTAGAGCAAGCCAAACGCATCTGATCGACCGCTTGACCCTTTTAAGACGCCCGGCCGCGCCGGGCGTTTTTATTCCCGTATGAAAAGTAATTTTTTTCAATAGGTTACACATGAATCCTGACATTCCTCTTCAACTTTTGGGCGGCATCACGGCACGGGAATTCCTGCGCGACTACTGGCAGAAAAAACCGCTGCTGATCCGTCAGGCGATTCCTGATTTCGAAAGCCCGATCGATGCCGACGAACTGGCCGGCCTGGCGCTGGAAGAAGAAGTCGAATCGCGCCTGATCATCGAGAACGGCGAGCGCCCATGGGAACTGCGTCGCGGCCCGTTTGCCGAGGACGAGTTCAGCAAATTGCCGGAACGCGACTGGACCCTGCTGGTTCAAGCCGTCGATCAGTTCGTCCCGGAAGTCAGTGAACTGCTGGAGCACTTCCGCTTCCTGCCGAGCTGGCGCATCGACGACGTGATGATCAGCTTCGCCGCCCCGGGTGGCAGTGTCGGCCCGCACTTCGACAACTACGACGTGTTCCTGCTGCAAGGCCACGGCAAGCGCAACTGGAAAATCGGCCAGATGTGCGACTCCGAAAGCCCGCTGTTGCAACATGCGGACCTGCGCATCCTCGCCGACTTCGAAGCGACCGACGAGTGGGTCCTGGAACCGGGCGACATGCTGTACCTGCCGCCGCGCCTGGCCCACTGTGGCGTGGCCGTCGATGACTGCCTGACCTACTCCGTGGGTTTCCGTGCGCCGAGCGCCGCTGAAGTGCTGACCCACTTCACCGACTTCCTCAGCCAGTTCCTGCCGGACGAAGAGCGCTACACCGACGCCGACGCCCTGCCGGCGGTCGACCCGCATCAGATCCAGCACGACGCCCTCGACCGCTTGAAAGGCCTGCTGGCCGAACACATGAGCGACGAGCGCCTGCTGCTGACCTGGTTCGGCCAGTTCATGACCGAGCCGCGCTACCCGGAACTGGTGGTGGGTCCGGAAGACCTCGAGGAAGACGACGTCCTCAGCGCACTGGAGCAAGGCGCAGTGCTGATCCGCAACCCGAGCGCGCGCCTGGCCTGGTCGGAAGTGGAAGACGACCTGCTGCTGTTCGCCAGCGGCCAGAGCCGTTATCTGCCGGGCAAACTGCGCGAACTGCTGAAAATGATTTGCGCCGCCGATGCCCTGCACGTCGACAATCTCGGCCCATGGCTGAGCGACGAAGACGGCCGCGGCCTGCTGTGCGAACTGGTCAAGCAAGGTAGCCTGGGGTTCGCCGATGAATAAGATTCACGTACGTGTCGCAGACTGGCAGAAGGACAACGCCGAGATCCGGCGCATTCGTGAAGCGGTGTTCGTCGCCGAGCAATCCGTTCCACCTGAACTGGAATGGGATGCCGATGACGTCACTGCAGTGCATTTCCTCGCCCTCGAAGGCGACTTTCCGGTTGGCACCGCACGCCTGCTGCCCGACGGTCACGTCGGCCGGGTGTCGGTACTCAAGGACTGGCGCGGGTTGAAAGTCGGCGATGCGCTGATGCACGCAGTGATTGACGAAGCCGAGAAGCGCGGGCTCAAGCAGCAAATGCTCAGCGCCCAGGTTCAGGCTACGGCGTTCTATGAGCGACTGGGTTTCAGCATGGTCAGTGAGGAGTTCCTGGAGGCAGGGATTCCTCATGTGGACATGGTGCGCCATTCGGCCTGAGCCAATCGCGAACAGGCTGTGAAACACACCACAAAACGCCCCGTCATTTTCGGATGCCGGGGCGTTTTGCTGTCTAGGATTCAACTTGCCGCACCCCGGGCCGACAAACTGGCAATATCAACACACACCCCTGTAGGAGCGAGCTCGCTCGCGATGCTCCCGAGATCGCCGCGGAGTGCCAGGCTTCCAGCGTTACCGTTAACGACCATCGCGAGCAAGCTCGCTCCTACAGGTCAAAAATTCGAAGTCGGAGATAACGGATATGTCCCTACGCACCCTGCTCACCACCCTGTTGGTGAGCTGCAGTTTTTCGGTCATGGCGGCCACCGAAATCGTACCGCTGAACTATCACACCAGCGCCGACATGCTGCCGGTAGCCCAGGATTTCATCGGCAAGGAAGGCCAGGTCAGCGCCTACGGCAATCAGCTCATCGTCAATGCCGATCAGCGCAAGATCGACGAACTTAAAGCACTTTTATCCCAACTCGACACTGCCCCCAAACGCCTGCTGATCACCGTCGACACCAATGAAAACAACTTTCAGGGTGACCAGGGTTATACCGTGAATGGCGCCAAACCGAGCCAGACCCGGATCATCAACCGCAGCACTGACAGTCGTGACGGCGGTATCCAGCAAATCCAGGCCACCGACGGGATGCCCGCACTGATCCAGGTCGGCCAGAGCGTGCCGATCACCAGCAGCCAGAGTGATTCCTATGGCGGTTACAGCAGCCAGACCCAATACCGCAACGTCACCCAGGGGTTTTATGTGACCGCTACCGTCACTGGCGAGATCGTGCGCCTGTCGATCAGTACCAACCGTGACCGCATGAGCCAGGAGCGTCCCGATGTAGTGAACGTGCAAAGCACCGACACAACCATCACCGGCCACTTGGGCGAATGGATCCTGCTGGCCGGGGTGAATGGCCAGACACAGGCCGATAAACAGGGCCTGGCCCGCAGTTATTCGACCCAAAGCCGGAACGACATGACGCTGCGAGTAAAGGTCGATACTTTGGACTAAGCCACCGAATACTGACTGGCGGGTCGTATTAGACCAAAGATGTAGTGCTTGAAAAAAAGCACTACAAAATGTTTGACGAGCCAAAAAAGCGAAGGCATGATGGCCTCGCTCCCGCTAACCAGGGGCCCTGGCAAGGGCCTTCGAGGCGATGTTCGCACCTACCCCGCGAACCGCTTCGTGTCTGTACCGCCCACAAGGTGTGTTTGACGAGGTTGTCGACTGGAACGAAGTTGTCCCGAGGGACGGAAGCGTTTTTAGGTAACCCGGCACCACACTGATGTTCGTACCAAGGCCCACGACGCCCGAATGCGCCCGCAGTCCGCCTTTACCTGCTCACTTCCCCTCGAGCCCATCGTTCATCCCGTCGCCATCCCCGCCGAAACCGACTTGACCGCCTAAGCTTCTGGTCAGCGAGCGCAGGAATTTTCCACCGCAGAACAACTTTTCATAAAGACGCGACGAGGTTTATCTCCCATGGCACTGACACGCGAACAGCAAATTGCAGCCCTCGAAAAAGACTGGGCTGAAAACCCGCGCTGGAAAGGCGTGACACGCACTTACTCCGCTGCTGACGTCGTCCGCCTGCGTGGCTCGGTTCAACCAGAGCACACCTTTGCAAAAATGGGCGCCGAGAAGCTGTGGAACCTGGTTACCCAGGGTGCCAAGCCAGCCTTCCGTCCTGAGAAAGATTTCGTCAACTGCATGGGCGCCCTGACCGGCGGCCAGGCAGTACAACAAGTCAAAGCCGGCATCCAGGCCATCTACCTGTCGGGCTGGCAAGTGGCTGCGGACAACAACTCCGCCGAATCGATGTACCCGGACCAGTCGCTGTACCCGGTGGACTCGGTTCCAACCGTGGTCAAGCGCATCAACAACGCATTCCGTCGTGCCGACCAGATCCAGTGGAAAGCCGGCAAGAACCCGGGCGACGCTGGCTACATCGACTACTTCGCGCCGATCGTTGCTGACGCCGAAGCCGGTTTCGGCGGCGTACTGAACGCCTACGAACTGATGAAAAGCATGATCGAAGCAGGCGCCGCCGGCGTTCACTTCGAAGACCAACTGGCTTCCGTGAAGAAATGCGGCCACATGGGCGGCAAGGTACTGGTTCCTACCCAGGAAGCCGTACAGAAGCTGACCGCTGCCCGTCTGGCGGCCGACGTTGCCGGTACTCCGACCATCATCCTGGCCCGTACCGACGCCAACGCGGCTGACCTGCTGACTTCCGACTGCGACCCGTACGACCAGCCATTCGTGACTGGCGAACGTACCCAGGAAGGTTTCTACAAGGTTCGCGCTGGCCTGGATCAAGCCATCGCTCGCGGCCTGGCCTACGCTCCGTACGCTGACCTGATCTGGTGCGAAACCGCCAAGCCGGATCTGGAAGAAGCCCGTCGCTTCGCCGAAGCGATCAAGAAGGAATACCCGGACCAACTGCTGTCGTACAACTGCTCGCCTTCCTTCAACTGGAAGAAAAACCTGGACGACGCGACCATCGCCAAGTTCCAGCGCGAACTGTCCGCCATGGGCTACAAGCACCAGTTCATCACCCTGGCCGGCATTCACAACATGTGGCACAGCATGTTCAACCTGGCGCACGACTACGCCCGCAACGACATGACTGCCTACGTGAAGCTGCAAGAGCAGGAATTCGCCGACGCCGCCAAGGGTTACACCTTCGTGGCTCACCAGCAGGAAGTGGGCACCGGCTACTTCGACGACATGACCACCGTGATCCAGGGTGGCTCGTCCTCGGTTACCGCGCTGACCGGTTCGACCGAAGAAGAACAGTTCCACTGATCTGCTTCGCCTGAAACAACGGCCGTTGCGGAACGAATAGAAAGCTAACCGCAACGCTGCCCATCTGACGCCCCGACTGGTTCGGGGCGTTTTTTTGCCTGCGATTTACCGCATACCGCAACCCCTTGTGGGAGCGAGCCTGCTCGCGAAAGCAGTGTGTCAGTAAAATGAATGCCGGATGTGCCACCCCTTCACGAGCAGGCTCGCTCCCACAGGGGTCGATGGTGATCCAAAAAACTCTGATCCAGAGCAGTTTCACGATCAGGAAAACAGGGTAAAACCACCTCCCACGCTACTTGCAGTAACCCGCATATAAGACAACTTCCCAACTCACTAGCGAATAAACAGTTTAAAAATCACCGCAAACAGTATTGATTATCATTTAGACACAACTGTGTTCGTTACATTCCCTACAAAACATAATTCCCAAAAAGCCGGCTAATGCCCGCAACGCAAGGCCTACGGCGCTTTTGACCTGCGCTATGTCCTTATTCCTATAAATAATTTCGCTATAGGAATTTTACTTGCCGGGTGTTTAGCCATAAAATCAGCGGGATTGATTGCTGCGACATATCGTCACTGCTTTGTTTCTTTTCAAGCTCAGAGACCTTTGCTCTCTGTTAAGGATTACCAGCATGCCCGAAGCGACAGGACTCATGGCCCACAACTGGGGCTTTGCCATTTTCCTTCTGGGCGTTGTCGGCCTCTGTGCCTTCATGCTCGGCGTCTCCAGCCTCCTCGGGTCAAAAGCCTGGGGCCGCAGCAAAAACGAACCGTTCGAGTCCGGCATGCTACCTACAGGTGGCGCCCGCTTGCGGCTCTCGGCAAAATTCTATCTGGTCGCGATGCTGTTCGTGATCTTCGATATCGAAGCCCTCTTTCTCTTTGCATGGTCTGTGTCCGTCCGCGAAAGCGGCTGGACCGGATTCGTCGAAGCTCTCGTTTTCATAGCAATTCTGTTGGCAGGCCTTGTCTACCTATTCCGAGTGGGCGCCCTTGACTGGGCTCCGGAAGCTCGTCGTAAGCGACAAGCGAAGCTGAAACAATGAGGCTTTGGCAATGCAATACAATCTCACCAGGATCGACCCCGATGCTCCTAACGAGCAGTATCCGATTGGCGAACGGGAAACCGTTTCCGATCCGTTAGAAGATCAAGTCCACAAAAACATTTTCATGGGCAAGCTCGAAGACGTGCTTAACGGCACGATCAACTGGGGGCGCAAGAACTCCCTGTGGCCGTATAACTTCGGTCTTTCGTGCTGCTACGTGGAAATGACCACCGCCTTCACGGCGCCCCACGACATCGCGCGCTTTGGCGCCGAGGTTATCCGGGCATCGCCGCGCCAGGCGGATTTCATGGTTATCGCCGGTACCTGCTTCATCAAGATGGCGCCGATCATCCAGCGTCTCTACGAGCAAATGCTCGAGCCTAAATGGGTCATCTCCATGGGTTCGTGCGCCAACTCCGGTGGCATGTACGACATCTACTCCGTCGTTCAAGGGGTGGACAAGTTCCTGCCCGTGGACGTCTACGTGCCTGGCTGCCCGCCCCGCCCTGAAGCTTTCCTGCAAGGCTTGATGCTGTTGCAGGAGTCGATTGGCCAGGAGCGTCGCCCACTTTCCTGGGTCGTTGGCGATCAAGGCGTGTATCGCGCCGAGATGCCTTCCGAAAAGGAAAAGCGCCGCGAACAGCGTATTCAGGTAACCAACCTGCGCAGCCCCGACGAAGTCTGATCCAGTTCAGCTGTTTCAAAGAAACGAAAAACTGGCTTCATTCTTTACGTTGACCGAAAGCGATAAATAACCATGACTACAGGCAGTGCTCTGTACATCCCGCCTTATAAGGCAGACGACCAGGATGTGGTCGTCGAACTGAACAACCGTTTTGGCCCCGAGGCGTTCACCGCCCAGCCTACCCGCACCGGCATGCCGGTGCTTTGGGTTGCCCGCGCCAAACTCGTCGAAGTCCTGACTTTCCTGCGCAACCTGCCCAAGCCGTACGTCATGCTCTATGACCTGCACGGCGTGGACGAGCGTCTGCGTACCAAGCGTCAAGGGCTGCCGAACGGCGTCGACTTCTCCGTGTTCTATCACCTGATGTCGATCGAACGTAATAGTGACGTCATGATCAAGGTCGCCTTGTCCGAGAGCGACCTCAGCCTGCCAACCGTCACCAGCATCTGGCCGAATGCCAACTGGTACGAGCGTGAAGTCTGGGACATGTACGGCATCGACTTCAAAGGTCACCCGCACCTGTCGCGCATCATGATGCCGCCGACCTGGGAAGGTCACCCGCTGCGCAAGGACTTCCCGGCCCGTGCCACCGAGTTCGATCCGTTCAGCCTGACCCTGGCCAAGCAACAGCTCGAGGAAGAAGCCGCGCGCTTCAAGCCGGAAGACTGGGGCATGAAACGCTCCGGCCCGAACGAGGACTACATGTTCCTCAACCTGGGTCCCAACCACCCTTCGGCACACGGTGCGTTCCGCATCATCCTGCAGCTGGACGGTGAAGAGATCGTCGACTGCGTACCGGACATCGGCTACCACCACCGTGGTGCCGAGAAGATGGCCGAGCGTCAGTCCTGGCACAGCTTCATCCCGTACACCGACCGTATCGACTACCTCGGCGGCGTGATGAACAACCTGCCGTACGTGCTCTCGGTCGAGAAGCTGGCGGGCATCAAGGTACCGGAGAAGGTCGACGTCATCCGCATCATGATGGCCGAGTTCTTCCGGATCACCAGCCACCTGCTGTTCCTGGGTACCTACATCCAGGACGTCGGCGCCATGACCCCGGTGTTCTTCACCTTCACCGACCGTCAGCGTGCGTACACGGTGATCGAAGCCATCACCGGTTTCCGCCTGCACCCGGCCTGGTACCGCATCGGTGGCGTCGCCCACGACCTGCCGCGCGGCTGGGAAAAGCTGGTCAAGGATTTCGTCGAGTGGATGCCCAAGCGTCTGGACGAATACCAGAAAGCCGCCCTGGACAACAGCATCCTGCGTGGCCGGACCATCGGCGTCGCCGACTACAACACCAAGCAGGCCCTGGAATGGGGTGTCACCGGTGCCGGCCTGCGTTCGACCGGTTGCGACTTCGACCTGCGTAAGGCACGTCCGTACTCGGGCTACGAGAACTTCGAGTTCGAAGTACCGCTGGCGGCCAATGGCGATGCCTACGATCGCTGCATCGTGCGCGTCGAAGAAATGCGCCAGAGCATCAAGATCATCGACCAGTGCCTGCGCAACATGCCGGAAGGCCCGTACAAGGCGGATCACCCGCTGACCACGCCGCCGCCGAAAGAGCGCACGCTGCAACACATCGAAACCCTGATCACGCACTTCCTGCAAGTTTCGTGGGGCCCGGTCATGCCGGCCAACGAATCCTTCCAGATGATCGAAGCGACCAAGGGTATCAACAGTTATTACCTGACGAGCGATGGCGGCACCATGAGCTACCGCACCCGGATCCGTACCCCAAGCTTCCCGCACCTGCAGCAGATCCCTTCGGTGATCAAAGGCAGCATGGTCGCGGACTTGATCGCGTACCTGGGTAGTATCGATTTCGTTATGGCCGACGTGGACCGCTAAGCATGAACAGCACGCTTATCCAGACAGACCGTTTCGCCCTGAGCGAAACCGAGCGCTCGGCCATCGAGCACGAGTTGCATCACTACGAAGACCCGCGCGCGGCGTCGATCGAAGCCCTGAAGATCGTTCAGAAGGAACGCGGCTGGGTGCCGGACGGCGCCTTGTACGCCATCGGCGAAATCCTCGGCATTCCGGCCAGCGACGTTGAAGGCGTGGCGACGTTCTACAGCCAGATCTTCCGTCAACCGGTCGGTCGCCACATCATTCGCGTCTGCGACAGCATGGTCTGCTACATCGGTGGCCACGAGTCCGTGGTCAGCGAAATCCAGAGCAAGCTGGGCATCGGCCTGGGTCAGACCACCGCCGACGGTCGTTTCACCCTGCTGCCGGTCTGCTGCCTCGGCAACTGCGACAAGGCGCCGGCGTTGATGATCGACGACGACACTTTCGGTGATGTGCAGCCAGCAGGCGTTGCCAAATTGCTCGAGGGCTACGTATGACCCTGACTTCTTTCGGTCCAGCCAACCGCATCAAGCGTTCGGCCGAGACTCACCCGCTCACCTGGCGCCTGCGTGACGACGGCGAAGCCGTATGGCTCGACGAGTACCAGGCCAAGAACGGTTACGCCGCTGCGCGCAAAGCCTTCGCCGACATGGCTCAGGACGACATCGTCCAGACCGTGAAAGACTCCGGCCTCAAAGGTCGCGGCGGTGCAGGCTTCCCCACGGGCGTGAAGTGGGGCCTGATGCCAAAAGACGAATCCATCAACATCCGCTACCTGCTGTGCAACGCGGATGAAATGGAACCCAACACCTGGAAAGACCGCATGCTGATGGAGCAACTGCCCCATCTGCTGATCGAAGGCATGCTGATCAGTGCCCGCGCACTGAAAACCTACCGTGGCTACATCTTCCTGCGTGGCGAATACACCACCGCCGCCAAGCACCTGAACCGTGCCGTGGAAGAAGCCAAGGCAGCCGGCCTTTTGGGCAAGAACATCCTGGGCAGCGGCTTCGATTTCGAGCTGTTCGTCCACACCGGCGCCGGGCGTTACATCTGCGGTGAAGAAACCGCACTGATCAACTCCCTGGAAGGCCGCCGCGCCAACCCGCGTTCCAAGCCGCCCTTCCCTGCCGCCGTCGGCGTGTGGGGCAAGCCGACCTGCGTGAACAACGTCGAAACCCTGTGCAACGTCCCGGCGATCATTGCCGACGGCGTGGACTGGTACAAATCGTTGGCCCGCGAAGGCAGCGAAGACATGGGCACCAAGCTCATGGGCTTCTCCGGCAAGGTCAAGAACCCTGGCCTGTGGGAGCTGCCATTCGGCGTCACCGGTCGCGAGCTGTTCGAAGACTACGCCGGCGGCATGCGCGACGGCTACCAGCTCAAGGCCTGGCAGCCTGGCGGCGCCGGTACCGGTTTCCTGTTGCCGGAACACCTGGATGCGCAAATGTATGCCGGCGGCATCGCCAAAGTGGGCACCCGTATGGGTACCGGCCTGGCCATGGCGGTGGATGACAGCGTCAACATGGTGTCCCTGCTGCGCAACATGGAAGAGTTCTTTGCCCGTGAGTCGTGCGGTTTCTGCACCCCGTGCCGTGACGGTCTGCCGTGGAGCGTCAAGCTGCTGCGTGCGATCGAGAACGGTCAAGGGCAGGCTGGCGACATCGAGACCCTACTGGGTCTGGTCGGTTTCCTCGGCCCAGGCAAGACCTTCTGTGCTCACGCACCAGGTGCCGTGGAGCCGTTGGGCAGCGCCATCAAATACTTCCGCCACGAGTTCGAAGCCGGCATCGCGCCCACCAGCGCCGCCGTCCCGCCTCTGGCAAGGCCGATCGTAGTCGGCGCGTAAACGCTTAAAAAGAGGCGAAGGGTCCGTGCCCTTCGCTTTTCGCGCGATGACGCCTTCACCGGCTGTTTTGATTCGCGCGGATAACAAGATTCCATTAGCCACGCCCGCTGACACCGGGCCAACGAAGAACTTTGAACCATGGCCACTATCCACGTAGACGGCAAAGAGCTCGAAGTCGATGGGGCAGACAACCTGTTACAGGCATGTCTGTCGCTAGGCCTCGATATCCCTTATTTCTGCTGGCACCCCGCCCTTGGCAGCGTTGGCGCTTGCCGCCAGTGCGCGGTCAAGCAGTACACCGACGAGAACGACAAGCGTGGTCGGATCGTCATGTCCTGCATGACCCCCGCCACCGACGGCAGCTGGATCTCCATCGACGACGAAGAAGCGAAAGTATTCCGCGCCAGCGTCGTTGAATGGCTGATGACCAACCACCCTCACGACTGCCCGGTCTGTGAAGAAGGCGGTCACTGCCACCTGCAAGACATGACGGTAATGACCGGCCACAACGAGCGCCGTTACCGCTTCACCAAGCGTACCCACCAGAATCAGCAACTGGGCCCGTTCATTTCCCACGAAATGAACCGCTGCATCGCTTGCTACCGCTGCGTGCGCTTCTATAAGGACTACGCCGGCGGCACCGACCTCGGCGTGTTCGGCGCCCACGACAACGTGTACTTCGGTCGCGTTGAAGACGGCACCCTGGAAAGCGAATTCTCCGGCAACCTCACCGAGGTCTGCCCGACCGGTGTGTTCACCGACAAGACGCACTCCGAGCGCTACAACCGCAAGTGGGACATGCAGTTCTCGCCGAGCATCTGCCATGGCTGCTCCAGCGGTTGCAACATCTCCCCGGGCGAGCGCTACGGTGAACTGCGTCGCATCGAAAACCGCTACAACGGTTCGGTCAACCAGTACTTCCTGTGCGACCGTGGCCGTTTCGGCTATGGCTACGTCAACCGCAAGGACCGTCCGCGTCAGCCGCTGCTGGCCAACGGCGCCAAGCTGACCCTCGACGAAGCACTGGATAAAGCCGCCGACCTGCTGCGCGGTCGTAACATCGTCGGTATCGGTTCGCCACGCGCCAGCCTCGAAAGCAACTACGCGTTGCGCGAACTGGTCGGTGCCGAGCACTTCTACTCCGGTATCGAGGCTTCCGAGCTGGAGCGCATCCGCCTGGTGCTGCAGGTGCTGAAAGACAGCCCGCTGCCTGTGCCGAACATGCGCGACATCGAAGATCACGACGCCGTGTTCGTCCTGGGTGAAGACCTGACCCAGACCGCTGCCCGTATGGCCCTGGGCCTGCGTCAGTCGGTCAAAGGTAAAGCTGAAGACATGGCTGATGCCATGCGCGTCCAGCCTTGGCTCGACGCCGCGGTGAAGAACATCGGTCAGCACGCGCTGAACCCGCTGTTCATCGCCAGCCTGGCTGAAACCAAACTCGACGACATCGCCGAAGAGTGCGTTCACGCCGCTCCCGACGACCTGGCTCGCATCGGTTTCGCCGTGGCTCACGCCCTCGACGCCAGCGCCCCTGCCGTTGAAGGCCTGGACGCCGAAGCCCTCGAACTGGCCAAGCGCATTGCCGACGCCCTGCTCGCCGCCAAGCGCCCATTGATCATCGCCGGTACTTCCCTGGGCTCCAAAGCCCTGATCGAAGCCGCTGCGAACATCGCCAAGGCCCTGAAGCTGCGCGAGAAGAACGGTTCCATCAGCCTGATCGTGCCGGAGGCCAACAGCCTCGGCCTGGCCATGCTCGGTGGCGAGTCGGTCGACGCTGCGCTGCAAGCGGTGATCGACGGCAAGGCCGACGCCATCGTCGTGCTGGAAAACGATCTGTACACCCGTACCGACAAGGCCAAGGTTGATGCTGCCCTGACCGCTGCGAAAGTGGTGATCGTCGCCGACCATCAGAAGACCGCCACCAGCGATCGCGCGCATCTGGTACTGCCAGCCGCCAGCTTCGCCGAAGGCGACGGCACCCTGGTCAGCCAGGAAGGCCGCGCCCAGCGTTTCTTCCAGGTGTTCGACCCGCAATACATGGATGCCAGCATCCTGGTTCACGAAGGCTGGCGCTGGCTGCACGCCCTGCGCGCCACCCTGCTGAACAAGCCGATCGACTGGACGCAACTGGACCATGCCACCGCTGCCGTTGCTTCGAGCACCGAGCAACTGGCCGGCATCGTCAACGCTGCACCGTCCGCCGCGTTCCGCATCAAGGGTCTGAAACTGGCCCGTGAACCGCTGCGTTACTCCGGTCGTACCGCCATGCGCGCCGACATCAGCGTGCACGAGCCGCGTACTCCGCAGGACAAGGACACCGCGTTCGCCTTCTCCATGGAAGGTTACTCGGGCTCGGCCGAACCGCGTCAGCAAGTGCCGTTCGCCTGGTCTCCGGGCTGGAACTCGCCGCAAGCCTGGAACAAGTTCCAGGACGAAGTCGGTGGTCACATCCGCGCTGGCGACCCGGGCACCCGCCTGATCGAAAGCACCGGTGACTCGCTGAACTGGTTCGCCAGCGTTCCGCGTGCGTTCAACCCGGCTCCGGGCACCTGGCAGGTCGTGCCATTCTTCCACCTGTTCGGCAGCGAAGAAAACTCTTCGAAAGCCGCTCCGGTTCAGGAACGCATCCCGGCCGCCTACGTCGCCCTGGCCAAATCCGAAGCCGATCGCCTGGGTGTCAACGACGGCGCCATGCTCAGCTTGAACGTCGCTGGCCAGACCCTGCGTCTGCCGCTGCGTATCAATGAAGAGCTGGGTGCCGGTCTGGTGGCATTGCCTGCGGGCATCGCCGGCATTCCGCCAGCCATCTTTGGCAAATCCGTTGACGGTCTGCAGGAGGCAGCTCAATGACCTTGTTCACTCCTGAAGTGATCGACATCATCATCGCGGTCCTCAAGGCCGTGGTGATACTGCTCGCCGTGGTGGTCTGCGGCGCCCTGCTCAGCTGGGTCGAGCGCCGTTTGCTCGCCCTCTGGCAGGACCGTTACGGTCCGAACCGCGTCGGTCCGTTCGGCGCGTTCCAGATCGCCGCCGACATGATCAAGATGTTCTTCAAGGAAGACTGGACGCCTCCATTCGCCGACAAGATGATCTTCACCCTGGCACCGGTAGTCGCCATGAGCGCCCTGCTGATTGCCTTCGCGATCATCCCGATCACCCCGACCTGGGGCGTGGCGGACCTGAACATCGGCATCCTGTTCTTCTTCGCCATGGCCGGTCTGTCGGTCTACGCGGTGCTGTTCGCCGGCTGGTCGAGCAACAACAAGTTCGCCCTGTTGGGCAGCTTGCGGGCCTCGGCTCAGACCGTGTCGTACGAAGTGTTCATGGGCCTGTCGCTGATGGGCATCGTGATCCAGGTCGGCTCGTTCAACATGCGCGATATCGTCGACTACCAGGCCCAGCACCTGTGGTTCATCATTCCGCAGATCTTCGGTTTCCTGACCTTCTTCATCGCTGGCGTGGCCGTGACTCACCGTCACCCGTTCGACCAGCCGGAAGCGGAACAGGAACTGGCCGACGGTTACCACATTGAATACGCCGGCATGAAATGGGGCATGTTCTTCGTCGGCGAGTACATCGGCATCGTGTTGATTTCGGCGCTGCTGGTGACCTTGTTCTTCGGTGGCTGGCACGGTCCGTTCGGCATCCTGCCGCAGATCCCGTTCATCTGGTTCGCACTGAAAACCGGGTTCTTCATCATGATGTTCATTCTGTTGCGCGCTTCGATCCCGCGCCCACGGTATGACCAAGTGATGGATTTCAGCTGGAAGTTCTGCTTGCCGCTGACCCTCGTCAACATGCTGGTGACCGCTGCGATCGTGTTGCTCAACACGTCCGCCGTCGCGGCTCAGTGAGGATAGAGAATCATGAAGTACATATTTGACATCGTGCATGGCCTCTACACCCAGCTTCGCAGCCTGGTGATGATTTTCGGCCACGCCTTCCGCAAGCGCGACACGCTGCAGTACCCGGAAGAACCGGTCTACCTGCCGCCGCGCTACCGTGGCCGTATCGTCCTGACCCGCGACCCCGACGGTGAAGAGCGCTGCGTAGCCTGCAACCTGTGCGCCGTGGCTTGCCCGGTCGGTTGCATCTCGCTGCAGAAAGCTGAAACCGAAGACGGTCGCTGGTACCCGGACTTCTTCCGCATCAACTTCTCGCGCTGCATCTTCTGCGGCCTCTGCGAGGAAGCCTGCCCGACCACCGCGATCCAGCTGACACCGGATTTCGAGATGGCCGAGTTCAAACGTCAGGACCTGGTTTACGAGAAAGAAGATCTGCTGATCTCCGGCCCCGGCAAAAACCCTGATTACAACTTCTATCGTGTTGCAGGTATGGCGATTGCCGGTAAGCCGAAGGGCTCCGCGCAGAATGAAGCCGAACCGATCAACGTGAAGAGCTTGCTGCCTTAAGGAAGAAAGATGGAATTCGCTTTCTATTTCGCATCGGGTATCGCTGTGGTGTCCACGCTTCGCGTGATCACCAACACCAACCCCGTGCACGCCCTGCTCTACCTGATCATTTCGCTGATCGCCGTGGCAATGACCTTCTTTGCCCTCGGCGCGCCGTTCGCCGGTGTACTGGAAGTGATCGCCTACGCTGGCGCCATCATGGTGCTGTTCGTGTTCGTGGTGATGATGCTGAACCTGGGCCCGGCCTCGGTTCAGCAGGAGCGCGTCTGGCTCAAGCCCGGCATCTGGGGCGGCCCGGTCGCCCTCGCCGCGCTGCTGCTGGTTGAACTGCTGTACGTGCTGTTCTCCCACCAGACCGGCCAGGCCGTCGGCCACACCACCGTAGACGCCAAGGCCGTGGGCATCAGCCTGTTCGGTCCTTATCTGCTGGTGGTCGAACTCGCCTCGATGCTGCTGCTCGCCGCAGCCGTCACGGCGTTCCACTTGGGCCGCAACGAAGCCAAGGAGCAATGACGATGCCTGCTATCCCCATGGAGCATGGTCTGGCGGTCGCCGGCATCCTGTTCTGCCTCGGTCTGGTCGGCCTGATGGTCCGCCGCAACATTCTTTTCGTGCTGATGAGCCTGGAGGTCATGATGAATGCCTCCGCCCTGGCGTTCATCGTTGCCGGTAGCCGCTGGGCGCAGCCGGATGGACAGATCATGTTCATCCTGGTGATCAGCCTGGCAGCCGCCGAGGCCAGTATCGGCCTGGCGATCCTGCTGCAACTGTATCGCCGCTTCCACACGCTCGATATCGACGCTGCCAGTGAGATGCGCGGATGAATCTTCTCTATCTGACTTTCGTATTCCCTCTCATTGGGTTCCTGCTGCTGTCGTTCTCCCGTGGACGGCTCTCGGAAAACCTCTCGGCGCTGATCGGCGTCGGTTCTGTCGGCTTGTCTGCCATCGTCGCGGCTTACGTGATCTGGCAATTCAACGTCGCGCCACCGGAAGGCGGCCACTACACCCAGGTGTTGTGGCAGTGGATGGCGGTGGAAGGCTTCAAGCCGAACTTCGCGCTGTACCTGGATGGTCTGTCCCTGACCATGCTTGGTGTGGTGGTCGGCGTGGGCTTCCTGATCCACCTGTTCGCGTCCTGGTACATGCGCGGTGAAGCCGGTTACTCGCGCTTCTTCGCCTACACCAACCTGTTTATCGCCAGCATGCTGTTCCTGGTGCTGGGCGATAACCTGCTGTTCCTGTACTTCGGCTGGGAAGGCGTGGGCCTGTGCTCGTACCTGTTGATCGGTTTCTACTACAGCAACCGCAACAACGGTAACGCCGCACTCAAAGCCTTCATCGTGACCCGCATCGGCGACGTGTTCATGGCCATCGGCCTGTTCATCCTGTTCGCCCAGTTGGGCACCCTGAACGTTCAGGAACTGCTGGTGCTGGCACCGCAGAAATTCCAGGCCGGTAACATCTGGATGGTCCTTGCCACCCTGATGCTGCTGGGCGGTGCGGTCGGTAAATCCGCGCAACTGCCGCTGCAAACCTGGCTGGCGGATGCGATGGCCGGTCCTACCCCGGTTTCGGCACTGATCCACGCTGCAACCATGGTGACCGCGGGTGTCTACCTGATCGCCCGTACCCACGGCCTGTTCACCCTGGCGCCGGAAATCCTGCACCTTGTAGGCATCGTCGGTGGCGTGACCCTGGTGCTGGCCGGCTTCGCAGCACTGGTTCAGACCGACATCAAGCGTATCCTCGCCTACTCGACCATGAGCCAGATCGGCTACATGTTCCTGGCCCTGGGCGTCGGTGCCTGGGATGGCGCGATCTTCCACCTGATGACCCACGCCTTCTTCAAGGCCCTGTTGTTCCTTGCCTCCGGTGCGGTGATCGTTGCCTGCCACCACGAGCAGGACATCTTCAAGATGGGTGGCCTGTGGAAGAAACTGCCTCTGGCCTACGCCAGCTTCATCGTTGGCGGCGCGGCCCTGGCGGCCTTGCCACTGGTGACCGCAGGCTTCTACTCCAAGGACGAAATCCTCTGGGAAGCGTTCGCCAGCGGCAACCACGGTCTGCTCTACGCAGGTCTGGTCGGCGCGTTCATGACTTCGCTGTACACCTTCCGCCTGATCTTCATCGCGTTCCACGGTGAAGCGAAGACCGAAGCCCATGCCGGTCATGGCATCGCCCACTGGCTGCCACTGTCGGTGCTGATCGTGTTGTCCACCGCCATTGGCGCGATGATCGTTCCACCGTTGCACGGCGTACTGCCGGAAAGCGTCGGCCATGCCGGCGGCGAAGCCAAGCACAGCCTGGAAATCGCGTCGGGCGCCATCGCCCTGTCCGGTATCCTGCTGGCCGCGCTGCTGTTCCTCGGCAAGCGTCGCTTCGTGACCGCCATCGCCAACAGCGGCATCGGCCGTTTCCTGTCGGCCTGGTGGTTCGCTGCCTGGGGCTTCGACTGGATCTACGACAAACTGTTCGTCAAGCCTTACCTGGCGATCAGCCACATCCTGCGCAAAGACCCGCTCGACCAGACCATCGGTCTGATCCCGCGCATGGCCAAAGGCGGTCACACCGCCCTGAGCCGTACCGAGACCGGTCAACTGCGTTGGTACGCCGCCTCGATGGCTGCTGGTGCCGTGCTGGTAATCGGCGCCGTCGTGCTGGTAGCGGTCTGATATGAACCTTGCGAACTTGCGAAAGGAATTGAGCCCGTCATGATTCTGCCTTGGCTAATCCTGATCCCCTTTATCGGCGGCCTGCTGTGCTGGCTGGGTGAGCGCTTCGGCGCCACCCTCCCCCGCTGGATTGCGCTGATCACCATGTCCCTGCTGCTCGCCCTCGGCCTCTGGCTGTGGGCCCACGGCGACTATTCGTTTGCCCCGGCGCCTGGCGCCGATCCGACCTGGGCGCTTGAGTTCAAGCACGTCTGGATCCAGCGCTTCGGCATCAACGTGCACCTGGCCCTCGACGGTCTGTCGCTGTTGATGATCATGCTGACCGGCCTGCTGGGTGTCCTCTCGGTACTCTGCTCCTGGAAAGAGATCCAGCGTCACGTGGGCTTCTTCCACCTGAACCTGATGTGGATCCTGGGCGGTGTCGTCGGCGTGTTCCTGGCCCTCGACCTGTTCATGTTCTTCTTCTTCTGGGAAATGATGCTGGTGCCGATGTACTTCCTCATCGCGCTCTGGGGTCACAGTTCTTCGGACGGCAAGAAAACCCGGATCTACGCGGCGACCAAGTTCTTCATCTTCACTCAGGCTTCCGGCCTGATCATGCTGGTGGCGATCCTGGGCCTGGTCCTGGTCAACTTCAACGACACCGGCGTGATTACCTTCAACTACGCCGATCTGTTGAAGACCAAGATGTCGATGACGACCGAGTACATCCTGATGCTCGGCTTCTTCATCGCCTTCGCGGTAAAGCTGCCAGTCGTCCCGTTCCACTCCTGGTTGCCTGACGCTCACGCCCAGGCGCCGACCGCAGGTTCCGTGGACCTGGCCGGTATCTTGCTGAAGACCGCTGCCTACGGCCTGCTGCGTTTCGCCCTGCCGCTGTTCCCGAATGCGTCGGCCGAGTTCGCGCCGTTCGCCATGACCCTGGGTCTGATCGGGATCTTCTACGGTGCGTTCCTGGCGTTCGCGCAAACCGACATCAAGCGTCTGATCGCCTTCTCGTCCGTTTCCCACATGGGCTTCGTACTGATCGGCATCTACTCCGGCAGCCAACTGGCGCTGCAGGGCGCGGTGATGCAGATGCTGGCGCACGGCCTGTCGGCCGCGGCACTCTTTATCCTGAGTGGCCAGTTGTACGAACGCACCCACACCCGTGACATGCGCGAGATGGGTGGCCTGTGGTCGAAGATCGCTTACCTGCCGGCCCTGAGCCTGTTCTTTGCAGCCGCTTCCCTGGGCCTGCCGAGTACCGGCAACTTCGTCGGTGAGTTCCTGATCCTGATCGGCACCTTCCCGATTGCCCCGTGGGTCACCATCATCGCGACGTCCGGCCTGGTGTTCGGTTCGGTCTACTCGCTGATCATGATCCACCGTGCCTACTTCGGCCCGGCCAAGTCGGACGCGGTGCTGCATGGCATGGACGGTCGCGAAATGATCATGGTGGTCGGTCTGGCAGCGCTGCTGATCTACATCGGCGTCTACCCGCAGCCGTTCCTCGATACCTCTGCCGCGACAATGCATGGCGTGCAGCAGTGGCTCGGCACCGCCTTCACTCAACTCGCTTCGGCCCGGTAAGAGCGCTATGGAATTCACGACTCAACACTTTATCGCGCTAGCGCCGCTGTTGATCACCAGCGCCACGATCATCGTGGTGATGCTGGCGATCGCCTGGCGCCGCAACCACTCCCAGACCTTCCTGCTGTCGGTGGCGGGTCTTAACCTGGCTTTGCTGTCGATCCTGCCGGCCCTGAAAGTCGCGCCACTGGCCGTGACCCCATTGCTGCAGATCGACACCTTCGCCTGCCTGTACATGGCGCTGATCCTGGTCGCCACCCTCGCCTGCGTCACCCTCGCCCACGCCTACCTCGGCGATGGCGGTTCGGGTTACCCGGGCAACCGTGAAGAACTGTACCTGCTGATCCTGATGGCCGCCGCCGGTGGCCTGGTGCTGGTCAGCGCGCAACACCTGGCCGGGTTGTTCGTCGGTCTGGAGCTGCTCTCGGTACCGGTCTACGGCCTGGTGGCTTATGCCTTCTTCAACAAGCGTTCGCTGGAAGCCGGTATCAAGTACATGGTGCTGTCGGCAGCCGGCTCCGCGTTCCTGTTGTTCGGTATGGCCCTGCTCTACGCTGACGCCGGCTCCCTGAGCTTTGTCGGTATCGGCCAGGCCCTGGCGGCCACCGGCATGCCGAGCTCGCTGGCGCAACTGGGCCTGGGCATGATGCTGATCGGCCTGGCGTTCAAATTGTCGCTGGTACCCTTCCACCTCTGGACCCCGGACGTCTACGAAGGTGCTCCGGCACCGGTTGCCGCGTTCCTGGCGACCGCTTCCAAGGTTGCCGTGTTCGCGGTGATGGTGCGTCTGTTCCAGATCTCGCCAGCGGCGAGCAGCGGTGTGCTGAGCAACGTACTGACCATCATCGCCATCGCGTCGATCCTGTTCGGTAACCTGCTGGCCCTGACCCAGAGCAACCTCAAGCGTCTGCTGGGTTACTCGTCCATCGCCCACTTCGGTTACCTGCTGATCGCCCTGGTGGCGAGCAAAGGCCTGGCCGTGGAAGCCATCGGCGTGTACCTGGTCACCTACGTGATCACCAGCCTCGGCGCCTTCGGCGTGATCACCCTGATGTCCTCGCCGTACAACGGCCGTGACGCGGACGCCCTGTACGAATACCGCGGCCTGTTCTGGCGCCGTCCGTACCTGACCGCCGTACTGACCGTGATGATGCTGTCCCTGGCCGGTATCCCGCTGACCGCGGGCTTCATCGGCAAGTTCTACATCATTGCCACCGGTGTCGAATCGCACCAATGGTGGCTGGTCGGCTCCCTGGTTCTGGGCAGTGCCATCGGCGTGTTCTACTACCTGCGCGTCATGGTCACCCTGTACCTGATCGAACCCAACCTGCGTCGCCACGATGCGCAACTGCACTGGGAACAACGTGCAGGCGGCGTGATGCTGCTGGCCATCGCGGTACTGGCGTTCTTCCTTGGTCTGTATCCACAGCCGCTGCTGAACCTGGTTCAGCAATCGGGTCTGGCGGGTTGATCGTTTAGCGATACTTGGTAGTTAGTAAATAGAAACGGCACCTTCGGGTGCCGTTTTTGTTTTTGGAGTTTCAATAGCAAAAGATCGCAGCCTTCGGCAGCTCCTACATTTAGATCGCATACTCCCTGTAGGAGCTGCCGAAGGCTGCGATCTTTTGCTCTTTATATATTTGACCTTCCATTAGAAACCTATTGCTTGTGATGGCCCCTTCGCGAGCAGGCTCGCTCCCACAATGGATTTCCTGCGTACACAATATTTATAAACACCCGGGATTTATTGTGGGAGCGAGCCTGCTCGCGAAGAGGCCTTAACAGACACAATCAAAAACGGCACCTTCCGGTGCCGTTCGCCTTTCTCGCTCCAGCCGTTTACTTACGCGCGTCCGCCCAGGATTTCAGCAGTTCGTTGTAGCTCACGGTTTCGCCCTTGGGCTTTTCGTTGGCCAGTTTCGGCTTCGGTGCGCCCGGCTGATCGAACCAGTATTGCGCATCGCGCTCCGGGTTCATCTTCGGTGCGCAGGTGGCTTGTGCCTTCGAACGTTCCAGGCGGGACATGATGGCGTCCTGATCCTTGGCCAGACCGTCCAGTGCTTCTTGCGGAGTCTTGTCACCACTGGCGGCTTCGGCGATGTGGCTCCACCATAGCTGTGCCAGACGTGGATAGTCCGGCACGTTGGTCCCGGTCGGGGTCCACTGCACGCGGGCCGGGCTGCGGTAGAACTCAACCAGGCCACCGAGTTTTGGCGCCAGGTCGGTCATGGCCTGCGAGTTGATGTCCGATTCGCGGATCGGGGTCAGGCCGACGATGGTTTTCTTCAACGATACGGTTTTCGAGGTCACGAACTGCGCATAGAGCCACGCTGCGAGTTTCTGTTTCTCAGGCGTGGACTTCATGAACGTCCAGGAACCCACGTCCTGATAGCCCAGCTTCATGCCCTCCTCCCAGTAAGGCCCGCGTGGCGATGGCGCCATGCGCCATTTCGGCGTGCCATCGGCGTTCACCACGGGCAGGCCGGGTTTGGTCATGTCGGCGGTAAAGGCGGTGTACCAGAAGATTTGCTGGGCGATGTTGCCTTGCGACGGCACCGGTCCGGATTCGGAGAAGGTCATGCCCGCGGCTTCCGGTGGTGCGTAAGCTTTCATCCAGTCGACGTATTTCTGGGTGGCGAACACCGCTGCCGGGCCGTTGGTGTCGCCACCGCGAGTCACGCTGGAACCCACCGGATGACAATCCTCGACACGAATCCCCCACTCATCCACCGGCAAGCCGTTAGGCAGGCCCTTGTCGCCGCCACCGGCCATGGAGAACCAGGCATCGGTGAAGCGCCAGCCCAGGGACGGGTCTTTCTTGCCGTAGTCCATGTGCCCATAGACGCGCTTGCCGTCGATTTCCTTGACGTCTTCGCTGAAGAACTTGGCAATGTCTTCATAGGCCGACCAGTTCACCGGCACGCCCAATTCGTAACCGTACTTTTCCTTGAACTTGGCTTTCAGCTCCGGCCGCTCGAACCAGTCGGCGCGGAACCAGTACAGATTGGCGAACTGCTGGTCGGGCAATTGATAGAGCTTGCCATCCGGCGCAGTGGTGAAGGAAGTGCCGATAAAGTCCTTGATGTCCAGGGTCGGCGAGGTGAAGTTCTTGCCCTCGTTGGCCATCAGGTCGGTGATCGCTTCGGTCTTGCCATAGCGGAAGTGGGTACCGATCAGGTCCGAGTCGTTGACCCAGCCGTCATAGATGCTCTTGTCCGATTGCATCACGGTCTGCAGCTTTTCCACCACGTCGCCTTCCTGCAGCAGGTCGTGGGTGACCTTGATGCCTGTGATCTCGGTAAAAGCCTTGGCCAGTACCTTGGATTCATACTCGTGAGTGGTCAGGGTTTCCGAGACGACCTTGATGTCCATCCCGCGAAACGGCTCGGCCGCCTTGATGAACCACTTCAATTCCGCCAGTTGCTGATCGGCCGTCAGCGTGGATGGCTTGAACTCGCTGCCGATCCATTTCTTCGCCGCTTCTTCATAGGCATCGGCCCAGGCCGTTGCGCTCAAACCGCTGAGTGCCAGCATGGCTGCCAATGAAATGCTATGTCGCAGCTTATTGTTTTTGTCGAACATAGAGACCTCCTGTATGGGATTTCGGAGCAACATTGCCGAGCGACTCGACTAGCCCCAACGCATCACAGCCAACAGCCACACCAGGGACATCGCGAAGGCGACCCAGATGCTCCAGTCGGTCACGCCGATTACCATCAGATGCAGGTAGGCGCTGCCGAGAAGACCGATAAACAGCCGATCGCCACGGGTAGTGGCAATCGGTAGAAAACCTCGCCGAAGCACGCTCGGCGAACGCAGCTCCCAAGTGGTCATGCCCACCAGGATCAAGGCAATGACGCCGAAGAACGCCATCGTAGGGACGGTCCAGCTCATCCATTCCATCATCAGTTCCTCATACCCGACCCAGGGCAAAGCCCTTGGCCACGTGGTTGCGAACAAACCAGATCACCAGCATGCCGGGCAGGATGGTCAACACCCCTGCCGCCGCCAGCACCCCCCAATCGATGCCGGACGCCGAGACCGTGCGGGTCATGACCGCCGCGATGGGTTTGGCGTTCACCGACGTGAGGGTTCGCGCCAACAGCAGTTCGACCCAGGAGAACATGAAGCAGAAAAACGCCGTCACACCGATGCCGGAGCCGATCAGCGGGACGAAAATCTTCACGAAGAATTTTGGAAAACTGTAGCCGTCGATGTAGGCCGTTTCGTCGATTTCCTTCGGCACGCCGGACATGAAACCCTCGAGAATCCACACCGCCAACGGCACGTTGAACAGGCAATGCGCCAGCGCCACGGCGATGTGGGTGTCGAACAGTCCGATCGAGGAGTACAGCTGGAAGAACGGCAGCAGGAACACCGCCGGCGGTGCCATGCGGTTGGTCAACAGCCAGAAGAACAGGTGCTTGTCGCCGAGAAAGCGATAGCGCGAGAACGCATAGGCTGCCGGCAGCGCCACGCTCAAGGAGATCACCGTGTTCAGGCTCACGTAGTACAGCGAGTTGAGGTAACCGGTGTACCAGGCCGGATCGGTGAAGATCACCTTGTAGTTGTGGAAAGTGAAATCCAGGGGAAACAGCGTCAGGCCCCCGAGGATTTCGGTGTTGCTCTTGAAGGACATGTTCAGCAGCCAGTAGATCGGCACCAGCAGGAACAGGATGTAGAGCAGCAGTGGAATCAGCTTTCTCTTGCTCATGGTGCGGGCCTCAGCGGTTGGCGTCAGAGTGAGTCATGGCGGTGTAGAACAGCCAGGACACCAACAGGATGATCAGGAAGTACACCAGCGAGAACGCCGCGGCCGGGCCCAGGTCGAACTGCCCGATGGCCATCTGCGTCAGGGTCTGGCTGAGGAAGGTCGTGGCATTGCCCGGCCCGCCGCCGGTGAGCACGAACGGCTCGGTGTAGATCATGAAGCTGTCCATGAAGCGCAGCATCACTGCGATCAGCAGCACGCTCTTGAGCTTGGGCAACTGGATGTGCCGGAACACCGCCCAGGCCGAAGCCCGGTCAATTCGCGCCGCCTGGTAGTACACGTCGGGAATCGCCCGCAGGCCGGAGAAGCACAACAGCGCCACCAGCGAGGTCCAGTGCCAGACGTCCATCACCAGCACGGTGACCCAGGCGTCCATGGTGTTCGCCGCATAGTTGTAGCTGATGCCCATGGCATTGAGGCTCGAACCGAGCAGGCCGATGTCGGCCCGACCGAAGATCTGCCAGATGGTGCCAACCACGTTCCACGGGATCAGCAAAGGAATCGCCAGGACGATCAACACCACCGACGACCAGCGGCCCTTGGTCGGCATGGTCAGCGCAATCGCGATTCCCAGCGGGATTTCGATCAGCAGCACACAGGCCGAGTAAATGAACTGACGCAGCAACGAGTCGTGCAGACGCGGATCGAGCAAGACCTGTTTGTACCAGTCGGCACCGACGAAGTAGCGGCTGGACTGATCGAAGATGTCCTGCACCGAGTAGTTGACCACGGTCATCATCGGGATCACCGCACTGAAGGCCACCAGCAGGAACACGGGTAGCACCAGCCACCAGGCCTTGTTGTTCTGCACCTTGTTCATGGCTGCACCTCATCCATTGCATGCGGCTCCAGCAGGAATTCGTCGGCGTAGACCATCAGCCACTGCCCCGGAAAACTGATGTAGGCCGTGCCTTGGGGAACCGGCTTGTCTTCGGCCAGGCGCACTTTCAGCGGCACGCCGTCGAGGTTCAGGGTCATGATCTTGTAGGTACCGAGGTCTTCGACGTGTACGACGTGTGCCCGCAGTGCCTCATCGAACGGCTCGTCCCACACGTGGACGAATTCCGGGCGAATGCCGACCTTCAGGGTTTGCCAGGTGCTCTCGGCGATGCGTTTTTGCATGGTCGCTGACAGCGGCAAATGGGTCGAAGCGAAACCGACGCCGCCCGGTTGTGGCTGCACCTCGATCAGGTTCATGCCGGGGCTGCCAATGAAGTAGCCGACAAAGGTATGGCTCGGCCGCTCGAACAGTTCCCGCGGCGTGCCGAACTGCACGATCTGCCCGCCGTACATCACGGCGATTTTGTCGGCGAAGGTCGAAGCCTCCAGCTGATCGTGGGTGACGTAGACCATGGTGATGTTGAACTGCTCGTGGATCTGCTTGAGCTTGCGCCGCAGCTTCCACTTCAGGTGCGGGTCGATCACCGTCAGCGGTTCATCGAACAGGATCGCCGACACGTCATCGCGCACCAGCCCACGGCCCATGGAGACTTTCTGTTTTTCGTCGGCGGTGAGGTTGCGGGCCTTTTTGTTCAGCAGATTCTGAAGGTCGAGGACTTCAGCGATTTCCTGCACCTTGGTGTGAATTTTCGCCTCGGCCATGCCCTGGTTGCGCAATGGGAAGGCCAGGTTGTCGAACACCGTCATGGTGTCGTAGACCACCGGAAACTGGAAAACCTGGGCAATGTTGCGTTTTTCCGGGGTCAGGTCGTTGACCGCTTTACCGTCGAACAACACGTGACCCTGGGACGGACTGAGCAACCCGGAAATGATATTGAGCAACGTTGATTTGCCGCAGCCCGAAGGACCGAGCAAGGCATACGCACCGCCCTGCTCCCAGATGTGATCCATCTCGCGGATCGCGTAATCCTCGGGCACGCTCGGTGTGCTGGTGTAGCTGTGGGCGAGGTTCTGCAAACGGATTTCGGCCATCAGGCAACCCTCGCGACACGCCGGCCCGGCGCCTGGACCAGCCGCCCCTGCGTATCGAACACAAACAGTTTATGGGTCGGGATGTAGATGCGGATCGGCGCATCGACGTCGTATTCGTGAACGCCGGGCAGGTGCAGCACCAGCAGGAAATGCTCGTTGCGCACGTGCAGGAAGGTTTCCGAGCCACTGATTTCGGCGACCTCGACGGTCACTGCCAATTCGAGGTCATCGTCGTTGCTCGGCACCAGCGAGATATGGCTGGGGCGCACGCCAAAGCGGAACTCGCCCTCGCCCACCGGACGCAAATCGACGTTCAGCGGGAAATGCACGAAATTGGCGAAGCTCACTTCATTACCGGCGATACGCCCCGGCATCAGATTGATCGGCGGCTCGGAAAACAGCTCGGCCGCGAGAACAGTCTGCGGCTGGTGATAGACCTCGGACGACTTGCCGCTCTGAATCACCCGCCCCTCGTGAAGAATGGTCGTGGTGCCGCCCAGTGCCAGGGCTTCGTTGGGCTCGGTGGTGGCATAGATAGCGATGGTGTGGTGTGCCTTGAACAGCTCACGCATTTCCTGGCGCAACTCTTCGCGCAACTTGTAGTCGAGGTTGACCAGTGGCTCGTCGAACAGGATCAGTTCGGCATCCTTGACCAACGCCCGGGCCATGGCCGTGCGCTGTTGCTGGCCGCCGGAAAGTTCAAGGGGATGGCGCTGGAGGAATTTCTCGATGCGCAGCATCTTCGCGGTTTCCAGCACCTTGCTCTGGATCAGCTCATTGGACACACCCGCCTGGCGCAGGGGCGAAGCGATGTTCTCGAAGACGGTCATGGTCGGGTAATTGATGAACTGCTGATAGACCATCGACACGTTGCGCAAACGCACTGGCCGCTGGGTGACATCGACGCCATTCATCAGGATGCGACCGCTGTCAGGCTTGTCCAGCCCGGCCATCAGGCGCATGAGACTGGTTTTGCCGGACAGCGTGCGCCCGAGCAAAACGTTGAAGGATCCAGGTTCGAACTTGAGGCACGCATCGTCAATCCAGGTCTGGCCCTCGACGGTGCGGCTGACATGCTCCAGGGTTAATGACATGGCTCGGCCTTTTTTATTTTTGGAGACAAGCGACCGGAGCTGTATAGCGACATTTGTGCCAAAAATTTCAAGCCATTGATCTGTTTGGAAAATCTTTGAAATTGCCGAAAATCCGCGTTCGATGCTGAACACAAATGAACAATCGAGACTGAACAACTGAACAGTTCAACGATTGACAATGAACATTAGTGAACAACACTCTATGGATGCTTTTGTCGCCGCTGGAACGAAGCCAGAATGACAAAACCTGTGGGAGCGAGCCTGCTCGCGAAGAGGGAGTGTCAGTCGACATTGAGTTGCCTGACCCACCGCTTTCGCGAGCAGGCTCGCTCCCACAGAGGACTGCCTATAACAACAATAAAAGCGTCAATCAGAGGCTGACTTCAATGGCCGCACCTGCCCCCGCGTTATCCCATGACGCCATCATCCAGGACTCCTGGAAACGCTGCCGCGCGTTCGGCCTTGATCATCAGAGCGCTCCGGCGTTCGACCAGCTACCGGCCGAAGGCATCGCACAGCTGCTGGAAAGCCAGCACTCACTGGTACAGACCACCCATCAGGAAGTGCTGCCGTATTACGAGAACATCCTCAGCAATTCCAACTGCCTGATCATGCTCGCCGACAACCAGGGCCAGGTGCTGACCTCCTGGGGTACCCAGCGTTTTATCGAACCGAGCCTGACCCGCGGCTTCAGCGCCGGCGCCAGCTGGATGGAGCGTTGCAGCGGCACCAACGCCATCGGTACCGCGCTGGCTTGCGAGCAGGCGGTGCACATCGAGCACGATGAACACTTCCTCAAGGCCAATCGCTTCATGACCGGTTCCGCCGCGCCGATTTTCGACGCCGAGCGCAAGGTAATTGCAGTGCTGGACGTGTCCAGCGACAGCTACCTGCCGCCATCCCATACCCTGGGCATGGTCAAGATGATGAGCCAGACCGTGGAAAACCGGCTGATCCTCAACCTGTTCCACGGCCAGCATTTCCAGCTGACCTTCAACACCGGCCTGAACAACCTCGACAGCCAGTGGGCCGGGTTGTTGATTTTCGATGAGAGCGGCCAGGTGCTGTCCGCCAACCGTCGCGCTGACAATCTGCTGGGCGTGCGATTGTCGCGGGTCAGTGTCGAGAGCCTGTTCAAGGTGTCGCTACTGGAACTGCTGAATCAACCCGAGGGGTTGCCCTTCTCTCTGCAAGCCTCTGGACGCAATCGCTTCCAGTGCCTGCTGAAACGGCCGCAACAGGCGCCGATTCAGGCGAGACTGTTTTCTGAAGCAAAGAATGCGGAACCTGCCGTGGCGGCACCCGCCCCGGCCGCCATCAGCCTCAACACCCTGCACTTCGGCGACAGCCGCGTGGAAAAAGCCGTGCGCCAGGCCGAACGCTTGCTGGAAAAGGACATTCCGCTGTTGATCCATGGTGAGACCGGGGTCGGCAAGGAAGTCTTCGTCAAGGCCCTGCACCAAGCCAGCTCTCGCAGCAAACAACCGTTCATTGCCGTCAACTGTGCGGCGATCCCCGCCGAACTGGTGGAGTCCGAGTTGTTCGGATATGAGAAAGGCGCGTTCACTGGCGCCAATCAGAAAGGCAGTATCGGACTGATTCGCAAGGCAGACAAAGGCACGCTGTTCCTCGACGAAATCGGCGACATGCCGCTGCCAACCCAGGCGCGATTGCTGCGGGTGTTGCAGGAACGTTGCGTGCAGCCGGTGGGCAGCAGCGAGTTGTTCCCGGTGGACATCCGCATCATTTCCGCGACCAACCGCTCGCTGCGCGAACAGATGCAGTTGGGGCGTTTCCGTGAGGATTTGTATTACCGCATCGGCGGCTTGACCCTGGAATTGCCGCCACTGCGTGAGCGCAGCGACAAGCAGGCGTTGTTCAAGCGTCTGTGGGAGCAGCACCGCGAACCGAGCCAGTGGGCCGGCTTGAGCCGAGAGGTATTGGAACTGTTCGATCGCCATCCGTGGCCGGGGAATTTGCGCCAGGTCAGCAGTGTGATGCAGGTGGCGCTGGCCATGGCCGAGGAACAACCGGTGCGACCGGAGCATTTGCCGGATGATTTTTTTGTCGATCTGGAGATGGAGCCGGTCGAGGCACCGGAACCGCTGGCGGTGGATCTTGATGATGCCGAGGATTTGAATCGGCAGTTGCGGGCGGTTGGGGGGAATATTTCCCATCTGGCGCGGCGGTTGGGGGTTAGTCGAAATACCCTCTATAAGAGGTTGCGCCAATCAGAAAGCTGACTGCTGCGCAGTCAATCGCGGGCAAGCCTTGCTCCCACAGGATTTCGTCGTCCACACGTTTCGGACACGACTCATCCCTGTGGGAGCAAGGCTTGCCCGCGATGGCGTCACCTCAGATAACGATGCACTCCTGTCCAAAAAACAAAAACCCGCACAAGGCGGGTTTTGTTTTATAGCCAATACGGCAATCAGTCAGCCAGACGCCAGGTCGTGCCACCCTTGCCGTCTTCCAGCACCACGCCCATGGCGGTGAGCTGGTCGCGGATGCGGTCCGATTCGGCCCAGTCTTTACCAGCACGCGCTGCCAGGCGTGCAGCGATCAGCGCTTCGACTTCAGCTGCGTCCACACGCCCTTCGGCGCCTGCTTGCAGGAAATCATCGGCTTCGAGCTGCAACACACCGAGCACACTGGCCAGTTCCTTCAAGCGCGCCGCCAGACCGGCCGCCGCATCGAGATCGCTCTCGCGCAGGCGGTTGATCTCACGCACCATCTCGAACAGCACCGCGCAGGCTTCCGGCGTGCCGAAGTCGTCGTTCATCACCGTGGTAAAACGCTCGACGAACGCTTCGCCACCCGCCGGCGCCACGTTCGGCAGGCCTTTCAACGCGTGGTAGAAACGCTCCAGGGCGCCCTTGGCGTCCTTGAGGTTGTCTTCCGAGTAGTTGATCGCGCTGCGGTAGTGGCTCGACACCAGCAGGTAACGCACGACTTCCGGGTGGTACTTGTCGAGCACGTCGCGAATGGTGAAGAAGTTGTTCAAGGACTTGGACATCTTCTCGCCATTGATGCGGATCATGCCGCAATGCATCCACGCATTGGCGTACGTCTTGCCAGTGGCCGCTTCGCTCTGGGCGATTTCGTTTTCGTGGTGCGGGAACTCCAGATCACTGCCGCCGCCATGAATGTCGAAGGTCTCACCGAGGCAGCAGGTGGACATCACCGAGCACTCGATGTGCCAGCCCGGACGCCCGGCGCCCCACGGCGATTCCCAGCTCGGCTCGCCCGGCTTGGCAGCTTTCCACAGCACGAAGTCCAGCGGGTCCTGCTTGGACTCGTCGACTTCGATGCGCGCACCGATGCGCAGGTCTTCGATCTTCTTGCGCGACAGCTTGCCGTAGCCCATGAACTTGCCGACGCGGTAGTACACGTCGCCATTGCCCGGCGCATAGGCGTAACCCTTGTCGATCAGGGTCTGGATCATCGCGTGCATGCCAGGAATGTGGTCCGTGGCACGCGGCTCCATGTTCGGCTTCTTGATGTTCAGGCGCGCTTCATCTTCGTGCATCGCCGCGATCATGCGCTCGGTCAAGGCTTCGAAGGACTCGCCGTTCTCGTTGGCGCGATTGATGATCTTGTCGTCAATGTCGGTGATATTGCGCACATAAGTCAGATCGTAGCCGCTAAAGCGCAGCCAGCGGGTCACCAGGTCGAAGGCGACCATGCTGCGGCCGTGGCCCAGGTGGCAGTAGTCGTACACGGTCATGCCGCACACGTACATGCGCACCTTGTTGCCATCGAGCGGCTTGAAGACTTCTTTGCTCTTGGTGAGCGTGTTGTAGATCGTTAGCACGTCTTAAATCCTTGAATCACTGGCCCCACGAATCACGCAGGGTCACGGTACGGTTGAATACCGGCTGACCGGGTTTCGAGTCCTTGATATCCGCGACGAAGTAACCTTCGCGCTCGAACTGGAAACGGTCTTCCGGCTGTGCGTTGCCCAGCGAAGGCTCGGCACGACAACCGGTCAGCACTTGCAGTGAATTCGGGTTGATGTTGTCCAGGAAACTCGCGCTGTCCTCGGCTTTCTCCGGGTTGGCGGAGCGGAACAGACGGTCGTACAGGCGCACTTCGCACTCGACGCTGGCGGCGGCCGGCACCCAGTGGATCACGCCCTTGACCTTGCGCCCCTCAGGGTTCTTGCCCAGGGTGTCCGGGTCGTACGAGCAGCGCAGCTCGACGATGTTGCCGTCGGCGTCCTTGATCGCTTCGTCGGCACGGATCACATAGCTGCCGCGCAGACGCACTTCACCGGCCGGCTCCAGGCGCTTGTAGCCTTTTGGCGGCTCTTCCATGAAGTCTTCACGGTCGATGTAGATCTCACGGGCGAATGGCAGCTTGCGCACGCCCATGTCTTCTTTCGGGTGGCACGGCAGTTCGAGGTTCTCGATCTGGCCTTCCGGGTAGTTGGTGATCACGACTTTCAGGGGACGCAGCACGCACATGGCGCGTGGCGCGCTGTGGTCGAGGTCGTCGCGGATGCTGAATTCGAGCATGCCGAAGTCCACCACGCCGTCGGAACGGTTGGTGCCGATCATTTCGCAGAAGTTGCGGATCGATTTCGGCGTGTAGCCGCGGCGGCGGAAGCCCGACAGTGTGGACATGCGCGGATCGTCCCAGCCATTGACGTGCTTTTCATCGACCAACTGCTTGAGCTTGCGCTTGCTGGTAATGGTGTAGTTCAGGTTCAGGCGGCTGAACTCATACTGGCGCGGGTTGGCCGGCACCGGTAGGTTTTCGAGGAACCACTCGTACAGCGGACGGTGGCTTTCAAACTCCAGGGTGCAGATCGAGTGGGTGATGCCTTCGATGGCGTCCGACTGACCGTGGGTGAAGTCGTAGTTCGGGTAGATGCACCACTTGTCGCCGGTCTGGTGGTGATGAGCGTGACGGATGCGGTACATGATCGGGTCGCGCAGGTTCATGTTCGGCGAGGCCATGTCGATCTTCGCGCGCAGCACACGGGCGCCGTCCTTGAACTCGCCGGCCTTCATGCGGGCGAACAGGTCCAGGTTCTCTTCGACGCTGCGGTCGCGGAACGGGCTGTTTTTGCCAGGCTCGGTCAGGCTGCCACGGTATTCCTTGGCTTGTTCAGGCGTCAGGTCGTCGACATAGGCTTTGCCGGACTTGATCAGTTCGACGGCCCAGTCGTGCAACTGGTCGAAATACTGCGAGGCATAACGCACTTCACCGGACCACTCGAAGCCCAGCCACTTGACGTCGCTTTCGATTGCGTCGATGTATTCCTGGTCTTCCTTGGCCGGGTTGGTGTCGTCGAAACGCAGGTGCGTGACGCCGCCGAACTCCTGGGCCAGGCCGAAGTTCACACAGATCGACTTGGCGTGACCGATGTGCAGGTAGCCGTTGGGCTCAGGCGGGAAACGGGTGACGATCTGCGTGTGCTTGCCCGAGTCCAGGTCTGCCTGGATGATCGGCCGCAGGAAGTTGACCGGCACGGCAGGGCCGGTCTTGGAATTCGAGGTAGGGTCGACAGTGGGCTTGCTCATAGGATCCTTGGCGTACAAGTGCATGGCCTGCGTGAAGGCCGGACAAAACAAAGCCGCTATCATAGCCGATGCCGTCAAGCCGCTGACAGAGCAGGCCCGAAAACGGCTGCATTTAATCGGATGCAAATGAAAAACAGCCTCGAAATTCGCGCCTGTCGCGCTAAACTGCGCTCCTTGGTCGAAACAGACCAACACGGTAAGGGGCCGCGCTGCCTCGACACCCACGAATTCCTTGAAAGAGTAGCCAACATGACCCAAGTCAAATTGACCACCAACTTCGGCGACATCGTCCTCGAACTGAACGCTGAAAAGGCACCGATCACCGTTGCCAACTTCGTTGAATACGTCAAGGCCGGCCACTACGAAAACACCGTTTTCCACCGTGTCATCGGCAACTTCATGATTCAGGGCGGCGGTTTCGAGCCTGGCATGAAAGAAAAGAAAGACAAGCGCCCGAGCATCCAGAACGAAGCTGACAACGGTCTTTCCAACGACAAATACACCGTTGCCATGGCCCGTACCATGGAGCCGCATTCGGCTTCCGCCCAGTTCTTCATCAACGTGGCTGACAACAGCTTCCTGAACCACAGCGGCAAGAACGTACAAGGCTGGGGCTACGCGGTATTCGGTAAAGTGACCGCCGGCACCGACGTTGTCGACAAGATCAAAGGTGTGGCCACCACTTCCAAGTCCGGCCACCAGGACGTACCGGCAGACGACGTGATCATCGAGAAAGCCGAGATCATTGAGTGATATTGCTGATTTCAGACTTGCATCTGGAAGAGGAGCGCCCGGACATCACCCGGGCGTTTCTGGATTTGCTCGCCGGACGCGCCCGCTCGGCGAGTGCGCTGTACATTCTGGGCGACTTTTTCGAGGTGTGGATTGGCGATGACGCCATGACCCCTTTCCAGCGCTCCATCTGCCAGGCCCTGCGCGATTTTAGCGACAGCGGCACAGCCATTTTCCTGATGCACGGCAATCGCGATTTCATGCTCGGCCGGGCCTTCTGCAAACAGGCCGGCTGCACCCTGCTGAAAGACCCGAGTGTCGTGCAGTTCAACGGCGAGCCGGTGCTGTTGATGCACGGCGACAGCCTTTGCACCCGCGACGAAGCCTATATGAAGCTGCGTCGCTACCTGCGCAATCCCATCAGCCTGTTCATCCTGCGGCATCTGCCGTTGAGCACCCGGCATAAGCTGGCGCGCAAGCTGCGCAGTGAAAGCCGTGCGCAAACGCGGATGAAGGCCAATGACATCGTCGATGTCACGCCCGAAGAGATTCCGCAAATCATGCGCAAGTACGGGGTGAAAACCCTGATCCATGGCCACACCCACCGCCCGGCCATCCACAAGTTGCAACTTGGCGATCAGGCGGCCCGGCGCATTGTGCTGGGGGACTGGGATCGTCAGGGGTGGGCGTTGCAGGTGGATGAGCAGGGGTTTGCGCTGGCGCCGTTTGATTTTGCCCCGCCGCCGCAGTTGGCAGCGCCCACTCTCTAACACCGAACACATATCCACTGTGGGAGCGAGCCTGCTCGCGAATGCGGTGTGTCAGGCGACATTGATGTAGCTGACACTCCCTCTTCGCGAGCAGGCTCGCTCCCACAGGGGTTATGTGGTGTTTAGTGGCCCGCGGAGGCCGCAGGGCCTGCTTTCGCGGTAAACGGCGGCTTGGCCAGCCACACGATCAGGATCAAGCCCATGAACATCCAGCCCAGCAAGGTGAAGTAATCCACCGTGGACATGATGTACGCCTGGCTGACCACCGTCTGCTCCAGCTGCGTGTACGCCTTGGCCCCTGCCCCGCCCAGATGGGTCAGCGCTTCGCGGGTCGCCGGATCGAACGGGGTGATGCTTTCGGTCAGGTAGGCATGGTGCTGGTCGGCGCGGCGGATCCAGATCCAGGTGGTCAACGATGCCGCGAAGCTGCCGCCCAAGGTTCGCAGGAACGTGGCCAGGCCCGAGCCGTCGGCAATCTGGTGCGGTGGCAGGTCCGACAGCAGGATGGTCAGGGTCGGCATGAAGAACAGCGCCACGCCAATACCCATGAACAGTTGCACCATGGCGATGTGCTGGAAGTCCACTTCATTGGTGAACCCGGCACGCATGAAGCAGCTCAGGCCAATAGCCAGGAACGCCCCGCCCGCCAGCACCCGCATGTCGAAGCGCGGTGCGTATTTGCCGACGAACGGTGACAGCAGCACCGGCAGGATGCCCAACGGCGCCACGGCGAAACCGGCCCAGGTCGCGGTGTACCCCAAGCGTGTCTGCAACCATTGCGGCAGAATCAGATTGATCCCGAAGAACCCGGCATAGCCCAGAATCAACACGATGGTGCCGTAGCGGAAGTTGCGGTGGGCAAACAGCCGCAGGTTCACCACCGGGTGCTCATCGGTCATTTCCCAGATCACGAAGAACGCCAGGGCGACCACGGAAATCACCGAGCCGATAATGATGAAGCTGGATTCGAACCAATCGGCGTCATTGCCTTTGTCGAGGACAATCTGCAACGCACCGACGCCGATGATCAACGCGATCAGGCCAACGTAATCCATGGGTTGGCGGCTGGTGACCACCGGACGCTTCTTCATCTGTTGCGTGACCACCCACGCGGCGAACAGGCCAATGGGCACGTTGATGAAGAAGATCCACGGCCAGCTATAGCTGTCGGTGATCCAGCCACCGAGGATCGGCCCGGCAATCGGCGCCACCACCGTCACCATCGCCAACAACGCCAGGGCCATCCCCCGTTTCGCCGGGGGGTAGACCGCAATTAGCAGCGTCTGGGTCATCGGGTACAACGGCCCCGCCACCACCCCTTGCAGGACCCGAAAGCCCACCAGTTCCGGCATGGTGGTAGAAATCCCGCACAGGAATGACGCCAGCACGAACAGCAGCGTCGCCCAGATAAACAGCTTCACCTCGCCGAAACGCCGGCTGAGCCAACCGGTCAACGGCAGCGCAATCGCGTTGCTCACCGCAAACGAGGTGATCACCCAGGTGCCCTGTTCCGAACTCACGCCCAGGTTCCCGGAAATCGTCGGCAGCGCCACGTTGGCGATGGTGGTATCGAGCACTTGCATGAAGGTCGCCAGCGACAGGCCGATGGTGCTGAGCACCAGGCTGGGTGGCGTGAAAGACGCGTTATTGCTCATCGCGAATCCTATGAAACAGGGCGGTCGGTCACAGCTAACCCCCTGTGGGAGCGAGCCTGCTCGCGAATCCGGCGTGTCAGCTGCATCGATGTCGCCTGACACACCGGATTCGCGAGCAGGCTCGCTCCCACAGGGCCGGTGTGATGAATGCTTGGCGAATCAGCGGTTGGCGGTCTTGCTGACCGCAGCGCTGTTGTCGTGAATCAGTTGCGTGATCATCGCGTCAGCCTCGGCCAGCTGACGGTCATAGATGCTGGTGCTGAACGACGCCTTCTGCGGTGGCTGTTGCGCCAGCACCGGGCCGCTCTGATCGTGCAGATCGACATCGACCATGGTCGACAGGCCGACCCGCAAGGGGTGTTTGGCCAGTTCTTCGGCATTCACATGAACCCGCACCGGCACCCGCTGCACGATCTTGATCCAGTTACCCGTGGCGTTCTGCGCCGGCAGCAAGGCAAACGCGCTACCGGTACCGGCGCCGAGACTGTCGATGGTGCCGCTGTATTTCACGCTGCTGCCGTAAAGGTCGGTTTCGATTTCCACCGGTTGGCCGATGCGCATGTCGCGCAATTGGGTTTCCTTGAAGTTGGCGTCGATCCACAGCTGATCCAGCGGGATCACCGCCATCAGTGCTGTACCCGGCTGCACACGCTGGCCGAGTTGCACGGTGCGCTTGGCCACGTAACCGGTGACCGGCGCGATCAGGGTGCTACGGGCGTTGTTCAGGTAGGCCTGGCGCAATTGCGCGGCGGCGGCCATCACGTCCGGGTGCGATGACACCACGGTGTCGTCGACCAGCGCGCTGGTGGTCTTCAGTTTTTGCTTCACGTCGGCCAGGGCGTTCTGCGCCGAGGTCAGGTCGTCGCGGGCGTGGGACAGCTCTTCCTGGGAAATCGCCCCACCGGCGGCAAGGTTTTTCCGCCGATTGAAGTTGTCCTGGGCCTTCTGCACTTCGGCCTGTTGCGCATTGACCTGGGCTTTCATGCCATCGACATTGCTGTACAAGCCGCGCACCTGGCGCACGGTGCGGGCCAGTTGTGCCTGGGCGTTTTGCAAGCCGATCTCGGCGTCGTTGGGGTCGAAGTTCACCAGCACCTGGCCTTCATGAACCAGATCGCCATCATCGGCACCGATGCTGACCACCGTGCCAGTGACCAGCGGGGTAATTTCCACCACGTTGCCATTGACGTAGGCGTCGTCGGTGCTTTCGCTCCAGCGACCATAAAACTCGTGATAAGCCCAGACACCAGCGCCGCTCAACGCGACAGCGACGGCAAGGATCAACAACATGAACTTGCGTTTGCCCGAGTTGGGATTGCCCTGGGGTGTTTCAGTTGGGGTTGTTTCGGCAGTGGCCATGACAAATACCTTGAATTAGTGAGTCAGCGTGGCTGGAGCAGCGTTGGCCGAGGCCATGGCCTCAGGCTGGAAGCCACCGCCCAGCGCCTGCATCAGTTGGATCGACAGATCGATCTGCTCGGCATTCAGGTTGGCCAGCTGACGCTGGGCCTGGAGCAATTGCTGCTCGATGCTGAGCACGTCCAGGTAGTTACCGATGCCGGAACCGTACCGCTGGACCACGGTGTTGTAAGAATCCTGGGCGATGTCGGTGGCGTGCTGCTGGGCAGCGATTTGCCGGCCGATATCACGCAATTGGTTGATGCTGTCGCTGACATCCCCCAATGCCTTCACCAGGCTTTTGTTGTACTGCGCCACCGCGAGGTCGTAGTCGGCGTCGCGGGAATCGAGGTCGGCGCGCAGGCGGCCACCGTCGAAAATCGGCACGGAAAGGGTTGGCGCGATGTTGAAAAAGCGGCTCGCCGAACCGAACATCGCATCGCCCAACAAAGATTCGGCACCGGCGGCGGCACTGAGGTTCAAGTTGGGATAGAAGCGGGTTTTGCCGGCGTCGATGTTCTTGCTCGCCGCTTCGACCCGCCAGCGCGCAGCCACCAGATCCGGACGACGGCCGAGCAACTCGGCGGGCAGCACCGACGGCAACGCCACGGCGCTGGCCTTGAGGATTTGCGGCCGGGCGATTTCATTGCCGCGGTCCGGGCCCTTGCCCAGCAGTACGGCCAAGGCGATCTTCGCGCTATTCAGGCGTTTCTCGGCGTCGATCAGATTGGCCTGGGAAGTGGCTTCCAGGCTTTCGGTCTGCTGGAACTGGTACTGGCTATCGATCCCGGCGCTCAGTCGGCGCTTGCTCAGGTCGAGCATTTGCCGGGTGCGCTTGAGGTCTTCGGCGGACAGGTCATGAACGATGTGCGCCTGGCCCAGATCGCTGTAGGCGCGGGCGACGTCGGCGGACAGGGTCAACTGCGCGGCCTGTCGATCCACTTCGGCAGCCCGGGCCTGGCCCAATGCGGCTTCCCAGGCGTCACGCTGGCCACCCCAGAGGTCGAAGTTGTAGTTGAAGCTGGTGCTGATGTTGCGCAGCGTCGCGTAGCGGTCGCCCTGCCCGCTCGGGTCCTGGTCCCGGGCCAGGCGCGAACGGCTGACGCCGGCGCTGGCATCGAGGGTCGGCATCCGATCGGCATCGGCGGCGTAAGCAGCGGCGCTGGCCTGATGGGCACGGGCGTCGGCAATCTGCATGTCGGGGCTGTCGTGCAGGGCTTCGCGGATCAAACCGTCGAGCTGCGGATCGCCGAGGTTTTTCCACCAGTCGCTTTTCGGCCAGGCCGCCGGCGACAGCTTCACATCGCCAAGGGATTGCCCGGCCTTGAGGCTTTTCGCATCGAGGCTGACGCCTTCGGTGGTCAGGCCACTGTAATTGGCGCAACCGGCCAGGCTCATGGCCAACAGCACCAGGCTCAAGCCAGTACGCAGGGTCTTACTGTTCATCGTTTCCACCTACCCGCAGCAAGGTGATCGAGTCACCGGCTGCCAGCAAAATTTTCTTGAGGATCCGTTCCAGGGTTTGCAGCTCTTCCGGAGTTACGGCACCGGCCAGTTCGTTCATGGCATCGGCGCCGATGTGCGGCAGGCGATCGGCCAGTTTCTGCCCCTCTTCGGTCAGCACCAGCCGCACCTGGCGGCGGTCCGCTTCAGAGCGCTGGCGAGCGAGGAAACCTTTCTGTTCCAGTCGATCGAGCATGCGGGTCATCGAACCGCTATCCAGGGACAAGTGCCGGCACAGTTCGCCCGGCGTATCGACCCCGAACTGGGCCATGATGATCAGCACCTTGAACTGCGCGGCGGTGATGCCGTGGGGTTCCATGTGCGTGTCGATGATCTTGTCCTTGAGCAGCGCAGCGCGCCCGAGCAGCAGACCGAGATGGCAATTGTGGAAATCGTCCGGGGAGAAATGCTTCATCTGACCACCAGTTAGCTGCCTAGGCAGTGAATGTATGTCGAGATGTTACTGCCTAGGCAGCCAATGTCAACGTAATAGTTAGGTTGCTTGGTAAATAGTTGACCAATGGTGTCGGGTTTTGTGGCGCCCACACTGACGCTTTCGCGAGCAGGCTCGCTCCCACAGGTACAGCGTGATCCTTGTGGGAGCGAGCCTGCTCGCGAAGGGAGCGACTCGGTTCGTAGATAGTGCGGCTTAGAAATCCCGCTTGTAGAAGATGTCCAGCGAACTGGCCACGCCGCCAGCCGCTTCGAGGTAGACCTTTTTGCTCAGCTTGTAGCGCAAGGCAATGGTGTTGGCCGGCTCGAACACACCGACGCCATAGCGCAGGCTGAGCCTCTCGGAGAGGTTGCCGCTGGCGACCACGCTGGTGGTGTTGCCGCTGCCCTGGGTATCGAGCTGGAAATCCTCGATGCCCAGGTTTTTCGCCAGACCACCGGTCACCCCCGAACTGCCCATCAAGCCCAACCCGAGCGCTGCCTGGGCGAGCATGTTGTTGTCTTCACCCGTGGTGCTCAGCGGACGCCCCAGCACCAGGTAAGACAACGCCTGCTCCTGACTCATGGCCGGCTCGGAGAAAATCTGCGTGGTCGGCTGCTCGGCACTGCCGCTCAAGCGAATGCCGGCGATCACGTCGTCGGTCTGGCGGATCGCTTCGATGTCCAGGTACGGCTGATCGATGGGACCTGCAAACAACAGGCGCGCCCGGCGCACGGTCAGGCGCTGGCCGTACGCACGGTAACGCCCGTCGTTGAGCCAGAGCTCGCCACGGGTGTCGAGGTTGTCGCCGATGTGCACATGACCTTGCAGGTTCGCCGTCAGGCCAAACCCGGCGAAGCTCAGTTTGTCTTCCCCCACCACCACATCGATGTCCATCACCGTGGCCATCGGCGGCTTGCCCTCTTCGGTCTGCTGGCCGACGATCACCGTGTCATCCGACACCTTGACCGTCGATGGCGGCAACTCACGAATGGTGATGTCGCCCTTGGGCACCCGCACTTTGCCGGCGACCGCCAGCTTGTCGTCCTTGATCGAGATCTTCAGGTCCGGCGCCACTTCGAGCTTGGCGTAAGGTTCGACGGTGACGGGTAACTGCGAGCCCTTGAGCGCCAGGTCAACCATCAGTGCCTGACCCCAGGCAATATTGCCGTTGAGGCTGCCCTGCCCGGTCTTGCCGCTTTTCCAATCGCCATTGAGTTGCACGGTTTCGCCAGCGATCACCGCCCGCAGTTGCAAGGCCTGGATTGCCAGCGGGAGTTCAGGCCCGGACACCTCGCCATCACTGAGCAGCAAATTGCCGCTGACCTGCGGTGCCAGCAATCCGCCAGAAATCGTGCCGCTGCCATTCAAACGTCCGGCCAGTTTCTCGACCATGGGCACAAACGGACGCGCCACCGACAGATCCAGGCCACTCAAGCGAAATGAACCGGTCACCGGTTTGTTCTTCGGCAGCGGGTTGATCTGCGCCTCCACCATCAATTCGCCGAGTTTGCCGCCGACGAAATTCAGGTCGGTGTCGATGCGCTTGGGTGTGAGTTTGCTAGTGAGTTTCAGCGTCTGATACGGGAAGTCCAGCCACTGGTCCTTTTCCTTGATCCGCAGCGTGCCGCCACTGGCATCGATGCTGATCTGCCCGTTCGGACCGCTGGCCGGCAGGTCCAGTTGCACGTCGGCGTTGAGTCGGCCCTGCCAGGTGAAATCCTTCGGCAACCACTGCGCGAGGCTGTCGATCGGGAATTGCTTGAGGTGGTAACGCAGCTTCGGCTCAGGCACCAGCCGCTGATCTTCGCCGCAGAGGCTGGCCTGGCCGGACATCCAGCAGTGGGCGCCAAAGTTGATTTGGCCGTCCGCCAGCCGCTCCAGTTTAGCCGGACCCTGGAGTTTCCAGTCCTGGCCACCGGCCTGGATATCGCCGCTGGCCAGGCGACCGCGCCAGTTGCCGGTGTCCAGCGCGCCATCCAGTCCAAGGGCCAGTTTCAGCTTCGGCCCTTGCAGGTCGAGGCTCAGTTTCTGGTTCTTGATGTCGCCCTGGCCGCTGGCGGTCAAGGTGCCGAGCGAGGTATCACCGGTCTGGATGCCGCTGCCCTTGAGGTCGATTTTCGCCCGTTGCGCACTGTCGAGGGTGGCGTCTAGGTTCAGGCTTTGCAGGCGATTGTCGGCGAACGCCAGTTGCGTACCTTGCAGCCCGAGCTTGCCTTGGGGCGCCTTGAGCGTACCGGCGACATCCACGCGACCATTGACCTGGCCGCGCAATTGCGGCCAGAGCTGGGCCAGGCGCGGCAACTTGATGTCGATCTGCCCGACAAGCTTCTGTTGCAGGCTGCCCTTGCCGTTGATGCTGTTGTCGCCCAGACGGATTTGCAGCGCGTTCAGATTCCATAGCTCGCCGCCGCCATCGGCCTTGGCTTGCAATACTGCCGGTTGGCCACGCAGCTTGCCCTTCAGATCAAGGTCGGCGCTCAGGCTGAGTTTTTCATTCTTCATCTCGCCTTTGCTGCGCAACGGTCCGGCGAGGATGCCCGGCAGCTCCGCAACCCAGTACGCCGGGTTGATCGCCGAAAGGTCCAGCGCGGTGTCCCAGGCAATGCCATCGGCGAATTGCAGGTTCAGGTGCCCTTCGGCCTTGCCCTGCCCGGCGGTCAATTGAATTTGTTGCAGGTAGATTTTCGTCAGGTCCCCGGCGAACGGGCTGCTCAGGCTGAACGCTCCGGCCGGGCCATCCGCCACGGCGTCGAAGTGGCCGAGGTATTGGCCGTCGGTGTAGGAGACTTCGCCCTTGAAGGTGCGCAAGGCCACTTGCGGCTCATCGATCAATGGATAGAGGCGGTGCCAGGGGAAATCCAGCCAATCGACCTTGGCCTCGGCGTTCAAGCCTTTGCTCCAATCCAGTTGCCCCGTGAGCTTGAGGCTTTGCTTGTCGTTGGCCGTCAGGTCCAGTGCCGCGATCTGCGCACCGTTGGCGTCGACCTTACCTTGCAGCATCAGCGCCACCGGGCCTTGTTCGGCAGGCAGCGTGGCTTTACCGAGCAACTGATAACCGTTTTTCAGGTCACCGGCACCGGTGAGTTCCAGTTGATTGAGTTGCAGGGTGTCCGGCAAGTCGGCGCTGGCCTTGAAGCCGTCAGCGGTGATCCGCACCTTGGCTGGCAGGTTTTCCACCAAGGGTTGCAGCTCGCCGGTCAATTGTCCGTTCAGGTAGCCGCTGCTGTCAGCCTTCAGGTTCAGGGTCTTGAGCAGGTCGCCATCGACTTTCAGGGCCAGTGCCCATGGCTCGGTGCCTGGCGCAGGAAGCGTGAGTTTGCCTTCTGCCTTGAGCGGCCAGTTGCCGGTCGGTTGCAGCAGGCCGGACAGCTTCAGGCTCAGCTCATCGCGTTGCAAACTGACCAAGTCGATCTGCAAGCCGCTGGTCGTCCAGTGCGCCGCCAGTTGCAGGCCCTTGAGCTGTTCACTGCCGTTGAACAGCAGGCGGCCGATCCGAACGTCGCCCAGTTCGAGCGCCACGGGCAACTGCAAATCCGGAAGACTGATCGGCCCGCTGCTCTCTTCTTGCGCCCCGGGCGGAAATTGCAGGCTGACCTGATCAGCCTGCAATTGTTCGATGCACAAGGTCATGCGTGTCAGGCACAACGGCGACCAGGCGAACATTACTTTGTCCAGCTCGACCCGGCTGGTGCCCTGCTGCCAGAGCACATGGTCTGCGCTCCACTGCCCTCCTAATTGCCCCTGGAAATTGTCCAGGCTCAAGCCCGGCACAAAACCGAGTGCCCAGCGACTGCCCGTCGCTGTACCCAGCACCGTGACCAACGTCAAGACCACCAGCATCAACAACGTCAGAATCGCCAGCAGCGTTACGGTCAAACCACGCTTCACAATTCAGGCCCCATGGAAAAGTGCAAACGAATACCGCCATCGTCGTCCAGTGCATGGGCCAGGTCGAGGCGGATCGGTCCTACCGGCGAGACCCAGCGCACGCCAATGCCGACCCCGGTCTTGAGGTTCGGCAGATCGAGGGTATTGAAGGAGTTGCCCTGGTCGACGAAGGTCGCGACCCGCCACTTTTCGGCGATGGAGTATTGGTACTCGGCACTGGCCGCGACCATGTAGCGGCCGCCGATGCGGTCACCCTCGCTGTTTTCCGGGGACAGGCTCTGATAGTCATAACCGCGCACGCTCTGGTCGCCACCGGCAAAGAACCGCAGCGACGGCGGCACCGATTTGAAACCGTTGGTGGCACTGCCGCCGACCTGCACCCGACCGAGCAAACGGTGTTTGTCGAACACCGTGGTCAGGCCTTTGACCAACGCCGTGCCGTACACCAGGTTGTTGTCCGAGCCCAAACCTTCCTTGGCCACTTTGGTTTCGAATGCCAGGCGATAGCCGTTGTGCGGATCGATGCGGTTGTCGCTTTTAAGGTACGAATAACTCACGCCCGGCATCAGCAACGTACTGAGCCCGGAGTCGTCGCCGAGCCGATATTCCTCGCGCTGCCACTTGAGCGACACGACCCGCTGCCAGCCGCTGGGCAGTTTGCTGTGCCATTCGGGGCCCAGGGTCAGCATCTTGCTGAGGCTGTCCTTGTCGGCAATTTCTTCGTTCTGATAACCACCGGCAAACCGCAGTTTGTCCGTCAGCGGCGGGTCCAGCGGAATGTCATAGAACAACCCGACGTTTTGCCGCGGCGCCGAAATTTCGGTCTCCCAGCCATAGCTGTGACCCTGCGGGTTGACCCAATGCCGGGTCCAGTTGGCCTTGACCCGTGGACCGACGTCAGTGGAAAAACCAAGCCCGAGGCCCATGGTCCGTGGCTTGCGGGTTTCCAGTTTGACGTCCACCGGGATGACATCCTCCTTGGAAGCCGTCGGCGCGGCATCCACCCGCACGCCTTCGAAATAGCCGCTCGATTGCAGTGCCTGGTTGAGTTCGGCGATCAGTTCGGAGTCATACGGTGTACCGGCTTTGAACGGCACCATGCGTTGCAGCAGGTCTTCGTCGAATGGCGTGTCGCCTTCGAAACTGACCTTGCCCAGGGAGTAACGCGGGCCGCTGTCGTAGATCAATTCGATATCGGCCACCCCGGCCCGCGGGTCGACCGACAACGTCGAACGAGTGAAACGGCCACTGAAAAAACCGTAGCGCGAGGCCTGATTCTGGATCAGTCGCTTGGCGTCTTCGTATTGGCCATGATTGAGCACTGCGCCGGTTTGCAGCGCATGGCCCTTGGGCACACGAAAGGCTTTGAGGGAGGCCGCCGGGCCGTCGACGCGGATGGTGACGTTGCGCAGATGCACTGGTTCGCCGGGGTCGATTTCCAGTATCAGGTGCGGTGTCTTGCCCCCCGTCACTTTGCTGTCGATCTGCGGCTGGTAATAACCCAGGGCCTGGGCAGCCTTGCGCGCCTGTTCCTCGGCGCCTCGACTGAAGCGCAACAAGGCTTCTTCATCACGATCGCCGAGACTGCCGATATAGCCCTCTATATTGGCTTTCAGTGCATCGTTGGACGGTTTGATCCGCACATCCAATTCACTTTGGGCCAGTGCCGCGCAGCTGCTGATCAGCATGAGCACGCCACTGGTAAATCTTCCTGGAAACTTCATAGGCGCGGATGCTATCACGAGCTTGAGAGCGTGATAGAGCATAGCGTGGCCGGAAAGTTCTCACTCTTATGCCGTGGCTGTTTGCACCACCTGGGGGTTGGCGTGAAAAAACACATGTTCACGGATCGGTCCTACAGCCACCTCGCCGATTTCCTCATAGCCCTGACGCTTGTAGAACTCCAGATATCGCGGATCCCCGGTGTCGAGAATCACCCCCTGGGATTTTTCATCCACCGCGCACCAGTTATGCACCGCTTGCAGCAATTGCTCGCCGAAATGCTTGCCCTGGAATTGCGGATGAATCCCCAGCAACGGCAGGACATGCACCGAGTCGGACGGCACGCACGCCGCTACGGCATCGTGATACTCAAGGTAGCGTCGGGTGCAGCGAAATCCCGTGCTGAGCACCATGCGCAAACGCCAGGCCCAGCTTTCGGTAATACCCAGCCGACGCAGTGGCGGCGCGATCAGCGCGATGCCGATCAAGCGATCGTTGACCAGCAGGCCGATGGCCGGGAAATCCTGCAGAAAGTGCTGCTTGACCAGTTCCCGCACAGTGGCGCGCACCCGCTGTTCATAACCAGGGCGTTCGGCTTCGAACAGGTAAGCGAATGTCGGCTCGTGCCGGTAAGCCTGGTACAACAGGGAACGCGCTTCGCGGGAATAACCGCTGTCGAGCATGTGGATATCGGCAATCGCGGTGGAGGTTTCGGGCATGACGATTGATCTCCCCGGCGCGGCTCGGGTGGCTGCGCTCTTGTGGGTAGGAGCCTTTGGGTGACGACACAGTTCCCCCACAGGTATAGACCAGACTCATTGATTGTGGGAGCAGGCTCTGCCAGTCGACACAGCTGTGATTGTGCGGGCCTCGTCGCGGGCAAGCCTTGCTCCCACAGGTAAAGCTGGACCGAGAACCTGTGGGAGCAAGGCTTGCCCGCGATGAGGCCCGCACTGTCGACGAAGATCTGACTGACCACTGGCCCCATTCCGACATGTCAGCTAGCATCGCCCTTTTGCCAGGACTGCCGACCATGAAGATTGTCTCCTTCAACATCAACGGGCTGCGCGCCCGTCCCCATCAGCTGGCGGCGCTGATTGAAAAGCACCAGCCCGATGTGATCGGCCTGCAGGAAACCAAGGTCCACGACGACCAGTTCCCCCTCGATGAAGTCAAGGCCCTGGGCTACCACGTATATTTCCACGGGCAAAAGGGACATTACGGCGTCGCCCTGCTCTCGCGTCAGGAACCACTGGCCCTGCACAAAGGCTTCGTCACCGATGAAGAAGACGCGCAGCGGCGCTTCATCTGGGGCACGTTCGCCGATGCCAATGGCGTGCCGGTGACCATCATGAACGGCTATTTCCCACAAGGTGAAAGCCGCGACCACCCGACAAAATTCCCCGCCAAGGAACGCTTCTACAGCGATCTGCAGCGATTGCTGGAAGACCAGTTCAAGAACGACCAGGCGCTTGTCGTCATGGGCGACGTGAATATCTCCCCGGAAGACTGCGACATCGGCATCGGCCCGGACAACATGAAACGCTGGCTGAAAACCGGCAAATGCAGCTTCCTGCCGGAAGAGCGCGAGTGGATGGCCCGCTTGAAAAACTGGGGCCTGGTGGACAGTTTCCGTCACCTCAACCCTGATGTGACCGATCGTTTCAGTTGGTTCGACTATCGCAGCCGCGGGTTTGAAGACGAGCCCAAGCGTGGATTGCGCATCGACTTGATCCTGGCGTCCCACGGCCTGCTGCCACGGGTCAAGGATGCGGGCGTGGACTACGAACTGCGCGGCATGGAAAAACCGTCGGATCATGCGCCGATCTGGCTTGAATTGAGCTGATCTCAAGCCCTGCGCGGTTTCCCTGTGGGAGCGAGCCTGCTCGCGAAGGCGGAGTGTCAGTCGACATTAATGCTGACTGAGATACCGCCTTCGCGAGCAGGCTCGCTCCTACAATGGAAAGTGTCATATTTCGGACATCTTACTGACTTAATCTCCCGACACCTCTTTCGCTATGTAAGGTGCCGGCATGACGCTGCGCGTTCTGTTCCTGTTGATGCTCTGCGCCTGGCTGCCGCTAACAACCTCGGCCAGCGATCTGCCGACGCCCGAGCAGGGCCCGGTGCTGCGCATCCAGGGCTCTAACACCATTGGCGCGGCATTGGGCCCGGCACTGGTCGAAGGTTTGCTGCGCCAACAGGGCCTTATAAAAGTACACAGCGAAACCCCGGACAAGGCCAATGAACTGCGGATCGTGGGTGAAACCGTACAGGGGCGCCGGATCGTAGTGGAGCTGACAGCCCACGGTTCCAGTACCGGTTTCACGGCACTGAAAACCGGCAGCGCCGATCTGGCGGCTTCGTCACGTCCGATCAAGGAGCGTGAGGTGCTCGACCTTCAATCACTGGGCGATCTGAAAAGTGCCAGAGCGGAACAGGTCATTGCCATCGACGGCCTGGCGATCATCCTTCATCCACAAAACCCGCTGAAACAGCTCGACACCGTGCAACTGGCGCGCATTTTCAGTGGCGAAGTGAAAACCTGGGAAGAACTCGGCGGCAGTGGCGGGATGATTCATCTGTATGCGCGGGATGATCAGTCCGGCACGTACGATACGTTCAAGGAGCTGGTCCTCAATGGCCACGGGAAAACCCTGAGCGGTGCCGCGAAACGCTTCGAATCCAGCGAGCAATTGTCCGATGCGGTCAGCCTCGACCCCCAAGGCATTGGCTTCATTGGCCTGCCCTACGTGCGCCAGGCCAAGACCGTGGCGATTGTCGATGGCCAATCCCAGGCCATGTTGCCGCAGAACAGCCTGATCGCCACCGAAGACTATCCGTTGTCCCGCCGCTTGTTCTTTTACTTGCCACCGAACGGGAAAAATCCCTGGGCCGAGGCGCTGGTGGCCTACGCCCAAAGCAGCCAGGGCCAGGCGATTGTTGCCGCCAACGGTTTTATCGCGCAGACCGTGCAGGCCATGGCCGTCACCCCGAATGCGCTGATGCCCGAGGGCTATCAGGGACTCAGCCGTCACGCGCAGCGGTTGACGGTCAATTTTCGTTTCGAAGAAGGCAGCGCCAGCCTCGACAACAAGGCCCGACAGGACCTGTCACGGGTACTCGACTATATAAAGCAGCATGACAAAACCGAGCGGCAGGTCACGCTGGTGGGGTTTGGCGATGCCAAGAGCGATCCGGCACGCGCCGACCTGTTGTCGAAACTGCGAGCCATGGCGGTGCGGCGGGAACTGGTGAAAAGCGGCGTGGTATTGCGTGAGGTCCGCGGCTTTGGCGCCGAAATGCCGGTGGCGGCCAACAACGAAGATGAAGGGCGGATCAAGAATCGGCGGGTTGAGGTTTGGGTTTACTGATATTACTGCGTTGAATGGGCCACCGCCTTCGCGAGCAGGCTCGCTTCCACAGGGGAATGCATTCCAACTGTGGGAGCGAGCCTGCTCGCGAAGAACGATAACGCGGACTTATTGACCGCTACGCATCATCTCTTTAGGCACGTACTTGCCGATCTCGAACTTGCCGATCGCCGCGCGGTGCACTTCGTCCGGGCCGTCGGCCAGGCGCAGGGTACGCTGCATGGCATACATGTAGGCCAGCGGGAAGTCATTCGACACCCCTGCCCCGCCATGAATCTGGATGGCCCGGTCGATCACCCGCAAGGCCACGTTCGGCGCCACCACCTTGATTTGCGCGATTTCGCTCTTGGCCACTTTGTTACCGACGGTGTCCATCATGTACGCCGCTTTCAACGTCAGCAGGCGCGCCATGTCGATCTCCATCCGCGAGTCGGCGATCTTGTCGATGTTGCCGCCCAGGCGTGCCAGGGGCTTACCGAACGCCGTACGGTTCACCGAGCGTTTGCACATCAGTTCCAGCGCGCGCTCGGCCATGCCAATCGAACGCATGCAGTGGTGAATCCGGCCCGGGCCGAGGCGACCCTGAGCAATCTCGAAACCGCGTCCTTCGCCCAGCAGGACATTTTCGTACGGCACCCGCACGTTTTCGAACAACACTTCGGCGTGACCGTGGGGCGCATCGTCATAACCGAACACCGGCAGCGGACGCAGGATCTTCACGCCGGGGGTATCGACCGGTACCAGAATCATCGAGTGCTGGGCATGGCGCGGGGCGTCGGGGTTGCTCAGGCCCATGAAGATCAGGATCTTGCAACGCGGATCGCAGGCGCCGGACGTCCACCATTTCTTGCCATTGATCACCCACTCGTCGCCATCGCGCACCGCACGGGCAGCCATGTTGGTGGCATCGGAGGAGGCAACGTCCGGTTCGGTCATGGCGAACGCCGAGCGGATCTCCCCCCGCAGCAGCGGTTCGAGCCAACGCTGTTTCTGTTCTTCATTGGCGTAGCGCACCAGCACTTCCATGTTGCCGGTGTCCGGCGCCGAGCAGTTGAACGGCTCGGGGCCCAACAACGAGCGACCCATGATTTCTGCCAGCGGCGCGTATTCGAGGTTGGTCAGGCCGGCACCGAGCTCGGACTCAGGCAGAAACAAATTCCACAGGCCTTCGGCCTTGGCCTTGAGTTTGAGTTCTTCCATGATCGCCGTCGGCTGCCAGCGATCGCCCTCGGCAACCTGACGTTCGAACACGGCTTCGGCGGGATAGACGTAGGTGTCCATGAACGCAGTCACGCGCTCACGCAGTTCTTGCACCTTGGGCGAATAAGCGAAATCCATGAGCAGATCTACCTTTTTGCTGGGGTCAAAGGAGTTGTTTAGTTCATGCAATCGATGCTAGAACAGCCATGAAAATTTACCTAGCCTATTCTCGGCGTGTATTAACATTCATCACCGATATATGATCGACTGATAGCCAAGGCTGCCCGTCCACACAATAAGAGAGCCGCGTAAATGAATCTGAGCAAGGTCGACCTCAACCTTTTCATCGTCTTCGACGCGATCTACACCGAAGCCAACCTGACCCGCGCCGGGCAGATTGTCGGCATCACCCAACCGGCAGTGTCGAACGCCCTGGCCCGCCTGCGCGAGACCTTCAACGATCCGTTGTTCGTCCGCACCGCCCAGGGCATGGTGCCCACGCCGATGGCGCAGAACATCATCGGCCCGGTGCGTAACGCCCTCTCGCTGCTGCGGGTGTCGGTGCAGGAAAGCCGCATTTTCAACCCGCTGCAGGCAGTCAAGACCTATCGCATCAGCATGACCGACCTGACTGAAGCGGTGATCCTGCCGCCGCTGTTCCAGCGCCTGCGCCGCCTCGCGCCGACGGTGATCATCGAGAGTTTCCTGTCCAAGCGCCGCGAGACCACCAAGGAACTGGCGGCCGGCCGCCTCGATTTCGCCGTGGACGCGCCGCTCAACACTGACCCGCAGGTGCGCCACGTCAAGTTGATGGAAGACCGCTACGTCTGTGCCATGCGCAAGGGGCACCCACTGGCCACCAAGGAAAAATTCACGCTGGATGATTACCTGGGCCTGACCCACATCCATATTTCCAGCCGGCGCAGCGGCCTGGGTCACGTCGACCTGGCCCTGGGCAAGATGGGCATCCAGCGCAAGATCGCCCTGCGCTCCCAGCATTACCTGATGGCCTCGCAAGTGCTGCAACAGACCGACATGGTCATGACCGTGCCGGAACGCTTCGCCCGCCGTAACGACTTGCACGCCTTCAGCCTGCCGGTCAACGATGTGCCGCCGGTGGAAACCCATCTCTACTGGCACGAAAGCACCGACCAGGACCCGGCCAACCGCTGGATGCGCGAGCAGATGATCGAGTTGTGCCAGCAGGTGACGGCGCATGAGAAGAAGCTGGAGAAGGTGTAGGGCTCTGCACCGCGTTATCGTTCTTCGCGAGCAGGCTCGCTCCCACAATGGATATTCAGTGAACACAATATTTGTGTCAGATAGATATCCCCTGTGGGAGCGAGCCTGCTCGCGAAGAGGCCAGTGATGACACTGAAAATCCCTGCCACTTGACGTAAACGTCAACCTGCCATTAGCTTAGCGCATGACCTTTTGCGAGCGCTTCCATGAGCAGCCAGACCTACAGCATTTCCGACCTCGCCCGCGAGCTCGACATCACCACACGGGCCATTCGTTTCTATGAAGAGCAAGGCCTGCTCAGTCCCGAACGCCGTGGTCAGGAACGCATCTATTCACCCCGTGACAAGGTCAGCCTGAAGCTGATCCTGCGGGGCAAGCGCATTGGCTTTTCCCTGGCCGAATGCCGCGAACTGATCGAGCTCTACGATCCGTCCAGCGGTAACACCAAGCAACTGCACAGCATGCTGGCAAAAATCAGCGAGCGCCGGGAACAGCTGGAACAGCAACTGCTGGACATCGAACAGATGAAACTGGAACTGGATACCGCTGAAGAGCGCTGTGTGCAGGCGCTGGAGCAGACGCTCAAGAGTCAGGAATCAATCCAGTAGATCCACACACTACCCTGTGGGAGCGGGCTTGCCCGCGATGAGGGCATGACATTCAACATTGATGCAGACTGACCCAACGCCATCGCGGGCAAGCCCGCTCCCACAGGGTTCATCGAACATTCAGACAATAAGAACAGGTCGAATCCCATGTCCCTCCCCACCCAAGTACGCATTGTCGAAGTCGGCCCCCGCGACGGTCTGCAAAACGAAGCTCAACCCATCAGTGTCGCCGACAAGGTGCAACTGGTCGACGCGCTCACGGCCGCGGGCCTGGGCTATATAGAAGTCGGCAGTTTCGTTTCACCCAAATGGGTGCCGCAGATGGCAGGTTCCGCCGATGTTTTCGCGCAGATCCAGCGCAAACCGGGCGTCACCTACGGCGCACTCGCGCCCAACCTGCGCGGTTTTGAAGACGCCCTCGCCTCCGGGGTCAAGGAGGTCGCAGTGTTCGCCGCGGCGTCCGAAGCCTTTTCCCAACGCAACATCAATTGCTCGATCAGCGAAAGCCTGGAGCGTTTCGTACCGATCATGGACGCGGCCCGCCAGCACGGTGTGAGCGTGCGCGGTTACGTGTCCTGTGTGCTGGGCTGCCCTTATGAAGGTCAGGTCGCACCAGAACAAGTCGCGCGTGTGGCCCGTGAACTCTATGCCATGGGCTGCTACGAAGTTTCTCTGGGCGACACCATCGGCACCGGCACCGCCGGCGCAACCCGCAGGATGTTTGAGGTGGTATCGGCAGATGTACCCCGGGAAAAACTGGCCGGGCATTTCCACGACACCTACGGCCAGGCCATGGCCAATATCTACGCCAGCCTGCTGGAAGGGATCTCGGTGTTTGACAGCTCCATCGCCGGGCTCGGTGGCTGCCCTTACGCCAAGGGCGCCAGCGGTAACGTCGCCACCGAGGACGTGGTTTACCTGCTCAATGGCCTGGGGATCGAAACCGGCATCGACCTGGAGGCCCTGATACGCGCCGGCCAGCAAATCAGCGCCGTGCTGGGTCGCCCGACCGGCTCCCGTGTGGCGAAGGCCCTTAGCGCACATTGAGTGCAACGACACCGTCGTGTGTTACCGCGACATCCGAAATGTGGGGAAAAGCGAGTAACACGGAAACAAATTGTCAGGGATTCCCTGAGAGAAAAATCCTACAAAATATTAAGTTATTGATTTTAAAGGATTTTTAAAAGTTGGCACGGCTCCTGCTATCTCTATGGCATAACAAGAATAAAAAATTGCGACACACCTAATAAAAACAAGACGTAACGACTCTGACATAACAAAAACAACACGGCAGAGACGCAGCTAACAGATTTTTTTGGAGAAGATGTGCTTTTCAGGGTGCTTTTCGGAGTAACCCGCAACCGGGCAGAGAACAATAAAACTACCTTCAGGTAGCTCCCGAACTGGTTGGATCGCTCAGCGAAAAAGTAGATCAGCGCTCAAAAAAATACGTTTGCTCTTGATCCCGGATGGGGATCGCCAAAAACAGCGGTAAAGGGCAACGGTTGCCAAAAACAAAAACAGACCGCCCCTCAATAATAAAAAAAGAGCACGCGCAACGAAAATTAAAGGGGAGCTTCGGCTCCCCTTTGTGCTGTCTGCGATTCTGAAAATAATGCAAAACCCTGTGGGAGCGGGCTTGCCCGCGATGGGGGCATTACATTCAACATCGATGCTGACTGTTCCACCATCATCGCGGGCAAGCCCGCTCCCACAGGTTTTGTGTCATGCCTTGTTGATGCGCAACTCCTCGATACTGATCTCGCGCATACGGAATTTCTGGATCTTGCCGGTCACGGTCATTGGGAACTCTTCCACGAACTTGAAGTAACGCGGCGTCTTGAAGTGCGCGATGCGCTCCTTGCACCAGGCTTGCAGTTCCTGTTCGGTCGCACTGTGGCCGGGGTGGAACTTGATCCAGGCGACGATCTCTTCACCGTAACGCGAGCAAGGAATGCCGATCACCTGTACGTCAGCCACCGCCGGATGGGTGAAGAAGAACTCTTCCAGCTCCCGCGGGTAAATATTCTCGCCACCGCGGATGATCATGTCCTTGTTACGTCCGGCGATGCACACATACCCCTCGGCGTTCATGCTCGCCAGGTCACCGGTGTGCATCCATCCGGCCTGGTCGATCGCTTCGGCAGTGCCCTCCGGGTTGTTCCAGTAACCGAGCATGACGCTGTAGCCCCGGGTGCAGAGTTCGCCGATGGTGCCGCGGGGCACCGGGTTGCCCGCCTCGTCGATGATCTTGCTTTCCAGCTGCGGCTGAGTGCGGCCGACGGTGGTGACGCGCAACTCCAGATCGTCTGATGGACCGGTCTGCAACGACACCGGGCTGGTTTCCGTCATGCCGTAGGCAATCTGTACTTCAGTCATGTGCATTTCATTGATGACACGGCGCATCACTTCGATCGGGCACGTTGCCCCGGCCATGATCCCGGTGCGCAGGGTCGACAGGTCGAACTCGCCGCGTTGCGGTTGATCGAGCATGGCGATGAACATGGTCGGCACGCCGTACAGCGCAGTGGCCTTTTCTTCGGCGACGGTGTTCAGTGTCAGCAGTGGATCGAAGGCATCGTTGGGATAAATCATGGTGCTGCCGTGGGTGATGCAACCCAGATTGCCCATGACCATGCCGAAGCAGTGGTACAAAGGCACCGGGATCACCAGGCGATCCGCGGCGGTCAGTCCGAGGCTTTCACCGACCATGTAACCGTTATTGAGAATGTTGTAGTGACTAAGGGTCGCGCCCTTGGGGAAACCGGTGGTGCCGGAGGTGTACTGGATGTTCACTGCCTGGTCGAAATGCAGGCTGTCCTGGCGCTCGTGCAATTGTTCGTCCGACACGCCACCGGCCAGTTCGGCCAGTTGCGACCACGGCAGGAAACCGCTGGGCGGTTGCGCATCCAGACTGATGACACCGCGCAACTCGGGCAGGCGCTCGCTGTGCAACTGGCCGATGGATTGCTCCGCCAGCTCCGGCACCAGGCCTTGCAACATGGCGTGGTAATTGGAGGTCTTGAAGGCCCCGGCGCACACCAGCCACTGGCAGCCGGATTGCTTCAATACGTATTCGAGTTCGGAACTGCGGTAAGCCGGGTTGATGTTGACCAGGATCACGCCGATTTTTGCGCTGGCGATCTGGCTGATGCACCACTGGGCGCAATTCGGTGCCCAGATGCCGAGACGGTCACCGGTCTGCAAGCCCAGCGCCAGCAGTGCCTTGGCATGCAGGTCCGCAATTTCCGCCAATTGCCGCCAGGTGTAGCGCAGCTGTTGATGGCGCACGACCAGCGCTTCCCCGGTCGGGTACTGCGCCACTGTGTTATCGAACGCCTGGCCGATGGTCATTGCCAGCAAGGCTTTGTCCTGGGAACCGCGGGTGTAGCTGCGCTGCGGGTTTGCAGTGGGTTGATCCATGATGACCCCTATTGTCTTTATTAACGGGCGACTCGCGGTCTCCCACAATGTGGCTCCGCGTTCTATCTTGAACTGCCTCTACTCTCGCTCAAGTTGACGTTAACGTAAAGGGTGATTGACAGCCATTCGTCACAGGCTTACGTTAACGTAAAGGTGAGAGCTAAATCACTGCCCTCCCCACCCGACAAAAAAGCCAAAAGGTGACCCATGAGCTACCCATCCCTGAATTTTGCCCTCGGTGAAACCATCGATATGCTGCGCGATCAGGTTCAGTCCTTCGTCGCCAAAGAGATCGCCCCCCGCGCCGCTCAGATCGACACCGACAACCTGTTCCCCGCCGACCTGTGGCGCAAATTCGGCGACATGGGCCTGCTGGGCATCACCGTTCCGGAAGAGTACGGCGGTGCCGGCCTGGGCTACCTGGCCCACGTGGTGGTGATGGAAGAAATCAGCCGTGGCTCGGCCTCGGTGGCGTTGTCCTATGGCGCGCACTCCAACCTCTGCGTCAACCAGATCAACCGCAACGGCAATCACGAACAGAAATCCAAGTACCTGCCGAAGCTGATCAGTGGCGAGCACATCGGCGCCCTGGCCATGAGCGAGCCGAACGCCGGCTCCGATGTCGTCTCGATGAAGTTGCGCGCCGACAAACGCGGCGACAAATACGTTCTGAACGGCAGCAAGACCTGGATCACCAACGGCCCTGACGCCAACACCTATGTGATCTACGCCAAGACCGACCTGGAAAAGGGCCCGCACGGCATTACCGCCTTCATCGTCGAGCGCGACTGGAAAGGCTTCAGCCGCAGCAACAAGTTCGACAAGCTCGGCATGCGCGGCTCGAACACCTGCGAACTGTTTTTCGATGACGTCGAAGTACCGGAAGAGAACATCCTCGGCGTACTCAATGGCGGCGTGAAGGTGCTGATGAGTGGTCTCGACTACGAACGCGTCGTGCTCTCCGGCGGCCCGACCGGGATCATGCAGGCGTGCATGGACCTGATCGTGCCGTACATCCATGACCGCAAGCAGTTCGGCCAAAGCATCGGCGAATTCCAGCTGATCCAGGGCAAGGTCGCCGACATGTACACCCAACTCAACGCCAGCCGCGCCTACCTCTATGCGGTAGCCCAGGCCTGCGAGCGCAACGAAACCGCACGCAAGGACGCCGCAGGCGTGATCCTCTACAGCGCCGAACGCGCCACGCAAATGGCCCTCGACGCGATCCAGATTCTCGGCGGCAACGGCTACATCAACGAATTCCCGGCTGGTCGTCTGTTGCGTGACGCCAAGCTGTACGAAATCGGTGCCGGCACCAGTGAGATCCGTCGCATGCTGATCGGTCGCGAACTGTTTAACGAAACCCGCTAACGGAGCTGCCCATGGCTATCCTGCATACCCAGCTCAACCCCCGTTCAGCGGAGTTCGCCACCAACAGCGCGGCGATGCTCAAACAGGTCGATGCGCTGCACACCCTGCTCGCTCAAGTGGCGCAAGGTGGCGGCCCGAAGGCCCAGGAACGCCACACTTCGCGGGGCAAATTGCTGCCCCGTGAACGCATCAATCGCCTGCTCGATCCGGGTTCGCCGTTCCTGGAGATAAGCCAACTGGCCGCCTATGAGGTGTACGGTGAAGACGTTCCGGCCGCTGGCGTGATTGCCGGGATCGGCCGCGTGGAAGGCGTCGAGTGCATGATCGTCGCCAACGATGCCACGGTAAAAGGTGGCTCGTACTACCCGCTGACCGTGAAAAAACACCTGCGCGCCCAAACCATCGCCCAGCAGAACCGTTTGCCCTGCATCTATCTGGTGGACTCCGGTGGCGCCAACCTGCCGCGTCAGGATGAAGTGTTTCCGGATCGCGAGCACTTTGGCCGAATCTTCTTCAACCAGGCCAACATGAGCGCCATGGGCATTCCACAGATTGCCGTGGTCATGGGCTCCTGCACCGCAGGCGGCGCATATGTGCCGGCGATGGCCGACGAAGCGATCATGGTCCGCGAGCAAGCGACGATCTTCCTCGCCGGCCCGCCGCTGGTGAAAGCGGCGACCGGTGAAGTGGTCAGCGCCGAAGATCTTGGCGGTGCTGATGTGCATTGCAAGATTTCCGGGGTAGCGGACCATTACGCCGAAAGCGATGAACACGCCCTGGCCATCGCCCGTCGCAGTGTCGCCAACCTCAATTGGCGCAAGCTCGGCGACGTGCAGCAACGCGCGCCCATCGCCCCGCTCTACAGCAGCGACGAGTTGTACGGCGTGGTGCCGGCCGATGCCAAACAGCCTTTCGATGTGCGCGAAGTCATCGCTCGACTGGTGGACGGCTCGGTGTTCGACGAGTTCAAGGCCCTGTTCGGGACGACGCTGGTCTGCGGCTTTGCCTACCTGCACGGTTACCCGATCGCGATCCTTGCCAATAACGGCATCCTGTTCGCCGAAGCCGCTCAGAAAGGCGCGCACTTTATCGAGCTGGCCTGCCAGCGCGGCATTCCGTTGCTGTTCCTGCAAAACATCACCGGCTTCATGGTCGGTCAGAAGTATGAAGCCGGCGGCATCGCCAAGCATGGCGCGAAACTGGTGACCGCCGTGGCCTGCGCCAAAGTGCCGAAGTTCACCGTGATCATCGGTGGCAGTTTTGGCGCCGGCAACTACGGCATGTGCGGTCGGGCCTACGACCCGCGGTTCCTGTGGATGTGGCCGAATGCGCGCATCGGCGTGATGGGCGCCGAACAGGCCGCCGGCGTGCTGGTGCAGGTCAAGCGCGAGCAGGCCGAACGTGGTGGCCAGGGTTTCAGCGCCGAACAGGAGGCCGAGATCAAGCAACCGATCCTCGACCAGTATGAGGAACAGGGCCACCCTTATTACTCCAGCGCTCGCCTGTGGGACGACGGTGTCATTGACCCGGCACAGACCCGCGATGTCCTGGGCCTGGCTTTGTCGGCGTCGCTGAATGCGCCAATCGAACCGAGCCGCTTCGGCGTGTTCCGGATGTAATCCGCCCCCTGTCGGAGCGAGCTCGCTCGCGATGGTCGTCAACGAAAACGCGGGGCATCAGGTAGCCAGCGTTGTTTGAACGTCCATCGCGAGCAGAGCTCGCTCCTACAGAGAACAGAGTTGTGGAGACGGACAATATGAGCGATTTCAACACCCTCGAACTGCTGACCGACCCACGGGGCTTTGCAACCCTGTGGCTCAGCCGCGAAGAAAAGAACAACGCGTTCAACGCCGAAATGATCCGCGAATTGATCCTCGCCCTGGACCAGGTGTCGAGCGATGCCAGCCTGCGTTTCCTGCTCGTGCGTGGTCGCGGCAAGCATTTCAGCGCCGGTGCGGACCTGGCGTGGATGCAGCAATCGGCCGAACTCGATTACCACACCAACCTCGACGACGCCCGGGAACTGGCAGAGTTGATGTACAACCTGGCCAAGCTGAAGATTCCGACCCTGGCCGTGGTGCAAGGTGCAGCCTTCGGCGGCGCGCTGGGCCTGATCAGTTGCTGCGATATGGCGATTGGCGTCGATGACGCACAGTTCTGCCTGTCGGAAGTGCGCATCGGCCTGGCACCGGCCGTGATCAGCCCGTTCGTGGTGCAAGCCATCGGCGAACGTGCTACCCGGCGCTATGCCTTGACCGCCGAGCGCTTCGGCGGGCAACGGGCGCGGGAACTGGGCCTGTTGTCGGAGAGCTATCCAGCCCAGGAGCTGGAGCAAAAAATCGAGCAGTGGATCGACAACCTGTTGCTCAACAGCCCGGCGGCCATGCGCGCCAGCAAAGACCTGCTGCGTGAAGTCGGCGACGGCTCGCTGCTCCCGGCGCTGCGTCGCTATACCGAGAACGCTATCGCCCGCATCCGCGTCAGCCCCGAAGGTCAGGAGGGCCTGCGCGCCTTCCTGCAAAAACGCCCGCCGAGCTGGCAAGCCGAAATCACCCCCAAGGAGCCGCGTTGATGAGCGCACCCGTCCTCACTACCCTGCTGGTGGCCAACCGCGGCGAAATCGCTTGCCGGGTGATGCGCACCGCCAAGGCCCTGGGCCTGACCACCGTGGCCGTGCACAGTGCCACCGACCGTGATGCACGCCACAGCCGTGAAGCCGATATTCGTGTCGATCTGGGTGGCAGCAAAGCCGCCGACAGCTACCTGCAAATCGACAAACTGATCGCCGCCGCCAAGGCCAGCGGTGCCCAGGCGATCCACCCCGGTTATGGTTTCCTGTCGGAGAACGCCGGGTTCGCCCGTGCCATTGAACAAGCCGGCCTGATTTTCCTCGGCCCGCCCGCCTCGGCCATCGACGCCATGGGCAGCAAGTCCGCCGCCAAGGCCCTGATGGAAACCGCCGGCGTGCCGCTGGTGCCGGGTTATCACGGCGAAGCGCAAGACCTCGACACCTTCCGCGATGCCTGCGAACGCATTGGCTACCCGGTGCTGCTCAAGGCCACGGCCGGCGGCGGCGGCAAGGGCATGAAAGTGGTCGAGGACGTCAGCCAACTGGCCGAAGCCCTGGCCTCGGCCCAGCGTGAGGCGCAATCGTCATTCGGCGATTCGCGGATGCTGGTGGAGAAATACTTGCTGAAACCGCGTCACGTGGAAATCCAGGTCTTCGCCGATCAACACGGCAACTGCCTGTACCTCAACGAACGCGACTGCTCGATTCAGCGGCGGCACCAGAAAGTCGTCGAAGAAGCACCGGCACCCGGCCTGAGCCCGGAACTGCGCCGCGCCATGGGCGAAGCCGCCGTGCGTTCGGCGCAAGCCATCGGCTACGTCGGCGCCGGCACCGTGGAGTTTTTGCTGGATGCTCGCGGCGAGTTCTTCTTCATGGAGATGAACACGCGCCTGCAGGTCGAACACCCGGTCACCGAAGCCATCACCGGCCTCGACCTGGTGGCCTGGCAGATTCGCGTGGCCCGTGGCGAACCTTTGCCGATGACCCAGGATCAGGTGCCGCTGATCGGCCATGCCATTGAAGTACGGTTGTATGCCGAAGACCCGGGCAATGACTTCCTGCCGGCGACCGGTCGCCTGGAGTTGTACCGCGAATCCGCGCCGGGTGCGGGTCGCCGGGTGGACAGCGGTGTCGAAGAGGGTGACGAGATTTCACCGTTCTACGACCCGATGCTCGGCAAGCTGATTGCCTGGGGCGAGGACCGTGAGCAGGCTCGCTTGCGCCTGCTGAGCATGCTCGACGAGTTTGCCATTGGCGGGCTCAAGACCAATATCAACTTCCTGCGCCGGATCATCGGTCATCCGGCGTTTGCCGCCGCCGAACTGGATACCGGGTTCATCCCGCGCTATCAGGAACAACTGCTGCCGGCGCCGTCCGGGCTCAGCGATGAGTTCTGGCAAGCCGCTGCCCAGGCGTTCACCCAAAGCCAGCAGAGTACACCGCGTAGCGATGACCCGAGTTCTCCTTGGGCCATTGGTAATGGTTTCCGTGCCGGATTGCCGTCGGAAATCACCCTGCACCTGAGCTGTGAAGGCCAGGACCGCGCGTTGACGCTGGGCGACCGCAACGCCCACAGCGCACAGCTCAACGGCGAGCAATTGCTGACCGAGCACAACGGTCTGCGCCGCCAGCATCGGGCGATCCGCCGGGGCGATTTCGTGTACCTGCAATGGGAAGGTGAACTGCGCCGTATCGAGTCCTACGACCCGATCAGCGCCGTTGAAGCCAGTCACAGTCATCACGGCGGCCTGACCGCGCCCATGAACGGCAGCATCGTGCGTGTATTGGTGGAGGCCGGGCAAACGGTCGAAGCCGGGGCGCAACTGGTGGTGTTGGAAGCGATGAAGATGGAGCACAGCATTCGTGCGCCCCACGCCGGTGTGGTCAAGGCGTTGTATTGCCAGGAAGGCGAGATGGTCAGCGAAGGCAGTGCGCTGGTGGAGTTGGAAGAGGCTTGAAATGAAGATCGGTCCTACGCGCTGCGAGGACCGATCTGATCAAAATTTGGCTGTTGCCTGAACCACCACGCCGATAATTCGGCACTCTTCGGTGTAAAGGGTTTTCGGATACGTCGGATTGAGCGGGACCAGGTAACGCTGCCCGCCCTCTTCGATCAACTTGCGGAAAACCGCCTCGCTGCTGTCCGGCCATTGGGCAATGACCAACTTGCCGGGCTCGGCGTCCACGTCCGGGTCCACCAGTATCAACATGCCCTCGGCGATGCTCAGGCCACTGGGTGCAGTCATCGCGTCACCGACGACCGTCAGCCAGAACGCCGCGCCCCGGGCGTGATAATCGGACAATTCAAAACGGTACTGCGCCTGTTCGCCATCGCGCACTTCTCCGGTTTCCCGCCAGTCACTGACCGGGTAGCGGAAGTACGGGTTGTACTTTTGCGTCAGGGAAATTTCGTCGTCCTGTGAATCCGCGGGCTCGCGAATCACCAGCACCACTTCGAGGAAGTCCATTCCGAGTGCCTTCAACACCCGGTTCATGTTGTCGATGCCAGGCTCGCGACGTTTATTCAGCCAGTGGCCAACGCCACCCTGGGACATCCCGAGGCGTTCGGCGAGTATCTCTTGAGTGACTTTGAGCTCACTCATCTTGGCCTTGACCAATTCAATCCATTTATCCATGTGCGGCACGATACGTGGGCGCCTCCGGCCGACAAAACACAAATTGTAGTATTTAAACGATGGTCACAAATACAGATCGTACTAGGCGACGAGTTCCATTAAAACTTGAAACGGAATCATCAAAAACTGAAACGCCCCGCAGCTTTTACGCACTCTTACAGCTTAAGTTCACGACTCCGAACAGCAGCTAGGATGATTGAAGCAAAATGAAGACACTCGTGGTTTTGTCTCAACGATCTTGGCACCGCGAGAGCCTATATCCTGCACCTAAGACAGCCATGAGTTAATCGCAGCATACAAATTAAAAACATCTCAACTTATAACTTGCCCGTAGTAGAAACCATTAATAAAAAAGGCCCTCGAAGGGCCCTTTCTGTATCATACCAAAACCACTTAGCCAGCCAAGACTCTACAATCATAGCGTCCTAACAACGCACAAAAATAGTAGTTAGAATTTAGGCTCTTTTGCAAGCTGCGGTGTAAAATCTGACTCCTGAACCTTCTGCTCAACACTCAGATCTCAATCACAGGCGCATATTTTTCTACCGCGGAATTCGGAGGCGACTGTTTTCAACAGAATCGGCCAGTAGGAGCCACTTCTCAAACTCAGTAGAGGGCGTGCCTTCCAGTTATTGGACCCTACCGGTCATTTTGAATAATAAATTAATTTCTCAGATAAGTTGAAACGAGCAAATCAAGCTACATTGCCCCCACATAAAGCGGCTACCTTACTACCGAAAACCTGATGGAGTTCGCCATTACTTCTGTAGGTGAGCCGTTTTGTGGACGGCACTCGTCCCGACCTGGCATTCCCCAAAGGCGATTTGACCTAACCGTGCTGGCGCGGCCGGATCGCCCTGGCTAATTCTTTCTAGCGGTCAGAACCAGATCTAAAGCTAAGTATTAAACCGAAACATGCCCTATGCAGAAACTTTTCGAATTAACCATCAATTTTTAAGTACGAAAGTGCCCGACCGCAGAATACAACTCCGCATCCACCTGCTGGAGCTCGAGCGTCAAACGCTGCAACTCCACACTTTCTTGAGCGCTCTCCTCCGCCACTTCGCGCACTTGAACTATATTCTGGCTTGCCTGTTCTGCCAAAACTTGTTGTTGCTCCGCTGCTTCAGAGATTTGTTTGTTCATCTGTTCAATACTCGATACGGCGCGTGTAATTCGTGTCAGTGCCTGAGACGCTTGTCCAGCAAGGATCACTGTTTCCCCTGTCAGAGCATGGCTACCCTGTAGCCGCTCACTTGCATGCTGGGCGACTCCTCGAAGGCGACTGATTAAGTCATGGATTTCAGCAGTGGAACTCTGTGTGCGACGTGCTAGGCCACGCACTTCGTCAGCTACTACAGCGAACCCGCGACCGTGCTCGCCCGCTCTCGCTGCTTCAATGGCGGCATTTAACGCCAATAAATTGGTCTGTTCTGCTACAGCTTTAATCACATCAAGCACCCCACCAATAGCGGTACTCTCTGCCAGTAACAGTTGCATTGCGTCGGCACAGCCAGTCATTTCTAATGCTAGTTGGTCGATTTTGGAACCCGCCTGGCGTGCTAAAGCGTCACCTTCTCGCGCTTGGCCCTCGGCAAGAGCTACTGCGGTACTAGCGTCCTGAACGTTACGTGCAACTACGCTGGCTATGGCGGTCATCTGCTGCATTGCCGTCGCAGCGACTTCAGTCTCCTGACGTTGCCTCTCAACGCCCCGGCTGCTGCGCTGAATGACTTCTGTTAAGCTCCTTGCCGTTCCGTTGAGCAGGCCTACCCCAGTTCCTATTCGACCAACCAGACCTCTCAAACCACCCAGCATGCTATTGACGGTTGCCAATAGCTGCCCAAGTTCATCGTGACGGACGTTATCACCGTCAAGCGTATAACTCAGATCACCTGCAGCGACCCGTTGAGTCAGTTGAACAGCCCGGCGCAATGGCTGCAGTATCAATTGACGTATTAATAGACTCGCGCCAATACCTAGCACTAACGCCAGTAGGCAAATAAGGCCAAGCTGACTGTATGCGCTGCGACTGTCGCTTTGTATCGCCTGACTCTGAAATTCGTTGGCCCTATCCAGCAACTCGCTGACTTGCCGGGTTTGCGTGCTCATTGCTTCGCTAATAAGTGCGCTTTGCTTGCGGCTGGCAACAAATTGCTCGAAGGCTTTTCGATAATTTCCCAGAGCGTTACGTGCAGCCTGCAGCGAAACCATTTCCTGATCATCGAGATTGAGCACCTGCATTGAAGACAGCAGGTCGCTCATACTCATCTCCCAATCGCTACGAAAGCGCTCCTCACCATCCAACGAGTAATAAAGTTCGCTGTCACGGAGCTTGGCCAGCTTGTCGCGCAAAGCGGTGGTCTGCTCCAGCAACAACAGTTTTCCACTGTCTGGAGGGGTTCCTTGTTCTTGTTGCGCGCTCAATGCATCCAGTTGGTCGAGAAATACCAAGGTGAAGCTTTCTCCCGCAGCCTGCGCGAGTGTTTGCATGCGCAAGCGAGCTTCTCGTGCTTGCTGAAGAGACTCGGCATAACTCAGGAATTGTCTTAAATAGTCGCTGGACGCATCGCGCATTGCGATCTCAGCGGTATTTTTTTGAGGAAGATCATCAAAATGCCGAATGAGTTGCTCAACTGCACCGCGCACTTGATCGTGCGCCTTAGGAGAAAGATTCAGTGCATATTCTTTTTCCGCAATACGGGCTTGCAGGATCAACGTTTGAATCCAGTCCTCGGTACGAAGTTGTTCACCGCGAACCCCCAACAGACTAAGAGAATGGAAGGCGGTAATCCCCACTCCGAGCGTGAATAGCAGCACTAACCCAAAACCGATCGACAGCTTGGCTCCTACCGAGAGATTACCCAGTAGCCGGCTCACCAAAAACATACAAATCTCCTCTTCATGCAAGTGGTGACGCACCTAGGAACAGGAAAACATGCCCAGTGACGTAGCCCCTGCTATTTCGCCGACTGAGGCAGAGCCGCTGTCCGGAATAATCTGAACCAGGCCCAGAGTTATCTGGGCGTTATATTTCCCCCAGTGGATGAAAGCCCTTGATCAACCGTGATAAGCCGTGGAGCTGACAAGGGCTGCCGATCAGGAGATGGAGCTGTCCAGACGCAGTGAATGACCTGAAGGGGATTGCTCGCTCAACGCCACTGGGCTAGCCACCTTACTGCTGGAAGCATCACTGCGCAGCGTGGAAGGCAATAGGAAATAAGCCAGTGCAGGCAGCAGTAGAAGAGCGCCCACCATGTTCCAGACAAACATAAATGCCAGGAGCACACCCATGTCAGCTTGGAATTTGATTGGGGAAAATATCCAGGTACCTACACCTATCGCCAAGGTAACCCCGGTGAGCATTACAACCTTGCCTGTGGAGACCAGGGCGCGGTAGTAAGCTTCGGAGAGGCTTTTACCTTCACGCAAGAAGCCCAACATGATGGTCATTACATACAATGCGTAATCAACCCCAATACCTACACCTAAAGCGATTACCGGCAAAGTCGCGACTTTCACACCAATACCTAACCCGACCATCAATGCCTCACACAGTATCGACGTGAGCATGAGCGGAATTACGGCACAAAGAGTGGCTCGCCAGGACCTGAAGGTGATGAGGCAGAGCAAAATAACCGCTCCGTACACCCAGAACAGCATCTCGCGATTGGCCTCTTTGACCACAATGTTTGTTGCAGCCTCGATTCCCGCGTTGCCGGCGGCAAGCTGGAATTTGACCTCTTCGGTATCATTAGCCGCTGCAAAGGCTTCGACGTGACTTACCAGGCGAGAAAGGGTTTCTGCCTTATGGTCTTTGAGAAAAACATAAAGCGTCAGCAGGCTACAGGACTCGTTGTAAAGTCCCCGCGGCGCGCTGGCAGTAATCATATTCAACATCGCTTGATTGTTTTGCAGCTCGTACCACTTCGAGTTGCCCTCAGACAGTCCTACCAACATGCGGCGATTTAGCAAAGCCATGGAGTTCGTTGAGTCTACCCCGGGCAGACTACGCAACTGCCAATCCAAATCATCGACTTTACGCAAGATATCGTAACGCGAGCAGGCGCTCTTCGGCGTCTTCACCATTATGGCGAACAGGTCACTACTGGCTCCATAACTGCGCGTCATGAAGGCATCATCCAGGTTGTAACGCGAGTCTGGACGCAACTCTGGCGCACCAGCATCCAGATCACCAATTGCCAGATGCAAACTGACCATAAATCCCAGAAAGGCGGCTATTAAGCTGACACCTACGCAGATCAAAGCCCAAGGCTTGCGAGTAAAAAGATCAAGGAATCGCCAAAAAACGTGTCGCGCTTGACCGCTCTGCTCTGCTCGTTCGCTCTTGAGGCTCAGTTCAGCCGCGCGGGGATTGACGCCAACATAGGAGAGCAAGACCGGTAGCAAAATGAGGTTGGTGAAAATCAGCACAGCAACACCAATGCTAGCGATAATTGCCAAGTCTTGAATGACTTTGATTTGAATAATCATCAGCACGGCAAAACCCACCGCATCACAAAGCAGTGCAGTCAGGCCAGCGAGAAACAGTCGACGAAAAGTGAAGCGCGCAGCAACCACTCGGTGCATGCCACGACCAATATCCTGCATGATGCCGTTCATTTTCTGGGCGCCATGGCTCATACCGATGGCAAACACAAGGAAGGGCACCAACACCGAATACGGATCTAGCTCATACCCTAGCAACGGCAGCAACCCAAGCTGCCAGATAACCGCCACCAGTGAGCAAAACACGACCAAAAGTGTGCTGCGCATGCAGCGGGTGTAGCCATAGAGCACGACTGTTGTGATAGCGATGGCGGCGGAAAAGAAGAGCATGATCTGCCCCAATCCATCAATCAGGTCTCCAACCTTCTTTGCGAACCCAGTAATGTGAATGTCAACGCTGTCGCTTTGATATTCAGCGCGGAGCGCCTCCAATTGACCAGAAAGTTTGGCGTAATCGAGGGCCTGGCCATCCGGCGTGCGTGACAACAACGGAATGGAAATGATGCTGGACCGCTGGTCGAAGGCTACCAGTTGGCCGATCTCGTTAGACAGCTGCACATTGTTGCGTAGTTCAGCGAGTGATGCGGGACTACCGTCGAATTTATCAGGAATTACCGGCCCACCATCAAGCCCATCCTCAGTCACCGAAACCCAGCGAGTTGCAGGCGTCCAAAGTGACTTCATGTAAACACGATCCACGCCTGGCAGCAAAAAGATGCGATCACTCATGGACTGCAAAGTACGCAGGTAATTCGTGTCGTAGATGTCCCCCTTTTTGTTGGCAACAGCGATGCGCACCGTATTACCCAGTCCAGACAGCTCCTTTTGATTGGCTAGATAATTAGCAATGTAGGGATGTCCGGTAGGGATCATCTTCTCGAAGCTAGCGTTCAATTCTAGTCGAGTGGATTGCCAGCCGAGCAGAACAGTGACTAGCAGACATAGCAGAAGCACCCAATGGCGATGGTTGAATAGAGCACGCTCTACCAAGGTCCCTGAGCTTGGATCAAATACGCCTGACTCAGGCAGGGAAGGATGACGAGCGGAATTCATATGCTCACTCCGAAACTTCAATAGCAGGATGTGAAAAACGTGACAAACCAGCAAAACCAGAGGCAATCAGACTGCCGTCGACCGCTTCAACAATGCTGCTCACGGGGATTCCCAGCGGCTTGCCCACCGGGTTTAGCACTAAACTATTTGAGGTCGAGCTACTGAACAAACCACCAGCTTGATTGGCTAGCAATACACTCCCATCGGGCAATCTAGTGGAGCCACTGATTGAATTCGGCCAGGAGACATTCAATTGATGAAAGCTCTCACCATCATCAGATGACAAATAGGCATGACCTTTAAGACCCGCTACCAGCAGAGCTCCATCCCCCCGTATATTGGTAGTGAAGAAGCTCCCGTTATATGGACTTGGCAGCTGTGCAAAAGTCTCTCCGTCGTCAATTGAGCGAGCCACGTAACCTTGCTCACCGGCGAGAAACCAAAGGTGGTCTTTCCGAGCGATAGCGTAAATATGCACAAACGACGGATTCTCGACGCGACCTATCAGCGACTGCCATGTTGCCCCTCCATCCTGAGTAGAAAACACTAACCCGTAGGAGCCGGCGACGATGCCGCGCTTAGCGTCGAGAAATTGCAGCGCTAGAAGTGGTTTATCTGGCCCATCCGCTATCAAGCGTTCAGCGTTGGAAATGCGGATATCAGCCGCGTCCGCATCGACTGCACTTGCTTTTTGATCCTGAGCAGCCTTCAACTCAATCTCTGCAGCCTGCACACCAGTAAGCTGTAGACTCCAGTTTTCGCCGCCGTCCACAGAGGCCAACACTGTGCCAGCGTGCCCGACCGCCCAACCATGCTTGGAGTCTACGAACTGAACTGCAACCAGGCTAACTGAGACTGGAACCTGTGCCTGCCGCCAGGATTGTCCATTGTCATCGGAGAGTACAATAACGCCCCGTTCACCCACGGCGATGAGCCGGTCACCAGCACGTGCCAAATCTATTAGAACAACATGCGAGGGTTTGGCAATTTGCATTGCTGGAGAGTCTAGGGCAGCCCCAACAACCCCGCCGTCAGCATGAGGGGGCGAAGAAAAAGTAGACAGAACCAAAGCTATTGCCAAACAATTTAACCGACTATTTTTTATCATTTTTATTATCTCTTAGATCGAATACTTCAAAAGCACCGACCAGAAATCGTCGGTGCTTTTCAGAGATGCTTAGCGTTAACGCACACCCTGCCCCGCCATGACGGCAGGCGAGAAATCAGACTTCTTAAAGCGATCTACAATCCCCCATTGCGAGGGCTGCCCAGTCAGTAAATCAAGGATGAACCAAGTACCGGACGTAAAATCATAGAACCCCGACGACACAGAAGCTTGGGCAGGGATATCTGGCATGACTGCCGGCAGCGCCCACAGTGTTTTCGCCAATTGGCCACTTGCATCCCAACGATCGCCTAACAGCGCTTGCCAAGTATCTTCATCTAGGTAGTAACGGCTTTTAACCATTTGATGGCGCTCGCCGGGCTTCAGATCTGCCTCAACTACCCACACACGATGCAGTTCCCAGCGCAGAACGTCTGGATTGAGATGTCGCTTACCAAGTACATCTTCAGGCTTGTTTGCTGTGAAGAATTTATTGGTGTTGTAGGGAACATATAATTCTTTCTTGCCCACCAGCTTCCAGTTGAAGCGGCTAAGTCGTCCTTTGTAAACCGACAACTCATCGTAAGCCATTACACCTGCAGTGGACGGCGCTGGTGTGTCGCAGCATGAGTTAGGTACTTTGCGCACTCGCCGTTGACCAGCAAGATAAATATGCGTTTGTGATTTATCGGCGTTGAGGTTAGCCCTATCTGTCGCTTGTTCCCCAGCACGGATTGGTGGACCAACATTAAGCAGACGAATCATCCAATAATCGCCATCGAAGGTCTGCGCTGAACCTTCCTGAAAATAATATGGCATCTCCTGGATAGCACGACCATCGGTAGTCATCACCTGCTGACCATCGGCGGTCATCAAGTAGAAGCGCGCGTCCCGAGTAATCGAGGTACCGCTCCAACTAAGCAGATGATTCCACATTGCCTCGACACCATTTTTCGGAATCGGAAATGGGATGCCGCCAAAAGCCCCTTCAGGCATAGGACCAGCACTGCCCTCTACTAGCTTCGCATTAACCGCGTTCTTGGCTGTATTATCATATACCCACTGGGGAGCTGCGGCAGTTCGGCGTGTTGGGTAGATATCCATTCGAAAGGTATCAGGATATCGCTTGAACATTTCCTTAACACCATCGCTCAGCTTGTCTGCGTACTGAGCCATATTCTTCGATGTAATGCTATAAAGAGGCTTATCCGAGGCGAACGGGTCACCGCGCTTACCTCCCTTCTGATAATTTTGATCAACAGTGGTATATCCACCATTCCATGCTGGAATACTTTTATCCGCATTACCCGCCCGCTCTGCCCCAAACGGGGTCAGGCTTTTACCTAGTTCTTCTACTCCGGCCGCCATCGCGGTCGCACTTAGAGCAACGGCTCCTATTATGGCAAAGCAAGCGGCACTAAATTTAAATCGAGAAGTCATCTTCAAATCCTCTTAGAAAGTGCTTTTGATTGAAAAGGCCAGGTAATCCCGGTCCTTTAATGCTTGCTTAAAATTAAACTGGCTCGCTTCATTAAGCGTAGTGTCTTCTGGACCGTAATAATGTGTATATGTCAGACCACAAGTAATACGATCAAGGTAGGTGGCGCTCACACCAATGTTCAAATCACCACCTTTATCAGGGCCGAAACCTCCAACCACAGCAGACTTACCCATCGGGAAATAGCTGGCACCCAACGGAACACTAATATCGATGCCCGAGAAGACCTGGCGGTAAGTTGGCGTATATACAAATTTTAGCCCTACCCCATCATCTGTAGCATTCGGATCCAACGCAGATCGGTTTTCGGTAACTTTCAGCAGCCGGTTCCAGGCTATTTCACCAATCAGCGTGGCTTCATTGGATATGATTGAGGGTTCAAGAGAAGCAAGAACGTTCAAATTCACATGTGCCGTCCGCCCAACCGCATATAGTGGATGGCTGTCGTTATCAGCTTCTACACCAGGCAATACCACCTGACCATTCGATACCAGAGGCATATTCCAGCGCATGGAAGCTTCCCCTGCAAAATTGTATTCACCCACTGATGTTGTGAAACTTGCGCCCAGTGCCCGAATATCCTCTGGATACACCCAATAAAATTCGCCCACTTGCCCGGTGGCAAAATTTGGACCTGTTACATTAGGACGTAAGTACAGTTGGGGAGTTTTATCGTGGTATTGGATAGCATAAAGCCCGTAATCAACAGTTTCAGCTGCGTAGCGCAACTGCAATCCACCCTGTCCGGAGTCCCTGGCTTTCTTGTCCTTACCGTGAAAAAAGGCGGCAGGGCTACTCGGGTTACCACCGAGAAAACCCGGGAATGGTTCTCCAACAATCAAGCGTTCAGCCCCCTCTCCCATCATGTCGAGAGTGGAGAAATAGCTGCCGGCAGCAGGTAGTCGTGTTTGTTCCCACTCAAACTGATAGAACGCGCCTAACGAGAGCGCATCAGTTAGCTGGTAGGAAGTAGACAATTGACTTACTGGCCTGGTGATTTCTTTGAACTGGGTATTCGGAACTGAAATGGCTTTGACTACATCCACCGGAGCCATGCCGCCCGCGATCCCGTTCGCTCCGAAAAACAGGCTTTCTCCCCAAATTAAGGCGTGCTGCCCCAGGCGAACGGACAAAGCACGATCTGCAACCTCACCATTCCAATAGACGAACGCATCTAACAACTCACCATCGCCGCCATGCAGATGTCGGGTGTCATCAGTGAATTCGTCATAGGCAACCGAGACCTGATTCGCGCGTGCAGGGTTGTCGTTATCGTTGTCCTTTTGGTATTCGGTGTCGAACCAAGCCGCCCCGCTCAAACGGCCACCGAAATTGCGGTAAGCGACATCCATTTCCGAAAGAAGGTCGAATCGATTAGAGATCAGGCCCTTATCGAAAGCGCGGTCGCCATCATCCTGGTTCAGGCTGACCTGGCTTTCGGAAAGCTTGCTACTTTGGTCCTTAAGACGCCACGCAGAACTGTACTTGAGGGTGTTATCCCAGCGAACACGAAGATCGCTATCACCTGTGTCTATTTGGAAAGCACTGACACTCATCGTTATCAATCCCGCAGCACCGCCGACGAGAATGCGTGACAAAAACCTCGTCTGCCCTGAAGGCGCGACATATGAGTACGCAGTAGACTTAAATACACGCATATACGAACCTCTTTTGTTTTTGTATTAGGCTTCGCTAAATTTCAAAATTGACGCCGTTAACCGCTCCTCCCAAAAATTCATAAAACCTTCCCGGTCCTCACGAGCGCCTGCGACGGTACAAACTTCGCAAACATTTTACGATACGGGACGTTTCGTATACTTACAGCTACCACCCATCCCTGTCAAGCCCGCAGCGATGTATTCGCCTACGGTTCCTAGGTCCTTGGTTTTGGCTTGCTGCCGCGTACCGGAGGGCAACCTAAAAGGCTCCGGTGCCAGAGGTGAAAACGTCACAGAACACAGCGTTTTTACGCCCTATTGAGACTCAAAAGCTGCCACCATTCTGCCTAGAGTTCGTTCTGTGATGCTCTGTCACCTCCTCACCTTTCGGTCGCCAGGTGATGACCAACAGAAAATATCGATACGTATCGTTTTTATGAAATATTTACAATGATATGCACTGGCACCGGTAAGAGAAGTTGAATTTTGCGGCCGCTAAACAAGATAAAACCGCGTCACGTATCGCTCCTCTTTTGCAAAGGATAAGAATCGATTCGTGCAGGAAGATAGGCATGACTTAAGAGTTCGGAAATATAAAGTCCAAATATCGGATACTCATAAAAAAACGCTTGCATTGTCAGCCAAGCGAAAAAGTGCAGCACCTAATTAAAACTTAAACATTCCATTAAGCATAACTGTGTCGCCTTCGGAAGCATTCCGAGCAAATACATCTTTCTGAAAGCTAGCTATTATTCCCCAGTCCCGACTTGCGTAGCCGATTTGAGGACCAACCTTTATAGACTTCGTACGATTCCCAACATCATCCCCATGAAACTGGTCATCATTCAACTGGGTCGATAAATATCCACCAATTCCTGCCAACCAATTTTGGGTCAGCCGATAGTTAAAACCATAGTCAACGGCAAGCTGCACACCGGACTTATAATCAGTCTTTGGATTCTCGTAACTGTAGTTAACACTAATTTTGGAACTGACCTCAACCTGCGGAACTGGGAACCACGTAAAAGCGTAAGCAGCATAGATCGCCTTGCTATTATTTCCTGGATTAACCAATGCATGCTCATCATATTTCCCCCACGGCGCCACAAAATCCAACTCCAGATTATGTAGATATGTAGGAGACTGCCAACTCACCAAAGCACCGAATAATGGATCGCCCATTCCATTAGAGGAGTCTCTACTTTGCGGCCCCAGGGCTGGGATATCCAAGTGACCGTCCACATAAGGGACCGCAACCTGCAACGAGACGTTACCGCCAAGTAGTGTTGGCCCATCAAGAGTGTGAACTAATCTCAAAGCATGAGCATGGACTCTTCCTTTCGCCTTCGGAAATACCTTATCTCCTCTTCCATCACGAATTGAATCCACACCAACAGTTTTATTATACGTGTAGGCATGAGTCTCGCCTGGAGCACCTACTGCCCCACTCATAACGGTTACAATGCCCAATGGGTAGCTGGATGTGCCACCTTCAAGCGCCATCAAATTAGAGGAAAACAGTAATACACCTAGACAAACCACACGACAAAAATCAACTGGAGCCTTCATCACACTTTCCTTTCTTGTTCTTGTTCTGTTTTTTGGCAACGGCAATTAAAAACCACCAAAAATCTTCGGAGCCTTAACTTCCCAAGAGAAATATTTCTCCTGTCTCAGTAATTTCTAAGCTCACAGGACTCAAACGCAAACCAAGACAGGGACCTTTAACACACAAACCCGAATCAATTTCAAAAAGTGCGCCATGACCACTACATACGATGTATTTTGACGCACTGTCCAAATATTGATTTTTCCGTACCGGCATAGTTGAGCCGGGCCAATGGGGACAAGAATTTTTGTAGCCAAAAATATTCCCGCCATCATTGACTAAAAAAATGTCGTCGTGACCTATGGTTTCCGTCCTGAACCCCAAAGATTGCCCTGGCGCAATTTGCTCGAGATGGCAAAGCCTACGGTAATCAGATTCTGCCATCTTCGACCCACCTCTTTATCAATCAGGCTTTCCGCCGGGAGCCCATTTTTCACGCCAATGGAATAGGAACACTTGGGAGTTATCGGTGATTGCAGGAGCTACGCGCGGCGTCCACTCATCGTCGTGCTGATCCATATCGGCGTCGTACTCGATATGGCAACCCATTGGTGTGTTGAAGTACCAAAACCAGTTAGACCCAAACTTATGTCGCCCTGGCCCCCAATACGATTCGTAACCTTTCGCAGCAAATGCGTAGCCGGCTTGCAGTACTTCCTGTGGCCCTCCCATGTGGAAGGTAAAATGCTCACATCCCTGCAGATGCGGCGGGGTCTGAATGAAGAAAAGGGTATGGTGATCGAAGGTACCCGCGGGGCGCAGGAATGGGCCCATCCCGATGAACTTGTCTACTAGCTTAAATCCCAGACGATCAGCATAGAAACGCTCGGCCTTCTCGGCATCAGGGACGAAATAGACAACATGAGATAGCGTTCGTGGTTTAGGGGCGAGCTCTGAGTTGTCGTCTACGCCGGTCTTGTTCGCAGGACGGTGAATGTCTCCAGGGGCGTTTACACGTTCGGCAGGCAGTTCATGTGGCTTTCTGATCGAGACTTGAAAGCCTAGAGAGAATCCGAGATCGTCCACTAACTCCAACGAGCCATCGGCCAAAACTTTGACTTCACGCTCACCTTCAAATTCTTTCTGGATGCTCTCTAGGGTCGCGAGGTCTTTTACGCCATATACCGTTTTGCGCAGCATATTTGCAGTCGGCAAATTCCATGTAGGTAACGCTGGATCATCGCGATGCTTGATGACTACACCAGTTCCATCCAATGCCTCAAAGCGTCCGCCCCCTACCGGCTCAAGGCCGTAATCCTGAAGGAAGCGCTCGCAGAGCGCGACATCGTCAACACCAAAATACAAAGTGTCCGGGCCAAGGATGTTCATTTCAACACCTATCAAAGAATGCGTTTTTGTTTTAGCAGACCCGTACTTTTACCGGGCCTGAGATCTCTGATGCGCGCGTGAATTTCAAATACACGTCACATGAATGGTTTACGTTCTTCGGGCCACCAGAGCCCCGAGACCGGCTGCCCCATTTTGTTGCGTAGAGTTCCAACTCCCTCAACAATCATTTCGACGACGTCACCTGGCTGGAGCTTACGATCAAGCTCCAAAGCTGAACCACCGCCCATAGTTCCCGAACCGATCACATCGCCAGGCACGATGGCTTCACCAAGGCTCGCCCAAGCAATTAGTTCGCCAATGGTCCACAACTTATTGGAGCTGTCACCTTTGCCCCAAGTCTCACCATTGACACGAACTTCCATACCGATACGGTCCAGGTCTTTGAATTCATCGACGGTGGTAATCCAAGGCCCAATACCGTAGGCGAAGTCTTTACATTTGGTGGGGCCCATCCCAATTGGCATCTCGACCGCCTGACAATCGCGGGCACTAAAATCGTTGAAGATGGTGATACCAAAGAGATGGTCAAGTGCGTTTTCAGGACGCAGGCTTTCTCCACGCTTTCCAATGACGTAACCGAGCTCCAGCTCGTAGTCCATGTGCTGGATATATCCTGGCCATGGAACTTCCGCCTCATGCCCGATGACCGTATGCGGTGTGCCTTTGAAATAGCCAGGCACCTTCAAAAGATTTGGAGTTGGCGGCTGACCAATTTTTTCATGGAAGCCTTTGATGTGGCCCACGAATGTCAGCCCGTCTCGCACCACTGACGGGTCCGAGGCGGGCAACCACTGCACGTTATCGAAGGCGATGGAGTGCGCATCTGGCCGCTTTGCATTGATCTTTTCAGCCGCGTGAACAAATGGGGCTCCCAGCGCAATAGCCGCCGACATGCTGCCCGGGAACACAGCAGTTGCGTATTTCAGTGCAGCTTCTCGGGAAGAGCCTTCTTTGACCAACTGATCATGCAGCGCGCGCTTCAGGTCGATGACCCGGCGCTCCTCTGGGACTACCAGGACCAAACGAGCTTCCGCGCCGTCGGGCCCATTGACAGAAATTCGGCCGAGTTTCATGTGATCTTCCTCTTTTTATTGACTCGTATGAGCATGGTTTGAGCTTTCTGATTCAAAGCTAAACGACACGGATCGTTTTGTAAAGAACATGTTTAGCACCTGGCTCATTTTGGAGCCCCCATGCGCCAGAAGGCTGATTCAGTGCGAAATCAAGAGGATTTGGCCAAGGTGCGACAGACGAATTGGCGTTTTCGTCAGCCCATGAATATACTAATCGTACCGTTTCGTTATTAACGTCACATCATGAACCACTCAGACTGCTTTAGGTCCGCGGACTCAAGGAATCAATCAATGCAGGTTAAGAAAACGTCATCACCTGCTGGACGACCTCGTAGTGAGGCAACGCGTCGACAGATCCTGGATGCTGCCATTAGTCTTCTCCAGGACAAATCAATACAAGCAATCTCTATAGAAGCGATCGCTCGAGAAGCTGGAGTAAGTAAGGCGACAATTTATCGATGGTGGGAATCCAAGGCGTCTGTGGTAATCGACGCGTTTATCGAACAACATTTGGTCAAAACCACATTTCCTAAAGGTCTGCGTCCACGTGAAGCCATAACCCACCATTTCCGCTCTCTGGTGACGCAGTATTCAGGATGGCCTGGCCGGCTCGTCGCTCAAATTATTGCCGAAGGCCAATCTGACCCTGCCATCCTTCGTGTCTTCCGTGAACGATTTCATTACGGCCGCCGAGCAGTCGTCAGGGAAATGCTTGAAGAGTGGAAAAACAGTGGCGACATTCCAAAAGATTCAGATGTCGAAGTACTGATGGATGTGATCTATGGGCCGGTTTATATGCGTCTGATGATAGGTCATGCCCCTCTAGACGAAGCCTTTGCTGAATCTCACATTAAGTACATCTGCGAATTACTGGGCTCTAAATCCTGAGGATTGTCGTCTCCAGACTAAAAAGCCGGCCAATTGGCCGGCTTATCGATGTCATTACAGCGTCAACACTTTATCTACAGGATGTTCCGTCGCTTGATTGGCCCGCTGGATGCAGCGTTAAAAAGCAGTATTTGTCTTTCCCTTCAAAGAAAGCATTTCTCTTGCCTCTTGAGGGGTAGCGATTTCAAACCCCAACTGTTCGACAATACTTCGGATTTTCCGTACTTGTGCTGCATTAGAAACTGCCAACTCACCTCGCCCAATGTATAAGCTATCTTCAAGTCCAACCCTGACGTTTCCACCCATGATTGCCGCGAGAGTCGCTAGTGACATCTGGTCTTTGCCAGCGCCCAATACCGACCAGTGATACTGATCACCGAATAGACGATCAGCAGTTCGCTTTTGATGCATCACATCTTCGATATGAGCCCCCATGGCGCCACGCAATCCAAAAATTGTCTGGATGAACAACGGCGGCTTAACCAGTCCTTTATCCAGGAAATACTTGAGCGTGTACAAGTGACTAACGTCGTAACACTCGAACTCAAAGCGGGTACCCGTATCTCCAATGGTTCGCAGGATCCATTCGATATCGGAAAAAGTATTGCGGAAGACCAGATCCTTTGTGGCGTTAAGATGCTCCACTTCCCAGCTGTAACGCCACTCTCGATCCTTGCTAGCCATTTCGGAAAGGTTGAGGTTTATAGACCCCATGTTCAGGGAACACATCTCAGGTTGCAGCGCAACTCCTGCCGCTGCACGCTCGCTAATGGCCATTCCCGGACCACCACCGCCGGTAGAAATGTTCACGATTGCATCCGTTTCGGCCTTAATACGAGACACGAATTGACGGAAGATTTCAGGATCGCCAGTGGGCCGACCATCCTCAGGGTTTCGAGCGTGAAGATGAACGATCGCTGCTCCTGCGTTTACTGCTTCGATCGCCTGATCGCCAATCTCTTCTGGAGTAACCGGCAAATGAGGGGACATCGACGGCGTATGAGCACCACCTGTGATAGCGGCGGTTATGATAATTTTTCTCACAGTTCTTCTCCTTCTTTCAGCGCTAACAGGACAAACAGCATTCGACAGTTACGCCCTGAGCGATTCGACCAACTGTGGTTAGTTGCTCGCTGTACCAGCACGTCTCCTGGTCGCATAGCGGTCTCACCGTGATCCATCATCGCGACAATCTCGCCCTCGAGTACCACGGCGTAATCAAGCGATTCCGTTTTATGGAACCAGAAATGTCGAGGCTTCTTTTTGTCGCGAACACCTTCGCTATCGAGAAATTCGACCAACTTTTCTTGGTCATAAACTTCGTCTGGTGGAAAGTCGACTATCCGAAGAAGCGAACCATCGTCAGAATGAAAACCAAATTTGTGTCCGGCTGGCGCTGGATCCAAGCCTTCCGCGCGCCCCGCCCCCGTTGCCCAAACGACCTGTGCTACCGGTTTACCAGCTTGCGCCAGAACATTTGGAGTATTGGCGTCACTGGTAAAAATCGACTCACCAGCTTCGTTATGGCCAGTGACAATTCTCCGTACAGGCTTATAGGCCACTTCGGAAATGTTATTCATCATGCAACCTCAAAACGGTTCGTTTAGTTTCGTAATTAGCTAAATTTTTTTGACTCATGCCGCCTTTAGGCGACTCACCGGCAAAACCACAAATGTTGCTGACGAACTGGCAACCAGCACTTCTCGCTGAGGGTCATGAAGTTCGGCTCTGGCAAATGCAATTTGACGCCCCACACGCTCAACTGTTGCCTTTGCTTTCAACAACGACGGTTTCGCAGCCGCCTGCATGTTCACCGTAATGCTGGTAGTGGCACAGGTTTGCCCACAAGGCAGCGTGCTGAGCACTGCAAAAGCCATGGCATAGTCGAGCATGGTCATCAAGGTGCCGCCGGCAACAACACCATTTCCCTGAATGGCTGTTACTGGCGCTTCGAAACTGAGTTCGACAACTCCAGGGCGACCATGAACCAACCGAGCGCCAAGAGCACTTAGTCCAGCAGTCAGTTCGAACGGGATATCGAATTGGGCCTCTGAAATAACACGCTCCAAAAAAGCGCGATCTGGATTGTCATCGATCGTTTGCATAATACATTACCTCAACTTGGATAAATGATGCACTGCTGCCGCTGCTCACCCAGTCCAGCAATTGTGCCAGTCATAATATCGCCGTCGCGCAAGAAACGATTGTAATGAGTTCCATTGCCTGCAGGGGACCCGGTACAAATGACATCACCAGGCAATAACTTCGCGTACTTCGAAATGTATGCAATCTGTTGTTCAATTCCAAAAAGCATATCTGCAGTGGTCTCATCCTGCATTGTTTTGCCGGACACTGTCAGTTGCATCGAGAGGTTGTGCGGATCTTCAACGAACTGCTTGGGAACTAGGTACGGACCAAGCGGAAGAAAGCCTGGCTGCCCTTTCGATCTTAGCCAATCGGTACCGAGCATCTTGTAGTCAGTACGTGGAATCAGGTCGCGAGCCGAGATGTCATTGACGATCGTGTAACCGGCCACGTAGTCCATGGCATCCTCCACAGAGATATTGTACCCCCCCTTGCCTATCACTACGGCTAACTCCAGTTCCCAGTCGGGCTTGCTGGTAGTGGGTGGAAGAACCAAATCCTCATAGGCACCCGAAATTGCAGAGACTGGCTTGGTGAATACATAGGGCTCACCATTAGCGACCCTCTCATCCATCATTTCTTCGGCCCACGCCCTCAACTCTTCCTTGTTCAACCCTTCTGGCCCGACGTTTGAATCAACGGTCAAATCAACTACATGTTTTCGATAGTTTGCACCTGTGCAGAACACTTGCCGCGGCAGATCAATCGCGGGGCGAAACGTGAGTTGGCTTTCATCATACCAAGAGGAAGTAGTGGCGTTATTCACAATCGATTCGAGTGCAGCGTAACTGGCATCCCAATTTTCAAGTAGCGACAGCACATTTTTTTCTCGGAGAATATCGACCCCGAACTCCTCAGCCACGATGCTGACTGGAACAACCTTTCCGTCGACAACCAGACCAGCAAAACGGTGCTGCGGATTGGTTTTCAAAGAAAATGTACCGAGCGAGAACTTTTTCATGTGCATCTCCGAATTATTGTAAGAATGAGCCGTCGACAATTTGCTCATAGGTAAAATCCGCGCCAGGCAACCCAAGCAAAGCTCTCTGCCCAATAAGAAGCTCAATACCCTCGCGAGAGGGCGTCAGAGTTCCAGGAAATGTATTCACCAGTGCTGTTACTGCTTCGACAGGCATGCCAAGCAGCTTCAAAGCCTCTGTCAGCCTTGCTGTGTCGCCAGGCAGAATCGTTAGTGTGGCCTTGAGGATGCGAACCCACGCTTTCAGCGCTTCATTCGTATGGCTTACAGATTTCCTCACTACCAATCCTTGACCTGGAAAATTGGCAAATACATCCTGAATCGTTGCAATTTTTTTGAGTCCCCGCTGCACCGCCATGGTGTCGAACGGCGGTCCGAGCAATGTCGCATCACCCTCTCCCGCAACAAGTGCCGTAAACCGCTCACGCACCCCACCAACAGGTGTCAGGTGATAGTCGTCAGCACTGAGTCCTGCATCTTTGAGTAGCGCTCGGAGAGCAATGACAAAACCATTCTCGGGGGCATCAACCAGAATGTTGGCACCGCGCAAATCCGCAGGAGCTGACATGCTAGAGGAGCCGACCAGTTGTAACGGCGTGGTGGTTTCAATCTGAGCAATCACCACGAAGTCTTGCGGGCCTTGCCGGCGGTTCCAGTGCAGGACGTTGTCGATCGAGGTTACGACCGCGTCGACCTCTCCTGCACACAGTGACAAGTACTGCTCATCAGACGATTGAGTCATCGAAGATTCGAGGCGCAAATCTGCCGGCATCTGCCACGAGGCTGCTACCGCAATGGCAGGAGGGACAAACCACATCACACGGAGAGAGTCGTTGGACATTTTTTGTTCTCGTTGAAAGTACTCCATATATAAAACTATACGTATCGTATTGTCAACGAGCGGCCCCATGCTTGATAAAACCACTGGAGTGCGGGTGTTACAGGTCTAATACCATACGAGGCGTCTTGCTTCCTGAGCAGCAGACAAAAACCGTCTTGCCCGCCTGTTTTTCCGCCTCGCTGAGAATTGAATCGCGATGGTCTGGCGTGCCCTCCAACACCCTCACTTCACAAGCACCACAGATGCCTTCGCGACAGGAATGCATCACCTCTACACCGTTTTCAATCAGCGCATCGAGTATGCTTATACCCTGCTCGATCTTGAGGGTCTTGCCGGTCTTCGCCAGTACGATCTCATAGCCACCGGATGTCGCGGCTTCCTGCAGCGGTATAAAGCTCTCAAAGTGAACTCTGCTATCAGGGATGAAATGCGCCCTTGCTTGCTGGGAATAAGCCTCAATCATTCCCGCTGGCCCGCAACAATAATAATGCCGAGCCCCATCATCACCACGGAACAGCTCCTGGATGTGAGCAACGGTAGCCTCAACGTCATACCCCAACAGCATCTGAACCTTGTCCTGGGTAATGTATCCTTGCATCGCGTCGATCAACGCAGCGTGGTGCACACTGCGGGCGAAGTAATGAAGTTCCCAGTCCATTTTTTTGCTGTTTAAATGCTGTGCCATACACCAGAGTGGCGTAATTCCTATTCCGCCCGCGATCAGAACAGAACGATGCTCCCCTTCAGTTAGGGGAAACAGATTTCTAGGCTCACTGACCTGCAGTCTGTCTCCGGCACGCAAGCGCTCGTGAATCATGATTGATCCGCCGCGACTTTTAGGATCTTTGGCTACCGCTATGACGTAACGATTTCTCTCAGACGGATCGTTGAGTAATGAGTAACTGCGCAGAGGAATATTCTCAGCAATCACGTCAATATGAGCCCCTGGAGAAAATGCAGGAAGTACTGCCCCCCCTAGTCCCTTTAGCTCATACGCCAGTACCCCATCTGCCTCATGGGTAACTGATTTGATGTACACCTGGTATGTGTTTGGCATTTTGCAACCTAGCCCGAACTGTGATTTTTGTTGGAGCGCTAGGCCGTCAGCTCATCAAACTGACGGCCTAACGGGCTCAGAGATAAGACGCCTTTCGCTCTTGACGTCTCTGCTCCGTGTAGTCCTGAATCAAGGTCCCAACAGGAATCATGTCAGCCAACGCCCTCAATGAACGGTATTCGCTAGCTTGAGCCTGGATACTGTCCTCATTGGCTTCCGATTGGCGGATTCGCTCCATAAGCTCACGCCGCAATCGGACAATTGCGAGGTCCCCGCTACCCAAAAACTCCCGTGTCCGATCGACGATAGGAATACTCTCTGCGACAGCGTAATCCTCAAAAATAACGCCCGGAACTCCTGTCCAGCTTCGACCAGCACGCATTGCTTCGCGATCTTGGCCATAGTTGGGAAGCCCTTGGCGGGACGCAGCGAAGTTGTCATCCGACTCATCGGTGCCGAGCAGTGCGAAATCCGGGAGGTTTTCATCGATAGGTTGGCGCGAATCCCAGTAGACATACCATTGAAGGCTTCGCGTGTTGTTGACCGGAACCACGATAATCAGAAATCCCGCTTCTTGTTCGGTTGTGCCTATGAACGCAGTGCCCGGGGCTACGAACTCGGTAACACGAAGGTAGTCTTGCTCTTGACCTGTAGTACGCAACGAATACGACCGCAAGCCATATGGCTTACTTTCTAGTGTGTACTTCGGGGTGTCGTTGCCAGTGACTAGCTGAAGTCCTGCTTGGGGAAGTTCAGGATTAGCCGTGGTGTCATGGTGCAGCAGCCCGATATGGGCCGAGTCCATTAACGTTTCGACGTTTTGCAACCAGTTCGCTTCATTGTAAGACGCCCGAGGTCTGGCGTGCTTACGATCAAAATAGGTGAATGCATAGTCGGTGAAGGCCGGCGCTTCACCCTCCCCCAAATACACCCAAACAATTCCGCCGCCCTCGCGCACCTGAAACCCTTGGCCCTTTACCTTTTTGCAAAAAGTCTGATCTTTCTCGGTTGGCATTTTGGTGCAATTGCCCTGCGCATCAAAACTCCAACCATGAAAGATGCATGTCAGGCGGTTACCTTCATTTCGGCCCAACGCAAGCGAAACTCCGCGGTGCGGACACGCCTCATGAAGGAATCCGACGTTGCCATCATCTCCGCGGAAGGCGACATATTTTTCGCATAGCAATTCGACACGTTGAGGCGTGCCCCCAGGCTCAAGCGCTTCACTGCGTAGTGCGGGAATCCATTGCCGTTTCCAATACTTGTGCAGCGGTGTGCCAGGGGAAACGTCCGTAAGCAGGCGGTTTTGTTCAGCGGTCAGCATAGCGAGTCCCATTCTTGTTTTTTGGAAGAGCCGCGGCCAGGCGGCCAAATTTATCTTAATAAAAAAGTATCTCAGCAATTAAGATATATTTAGGCTATGCTCGCTTTTGAAGACCGTCAAGGGAATTCGTTAGCATGTTAACGCTTTGTGGTTAGCGCTCCTTCGGCCCGATAGCAGCTGGGGTCATCGCCTCTATGTCATTCCTTGTAGCGCTATGGCTGCAAGGCACACCTGGTTCGCGCTGGGGTATGATTACCTCAAAGCCACCTGATGGATTTTGCATGAACGATTTATTGTTTCCTGCCGCCAGCCCTGAGGCCGTGGCACAAGCGTGGCGCAATGAACGCCCGGATCTGGATCACGATGGACTGGCGATTACTCTTCGTATTCGAAGCCTCGCCATGCTCATTGATCATCACATTGAGGTAATCGCGGATGACCTTGAGCTTGGAATAAAAGATCTCATGCTGCTGTTCGCATTACGGCGAAGCGGTCCGCCATATTGCATGCGCCCTACCGATGTCTTTCGTCTACTCAAGGTGACGTCAGGCGCCGCAACGTATCGAGCGGACAAGCTCGTAGAACGCGGCGTCGCTAACCGGATTCCCGATCCACGCGATCGCCGAGGTCAATTGATTCAATTGAGTGAAGAAGGAATGCGCTTGGTAGATGTCGCCATCACCCGCTTGGCGGAGTCAAGCTCGAAATGCCTTGCTGCGCTCGACAGCAAAGAAGCAGAACTTGATCAGATCGACCATCTGCTGCACTCGCTGGAAGCCGGGTGGATGGAGATTACCCCCATCAGTGAAAACCCGCTCGCACGCTCTGACGCTCTCGGTCGGTGATGAACAGTCGAAAACTGCAGATGAGCGGATGTCGCCGATTTGAAATGGCACGTAGCCCTTTTCAGGGCTTTATCTTTTTAAGATCCTCGAGAAGCTCGAGCAATTTCTGCAGTTTCTTCTCACCAAACTGCCGCTGGATCTCGAGGTAGTTGCGCTCCATCCCCTCGCTCATCGACAAAAAACACTCATGCCCATGCTCGGTCAGATTGAGGAAAATGCGTCGCTGATCTTCAGTCGATTTCCTGCGAATGACCAGGCCGTCACGCTCCAGGCGCTTGAGCACACCGCTCATGCTGGGTTTGAGAATACAAGCCTGATGTGCCAACTGGTGACTTTCCAATTCGCCCTGTTGGCGCAGGATTCGAATGACTCGCCACTGCTGTTCGGTCAAATCATGATCGTTCAAACCAGGACGGAAAAACGTCATTACCGCTTCGCGAGCCTGGAGCAAGGTGAGTGTCAAGGAAGGTCTGGGATTGGACATATTGAATGGGCTATGTGAATAAGCCATCAGCTTACGGTTGGCGCTTAAGCAGCGCAACCGGTTGGAAATCGGCCGCACACCTACCCCCAAAAACAAATACGATTCAGCCATTGGGTAATTGCACAGACTTGCCCACCCACTTGCATTCGACCTGACCAGTCATTTGCATCGGATTTGACCAGCAAGACTCGTGGGCATGACCGGCAGAAAACGACCCATTGCGGTCATTCGCGAGTTAGCAACGATCGAATATAGGTTCAGTGTCTGCGGTGATGAAGTGAGTTCAGCTCACTAGAATTATCACTCTCTTTCAGGCTTCCTGGCGTCAGAACTGACCGCGTCCATGATCGCAGTTAACTCAACCAGAAGTTCTCCATGGCAACGGTTTAAGTAGCCCAATATGGTTTCATTGCGTAGTAGGCGGGCCAGATAACCTTTGGCAACGACCAAAAACAGCATCGTCTCCCCCAGCGTGTCCTCCACTACCTTGTAATCGTGAAACAGCTTTTCCATCTCGCGTTCCATTCTCGCCAGTTCTTCAACGCTGACCTCGGTGGTGATTTTCGTTTTTTTTTCGATCAACATATCCGGTCTTGAAGCGGCAAGTACCATGTTGGCATAGGTCTGGGTGAAGCAATTGGCGGAAACCATCAGCTCCACGGTTTCAATCTGGCGAATGGGTTTCATTTTTCTTAATGTGCGGAATACGCCTTGGCCAACCATTTTGACTTTAAGCATTTCTACCACTTCGGGTGCAATGCCATCCAGCAAGCGTTGTCGTTCATGGATGCGCTCAATGTTGATGCCCAAGACCTTAGCGATCAGGGCGGGGGAAATGCCTTTACGGACAGCGGTGAGAATCATCTTGTTCTCTTGCACGGGAGTTAGGCGGTTGATCTGGCGGTTGTAGGTAAAACCTTCGTCATCAGTTGACAGCAGGCACAGTGCTTCACGGACACCCAGTGCTTTCAGGGCGTGAAGGCGAAGATGACCGTCGAGCAACACGAAGGCCGCCGCCCCCTCCACATTGGTTTGTTGCCGATGCACCGCCAGCGGTTCAATGACGCCTAACTCCCGAATCGAGGTCAGGATCGTTAAGTATTTTTTGGTCTGTTCTATATCCTTGTCCATAGATCGGGTCGGGAGAATCCGGTCGAGAGGGACCGGGATGATTTCCCGCTCAAAGCCTTGCTTTACCTGGCCCATGATCACCCCTCCCCTTGGATACGGTCAGCCAGCGACTTAGGCATGTCCGCGATGTTTTCGTTGCGCAGCAGCGCGCAGAAGTAGTCGTCCGCGAGCAGTCGGCGCATAGCTGTGACGATGATCAATACGCGCTGTTCATTGATGTCGGCTTTTTTGAGCATTACTCGCTGCCGCCTGACTTCGGTCTGGTAGGTGCTCAGAAGTTTTTGCGGCGTCGTCGGTTGGTCGGCGGCTGATCGCTGTTGACCGTAGTGCTTTCCTAAAAATCGACGCCTATCGATCAGGCGTCTGACCTTAATCAACTGCTCGCCTTTCAAGACACCGGTTTCATAGGCTTCCATCATCGCGACCTGTACTTCGGTATCACTCGACCTAGCCACCATCGTCGCGAGCGTGATCGGTAACCAGCCTTTTTCGACTGCTGCGATGAGCCGCTCTTCCCCTTGACGTAAGAGCAGGAGAATAGCGTTGATGTAGGTGGGATCGAGGCTGGTCTTAATGCTGATCTGTTTTGTGGTGTAGCCACGGTCAGACAAGATTTGAATGGAGTAGAGCAAGTCTTTGTTCGTGTGCTTACGGCGGGCCAGGTTTTCGACCAGGCTAATGAGAAACCGGTCAGCTTCACTGGCACTGACAACGACACAGGGAATTTCTCGTTCGCCCAACGCACAAAAGGCTTCGTATCGGCCTTGTCCACAGACCAGTTCGAAAAACCCAGCATTGTCTTGGTCGTTGCTGGGCGTGACCGTAATCGGTCGCTTCAGGCCCAGGCTCGAAATGTTTTCGACCAGCTTGGCAAACACCTGTTTGTTGCGCGCACGGGGATTGAGGACGCGGATACGATCCAGGCTGACCATTTGGACGGTCGTCGCTTCGCCTACATGGTGCGGGCTTCGAGGGTGTTGCGGCATGTTCATGCGGCTCTCCCCACGACAGTGCGACGAGACAGTTGCGCCAGGGCTTCGAGGCTATCGTAGCGATAGATTTCCAGGTTAGAAGCGTTGGACTCACTCAGACGAATGTTGGACTGTTGAATATCGAGCGTTGGCAGGATGTAGTAATCGCGGGCGATCTCTTCCCCCGGCTCCATACGGACGGCAACGGTGATATCGGGTGAGAGGCCAAGATCGAAGCGTATTTTCCAACGATTTGCTCCCGAGCCACTGCGCTGACAGCGGCACAGCACTAGAGAAATCAGTAGCTCTTCGTTGACTTGGAGCAAATCGCTGGTTGGGTCGATTGCAACTCTTCCCCCGATTTGCTGAATGTGCTCGACCGTTCGAGCCAGCATCAGTGGATACATCAGTCGAAGTTGATGGTTGGCGGCAACGTAGTCGTAGTCTCGCGAAGGAGTGTAGCCAATGAGCGAGTACGTGCGAAGAAGACTGCCAAATCTATATTGATACGCTGTGCTGGAGGGGCAGTCGTCAGACTCATTGATGATCAGGCCCGATAGATAACCCGCTTTCTCGTACAATTTTTTGAGCCGTTCAAGCATTTCGGCGTCGGGCATGCGATAGCTGCGTGACTGGATGATCTCTTGGGCAGCGGCGAACAGTACGCGGTCGACTAAAGCAGGAAAGACACTATCCGCCCGTATCCATTGGTCTGGATCATTCCGCACATGTTCTTGTTTAAGTTTGAAGGAGGACCGGTTCCAGACGTTGTTGCCAATGTACTTCTCGTTGGTCAGGACCTGATGGACACCCCCTTTGGTCCACGGTCTGGCTAAGTCATTTTGGAGTCCTCGACTGTTCAGTTGTTGCGCAATCTCCGTTTCCGAATAACCGGCTTCAACAAATCGTTCGTAGATCCAATGAACGGTTGCAACCTCGTCCGGCGGTCCAGGAATAAGCTTTACGCGGTCGGTTTGGATGCTTTTGTGTTCGCCAATCGCCAGTTCCGCTTTAGGGTTGCCAAGCGCGTCTACCAACTGACGCCTGAGCCCGTAGCCGGCCATACCACCCTGTCGATAGCCCAACTGGATGAGGCGAGATTGTCCCGCAAAGACTTTGACGGACAGTTCCCGACTGTACTCGCCAGCCATCATTCGCTTCAGGCTTTTTACGATGTTAGAAACGGGTGAGCCGTCATTGGAAAATTGTTCCGCGCAATAATGAACTGAGACCCCGGCTTGTCGGCAACGGACTTCGAAGCTGGCCGCTAAATCCGGATCTTGAAAACGCCCCCAGCGGCTGACGTCGTAGACGAGAATGGTCGAAAAACTGAGCGCGCCGCTCTCAACATCGCTAAACAGTTGAATTAGAGCATCACGTCCTTCCAGACGAAGGCCACTCTTGCCTGCGTCGGTATAAATTCTGACTATTTCGAGGGAATGCGCCGCTGCGTAGAGCTTGATTGTGTCGAGCTGATTTTCAGTCGAGTACTGCTGATGCTCTGTGGACATCCGGACATAAGCCGCTGCCAAACCTGGGTCTTGGCGGGTGTTTTCCGAACGAGCACTTTTACGACTGCGCATACGCATTAGCCCCCTGCGTGCATCCACACTGGACGTGCGCCGTTGGGGCGTCCACGTTTTTGCTGGCTACTCAAGCAAGCGGTGTGTCTTCCAACCATAGAGGATCACAGGGGGAAAAATGTTTCCTAAAAAGGGCAAAACTTTTCCGAACAGACAAGAATATGCATCGGGGCTGGCGGTGGCGTTACAAGGTGAGTTGGGCTCGACGCACCAAGCCGTGAAGACACTGATGAGGTGGACGGATGCAAACGAGCGGACTGCCAAAAACTGGTTAAAAGGAACTAGTGGACCTCGTGGGGAACATCTTGCGCGCCTTGTACAGCACTCAGATGCTGTATTGGCGACCTTCCTCGAGATGGCCAAGCGAAATAGCTACATAATGCGCACAACCCTTCCATCATTGAGGAATGATCTGATGCGGGCGGTGAGTGCGATTGATTGTTGTTTGTCCGCAGTGAGCGAATCTGAGCAGGATTAGGGGTTAATGCTCATCGGTCCGTCTAGTGGCCCCCTCATGTGTCTGCGCAGCAAAAAAGCAGACATACGTTTTCATGTGTTTGAGAAGAATTTTCTGCCCATGTCTCAAGCTTTTGCTAGAAAGGACATGGCTAAGGCGAACAAACGGGGGGCTGAGCGATTACCTACTCAGCCTTAGTCAGCAGCGAAATGAACTAGGCTCCATGAACCACTCATCAAGGACGACCGTCATGCCAGACAAATCAGAATGCAAGATTGCCACGGCAGATGCTCTGACCTTAATCGTGCACAACCAACACGCCCTAGGTGCGGCAATAGAAGAAATCACCAAGTGGCTTTCAGAGAATGGAGTAGAGAGAGTTGCAGTTAACGCAGCCGTGGCCATGGAAACACTAGACATAAATGCTAAAGCGATTACGGATGCGATTATGCGTGTACGGCGGTCTTAGAGAACTGTCCTTGACACAAATGACTGGGAGCTCGGGTGTGAGACCTTTCATTCACGATCACCAGCTATCGACCCAAAGCGTGAGTTCTGGCATGGTGGCCTCAAGGGAAGCTGGTTTCGGTTAATTTTGAATAGCAGCAAAGGTAGCAGGTCTGCGTTAGACATCGTATTCCTCCATGGAAATGAAGAGAGTAGCCCTTCAATTCCGGGGCGCTATTCCCGTTCCAGCTGCCGGGCATCTGAAGTAACTGCCTCCATTATCGAGACCAGCTCTTCGAGTAGTTCTGCGTAGTGATGAGTCAGGTAGAGGGCAATGGCCTGATTGCGAAGTAGGCGCATGAGGTACCCCTTAGCCACAACTAAGACCAGCATAGTTTCTCCCAGGGTATCCTCGACTTGTCTGTAGTCATGCTGCAGGTTTTCCATTTCCCGCTCCATGCGAGCGATGTCCACCACACTGACCTCATGGGTTAGCTTTTTTTTCTGTTCAATTAGCATCTCAGGCCGAGACGCCGCCAACACCATTCGAGCGTAATTTCTGGTGAAGCAATTGGCCGAGATCATCATTTCTACCGTTTCAATCTGGCGAATAGGCTTCATCTGACGAAGGGAGCGAAATACGTCCTGCGGTACCATGCGAACCTTGAGCATTTCCGCGGCCTCTGGGGCTATGCCACGCAATAAATTTTCTCTGTCGTGGACTCGATCCACATTGATCCCTAGCACCGTAGCAATGCGAGACGCTTCGATACCCTTTTTCAACGCAGAGACAATCATCTTGTGTTCTTGTATCGGCGTCAGTCGGTTGATTTGCCGATTGTAGGTAAAGCCCTCGTCATCGGTAGAAATCAGGCATAGCGCTTCAGTCGCTCCAAGGAACTTCAGCGCTTCGAGCCGAAGGTGTCCATCCAAAAGCATGAACGAGGATATCCCTCCAGCTATTACCTGTTTGGGATGAACCACCAATGGTTCAATAACGCCTAATTCTTTTATTGAGCTCAAAATGCTCGCGTATTTTTTACTGCCAGCGATCAAGTGCTCGACCTTTCGCGATGGAAGGATCTGTTCAACCGGAATCGCAATGACGCGCTGCTCAAATGCCTGCTTGATCTCTGCCATCACTGCTTCTCCCCAAATATTCTGTCAGCCAGGGGCTTTGGCAAATCAGGGATATCTTCATTGCGAAGCAGGGTGCTGAAGTACTCGTCAGCCATTAATTTACGCATGGCCGTAACGATGATCAGCAGTCGTTGTTCATTGATGTCGGACTTTTTGATCATCACTTTCTGGCGCCGAACTTCCTTCTGATAGGTGTTAAGGAGCTTCTGTGGAGTCGTCTTCTCTGTGCTTGCTGGCATTTGCCCATACTGCTTGCCGAAGGTTTTTCGTTTATCAATCAGACGGCGTACCTTCATCAGCTGCTCGCCTTTAAGCAGGCCGCTTTCGTAGGCATCTATCATGGCTTGTTGGACGTCACTGTCCTTTGAGCGGGCAATGTCTATCGCCAGCTTGATGGACAGCCATCCTTTCTCGACAGCAGCAATAAGCCGCTCCTCTCCTTGGCGTAGCAACACAAGAATGCCTTGTATGTAGCCACTATCAAGACAGGTTTTACCGGCTATCTGCTGGCAGGTGTAGCCACGTTCCGAGAGAACCTGGATCGCAGTCAAGAGCTCGCGATTGGAATGCTTCCTGCGTGCCAAATTCTCAACAAGGCCGATCAGGTATCGATCCGCCTCACTGGCACTCACCACGATGCAGGGGATTTTCTTCTCACCCAATGCTTGAAATGCTTCAAAGCGACCTTGGCCACAAACAATCTCAAATGCCTCAGTGCCGCTGGTCGTGGGAGCCACCGTGATCGGACGCTTCAGCCCTAATGCCGAGATGTTCTCGACTAATTTGGCGAATACCTGCTTGTTGCGCATCCGAGAATTGAGTACGCGGATATCTTCCAGTGGGATGAGTTGAATCGTCGACACTTCCGCGATATGCATCCAGGCTCTGCGAGGGGTTTGAATAGCTGTCATGCCACCCTCCTGTAATCAGCGCGGCGCGTTAGTTCCGAAAGGATATCCAATGTGTCGAACCGGTAAATCTCGAGGCTAGCCTGGTTGCTCTCCGCCAGGCGTAGGTGAGGTGTTTCCATGTCGATGCTGGGCAGGATGTAGTAGTCCTGGGCTGCCTCTTCGAGCTCTTTCATCCGTACGGCGACGGTCAGGTCAGGATTCAGGCCTAAGTCGAAACGAATGTTCCATCGCTTAAAGCCAGCTGTGGAGACCTGACAGCGACAGAGCACGAGGGAAATGGACAACTCCTGGTTAACCAACATGAGATCGGTGCTTGGATCAACCGCAACATGGCCTCCTACCTCTGCGATTTTCATAGTCGTTTGCTCAAGCAGTAGCGGGTGCATCTTGCGAAGCCGTTTATTGGCTTCGATGTATTGGTAATCCCGCGCAGGGGTGTATCCGATCAGGGAGTAACAGCGGAGCAAGCTTCCAAAGCGATGCTGGTAGGCACTACTTGAGGGACACCCTTCCGCATCATCAATGACAAGCCCTGACAAAAAACCTCGGCGTTCATAGATGGCCCTCAATACGTGCAGCATTTCGTCATCGGGCATCCGGTATGAGCGCGTTTGGATGATCGATTGGGCTGCCTGAAACAGGATTGAGCTGACAATCGGGCTGAAGACACCATTAGCTCGCACCCATTCTTCAGGTGGGTTTTGTGTTCGCGTCTGTTTCAGTTTGAATGAGCTGTGGTTCCAGACGTTATTGCCGATGTACTTTTCGTTGATCAACACTTGATGCACAGTGCCTCTAGACCACAATCGAGAGCGGTCATTGAGCACGCCGCGAGCATTCAACCAATCAGCGATCTCACGTTCGCTCCTGCCTTCCTCCACGAACAATCGGTAGATGTGGAGCACCATTTCGACTTCGCTAGGTGGGCCGGGTACCAAGATCACACGATCAGTTTGGATGCTTTTATGTTCACCTAAACTCAGTTCGTTTTTGGGTGAACCAGTACTGTCGACTAATTGCCGCCTTAGCCCGAAGCCTGCCGGGCCACCCTGACGATAACCCAGCTCGATCAGCCGAGATTGACCCGCAAAGACTTTTACTGACAGTTCCCGACTGTATTCGCCCGCCATCATCCGCTTTACGCTTTTGACGATATTGGAGACCGGCGATCCGTCGTTGGTGAATTGCTCTGCACAGTATTGAACGGAGACACCAGCTTGGCGGCAGCGCACTTCATAACTGGCGCTAACGTCTGGATCCTGGAAGCGGCCCCAACGACTGACATCGTAGACAAGGACTGTTGAGTATTCGGCACGACCGGTCTCCACGTCGAAAAACAACTGCTTCAGTGCATCTCGTCCCTCCAGGCGAAGGCCACTTTTGCCCATATCCGTGTAGACCTTAACGATCTCAAGCGTGTGGGTAGCCGCATAAATGCGAATGACGTCGAGCTGATTTTCGGTCGAGTACTGCTGGTGCTCTGTGGACATGCGGACATACGCGGCTGCCAAGGTCGTGCTTGATTCATTGTGAGCATCACCCGCGTCAATGAGCGTGTGCATCGACACCATCCTCAATCTAACCCACGGCTGCTGGGGCGACCTCAGTGCCGTGATCAGTCACCGCGTTTTCGAAATAGCTCTATTGAAGGTAGAAGACCGGGGAGAGAAAAATGTTCACGAAAACGGGCAGTTCTTTTCTGGCTCAAAAACAATATGCAGCGGAGATCGCTAGGGCTCTTCACACCGAGCTCGGCGAAACGCATCAGGCGACGAAAACACTGATGCGTTGGACGAACGCGAACGAGCGGACTGTTAAGAATTGGCTGGCCGGCAGTAATGGTCCGCGAGGCGAGCATTTGGTGGCACTGGTCAAGCACTCTGACCTTGCCCTGGCTGCGTTTCTTGGTATGGCAGGAAGAAGGCATGCGCTTACTGCATCGGAACTCCCAACACTCAGGCAGAAGCTTCAGATGGCATTAGAGGGAATTGATTTGTGCCTAACGACTAGCGATTGAGCTTTGTAACCAGGCCGAAAACAGCAAGCTCTCATTACGAAGAGTGTCCGCTATTGGCCGGTTTCTGCCTGTCGCGACTGGCTGAAAACGACCCAAAGTGGTCTGTAGGTGAACTAGAAAGTACTCGGAGACTGGCGAAGCCAGCCCTAGCAGAATGTAGATGCAATGACTCGATAAGCGGCACGTTTACTGCCCATTTTGAGTAACGCGGTACTCAAGTGAGTTCGCAGATGCAGCGAGCACCTCTATGACGTAGCCAGAGACTGGCAGGCGTTTCTCCCCTGGGGCGAGACGGATGGCAACAGTGTCGCCAGGTATGGCAAGGTGATAGTCAGTTCCTGAGCTGACGGTTGTGGACGAAGCCGTGGTCTGCGCCCTGCCTGAGACGAGAGTTGTGTTGCCCATACTGCTCGCAGTGCCGGAGCCTGTTGTCGTAGCTGAACCGGACGTAACGGACATTGGGGTCCGAGTGAGGGTTGTTTCGTTGCTGAGAATGTCCACGTCCTTCCGGTATAGAACGACAACTCCGGATGGCTCTATGCCCGCGAAGCGGATCTCCGAAAAACCTTCCTTCGTTTTACGGCCCCACATGTCTGCTTTGCCGACTACGTTTTCGAGATTGCGCTCTCGATCTATTCGCAACACGACATCCCCTCTACCTGCAAGAAGTACCTTGTCAATCGACTGCGCTGGTTTTGATGTGTGCTCGATTGAGCCGCATGCGGAAAGACACAGCAAGAGAACGACAGCACCGAACCTCACCATAGGTAACAGACTCCGATTGCAAAGCGGGATTGGTGTAGCAAGCGCAAGATTCTGAGTCAGTGTAGGTGCCGGATCAAATACCAGCAGTTTGTCCATTGGCCGCTTCTGGCCGTTCTCTGCCGGTCATGCCCACGAATCGTACTGGTCAAATCCGATGCAAATGACTGGTTAGGTCGAATGCAAATGGGTGGGCAAGCCCGTGCAATTACCCAAAATGCAAACAGGTATGAAAACCAGCGCAATTCGCCACCTCGGTGTTAATCACTTTTCTGTCTTGTTAACTACCGAGTTCACAGTGCAAAAATTAGGTTAACAAGTCGACGAGTTGAGCCCTACAGAAGCTACCGCTCTGATCTAGGCTTTTGCGGGTATAGCGCGCAGAAGCAAGAGTGTCTGCGCCTTGTCCGTAAGCGTCCGGCCAAGCCACCTAGGCATACGGATTATGCCCGTTGAGCCGCGTCGACTAGATCAAGCTCATGATCGCCGCAGCCAGTTTTCCGCTGCGTATCGATCCGGCGAAGAGCCAGTTCTTGCTGCTAAGAGACTTCTGAACCGGGGGCTGAGGGATTATCGGGGTGAATCTAGGTGATCCAGGAGGTGACAGCAGAATTGACATAGCGATTATGGGTTGACTATTGTTCATCTGCGCCTAGGCGTGAACCACAGGGTGGTTACAGGGATCTTCAGATCGCACCCCTCTTCTGATGAAAGTCAGATGGCCCAGTGCCAGGTAACAGTGTCCTGCCCCTTCGAACGCATGCAATCGACGGCTGAGAATCCCGCCTAGAGCGGGATTCGTCGTTTTTGGCCCTTCAACTACCCGGAAGTAAATATCGAAATTTCTGGCATGTAAATGCCCCAAGGCGTGAGTTAGGAGGCGCTTTCGTGGACGTCTAAATCGGGGGCGAAGCGACCTGCGACCGGGCTGCTTTTGGCCGTTCTCTGACGGTCGTCACGATGTCTTGTGCTGGTCAGGTCGAATGCAAACGATTGGTCAGCACGGATGCAAATGACTGGTCAGTGGCAATGCAAATTGGTGGTCAAGTCCATGCAATTATGCAGCCATCCAAAATACACGTCGCTAGCGAAAACCCGAGTGTCGCTGACGATACTCTCCCGGCGTCATTTCTGCATTGCGCTGAAAAAAACGGCTGAAATATGCCGGATCCCTGAAACCCAGCAAGTAGCAGATTTCATTTGCCGAACTTCCCGTGAACAACAGCAAGCGTTTGGCTTCCTGCATGACTCTTTCGAACACCAAGCGCTTGGATGGCAAATCGGCAATACGTCGACAGACGTCGTTAAGCCGCGCTTCGGTAACACCAATGGCCTGCGCATAACGGCCAAGCGCCCAGTGCTCAAGATAATGCTCTTCAATCAATGCATTGAATCTATGAAAGATCTGCAAGTCTTCACGTCGCGTGGGCGTGGCTTCGAGAGGGTTTGCGCACAGCCGTAATACGCTGACCATGATCAGTCGAGTCAGACTTAGCACCGCCGCACTGTGACCGGCAGCCCCACTGCTCATTTCCCCTCGCAGTTCTTCGAATAGGAATGTCAGACGCCGCGCTTCGCTTTGCAGCTCAGGCTTGAGGTGATCAAGCGCCACACAGGCAGGCGGAAGTTGTGGACCCAATGCCAGCCCGGGATCGCTTTCGATCAATTGCCAGATTAACTGCTGGCGAACGGTAAGCACGTGGCCATCGCTGTCCGCCTCAGTCACGAAAGAATGGGGAATCGTCGGAGGGGTGAGAAAAAACATGGGGCCGGACTCAACGTACTGCTGATCATCAAGATAGACCCTCACCGTTCCGCTTTTGACGTAATGCACCTGGAAAAATCGATCGTGGCGGTGCACGGGCATGTTGCGCCCAAAGAAACCCGCCAGGTTGCCGAGCTTATCGTAATGCACCTCGCTATCGCTGTAGCGCTGATCGTAGACCTGGCCGATGTTGATGTTAGGAATTGGATACCGATCGCTCATCACACACTTCTCATTGTTTTTAGTCCCGACATCCCCGCCACCATGGTGCACCCGTTGCGAGTAAACCGCCATGAACGATAAGGCGCTTGACGATCATTAACATATTAACTATAACGATAACATGTTAACAATAATTAGGCTGGACACCTCCAGTCCCGCCACTGCCAGGAGAGAAGCATGAGCCCTGCCCTGCATGACGTTGCGACCGGCACCCTGCTCGGTGTAGCGCTGAACTACCAGGGGTTGCTACTGAAGCGCCTTACTGAATTCGAACAACCGCCGTATCAAAAGCCGCCTGTTAAACCGGTTTTGTTCATCAAGACGCCCAACACGCGCAACGTACATGGCGGTGCCGTGGTGCATCCCGGTGCAGGAATTTCATTGCAACCTGGCCCGGCTCTGGGGGTGGTGATCGGCAAGGATGCCAGTCGAGTGAGCGTTGCCGAGGCTCTGAATCACGTTGCTGGCTATACCATCGTCAACGAATTCAGCCTTCCGGAAGAGAGCTACTACCGCCCTGCCGTTAAAGCAAAATGTCGCGATGGCTTCTGCGCTATCGGCCCGGAATTCGTACCGCGTGATCAGCTTGCCAATCCACATGACTTGACCCTGCAGCTACTAGTCAATGGCGAGCTTCGACAAGAAGACTCAACCGCAAACTTCGTACGCAAGATTCCTCAGCTTATTGCCGAAATCAGCGAGTTCATGACTTTGTATGCCGGAGATGTGTTGATCACCGGGACGCCTTTTGGCCGTGTCGATGTCCTGCCAGGTGACCGCGTAGACGTAGAAATCCAAGGTCTGGGATGCCTGACCAATGTCATCGTTGCCGAGCAGGAGGGCACCGTATGAAACACGCTCGTATCCGATTCGAAAGCCAAACACATTCCGTCACAGTTGATGCGGACAACATTGTGCATCTAACCGATGGCCGCTCCCTCAGCGAAGACCAGGTCGAGTGGCTGCCGCCGGCCAATGGCAACATGTTTGCCCTTGGCCTGAACTATGCCGATCACGCCGCCGAACTCGCCTTCGCGCCGCCAACCGAACCTTTGGTGTTCGTAAAATCACCGGGCACCTATACCGGACACAATCAGATTACCTGGCGACCTGACAACGTTGCCTACATGCACTATGAGTGCGAGCTGGTTGCGGTCATCGGAAAGCCTGCACGCAACGTCAAGCGTGAAAATGCGCTGAGCTATCTGGCGGGTTACACCGTGTGTAACGACTACGCGATCCGCGATTACCTGGAAAACTACTACCGCCCAAATCTGCGGGTAAAAAACCGTGATGCCACGACGCCGGTCGGTCCGTGGATTGTCGATGTTGCAGATATCCCCGATCCGAGCAATCTGAAACTGCGCACCTGGATTAATGGTGAGCTGCGCCAGGAAGGTTCGACCAAGGACATGATCTTCGACATCCCTTACCTGATCGAATACCTGTCCAGCTTCATGACCCTGCAGCCCGGCGACATGATCGCCACCGGCACCCCGGAAGGGCTTGCGGACGTAGTTCCGGGTGATGAAGTGATTGTTGAAGTTGAAGGCGTTGGTCGCCTCGTTAATCGAATTGTCAGCGAAGCGGATTTTTTCTCCGCACGTAAAGGGGCTTGAGCAATATGATCAAACATTGGATCAATGGCCGCGAGGTCGAAAGCAAAGATACTTTCACCAACTACAATCCGGCCACCGGCGAAGCGATTGGCGAAGTGGCTAGTGGGGGTGCGGAAGAAGTCGCACAAGCAGTGGCCGCGGCCAAGGAGGCCTTTCCTAAATGGGCCGCTACCCCAGCCAAAGAGCGCGCACGACTCATGCGTAAACTTGGCGAGTTGATTGAGCAAAACGTTCCACATCTGGCCGAACTGGAGACCCTGGACACGGGCCTGCCGATCCATCAGACCAAGAACGTGTTGATTCCGCGTGCTTCGCACAACTTCGATTTTTTCGCCGAAGTCTGCACCCGCATGGATGGTCATAGTTACCCTGTCGACGACCAAATGCTCAACTACACCTTGTACCAACCAGTGGGCGTTTGCGGCTTGGTGTCCCCATGGAATGTGCCGTTCATGACAGCGACTTGGAAGACTGCACCGTGTCTAGCGCTGGGCAACACTGCCGTCCTAAAAATGTCAGAGCTTTCGCCGCTGACGGCCAACGAACTGGGTCGCCTAGCTGTCGAAGCTGGCATCCCGAACGGAGTGCTCAACGTCATTCAGGGCTATGGCGCTACTGCCGGTGACGCGCTGGTACGGCACCCAGACGTAAGAGCGATTTCCTTCACCGGTGGTACCGCTACCGGCAAGAAAATTATGCAGACCGCCGGCCTGAAAAAATACTCCATGGAGCTGGGCGGCAAGTCCCCTGTGCTCATCTTTGAAGATGCCGATCTGGAGCGCGCCCTCGACGCGGCGTTGTTCACCATCTTCTCTCTCAATGGAGAGCGCTGCACCGCTGGTAGCCGTATCTTCATTCAAGAAAGTGTTTACCCGCAGTTCGTGGCTGAGTTCGCGGCACGTGCCAAACGCTTGATCGTTGGTGATCCTCAAGACCCGAAAACCCAAGTCGGCTCGATGATCACCCAGGCTCACTACGACAAGGTCACCGGCTACATCAAGATCGGCATCGAAGAAGGCGCCACCCTCCTCGCCGGTGGCTTGGAACGTCCGGCGAACCTGCCAGCTCACTTGAGCAAAGGTCAGTTTATCCAGCCGACGGTGTTCGCCGATGTGAACAATAAAATGCGCATTGCCCAGGAAGAAATCTTCGGTCCGGTGGTGTGCCTGATTCCGTTCAAGGATGAAGCCGAGGCCCTTCAACTGGCGAACGACACCGAGTACGGCCTCGCGTCCTACATCTGGACCCAGGACATAGGCAAGGCCCATCGCCTGGCCTACGGCATCGAAGCCGGTATGGTATTCATCAATAGCCAGAACGTGCGAGATCTACGTCAACCGTTCGGTGGTGTGAAAGGTTCCGGTACCGGACGCGAAGGTGGCCAATACAGCTTCGAAGTTTTCGCCGAAATCAAGAACGTTTGCATTTCCATGGGCAATCATCACATCCCTCGCTGGGGACTCTAAGCAGCCGATAGCCGCTACTGAAGGCTGCGATTAGGCGCGCATCGCGCTCATCGCAGTTTTCATTGGCCGCTGAATTGAACTGACAAGAATAATTTCAGGAGAATCATCATGGGCGAAGTCGTCCTGGCTGCAAAAGTCTGTCATGTCCCGTCGATGTACCTGTCTGAGCTGCCGGGTAAACACCACGGTTGCCGTGCCGCCGCTATCGAAGGGCATAAGGAAATAGGCCGTCGTGCGCGCGAGTTGGGTGCCGACACTGCCGTCGTGTTCGACGTCCACTGGCTGGTGAACAGCGGCTACCACGTGAACAACGGTGAGCACTTCAGTGGTGTTTATACAAGCAATGAACTACCGCATTTCATCAAGGATATGGTCTACCACTACCCAGGCTGCCCGGAACTCGGACAGCTGATCGCCGAGGAAGCCAACGCAGCCGGTGTGCGTACGCTGTCGCATAACATCCCGAGTCTGGAGTTGGAATACGGAACCCTGGTGCCCATGCGCTACATGCACATGGATGTACCTGCAGCCGAAAAACTCAAAGTAATTTCCATCGCGGCCTGGTGTGCCTGGCATCGCCTCGAAGACAGCTTCACTTTCGGTGCCGCCGTACGCCGTGCAATCGAGAAGAGCGACCGCAAAGTCTTGGTGCTGGCCTCCGGATCTCTGTCGCATCGTTTCTCTGACGATCGAGAGGCGGAAGCCAATATCCACAACTGGACTCGCGAATTCGACAAACAGGTCGACATGCACGTGGTCAAGTTGTGGCGTGAAGGTCGATTCAAAGAATTCTGCGCGATGCTTCCTGATTACGCCGAACACTGCTTCGGCGAAGGCAAGATGCACGACACCGCCATGCTCCTAGGTCTGCTGGGTGGTCCGGACTACAACAAGCCAGTCGAAGTCCTCACGGAGCCCTTTGGCAGCTCCGGAACCGGTCAGATCAACGCCATTTTCCCGCTTTAAATTCGCTCAAGCGGCAGGGGCGCGCCCGCCGCTCAGCGCAACTACCACCCAGGAGGGCACGATGCCGCATTTTATTGCTGAATACACCGACAACATCGAGCAACAGGCCGACTTGCCGGGCCTTTTTGAAAAAGTCCACGCAACTCTTGGGAACAGTGGTGTATTTCCGCTGGGGGGAATACGTAGCCGAGGCGTTCGACTGGATAAGTGGCGTATGGCCGACGGCAAACACGATTACGCCTTCGTACACATGACCCTGAAGGTAGGCCATGGCCGCGACCTAGCGACACGCCAACAGGTCGCTGAAAAGCTGTTCGAAGTCATTACCACCCACTTTGCAGCGTTGCAGGCAGAGCGCCTGCTGGCGCTGTCGTTTGAAATGATCGAGCTGCACCCCGAGCTGAACTTCAAGCTCAACAACGTGCATGCCTTCCTCCAGCAGCAGGCGAATTAACAAGCCCTCCCCATCGGCCTCTCTCACAAAAAGTACAAAATCATGAGCATAGCCACCTCCGCTGCACAACCTTTGAGCGATGCTGCAACGCTGACTCACCGCACAGTGACCTGGCGGCTGATGCCACTGCTGCTGGTGTGTTACCTGTTTGCTCATCTTGATCGGATCAACATTGGTTTCGCCAAGATGCAGATGGGCGCCGACCTGCAGTTCAGCGATACCGTCTACGGCTTTGGTGCGGGCCTATTTTTTATCGCCTACGCGATGTTCGGTGTACCCAGCAACATCGCTCTAGATCGCATCGGGCCACGACGCTGGATCGCTTTGTTGATGGTTGTCTGGGGAACCCTGTCGACCAGCATGCTGCTGATCAAAAACGCTGAGGGTTTCTACGCCTTGCGATTTTTGCTCGGTGTCGCCGAGGCCGGATTTTTCCCGGGTATTCTGGTGTACCTGAACCGCTGGTATCCGGCCAGCAGACGCGCACAAGTCACTGCGTTGTTTGCCATTGCAGTGCCGCTGGCCGGGGTCATCGGTGGCCCCCTATCGGGCGGTATACTGCAAGGCTTTCATGATGTCGGGGGCCTGCGTGGGTGGCAGTGGATGTTCCTAATTGAAGGCGCACCCGTCGTGCTTCTCGGCTTGCTAGTACTCAAGGTGTTGCCCGACAACTTCGAGTCGGTCATGTGGCTGAGTAACGAGCAGAAAGACCAATTGCGCAACCAATTGGCTAGCGAAGAACAACGCAAATCAATCATCTCGTTCGGCGGAATTCTGCGAGACCCGCAAGTTTGGCTGCTGGTGGGCATCTATTGCGCGGTCATGTTGGCGGTCAATACGCTGGCTTTCTGGATGCCTACGCTGATTCACAGTTCCGGGATTGGCAGCGATGGCAAGGTCGGCCTGCTCAGTGCCCTGCCCTACCTGGCGGGCTGCGGTTTCATGATCGCCTGCGGACGCTCATCGGATCGGCGCCGTGAACGCCGGTGGCACTTGAGTGTGCCATTGCTCATGTCAGCCCTCGGTATCGCCGTAGCCGGACTTTTACCTGACGACCCCTTCATGGTAATCGGCGGATTGGTAATTGCGGGTATGGGTGCGAGCGCCGCACTGCCGATGTTTTGGCAGCTACCACCCGCATTCTTGTCAAACAGCACCCAGGCGGCAGGCATCGCCTTGATCAGTTCTCTGGGAAGCATTGCCTCGTTTCTGACACCCAATCTGATTGGCTGGATGCGTGACACGACCCACAGCGCCAGTCTTGCTCTCTACGTCCTCGCGACCTTGATCATCGCAGGCGCCTTTCTAGTGCTGCGCACACCCGCCGCCATCGTCAATCCTGATTAAGAGATCCAAGTCATGCTCGATCAAGAAATCATCCAGCAAGCCGCTGCCCAACTGGACAACGCCGAACGCTCTCGTGAGCAAGTCGGTCAGTTCTCCCTCGCGCATCCACACATCACCATCGAAGATGCCTATGCCATTCAGCGAGCCTGGGTGGCTCAGAAAATAAAGAACGGACGCAAGCTGGTGGGGCACAAGATTGGCCTGACCTCTCGGGCCATGCAGGTTTCATCAAATATTACAGAACCGGATTACGGGGCATTGCTGGACGACATGCTGTTCGACGAAGGCACCGATATCCCCTTCAACCGCTTTATCGTGCCGCGCGTTGAAGTGGAACTGGCATTCATCCTCGGCAAGCCGCTCAAAGGCCCGAACGTGACTATTTTCGATGTGCTGGATGCTACTGAATGGGTGATCCCGGCCCTGGAAATCATTGACGCGCGTATCCAGCAGATCGATCCCGAGACCAAAGCCACGCGAAAGGTCTTCGACACCATTTCCGACAATGCGGCGAACGCAGGGGTGGTCATGGGTGGCCGTGCTGTGCGCCCTCATGAGATCGACCTGCGTAAGGTGCCAGCCGTTTTGTACCGCAATGGCGTGATCGAGGAATCAGGGGTTTCTGCCGCTGTGCTCAATCACCCCGCGAAAGGTGTCGCCTGGCTGGCCAATAAGCTCGCCCCCTACGACGTCACGTTACAACCGGGGCAAATCATTCTGGGCGGGTCGTTTACCCGTCCAGTAGCCGCCAGCCCGGGCGATACCTTCCATGTCGACTACGACATGCTGGGCTCCATCTCCTGCCGCTTCGTCTGACTCCTGGAGGACTGATTCATGGATATGCCCATCAACACATTCAAGCAACGCCTGAAAAGCGGCAAAGCGCAGATCGGCCTTTGGCTCGGCCTCGCCACCCCTTACTGCGCGGAGCTGGCAGCCAATGCCGATTTTGATTGGTTATTGATCGACGGCGAGCATGCACCCAATGACGTGCGCAGCATGCTAGGCCAGTTGCAGGCGATAGCACCCTACGCCAGTCATCCGGTAATCCGCCCTGTCGCTGGCGACACAACGTTGATCAAACAGATTTTGGACATCGGTACCCAGACCTTGCTGGTGCCGATGGTCGAAAGCGCCGAGCAAGCGCGAGAACTTGTGCGCGCGGTGCACTATCCGCCCAGTGGCGTGCGCGGTGTAGGCAGCGCATTGGCGCGGGCGTCGCGCTGGAACACCGTGCCCGGATACCTGGACAAAGCTGATGAGCAAATATGCCTGCTGGTGCAGATTGAAAGCCTCAAAGGCCTGGACAATCTGGACGCTATCGTCAACGTCGAAGGCGTTGACGGGGTGTTTATCGGCCCGGCCGACCTGAGCGCTGCGATGGGCCATCGCGGTAACCCGGGCCATCCCGAAGTTCAGGCAGTCATTGAAGACACGATCATACGAATCCGCGATGCGGGCAAAGCACCCGGCATTCTCAGCGCTGACGAAAAACTGGCCAGACGCTACATCGAGCTCGGCGCGGCATTCGTAGCGGTGGGTGTCGACACCACTGTGCTAATGCAAGGCTTGCAAGCACTGACAAGCAAGTTCAAGAATACCCCGACCACCATCAGTACCGGCGGCGTTTACTGATTTTAGGCCAATTGCAAATGCTCACTGCTGGCGGTCGTTTCTGCCAGCAGTGATCCCCCAGAGATCAACGCTTCAGTGACTTCAAATCGTTGAGCAACTCCAGCAACGTCTGCAATTTTTCCGCGCCGAAGCGCTCCTGCAAGCGCTCATAGTTCTCTTCCATGCCCCCCCTCATACTTTCAAAACAACTATCTCCGGCAACCGTCAGTTTTACCAGCACTCGACGCTGGTCGTGTTCTGAACGCCGTCGTTCGACAAACTGCGCGGTTTCCATCCGCGCCAATACGCCTGTCATGCTGGGCTTGAGAATGCACGCCAAGTCCGCCAAACGATTGATCTCCAGTTCGCCCTGCTGACTGAGAATCCGCACTACTCGCCATTGTTGCTCAGTGAGGCCTATATCCTTCAGGGAAGGCCGAAAAAAGCTCATGGCCACTTCACGGGCCTGGAGCAAATTGAGTGTCAGAGACTGCCGATGCCTGGACATTTGATACGACCCGAATTTAGTTATCATGTTAACAATCTTATCACGACGAAATAGCGATGAAGTTTCTTGCGTCCATAAAAAAACGGCGCTTTCGGCGCCGTCCACTTGATCGCTATCCAGAGCACGTCAGTGCTTGATAACCGCTTTCAACACAGTCTTGAAGGTTTCCAATTGGTCGTCGCTGAATTGACTGAAGACTTTTTCCTGCTGTTCTCGGGCTATTGACCATAATCCTTCTGTTTCATCGATACCTTTAACGGTCAGACGCAAGCGCCCATCTTCTTCACAGACCAGCCCCTTGCGAGTGAGATTGGCAACGGCCTCTTCGATTTCCCGCACGGGCATCGCCACCTCCCGCTGCAGATCCGTGAGGCTCATCCCCGCATCATTTTCCAGCACCATCAGCATACGTGCCTCACTGGTCCGCAATCCCGTCGACAATTGCCGCGGCTGATAGCTTGCCTGATACGCGCGCAACGCTTGGGTCATGAGGTAGTACAAATTGTGGCTCAGCCTTCCTTGGAAGTGGCTGCTCGGCGGCTGCCCTTCACCACTCTTGGTCATGCGCGTGTGCGGCAACACCATGGAGTATGCCCCCTGGTGATACAGCAACGGCGAACGACCAAAATCATCGAAAGCCACTACCCTGCCAATCATGATCCAATGATCACCACCATCCAGCTGCTGATAATTTTTGCACTGAAAACGCGCTGAGCAATCAGCAAGAATTGGCGACCCGCCGTGACCTGATTCGTATTCGATGCCAGCAAAACGATCGTCTTTTGGACGAGCGAAATTGTTCGACAAATCAATTTGATCGGCAGCAAGCACATTCACAGCAAAGTGGGTAGCGGTAGCAAATACGTCATGACTTGTAGATCGCTTATCGATACTCCAGAGAATCAACGGCGGATCGAGCGATACCGAGTTGAAACTGTTGGCCGTCACCCCCACTTTGCGCCCGTTGTGATCGGCGGCTGTCACCACTGTCACACCGGTGGCGAAGTTACCTAATGCGCGGCGAAATGCACGCACATCAAAGGCGGAAGAAGCGGCAATCTCATTAATATCGGACATGCAAGACTCCCGAGCACGCCGAGGGGCGTGCTCTGATTATTTTTATGAGGGGCTTGTGGCTTGGCGGTGAACGGCCTCAGGCCATTGATGGATCAGGTTCAAGACCCATCAGTTCGCGACCAAGTATTTGTGCACACACGTCGTAGTCGGTGTAGGCATGTGCACCAGTAAGATGCGAATCGCGGAAAAGGCGTTGCAACTCGTTTGTTTCAAACCAGGCCCCCCCGCCAGCGGCCTCCATTAGACGGTCCACGGCCTGGATGCACATCTTCGTCGCATAGCCCTGATTAGTACGCCAGAACGTTAGCGTGGTGCGGCTTGGGTACTCCTGGCGCTCACTGAACTCAGCGATCTCCTCCCAGCTCTTTTCCAGTAGTGCTCGGGCGGCCGCAACCTGATGGGTGGACTCTGCCAAGCGCATCAATGCCGGGGTAGCGGCGCCGACAGCAGCACCCGTGTAGGCACGAACACGGTTGCGAGTTTTTTCACGGAAAACATCCAGCATGCGTTCGGCAATTCCCAAGCTGACGGTCGAGAAACCGCTGGCGAAATACGGCCGATAAGGGGCGAAGAAAATCTTGCTGTCCGGGTACAGACCAAAGCCTGCCGACTTACCTTCGATCATGTCCTTGGCTTTCTGGATTCGGTGCTCGGGTACGAAAGCATTCTTGACGATCAAGGTTTTGCTACCACTAGCACGCATACCAACGGCAAACCAATCATCGCGAATTTCATAGTCGCTGTTTGGCAGCACGGCGAAACAATAATCTCGAGTACCTTCGGCATTCTCGCGAAAGAAACCCATGATGGCCCACTCGGCATGATCACAGCCTGAACTCCATCCCATTTCACCACTGAAGAGGACACCGCCCTCCACTTCCTCGGTGCGACCAAAAGGCGCAATGCTGCTGCTAGCAGTAGCATCAGGGTCATTCCCCCAAACTTCATCCTGCAGCTTGCTTGAAAACATTGCGATTTGATGACTGTGAGTACATAGAAGGCTCATGGCCCAGGCAGTACTGGCACAGGAACCAGCCAACAATGCAATGCAGTCGGCAAACTGAGGCAGAGAGATCTCCATGCCACCGTACTTTTTCGGTTGCAAGGCATGGTGCATACCAATGCCTTTGAGCAGGGCAATATTTTCGGTGGGAACACAACGCGCGCGTTCGGCCTCGAAGGCGTTAGCCGCGATAGTAGGCAGAACGCCTTTCAGGTCTTCCAGCAGCGGATTTGGAGTTTTCATAGGCGGTCTCTTTATTATTGGATAGTAGCGCTCCGCTCAGCAGATACCTGCGAATAGTGCCAGAAGGCACAGTACGGTAGATGGCAAGCAGGTAAGCGGGTCAACACCAGTCCAGTATGGAGTGCCGGAACACGACAAAAAATGCACGTTACAAACGGAAGATTGCACTTTTCATAGAGGTGATTATTGCGATGAACAAAAAGCGCAAACGAGCCCCAAGTTTGGTTTATCGACACCGATGACAAACCAGTTCAAGCACGTAGGTAACAGTTTTGAATTGGGACAGATCAACTATGAGGGTCTGACCGAGCCACGCAAGGAGTTTAAAACCAACGGAGTTGGTATTGACATTCACTGATAGTTGCTTGAAGAAGTATGTCCCCCTCCTCCTTATCTGGTTGCTCGCGGAGCGACTGCCAGAAATGACTACCCCCCAAAAAAATCGCAGATATACGAGGCGCAATGACCCGTAAAGACCTCATAAACCAGAGGCATTGAAAGCTAGTACGCCCCCACCAATTTTTACGACGAAGGCCTACGTCTATGAGGCTAAATTGACGTAATCGTGAGCAAAATATTTCACGCTACACTGCCATTCCTCAATGGTAGGAATTTTTATACACAGGCTATATACTGAACCGTGCGTATCATAATTAATTTCGAGACGAGAGCCACCCTAGGCTTTTGTTTTTTTGAAACAAATGTACTTGGGCAAGGATCTTGGGAATGTCGATTAATAAATCCGTATCGACCGCTAAATCGATAGTGGGCCGCCCACGAAGTGAAGCTACACGCCGTCAGATCCTGGAAGCTACCATCAGCCTCCTGCAGGAAAAATCCATTCAAGCCATCTCAATCGAAGCGATCGCGCGAGAAGCTGGCGTTAGTAAATCGACCATATATCGTTGGTGGGACTCCAAGGCATTAGTCGTTATTGATGCGTTCATAGAGAATCAGATGCTGAAGACTTCATTGCCACGAGAGCTTGGTCCGCGAGAGGCAATTGCTCAGCACTTCCGATCCCTTGTAGAACAATATTCCGGCTGGGCCGGTCGATTGGTTGCACAAATCCTCGCGGAAGGTCAATCATCCCCCTCTACTTTAAAAGACTTTCGAGAGCGATTTCATTATGGAAGACGCGCCATAATTCGAGAGACTCTAGAAGAGTGGAGGATTAGCGGCGAGATCTCTCCCGATACAGATATCGAGATACTAATGGATTTGATTTACGGAGCAGTTTATATGCGACTCATGATTGGACACGCCCCACTCAATCAGGAATTTGCAGAGTCGCACATAAGCTTTGTGTACCACTTACTGGGTGTCAATATCATTGACTCCGAGGCCTAGTGATTGATGATAACGTCCAATGCGAAAGCATTGACTTGATCGAGTACCGGCGTCGAGCGATTGATTACGAACACCCCGTTCGTCTCGCCATAAAACTTATCGAAGTGCTCGTACCAATTGGATCATTTCTTCTGCGTGGCGCGGATAAGCTTGTCGGCAACGCCCATCAGCACCTTATTCCCCGCTACCCAGACGCCCAGGTTCTGAGCCGGGCTGGAACGTTTGGCCTTCGGATCCTCGCGTCCCATCTCCGGATTTTTATGACAGGCGACCGGTGCGTTGAGTATTAGCCTGCGTAGACAGGAATTGGCATGGTCACACCACACAATTTCAGCCTGACGGCCTTCGATAACCTTCACCGCATAATCAGGGTCGGCCAGCATCTGACGCGCTAGCATGCTGGCATCGACATCACCGTCCCAAATAGCCGCCGCCGCTTGCCTGGGGTCTGGAGTGCTGGAAAGGAACAGGCGCACCCCGCTACCCAGTGCCTTGCGGAAGGCCTGCGGCCCCCCGTGGTTCAGCATGTTGCCGGAAGAACTCGGCACATTGTCACGCATCGACTCGTAGTTGCCCTCGCTTAGCGAGATGAAGTCCAGGCCGACCTCGGCGATGTGCGCTGCCACTTCAGCGTAACCCTCAGGCCCTTGGCCGCCGGGCATATGGTCATTCACACTCATGCGCACACCCACCGGATAATCCGGGCCGACTTCGGCGCGCACCGCTGCAACCACATCGCGCAAGGCTCTAGCGCGATTCGCAACCGAGCCGCCGTATTCATCGGTGCGTTGATTGGCCAGCGGGGAAAAAAAGGACGAGTAGAAGTAGCACATGTGTGCGCCAATCTCGACCCCATCGAAACCACAAGCCTTGGCCCGGCGTGCACCGGCGACGACGCTCGCCTCGATGTCCTTGATCTCCTGGATGCTGGCCTCGTGTGGCACCGGTGTGATTCGGCCACCGGGGATGTACAGATGGTTGGGCAAGCCGCCGGCCCCCAAGTTCACCGGCTTCGGGCTGGCCGCCAAAATCCACTGACCGTTGCGCGGCACACCCATGCGGCCGAAGCTCGGAAACAGCTGCGCGAACACTGCCGCACCGCATTCATGTACAGCGTCGGTCATACGCTTGAGATCATCGACGAATTCGTCCTTGTCAAAGCGAAGGTTTGGTGAAAACGGCGACTCGTTCCAGGCTCGTTCGCTGCACACCGATCCGCCAACGATGACCAGGCCCACCCCGCCCTGCGCACGACGCTTGAGGAACGCGATGGTCTGCTCGCTTGGGCGGCCGTCTTCGGTCGGGCGAAGCACCGCCATCGGTCCAAGGATAATGCGGTTTTTAATCTGCAATCCATTGATCTGCAGCGGGCTTGCCAGCACCTTGGCTGCGTTGCTGGTATTCATCGAAATGTTGGTCATGGTCAAAACTACTCTTGCCTGTATAGGGTCGGCTTGCCGGGTTCAATCATCTGAATCCGACTCGACTTACATGATTGAGCTAGCACCACCGTCCACAGGAATATTGATCCCGGTGACCCATTTAGACTCATCAGAGGTCAGGTAAAGGCCAGCCCAAGCGACAGCGATCGGCTCGCCTGGCTTGCCGGTGAGGGTGCGTTCCACGATCGGAGCCACGGGTGCCTTGTCGCCAAATTCCCGATACATCGCCTGAACCGGCGGGGTGTTCATCACACCAGGGCTGACCGAGTTAACCCGTACACCAACAGCGATGCCTTCTGCGGCAAGTTGGCGCGTCAGGGCAAGGACCGCCCCCTTCGCCGCTGCATGCGCCGCCTGCGGTAGCGCTCTCGCTCCCTGCATGCCAGCACCGGAGCCGATGTTGACGATGGCACCTTTCGACTTCACCAGATGTGGCCAGGCAAGCTGACAAGCACGCCAGACAAGATCGAGTTCATTCTGGATCGTGAAGACATAGTCGGCGTCGCTCTGCACCGCAAAAGGCGCAAATCGCGGCAGACTGGCATTATTGTAGAGCGCGTCAATGCGGCCATGCCGAGCGGCAGCACCGTTGATCCAACGCGCTACATCGTCGCGGTTGCTGAGGTCGACAGGTGCAACCACGTCGATGGAATGACCATCGTTTTCTACCAGTTTCGCGGTTTCTGCGGCCGTCTGCGGATTGATGTCGCAGCCGACGACGATCGCGCCTTCGCTGGCGAACAGCCGAGCTGTCTCGCGCCCCATCCCACTGCCAATGCCGGTCAGTAAAACGACCTTGTCCTGCAATCGCTTGCTCATACCAATCCTCTAGTAAGGGACTTCATACAATTATTGTTTTTGATCACGACTGACGGGTACCAAGGCGAAAGCAGATGGCGGACAAAAGACCCAATACCAACGCCGCCCAGCCCAAGCTGCCATAGCCAACATGCAGGGCGAGCACGCCCCCTAGAAGTGGGCCAGTAGCCGAACCCGCCATGACCATCACCGGGGTGGCCGCGACCACGCGACCGGACGGGTCCAGTCGCGCCAGCACTCCGAATGCGAACACATGGGTAAATGTAACGACGGCGATGAGAACTGAGGTTGCTACGATGTAAACCCCGTAACCACCGAACTGGGTCACAGCGACAGCCGCGGTGGCTTGGATCAGAGGGCCAGCCATGACTACGCCCGAGGCCGGCAAGTGGCGTTCGAGAATGCTGGAAAGGGCGACAGGTACGAGATTCACGAAGCCACTGATAACTAGCACCGTGGTGATTTGCGCCGCGCTGAATCCATGCCAGCCCCCTACGCGCTCGATGAAGCCGAAGACCATCGAATGGCTCACCATCAGAAGACTCACGCCTGCGATGCCGGACCACACTCGGGTAGGCAACTTGGCGAGCGCGGATCCATCGTGCTGGACCGTACGGGTCACGTTCGGAAAAGCCAGCAGTGCGGCCAGTGCGGCAGTGAACATGATTCCCGACATCGTGTAGAAGAATATGTTCGGGCCGATCTTACCCACTAGCGGAGGCAGCGTCGCCATCACCAGGATGGACACCAGGCTCAGCGAGCTAAAAGCCATTGCCGCTGTGCGGTGCGGATTAGCAGTACCGCCCATCGTCCCGTGAACTATCGACAGGCCGCAGCCGACCGCCAGGCCTGCGACGACATGCGCCGAAGCCAAAAGGATATAGCTGCCACTTACGCTTGGCATGCTGGCAAAGGCCATACCAGCCACTGCATAAGCCGCCGATGCTATGCGCTTGCGGTTGAGTCGGGATAGTTTGGGTGCGATACACAGGCTGCTAAGTACGACCGACCCCAGGAAAAGCGTCAGCAAGAAACCTGCACGCTGCGGATCAAGGGCTAGCTGCCCGATCAGGACGATACCGACCCAGATCGGCAAAGTGGTGATATCCATCAGGCCAGCGCAATGCCCGATGACGAGCGCTGCGGTACCGTTGCGGGATTCCCTGCGGTTGCTAGCAGCCCTGGTCAGGGAGTCAGAAACAGAATGTGAGCTCATTGGTCTTTGGCCTTTAGGTAGTCGACGAGCAATTCAAGGTCGGCGTCGGTTATTTCGGTTTTACGAAATGCCGGCATGATCAGTACGCCGTTGCGAACGAAATATTTGATGAAGGCTGGGGGCATGTCAGTGCGCTCTTCCAATGCAGCCGGTAAGCTGCCGCCGTACTTGGCCGCCAGCGAAGCAGTGCCGGGCATGCGCGGAGATGCGGCGTGACAGATCCCGCACCACTGATCGAAAACCAGCTTTCCACGATTGGCTGATACGGCTTGTTCGGACGGCTCAGAAGCGACTGCCAGACCTGCCAGCAGCATCAGCACGATGAGGCAATGCGTCTTCATTTGGCGCCCTCCCTTAAGTGCTTGGGCCAGATGCCATAGCGGCCCGGCGAAAGAATCCCGTTAGGATCGATGGCGTCCTTAATGACCTCGTTCAAGCGCAGCAGGCTGTTGTTGTTGTACGAATACAGGCCCATGGCCTGGTCCTGGAATTCCGGGTGGCAACGATATTCGCCCCAACCGTGCTGTGCTCCGATATCGAGCAGTGTCCGATATGCCTTGATGGAGGCCTTGTTCATTGCCGCATCATCGGTGATCGGGAAGCCCACGATGAAAAGGAAAGCACGCTCGAAAAACGGCGCAGGCAGCGCAAAGGGCCTGAGGTTCCAGATCGGAACATTCTGCAGCGCAGGCATGGTGCGGTGCGCCTCTTCGAAGACGCGGTTGGCTTCGAGGATGCCATCCGCAGTCTGTGGAATAACCGGAGAGAACCACATATGGCCGCGCATCGGATGCGGGTTACCTCCGGCACGCGTGCCCATACCGAAGAAATCCATGTTCGGTACCCCCACATCCTGAGGATAAATCGTCCACTCAGCGGAAGCTTTGCGCGGATCGCTCTGGATCTGGCCAGCCTGAAAGCGCACGCCCTTGATCGACTTTACCGCCAGCTCCTGTACCACCTCCCACTGCGCCTGGATCACCTTCGGTGGCCCATAGAACTTCAGGTTGAGCACCCAATAAGGAATGTTGTTGTCCTGCCCATACTTCTGCAATTCAGCCGAATAACCGACCCTGGCTTTCGCAATCAAATCAACATGCTGTTTCTGCAACTGCGGCGGACCATCGTAAAAGGCGTCTACCAGATGTTTCGTGTAATTGCTGATACCGAGCAGCGGGCTGCCCATCTCCGGCGCCCCAGGGGCTAGCCCAGTGTTCTCGACGTACTTGAGCAATTCCACCACGGCGTGCAGGTCGTCATAACGCGCAGCCATCACCATGCCGTGCATGAAGGCTTCTGGTGCCGGCATCAACCAGATGCCCATCTTGGTGACAACGCCAAAATTGGACTGGGAAAAAATGCCGTCCAGGATAGGGCCCATCCCCATCTTGAATTGTCCCCAAGTCTGGGAACCGGGCAGCGCTCCCATTCCCGTGCGAACCACTTCCCCATTGGCCAGCACCACCTCCATGCCGCAGTGCGAATCGAAGTGGTTGCGAAAGCGCGACAAAGTGTGGCCCACGCCATGGTCAAGTGCATTGCCAACCACACTCCCCCAGCCCGGGTCGGCGACGTCCAACCACACCTTCAGGCCACGTTCCTGGATGTAGTTATACAGATCGAAATAGCTGACGCCCGGCTCCACGATTGCGTAGCCGTTGCTTTCGCTGACCTCAATGATGCGGTTCATCCGCTTCAGATCCAGCACTACACTGCCGGCATGATTGGGCGCTGAACCGCCGTAGCCAAGGTTTTTGCCAGTGGAAATCGTATACAGCGGAATGCGGTGCTTATCGGCAATGCGCACTACCGCCTGCACCTCTTCAACCGAACTGGGCGCCACGGCAGCTGATGCGCTTCGATCCTCGAGCGTGTCGCGTAACGGGGAATAGGAATCACGGTAGGGAAACAGATCTTCGTCCTCAACGAAGACCCATTCTTTTCCGACCACACCGGCAAACTCCTGCAGCGCGGCGGAAAAAACCTCGGGGGATACATTCGGGGGTGTTCTCATAATGTCACGCAATGATCCATGAAACCAAAGGATTGGGTTGGCTCGCCGATACGTCGTACTGATGCAGCAAAACCGTACGGCGCGATTGGCTGCGTGCTTGCTCCGCAAGACAATGCCAAACCTCACGCGTGGTGAGTCCGACGACAGCGCCACCTTGCTCGCGCCATAGCGGCACGAGCGATTGCTGCCAAAGCCTCGTGAGTCCGTCCGTGACTTCAAGCCGCGCACTGCCCTTTTTGGCGTGCTCAATGGCGAAAGCCAGGCTTTCCGGCAACCGACGGTCCGTCACGACAAAGCGAACTTCAAACTGACGGAGGTCGAATGGTTTTCGAACGATCTCTCGGGCAGGCATCGCGAGTGCCGGTAACACCCCCAGCATGGCGAGCGTCGCGGCACTTCCGGTGGATACGAGCAACTTCCGTCGCCCAATTCTAAAATTGGAAATATTGGCGATCGACATGCTCACTCCCCCAATCCGCTGAGGGATGCAGTGGAGTTCTGAACGCAGGTTGAAAGACTGCGGTCCGCTTCGAGAGTCAAGCCGATGGCATTACGCGCTGACGTAGCGTTGACCTGGAATGTGTCGAAATCAGCGAAGTCGGCGTGCTTGACACGCCCAGTCACCCGTACACCGGGCGAGTACCGGATGTCGCCCACGCCGGCGATAGTCGCAACATCGCCCTTCAGGCTCGAACCCTGATACATGTTTGTCTCCTTGGCGCGTTTTTGTTGTATGCCCGTGATGAGCTTCATATGCGCGGAACAAACATATACGATCCGTACCGTTTCGTGCAAGTATCCTTTTCTTCGCCTCAAGCGTCAGCCTTCATCCGGTCTCCAGAGCGAGCACACACTGGCCTTCCACTCTCACCAAGCTAGACCCAAAGCATTTTTTACATTGCTTCTTGAGTGGTCTGTTGGCTACGATCAGAAACGCCTCAGCTTGATTTCAGCAGGCAGCCGCCTTTGCCGCAGAGTAAGCACATGCAGCATCACGCTCCTGTTAAAATTAGTCATTTATTAAGGAATATTTTATGCAGGAGAAGAACAGCCTTTCTGCTAGGAAAGCGTCTTTAGGACGACCACGCAGCGAAGTCACTCGACTGCAAATTCTGAACTCGACCTTAAAGTTGCTGCGCGAGCAATCCATTCAGGCAATCTCAATTGAGGCAATTGCAAAGGAAGCAGGCGTCAGCAAAGCAACCATTTACAGGTGGTGGGACTCTAAAGCACTACTCGTTATTGACGCATTCATCGAAAACCATCTACTTAAAACCCCACTGCCAATTGAACTCGGCCCCAAAAAAGCCATCGCTCTTCACTTCCGTACACTAGTGGAGCAGTTTTCTGGTTGGCATGGCCGAATAGTTGCTCAAATTATAGCCGAGGGACAATCAGACCCTTCAGTGTTACGCGCCTTTCGAGAAAGGTTTCACTATGGGCGACGCGCGATAGTTAGCGAAACACTTGAAGAATGGAAACGCAGCGGCGAAATCCCGAGTGATACCAATGTCGAATCGCTTATGGATATAATTTATTCAGCCGTCTACATGCGCCTAATGGTAGGCCATGCTCCATTAAACGACGAATTTGCCAAATCGCATATCGAATACATATATCATTTGCTGGGCGTAACAAACTCAGACGATTAACCAAAGTCTGACCAGTTATTGACCAATGTAAACGATGTTTTAGTCCAATCCCGATTCCGCCCCAAAGGGGTGAATCGGGATATTTCAATAGACGATGCGGCTCTGATGTCTTCTATATTGGCTGGCCCAAATATTGATAGGTTTTCAGCAACAAAGCCGCCGACTTCTCCCTATTTTTAAGAGGATCTTCTTGCTCATAACGGCAAAGTTGCAATGACGCATCGCAAATTGTTTTGCAACGTTCAAATCGACGCTCGCTGTACATCGCTAGCGCATCGCGAACCGATCGGGTCTTGGAAATACAGTCTGCAAGCACCACGGCATCTTCGATGGCCATACCGCCTCCAGAAGTCATATGCGGTGTTGGTGCATGCGCAGCGTCGCCAATGAGTACTACGCGACCACGGTACCAAGGGGCTGGAACCAACGTAATATCCAGGGGACGGAAGATAACCTGCCTGGCTTCGGTTACCTGCTCAAGTGCTTCTAGCACAGCGGGGGCGGTATATTCAGCGAGGCGCTCGCGAATCATGATATTCGCTTGATCTTCAGGTACGCGCAGTGGCTCCTTGCTGTTCTCGAGATAAAAGAGGTAGCAGCTATCCTTCGATGTCGGAAAGGAGCCTACAGTCTTGCCCGATGGGCTGCGATACAAACAGAACCCATCAATCTGTGCAGGACGCGGCGCATTAAAACGCCACACACTTTGCCCCGCAAAACGAGGCCCACACTCAGAACCGAAAACCTGATCTCGGAGTTTGGAATAGGCGCCATCTGCTGCAACAACCAAGTCATACGTTGCCTCTCGGCCATCCGAAAACTTAACTTCGACGCAGTCACCACGGTCGTCGAGGCGCTCGATCGTCAACCCCTTATCCAGAACTGCACCCGCCCCTTCCGCTGCAGATTCCAAGATTCGAGCAAGTTCTGGCCGACGGATGCCACAGCTCGGGGGTGCAGGGTCCGAACGCAGGATTTGACCTGATGAGTCAAACTGCCGAAACGCTTCGAATCGCATACCACTGTCGAGACAAGGCTCTGCCAAACCGATCATGTCTAATGCTCGGACCGTGTTGTGTAACAGGCAAATCCCCGACCCCGCCGAAGGAATCCCTGGCTTGATATCGATACAGTGGACATCTACCCCCGCTCTACGCAGCGCATAGGCTGCGGTGGCACCGCCGATTCCGCTACCTACAATCAAAACGCGTTTAACTTGACTCATTCTTGTCTCCTCTCCGCTTCTTCGGCGGGTGGTATCTGCTACCTAATGACACAGCTTGTTTGCCAGATCCGGTCTATCAACTACGCCTCGGCAGAGGCATCCGCGACCGAATAAAGCCCTCGTTTAGTCATCTGCAGTGAGCCGCCAGGCATCGAGCAGTACAGATTCGGCGTAGCACTTTCGCCTGCTTTTGGCTTCAGCTGCGCATGGTTGGATCACGCCCCTGATCCACCAGTGCCGAACCAGTCCATCCAGGCCTTCAATCGCCAATCTGCCCGGCTTCATACACTCACCCAGACATCAACATTGCTAAAGACGAATCAAATCTATACGTTCCGTTTCGTTTCCGCAACCATGTCAAATCAAACCCATATTTAGGCCGTAAAGCCATTGACAACGGCGATCTTAGCCACCAATACTTTGTAAACGCATCGTTTTGTTTGTATTGTTTTACGTTGAACATCCAACCACAACCGGAGCGGCTACATGGGCCGCCTCGCGTTTTACTTCAACCATCTCTGCCGTTCCGGAGCTCGACGCATGACCGCCAATTCCCAGTCCCCCGTTTTCGTTTCAAGCGCTGCCGCGCAGGCCGTTTTCCGTTGGAAAGATGCGATCACCGCGCTACAGACTGCTTACGGACAACACTTGCCAGCCCGAGCTACGCCGCCCCGCACCGTTGCAAGTCTTGAAAAAACCTGGCTCCGTACCTTGCCGGCAATTCCGGCAGGTGGTCGTTACTTCGGTGCCAAGCTGATGGGCTCGAACATGGGCGATGCGCCACCTGGAATCGAGTACGTGATTGTCTTGTTTGATCGGACGACCAATCGCATTGCCGCATTTATTGATGCAAATCTAGTGACCGGATTCCGGACTGCAGCTACGTCAGCCGCAGCTCTTGACCGCCTCGCCCCCAAAAGACCTGCCCGCCTTGCCGTAATAGGAAGCGGGTTGGAAGCTTCGATGCACATCCGTGCTTTCGCCAGCGTCCGCGAATTGACGGAAATAGTTGTCTTCAGCCCCACCCCTGAGCGACGCGAAGCATTTGCCGCAGCAGCGACGCGAGATCTCGGAATACCTGCTCGGGGTGTTGGCTCAGCACAAGAGGCCGTGGAAGGCGCTGACATAGTGCTGACTGCGGCACGCTCACGCGATGAGAAGCCGATTTTGTTTGGCGATTGGTTGAAACCGGACGCTACCGTCGTTTCGATCGGATCGACCATCCCGGAGCAACGCGAGATAGACGTTTCAGTGGTGGAACGCAGCGATTTGATCATCTGCGACACCCTGGAAGAAGTTCTGGAGGAGACAGGAGACATGCTCGCAGCTCACGCCGCGGGGATCGAATTCCACCACAAGGCCTTCAGCTTGTCAGACCTGATGAGCGGCGCCTGCAGTGAACAGCTCAAGCAAACCAAGGCCCCGATGTTCAAGTCAGTAGGCGGTGGTCTTCAAGACATCGTGGTGGCGGAACTCATCCTGACTAAGGCTCTTGAAGCCGGACTAGCAACACCACTGCCAATCGATTTTGAAACAAAGCGCTGAGCGAACAGCGACGACCATCCCCCCCTGACTAAATAGGAGCCTTATATGGCTAATTACAATAAAAACGAAGCTCGAGAGTGGGCACGCGAGAAACTCGTTGGAGTCGCCAACGTTACGATTCCAACAATGACCTCCGACTTCAAACGCATTAATGAGAAAGCCGTTCGCCACGACGTAGAGTTGGCAATCAAGCATGGCTTTGTCGGCTCACTGTCTTGTTCGGAGGTAGCAATTACCCAAGAACAATATGGTGAATTCTGTCAAATCATGGCCGATCAAGCCGCCGGCCGTCTCGTGATCGTTCACCACGCGGTGTTCAACACACTGGAAGATAACATTGAGGCGGTGAAGCGAGCTGAAGCTGCCGGCGCCGACCTTGTGTTGCTAGGCTATCCTCCGTACTTCTATCCAAAGTCCTATGATGAGGTATTCGAATACACCAAGGCGATCTGCGACGCGACAAACTTGGGCGTAATCATCTTCCCCCTGCCCGCCTGGGGTTTCAGCCGCTTGCATCCCGCTGACATTCCGTTGGCGGTACTCCGCCGAATGGTCGACGAAATCCCCAACGTCGTTGCAATCAAAGCCGAAGGCGGCCTTCCTTACATCATGTCGGCGATCGAAGTTCACCGCGAGTTTCATGAAGAGGTCGTTATTTCGTCTCCGCTTGAGTATGAATACGTACCTTTGGCACAGGTGATGGATATCCCCTTCTGTGGAACTAACTATTCCTCTTATTACGGTCCGCTACTACCGCAGATCCACAAGTTGATCCGCGCGGGCAACTACGATGAAGCAACTCAGCTCTGGTACAAAATGGATCCGGCACGCAAAGCTTTTGCGAGCCTGCCAATGGCGGCAAACGGGCTCCTCAATCGCATGATGTGGAAGTACCAAGGCTGGTTGCAGGGCTACAACGGAGGTCCTATGCCCCACCCTACCCAACGTGTGTACCAACGCGACATGGCGGTACTACGTAAAGGACTGGAAGCTGCTGGATTGAACCCAACCACCGACCTCGATGAAGCCTTCTTCATCGGTCGTAACTCCGTTTGAGGACTGCCCATGAATAGTTCCGCAACCTTGAATCTGAAAGACCCCGACCTGTTGCGTCAGGCGATGTTGATTGACGGCGAATGGGTCCAGGCAGAGAGTGGCCAGACAATTGAGGTCCGCAATCCAGCGACCGGTGAATTGGTGGCACGCGTACCAAACGGTGGAGAGTCCGAGACTCAACGCGCAATCGCAGCCGCCGAAAAGGCCATGCAGGGATGGCGCAAGGCGCTGCCAAAGGAGCGTGCAAAGATCCTCCGTAAGCTCTATGAGCTTATGCTTGAAAACATCGAGGACCTGGCGGTCATCCTTACAGCCGAACAGGGTAAGCCCTTGGTGGAATCCCGTGGCGAAATCCTTTACGCCGCAAGCTTCATCGAATGGTTCGGGGAAGAAGCAAAGCGCGTGAATGGCGACATCATTCCCCAGAATGTGGAGGGTCGGCGCATTCTCGTGCAGAAAGCCCCTATCGGCGTGTTTGCAGCCATCACACCGTGGAACTTCCCCTCTGCAATGATTACACGCAAAGCCGGTCCCGGCTGGGCGGTTGGTTGCGCAGGAGTTATCAAGCCAGCCAGTCAGACGCCGCTCTCTGCATTGGCTCTGGCCGTACTCGCCGAGCGCGCCGGTCTGCCAGCAGGTGTGTGCAACGTCGTTACAGGCTCGGCCCGCGCAATCGGCGGAGAGCTCACCGCAAATCCGATCGTTCGTAAGTTGTCCTTCACAGGTTCAACCGAAGTTGGATCGCTGCTGCTTGCCCAGTGCGCACCGACCATCAAAAAAGCGAGTATGGAACTGGGCGGCAACGCACCGTTCATCGTCTTTAACGACGCAGATATCGATGCAGCCGTGAAAGGAGCGATCGCCGCCAAGTACCGCAATACAGGACAAGCTTGTGTTGCCGCCAACCGTATGCTCGTGCAATCAGGCGTCTACGAGTTATTTGCGAAGAAACTCGCGGAGGCTACCGCTGCTCTGAAAGTAGGCAACGGCATGCATGAGGGAGTGGTGTTGGGCCCATTAATCAATGAAGAAGCAGTAAAAAAGGTCGAAGAACACATTGCCGATGCGGTGGAAAAAGGGGCACGCATTGCTACCGGAGGCCTGCGCCACTCCCTGGGCGGTAGTTACTTCGAGCCCACAGTGCTCACCGACGTGCCACGCGAAGCACTAATCTTCAATGATGAAACTTTCGGTCCCGTCGCTCCCCTCTTTCGTTTCGATACGGAGGACGAGGCAATTGCGATGGCCAATGACACTCCTTTTGGCTTAGCGGCCTATGTTTACGCACGTGATGTGGGCCTGATCTTTCGTGTCGTCGACAATCTTGAGTTCGGCATGGTGGGCGTCAATGAAGGGATGATTTCTACAGAAGTTGCACCGTTTGGCGGCGTGAAGGCCTCTGGACTTGGCCGTGAAGGTTCAAAATACGGTATAGACGACTATTTGGAGATCAAGTACGTCGCATTGGGCGGCTTGTAGGCCAATAATAATGGGTGGTGCATTCTAAAATACATGCACCACCCCAGGCAGGTCCTAAATACAACGCTATGAGTTTTTATCTATAGCGCGACTGCTAAATTTTTTCACTCAATTCGACCATTCGCTTGCATGCTGAATGGTCCTTCGCATCAAAATTTAAATGTATAAATCGCGCCCCGACTTTCTGAGTCAGCATGTGCTAGTACGCGCGAATCATGATGTTCTGCCCGATACTGGTTTAAGTGGTGCTTAATTCAGATAGTAACCACACGACCCAGAACAAAATCGTGCAACGCTATGCCTACGACTACTCCTTCACCAGATGCACCTTTGTCCTAGAAGCCTGGACCATACGCCATTAGCGACCTAGCTGTCCGGTGTTCCCCAGCCCCGTATCAAGCTCACATTGCTCCTGCATAATCAGCACGCCATTAGTGCGGCTTTTGAAGAAATGACAAAGTTGCTCTCTGAAAATGGAGTGGGAAGTGTCGCCGTTAACGCAATTGCGGTCATGGAAACACAGGACACGAATGCTCAAGGTATCACCAATACCATCATGCGAGTGCGGCAGTTATAGACCCCCTCTATCACCCCGTAGATTCTCGTTCACAAGCGAATTTCGGCCGATTCCCACCCATCTCGAGGTGCTTCAAATACCCTAACCTTTGTCCAACAAGAAAGGGCCTCAAAGGGCCCTTTCTTGTACTCAAACCATCATCACTTTGCCAGCCAGGACTCGACCGTGTTGGAGCCAAATTCTGCTTTCCACTCCTTCAAAGTTTTGTGGTTGCCGCCTTTCGTTTCGACTACTTCGCCGGTGTGTGGGTTTTTATAAACCTTCACCTGGCGCGGTTTGCGGCTGACTGATTTAGATTCAAATCCTGGAGCGCGACGGCGAGCTTGAGGGTCCAGCAAGTTGATCACGCTCGGCAGGCTGTAGCCATATTCGCCGAGCAATGCGCGCAGCTTCGTCTCGAATTCGATTTCTTTCTGAAGGCCAGCATCATCTTTAAGAGTTTCGAGAGCTTGAAGCTGTTCGGCCAAGTGTTTTTCGAGCTGACGGAATTCTGCAAGCTTAGACATGGTAGTTCTCTATGTAGTTAGTCCTAACAATACACCAAAAAAACGCTTGAAATCCAGAGTCGGTGTCGGTGAAAGGACAGGAGTATATTTGTCGACGTTCAAGTCTCGTGCTGGTTGCAGTTGGCAGAGGGATACCCTTGTAGGTATTGATTGCGCACTGACTTGAGATCGTGACGGTACAGACGCTACAGAAGATGTATCTGCTCAGTTGATGGCATTTCGCTGCACTATGGCCTAATGACCGTTGACCACCGCTTTACCCGGCCGGTAAAAAACGCGCTCGGGACCTGTTGGTAGATTGACTCAACGCTACCCCCCAATGCTATCAGCGAAAAATAATAGCACCGGGGGAATAGCCTACTGCCAGACAACTAACTTAGTAGCGCACATAAAACATTATGCGCCCCACCCAACTGAGGGCCTAACCAAATTATACCGCAGACTCCAGGACCTCATTGTTAATAAATTCCCCATAAGGGATTTCGGAGTTCGGCATCATTACCCCCCAAGGATAAGGGTTTTCTGCTTGCGCACGCTGGTATTGATAAACAATCAACGCTGGCATATTTCTGCCGGCATAGCTTGTCCCCAGTCGCATACTCAATATGCTGGGTGCCGCCAACACCAGATGAATTTTCTTAACGCCAAAACGCTGATGCGACACAATGGCTTCCATGAACTGCTGCATCATCACTTGTATGGACGCCTCGCTAACAACTAGCCCTGGGTAAGCCTCATCAAGCTTTAGCTCTGCAATTGGCACGCCAGGGAAGGACTGACTTACTTCCCTTAAATCGACAGGATATGACACCGAAACCACCAAAACCGCATCATCGGTTTTACCCGAAGCAATGTTTACAGGCATTAAACTTGGCAAATCTGTCCCATTCGCAGGTGAAACCCAATTGAGTGCCTTACGATCCCAGTCAAACCAATTGATCGTGCTTTCAGCAGCGAATAACGCCCCACTTAAAAACAACAGGGGGACAGGTGCCAATCCCCCTGCATAGACAGTCAAGTCACTACGATCACGGCCGTCTTTCTTTTGCTTAAGGAGTTGCGGAAGGTTGTTTACTGCAGCAACTGCCAATTTTTTCTGCTGATCTGTTCCTTCAACCAAATCTCGCACATCAATCAGAATCGACTCCCGGACACCCATAACTCGACGAGGAATTGCGCTTTCGAGTGGCGTGTCGATCGTCTGTTTTAGCCCGCGAAGCTCAACGGCTATCACGCGCTTGCGACGCTGATCCTGAAACAGGACCCAGGACAGATAGAGCCCAATTGCAACCAACAAGCCTCCCAATCCGAGGCACACCGCGGTGACCCACCACTCCTGGTCAGCCGTGGCAATTTCACCCGCAATAAACTCTCCGTCAGTCCCCTTTTTGTTAAACGACAACTTCAGGGCTAAGTTAGGCCCGCCTAACATCAAGAGTGCGCCTGTCGACAGCAGAGCACCTGCTGGTGAGCGTCGGAAATACACCTCAACAATGGTGAGCACACGCTCCATCAGTGGAGAAATTTTCATGGTTTGAAATGTCCAAGGAGAATTAGGGGAAGGTTAGGTCTGGCGAACCAACAACCAATTGTGCGAGTACCAACAATGATGTAAACCAGCCCCCCAGCCGCAAACTTACCTTTAGCCAGGACAGTGCGGCAATCTTCTAAATCGATACCGGAGGGACACGGATTAGGTTCAGGATGGGTGTGCCAAAGTCCAAGTTGCGTACCATGGCCATGATTGGCGTTATGCCATTTTTCAGCTTCGACTTGATGTTTCGGCCCGCGGTAGAAGCTGGCCCGAGAGCGTTTATCCCCTATTCCTGGCACGGTCAGTGACTCCACCAGCAGTCCTTGCGTGTCGAGGTCAATAAACCCAAGAAGCAATCCGCCTGCCTCCGTTGAATCCGGTTTGCGCTGTGCCCAGTCGGCCAACCACCCGATTAGTTTCGGAGATAGCGCCCCTGAGGAACCATCCTCCAAATGCCAGACCACGTGACCAGTACTTAGGCGCTGCAGCATTTGCACCTCGGCTGCGCAAAATCGTCGGGGCCGAGCTCTGAAGGGATACGGCCGGCGCGCAAGGCGAAGTAGGTAGCTGAAGGGGTGATGTGTTCCGCTTTTGCCAGCAATCCTTCCCCAGACCATCGACTGTATGCAGTCGACTCAGCCAACACCCGTTCGACAGCCAAAATTGCCGTACGGGTAGCATCGATAGCGGAGTAAGGCGTAAATGCTCCACAGCCGGTCAGCTGCCGTGTGACATTTTGCCCAGCAGCCACGAGGGCAGTGGTCATACCAGAAACAGGTTGTTGGGTATCTGGATCAATGTACAGGCAATCCAAACACCCCCTCACACCCGGCCTCATTGCAATTGCATGGCCGCCCAGCCCGGCCGCTTCAACGCTGCTGCACACGATCAAACAACGCCAACGCTCCTGAAACGCCATCCGCACAATTGCCCGCTCGAGAACAGAGTTACCAGTCGTCAGCACGACGACATCCACCTGTGAAAGCGCTCCATTCGCCAACAATGGCTGTACGGCAGTGGCTTTAGCAAGCACATCGATACCTGGAGATCGTTGCCTCAGGAGTGTCGCGAGCGCCTCGACCTTGTATTGAGATATCGACTCTTTACCCAGAATGTGTCGACCTAAATTGTCAGCAGTGAATCGATCGTTATCGACTAGTGTGAGCTTGCTGACGCCCCCCAGAGCCAGATGCTCGGCCACTCTCGACCCAATAGAACCACAACCCACCACCATGACATGCTTAGCGACGACCGCACCACCCGTTCGTTGCATCAGATAGTCACGGTCCTGCCGTTTAAGCAGGTAGCTTGTCGCGGACCAGCGCTTGGCTTGAGCGGGAACGCCCCAATACAACAGCACCAATGCATGCCCGTATTTGTTCGGCACACGCAGTAGTACACCTCTGTTTTTTGGAGAGATGGCAATCTCTCTTTGCCCCGGAGATAAACGGCTGAGAAACCCCTCCCACCAGACCACATCGACAGAGCGTCGAAGGTCTAAAAGCTGGTGGATGGTCACGTCAATGAACCCGATGCATTGTTGCTGGCAGTGAGGCAGTTCGGTGATTCCTGAGTTGATCCGCCGAACTATTGGGGTGACCTTAAATGCACCTTGCTTTCGCATTTCCACTTCAGCATAAAGCGGTGTTGCGCTGTCGAGCGGACTGTCTAGCTGAACTGACCACGCACCACAGTTGTTGAGGTATCCCTCTAACTCATCCGCGAAAAGCGCTCGCCGCTCTTCATCTTGCAAGTGACGGTTTGAGGCCAACATCCGCGTTGCTTCAGCCAATAGCCAGCGAAGGACGCCAACGATGTCATTAGGGTCGTATTCGAGCCCCTCGCGATCGCTTACGCAAATATCGCCATCGCTGCTGGTATGCGGCCATCCCCACAGAGGTAAAGCTGTGCACCAAAAAATTGCTGGAAGGTTATGGAAATTCCAACCAATTGGGCACAGCTTCAGTGGCCAAAACTGGCCATGGTCAAACACGGAAAAGGTCCAATAGGGCCTGGCCGGCTCCAAAATTCGTAGGACGCCCTTTGCACCCAGGTCGTGCAACGCCTGCTCAACCTGTTCAACAAAGCGCTTTTGCTCCTCAGTCAAGCTGAACGACCTGAAACGCTAACTCCCGCCGATGTCTGTTTGGTCGTATCCACTTTCGCAGGCACCGGAAAGTCCTCACCAAACTGCTTGCTCAAGATCTTGCATGCTTCGTGGGTATCAGGCTGCTTCGCAGCTTCATTGAGGGAGTCTCGAAGAGCAACCAGACGCCCCTTCAGATCCTCCATTTGCTTGTCGGACATACGCTCGAACAGGTCCGAGTGCGGGGCGACAGGCAGATGGACATTCAAGCGAAGTCCCCAGTAGGCGAGCATCTGGTCAACCAGATCTCGGATGGCTACCAGGTCCCTGGGTTTGCCATCCATAGCGTCGTAGCGAGGGGAGAACCATTTGTATGCAGCGACCGTCAGCCCGATGCTTGGGGTATTTTTGTGGCCAATATGCTGATCACGCCAGCGTTTAAGGGCACGCACAACTCGGCGAAACTGGTTACGGTCGTCGCCTTCAAAACGGTCATTGATTGCGTCGGAGAGCTCCCGCGCTTCTGAGACGACCCATTCCCGATCCGCCAACGGGGTGGTGGACCGGCACCACGCGATATTGGTTTGATCGTTCGCATTGACGCTGTACACCGCCATATCAATATGATGAGTGGCAACACCATCTTTGTAATAAGTTACCGTCACACAGGGACGGCGGATTGTTACGGAGCGGTTATGACGCTCCAAGGCGTCATGCACAAACTTCTTCAGTTTCAGCGGGTCGGCGTAGTCTTCAGGGCTGCAGTCAAAAATGATACCGATGTCCATATCAGGATTACCGTCAAGCGGACGGATACCAGTATCAAGAGCATAGCTCCCCTGATAGAAGGTTTGGTAAGCGGGAGCATCGCCACTGATGTTGTTCTTTAGATCGTTCAGCAGCGTGTCCCGCCGCTCACGCAACTCTTTGCTGCTGTCGTAGCCAAATAGAATTGTGTTGTGAAAACTTTCGAATTGCGACTGTGCGTAAGCCATGTGATCCCCTTCCTCTGGAAAAACAGATCTGGTGACATGGCGATATGATTTCAAGATGGTGGCGCACAATAAAACAGAAAAAATTTTCGCATGGCTGCTTTTGACGCTTGCGGCCCGTCGCGACAGGTAGCAATCGGCCCAGAGCGTGTAACAACGCTCATGACCACATCGTCTCGGATCATCGACCTTCGTTGGCTAAGCGATTGCACAGTCCTATGTTGCGCGTCATCTCGATCGCGGCCTGGACCACGTCAACGCTGTTTTACAGCGTCTCGGATAGGCCAAATAGCCTTTTTTACACCGAGAGTGCTTCATCAAACGGTTAGTGCCGATAATTTTCATGACCCGTTTCAAGGTGTAGGTGAGCACATTCAAGCTCATCTCCGCGTCCATACCGGCCAGCTTTCGGGTCAGGAAGTGCGTCGTACCCATCCGTTGATTGAGAGTCCCGAAAGGATGCTCAACCGTTTTCGGGCTCTCATCATCTCCCGCGCGTCGCTCAGCCAAAACTGCATTTCTTCCAAGACGGCTTCATGTTCCCAGCGTTCAATTCGTCGAGTTCGTTCACAGGATCACCCTCCGGAGTACCGATAGATGGACTATCCGACGTTCTCCTCTATCTCGACCCTTTCAGCAGCAGGAGCTTTTCTTAAGCGAGAGGACACAGTGTAAAACTCTAAAATCCCCGAAATAAATAAATCCAAAGCTTTGCTACCCATTACTTTCACACCCTTAAGAACCCACCAAAAGCTCTGCACGACAGCGGAAACGCCTCGATAAAAAGCTTGTAAAAACCAAATCAACCAGGACCTCGAATTAAGAGCCGCCTCACCAACTAGCGAAACCGAAGCAATTGACGCTTTCCCTCCGGCAAGAAACGCAATCAAGAAAAACACAAATAACTTGTAATGATCTTTCTCCTTATCAAGCTTCACCCTCCCCGCCAAGTCAACCATTCTCTTGTAATAACGCTCTAACGACTTATTGTGTTGCCCGCCGGGAACAAGCATTTTTCTTCCAATGTCACTCACGCCCATATCAAACAACACCGGCAATGAACTGCACGCGCCCGACAATTCGCCGTGTTTGCCACATACTCTATCGTTGATCACTTCTACTTCAGATGAATCAATCAAACTAGACAATTCAAAACTAGAAAAATAGGGCGCCGCCAACGTAATATTTTTCTCATAACGGACTCTAGCAAGCTCTCTCGACACTGCGCTGATCTTTCCACATAACTCTTGGGACAAAACACCAGAATCAGAGTGACAGATCACATTAGCCTTTCTATACGCATCTTGATAGTAACTTAGCTGCGCATCGAAATCGCTGCCCACACTGGTCAATGCATCCTTATTCACTCGCACTTGATTATCTACAACCAAATAAATACACCCAACTAACGTAACAGCACACCATACATGCTCATAATAAAGCTTGAATTTATGACTTTTAAAGAAACTGGCAATTATAACCATCACTGCCCAGCCAAAAATAAATAACAAAAAAAACACAATGGCGGCAATGTACGGCGAGCCCATGTCCCCCTGTAAGCCATAGTGAAAAGCTCTTGGAGGATCAGGCATCTTTGGCATATACCCAAGCACAGAGGCTACGCCTGGTACGAGAAGTACTGTCGTTATTATAACGCCAGGAACTCTTCCAAGTACAAATCCCGCACGAATTACGGCCCATAAAATAGCCAGCACGATAAAAAAGCACCCGCCCGCCAGAATATTAAGACCCTGAGTTGGATCCAGATTAAATATAGGATAGGGGAGATTAGGGTCATAGATATTATTAAGAGCGCCAAAAGCATGAATCCCTTCAAGATTAATACTTAACCAATACGCAACAAACCGCGCAACCTCATAGCAAGGCCTAAAAAACTCTACCAAAAAACTCATAATTTCCTGCATCGCCCCCCCCCGCACAAACTATCAGTCATATTTTGCTAACTTGATCAGCTAATGCCATTTATCAACTCAATATTTTCAAATCCGGCTGCCGCCTCGATAAACAAGAGCAGCAGCCAGAGCTACCGTCCACAATCTAAAACTAACTCACATAATATTGACAATAAATGGGCCGCTGCGGGCAACGCAGTACCCATCTTTAACGATGAAGCACTCCATACTGTGGCTACCCCCATACAGGGTGCTTTCCCGTTTTTCCAAACGTCCGGCCTGTACGACACCTTCCTCGAACCCGCCGCGTAAACCACGGACTTTGCGAGCATCAAGACCCGTATTCACTACCTGCCAATAAACTTTATATGGATACTGGATATCGGTCTGAGCATGGAAGACCAACTGAGCGTGTTTAGGTAACGCGGACTCATCGCTTCCAACCATATATGGACGGTGACCGGCACGCGTAACCGTCATCCCTGATACTGTCACGGAGCCTTGAGCCAGCTCCCGCCAGACCATCGGCTTGCGATGTGGCGCATCCAGAATCCTTCTAACTTTGTTGCTGATAAAGCCTTTCGCTTTACTTAAGCCCTCCAGGAGACTGCCTGCGGCCGATTGTTTGGTTACTGCCGACTCCACAAGAGAACGCCCCATTCGCGGCGCAAGGATATCTACAAAGGAGTCCGCATCCGTCATTCGAGCCGCGGCTTCGAAGTCGGCCCGCGCCATGGTGAGCCAATCGTAGAAAGCATCTTTCTTATCCGGGGCCTCCTCCCACTTGTCAGCGAAGTTCTCACGAGGGTCAGTGGGATTTTCGATCCAGTACACGCCGTCTTTGATAGCAATGTATCTGTCCATGCCTTGCAGAATGCTCTGCAAGGCACCACCAGTCGTGATCTCCTGGTTATACGCATGCGCTGCTAACGTTGTGAGGATGATCGAGATAGGCCGAATCTCGGGATCTTCGCTGAAGCGCACGTCTCGGTGGCGTTTTAGTATCTTGATTGCAGCCTGTAGAGGCGTCCTGACTCTGTGCTCGGGGATTTCTTCTATCGAGGCCCGTTCGTTCAACGCCATGGCCTGCCGCCTAGCATTGAAGACAACTTTCATCCTGGATCGAAACCACTCAGAGTAGCCCTTTGGATTGCTACCAGGCCAATCCTCGCTGTGCCGGTGGTAGTTAAGGTGTTCCCGATCAGTAATTGCCATCGCCTGATCGGCCAATGCAATGCTACGACCTGTCGCCTCAATCAGAGATCGCTGCCGGGCTCCATCAGGGAGCGCTGGCAAAACATCCATGTGAAACTGGGCATCATCGGCATAGTTCAATGTCCAGCACCGACGCGCCTCCTCCGGTGATTTCATATTTTTGGAACGGGCATAATCCTTGAGCTCAAGGCCTAGCAACTCTTTCAGCTGGAATTGCGTATATTGCCGTTTGGACGCATCCACTTCACAAACAATATCGAGGTCGTAGTCTTCCTTTGCATCCAGAGGTTTGATCACTGTTCCCAGTCGAAAGGAGCCTTGGGGGTAAATCGTAGTTTCTTGCTGAGCGAAGCGAGAACCTGGCCGATCCAGCCATTTACCAACAGACTTATAGCTTCGCTCGGCGGCTTCATAGTGGCTGGGAGGGATCTCCAACGCATCCGCCAAGTCATTAAGCATCCGCTCTGCTTGAGTGGTGGGAGCCACTGGCGTGAATGTCTCTAGCTTCATGACTCAGGCCTCATGCGAAAGGGTTAGGCCGCGCTCATATCGGCTGGGGTTCTGCTGCCGGTTGTAAAGGGTCATTGATAAGGCACCTTTGACCTGGATCCGCCCGAGCGCAATAGCACACGATACCGGCAGCGCGCCAAACAAATGGACATGAGCCTCAGGCCCATGTAAGCGCTCGATATGGCTCAAGAGTTCCCGGAAGGACCGCATGAAGTCCTCTACATCGTCGTGCGCCTGAATCAGATTGGGATTTACCTCTGCCGCTGAGAACTTATAGAGAGGAACTGAGGGCAATGCACTGCACACCAGGTCCTCGTGAGTGGGAAAGGACAGTTCACATAGCACCCCAATGTCCCCTCCTCGCTGCTCGCAGGAACCAGACAAATGCTGAAAGCTGAAGACAGGTGCGGGAAAGCGGCGCTTCTTGGGCCAAGACCATGTCGCTGCATCTCGATCGTACTGCCGCATTTGCGCTTCGATTTCATCGGTCAGAGGAGCCCGGCCAGGATTAAGCTCGGCCACATAGGGTTCGAAGGGCATCGCTTTGCGGGTATCAGGAATTAGGCTACCCAAAAGTGCTAGGACAGGGATGGATGCAAGCCCAAAAAGGCTGAAATGCTCAACCTGATTGAGCCTTATGAGAGTGCTCTCAAGAACTTTACTTTCCAGCTCACGTTGCACTTTCTTTCGTGCCATTGCCCAGAACTCTGGGGAGCTGTCGAGTGTGTCTACCTCCAACAGGCTGAGCAGATCTATATGAATAGGATGGTTGAGGGCTGGCACCATGCCGGCGTTGACAATAGCCATGTTGATATCGTTGATATCCAACGGTTGCAGCCGCGACTTGCCAACGGCTGCGCTGATGTAAATAGCAACACTTTGAGGCTTTTTCACCAAATCCATGAGACGTTGCACTAACGCCTCATGATCGTGTTTAAGTTTCATCAACGCATCGGTGGGGAATAGCTTATCTCCCCGCTGTCGATCGTCGATGATCTTGTGACAGACCCTGCATAGCAGCAGATGGTTCTCGATCTTTTCGGCTAGACAGGCAGACTGTTTGGAGTCACCGCGCACCCCGCCAGTTGAAGACGCAATCACATGCGCATTTTCGGCTAAGTTGAAAGCTCGCCAACCTGAAGGGTCACGACTCAGATCGACATTGCAGCGTTGGCAACGCCCGCCAGCGCGCCCCCACAGCAAACGCTCATCGCCCTGCTTCAGATCTCCGTTTCGGCCTTTTCCAGTGGGTGTTTTCGAAGAACTTTTTTGAGGAGTTCCGGGTGTCTTTGTCACTGGGTTATCTTGCACAGCTTCCATTCCATGACCTGTATATAAAAACATGATGGCACATCGTAGCACCGACTGGGGGTCGAATGGGAGGCGTACAAATGTGGAGCCCCAACAGGAAAAGTCGCGACAGGTCCAAAGACTCAACGTTCAAGACTTGGTCCAGGAGTGGCCGTTCGATCGTGTTGCACGTAACGACAGCAATGCCGAAGTGCATATCCCGAAAGACCAATTTGGGTGGGCTGATAGCCGTTGGCCAAGAGGGCACCGGGCATTTCACAACGCATTTCTGTAGGAAACGAGGAAGAGCAATTGAAAGAAGAAAAGCAAGTGCTGTAAACCAATTTTTTGAGTTGTTATCTTCAGTGGTTTACAGATCAAAAAATCAGTTTACATATCCAAAGTATAGCGACTTAGCGCTCAACAATCGGCTGACCGATATCACCATACTGGACTCAATAGCACGCTTGCCCTGCTCCCTTCCCAACAGCCCCTGTAAGGAGTCCGCATGCCTAACGCGCCCAATCACCGAAGGGAGCATCGGCGTCTATGTAGCGGGCTGCCGACTGCACATCGCGCCAACCGACATACTCCATCAACGCCTTGCTGCTCCACTGGTTGCGACTGGCCCAAGTGGCAAAACCGCGGCGCAGCGAATGTGCGGTGTATTCCTCGCCAGCCACACCACTGCGCAAAAATGCCAGTCTCAATATCCGCGAAACACTGTTCGAATTGACCGGTTCCACCGCTAAGTGACCCCAACGATCGATGGCGCGAAACACCGGCCCTTGGTGGATGCCACTGACCGTCAGCCAATCCTGGTAGGCATTCACTGGGCACAGCCGCTTCAGCGCCGGGAGTACCAGGGTACGGCCGCGATGGTCGCGGTCGGTTTTACTGCTGGCGAGGAAGATGTCCAACGCTTGTCCTTCGCGCAGTTGAATGTGCTCGACCCGCAGCCGACACAATTCGTCGCCCCGCAGCGCGCGCCAAAAGCCCATCAGGATCAACGCCTGATCGCGTGCCGCGCGCAACCGCACCGCCAACTGATCGGCAGTCAGTTGCCCGGCCAGCCCCTCGATGCACGCTTCCAGCCTCTGTAACTGCAGCGCTTCGGCCTGCTTGATCGGTTGTGGATGCAGCGCCTGAATACCGCGCATGACATCGCGCACCCGTGACGCCTTGGTCGGGTCGGCAAAGCCGTGCTGCTGGTGCCATTGGGCCAGGGCCGCGAGGTGTGTGCGCAGGGTATTGCTGGACAACTGCGCACCATACGCCGCCAGGTAACGCACGATGCTTTCGCTGGTGGCCGGCAGCATCCCGCCCCACTCCGCTTCAAAGTGCTCAATGACTTGTGCATAGCGGCGCACGGTGCTGTCACGACGCGCCGCGTGCAGGTACCGCTCGGCTGAATCGCTCACCCAACCTCCCGCGTACCGCGATTTCGGGATTCAACGTCGAAAAAGGCCCCTCACGTTCAAGAAATCCTGATTCTCAAACGCCAGTTCGTCCGAATTTGTTCACAATCCTGCGTAGCGTGTTAGGTGTAATCACATACCCTGTAAAACAGTACGAAATAATCTGAGTACGGCTCCGATTGGGAGTAACCCGTATGGCCCGTGCAGGCATCAACAAGGCCCTGGTGCAGGACGCGTGTGACGCCTTGCGCGCACGCGGCGTGCATCCCAGCATCGACGCCGTCCGTGTCGAACTGGGTAACACCGGCTCCAAAAGCACCATTCAGCGCTTCCTCAAAGAACTCGCAGAGCGTGGGCCGAGTACACGCGCCCTTAACCTGGGGGACGAACTGCTGGCGTACATCAGCAGTCTAGCCGAGCGCCTGACCGAACACGCCTTGGCGGCCGTGGCCGACGACCGGGCTCGCCTGCAACGCCAACAAGAGACATTGGCTCGCCAACGCATTGCCGAACAGGCACGTTTGGAGCAGATGCAGCAGTCACACGCCACCGCACTGGCTGAACGCCGCGAGGGACTGGAACGGGAACGCGCGTTGAGCGAACGACTAAACGAGGCCGAAGGCGAACGCCAACGCCTGCGTGAAGCGGAGCACAGTTTGGACCGGTTGCTGGAGGAGCGTGCCGCCCAGATCCAGTCCCTCGAAGACAAGCATCGACATGCCCGCGCCGCGCTCGAACACTACCGCGAACAACAAGCGGAACAGCGCGAACACGAGTTGCGTCAACATGAAGTGCAACTGCAACAGTTACAGCAGGAACGCCGTACCCTACTGGGGCAAGTGCTGGCGAAGCAGGAGGAAGCCGGCCAACTGTATCGCGACTTGGAACGCCTGAGCGGCGAACAGCGGCAACAACAGCAGCAAACCCGGGCGTGCGAGCGTGAACTGCAACAGCTGCGTTTACAGCTTCATGAATGCGTCAGGAGCCGAGAAACGGACCAACTACGAATCCAGGCGCTATCGACCGAATGGGCGGCGCTACACGAAAAAGCCAAACGTTATCTACTCATGCATCGCCAGGGCTCCAAGGACCTCCGAGCAATATCCCAGCAAAACGAGAAGCTCCATATGCAATTGGCTCAGCAGAGCAGTAACACACCTGGGGCCTGAAACGCCTCGTCAACATTGCTACTTCGTACTCAATGGCTGCGCGCATGTGGGGATTATCTCATCGGTGCAATGGTGCACTGATTCAGGGTTAACCGAGCAATTGAAACTTAACGAGTCGGCATACAAGACCGCGCACAAAGGTGGCCTCTGCACCTGCCTTAACTTAGTTTGTGATGAAAGACAGTCGCCCCCCCTGCGTCGCAAATTGGCGGATCCAGACGCCCGTGATGCTTGCCGTAGCTCGAGGTGATGTATGAACTGTGCCTCACGCACTGACCGTTCGGTTGACCGCTCATGGCCGACGTCAAGACACTCCAGTGAAAACAGCTGACAAAACCTTGAGTGGAAAAGGATAGAGGCCTAAGAGATCGGTATATGGAAATACCCCAGTCTAAACGTGCATATATTTGCGTGTCGTATCTCAGTTGACCAATTGACCGGGCTTGGGAGGGTCACCCACCTGGAGCATAAAAGGAGGATGACGACGCAACGCCTGATAGAGGCGGCGTAAAATAGGATAGTGAAAAATTGAAACGTGTTCGTTGGCCGCAAGCGTCAGAGTATCAAACAAATGCTTTTGTTCATCGTCCGCAAGCTTCTGAACAAGCCGAGTTAACTTAGCCGCACCTTCATCAGAGTTGATCAGTCCCACCACACGCGCAGCGTTGATCCATTTGGCCCAGAATGCCACGAGCGCATCCAATTCCGAGCGTGTTTTTGGCCACCCATCTCCGACCCACTTCGCAGGCCCTAGCAGCGCGATACCCAGCAGACTATTTATTAAATCAAACAATGCATATCTTACGAACCCCACCGGCGTCAAATAACATGTTACCGCCAAAAGAGTGGGGAAATACCTCCAGCATTGCACCCTGATTCTGTCTTTTGGGCGTAGCCCAGATATTATAGTAAGCAACCGAGCCAGCTCCACGTCCACCGCCCAGTGATTAGGGAGCCACCTGAAAAAAATCAAGTCATCGCCATCACATACTTCGCAAAACTCCCCAGCGTCAATCAGCAACTCGTCAAACTCCCGATAATTTTGACTCAATGCTCGATAGAGTGGGTGTCTGATCCAGTGTTGCGCCTTAGGGCACCCCCGGAGAATTTGTTGTAGTCGTGCATGGAAGGGTACAACCCCATTCAGATACTCCTGGAACATCTTATCCGGAAAAGAGCATCTAGGAACCCGGCACACGATTTCAAACCAACGGGTTAACCCGAATGCTGTGTGATGTACCTGCACCAGATGAGCAATCGCATGGGCAATAAGCTTGCCGCGAAAGTGTTGACACTTCGATTTCCTCGGTCTGGCCATCATGCTCCCGGACGAGATCAGTTTTTCGGGTACAACGCAGTTTACGCCCATTCGTACCAACGGTATGTACGAGTCATATTTTTCATGGGTGTATTTTTCAACGCACCTCCGCCCCGCTTAGCAAGCGCGATCTAGAGCCCGCAAGCAATATAAAAACACGCTTTTTTGGGGACGTTTTACGGGTTTATATTTTTTTACCTGCCTGGTGTAACGTTGTTTATATCGAACACCTCGAAACAACAGAATAGAGGCCCTAAGAAAACCGACAAGAAGTACAGGTATATAGCCAATTAGTCTAAAACAAAGATCGTTTCCACTGCGGCTTTCGGTGTCTTGAATGTGCCCCACACCAGAGACACTTCATCTCGCCGCCCGTATACGCGATCAAACCCCGTTGCAGCGCTCCGCAGGAGTCATAACATGCTAAATCGCGAATGGTCGCCAGAAGGGAGAGAACCAGTTAGAAACTTTAACCGTTCACACTACGGCAAACACATTGTGTTTTTTCCTTCACAAAAAAACAATAAACAAATCATATGTGAAAGCCGCCACGAAGCTGATTATTGCGTTGTTTTAGAGTTGGATAAAAACGTGAGAACTTATTTCCTTCAACCGGTAACTTCCGAATTTAGGCTTGGTCTAAAAACAATCCATTACACCCCAGATTTTTTTGTAAGAACTCATGACCATACTGATTATTTTTCAGAAGTGAAACCAACGTTCGACCCATGCTCTCCCGGGTACTTGCAGATTTTACACTTATTCGAAAAACAGGCTCGAAAACTTCACTACGGCTTCCTCAAAGTTGAAGATCCGCCACCCGAGCAATTAACAAGAAAAAGCACTCTTCAGACGTTATACCTCCGATCACTGCAAGCCACAGAAATCGAATATCAGTACTTAGTCAACGAAACACAAGGCATAAGCTCACTGACCATAGGAGAACTACTCATGCAATCAGATGCCCCCTCGATGAGGGCTATTGCTAAAGCCATCATCCAAGGGGTTATCTGGATAGACCTTAAACAACCATTAAATTTAAACACTTTACTAGTATTTGGGAGTTCAAAATGAACAGCTTACCAATAAGGCCCGGGGCTCAATATGCTCTATACCAAAACATCCACGAAATAATCACTGTCGATCCCACGCAGATCGCGCTTCGGTCGATCAAAAGTAAACATTACGTATTTATTCCACACGATACGTTTCGTGCCCTGCAAGTGAACGGGGAGCTAACACTTCATCAACAGGCACCGATAGACAAATCACTCACTTCCATCTTGGCTAACTTGAACATCAAACAATCTAAAGACGTGCGCCGAAAAGCGTACGATCTACGCGGCCCTGGAAAAAAATATCAAGGTTCGCTACCAGAGGATTCCGAGCCCGGTGGGCGCATGGAAGTACTGGCATTAGACAACGGCATGGAAATTGCCAACCAAACGATCCAAAACATTGTTGCGATACTGGGTTTTAAATTCACCTACGGTCCACCTGGCTGTCCAGAAGTTAAAGCTCACGTCGAGCGTTTTTTTGGCACACTTAATCCAAACTTAATTCACGCCATACCCGGCACAACCTATTCAAATAGAGAACTGAAAGGTAATTATAATTCTGATAAAAAAAGACTGCCTTACCTTAGAAAAACTAAATGATGTCAGACGTTATACCTACGATCACTGCAAGCCACAGAAATCGAATATCAGTACTTAGCCAACGAAATACAAGGCAAAAGCTCACTGACCATAGGAGAACTACTCATGCAATCAGATGCCCCTCGATGAGGACTATTGCTAAAGCCATCATCCAAGGGGTTATCTGGATAGACCTTAAACAACCATTAAATTTAAATACATTACTAGTATTTGGGAGTTCCAAATGAACAGCTTACCAATAAGGCCCGGGGCTCAATATGCTCTATACCAAGACATCCACGAAATAATCACTGTCGATCCCACGCAGATCGCGCTTCGGTCGATCAAAAGTAAACATTACGTATTTATTCCACACGATACGTTTCGTGCCCTGCAAGTGAACGGGGAGCTAACACTTCATCAACAGGCACCGATAGACAAATCACTCACTTCCATCTTGGCTAACTTGAACACCAAACAATCTAAGGACGTGCAGCGAAAAACGTACTATCTACGCGGCCTTGGAAAAAAATATCAAGGTTCGCTACCTCACTCACGAACAATCAATGAATTGACATTATTGGCTGCCAAGATTGGCGACTTAAAACCACCTTGTTACACCACCGTCTATACTTGGTTCCGCGAGTACAAGTCAGCCAATTTCAATCCACTTGCACTCCTCAAACACCCGAGCAATCTCCCGCGAGGCAAACAACTCAACGACGCCACTCATACCATCATCCGAGAATACACTCATAATTTTTATTTAAAAAGACCACATCCAACTGTCAAAACATTATACCGATTCATTTGCTCACACATTGAAAACACAAACCGTGCCAACCTACCACTTAATATCGCCCCAATAGAGATTCCGTCATTGAGTACGGTTCATCGGGCAATTAGAAAAATAAACCGCTATTTATTGGATCTGCATCACCACGGCTTAAGCCATGCCCAGAGAGCTCATAAATATGGCCTGAAGCATGATGTACCCGCGGCATTGCTTGCCGTCGTGGAAGGTGACTCTCATTTGGTCGACTTAGAACTGGTCGATGAAAACGGCAACAACATGGGCCGACCTTGGCTATTCATACTGATCGAAGTGATGACTCGTTGCATTATTGGTTGGGAACTTTCATTTGTACCGCCATGCGCAGAAAAGGTGCTCCGCGCGTTCCGAATGGCGCTCGAAACTTCAGAGGATTCCGAGCCCGGTGGACGCATGGAAGAACTGGTATTGGACAACGGCATGGAAACTGCCAACCAAACGATCCAAAACATTGCTGCGATACTGGGTTTTAAACTCACCTACGGGCCGCCTGGTTGTCCAGATGTGAAAGCTCACATCGAGCGTTTTTTTGGCACACTTAATACAAATTTAATTCACGCCATACCTGGCACCACCTATTCAAATAGAGAAATGAAAGGCGATTATAATTCTGATAAAAAAGCTTGCCTCACTTTAGAAAAACTAAATGATGTTTTTTCACGTTGGATTCGAGATGTATACCATGACTTTTACCATACCGGGATACACCAAACCCCGCACCAGGCTTGGACAGCCGCATTGGCACAACAACTCCCACCGGAACGCTATTCTAGAGAAGATCTGGACGGACTTTGCCGAAGTATAATATTTCGAAAATGTGCAAATGGCTGTGTACATTTTCTTAATTTAAGCTGGACCGGCCCCGCGCTGTCGGACATAGCACACCGCTTAAAAGCCAATCAAAAAGCAATGATTTACTATGACCCCTCAAACTTGTCGACTGTATGGGTTGCTCACCCGGAACGACCCACAGAATTATTTGAAGCCTACTCTACCGATCCACACTATCAGAATCATTTGACTTTATTTGAACACAAACTGGTGCTGGAGCAACTAAAAAAAGAACGCCATGCTTTTTCCGACGTTCACGCACGGCAAACACTTCTCGAAATTCACAAAGAAATTCAGTTAATCAGCGAAGGAAAAAAAGCGAAAGTCACCACCAATAAAAATACAGTAAAAAAATCCACCAAGAAAACCAATGTGCAACACAACAATATCAAGAAAACATCCAAAACACGCCCTGGACTTCCAGCTCCGGCTGAAGCTATACGCATGGATGACCTTGATGGCCCTACCGCCTACCCAATTATTTCCCCGAAGGACGACAAAGATGAATGACTTTATCATGAAGAAACTAATAGCGTTTTCAAGTCTGACAGTACTATATCCGTCATATGAGAGAGCAATCAATAAGATTATGCACAGCGTTAGCGTGACATCCACACGTCGAGAACCAAGCAGTGCAATGCTGTTAGGTAATGCCGGCACAGGTAAATCGACCATCTGCAGGAACCTAGTAAATATTCTGGGAGTACCTGTTGATGCAGAGGACTCTCATGGCGTCTATCGCTATACACCAGCTCTCCTGTGTTCAATTCCAGCCAGCTGCACCATCAAGAGTTTGTCCGTCGAAATTCTCGACCAATTAGGCGCCACCGACACCTACTCCAGAAACGCCATACTCGAACACCTCATAATAACCAAATTGAAGACATGCAAGACAAAAGTCATAATACTCGATGAATTTCACCACCTGCTTGAAAAAGGAGCCGACAAAACTCGCGAGACCCTGTGTAACTGGGTAAAATCGCTAATGAATAACACTTTGGTACCATTTGTGTTAGTTGGGACGCCCAATTGTGAAGCCATTATTGACAACCACCCACAACTGGCAAGACGCTACCCTTTCCGAGCCCGACTGAACAACCTCGGATACAATTCAGAATTCAAGATATTTCTAGCTACTTTAATTGGTGAGATGGTAAAAATTGGTGATTTCCGTGCAGAACCTTTCCTCCTAGATGAGCAAACAAAAAAGATTTTTTATGTCATCAGCGGAGGAAACCTTAATACGTTGTGTCTGCTGCTTTCGGAAATCCTGCTAGTCGCGCTTCTCAGAGAAGAAAACACCTTAACTCGAGAGGACTGCATCTCAGCATTCGACAACCTGGATATCATTCCATTTTTCTCATTGCAGGGTAATCCGTTCACCGCAGATCCCCGCACAATAAATAACATACTTAGCAAGAACTCCCCATGAAACATCTCTGTTTTGTGGCTACTCCCTATCACGAGGAAAGCCCCAGTAGCATCCTGATGAGAACGGCTTTTCATAATGGCTATACCTCTGTTTATGAAATGAAAGCCGCCCTAAACATTTCAAAAACAAAAAGTTTGCTGCAATTGGTTTTCGCAGACGGCAATATGTGTATAGCACTGTGCGGCGAATGCCCTGACCTCGCAACTCGATTAAAAAAAAGTTTCTACTCACAATTGTTGAAACTGCATATATATCGTGACGAAACGATAATTGCTGGAATGACAGTACCCTGGGCGGCGCTTCGGCGACCTTGCGTATTTTGCCCGCTTTGCCTTCAAGAAGGTCATATGAGATTTATTCAAGACATTGCGGGACTCCTATCGTGCCCCTATCATAACGTACAATATTTGACAGTGTGCGCAGCGTGTAATCGTCCTTTTAAATGGAAGGAATCGGTAGATTACCATTGCCGATGCGGGTTCGATTTACGGCTTTCACCATCCGTCTACGATACTGATGATTCAGGTCTTAAGCTACTTGAACTATTCCATAACCATGACCAAGAAACCTTTAATCGAACATTTGCTGCACTTCAATGCCTCAACGTCCGAACTCCAGCCACTCCAACCACTCCGTCTAAATTTGACATTTTTCGCACCGCACTGGAAATTGGATCGCGAAATGAAAAATGCCTATCAGACTTTATCAATGCGTGCATTAAAAGCTATGGGCAAATGCATCCATCCGCCATTACCGCCCCCTGGCTTTTATCTAATGACGCTTGGATACAGACAACCACTGCCAAGCTTAACGCTCAACGGCGATGGAAAAGTACTCCCTGCGCAAAACCAAATTGTTGTGCAAAACTTAGTTTAACATCCGATTATTTTGTTCATCATCTTGCCATGACCAGGACAGCTCTCTCTGAAGCCACAACCATAAGAACCGTCATCAAAAAACGCATCGGCAAAAAATGCTACTACACTTCGGACACCATGTGTGAATTTGTGGCCGATAAAATTGGATGTGCAAACCATTTGCCGAATTTTCACAACATCATTCGGAGTGATTATTGCCATATGCTAGACGCAGTAAAAATACTGCACTTGCCTTACAGGCAGATACACAACCTAATAGACTACGGATACTTTAAAGACTGCATAAAAATCAACAAAACGCATATACTCATAGCAAAAAAAACATTACAAATTTTGCTACCACCTACATTAGCAGTTCTGAGCTAGCGTCTGCTTCATCTATAAAAATCTTCTCAACAACACTTCATGAAGTATTAAAATCTCTTAATATACAAGCACTCGAACTACCTTCTACCTCCTACACCCGTTTCAGGATCTACCCCAGAGCATCCATCAATTCGAAAGTCATAGATCAAATAATCGCATTCAACGACTCACGAAAGCCCGTTCGAAAATCCCGAAAATACTTGCTTCCACCCTCAGCGATCGCAGAAGAACTTAATTTAAAAATTGCCACAACTACTATCATGCTCAAACAACCTCAAGTTTTCGTCAGAAATATTAAAAAAATGTTATCCCTCGACGCAAACCGTTTACCACATTTCCTTCATTCCGAGTTAAGGTACTGGCGCAAACACCATTACACCAGCAAGGAAGCTGCAGCGCGATTAAACATGTCTCACCGTGCTTTCTCACATCGATTCGGAAGCAATAAAGTGCTCTGTCGAAAAAATACTCTACGAGAGACCTTTTACGACGACAAAACATTGAAGTCTATGGAAAAACAATGCCGTCGGTTTATAACAAAACGCCAGGCGCAGGATCTTGGTGATTTTTCTGAAAACCAGCTAGAAAAATGTATTAAACTAGGCTTAATTCGCCAGTTCGACTGCATTAATCAAACAACCTCAATGGTTATCCACCTTGTTTATCTGTCAGATGTTTTGGCTTGTGAACACTCATCACCCGGGCGCGCTCCCCATAATCCATCCTTCGCCCAACTCAGGAACCGATTCTGAAGTTTCGCTACCCGTTCAATGCTCGGTCACAAAAGCCAATCTCTTGCCTTTTGTTTGTTAGATTCTGTGCGCCCCGCCCTTTTCAAAATTAAATTCATGATGAGTTACCGTCAGATATAGTTGTCGTATGCTGAAGCGCGCTCACTTTTTTCAGTAGTAAACGTCTCGATTAGGGATAATTTCGCGTTCTGCTGACACTGAAATTCAAGCCCATGACATCGCCGACCGGACAGCCGCTCTAGCTCATTGGGTAAGTTCACACTTTGATGGCACGCGTCGCTAGGATGGCTTCACGGATCTGAATCTATCACGGAGCTTGCCATCACCATGACCCAACCTGCCAACGACTTGCCTGATATGCAAATCGACACCTCCCTCACCTCGCCCCTGGGCTCGGCCGCTGCACAGCGCGCATTGGACTATTACTTGAAACCGGCTGTTTCAGAAGAAGCGGTCGAGACACGATTCTTTGATGTGAACCGCAACATCAGCAGTGAGGAGGCGCTGGTCCATGCCTCGGACCTGTTGCGTTGTGCCGCCGCCACGGCGTGCGAGTCAGCCAGCCATCTGCAGGGGACAAACCGGGACCTGGCGTTTTCGACGGTGCATATGATCGACATGGCCAAGGCCATGGTGGATCGGTCACTGGAGAGGCATCAGAACGGTTGAAACGAAGGCACGAACAAAGAGGACTGGAAAGAATTTTCCAATCGCGCAGACAATTCATTTGACTTGCAAACGAGAATGATTATTATTGCATCAACTGATCGCGAGATCAGTCGATAGACCAAGGGACCTCAGGTCGGTCTCCTGGACTATCTCCTCATCAGGCTAATCACGGTTTTTGACCCGGCTTTTTGCCGGGTCTTTTTTTGCCAGTTTTCTGGCTTATGGCTTCAGGCTAATGAAGTCTGTAGGTGCTGCAAATTCGATGGCGCGGATGATATCAAAAGAATATTTGTTGGCAAGAGAAGCCGTTGATCATAAAGGAAAAACCAATCGCAGATAGCACTTGAGAATCAATCGTGCAGTCTCTAAGCTGCGTCGGCGTCAGGGAGGACGCCCCCCTATTTCAAGCCCATATCCTCCTTCTGCCGCTTCGCACATCCCGCCGATCATCCATCGCAATACCCGTAGAAACCAGCCTACTCCCCAAGCCACGAACCCAATCTTCGACACCTTGGGTGAAACGTTTTTATGCGCTCCTAACGCCCTTCTCTTGCGTGTAAAGTAGCCAACATAAAAATCTGAATCAGGAACCCTGACCGTGGCTAAAACTCTCGACATCAGTGCCAATTTCGACAGCGGCAACATCCAGGTCATCGATGTCAGCGACCCGCTCAAGCCCCTGCTGGCTATTCGACCCGATACCAAAAGCAATCACTTTCAATGGTTCCACTTCAAGGCCAGCGGCCTGCATGTCGGCCAGGAGCACTGGTTCCGCCTGAACAATGCCAGCCAGTCCTCGTACAACAAGGCCTGGACCGGCTATCAGGCCGTAGCCTCCTACGATCACGTCAACTGGTTCCGCGTACCGACCATCTTCGAAGGCGACTGTCTGCGCTTCTGCCTTGAAGCCACGCAAACCCACGCCTGGTTCGCCTACTTCGAACCCTACAGCCGCGGCCGTCATGACTGGCTGATCGAGCAGGCGCTGACCAAGGCCGGCACCGAACTGCTGGCCACCGGCAAGAGCGTCGAAGGCCGTGACATTCAACTGCTGCGCAAAGGCACGGGTGCCGAAGGCCGGCGCAAGGTGTGGATGATTGCCCAGCAACATCCGGGCGAGCACATGGCCGAGTGGTTCATGGAAGGCGTGATCGAGCGCCTGGAACGGCACGACGACCCGGTGCTGAACAAACTGCTGGCCAGCGCCGACCTGTACCTGGTGCCGAACATGAACCCGGACGGTGCCTTCCACGGCCACCTGCGCACCAACGCCATGGGCCAGGACCTGAACCGCGCATGGCAGAGCGCCAGCCCGGAAGTCAGCCCGGAAGTCTTTTTCGTCCAGCAGCAAATGGAAAAGTATGGCGTCGATATGTTCATCGACGTTCACGGTGACGAGGAAATCCCCCACGTCTTCACCGCCGCTTGCGAAGGCAATCCGGGCTACACGCCGCGGATCGAAAAACTCGAAGAGCACTTCCGCAGCCATCTGAAGAAAACCACCAAGGACTTCCAGACCAAGCACGGCTACACCCGCGATGAACCGGGCAAGGCCAACATGACCCTGGCCTGCAACGCCGTTGGCCAGAAATACGACTGCCTGTCCCTGACCCTGGAAATGCCGTTCAAGGATCATGACGATCATCCGAACGCGGAGACCGGCTGGTCCGGCAAGCGGTCGAAGCAGTTGGGCAAGGATGTGTTGACCACCGTGGCGGAGATGGTCGACTCGTTGCGCTGATCTATCCCCTGATTTCATTGCAAACCGCGGAACCTGTAGGAGTGAGCCTGCTCGCGATCGCGGCGTATCAGTCAATAGAAATATTGAATGTGGCGCCGTCATCGCGAGCAGGCTCGCTCCTACAGGTTTTGCGTGCTATCGATCAACCGCGATCCTTGCCCCGCAACATGCTCTCCAGCACTCCATCACGCCGTATCCACCCATGAAACAACGCCGCCGCCAAGTGCAGCAACACCGTCAAAAACAACAGATACGCCAGATACCCATGGGCCTTGCGCAGGAACGCGAACACCTGCGCGTTCGCCGGCACAATTGACGGCAACTGCATCGAACTGCCGAGCATCACCGGTTCACCGGACGCGGAAATCATCGCCCAGCCGAGCAACGGCAAAATCAGCATCAAAGCATACAGCAATACATGGGATGCCTTCGCCGCCAGCGCTTGCCAACCCGGCAGGTCCGCCGGCAACGGCGGCTGTTGCGTGGAGAAGCGCACCACAAGACGCACGATCACCAGCAACAAAATCGCCACGCCCAAGGGCTTGTGCAGGTGGATCAGCCATTCATGGCGTTCGGAGACCGAGGCGACCATGCCTGCGCCGATGAACAGCATGGCGATGATCATCAGCGCCATCAGCCAGTGCAGCAGGCGCGCCAAGGGAGCGAAATGGTTGGGTTGAGTATTCATTGTTGAGCCTCCTGCTTGGCGGCGGGCAACTGGCTGACTTCGCTGGTGCGACGCAGGTAGGAATTGGAGTAGCCGGCTGAACGCGCGGCGAGCAACGGGTCGTCGGACCCTTCGATGCCCGCAGGCAGCACCAGTGGGTCGTAGTTAATGTCGCGGCACTCACCGTTGAGTTGTGGCTGGGTTTTTTCCAGCACCAGGGTGCCGGCATTCAACACCTTGCGTCCTTCGGGCCAGGCCTTGCTGGCGTCGTTGACCGGGTCGCCGGGGTTGGCCAGGGTGATGTTCAGCTGAAAGCGCAGCGGGCCGGCGGTGATCCGCTGGACCAGGTCGTTCTCTAGAAAATCGCTGCCCTGCGGTGCCGTGGCGCCGGGCGCGTCCTGAGCCACCGGCACCATGCTCCAGCGCACCGCTTGCCGCTGGCCGGCGGCGTTGACCAGATAGAACGCGTTGACGCTGTTGTAAGTTTCCGTCACGTAACTGGCCGAGGGTTTGGCAGTCTTGATCCATGCCAGGAACGGTGCCGATTCCGGGTGCGAGCCGAAGAACGCCGGCACCGCGGCCGGGTCCGGTTTACCGGTCGCGGGAAGCGGCGACTGAGCCTGCTGAAATTGATAGAACGCTTCGGGCGTGCCCACCGGAAACACCGGCATGCTGTTCATCCCGGTGCGCCATTGCTGGCCGTTGGCCTGGGTGAAGCGCAACGCCAGGCTGCGGATCGGCACGGCGCTGTCCGGCGCGTAGGGATTACCCGCCGGCAAGGCAAAACGACCGACCACCGACGTGCGCGGCTCATTGAATACCTGTGCAATGGAATAACTGCGAGCCTCGCCACTGCTCTCGAAATGGCCGATCACGCACACACCCTTGGCATGATTGCGTCGGAATCCGGGGTGCACGCCGTTATTGGTTTCCAGCACATTGATCAGCTTTTTCGGCGTCAGCCGTTGTGGGTCCAAGGTGCCGTTGACGTAGGCAAACGCCCCGGCCACGACAGCGACAACCACGGCAATGCCCGCCAGACGCAACGCAACGCTGGCGGCACTCAAGGGTGGCGGTGATGATCGATCTACCATGAAAGACTCCAGGGCCATCGGCCACAAGTGAGAAGAATCAAGCAGACGAACCGCATACAGGTTTATTCCATCGTGCGGTGTTTATTTTTTCGGGCGTGGAATAACCTCGGTTATCGGGCGTCTTCCTAGTCCCTAGCGTAGTGACTAGTCAGCACTTCATGAACGATATCGACGAACAACTGAGAAAAATCATTCCCGGATTGCGGCGATTTGCCGTGTCATTGACGCGTAACGCCAGCAGCGCCGACGACCTGGTGCAATCGTGCCTTGAGCGTGCACTGTCGAGCTGGGGCAATAAACGCGTCGAGGGCGACTTGCGCGCCTGGCTGTTTGCGATTTTGTATCGACAGTTTCTCGATGCGCATCGCCGCTCCCGACGCTATGCACGAATGCTCGAATTCTTCACCGGGCGCGATGATGCGCAGCCTTCGGTGGAGCGCACCGTGATTGCCCAATCCACCCTCAATGCCTTCGACCAACTGCCCACCGAACAGCGCGCGCTGTTGCTGTGGGTATCGGTGGAAGGCCTGAGTTACAAAGAGGTCGCCGAGATCCTCGACGTACCCACCGGCACCGTGATGTCCCGCCTGTCCCGGGCCCGCCAGGCCCTGCGCCAACTCAGCGATGGCGAAATCACCCGCCCTGCCCTGCGGAGACTCAAATGATCAGCATGCCCCCCAGCGAGCGCGACTTGCACGCCTACGTCGACCACCAACTCAACGAGGACGACCGACACCTGGTCGAGTCTTTTCTCGCCAGCAATGCGCAAGTTGCCGCACAAGTGCGCGCCTGGCAGCAAGACGCCCAGCAACTACGAGCGGCCCTCAGTGGCGCGTTGCAGCAACCGGCCAACCCGGACCTCGATCCGGCGCTGATTCGCCAGCGCCTTAAGCGCCAGTCCCGGCGCCACCTGGCCAGTGCCGCAGTGTTGCTGATTGCGGTCAGCGTCGGCGGGGTCAGCGGCTGGCAAGCCCGGGAAATGACCCTGCTCAGCGCCGCGCAACCGATGGCCGATGCCATGCAGGCTTACCGCCTGATTGCCCAGCAGGGGTTGTTGCCGGCGGACTACAAGGCCGGCGAAGACGGCGACATGCAGGGCTGGCTCGACCGTTATTTCACCCAAGCCAATCGCTTGCCGGACCTGACCGGCGCCGGGTTCAAACCGGTGAGCGGCCGCCTGCTCAGCACCGAACAGGGACCGGCGGCGATGGTGGTGTACGAGAATCAGGACGGCAACAAGATCAGCTTCTACGTGCGCCCGCCGGGACCGAAGAACTTCCTGTTGCCACGAGGCAGTCGCAGTGATGGCGGGTTGCAGGCCGAGTATTGGTCCGGTGGCGGCTACAACTATGCGATGGTCAGCCCGACGGATACGCCGGCGGCGCAGATGCTCAGACAGACCACGAACTTCTGAGCACCATCAAATCACTGTGGGAGCGGGCTTGCCCGCGATGGCGGCCTGGTAGCAATAAAGATATCGCCTGAAAGACCGCTATCGCGGGCAAGCCCGCTCCCACAGGGTTCAATGAGTCTCTGGAGATTGCGCTCAACCTTGTCCGAACACCTGCGACGGCCGCCGTAGCAAAGGATCAAACGGATTGATCCGCGGCCCGATCAACGCCGCTTCACGCTTGAGCATCTCCACCACCGTCGGCAAGCGATCCGGCCCCAGGCGGTCACTCACGGTCGCCACGCTCAACGCCGCCACCGCCCGGCCTTCACGATCGAGGATCGGCACCGCCACCCCGGCCATGCCCTGCAACACACCGGTGTTGCGTCCGGCGTAACCGAGCTTGCGCACATTCTCGACTTCCGAGCGCAGGAACACCTCGTCATACAGATGGAAATCCTTGAGCCGCGGCAGGTTGTAATGGATCACTGTTTCGCGTTCTTCTTCCGGCAGAAACGCCAGGATCGCCAGGCTGCCCTGCCCTACGCCCAGCGCCACCCGGCCACCGATGTCACCGGTGAAGGTGCGAATCGGAAACGGACCTTCGCTGCGGTCCAGGCAGATCGCATCGAAGCCGCTGCGCGCCAGCAGAAACAAGGAATCGCCGAGCGACGCCGAAAGCCGCAGCAACGCCGGGCGCACCAGTTCGCGCAGGTTTCCGCTGTTGCCCGCCCGGGCGGCCAAGGCGAAAAAGTCCAGGCTCAGGCGGTAACGCTTGCTGCGCGCGTCCTGCTCGACCATGCCCTCCTCCATCAGGCTGCGCAGCAAGCGGTGGGTGGTCGGTTGCGATAAACCGATGTGCTGGGCCAGTTGCGTCACGCGCTCGCCGCCCTCCACGGTATCGCCCAATGCCCGCAACACCGCAAACAACCTTGGGACGGCGCCGACACCGACTTCATTTTTGTTTTCATTCCGCTCAATGGAATCTGACATGAATTTTCTCGCATATTAATTTACTCACCGAATGAAACTGAAAATAGTCATCGCTTCAGTGAAATAGGCCATTGAGCCCATCCTAGTCTTCGTCCTAATCTGCGTCCACACAGGGGCGATTCGAACAACAGCGGCAGCCGACCCAAGTCGAGCGCCAACGCACCCCGCAAACATTTTTTCGTATCTGCCCATACAAAAAAGCGCGCCCCGAGGCGCGCATAACAATCTCAGGTGGAGGCGCAGTCATGGCTTTTTTGCAACTTCAAAAACTTGGCAAACGCTACGGTGAAATCGACGCCGTGGTCGCCACCGATCTCTCGGTCGAGAAAGGCGAATTCGTTTCCCTGCTCGGCCCCTCCGGATGCGGCAAGACCACCACCCTGCAAATGATCGCCGGCTTCGTCGACGTCACCAGCGGGCGCATCGTGCTGGACGGTCGCGACATCACTCACGCCAAACCCGCCAGCCGCGGCCTGGGGGTGGTGTTCCAGAGTTATGCGCTGTTCCCGCACATGACCGTCAAGGACAACGTCGCGTTCGGCCTGCGCATGCGCAAGGTGCCGAACGCCGAGATCCAACAGCGGGTCGAGCGTGTATTGAAGCTGGTACGCCTGCATCAGCACGCCGAGCGTTATCCTCGGGAGCTGTCCGGTGGCCAGCGCCAGCGCGTCGCCCTGGCCCGGGCGCTGGTGATCCAGCCGCCGGTGTTGCTGCTGGATGAACCGCTGTCCAACCTCGACGCCAACCTGCGCGAAGAGATGCAATTCGAGATCCGCCGCATTCAACGCGAAGTGGGCATCACCACACTGATGGTCACCCACGACCAGTCCGAAGCGCTATCGATCAGCGATCGCGTGGTGGTGATGCAGGCCGGGCGCATCACTCAAATCGACGCGCCCTACACCCTCTACGAACACCCGCGCACCGAGTTCATTTCCGGCTTCGTTGGCAAGGCCAATCTGCTGCCCGGTGAACGCGATACGAACGGCGCGGTTCAGGTGTGCACTTATGGCGCCGGCGAACTGACCCTGAGCCTGCGTCCGGAAAAAATCGACCTGCGCGAGGCGGGTCACGGGCGCCTGCAAGGCAAGGTCAGCAGCCGCTTCTTCCTGGGCAGCCAATGGCTGTACGGTGTGTCGACGAGCCTCGGCGAACTCAGTGTGGTGCGCCGCAACGACGGTTCGGCCCCGCTGAACGAAGGCACGGCGGTGGGCCTGGATTGGGATACGGCGCTGTTGCGGGTGCTGAGCATTGACGAGGTGACAGCATGAGCACCCTCGCCGCCATCCGCCAGGGACGCCAGGGTTACTGGCTGTCGGCACCGGCCCTGACGCTGTACGTCAGCCTGCTGGTGATCCCGCTGTTGCTGACTCTGGTGCTGTCGTTCAACGTCTTCGACTACGGCTCGGGCATCAACGCCGACGCCTATACCGCCGAGCATTACGGCAGCCTGCTGGGCGATCCGTACTTCTACGAGATCTTCCTGCGCACCCTGTGGATCAGTGCGCTGACCACCTTGCTCTGCGTGCTGATCGGCGTGCCCGAGGCTTACATCCTCAGCCGCATGGGCACCCCGTGGCGCTCGATTTTCCTGATCCTGATCCTTACCCCGTTGCTGATTTCGGTGGTGGTGCGCGCCTTTGGCTGGAGCCTGCTGCTCGGTGCCGACGGCCTGGTCAATCAGGTCCTGCAAGCCTTCGGTGGCTCGCCGATGAAGTTGCTCTATACGCCGTTCGCCGTGGTGATCGCACTGGTTCACGTGATGCTGCCGTTCATGATCATTCCGGTCTGGACCTCGCTGCAGAAGCTCGACCCGGCCGCCGAGCAAGCCGCGCTGTCGCTGGGCGCCAGCCACTTCACGGTGATTCGCCAGGTGGTGCTGCCCCAGGTCATGCCCGGCATCCTTTCCGGAACCCTGATCGTGTTCGGCCTCGCCGCCAGCTCATTTGCCATTCCCGGCCTGCTCGGCGGACGCCGCCTGAAGATGGTCGCCACGCTGATCTACGACCAATACCTGTCGGAACTCAACTGGCCCATGGGCGCGGCCATCGCCGTGGCCCTGCTGCTCATCAACCTGCTGATCATGCTGTCGTGGAACCGCATGATCGAAGGCCGCTACAAGAAGTCATTGGGATAATTCGTCATGTCCAGGAACGGTCCTTTCGCCCTGCTGTTTCATGCCCTTGTGGTGCTGTTCATGCTCGCGCCGCTGGTGGTGGTGTGCCTTGTCGCCTTTACCCCGGAGAACACCCTGAGTCTGCCGACCAGCGATTTTTCCCTGCGCTGGTTCCGCGCCGTGTTCGAGCGTGCCGACTTTGTCGATGCGTTCTACAACAGCCTGATCCTGGCGTTCAGCGCCGCCTCGCTGGCCACCTTGATCGCGGTGCCGGCGGCGCTGGCGATCACCCGTTTCGAATTCCCCGGCCGGGATTTCTTCAACGGGTTGTTCCTGTCGCCGATCATCATTCCGCACCTGGTGCTGGGGGTGGCGTTGCTGCGCCTGTTCGCGCTGATGGGAGTCAACGGCAGCTTTGCGTGGCTGATCTTCGCCCATGTGCTGGTGATCACCCCCTACGTGCTCCGTCTGGTGCTGGCCTCGGCCATCGGCCTGGACCGCAGTGCCGAACACGCCGCGCAATCGTTGGGAGCCGGGCGCTTCACGCTGTTCCGCCAGATCACCCTGCCGATGATTCTGCCGGGGGTCGCCGGGGGCTGGTTGCTGGCGTTCATCAACAGTTTCGACGAGGTCACGCTGTCGATCTTCGTCACCTCGCCGGCCACGCAAACCTTGCCGGTGCGCATGTACGTCTACGCCACCGAGTCCATCGATCCGATGATGGCGGCGGTGTCGGCACTGGTGATCGCGCTGACCGCGCTGACCATGATTCTGCTCGATCGGGTCTACGGCCTGGATCGGGTTCTGGTGGGCAAACAATGAGGGCGCCATGGCTCTGCTGAAACGACTGGCCGAAGGCGACCGCCCGGCCCTGGACTTTACCCTCGATGGCCAACCGGCCAGCGGCCTGCTCGGCGACACCGTACTGACGGCGGTGCTGACCTGCAGCGAACACCTGCGCGGCAGCGACTTCAACGCCGAACCCCGCGCCGGGTTCTGCCTGATGGGCGCCTGCCAGGACTGCTGGGTACGCCTGGGCGATGGCCGCCGGGTCCGCGCCTGCTCGACGTTGCTTGAAGCGGGACAACACATCAGCCGCGAGCCGGGGCGATCGATATGAACAGCTCTTTCACCTGCAAACACCCAATCCCCTGTAGGAGCTGGCTTGCCAGCGAAAGCGGCCTGTCAGCCACCATCAATGTTGCCTGTGCTGCCCCCTTCGCTGGCAAGCCAGCTCCTACAGGAGCGCTGCGTCGGGCACAAAAGCTGCGGCAACTTCCAATCCATTGTGGGAGCTGGCTTGCCAGCGAAAGCGGCTTGTCAGCCACCACCAATGTTGCCTGTGCCGCCCCCATCGCTGGCAAGCCAGCTCCCACAGTGGTCGCGGATCGTTCACAAAAGAGGTGCGCATGAAGCCTGTCGTCATCATCGGCGCCGGCCCGGCCGGTATTCGCGCCGCGCAAACCCTGGTGGCACATGGTGTCCGCCCGGTGTTGCTGGATGAAGCCGCACGCGGTGGCGGGCAGATTTATCGGCGCCAGCCGGCCAATTTCACGCGCTCGCCGGTCAAGCTGTATGGCTTCGAAGCACGCAAGGCCCAGGCCCTGCACCAGACCATCGATCAGTTGCGCGAACAACTCGATTATCGCCCCGACACGCTGGTGTGGAACGCCGAAGACGGTGCCCTCGACACCTTGCACGACGGCCGTGCCGCGCGACTGGGGTTTTCCCGGGTGATCGTCGCCACCGGCGCCACCGACCGGGTTCTGCCGGTGCCGGGCTGGACCTTGCCCGGCGTCTACAGCCTCGGTGCGGCGCAGATTGCCTTGAAATTCCAGGGCTGCGCCATCGGCGAGCGCGTGGTGTTCGCCGGCAGCGGCCCGTTGCTGTATCTGGTCGCCTATCAATACGCCAAGGCTGGCGCGAAGGTGATCGCGGTGCTCGACAGTTCCCCCTTCAGCGCCCAGGCCCGCGCCCTGCCCGGCCTGCTGGCTCAACCGGCCACATTGGCCAAAGGTCTCTATTACCGCGGCTGGCTCACCGCCCACGGCATCCCGGTGCACCAGGGCGCGACGTTGCAAGGTGTCGAAGGTGAGCAACGGGCGCAGGCGCTGATCTGGTCGGACGCAAAAGGCCAACATCGACTGGACTGCGATGCCGTCGCCTTCGCCCACGGCCTGCGCAGCGAAACCCAACTCGCCGACCTGCTTGGCTGCGAATTTGCCTGGAACCCGCTCAACCGTGCCTGGCTGCCACAACGCGACCGCGCCGGACGCAGCAGTGTCGCCGAGGTGTACCTGGCCGGTGATGGCGCCGGGATCATGGGCGCCGACGCTGCGGAAATGGCCGGCGAGCGCGCCGCGCTGGCGTTGCTCGAAGACACCGGCCACCTGATCCCGGCGCAACGCCCCGCGCAGCTTGAACAATCGCTGGAACGCATCGGCGATTTTCGTCAGGGTCTGGAACGTGCCTTTGCCTTTCCCGAGGACTGGGCCGCGCGCATCAACGATGACGTGATGGTCTGCCGCTGCGAAGAAGTTCGTGCCGGCGATATTCGTGAGGTCGTGCGCGAAGGTCACTGGGAAATCAACCGGGTCAAGGCCCACTGCCGGATCGGTATGGGTCGCTGTCAGGGCCGGATGTGTGGCGCGGCCGCAGCGGAAATCATTGCCTGCGAAAGCCGGCGCGACGTGTCCGACATTGGCCGGCTGCGGGCCCAGTCTCCCATCAAACCGCTGCCCTTTGGCCTGGAGATCGAAGCATGATCGAAGTCGACGCAGTGATCATTGGCGGCGGCATCGTCGGCGCTTCGGCGGCGCTGTTTCTTGGCAAGGCCGGGCGGCGCGTGGTGCTGCTGGAGCGGGATTTCTGCGGTTCGCATTCCAGCGGCGTGAACTACGGTGGCGTGCGTCGTCAGGGGCGGCCGCTGTCGCAACTGCCGCTGTCACAACGCGCCCACGCCATCTGGGGGCAGTTGCCGCAATTGATCGGGATCGACGGTGAATATCAACGCAGCGGTCACCTCAAACTTGCTCGCAGCCTCGACGATTTGCGAGCGCTACAGAACTATGAAGTCAGCAGCCAGGGCTTCGGCCTCGATTTGCAGGTGCTTGACCGCACCGAACTGCGCAGGCGTTTTCCATGGGTGGGAGACGTCGCGGTGGGCGCCTCCTATTGCCCGGATGACGGTCATGCCAATCCGCGCCTGGTGTCCCCTGCGTTCGCCCGGGCCGCGCGACGCCATGGCGTGCAGGTACACGAGCAATGCGCGGTTACCGCCGTGGAACACGACGGCCAGCGCTTTCGCGTGCGCACGCAAACCGGCCTGGAGTTGCATGCGCCCTGGTTGTTGAACTGCGCTGGCGCCTGGGCCGGCAGCCTGGCCGCGCAGTTCGATGAACCGGTGCCGATGCATTCCGGACACCCGGCGATGCTGGTCACCGAGCCCTTGCCTCTGGTGATGGATGCCAGCACCGGCGTCGAGGGCGGCGGTATCTATGCACGCCAGGTCGCGCGCGGCAATTGCGTGCTGGGCGGCGGCCAGGGCTTTGCCCTCGACGATGCCCGCGCCCGTCCCGGTCAAGGCGCGGTGCTGGAAATCCTGCGCCAGGCCGTCGAGCTTTACCCGTTTCTGGAAGGCGCCCAGGCGATTCGCACCTGGAGCGGCACCGAAGGTTACCTGCCCGATCGCCAACCGGTGATCGGACACAGCCGTACCCAGCCCGGTCTGTTGCATGCGTTCGGCTTTGCCGGCGCCGGTTTCCAGATCGGCCCGGCGGTGGGCCAGGCGCTCACCGAGATCATCTGTAGCGGCGCGTCAAAGACGTCGCTGGATGCGTTTTCCATCACCCGGTTTCACTCCATCTCCGTAGCTTGATAGAGGAAGGTCGCGCCAATGAATAACGTCAAACGCACTGCTCTGCTCGGTTTGTCCTGCATGAGCGCCCTGCTCGCCGCCGCCCAGGCCCACGCCGAGCCGACGCTGTACCTGGGCATGAACGGCGGGACCATGGAGCGGCTGTACGCCGACAAGGTACTGCCGGCTTTCGAGAAGGCCAACAACGTCAAGGTGGTGATCGTGCCCGGTACCTCCGCCGATATCCTGGCCAAGGTCCAGGCCAGCAAGGGCAACCCGCAGATGCACGTGATGTTCCTCGACGACGGCATCATGTACCGCGCCATCGGCATGGGCCTGTGCGACAAGCTCGAAGACAACCCGACCCTGGCGCAGATCCCGGCCAAGGGCCGGATCAAGGATCAGGCGGTGGCCGTCAGCCTCGGTGTGACCGGTCTGGCCTACAACACCCGACTGTTCAAGGAGAAAGGCTGGAGTGCGCCGACCTCGTGGATGGACATGGCCGATCCGCGCTTCAAGGACAAGGTGGTATTCCAGTCGATGGCCTCCTCCACCTTCGGCCTGCATGGTTTCCTGATGTTCAACCGTATCCAGGGCGGCAGCGAGACCGATGTCGAACCGGGGTTCAAGGCCTGGCCGAACAGCGTCGGGCGCAACGTGCTGGAGTACATTCCGAGCTCGGCGAAGATTTCCGAAATGCTCCAGACCGACGAAGCAGCGCTCTTTCCGCTGACCCCGACCCAGGTCACCGCCCTGAAACTCAAGGGCATGCCGGTGGAATACGCACAACCGAAAGAAGGTGCCGTGGTGCTCAACGTCGCCGAGTGCGCCATCGCCAACAACACTCAGCCGCAATTGGCGCAAAAGCTCGCCGCGTTCCTGCTGACCCCCGAAGCCCAGGCTGCCGCGCTTGAGGATGGCGACCAGATTCCGTCCAACCCCAATACGCCGACAACAGACCGTACCCGCGGGCAGGTCGAGGCGATGAAGCAGTACCTGCAGACGGCGATCGCGGTGGACTGGGATCAGGTCAACGAACAGCGCCCGGCGTGGAATGCGCGGTGGAATCGGAGTATCGAGCGCTAAATCACTGACACAGCCCCTCTAACAAACGACACAAATCTCCTGTAGGAACATGGCTTGCCCGCGATGGCGCCAGTACAGTCAACGACGCTGTGCCTGACCTGCCGCCATCGCGAGCAAGCTTTGCTCCTACAGGGGATCATCGACATCCGCAAAAATCAGACACAACTGGATGCGAATTCCCGCCTCTGGTTACACTATGCCGCCGCAGCTCGGGGAGCCTGCCTGAAGATTACGGGGTGACATCACAGTGGCCGTTCGACCGCCCAACCGTTCGCGACTCACTCCGCGCTGGCCATCGCTGCGCCGCCTCTTCGGCAAGGCAACTACTGCACCCGCCAACGGTGTCGCGAGCGGTCGGGTCATCCACGACTACTTTCACCACAAGGCCCATTCCCAGGGTTACACCCTCAGCCTCAGCCAGCAACGCGTGATCGACTGCATGGCGCAGCATGCCGCGACGCTGCTGGGTGCCGGGGCGAAAACCCTGCCGGGTCTTTACCTGCATGGTGCAGTGGGTCGCGGCAAGAGCTGGCTGCTCGATGGTTTTTTCCAGGCCATCCCCCTTGCGGAAAAACAGCGCCTGCACTTCCACGAGTTTTTTGCCCGGTTGCATCGGGGAATGTTCACTCATCGCGATCAACCGGATGCGCTGGCCACCACGCTGGATGAGTTACTGCGTAACTGCCGCGTACTGTGTTTCGACGAGTTCCATGTCCACGACATCGGCGATGCGATGCTGATCACGCGGCTGTTCAAGGCGTTGTTCCGCCGAGGCATCCTGCTGCTGGTCACCTCCAATTACCCGCCCGAAGGCCTGTTGCCCAACCCGCTGTACCACGCGCGCTTCAAACCGGTGATCGACCTGATCAACGCGCGCATGCAGGTGATGGAAGTCGGCGGGCCACACGACTACCGCAGCCAGGCCAGAACTCACGCGCAGCAACTGTTTACCCAGGGGCAGTATGTCTGGCCCGCCACGCCGGCACAGCGCCAGGCCTCGAACCTGCCTGCCGCCCAAACCCCGGCCATTGCCCTGCCGGTCGGCACCCGCCATCTGCCCGCCCGCTACTGCGAAGGGCGCACCATCGGTTTCACCTTCAGCGACCTGTGCGACCACCCCACCGCCGTCATGGATTACCTGGAACTGTGCCGGCGTTTCGATCACTGGATCATCGACGAACTGCCCAGCCTGGCCGACTGTTCGATTGCCGCCCAGCAACGCTTTATCAATCTGGTGGACGTTTTATACGATCAGGACAAGCACCTGATATTGCTCGGACAGCGCTCGTTGCGCGAAAGCCTGGGTGGCGAGGCCATCGACCTGGCGCGTACGCGCAGCCGGTTGGGGCAGTTGGTTGAGATCCGGGAATCGGTTTAAACCCCGGTTTTGTGTGGCAGTACCGGCCTCTTCGCGAGCAGCGCTCCCACCGTTGACCACGGCGGCCCAATGTGGGAGCGAGCCTGCTCGCGAAGGGGACCTGACAGGCAGCACACTATTCCCGCTATCATGCCGCCCATTCCTTCGACCGATAGCGAACCCGTTCATGCACACCCTTGCACAACTGCGCGCCGGCACGCTGACAGGCATCACTCGCCTGGACCTTAGTTGCGGCCTGACAGAGTTCCCCCGGGAAATCTTCGACCTGGCGGACTCCCTGGAAGTGCTCAACCTCAGTGGCAATGCCTTGAGCAGCCTGCCGGATGACTTGCACCGCCTGACGCGCCTGCGCGTGCTGTTTTGCTCCGATAACCAGTTCACCGAACTGCCTGCTTGCGTGGGTCAATGCGCGACACTGACCATGGTCGCCTTCAAGGCCAACCGTATCGAACACGTACCGGGTGAAGCCCTGCCGCCGTTACTGCGCTGGCTGATCCTGACGGATAACCGCATCCGTGAGCTGCCAACCGAGCTGGGTGAGCGCCCTTATCTGCAAAAACTCATGCTGGCGGGTAACCGCTTGCAGCGCTTGCCCGACAGCTTGCGCAACTGCCATCGGCTCGAGCTTATCCGTATCGCCGCCAACTGTTTGACCGATCTGCCCGAATGGCTACTCTCCCTGCCAGGCCTGACGTGGCTGGCCTACGCCGGTAACCCGCTGGAAACCGAAGCCGATGCGGCCGCCCTTGAAGCCACCGCGAGCATTCCATGGACGGCGCTGGAGCTGGAGCAAAAACTGGGCGAAGGCGCTTCCGGGGTGATTCATCGGGCGACATGGGCACGACCGGGACAACCGGACACGCAGGTGGCGGTCAAACTCTACAAAGGCGAAATGACCAGCGATGGCTCGCCGCTGCACGAAATGAACGCCTGCATCACCGCCAGCACCCATCCCAATCTGATCCGCGTTGAAGGGCGGATTATCGGTCACCCACAGCAAACGGCCGGGCTGGTGATGCAGTTGATCGAGCCGAGCTACCGCAACCTCGCCGCGCTGCCGAGCCTGGCCACCTGCAGCCGCGACGTTTACGCCGACGACACTCGCTTCACTGCCGATGTGGCGCTACGCATCGCCCGTGGCATTGCTTCGGTGGCCGGCCATTTGCACCACCAGGGCATCACCCACGGCGACCTCTATGGTCACAATATCCTGTGGAACGAGCACGGTGATTGCCTGTTGGGCGATTTTGGCGCGGCGTCGTTCCACGCCACGACGGACAGCCTGGAAAGCCGTGCATTGCAACGGATCGAAGTGCGAGCGTTCGGGATCTTGCTGGGGGAATTGCTGGAGCGGATCGACTCGGGGTTGAGCGATGAACGGCGTGTGCAGCTGGAGGCGTTGCAGCAGTGCTGTTGTCAGCCGGAGGTGCTGGCGCGGCCGGGGTTCAGCGAAATCGTTACGGAGTTGAATAACGGGTGACCGCTTCGCGGTCATTCGCGAGCAGGCTCGCTCCCACAGTTGACCGAGTTGCCTTGACGGACACGGTCCAATGTGGAAGCGAGCCTGCTCGCGAAAGCGGTGTCACTGAAGAAACGAATTAACCCGCCAACCCGACAAACATGTCCTGCACGTCATCATGGTTATCAAGACCTTCGAGGAAGGCTTCGACTTCAGCCATCTGCTCATCGCTCAGACCGCTGACCGGGTTCTTCGGCTGGTAGCCCAGCTTGGCCGACAACACGGTGAAGCCTTGCTCAGGCAGGGCTTTCTGTACCGCATCGAGGTCCGTTGGCTCGGTCAGGAACAGGGTCGCGCCGTCTTCACCGGGCTCGAAATCCTGGGCACCGGCTTCGATGGCGGCCATTTCCGGATCGGCATCCGGGGTGTCCGGCGAGGCTTCGATCATGCCGACGTGGTTGAAATCCCAGGCCACCGAACCGGAAGCGCCCAACTGGCCCTTGCGGAACGCGACGCGGATTTCAGCGACGGTGCGGTTGATGTTATCGGTCACGCACTCGACGATCAGCGGCACCTGATGCGGCGCAAAGCCTTCATAGGTCACGCGATGGTATTGCACGGTTTCGCCCAGCAAACCCGCGCCTTTCTTGATGGCGCGATCCAGGGTTTCCTTGGGCATCGAAGCTTTCTTGGCCTGTTCAACCACCAGGCGCAGGTGTGCGTTGGTGGCGACATCGGCGCCGTTGCGCGCAGCAATGGTGATTTCTTTCACCAGTTTGCCGAAGATCTTGCCCTTGGCATTGGCTGCCGCTTCTTTGTGTTTAACCTTCCACTGTGCGCCCATTACTCACTCTCTTGTCTATGGCGCCGAGACATCTATTGGCCGACGCATGGTGCCAAGTTTATACGGCCTAAAGTTGGCAATCGACCAAAAAATATGACCCTCTGATCGGGATTCAGGATCGACAACTTCACCCACCGTTGTAGGGCGATTCTGAAACTTCGATTTGCGATGACTATAAAGCGCTGCGGTTTCGTACCCTCTGTGCCCGTATCCCATGGCAGAAGCGCGTTCGATGCACGACGACAAGGAAAGTCCCTTCACCCTGACCCTCCTCGATGACGACCTGAGTTTGCAGGTGGTGCAGTTCAGCGGTCACGAGGCCCTCAACCAACCCTATCGATTCGACATCGAGGTGCTCGGCCTGGCAGCGGTCATGGAGCCCAATCGCCTGCTGCAACAACCGGCGCACTTGAACCTGGGGCAAGGTCAGGGAATTCATGGCGTGCTGCACAGCGTCAGTCGTGAACATCGCGGGCCGCACCGGTTCAGCTACAAACTGGTGCTGGTGCCCGCGTTGCAAGCACTGGACAAGTACAGATCACGGCGGGTCTTTCAGCATCTCAGCGTGCCCATGATCCTGCGCCGGTTGCTGGAGGAACATGACCTGCCCGACAGCAGTTACCGTTTTGAACTGGGGACCGGGCACTATCCGCTGCGGCCATTTTGCATTCAGTACGAAGAAACCGACCTGACCCTGCTGCAACGGCTGTGCGAAGAAGAAGGCATTCACTATCACTTTGAACATCATCGCGATGCCCATGTGCTGGTTTTCGCCGAAGACAGCCTGAGCCTCCCGCAAGAACCGCTGCTGATGCCGTTTGACGGCGATGCCCCCGAGACAGGCGGCCCTGCGACCATCACCGAATTGTTCCAGCGCCATGATGCGCCCCCCTTGTCCCCACGACTGGATCCCAGGGATCGCGGCGCGGCAGGATGTAACGACAGCGCGGCCAATCAGCCCCTTGCCCCGGCAATGCCGCCCATGCCCCGCCCCGCTGTCGAACAGCGTCATTGCGATCAACGCGCCCGCCGGCACCTGGAGCGCCTGCGTTGCCGGCAAGTGCAAATCCACGGCAAAAGCAATCATCACGAATTACGCAGCGGCCGGATCGTCCAGGTCGCCGAACACCCGCTGCCAGGTTTCAACGATCAATGGCTGGTGATCCAGACGCGGCATCAGGGGCAACAGGGCTCGATTCTGGTACCGGACACGCCGCCGCGTTACCACAATCAGTTCACCGCCATTCCCTGGTCGACGGTATTGCGTCCGGCACTCGAACAGGTCAGGCCGGGCATTCGCGGTTATCAGCCTGCCCGGGTGTGCGGCCCGACGGGGCAACCGACAACACTGGATGATCGCGGCCGGATACAGGTCTGTTTATGGCCCACGGCGGACGCTGATCCTGAGGAATCCGACGGACTCTGGGTACCGATTGCCCTGGCCGCGTCGAACAATCGCATTGACCCGTCCATGCTGCCATTGGCCGGTAGCGACGGGCTGGTCTGTTTCCTTGACGGCGACGCCGACCGACCGGTGTTTTGCGCGAGCATGGGGCAACACCATACGCCCCAGCCCGTCCGATCCCCGACACCGCGTGGCGAATCTCGCCTGCTGCTCGACTGGCTGATCAACCCCACGGACCCTGCACCCTGACCGTCAGCCCTTATCAGCCTTGCCCGCCGCCGGGGCGAACTTCGCCAGGCACACGTTCAGGCTCGGACGCCCGACAATGCCGGGTTCAGGTACGCAGGGGTTTTACAGTCATCGCCCGGTCAGGCACTAACGGATAGTTGGTTTTCAGGCCACCGGGGCGGCTGTTCCAGTGCGGGATCAGCACCAGCGCGGAGAACATCGCGCAGCCGGCGAAGACGATGAATACGGTGACGGTGTCGAAGTAACCCGGCAGCAGCCCGCCGAGAATCGCGCCGACCGAGCCGCAGCCATTGACGAAGCCCGCCGCCGTGGCACCGGCCTTGGCAGTGCCGAAATCGATGGCGGCCGCGCCGCTGATCATCGAGTCAGGGCCATACAGGGTCAGGCCCATGACGAACAGCAATGCCACCACCAGAACCACGCTACCGGTATGCAAGGCGCCCATGAAGAAGGCCAGCGATACGGTCAGCGCCAACAGACTGAGGACACAGGCCGGCATGCGGCGGGCGCCGAACAGTTTGTCCGAGGCCAGGCCGATCATGATCGGCCCCAGCAACCCGGCCAGTTCGAATGCGGTAGGGATAATCGCCGCGCCCACCTTGCCCACCGAGGGCATCTGTTCGAAAACGATCACCGGGCCCCAGAGCAGAATCGCATAGCGCGCCGGCTTCAACATGAAGTACGCGAGACCGAGAATCAGCACCGTACGGTTGCGCAGGATTTCCTTCAACGGCTCCAGGACGCTGATCTTGCTCTGGGCGTACGCCTCTTCAGCGGTCAACTCGGGTTCCGGCTCCACGGCCGGCAAGCCCACGTCTTCGGGTTTGTTGCGTTGAAAAATAAAAAACAGCACGGCGACCAGCCCAACCACCGCCGCACTGGAAATGAATGCCGCGTGCCAGGTTCCGATCAGCGTATACGCCCACCAACCGGCAAACGGCGACGCCACCAGACCGCCAAAGGCGTAGCAGGAACTCCACAGGCCCAGTACCCGCCCGCGCTGCTCGGCGGGAAAGAAACTGCCGAGGTTCTTGCACAGCCCCGACCATCCCGTGGACTGCGCCAGGCCCTGGATCAGCATGCAGGTGGCAAAGATCGGCAACGTGGCGAAGCTGCCCATCACCAGCGCCGCCCCCGCCGAAATCAGCAAGCCACCGAGGACGACAACCCTTGGACCGAAACGGTCGGCAAGGATGCCCCAGGTGAATTGACCGACGGCGTAAGCGGTCAGGTAAATGGCGTCGAGGTTGGCCATGGCCATTTTGTCGAGCATGAACGTCGGGTCTTCGCCGATCCCGAGTTTGGCGACGGAAAATGCTTTGCGGGTGAAGTAGAAAGCGGCGTAGGCGAGCCAGGTGATCGCGAAGATCTGCACGCGCCAACGCTTGATGGTGCCGATGTGCTTGTTCATTGTGGGTCTGACCTCAGGGTGTGAGTGTGCTGGCAGAATTTGAAGAAAACGCCTGTGTTTTTATTGTTGAGCACTGCGAAACTGCCTGGTCCCTGTGGGCGGTTCCGGTCAGATGAGTCCTGCTGTCGCACGCACGGGCTCATGGTACTCGCTGCTGTTCGACCGACCAGTCAGCGGGTTGAGATGATAAAAACAATTACTGATTAATAAGTGAAATCGATTTATCGTATTTCCAATATAAGCTCAGCTTGTACCTGGAGATTTCGATGTCGGTTTCCCACGCCCAGCTCAAAGCCTTCCACGCCGTGGCCGTCCATGGAAGCTTCACCAAAGCCGCCGAGCGGTTGTTTCTCACGCAACCGGCAATTTCCGATCAGGTGCGCAAACTCGAAGAGCGCTACGGTGTGTTGTTGTTCCACCGCAACAAACGCTCGGTGCGTCTCACGGACCTGGGCGAGCGCTTGCTTGGCGTCACCCAGAAACTGTTCGTGATCGAAGCCGAGGCCCAGGAGTTGTTGCAGGACTCCCAGGCGCTGCAGACCGGTAGCCTGATTCTGGCGGTGGATGCGCCGGTGCACGTGTTGCCGCAGATCGCCCGGTTCTGTGAGCGCTACCCCGGCATCAGCGTGAAGATCGAAACCGGAAACACCGATGAATCGTTATTCCGGCTGTTCAATTACCAGGCCGACCTGGCGTTGCTGGGCCGTGATGTCAGCGATGAGCGCCTGATCTCCTTGCCACTGCGCAATGACCCGATGGTGGCGTTCGTTTCGCGTAACCACCCCTGGGCCGATCGCGAGTCCATCTGCCTGGCGGACCTCGACGATACCCCGCTGGTGCTGCGGGAAATCGGCTCGGTGACCCGCCAGACCCTGGAAGAAGAAATGGCCGGCGCGGGATTTCGCATCCGCCCGGCAATTCAGGTGGAAGGACGCGAAGCCGCGCGGGAGGCGGTGGTGGTGGGGATTGGCGTGGGTGTGGTCTCGGCTGCCGAATTCGGCGCCGACTCGCGGGTGTGCGCGTTGCCGATCACCGATTGCAAACGGCGCTTGACCGAGACGCTGGTGTGCTTGCGCGAGCAGAGTTCGCGGCGGATTGTGGCGACGTTTCTGGAGATGGTGCGCGAGAGCCTTGTGTAAGCAGGTCTGGCCCCATCGCTGGCAAGCCAGCTCCCACAGGAATGGGGGCTGGCCACCTATGTTGTGTACGACGCAAAACCTGTGGGAGCAAGGCTTGCCCGCGATGGCCGCACCGCGGTCTACCTGACCGGCGCCAACCCGAAAAACGCCTGAATAAGCCGCAAATCCCGCCGCCGCTCCATGCACCCCATCATGTGCCGGTTCACCAACCCCTCGCCAATGATCGGCACCGCCGCCACCCGTGGGTCGTGGCTGACTTCCACCGACGACACCACGCCCACCCCCAACTCGGCCGCCACCGCCTCGGTGACGGCTTCACGACTGTCCAGCTCCAGCAGCACCCGTGGATTGATCTTGGCCTGAAAGCAGGCTTCGTCGAAGGTGCGTCGGGTGATCGAACTCGGTTCACGAAGCACCATGATCACCTGGTCCAACTCCTTCAGCGGCACGCCCTTGGCCCGTGAAGCCCACGGATGACCATCCGGCACCAATGCACAAATGCGTGACTCGCTCAGCGCCTGCAGATGCAGGCCCTTGCGCGGCTCGACTTCGGTCAGCACTGCCACGTCGGCATGCTCGGACAACAGCGCCGCGAGGGTTTCCTGGGCATTGCCCAGACGCAGGTTCACGGTGATCCCCGGATAGCGCGCCCGCAGGCTCGCGAGCATCGGCATGACCATGTGCGGGCCGTCCGCCGCCACTTCCAGGCGCCCGGTGAGCAACTGCCGGTTGGCCTCCAGCATCACCTGCGCCTCTTCGGCCAGGCCGAACATCGCCCGGGTGATTGCCGCCAGTTTGGTGCCCTCTTCCGTCAACTCCACCCGTCGCGCGGTGCGGCGCAACAGGGTGATCTGGTAGTGCTCTTCCAGCGCCTTGATGTGCCCGGTCACCGCCGGTTGGCTGATGAACAGTCGTGCGGCGGCGCGGGTGAAGCTGCCCTCGCGGGCCACGGCATCGAACGCACGGAGCTGAAACAGGTTCATGAATAACTCTCACTGATGGCTGGCATAACAATAAACAATTTGATTGATAACTCGGCAAATTGCAATTTAAGCCCCGTAGCTTCATCCCATCGATTGCGAGGACACGAGAATGAGTACTGCCGCACCCATCCTGCTCACCCCCGGCCCGTTGACCACTTCGGCCCGCACCCGCCAGGCGATGATGGTCGACTGGGGTTCGTGGGATGACCGCTTCAACCAACTGACCGCCAGCCTGTGCGAGCAACTGCTGGCGATCATCAACGGCGCCGCCAGCCACCATTGCGTGCCCCTGCAAGGCAGCGGCACCTTCGCGGTGGAAGCGGCCATCGGCACCCTGGTGCCTCGCGATGGCAAAGTCCTGGTGCTGATCAACGGCGCCTACGGCAAACGCCTGGCGAAAATCTGCGAAGTGCTCGGCCGCCCGTTCAGTACCTTCGAAACCGCCGAAGACGAACCGACCACCGCCGCCGATGTCGACCGCCTGCTGCGGGGCGATACCGGCATCACCCACGTCGCGCTGATCCATTGCGAAACCAGCACCGGCATCCTCAACCCCTTGCCGGACATCGCCCAGGTCGTCGCGCAACATGGCAAGCGCCTGATCATCGACGCCATGAGCTCCTTCGGCGCGCTGCCTGTCGATGCGCAACAGGTGCCGTTCGACGCATTGATCGCCGCTTCCGGCAAATGCCTGGAAGGCGTACCGGGCATGGGTTTTGTGTTTGCCAATAAAGAATCCCTGGCCGCCGCCGCTGGCAACTCCCATTCGCTGGCGATGGATCTGTTCGACCAGCACGCCTACATGATGAAAACCGGCCAGTGGCGCTTCACCCCGCCGACCCATGTAGTCGCGGCGCTGCACGAAGCCCTGCTGCAATACAACGAAGAAGGCGGCCTGCCGGCGCGGCATGCGCGTTATGCCGCCAACTGCCAGGCACTGATGGAAGAGATGGCCAAGCTGGGGTTGCGCAGCTTCCTGCCGGCCGCGATCCAGGCGCCGATCATCGCCACCTTCCACGCGCCGAAAGACCCGCGCTATCAGTTCAAGGAGTTCTACGAGCGGGTCAAGGCCAAGGGTTACATCCTCTACCCCGGCAAATTGACCCAGGTCGAAACCTTCCGCGTCGGCTGCATCGGCCACGTCCAACCGGCCGAAATGCGTGAAGCCGTGGCAGCCATCGGCGAAGTGTTGCGCGAGATGGAAGTCCTCGAGATCTAAACCACCACGATCCCTGTGGGAGCGGGCTTGCCCGCTCCCACAGGAAAGGCGAACTCCCTAATAGCTCGTTCTCACAGGAATTTTTCACCATGAACTACACCAACCCAACCCAGCTGCAAGCCGCCATCCTCGACTGGGCCGGCACCGTCGTCGATTTCGGTTCTTTCGCACCGACGCAGATTTTTGTCGAAGCCTTCGCCGAATTCGACGTGCAGGTGTCCATCGAAGAAGCCCGTGGCCCGATGGGCATGGGCAAGTGGGACCACATCCGTACCCTGTGCAACCTGCCGGAAGTCGCCGAGCGTTATCGCAAGGTGTTCGGCCGCACACCGACCGACGATGACGTCACCGCCATCTACCAGCGCTTCATGCCGTTGCAGATCGAGAAAATCGCCGAACACTCGGCGTTGATTCCTGGCGCGCTGGACACCATCGCCAACCTGCGCCGGCAAGGGATCAAGATCGGTTCCTGCTCGGGCTACCCGAAACAGGTCATGGACAAGGTCGTCGAGCTGGCGGCCACCAACGGTTACGTCGCCGACCACGTCGTCGCCACCGACGAAGTGCCAAACGGCCGCCCATGGCCGGCCCAGGCCCTGGCCAATGTGATCGCCCTGGGCATCGACGACGTTGCCGCCTGCGTGAAGATCGACGACACCGTGCCGGGCATTCTCGAAGGGCGCCGCGCCGGTATGTGGACCGTGGCACTGATCTGCTCGGGCAACGCGTTGGGTCTGGACTACGAGGGTTATCGCGCCCTCGGCAGCGATACACTGGACAGCGAACGCAAGCGTATCCACGCCCTGTTCGAAGGCTCTCGCCCGCATTACATGATCGACACCATCACCGACTTGCCGGAAGTGATCGCCGACATCAACAAACGCCTGGCCAAAGGCGAGATGCCGCAGACCCACTGATTCACACCAGCCCCCTGTAGGAGCGAGCGAGCTCGCTCCTACAGGCTGTCAATTCCCTGAACTAGGGCATTCAGCGACCGATAACCTCAGGCAAATCCGCTGAAACAGGATTACAGTTAAAGCACACCGTTGATCAGGAACGGTGGCTTGACCCGACCTGTGAGGAACGCCGTATGCCATGGAAAAACTCCGAATCACGCTACAGCACCGTATCGATCGTGCTGCATTGGTTGATGCTGGTCCTGCTGGCGCTGGTTTACGCCAGCATCGAACTGCGTGGGATATTCCCTAAAGGCAGTGGTGGTCGAGCGCTGATTGTGGAGTCACACTTCATGCTCGGCCTGACGGTGTTTGTCCTGGTCTGGTTGCGGTTGTTCGCGCGCAGCTTCGGCCCGGCACCCCAGATTTTCCCGGCATCGCCTCAGTGGCAGACGATGCTGGCCAGGCTGATGCACTGGGCGCTTTACCTGTTCATGATCGCCACGCCGATTCTCGGATGGCTGACCACCAGCGCCAAAGGCAATCAAGTGATGTTCTACGGCGTCGACCTGCCGATGCTGGTGGCTGAAGACAAGGCATTCGCCAGGCAACTGCAGGAATGGCACGAGCTCGCCGGAACCATTGGCTACTGGCTGATCGGCCTGCATGCCGTAGCCGGGCTGTATCACCACTATGTGGTGGGCGATAACACCTTGTTGCGGATGATGCCCAAGGGGGTGAGCCGTAATACTTGAATACACCGAATCCCCCTGTGGGAGCGAGCCTGCTCGCGAAAGCAGTGGCACATCCGGCATTGAGGCGCCTGATATACCGTTTTCGCGAGCAGGCTCGCTCCCCCAGGGGGATTGCGGTGCCTTTCAGATTTGTGGATTGAACCCCCGCCGTCCCTGCAAACCGCCGGTATGCACGAAAATCAGTCGCGTGCCTGGGGCAAACTTCCCCGCCTCAACTTGCTCTTTGAGTGCCAGCAATGCCTTGCCGGTATACAGCGGTTCGAGGGGAACGCCGCTGGCTTGTTCGGTCTGCTCGATGAACTCCAGTAACAGCGAATCGACTTTGGCAAAACCGCCTCGGCTGGCGTCGAGCAGTTCATAGACCGGCTCGGTCACGCCCGCCTCCTCCACGATCCGCTCGACCTGTTGCGCCACACCATGATCGTCAGGCACCGCCAACGCACCATAAACCGGGTGTTTCCCCACTTCGGCCAACACCAGTCCGGCCAGGGTGGTGCCGGTTCCACAGGCCAGCCACCAACCGTCGTAGTCATCCCACCCCAGTCCGTCCAGTTGTGCGCTGACCATTGTCTTCAGCTGTTCGCAACCCTTTGCTCCTTGCAAACCGCCGCCACCTTCCGGGACTGGAAACAGATCGGGATATTGCGCCTGCCATGGGTCCCAGAATCCCGCCTCATGTCGCGCCCGATAGCCGCCGTAGCCTAACCAGTGCAGCTGCATGCCGAACGCCTGCAAGTCGAGGGTCGTGGGTGTTTCCTGAGGATGCCCGCGCAACAGGCCGACCGTGGCAAAACCAAACCGCTTGCCGGCCGCGGCCAGTGCATGCAGGTGATTGGAGTGAGCGCCGCCCAGGCTGATGATGCCTTCGGCACCGGCCCGGTCAGCGGCTTTGAGATGTTCGATGAGCTTGAACCACTTGTTGCCGCTGATCAGTGGGTCGATCAGGTCCAGGCGCAGGATCGCGGACTCGATGCCGGCGGTTTTGAGCCAGTCGAGGTGGAGGGGTTCGAGGGGGGCTTGGGGTAGCCAGTCGGAGGGAGGAAAAAACATTGGCGCCTGATTGAGCTCATAAAGAGCCAGCATTCTAGTCGCTCATAGGCCGCCATCGCGAGCAGGCTCGCTCCCACAAAGGATCTTGGTCGCGCCGAAGATCGAATGTGGGAGCGAGCCTGCTCGCGAAAGCCATTGGCACTTTTAGCCTGCGTATTACAACCCGGCCGCCAACCGCGAACCCTGATTGATCGCCCGCTTGGCATCCAGCTCCGCCGCGACATCCGCGCCGCCGATCAGATGCACGTTCTGCCCCGCCGCCACCAGACCTTCCTGCAACTCGCGCAGCGGGTCCTGCCCGGCGCAGATCACGATGTTGTCCACAGGCAGTACTTGCGGCTCGCCGGTTTCGCCGATGCGGATGTGCAGGCCATCGTCATCGATCTTCAGGTATTCGACGCTGTTGAGCATCTGCACCTGCTTGTTCTTCAGACCGGTGCGGTGAATCCAGCCGGTGGTCTTGCCCAGGCCGTCGCCGACCTTGGATTTCTTGCGTTGCAGCAGGAACACTTCGCGGGCCGGTGCATGGGGCGCGGCCTTGATCCCGGCGACACCGCCACGCGCCTCCAGGTGCGTATCGATGCCCCACTCTTTCCAGAATTCCTCACGATTCAGGCTGGTGGCCTGCCCCTGGTGAACGAGGAATTCCGAGACGTCAAAACCGATACCGCCGGCGCCGATCACTGCGACCCGCTTGCCGACCGGTTTGCGCTCAAGCAGCACGTCCAGGTAGCTCAATACCTTGGCATGCTCCACGCCGGGAATCGCCGGCAGCCGTGGCGCAATGCCGGTGGCCAGGATGATTTCGTCGTAACCGCCCTCGACCAGTCCGGCCACATCCACGCGGGTGTTCAGGCACACCTCGACGTTGGTGGTTTGCAGTTTGCGGCCGAAATAACGCAGGGTTTCATAGAACTCTTCCTTGCCCGGCACGCGCTTGGCAACGTTGAACTGGCCGCCGATTTCGCTGGCCGAATCAAACAGCGTGACCTGATGACCACGCTCGGCCGCCACGGTCGCGGCAGACAAACCGGCAGGGCCGGCACCGACCACGGCGATCTTCTTGAGCTGCTGCACCGGCAGGTAATTGAGTTCGGTTTCGTGGCAGGCTCGCGGGTTCACCAGGCAACTGGTCAACTTGCCGCCGAAGGTGTGATCCAGGCACGCCTGGTTGCAACCGATGCAGGTGTTGATTTCATCGGCGCGACCTTCAGCGGCCTTGTTGACGAAGTCCGGGTCGGCAAGGAACGGCCGCGCCATCGAAACCATATCGGCATCGCCTTCGGCGAGGATCTGCTCGGCGACTTCCGGGGTGTTGATGCGGTTAGTGGTGATCAACGGAATGTTCACCGAACCGCGCAACTTGGCCGTGACCTTGCTGAACGCCGCACGCGGGACTTTGGTGGCAATAGTCGGGATCCGCGCTTCGTGCCAGCCGATACCGGTGTTGATGATCGTCGCACCGGCCTGCTCGATGGCCTTGGCCAACTGCACGATTTCTTCCCAGGTGCTGCCGCCTTCCACCAGGTCGAGCATCGACAGGCGGAAAATGATGATGAAGTTCGGGCCGACCGCTTCACGCACCCGACGCACGATTTCCACCGGCAGGCGCATGCGGTTTTCGTAGCTGCCGCCCCAACGGTCGGTGCGGTGGTTGGTGTGAGCGGCCAGGAACTGGTTAATGAAGTAGCCTTCGGACCCCATGATTTCGACGCCGTCGTACTCGGCCTGTTGCGCCAGGGTCGAGCAGGTGACGAAATCGCTGATCTGTTTCTCGATGCCTTCTTCGTCCAGCTCTTTAGGCTTGAACGGGTTGATCGGTGCCTGGATGGCGCTTGGCGCGACCTGTTTCGGGCTGTAGGCATAACGGCCGGCGTGAAGGATCTGCATGCAAATCTTGCCGCCCGCCTCATGCACCGCGCGAGTCACGATCTGATGCTTGAGCGCTTCTTCCTCGGTGGTCAGCTTGGCGGCACCGGAGTACACACCGCCCTCGTCGTTCGGACCGATACCGCCGGTCACCATCAGGCCGACACCGCCACGGGCACGCTCGGCGAAGTACGCCGCCATGCGCTCGAAGCCACCCGGCTTCTCCTCAAGACCGGTGTGCATCGAGCCCATCAGGGTACGGTTGCGCAAGGTGGTAAAACCCAGGTCCAGCGGGGCCAACAGGTGCGGGTAATGAGCGGCGGTCATCGGTAACTCCACAACGAGCGATCACGGAAAAAGGCGGGCGCTCTTTGGCGCCCCTCAGTCATGGGTTACAGACTATTGGCACTCCAAAGACCTCTCAATGACCGTAAGTGACAAACTAATGATCCAAATGTGCAGAGACGCCGATGCCTTTAACCGTTTGAGCCGGCACAGCATGGACGCCGTGGGTGAAATGGCTCATGTCGTGATGTCGGACCATTGCTGGAGAAACGCGTCAATGGATTGGTTTTTCTCGCGTTTAACGGGATTTCCAGTCGCGTAACCACTGCAAGCCGGCCGAGGTATTGCCACGCGGCCGGTATTCACACCCTACCCAGCCGTCATAGCCCAACTGATCGATCAGCTCGAACAGATAAGGATAATTGACCTCTCCCAGGTCCGGCTCATGTCGGTCCGGCACGCCGGCGATCTGGATGTGGCCGATGCCGTCGAAGTCCCTGCGGAGTTTGGTGGCCAGGTCGCCCTCGACGATTTGGCAGTGGTAGCAGTCGAACTGGACCTTCAGGTTACTGGCTCCCACTTCCTTGCAGATGGCTTGAGCCTGATCCTGCCGATTGAGGAAAAAGCCCGGCATGTCACGCGTATTGATGGGCTCGAGCAGTACGGTGACGCCTGCCTTGGCTGCTTGGGCGGTGGCATAGGCGAGGTTTTCCAGGTAAATGCCGTGATGCCGTGCCCGGTCAATCTCGGAGGGCAGCAGGCCGGCCATGACATGGATGCGAGAATTGCCCAACACGCTGGCGTATTCCAGGGCGCGATCAAATCCACTTCGAAATTCAGTCTCCCGGCCGGGCAACGACACCGTGCCGCGTTCGCCCGCCGCCCAATCACCGGGCGGTGCATTGAAGAGTGCCTGCACCAGGCCGTTGTCGCTCAAGCGCTGCTTGAGCTCTTCGGCGCTGTAGTCGTAGGGAAACAGATACTCCACCGCTTCGAAACCATCGGCAGCCGCGGCGGCGAAGCGATCCAGAAACGCATGTTCCGGGTAGAGCATGCTGAGGTTGGCAGCAAAACGAGGCATGGTAGCTCCTGAGATAGCGGGTTAGACAAAGGGCCAGATCAGCAGGGTAATACAGAAACCCAAGGTGCCGAGCAAGGTGGTCAGCACCGTCCAGGTACGCAGGCCGTCCGCCACGTTCAACCCGGACAGCTTGGTGAAAATCCAGTAACCGGCATCATTGATATGGGACATGGCCAACCCGCCACCGCCCATGGCCAGGCACAGCAAGGCCATGTGGTTCGGGGTGAGATTGAGGGTCGCAATCAGCGGGCTGATGATGCCCGCAGTGGTCACCAGCGCCACCGTGGTCGAGCCCTGCACCGCGCGCAACAGCAGCGTCAGCAGAAAGCCCAGCGCCAGCACCGGCAGACCGGTGGTGCGCAACATGTCGGAAACCACCGCACCGATACCGGTATCCACCAGTACCTTGCCAAACACCCCGCCGGCACCGGCAATCAGGATCACCATGGCCACGCCGGGCAAAGCCGAACCGATCACATCGGAAACCTGACTGCGGCTCCAGCCCCGGCGCGTACCCAGCAGCCAGGCACACAGCAAGGTGTCGAGCAGCAACGCCACCAGCGGGGCACCGAGCACAGTCATGATGCCTCGCAGAAGCGAATCGGCTGGCAGCAACGAGGTCGACAGAGTCCCCAGCAAAATCAGAATGATGGGTAGCAGGATCAGGCTGACGATCAGGCCAAACCCCGGTGCGGGTGCCGGCGGCAACTTGGCAACGATGCTGCTGGTGGACTCCTCCAGGCCCATATGTGATGCAGCCACGGCTGCTTGCGCAGTGTTCGTGTGGTTGCCATTGGACCAGGCGGCCAGATCTTCGTTGGTGACATGCGGGCCATAGACCTCGGCACGAACATCGTCGGTCATCGGGTACACCCGACGGGTCATGTGTCCGGCCACGCGGTAGCCGACATAGCAGAGGAACGCGGTGATCGGCAGACCGAACATCAGCACCCGGCCCAGATCCGCGCCCAACTGACTGGCAGCGGCCACTGCGCCGGGATGTGGCGGCAGAAAGGCGTGTACGGTCAACATCGCCGCGCACATCGGCAACGCGAACACCAACAGCGGCCTGCGCGCACTGCGCGCAACACCATAGGCCAGCGGCATGAGGATGATCACGCCCACCTCGAAGAATACCGGCACCCCGACCATGAAGCCGGCCATCGTCAACGCCAGCGGCGTACGTCGATTGCCGAAACGGGTAATCAGCGTCCTGGCCAGCGCCTCGGCACCGCCGGAGAGCTCGATGATCCGTCCGATCATCGCGCCCAGGGCAATGATGATCGCAATATGACCCAGGGTCTTACCCATGCCGCCTTCGATGGTGGCGACCAGATCGGCCGGCTTCACCCCGGCCACCAGCGCCACCAGAATGCTCACCAGCATCAAGGCCACGAAGGGCTGAAACTTGTACTTGAGCACCAGGAACAACAGCAGAGCGATTCCGAGCCCCGCGGTAATCAGCAGGATTAGCGGGCTCATTGCACACACCCTCCACACCGGGTGAGCGAAACGTTTCCGCCAGTGGATCTGAACATGCCGCCATGAAGATGAGTCATGCCTGGTTATCCTCTTGTTATTGTATTTTTTGGCAAGCCGAGTCCGTCGAGAGTCGCTGCGCGTCTCCCGGTCAGGGCCTCCGTTATCCGTCGGTCGTGTTAAGCCAACGCCTTACCAGTGCGCACCAAAAGCCGCTCGCAGCTCTTCCAGCGCCGCCTGGTCGAGCGGTTCAGGCTTGGGATTGCTCATCAGCCAGAGCCGCGCGGTTTCCTCGAGTTCTTCCAGGGCGTAGCTGGCCCTGGACACCGAACTCTCCCAGACCACCGGGCCCAGCCGTTCGAGCATCACGCCACGAACGCTGTTGGCCAGTTGAGCGACCTGTTCGGCAACCTTCGGGGAACCGGGTCGCTGGTAGCCGATCAACGGGATGTGGCCGACTTTCATGACCTGATACGGCGTCAGCGGTGGCAGGATGTCATCCGCCTGCCAGACACCGGCCAGCGTCAAGGCCACCAAGTGGGTGGAGTGGGTATGCACCACGCCGCCGACACTTGGGTTGCGATCGTAGACCTGGCGATGCAGCGCCAGGGTTTTTGAAGGTTTGTCACCGGACACCCATTCACCCGCCAAATTGACCTTGGCGATGGTTGCCGGATCGAGGCGTCCGAGGCAGACGTCAGTCGGGGTGATCAACCAGCCGTCGTCCAGGCGTGCGCTGATGTTGCCGGCGCTGCCGACGGTGTAACCGCGCTGATAAAGGCTAAGGCCTGTCTCGCAGATTTCTTCGCGCAAGGCGTTTTCGTTACTCACTGCACACCCCCGGCGAGTTGATTCAAGGCTTTGCTGAAGAAATCCCGGCCACCGAAATTGCCCGATTTGAGTGCCAGCGCCAGAGGTTCGTCAGTACTGCTGACGGTCGCGGGGACACCCGGATCGATCTGTGCGCCGATCTGCAGCAGCTGTACGCCCAGTGCCTGCACCACAGCGCCCGAGGTTTCTCCGCCGGCGATCACAAAACGGCGCACGCCGCTCTGGCGCAGACCTCGTGCAATTTCGCCAAAGGCGTTTTCCACCAGGCTTCCGGCTTGATCCACCCCCAGTTGCTGTTGCACCGACTTGACCGTTTCCGGTGAGCTGGTGGCGTAGATCAATACGGTTTGTTCGTTATCACGAGCGAAGGCCAGGGCTTGCGCGACCACCGGTTCACCCGCCGCCAGGGCCAACGGATCAATGCGCAAGGCCGGCCGGCCGGCTTCGAGCCAGGCCGCCACTTGTCCATTGGTGGCGATCGAAGCACTACCGGCCAACACCACTTCCGCGCCGAACACCGCCGGGAGTTTCGAGGCATCGAGGTCGCGCAGCTTGCCGGCGCGACGGAAGTTTTCCGGCAGGCCCAAGGCCAGCCCCGAACCACCTGTCAGTAAAGGCAGATCGGCGCAGGCGGTACCGAGGGTATATAGATCGCTGTCCGACAGGGCATCAGCGATTGCCATGCCGACACCTTGAGCTTTCAACTCTGTGATTCGTGCCCGCACCTGCTCAGCGCCGCAGGCAATGGTGTCGTAGCGCAACAGACCGACATTCAGGCGGGTCTGCGATTGCAGCACCCGAACCAGATTGGCATCGGTCATTGGCGTCAGCGGGTGGTGCTGCATGCCCGATTCGCTGAGCAGTTGATCCTGCACAAACAAGTGACCGCGAAAGATCGTCCGGCCATTTTCCGGGAACGCCGGGCACGCCAGGGTAAAGTCGCTATCCAGTGCGGCCAGCAGCGCTTCACTGACCTGGCCGATATTGCCGGCCGCGGTGGAGTCGAACGTCGAGCAATATTTGAAAAAGATCTGCTCGCAACCTTGCTCGCGCAACCAGGCCAGCGCCGCGAGGGACTGCTCGACCGCTTCGGCGACCGGCGTGGTACGCGACTTCAGGGCAATGACGATCGCATCGGCATCAAGCCCGGCGGCAATTTCCGCGCTCGGGATACCGATGCTTTGCACGGTGCGCATACCGCCGCGCACCAGCATGTTGGCCAGATCCGTGGCACCGGTGAAATCGTCGGCGATGCAACCCAGCAGCGGGCGGGCGGTGGATTTTGTCATGGGGTGTTCCTCAAACGGGTTCAGGCTTCAAACGGACTGGGGCTTGGCAGTCGGCAATTCGATGCCCGGAAAAATCTTGATCACTGCCGAATCATCCTCACGGCCGAACCCGGCACTGGACGCCTGCATGAACATTTGGTGAGCGGTCGCCGACAGCGGCAGCGGGAATTTGCTGGCCCGGGCGGTATCCAGCACCAGGCCCAGGTCCTTGACGAAAATATCCACGGCGGACAACGGTGTGTAGTCAGCCTTGAGAATGTGCGGCACGCGGTTTTCGAACATCCAGGAATTACCGGCGCTGTGGGTGATCACCTCATACAGCGCATCGGCATCGACCCCTTCACGCAGGCCCAGCGCCATGGCTTCGGCAGAGGCGGCAATATGTACGCCGGCAAGGAGCTGGTTGATGATTTTGACCTTCGAGCCCAGGCCATGGACGTCACCCAGGCGATAAACCTTGCCGGCCATGCCAGCCAGGATCGACTCGGCCCTGGCATAGGCGTCGGCCGGCCCCGAGGTCATCATGGTCATCTCGCCAGCGGCCGCCTTGGCGGCCCCCCCGGAAATCGGTGCATCCAGATACAGCAGCCCCAGCGCGGCCAGGCGCTGGCCCAAGTCCACGGCATAGGTCGGGGCTACGGTAGCGCAACCGATCACCAGACTGCCCGGCCGCAGTGAAGCCACGGCACCACCGTCACCGAACAATACGGTTTCGGTCTGCTCGGCATTGACCACCACGGTAATGATCACGTCACACTCAGCGGCCATGTGCGACGGCGAAGGACAAGCCACCCCGCCCTCCCCCGCGAACTGTTCTGTGACGGCAGTGCGCACATCACAGGCATGCACATTGAAACCGCTGCGCAACAACGATCGGGCAATACCCAGACCCATCGCGCCCAGACCGACAACACCGACATTCTTGTTATTCATTGGGAAGACTCCTGAGAAAAACAGCGGCTTATTCAACGCCAGCAAGGCGCAGACGGCAGGCCGCATTGTAGATATGTGCGCGGGCGGCATGCCCGGCGGCGAGCGGATCGCCCAGCCGAATGGCCGCGACGATCGCCTTCTGCGTAATCAATTCGCAGCGGGCGGATATTGGCGTTGGCCGTGACGAAGATGCTGTGCCCTTGTCGGGGTGGCAGCACGCCTTCGGCTTCAATCTTGTCCAGCAACTGCTGAGCGACACTGTCGCTGAGCACGTGAGTCGGGACCTTATCGAACATCTTGGCCACCCTGTTTTTGTCTTGTAATCAGGTCGTCATACAGGTTGGGTAGATAATCCCCCAATGAGCAGATTATGTGAAGTATTTTTTTGAAATAACATTTTTTAACACCGAGTCTGAGCCTTTACCATGGAAGGGTCATCCAAAGGGAACCCCACTCCTTGCCTCATGAGAACAAACATTCGCCACAGCTCGTCCCTTCACCGTAGATTCGCTACTATGTTTTCCCGCTTTCCTTTCATGCGGATTTTTACTTTGGAGCCCGGATGCCTAGTCAAAAGGACATCGCCGACGAACGCGGCGCACCGATGATTCCAGAACAGCGCCGTGAGTTGATGCTGCGCCAGTTGCGCAAGCATCAGGTGCTGAGCGTTCATCAATTGATAGAGATGTTCGACTGCTCGCACATGACCATACGCCGTGATATAGCGCTGCTGGAGCAGGAAGGCCGTGCTTACTCGGTAACCGGTGGCGTGCGAATCGCGAGCCAGCTCCATAGCGAGCCCAGCCATCAGTCCAAGGCGGTGGTCGAGCTGCCACAGAAGCAGGCAATGGCCAGGATGGCTTCGCGGCTGCTGCATGCGGACATGACGATTTATCTGGATGCGGGAACGAGCACGCTGGAGATCGTCCCGTATATCAAGGCGCTGACGGGCGTGACCGTGGTGACCAACGACTTCGGGATCGTGCAGGCATTGATCGATGCACCCCATGTCACAGTCATTCACACCGGCGGGCAGTTGGATCATTCCAATCAATCATGCGTGGGCGGTCTGGCGGTTGCCACCTTGCGCCAGGTTGTCACCGATATCGCGTTCATCTCGACCAGCTCCTGGGATTTGCGTCGTGGCCTCACCACACCTTCGGCGCTGAAAGTGGAGGTCAAGCAAGCCGCGATGCAATCGGCGTCGCAAGTGGTGCTGATCGCCAGCAGTTCGAAGTACGGTACTTTCAGTATGTACAAGATCGCTGGGCTGGAGCAGTTCGACATCATCCTCAGCGACGACGCGCTGACCCCTGCCGCCGCCGATGGCATTCGCAAGCAGGGTGTTGAGCTGTTGCTACCGTCTGACAGCCCTCCGGCTTGAACAACAGGCCTGGATCCGACAGTACCCCGAGCCCTCTCCTCCGTTGTGCTTGGCACGCCATGGCGTGAAGTTGTGGGTGTAGCGGTTTCCGACCGACGACGCTTGGCTTCCAAGTGGATCAGGCGTGTCATGGAAGCAACGGCCCAGGGCCGAAACGCGTAACTGCGAGGGTCCGGGTCAAGGTCGAAAATGACCGGTCCGTGCGAATTTTCAGCAACATGTTTTAAGTTTTCAGGAATCAACCGTGGCGCGTCCGCAGTCCCATCCGACCCCCGTCCTGCTTGACTTCGGCGAGTTCGAGCTCGACGAGGCCAACGCTTGTTTGTTGCGCGATGGGCAAGCGGTGGCGTTGGCGCCGACCCCTTTCCTGTTGTTATGCGTACTCGCTCGCCAGACACGGACGTTGGTATCCAAAGATGCGTTGCTGGATGCCGTGTGGGGGCATCGGTTTGTCAGCGACTCAGTCCTGAAGACGGCCATCAGCGATCTGCGCAAAGTGTTGGGCGATGACCCCAGGCACCCTCGTTTTATCGAGACAGTGTCGCGGCGCGGCTATCGCTTCATCGCCGCGTCGCCCCTTGCTGCTTCGGTACCGCCTGCATCCACGGCAGTTCCGCCGACCGACACACCTCGGTTGCCGTCATTCATCGGTCGCATTGCCGAAGTCGCCAGGCTGCAACGGGCATGGGAGCGGGCCGGTGGCGGCCAGCGGGCCGTGGTCTGGCTGGCTGGAGAACCGGGGATCGGCAAGACCACGCTGATCGAACATTTCCTCGCCGGCCTTGGCGGCATCGCTTGCGCACGCGGCCATTGCATGGAGCACTTCGGCACCGGCGAACCGTACCTGCCGGTGCTGGAGGCGTTGGCCGATCTGTGCCGCAGCGACCCTACCCTGCCGGCGTTATTGCGCGAAGTGGCACCCACCTGGCTGCTGCAATTGCCGTGGCTAAGTAGTACGCAGGAGCGAGACGCATTGCGGCGCGAGCTGGCCGGTGTCGGTCCGGAACGCATGCTGAGGGAATTCGGCGAACTGTTGGACCGCTATACAGCGTTGCGCCCGCTATTGCTGGTGACCGAAGACCTGCACTGGAGCGACCGGGCGACGGTCCAGCTGATTAACTACATGGCCCGACGCCGTGGCCCCGCACGCCTCATGTGGCTGTCAAGCTTCCGCCTTGCCGAGGTGGTGGCGCTCGACCATCCGCTCAGCTCATTGCGCCACGAACTGCGACTGCAACGCTTGTGCGAGGAAGTGGTGCTCGACCCGTTTTCCGAAACCGAGGTCGCCGACTATGTAGCGTTGCGTTCAGCCTCACTCGCATGCGATGAAGCCTTCGTGCGCGCCCTGCACGAACGGACCGACGGCGTGCCGTTGTTCGTTTCCTCGATCATCACTGAAGTGATGGATGCGAAAGAGGACGAAACCACCATCGAAGCTCGGCTGGCCGATCTGGCGGTTCCCGACAACCTTGCGGCCATTATCGATCACTACATTGCCAAGCTGGCTCCCGAGCAACGAACACTTCTCTGCGCGGCGGCGGTGTGCGGGTCCGATTTCCGGACTGAGACGGTTTCGCTGGCCCTCGAGCGTAGTCTCTCTTCGGTGATCGACGCCTGTGAGGAATTGATGCGTGAGCAGGTATGGCTCACACAATCTCGGGCACCCGATGTTGATGAAGCGGTAGAGCTGCCTTACTCGTTCCGCCACGCTCTTTTTCGCCAGGTGTTGTACGACCGCACGCCGCGTTCGTTGCGCATCGATCTCCATGGCCAGGTTGGCACTGCCCTCGAACGCGAGCGCTCGGTCGGAGTGCCGGTTGCTGCCTCGGAACTGGCGATGCACTTCGACCGTGCCCGGCTGCCGATGATCGCGCTGCGTTATTACGCCGAGGCCGCAGAAGCCGCGCTGCTGCACTTCAGCCCGGACTTGTGCATCGGCCTCACTGAGCGCGCCCTGGTCCTGCTTATGCAGGCCCCCGAAGGGACGGAGCGCGATACGCTCGAAATGACTTTGGCTACGTTGCAGGGGGTTTCAGCCTTCCACATGTTCGGTGTCGGCAGCAAAGCCAAGGGCGCTTTCGAACGGGCGTACACGTTGCTCACGGATGTACCCGAGCACCCCATGCGCGGGCGCCTCCTGCATGGATTCGGCTATCTGCTCGGTCTGCGCGGCGACTATTCGCAGGCCTTGGAAGTGGCAGAACGTGCAGAAGCGCTCTCCCTGAACGCAAACGATCAATCGCTCATGCTGGCAGCGTGCATCGTTCAGGGCGAGGTGCATCACCTCCAGGGCCGCACGAAAATGACACGCAGCTGGTTGGAGCGCGCCCTCGCGATCGCCGAGGCTCTGGATATCGGGACAAACGAGATCTTTGCGACTGATCCCCAAGCCATGCTGCACGGAATGCTGGCCATCGAGCTGGTGCGATCTGGCCTGATTGAGCAAGGACGGATCCATATGCAGCGGGCACAAACCCGCGCTCATACGCTTCGACAACCTATGACAGGGCTAGTCGCAACCTGGCAGGAGGTGTTGATCGAAGTGCGACTGGGAAACCCTGTGCGGGTGGCAGCGCTGGCTGACAACATGCAGAAGCTCGTCGACGAATATTCGCTCGCACTCGGTCGTACGGCTTGTCGCTGGTGGCGCGGGTGGGCCGACGCGCGCAACGGGGCGCCGCGAGAGGGCTACCGGCACATCCGTGAGGCTTACGAGGAACACACGGGACTCGGGATGCGCTCCGGTGCCAGCGAAGTACTCGGCTACGCCGCCGAGGCGCTGCTCCTGGCGGGTGATTACGACGCAGCACAAGTCCAATTGCAGGAAGCTTTCCGGATAGGTGAGGAACTGGGCGAACGTGTCTACCTGCCGCAGCTTTTGCTGCTGGAGGCCGCGCTCGCGCGAGCTCAGGGTTGGTCGGACGCCAGCAACTCGGCGGTGCGGCGTGCGATTGAGGAGGCGCGCGCCCAGGAAGCATCATGGCTGGAGCTGCTCGCGCTGGTTGCATTGTGTGAGTACCACGATGCCACGCCAGAGGATCACCAGGCATTGGTAATGCTGATTGATCAACTGCCCGAAACGCACGGAACCGAACAGGTAAAGCGTGCGCGCTCGCTGCTCGAGGCTGTCAAGCGGGCTTGAAGTGACGGTTGTGAGAGCAAAGGTGATCCGACCGAAGTCTGACCTTTTGCTTACGACTCGACCCAGGGGGACGGCTTACGCTGGCATCGAACTTTCTTGATCCCAGGTCTGCAATGAGCCTTAACCCTGAATCCAAATACCCGAGCCGCCGCACCTACGTTCTCAAGCTGCGCAGTGATGCCGAACCGGGCGCCCTGGTGGGTCGTTTGGAGAACCTGGTCACCGGACGTCAGCGCGAGTTCTCGTCGGGCAAAGAGTTGCTGGAGTCGATTAGTACGGATCTGGTGACAGCCGTCAGCGAGCAGGCGGTAGACGTCGATGGTGAATGATCCTTTCCCGCATCGACAGACAAAGCGCATCGCGACCGAACGCTGACGGTTCGCTGACGACTTTGCCTACACAGTCCCCCTACGCTGACGCCACCTCGAACTAGACGAGTCCATTTCTGATGCCGCGACTTTCCACCCCCCATCCGCTGCCTTGCCATGCCGGTGGGACAACCTTGCAACGTACCAAGTGCCCGACCGCGGTTGCCATGGCGGCTGCCTTGGCCACATCGATCGCCTTCGCCCTTTCTGGCTGCTCCACACCGGTCCTCAAACCCTCGGTCGACGTGCCGAGCAACTTCGCCGCGAGTACGGCGTCCGAGATGGAGCCCGAGGCGGCCTGGTGGGAGGTCTACCATGACCCATTGCTGACGGATCTGGTGCGCCGAGCCGCGCGGGAAAATCGCGACGTCAAGATTGCCGCCGAGCGACTGCGTGCCGCGCGGGCCGGAGAAACGGTCAGCCAGTCCTGGCTGCTTCCGAGCGTCGGTGCGTCGGTCTCTGGCAGTGACCACAACACCGGTTTCAATTCGGCCGTCAAACAGGGGTATCCGGATATCAAGACCGCCAGTGCGGGCTTGGACGTCTCGTGGGAACTCGACCTGAGTGGCCGCCTGCGAGCCGGTGCAGCGGCGGCGGATGCCGATGCGCTGGCCGCGGAACACAGCATGCGCGGTGTGCGCCTGCTGGTGATGAGCGATGTCGTCAGCAACTACTTCTCACTGGTCGGTGCACAGCGCCAGGTCGCAACACTGCGCGCTATCTCGGCGATGCAGGACGAGACGCTGCGTCTGGTCACCGCGCGTCAACAGGTGGGGCTGGCCTCCGCATTCGACGTCGAACGCGCACAAACCGACGCCTTGTCCGCGCGGGCGCAGATTCCGCCGTTGGAAACTCAAGTGGCGGTTGCGCGCCACCGTATCGCGGTACTGATTGCCGACCAGTCTTTCAACAGCACCAACATTCAGCCCTCGAGCAGCGACATGACGGATGTGCCTGAGGCCAAGCCCGGGCAGCCAGCCGAATTGCTGCAACGCCGACCTGACGTGCTGGCGTTGATGGCCCAGCTCGATGCCGCCAATGCGCGTCGCCAGCAAGCGAAAGCTGAGTGGTTCCCGCAACTCTTTCTCGGTGCGTCCTTCGGCCGCCAGGGCCTGAACCTGAATGGTGCCGATCTCGGCGCTGCGCGCTTTACCAACGTCGCGGGCCTGCTGGCAATGCCGCTGTTCAATGCCGGACGCACGCAAGCCATCAACGAAGCGGCCGAAAGCGCTCAACAAGAGGCAGTACTACGCGCCGAAGACGGCATCGTGCGAGCGCTCGAGGATGTGGAAAACGCCCTTGTCACCCTTGCGCAGGAACGCCGCCGCTCGGGGTCGCTGCAATTGGCCGCTGCCTCAGCGGAGTCGGCGCAAAGTCGCGCCCAGTCGCTCTATAACCGCGGGCAGATTGACCTGTTGCCTTTGCTGGATTCGCAGCGCGCGCGCCTGGCGGCACGCCTGAATTCCAACGAAAGCAACACCCGCCTGCTACTCGATAGCGTGCAGCTCTACAAAGCACTGGGCGGGGGCTGGCAGGTGTTCGAACAACCCTCCAACCCAACCGCATCCGTCAAAGCCGACCGGCCACCACTTTCCTAAGTATCTGTTGTTTTCCAAAGAGGAACCGTCTTGAAGAATTCCCTTACTGCGGCCGGCACCCTGGCCGTCGTCGCTATGCTGTGCGCGTGCAGCCCGGATCAGCCGTCCGTGCCGGCCCCCAGAGCGGTACGTACTGTTGAAATCAACTACGACAACGCCCGCGACGTCAGCCGCTATGTGGGCACCGTGCAGTCGCGCCATGAAGTCGACCAATCCTTCCGTGTGGGTGGCAAGGTTGCCCAACGCAAGGTCGACGTGGGTCAGGTGGTGCACGAAGGCGACATACTGGCTGTGCTGGATGACAACGACTACCGCCTCGCGGAAGAAGCGTCGCAACAGCAGTGGTCCGCTGCCGTGGAGCAGACGCGCCAGGCAGAATCCGATCGCCAGCGCCTGACGGCCCTGAAGGCGGATGGCTCAGTCAGCGCGGCTGACGATGAGCGTGCACATACCAATGCCCAGACCACGCGTGCGACCGCCGAGGCTGAAGCGCGAAAGCTTGAGCTCGCCCGCAACCGTCTGAAGTACACCGTACTGCGCGCCTCCCGTAGCGGCGTGGTCACGGCGGTACGCATCGAAGCGGGACAAGTCGTGGCGGAAGGCCAACCGGTTATTACGATTGCCAATCCGGACGAATCCGAGGTCGTCATCGATGTCCCCGAAGACCAGTTGTCGGTCTTCAAGGAGGCACATTTCAAAGGTGCGCTGGCCAGTGCGCCAAACGAAAGCTTCGATGCCACCTTGCGCGAATTGTCGCCACAGGCTGCGACGCAAACGCGCACCTACCGCGCTCGACTTAAACCAGCCAAGGCCCTGCCACTGGGTGCCACTGCCACGGTTACGGCCGAGCGCGTGATGACCAGTGTCGCAGTGGCAACGGTTCCGGCGACGGCACTCACGCAAAGTGGCGGTCAGCCAGCGCTTTGGACCGTCTCGCCGGAAGGTGTGGTCGATCTGGAGCGGGTGGCCGTCTGGGGCTATCGCAATGACGAGGTGCTCGTCACTGGGCCGCGGGCTGGCACATTGGTCGTTACGGCCGGTGTACAGAAGATGACCTCAGGATTAAAGGTCGCCCTCCCCAACGCCGCAATCAATGAAACAGACACCACGCAGCAGGCCGCCCGATGAGCAACTTCAATCTCACCGACTGGGCATTGCGCCACCGCGCCATTGTCCTGTTCATGCTGCTCATCGTTGCAGTGGCCGGTGCCTTCAGCTTCACCCGGCTTGGCCAACTGGAAGACCCGAACTTTTCCGTGCCGTCCATGACCGCTATGGTCATCTGGCCGGGCGCCACTGCCCAACAGTTGCAGGACCAGGTCCTCAACCGCATGGAGAAAAAATTCGAGCAGATCGACAACTTCGAGAAGGTGGTTACTTACGCGCGGCAAGGCTATGCCGGCATGACGCTCACCGTGCGCGGCGGCACCTCCAAGGCTGACCAGCGCGAGGCTTGGTACCAGGCGCGCAAGAAACTCAACGATCTGAGTCTGGAGATGCCTGACGGCGTGATCGGCCCGATCCTGAACGACGAGTACGGCGACGTGTATGGCCTGATGTATGCGGTCAAGGGCGACGGCATCGGCCACGCTGAGTTGTCGGACGCGGCCGAAGACATCAAGCGCCAGATGCTGAAGGTGCCGATGGTCAAGAAGATCGATCTCATCGGCAAGCAGGCCAAGCGTGTCTACGTCGAGTTCTCGCACGAGCGCCTGGCAGCGCTGGGCATTACACCGCTGGCCATCGCCGAAAGCCTCAAGAGCCAGAACGCCATGCTGCCCGCAGGCCAGATCGACACCCATGGCGACCGCGTCATGGTGCGCGTGAGTGGCCAGTTCGCCAGCGAAGAGGCCATCCGCAACGTGCCCATTTCCGCGGGCGGCCGGCTGATCAAGCTCGGCGACGTCGCGACCGTTACCCGTGGCTTCGAGGACCCGCCGACCTACACGGTACGTCACAACGGCCAGCCTGTACTGATGCTCGGCATCACGATGACCAGCGACGGCAACATCGTGGACCTTGGCAAGGCGATGGACACGGCAGTCGCCAAGATCCAGTCGGAACTTGCGCACGGTGTGGAACTGGAGCTGGTGGCCGATCAGCCCACCACGGTGAGGGATGCAATCCTGGACTTTGGGCGCGCGCTGGTCGAAGCGCTGGTCATTGTGATTGCGGTCAGTCTGGCCAGCCTGGGCTGGCGCGCAGGCCTGGTGGTCGCGGCCACGGTGCCGCTGGTGCTGGGTGGCGTGGCGCTGGTGATGCTGGCGATGGGCTGGAACCTCGAACGTATCTCGCTCGGCTCCCTGATTATTGCGTTGGGACTGCTGGTGGATGACGCCATCATCGCTATCGAGATGATGGTGGCGAAGATGGAAACCGGCATGGACCGCGTGAAGGCGGCCGCCTTCTCCTATCAGTCCACCGCCATGCCACGGCTGACCGGCGCGCTGATCACGGTCGTAGGCTTCCTGCCGATCGGCCTGTCGAAGTCCACCACCGGCGAGTACGCGGGGGGCATTTTCTGGATCGTCGGTGCCGCGGTGCTGTTCTCGTGGATCTGTTCTGGCATCTTCACACCGTACCTGGCGGTCAAGATGCTGCCCAACGACTTGGGCAAGCACCAGCACGCTGATCCGCACGATACGAAGTTCTACCGCAGCCTGCGCCGCCTGATCGATGCCGCCATTGAGCGCCGCTGGGTGGTCATCGGTGCGACGGTGGGCGCGCTGGTGCTTGCTCTGGCCTGTATCAAGCTGGTGCCGCAGCAATTCTTCCCCAACAGTTCGCGTCCTGAACTGGTCATTGACCTGCGTGTCAAGGAAGGCTCCTCGTTCGCCGCGACGACTGAGCAGGTCAAGCACATGGAGGAGGTCCTGGCGAAGGACGAGGACGTGCGTTTCTATACCGCCTACACCGGCGCCGGCGCACCGCGCTTTTATCTCTCGCTCAACCCCGAGCTGCCTAATCCGGGTTTTGCCCAGTTCGTTGTGATGACCAAAGATCTGGATGCGCGCGAGCGAGTACGTGCGCGGCTGGTGGACTTGGCTAACCAACAATTCCCACAAGCGTGGATACGCGTGACCCGACTCGAGTTGGGGCCACCCGTCGGCTACCCGGTGCAGTTCCGCGTGGTAGGCCCCGATACCCAGGTAGTGCGCAAGATCGCCCGAGACGTGGAGAAGGTAGTGGCGTCCAACCAAAAGGTGCGCGACCTCCAACTCGACTGGAACGACCCGGTGCGTACGCTGAAGGTGGAGCTTGATCAGGACAAGGCGAGTGCGCTCGGCCTCACGCCGGCCGATGTGTCGTTGGCGACCCAGACCGTGATGAATGGCGCAACCCTGTCGCAGTTGCGTGAGCGCGAGGACCTGATCGACATCGTGGCCCGTGCCGTGCCAGAGGAACGCTTGAACCTCGACACACTGAAAAACATCAACCTTTACACACGCCAAGGCACGGTGGTGCCCCTGTCGCAAGTCGCCCAGGTGCGCGCTGAACTGGAAGAGCCGGTACTGTGGCGCCGCAACCGCGACATGGCGATCACGGTGCGTGCCGACGTGAAGGATGGTGAACAGGGTGTATCGGTGACGCAGGAAATCCTGCCATTGCTCAAGGACATCGAAGCCAAGCTGCCGACCGGATACCGCATCGATGTAGGCGGAGCGGTTGAGGAAAGCGACAAGGCAAACAAGGCGCTAGTCGCGGTAGCCCCGTTGATGCTGGTCACCATCCTGCTGTTGCTCATGCTGCAATTGCAGAACTTTTCCCGCATGTGGATGGTGATGCTCACCGCGCCGCTGGGCCTGATTGGCGTAGTGCCGGCGCTACTGGTGTTCCAGTCGCCGCTGGGCTTCGTCGCGATCCTGGGCATCATCGCGCTGGGTGGCATGATCATGCGCAACGCGGTGATCCTGATCGATCAAATACAAATCGAGATCGCCGAGGGGCGCGACCCGTGGAATGCTGTACTGGATGCCGCCATCCACCGAGCACGCCCGGTGATGCTGACGGCACTGGCCACCGTGCTCGCCATGATCCCACTCACACGTAGTGTGTTCTGGGGACCGATGGCGATCGCGATCATGGGTGGTCTCACCGTGGCGACACTGCTGACGATTTTCTTCGTCCCGGCATTGTACGCCGCATGGTTCAAGGTCCGTCGCGGCAAGTCGACTGACACCGGGCAGGTGATAGCAGACTCGTCGCTTTGTACAAGCCCCGCTGCCCCAAGGTGACTCAACCTGCCGCGTGATAGCGGGCCGCCCTCCAGAGGTTTTTCGATTCGGCTGTCAGATGGCGCAAGCCACTGCGGTCGAGCATGCGTTCCGATTCCTCTTGCACGGCGGCCAGCACAGCCGCCTCGTCGACGGCGCGTACGACATAGGCTTCCATCAGGATCCTGCCGTCGACGATGGTGGTACACACGTCCGCACCATTGGCGAAGCACGTGACACGGTGGACCGGCATGTTCATCGGCATCAGGTGCGGCTTGAACAGGTCGATCAAAATGATGTCGGCTTTCTTGCCGACTTCCAGCGAGCCGATCTCATGCTCCATCGACAACGCCCTGGCCGCGTCGATCGTGACCATTTCCAGCACCTTGCCCTGGGGCAGGATGTCCGGGTCGCGAAAATGGCGGCGGTGGTAGTGCATGCACTGAAACATGTGGCGGAACATGTCGTAACCACGGTCCGGGGCGGCGCCGTCGGAACCGATGGCAACGGTGACATTGGCCTCGATCAGTTCCGGCACCGGGCAGCGCCCCAGGATCGACATGATGGCGCTCGGGTTGTGCACGATTTTCGTCTGTGTCTCGCGGCACAGGGCGATGTCTTCCTCGGTCAGGTCAATGCAGTGCGACATGAAGGAGGTCGGGCCGAGCAAACCCAGTTCGCGGTGGGCCAGCGCCAGCGTACCGGCGCGGTGGCCATCCTGGGTGAACGTCAGGCCATAACGGTGGGCCAGCGCCCGGTAATCCTGTGCCTGCTGGCGAAACAGAGGGGCCAGTTCCCGGTGATCGGGCTCGTATTGTGGCGCGTACACCGGCAAGGTGATGGCTATGCGCACCCGCCCGTCCCCCATGCCGTCGCAGGTCCTGGCGACTTCTTCGCAGACTTCGAACATGGTCTGGAAACTGACGTCTCGCCGAGTGGGCGGTTCGGTCGACCAGTCCAGGTAGGTGCGCGGCGCCGGCGGCCGTGACGGCCCGACGGCGACTACCGAGCGTGTACCGATTTCGGCGATGGCCCGGGCGTGGTGCTGCGCGTAGACCGGATCGTCGACCCGCATGATCGAATCGCCTCCGCCCAGTAGCGAGACGCCGGTGGTGGTGCCGCATTTCAGTCGCTCCAGCGCCGACAACCTGGCGTCGACCTCCCAGAACTCCACGCCGGAGGCCGAGGTATAGATGGTCTGGCACGCCTCCATCCAGGCATTGCCCTCTGCGCCGCCGATGGTTTTGAGCATGGCGTGTCCAGCATGGGCGTGGCTGTCGATCAAGCCCGGAAGCACTGCCTTGTTACGGGCATCGATGACTTTTTCAGCCGTAAAGCGAGCCCGCAGCTCATCCGTGCGCCCCACCGCGACGATGCGATTGCCGAGCACGGCCACTGCGCCGTCCTCGATGACGCGCCGTTGATCGTCCACGGTGATGACCACGCCGTGTTCGATCAGCAGGTCGACTTTATTGAGGGGGGCGTTGACGTCGTAGTGATGTGTCATACAAGGCATCCGGTGAAAGTGTTTGGGATCACAGACGGCTGTGCAGCAGGCTGCCATTTTTCGCCACGACGACGCCGCGGCTGATCACCGTGCGCGCCAGCGGACGAGACACAACGGCTTCACTCAGCGTCTCTGCCGGCAGCAACAACAGGTTGGCGGTTTGCCCGGTTGCCAGGCCGTGATCACTGCGCCCAAGTGCCCGCGCCCCATTGCCGGAAGCAGCGTCGAACGCTGCACAGATCTCCAGGTCCGTCCGCATGCCGCAACGCAAGGCGAGCAACATCGCGCGTTCGAGCATGTCGCCATTGCCCATGGGGGTCCAGGCATCGCGAATGCCATCCGAACCGAGGCACACGTTGACCCCGGCCGAGCGCAGCTCGTTGAAGGGCGGGATGGCAATATCCGAAGGCGCCGTGGTCATGAGGGAAATCCGATTGGCCGCCAGGCGTTCAGCCAACGGCTGCACCTGGGCCCAGTCTTTCATGCCCAGGCAAAAGGCATGGCTGATCATGACTCGCCCCTGACGCTGATAGCGCTCGGTGAAGTCCACGATGCGCCCGATCTGCCAGAGCCCCAGCTCGCCACCGTCATGCAGGTGGATATCGATACCGCGATCAAACTGGCTCGCCAGTTCGAACAGGATCGTCAGGTGCGCGATGGGATCGTTGTCGATGCCGCAGGGGTCCAGCCCCCCGACGACCTCGACGCCCTGCGCCAGGGCTTCGCGCATCAACTCTTCAACGCCGGGGCGGTTGACCAGGCCCACCTGTGGGAAGGTGACGAACTCGATCTCCACCAGGTCGGCATAGCGTTCGCGCAGCGCCAACATGGCTTGCACATGCTCGATGCCCAACTCGGGATCGGCGTCGACATGACAGCGAAACAGCAGCGAGCCGCGCGCGATGCATTGTTCCAACAAAGCACCTGCACGCTCGGCAATGGGTGACTTGAGCTCACGCAGGATTTGCCGTTCGTTGGCTATACGCGCTTTGAGGTTTGGGCCTGCGCTATGCGGGCGCCAAGGCTGACCCCACAGGGTCTTGTCCAGGTGGATATGGCTTTCTACCAGTGACGGAACGAGTAATTGACCCTGCCCGTCAAAGTCAGCGCTGGCAACCGGATGGCCGCTGGCTGGCCGACGATCGCCGATGCGACCCTCAATAATCTGTATGTCTTCGACTTCGCCGCCATAGGGGCGGACGTTACGCAACCAGAACGTCATTTGAACCTCATCACTGATTGAGCGTGCCCCGCCGCCAGGTGGCCGAAGGGGGCACTCTTTACGGGACCCAAAGGGCTATTTCAAGTTGCCGGCCAGGAACTGCTTGAGTCGCTCACTTTTGGTGTGCTTGAACAGTTGCTCCGGGTTGCCTTCTTCCTCGATTTTGCCCTGGTGCAGGAAGATCACGTGGTTGGACACCTCGCGGGCAAAGGCCATCTCGTGCGTCACCACCACCATGGTCCGCCCTTCTTCGGCCAGGGCCTGCATCACCTTGAGCACCTCGCCGACCAGCTCCGGGTCAAGCGCCGAGGTCGGCTCGTCGAACAGCATCACTTCCGGTTCCATCGCCAGGGCCCGGGCGATCGCCACACGCTGTTGCTGGCCACCGGACAGGTGCGACGGGTACTTGGCCTCCATGCTGGCCGGCAGACCGACCTTGGCCAGGTACTTGCGCGCGCGGGCCACCGCTTCATCGCGACTGAGGCCAAGGGCGTGCATCGGCGCCTCGATCACGTTTTCCAGCACCGACATGTGCGCCCACAGGTTGAAGTGCTGGAACACCATCGACAGCTTGGTGCGCATACCTTGCAACTGCTTCTGGCTGGCCACGCGCAGCCCGCCGTTCCTGTCCTTCTCAGTACGGATTTCCTCGGCGTTCACCGTGATGCGCCCGGCGCACGGCTGTTCGAGGAAGTTGATGCAGCGCAAGAAGGTACTCTTGCCTGACCCCGAGGAGCCGATGATGCTGATCACATCGCCGGCCTTGGCCTTGATCGACACGCCCTTGAGCACTTCGTGGTTGCCATATTTCTTGTACAGATCGTCTACGGTCAGTTTGTACATGGTGTTGCCCTGCGTATGCGGCCTTCAGGCGGCCTGGGGTTTCAGGAAGGCCAGCCAGCGGGTTTCACCGCGACGAAATAGCCAGACAAGCGACAGCGCAATCACCGCGTACAACAGTGCGGCGATGAAGAAAGCCTCGAACGACGCATAGGTGGCCGAGTTGACGTCGCGGGCGACCTTCAGGATGTCGGGCACCGTGGCGGTAAACGCCACCGAGGTCGAATGCAGCATCATGATCACCTCATTGCTGTAGTACGGCAGTGCGCGACGCAGTGCCGAGGGCAGGATGATGCGGCGGTACAGGGTGAACCGGGACATGCCGAAAGCCCTCGCCGCCTCGACCTCGCCGTAGGGCACCGACCTGATCGCGCCGGCGAAGACTTCCGTGGTGTAGGCGCAGGTGTTGAGCGCGAACGCCAGCACCGTGCAGTTGAAGCCTTCGCGAAAGAACATGTCGAGAAATGCGTGCTCGCGCACCACGCTCAGGCTGTAGACACCGGTGTAGATGATCAACAGTTGTATATAAAGCGGCGTGCCTCGAAACACATAGGTGTAAAACCAGACGGGAAGCCGGATAAAGCGGTTTTTCGACACGCGAGCCACGGCCAGCGGCACCGACAGCACGAAGCCGATGGCGATCGACAGCACCAGCAGCCACAAGGTGATTGCCAGGCCGGAAAAGTTGGCGCCGTCCGACCACAAATACGCTTGCCAATATTCCTGGATAATAGCGATCACAGTTCAGCCTCCCGGATGCCGACGGAGTAATGATGTTTAAGCCATGCCAGGATGCCGTTTGAAACCGTGGTAATGGCGAGATAGATCAGGGCACCGATCACGGTGAAGTAAAACAGCTGCATGGAGCTCTTTCCGGCATCCTGGGTGGCCCTGACGATATCGGACAGGCCGATGATGGATACCAGAGCCGTCGCCTTGATCATGACCTGCCAGTTGTTGGCGATACCGGGCAAGGCAAAACGCATCATTTGCGGGAATAAAATGCGGTAGAACCCCTGCCATGGGCTGAGGCCATAGGCCATGGCCGCCTCCAGCTGACCGCGCGGGACGGCCTGGAAAGCACCGCGGAAGGTCTCGGTAAAATAAGCGCCGTAGATGAACGCGAGCGTCGCGACACCCGCGAGGAAGGGATCGATATCGATTTGGTCCATTCCAAGCCCTTCGGTGACCTGGTTGAGCAGGATTTGAATGCTGTAGAACAGCAACAGCATGGTCACCAGGTCCGGAACACTGCGTATCATCGTGGTATAGAGGGTGGCGATATTGCGCAACCACCGATGACCCGACAACTTGGAACTGGCGCCTGCCAATCCGATCATTACCGAAGCCAGCAGCGATAATATGGCCAGTTTGAGTGTCATCCAGGTGCCACTTGCGATCAGCGGCCCATAGTCTGCCAAGGACATTACATTCTCCTTGAACCCGATAATTCAGCCGATGCCGACTATCTTGTTCAATCGTGCTTTTATTGTTTTTGAATGCCGCAAAAGTCTGGATTCATCAGAGATTCAAGTCCGCGACTTGAAATCAATCAGTTGTAAACATCAAAGGAGAAATATTTATCGGAGATCTTCTGGTAAGTGCCGTCCTTGATAATCTCGGCAAGCGCCCCGTTGATCTGTTCGCGAAGTTCATTGTCGTCCTTGCGCAAACCGATCCCTGCTCCCACGCCGAGCGTTTTCGGGTCGCGCAACTCCGGGCCGGCAAAAGCAAAATCACGTCCGCTCTCGGTTTTCAAAAAGCCCAGATCGGCCTGGACCGAGGATTGCAGCGCTGCATCCAGGCGACCGGCTATCAGGTCCTGATAAACCAGGTCCTGGTTCTGGTAGGTCGTGACGGTGACGCCCTTCGGTGCCCAGTAAGCCCTGGCATAGGTTTCCTGGGTGGAACCCTGCTCGATACCGACACGCTTGCCTTGAAGGGATTCGGGGGTTGGCAGCAGAGTGGAGCCTTTTTTCGCAATGAGACGGGGCAGGACGTTACTGATCTTGTCGGAGAAGGCGATCTGCGCCTGACGCTTCTCGGTCACGCTCATGGAGGAAAGAATGCCATCGAACTTCTTGGCCTTCAGCGCCGGGATAATGCCGTCGAATGAATTCTCGACCCACACACATTTGACCTTCAGCTTTTCGCAGATCGCGTTGCCGAGATCGATATCGAAGCCCACGAGCTGGCCATCGGGCGCCTTCGACTCGAACGGGGCGTAAGTGGGGTCGACGCCGAAGCGAATGACTTGCAAGTCTTTCGCGTAGACGCCGCTGGCGGCCAGGGCCAGAACAACTGAAACTGCGAACTTCTTCATCTTATTCTCCGTAAGCACGTGGGTATTGCGGTTATATAAATGGCCAACCCTGTATGTAACACCGCTCCCTGTAGGAGCGAGCCCTGCTCGCGATGGTCGTTAACGATTACGCGTGTTTGCTGATTAAACGCGGTGCTCTCAAGTACATCGCGAGCAGGGCTCGCTCCTACAAGTATTCATCGCACCCCTTGCATGCTGCGTCGGTAGCTTGCCGGGGCGAACTTGACCGTCAGCACCGCCATCGCTGCGAGCACCCCGATGTGCAACCACCAACCGGTGATGAAACTCCCTCCGGCGTCGCGCAGCCAGCCGATCAACCAGGGCGCACTCGAGGCGAGCAGGAAACCGATGCCCTGGACGAAGGCCGCCAAGGTCCCGGCCGCTTGTGCGTTGGGCAAGTGGTCGAGGCTGACAATCAGGCTGAGGGAGAAGAACCCGCCAAGGCCGAAACCGGCCAGTGCGACCCACAACCACGGCGCTGCAGTGGGCGCCAGCGCGAAGCCGGTGAACCCGGCAACCTGCAGCGCGATCGTCAGCCATAAGGCACCGCGCCGATCAATGCTGCGACGGGCGAGCATCGGCATCGCGAACGCCGCCGTCGCCTGGAACATCGCCAACCACGCGAGCAAGTTGCCCGAGGTTTGCAGGTTCATGTTCTGCTGTTGGTAGAAGGACGGCAGCCATGCCACCAGGCTTGAGTAGCCGCTGTTGGTGAGCCCAAAGTAGGCGGCCAACTGCCACGCGCGCCGATTCTTGAAGAAGCTGCCGGTGAGGACCGGTGCAGGTCCGCCAGCGGCTACCGGCGCAGTACGTGGCGCGCACACCAGCCAAAGCAGGAACACGGCAAGTGCCGGCAACGCCCAGATGGAAAGCCCCAGCCTCCAGCCGCCATACGCGTTCAGCCAGGTACTGGCCAACGAGCCCAGCGCCCCGCCGCCAACCAATGCCGCCGAATAGAGCCCCATCACCATCGCTATCCGATCAGCAAACCAACGTTTGGCGACACCCGGTATCAGGGCCTGGATCATCGCCACGCCGATACCGGCGATACCGGCGCTGGCAATCAACTGCGCGCCGTCCCGGACCACAGCGCGTAACCCGCACCCGAGCATCAACAGCAACAACGCACCGGCCAGCGCCCGCCGCTCGCCGAAGCGACGTGCGACACCGATGCCCATGAAGGCAATCAGGCCCATCAGCACGAAGGGCAAAGTGGTCAGCATTGCCGCGGCGCGAAAGTCGAGGCCGATGTCGGCGCGCACCAGATCGAGTACCGGCCCTACCGACGTGAGAAACGGACGCAAATTCAGGCCCAGCAACACCAGCAGTACCAATGCCGCCAATGACATCTTGTCCGTGCGTGACACGCTTGCAGCGATGCAAGCCGCCGCTGCGGGTGCTGGCTCGGCAGCCTTTTGCTGCATCAGCGTCACGTCACTGGTCATGAGATTTTCCTTGGTCATTCGGGTCAACGGGCCGTTTCAGCGGCTGTTCTGCGAGAGTAAAAGCAGGTGCTATTATTCGGAAATGAAATGTTCGAATGACTATTAGTGGGGAATGTAATGACGTCAGCACTGATCGATCCGTTGCTGCTCAAGAGCTTCGTCGCGGTGGTGGAGAGCGGCAGCTTCACGCGCGCCGGTGAACGCGTGCACCTGAGCCAGTCGACCATCAGCCAGCAGTTGAAGCGGCTTGAGGAGCAACTCGGCTGCGAGCTGGTCAACCGCAGCGGGCGCTACGTCGTCACCACCGAGGACGGCGAGCGCTTGCTCGGCTATGCGCGCCGGGTCCTGGGGCTGATGGAAGAGGTGGTGGAGGAGTTACGCAAAGGCCACGCACAGGGTGAAGTGCACATCGGCGTGCCGGAAGACTTCGCCTCGGACTTGCTGACGCCGACGCTTGGCGCCTTCGCACGGGCGCACCCGTCGATACGGCTTGAGATCAGCAGTGGGCTGAGCAACACGCTGTGGCAACAGTTTTGTGCAGGCGACTACGATCTGGTGCTGGTCAAGCAACGCCCGGGACAGGTGGTGGGGCACGCCGCCTGGCCCGAACCGCTTGCCTGGTTCGACAGCCTTAACGAGCCGACCTGTGAACGCGACCCGCTGCCTCTGGTGGTGTTTCCGGTCGGTGGCTTGTATCGCGATGAAATGATCCACGCGCTCGAGAGCGCCGGCCGACGCTGGCGCATCGGCTACAGCAGCGCGAGCCTGGCGAGCGTGCGCTCGGCAGTCGCCGATGGTCTCGGCGTCAGCGTGCTGCCCTCGCGCCTGGCATTGCCCGGCCACCGACGGTTGGGCGTGGCCGAATCCTTTCCTGAATTGACGCCGCTGGAAATCGCGCTCCACCTGCGCCCCGACGCCCCCCGCCGCGTGATCGACCTGGCCGAACAGCTGACAAAACTATGCGCCCAGGTGACCGGTCACGTCGGCTGACGCCTACCCGCCCTGTGCCAACATTCTGCGGCGCGAGAACGTCATCACGTGGATGGATCGCACAACAGGCCTGGTCTTTGTGCTGTTCGCCGCGCGGCTGGCCTTTAGCAAGCGTTGATGGGAAGTGGCGGCCACACAGCCCCCGACTTCGGAGTGAGTACCCCCAACATTGGGTACCGTCCCCCAGCCATATTCGCGCCTCGATCAGCACAAAGCTTCAGCCTCTGACCCTGCCAGCGGGATCTTCAGGCTGTCGACACATTTTGTCACATTCCTTGCAATGCAATGACCCAGTGAGCTTCTCCCGTTCCTGAAAGGTGGAACGTCGAGGAGTTGCACCTATGACCATTGGCTTACAGCAGGAAGTACCCCTGCAACTCGATGGAAGTGCTGCAGTCATCCTCTGCAACCGTCTTGGGGAATCGCTTATGAACCGCCCTGGATATATGAGTCGTCTTTTATGCTTTCTGGTCTGCCTGCTTACGGTAACGCTGGTGGCGGCCGATGAATCTCAGGGCAATGACGATCAGGCTAATGAGAAGTGGCTGGAGCCGGCGCGCTCCAAGCTCATGCACGTGACTGGCGCGATGCCTTTCTTTCCGCATCGGGCCAATACCACCGGCAACCTGGTTTTGAATGTAAAAGACTTCGACAATGCCCAGGTCTGTGGCGCTTGCCATACGGAGATCTACAAGCAGTGGCGCTCGTCGATGATGTCCCAAGCCTGGGATGAACCCATCTATCGGGCCTTGCTCAAGCGTGCAAGTGCGGCCACCGACGGGAAGGTCGATAACTTCTGCACCGGCTGCCATACCCCGATCGGTCTCACGACCGGGCAAATCACTTCGGATATCAACCGTTCCTCGGTTGAAGACAGCGCGAAAGATCATCCGATGCCCGGGGTCGATTGCGAGACCTGCCACAACATCAGCGCCCGCACGGGCCTCGATAACGGCGCTTATGTCATGAGCCCTCGAGCGCACGGTAAACCGACCAAGTTCGGCCCGCGCAAAGATGCCGTTTCGCCCTATCACGACACCGTGTATTCCGCCCTGCACACGCGCTCGGACTTTTGCGGCACCTGCCACAACGTCACGCACCCCTTCAGCAGCGTGGCGGTCGAGCGAACCTATGACGAATGGCAGGAGAGTTCCTACAGCCTTAACGATGTCACCTGCCAGAGCTGCCATATGCCGGGTTTTGCGGGTAAGGCCGCGATCATGGGGCCAGACCGCGAGAAGGTCGCCTCGCATTGGTTCAGCGGCGCCAACGCCATGATGCTCCAGCATCTGGGCCAGGACGCGGGCGCGCAACGCGGGCGCGACATGCTCTCGAGCGCGGGGGAAATAAAATTCCAGCCACTGCCGGCCGCCATCATTCCCGGGCAATACACCTCGGTATCCGTGAAAGTTGCCAACGTCGGCGCCGGGCACAAGCTGCCGACCGGCTTCCCGGAGGGACGGGAAATGTGGATCGATTTCCGGGTGCTGGATGCCAGTGGTCGCGAGCTCTATCGGCTCGGCACGATCAAGGACGGAAAGACCGAGGACAACACACGTAATTTCAAAGTGCACATCGGCGACAAGGACGGCAATCCGTTGGACGTCGAGGTCTGGAATGCCACGCAAATTCTCTCGGACAACCGCATTCTGCCCAAGGGCTACGCTATCGAGGACTTCAACTTCCTGGTGCCGGCCGATGCCGTCGGGCCCCTCACCTTGTCTGCCGAACTGAACTACTGGCCGTTTTCACAGAAGCTGGCCGACTACCTGCTGGGCAAGGATAAGTTGCACGTGGAAATCACCCAGATGGCCAAAGTCACACAGAGCATCCCCCTGTCGACAAACCTGGCGGCTGTCGGGGCAGACACTGCACACAATTAGCGGCGCGGGTGGCCTGCTAACGTTTTCAACCTGCTTCTGTAGGAGCCGGCTTGCCGGCGAAGGCGTTTTCGCTGGCGCCGCATGACTCACGGTCGTCTTCGCTGGCAAGCCAGCTCCTACAGGTGTTGTGTCAAACCCACGCCTTTCAATCATCCCCGGCCTTTTGTAGGAGCTGGCTTGCCAGCGAAAGCGGTCTGCCAGCCAACACTGATGTTGACCGTGCAGCCGTCTTCGCTGGCAAGCCAGCTCCCACAGGCTTTGCGTCTAGCCCACGCTTTTTCAATCAACCCCGGTCTTTGTAGGAGCTGGCTTGCCAGCGAAAGCGGTCTGCCAGCCAACACTGATGTTGACCGTGCCGCCGTCTTCGCTGGCAAGCCAGCTCCTACAGGGGGAATGCGTACATTCGTGAAAACAGGTCGGCTGTCAGGCCGCCTCGCGTTGCTTTGGCTTTTGACTTACTTGCCCCATCGAGAGGCCGAGTGGAGGTTCTGCGCAGTGGGCAACCCGGCATGGATGCCGGGTTAGCCGCCCCCGGCCATGGATGGCCGATGGCGGCGGGCCCACGGAGCAGGACCGGAAGGAGGGCATGCCGAGCCTAGGCGAGGCACCGAACGACAGGGGCAAGAGCCCTTGGTTACTTGGGGCTCTTCCAAGTGACTCGCCGTAAGGGCGAAACCCTAAGTGGCCGTTACCGCAGGAACGGATATGTACACCATCAAAAAATATGTCGCCTGACACAAAGTCTTCGCGAGCAGGCTCGCTCCCACAAGGGGATCGAGTACATCCGCGAGAATCAAGTCAGCTGTCAGGCAAGTCGAATCGCCGCACCGTCGCTCCCACACTTGAACTGGGTACACCTACGACAGCCAGGTCAGCTTGACCCGAAATCTGCACGTGCTCGGTGAGGTTCAAGACGGTATCTACAGATGTTTTCCACGCGCTTGTGTATAGGCCCGCTTCCGCGCCCGCATGAGATGACGCCACGCAAGCTGCAAACCGAGTCCAAACGAACGGCCAGCTTTCATAAAAAAAGGGAGGGCATCCAATGCCCTCCCCCCTCTGCTTACGCTCCCTGCGACTTTACTGATCAGGACCTCAAGTAGCCAGAATGAAGTCCGTGGCAGTGACCGTTGTTGCGTCGGCTACACCTACCAGGCGGATGGAGTCAGCGCCTCCGAAGCTGACCAGGGTATCCGCACCGACATCAGCGATGGTGACGCTGCCGGCAAAGGTCGCCGCCGTGATGTTGAACGCGGAAATATCGAGCCGGTCCTGGCCTCCCGCCGCGTTGGCATCGAAGCCGATGATCCGATCGGTCCCGAAGCCCGCTGCGAACAGGAAGACATCGTTGCCATTACTGGCATCCATGATGTCGTTGCCGGCACCGCCAGTGACCGTATCGTTGCCGGTACCGCCATCGATCTGGTCATTGCCGATGCCACCCAGCAATGTGTCGTTACCGACACCACCGAGCAGCGTGTCATTGCCATCGCCACCCTGGAGCAGATCGTTACCGATACCGCCATCCAGGCTGTCATCCCCCAGCCCGCCGAGCAGCGTGTCGTCGCCTACCCCACCATTCAACGTATCATTCCCGTCACCGCCGTCGAGGCTGTCATCGCCAGTGCCGCCGTTCAGGGTATCGATGCCAATGCCACCGAACAGTTGGTCGTTACCGGCGTCACCATTGAGCGTGTCATTACCGCCGTTGCCGGTGAGGATGTCATCGCCGTTGTCACCACTGAGGTTGTCATTGCCTGCCCCGCCGGTGATGACGTTGTTCACCAGGTTACCGTTGCCAATGAAGTTGCCAACGCCTGTGAAGGTCAGATTCTCGACATTGGCAGCCAGCGTGTAGCTGGCCAGCGACGTCTGCGCAGTATCCGTACCGCCACCCGCCACCTCGACCACCACGTCCGCGGTTGTATCGACGATGTAGGTGTCGTTACCGGCGCCCCCTACCAACCGGTCAGCACCCGCACCGCCATTGAGGACGTCGTTGCCGACCCCGCCGGTGATGGTGTTGGCCAGCGCGTTACCGGTCCCGGTGAAGTTACCCGCACCGGTATAGGTCAGGTTCTCGACGTTGGCAGCGAGCAGGTAGCTGGCCAGGCTGGTTTGCACCAGATCGGTACCGCCACCCACCGCCTCGGTGACTGTGTCACCGACGTTGTCGACCACAAAGGTGTCGTTGCCGGCACCGCCATTCATGACATCCGCACCCAGCCCACCGTTGAGGATGTCGTTGCCGTCCCCGCCATTGAGGACGTCGTTACCGACCCCGCCGGTGAGGGTGTTGGCCAGCGCGTTACCGGTACCGGTGAAGTTACCGGCGCCGATATAGGTCAGGTTCTCGATATTCGCACCCAGGGTGTAGCTGGCCAGCGCCGTCTGCACGGTATCCGTACCGCCACCCGCCCCCTCGACCACCACGTCCGCGGCGGTATCGACGACATAGGTGTCGTTGCCGACTCCCCCCACCAACTGGTCAGCCCCCGCACCGCCATCAAGGACGTCGTTACCGACCCCACCAGTGATGGTGTTGGCCAGCGCATTACCGGTCCCGGTGAAGTTACCCGCGCCGGTATAGGTCAGGTTTTCGACGTTGGCAGCAAGCAGGTAGCTGGTCAGACTGGTTTGCACCAGATCGGTACCGCCACCCACCGCCTCGGTCACGGTGTCACCGACGTTGTCGACCACGAAGGTGTCGTTGCCGGCACCGCCATTCATGACATCCGCGCCCAGCCCGCCATTGAGGGTGTCGTTGCCGTCCCCGCCATTGAGAACGTCGTTACCGCCCCCGCCGGTGATGATGTTGTCCAGCGCATTACCGGTACCGGTGAAGCTGGCCGCACCGGTATAGGTCAGGTTCTCGACGTTGGCTCCGAGCACATAGCTGGTCAGACTGGTTTGCACCAGATCGGTACCGCCACCCACCGCCTCGGTCACGGTGTCACCGACGTTGTCGACCACATAGGTGTCGTTACCGGCACCGCCATTCATGGCATCCGCGCCAAGCCCGCCGTTGAGGGTGTCGTTGCCGCCCCCGCCATTGAGGGTGTCGTTACCGCTCCCGCCGGTGAGGACGTTGTCCAGCGCATTACCGGTACCGGTGAAGCTGGCCGCACCGGTATAGGTCAGGTTCTCGACGTTGGCTCCGAGCACGTAGCTGGTCAGACTGGTTTGCACCAGATCGGTACCGCCACCCACCGCCTCGATGACGGTGTCACCGACGTTATCGACCACAAAGGTGTCATTGCCGGCACCGCCATTCATGGTATCCGCGCCGGTCCCACCGTTGAGGGTGTCGTTGCCGTCCTCGCCATTGAGGACGTCGTTGTCGTCCCCGCCGTTGAGAATGTCATTGCCGGTGCCGCCCAACAGCTGGTCAATACCGCCCAAGCCGTTGAGCGTATCGTTCCCGCCCAGGCCACTCAGTACATCGTTACCCGCGCCGCCCGTGAGGGTGTTCGGGCCACCGTCACCCGTCAGCACCACGCCAGGCGGTAGCACAACCGCCGCCGTCGCTGCAGAGGTCACCGACTCCAGCGTGCCGAAGCCATCGGTGTAGCGCACGATCACCCGCAGTTGCAGATTGTTCTGCGCCGACCCAGGGGTGAAGGTCGCAGCGGTCGCACCGTTGATGTCGGTGAAGGAAGCGCCGATACCTTGCTGCCATTGGAAGCTGAAGGTGCCCAGCCCATCGACATCAGCAATCCCGGCCGTCAGCGCGGTCAGCACCTGTCCTTGTTCCGGTGTCGTATCGCTGATCAGCAACGCGCCTGTCGGTGCATCGTTGACGTTGGCCACCGGATCCGAAGGGTCGGATGCAATGCTTTCGGCCACACCGAAGTTATCCACGTAACTGACCACCACACGCACCTGGTTGCCGACCTGAGCCTGACCCAGCGTGAAGGTGCTGCCGGTAGCGCCGGGGATGTTGACGAAGCTGACCCCGTTGGTCGCCTGCCACTGGTAGGTGAACTGCGGATTGCTGAGGCCATCGGCATCGACGATGCTCGATGTGTTAGCGGTCAACACCTGGCTCTGCGCCAAAAGCCCGGTGACGGTCGGCCCTGCGGTCGGTGCGCTATTCCCCGCCGAGTCGACGATCTCCAGCGTGCCCTTGGCATCCTGATACACCGCCCGGACGCGGATGTTCAGACCTGCAACATCGTCCGCCACCCGGTAGGTGGTGCCGATCGCCCGCGATACCTCGCCGGCGGCGACAAAGGTGATGTCTTCAAAAACACCCGAGCCCGGAATGTTTTCCACCTGCCAGTAGTAAGCCACCGCACCGGTAACCGCACCGGTCGGATTGGCCCCACTCGCGTTGTCCGCGTCGAATACAGCCTGATCGCTGACGCGCAGCAGTTGGCCGGCGACAGGCGTGTCGTCACGCGTACCGGTGGCATCATCGAGGATTGCCAGATGCCCCGATGGGCCTGCGTTTTGGGCGGTGCCCACGCCGGACGACTGCGCAACGTCAGCGAACTGCAGACGCTCGATGCCCGTCAGGCGATCAACACCGTCACGCCCCGCCACCAGGTCGGTCACGATGACGGTATTGCCCTCGACCACGACGCTGTATTCCGACGCATTACCGGAGAACAGCGCAGTGTCGTATTTGTCTTCGCCGGTCAGAATCTCCCGCACGATGACCAGTTGGCCTGGGTTGTAGGTGCCGTTGAGCATGAAGGGCACCATCGGTTCCATGCTGTCGAAGGAGGCGATTTCCGGGCCAGTGCCATCCGCGTTCGCCCGTACGCTGATGCGTACGTTCAGCCACTTGTCACCGTCGATGATGTCGTCACCACCGCGACCTTCGATGAGGTCGCTGCCGCTGCCACCGAGGATGATGTTGCCGCCGTCGTAGAACGTCGCTCCGGCTGGCAGCAGATTCGCCAGGCCGTTGATCAGGCTGATGTTGGTCAGCACACTGCCGGTTGCCCCCGCGGTGGGTAGCGATGTCGCATCTTCGTTATCACCGCGCAGGAAGTCACCGTGTTTCGAACCCGACAAACCTTCCATGATGTCGAAACGCACCAGCGCCGAGGCCCCTGAACCCGGTACCGGCGGTACGTCGAAAAAGCGATCGCTGTAATCGATGGTCACGCCCTGGGTGAGGTCCTTGAAGGTCGCCCAGTCATAGCCGGAGCCGCCGATATAGCGGTCACCGAAGCCGAGACTACCGACCATGATGTCGTCGCCGCCTTCACCGTTGAACTTGTCGTTCTCGTTGCCGCCAATGAAGACATCGTTGCCGATCACCGGGTCGTTGCCGAGCGGGTCGAAGTTGTCGCCAGGCGCACCGTCCGAGGTGCCCTTCTCGATCCAGTCGTCGCCTTCGTTACCCATGTCCTGCTCGTTGGCCTTACTACCCAGGATGAAGTCGTTGCCCTGGCCACCAATGGCTTCGGAGGCGTCCTCACCGGTCACGATGAAGTCATTGCCGAACCCGCCAATGATCAGGTTGATGCCGTTGCCTCCGTGCAGCACGTCGTTGCCGTCGCCGCCCTGGATGTTATCGTCGCCGCCCATGTCAGTGATGATGTCGTCGCCGGCGCCACCACGCAGCTGGTCGTTGCCGTTACCCCCTTCGATGCGATCGTTGCCGGCATCGCCCCAGACCGTGTCATCGCCACCCCCGGAGACGAGGATGTCTTTGCCGTTGGTGCCGCCCATCACAATGTGCTCATCACCCGAGTACCGGATGTAGTTGGTGTCCGGCCCCACCGTCAGCGGGTTGTCGCGGAACACCACCTGATGATGGTTGTCGTCAAGCGGATCGGCGTTGCCCACGCCATCGTTGTACTGCTTGCTCTGGTCCACTTCCAGATAGAACGTCGGGTCCGAGAACACCAGGCCTGGCAAGTGCGTGGCCGAGGTGTTGGCCATGATCAGCTTGGCGAACGAGTTGCTTTCCAGTTCGGCATTCATCGACAGGCCAGAGGTACGTTCCAGGTAATAGAAGCGGTCGCCGTCCTGGAGTTTTTCCAGCTGGTTCTCGAACACGAAGTTGAAGGTCGTGCCGAGCATGCCGCCGAACGGCGTTTTCGCTTCGGCCAGGCCGCCGATCCAGAGATCGATGGCATCGACACCCGTGATCGTCACACCCTTCAGGTCATCGGCAGTCCCCATCTGCCCGTCCTTGCCGGCCAGGGTTACGTTGGCCCAGGAACCGCTACCGTTGAGGAAGTCCAGGCGGTCAGCCGGTGCACCCGAACCGCCAAAGACGAGCGCCATGGCTGCATCGCGCTTGGCTTCCATCGTGGTCGCCGCGAGGATCGACTGATGCGTGCCATAGGCCGCAATGAAGTTGATCAACGACTCCGGATGCTTGAGGTGCTGCACCAGGTCGACCCAGCTGGTGTACGGCTTGAGTTGGGAATCACCGGTTTGGCTGTAGATGTCGCGGCGGATCGCATTGAGCGAGGGAATGCCCACGTCGCGGCCACGGGCGATGTTGAGCGCCGGCAGGTCGAGCGGCAGGCCCAGCAGGTTATTACGCAGCGCCTCGGTGACGAACTCATCGATTTCGTTACCGGCTTGCCGAGTCACCCCACGGATGATTGCACTGGTCGCATCCTCTGGCGTCAGCCCACTGGCGGCATACGCCAACGGGTTGAGGAACGCCGCAATCAAGCCGATTTGCTGATTGGGATTAGCGCTGTGCGGATCGCCCACCACGTTGTAATTGGCGTCGAAGCGATCAACGGTCTCGGTCAGCATCGAGTGGCCAAACCGGTACACGGTGTGGGCAAACTCGGCGACGATCGAGGCATCGAGGTCGACGTCATAGACCTGGGTCGGTGCGAAGAACAGGTCGACCCTGGGTTGGATGGTCCGTGCAAACTCCTCGAACACCAGGTGCTGATACTGCATCTCGGTGCCGAACTTGGCCGCCTGGAACAAGCGCTCGCCATTCCACACCAGCGCATCGATCTCCGCCTGGTTGACGGGCAGCGCGCTCACCGGATTGAGCAGCCACTCGTTGAGGAAGGCCACGTCATGCGAATCGAGCACAGTGTCCTTGGTCTGTGCGACAAGCCGATTGTGCTCGGCGTGGAAGATCGCATGCACCGCCGTCAGGCCGATGTTCTCATTGACCCGTCCGTCGCCAGCGATGTAGTGCGCATCCAGCAACTCGTTGTCGTAGGTCAGGTTGGCCCCGGTCTGCGGGTTGAACGGCTGTGCGTTGCCGGTATCGTGATCGGCGTCAGGCGCGAGCACGCCACCGCTGAACACAGGTACGGCATTGTTGTTGATGTCGACGAGGAACTGGTGACCGGTGCGTACCGCATTGGCCAGGCTGATCGGGGCAAGCGGATTGCCTTCGACCAGGGTGTCATCCGCCGTGCCGGCGAGACCGTCAAGCCCCTTCATCACGACCATCGGGAAGCCGTGCGGCCCCTTGATGAAGTTGCCGTATGCGTCGGTCGCCAACAGTGGCGCGTTATCGACATCGGCATCGGTAAGGTGGATGCCCAGGACGTCGTTGGCCTGCGCCTTGACCACCTTCCAGGTTGCCATGCCACCGATCTCGGTGTCGTCGCCGGTGCCGTACTTGCCATCGGCGCCCAAGTCACGGTTGGTGATCAGCTTGCCGGTCGCGATGGGGCCGTGGTCAGTCAGCTGATAACCGCGCAGGAAAACCTGGTGCGATGGGTGCGAGCTGTAGGTCTGGTTCTGATCCACGAACGGCGTGGTGCTGTTGGTGTGCTCATGAATGTCGTCGGCCGTGCCGAGCAAACCATCGGCCCCTGGCAGGTTGGTCGCGCGGGTCAGCACCATGAAGTTGGTGTGGCCGCCCGGCACATACAGCGGATCATCCGGTTGCAGCGGGATGTAGACAGTGCCTGAACCGCCCTTGGTGACCAGGTCCAGACCATGGTCGAAGAACTGCCCGAAGAAGGTCATCCAGGCGTTGAACGGCGCGGACAATCCCGCATCCGCCGTGGTGTTCTCGAACAGGTACACGTCGTGGTCGTCGGCAGTACCGAACTGACCATCCAGACCGGGGCTGGCGACTATCCGTACGCCATCCTTGAGCACATCGTCGTTACCCGAACCCACCACGCCGAAGTCGAGATGACCGTTGGCACCCACGTCATGCGCCGTGGCATAGGCCGCCGGGTTGTTCGCCGTCTGGTCGACGATCAGGTTACTGATGGTGCGCGGCTGCGAGTCAAACACAGCACCGCTGTTCTGCGCATAGGACGACCCCGGGATGGCCGGCGAGCCGGGGCCGAAGAAGCCGGCAGGGGCACCTTCCGCCGGATTGAACACCGGATCGCTCAAGCGCGGGAAGGTGTTGTCGGCGGCACCATACTCGGTGTGGTTGTTGCCGTTGAGGTTCATCAGGTTGTTGTTCGACCCGTCGACCGCACGCAGGCCCAGCGGCGCGCGGATGTTCGGGATCAGCGAGAGGATGTCCTGTCCGGCCGCGTCCGCCTCGGCAATCTTGATCTGATCAAGAATGAAGTTGAGGTCGGAACGGACCATGTGCAGGCCTTCGCCACCCGCCGTGGCGTCGACTACAGGTACCGGCGCCGTTGGCACGACCGGTGCGCCGGGAGCCACCACGGCCGTCGGCTGCGAGAACACCACTTCAGTGGTGCCATGACCATCCTGGTAGATCGCCTTGACCCGCAACGACAAACCGGCGAGGTCAGGAGAGACCTTGAACCGGGTGCCGTCGGCACTTTGGAAGGCCAGGTCACCGGCCGGCAACAGGATGATGTCCTCGAAAACGCCACTGCCTGGATTGGCCTCGAACTGCCAGTAGTAGGACACCGAGGAATTGTTGATCGAACCCAGTGGATTGCCCGCCGTAATGTTGTTGGCATCGGTCACCCCGGCCACGCTGACGATCAGCGTGTCGCCCACCGTGATCGCTCCGCCGTTTCCATCGGTGATGGTCGGACTGCCCACCGGTTCTGCGTTCAGCCCCGGCACCAGCACCTTCTGGGAATCGGCGAACTGCAGGCGTTCGATATGCAGCAGGGTATCGGTGCCGTCGCGAGCCGCGACGGTGTCGGCCACCGTCCAGACATCGTCCGACAGATCGTCCGTGCCACGGGTGTCCTGGGTCACCACGTACTCGGACTGGCGCCCAGAGAAAATCGCGGTGTCGAAGGCGTTCCCGCCCGTCGAGGTCCCGGGCAGGATTTCCCGCACGGCCTTGAGCTGACCCGGGTTATAGGTGCGATCCAGCATGAACGGAATCATGTCGACCATGCTGTCGAAGCTGGCGATCTCAGGGCCGGTATGGTTGACATCACCCGGGGCATACACCGCAATCCTGACGTTGATCCATTTGTCGCCGTCGATCAGATCATCGCCACCGCGGCCTTCGATCAGGTCACTGCCATTGCCACCGAGGATGATGTTTCCGGTGGCAAAGCCGGTGGTCGGCAGGCCGGCATCGGCCAGGAACTGCGCCAGTCCGTGGATCAATGCCACATTGGTCAGCGCACTGCCCGTGGCCCCCCCGTGGTTGACGATAGTGACAGCATCCACATCGTCGCCCTTGAGCACATCGCCGTATTTCGAACCGGACAAGCCTTCGACCTCGGCAAAGCGGTCGAGGATCGAGGCCGGCGAGGCACCGACCGGATTGAACACCCCGGCGTTCTGGTTTGGCGCGTTGCCGTGTGGCTGTGCCAGCGCGGCCAGGCTCAGGTCAACGGTCACGCCGACCTTGTCATTTTTGTAGGTCACCCAGTCGAAACCGGACATGCCGTCCATCTTGTCCTGGGCATCGCTGCCGACAAAGATGTCATCGCCGCCCTCGCCGATCATTTCGTCGAAGCCACCGCCACCGATAAAGATGTCGTTGCCGATCACATCGTCATTGAGCAACGGCGAGAAGTTATCGCCAGGTGCACCGTCCTGGGTGCCCTTCTCGATCCAGTCATCGCCTTCGTTGCCGGTCGGTGGCAGGTTGGTCTTGGCACCGAGGATGAAGTCGTCGCCCTGGCCGCCGAAGGTGGTAGTGATGTCTTCGGTGGTGACGATAAAGTCCTGACCATCGCCGCCGAGGATCAGGTTGCCGGCCGCCAGCATGCTGCCGGCGATGATCACGTCGTTGCCGGCATTGCCTTCCAGGCGGTTGTCGCCGAACGAGTCGGTGATGATGTCATCGCCCGCGCCACCGAGTACCGCATCGTTCCCGGCACCGCCTTCGAGAATGTCGTTGCCGCCATCGCCATAAATGGTGTCATCGCCGTCTCCGGAAATGATGATGTCGTTGCCGGCGGTACCACCCAGCACAACATGGTCTTCACCGGTGTACTGCAGATAATTGCTGTCTGCACCAGGCGTGTTGGGGTTGTCGCGGATCACCAGCGGCACGATTTCCACGCCGTTGATCATGATGCCGCCCGTCGGGTCGGCGTTACCGTGCGCGCCCAGGCCCGTGAACTGATTGGCCTGGTTCACTTCGAGGGTGAACGTGGGCGTCAGGAACACGGTGTTCGACAGGTGGGTGACATCGCTGTTGAGCATGATCAGCTTGGCAAAGGAGTTGTTCTCCAGCTCCGTGCCGAAGTTCAGGCCCGCGGTACGCGACAGGTAATAGAAGCGGTCGCCGTTCTGCAACGCTTCCAGTTGGGTTTCAAACACGAAGTTGAAGGTCGAGCCGAGCATGCCGCCGAACGGCATTTTCTGCTCGGCGAGGCCACCGACCCAGAAGTCGATGTCGTCCACACCGGTGGTGGTGACGCCATTGACCATGGCGTAGATGCCCCTACTGTTCAGAAAGTCCAGGCGATCTGCTTCAGTGGCGGTAAAGGTACGTTCATCGGCAGTGCCGACGTTGATCACCGCGCTGCCGCCAAACACCAGGGCAGCGGCGACCGCACGCATCTCGACCAGCGTATCCACATCGGCCGCCGTCAATGCCCCGTGGGTGCCGAAGGCCGCGATGAAGTTGACCAGCGACTCGGGATGCTTGAGGTGGTCCACCAAGTCAGCCCAACTGATGTACGGCTTGAGTTGGCTGTCGCCGGTGGCTGCGTACATCTCACGGCGCGCTTCGTTCAAGGTAGGGATGCCGGTGTCGCGACCGCGCGCCAGGTTCAGCGCCGGCAAATCGAGCGGCAGGCCGAGCAGATTGTTGCGCAGTGCTTCGGTGACGAACTCGTCGATCTCGTTGCCGAGTTGGCGGGTGACACCGCGAATGATCGCCCCGGCCGCTTCGTCCGCAGTCGCCCCGCTGCCGGCGAACGCCAGCGGGTTGAGGAAGGCCGCGATCAGGCCGAGTTGCGAGTCCGGGTTGTTCGGGTCAGTGAGCAGCGGATTGAACTCGGGGTCGAAGCGATCGACCGTCTCGGTCAGCATCGAGTGACCGAAGCGGTACACCACGTGGGCGAACTCGGCGAGGATGGCCGGGTTGATCGAGGTGTCATAACCGTTGGGGGCCAGGAATCCGTCGACCTGCGGTTGAACGGTCCGCGCGAACTCTTCGAACACCAGGTGCTGGTACTGCATCTCGGTACCGAACTTGGCGGCCTGGAACAGCCGTTCGCCGTCCCACACCAACGCGGCGATACCGGCAGGTGTGGTCGGTATCGCCGCCACGTCGTCCACCAGCCATTCATTAAGGAAGGCCAGATCGCCGGCGGCCAGAATGGTGTCCTTCGATTGCTGCACCAGGCGGTTGTGCTCGGAGTGGAACACATGGTGCACGGTGGTCAGGCCGATGTTCTCGTTCACCCGGCCGTCACCGGCAATGTAGTGGGCGTCGAGCAGTTCGTTGTCATAGGTCAGGTTGTTGCCACCTGCGTCAACGGCCTGCGCATTGCCGATATCGGTGTCGCCATCCGCCTGCAGAACCCCACCGACGATGACCGGTGCGGCATTGTGGGCGATGTCGTCGAGGAAGCCATGCCCGGTGCTCACGGCGTTGGCCAGGCTGATCGGTGCATCCCGATTGCCTTCGATCAGTTGAGTAACGTCATCAGCGGTCCCGGCAATCCCGTCAGCACCGTTACTGAAGCGCATCACCACTTGGGGCATGCCGCTCGGGCCCCGGATGAAGTTGCCATACGCATCGGTGGCCAGCAGCGGCACGTTGTGCACATCGGCGTCGGTCAGGTTGATACCGAGAATGTCACGGGCCTGGGCCTTGACCACTGCCCAGGTCGCCATGCCGCCGTTTTCGCCGTCGCCATCATCGGCGGTGCCGAACTTGCCATCGGCGCCGAGATCGCGGTTGGTAATCAGGCGCCCCGTTGCCACAGGGTCACCGGCCGCGTTGAGGACGTACTCGCGCAGGAACACCTGGTGCGAAGGGTGTGAGCTGTAAGTCTGGCTCTGGTCTACAAACGGCGAGGTGGTGTTGAGCTGGCCATCATCGGCAGTGCCGAGTTGTCCGTCCGCACCGGGGGTATGCACGGCGCGTGGCAGCACCATGAAGTTGGTATGGCCGCCCGGTACGTACAAAGGATCGTCCGGCTGCAGCGCAATATAAACGATATCGTTACTGCTCTTGGTGACCAGGTCCAGGCCATGGTCAAAGAACTGGCCGAAAAAGGTCATCCACGAGTTGAAGCCGGCGGTCAGGCCGACGTCCGGCGACACGTTGGGGATGAAAAACACTTCCTTGTCATCGGCCGTGCCGAACACCCCATCCAGACCGGGGCTGATCACCGGATCGGCACCGCCGTTCGCCGCGACTGCAGCCGGGTTGTGGGCGGTCTGGTCGACGATCAGGTTGCTGATAATCCGTGGCTGCGGGTCGACCACATTCCCTGACGCGGCATAGGCCGCTCGATACTGGGCATCCAGCAGGCGCAGGAAGGAATTGTCCGAGGCGCCAAACTCACTTTGCCCGGCGACCAGGTTGTTGTAGCTGCCATCGACGGTTCGCAGACCGAAGGGCACCTGACTGTTGGGTAGCAAATCAATGAGGCTGGCGCCGTTGGCGTGCGCTTCTGCAATGAAGATTTGCTTGAGGATGAATTCCAGGTCCGACTTGTTGAAATTGGCCATTTTACATTGTCCTCGATCTATCTGGGGGTAAGGCGCGGGACGACAGAATCCGCCCGCGCCCAGTCAGGTGCTGACTTGCGCAGTGTGTTGATTCAGTTTTTTGGCGAGAGCAGGCGTGGATCAGGCAAAGCCGTCACCTGGCGCCCGGTAATGCGCGCCTGGAATTCGCAAAAGGAATGGCTCGCTGAGCGATTAGGCAGAGCGATGCCAGGCTGTCGGTGGGCCATGGCATCTGGAGGTCGAGGCGAACCTCCTGTACAGCTCCGTCACTCTGCAAAAGAACGCAATGATCGACATGTTTTGCTCCTTCAGGAGTCAACGTGCCTTGCATTGCCAAAGTGATGGCGGGCTTCAGGCGGGCGACCCTCCCCCATGACTAAAGTTCCATTGCAATTGACTGTCAATATTACGCCGTAAAAGCAGACGACCGGCATCAGACATGCCAACTAACTGTTATTTAACGATATATAGATTTTCTTAAGCACAGCTAGTGCGAAATGTTATTTGAAACTGTATCGCTAGAGAAACAAACGCCACCTACGCTCCTGCATGTGGAAGCACGGCAGAATTCGGGACTGGCCCAGAGAGCTACAGCTTGTGCCGACGAGCTGCCCACACAACTACATATTGTTAGCCAACTACGTTTACTGGCAGCTGTGGCGCCGCAAGGGCCATCGGCTTTTCGGTGGGGGACTACCAAAATGCACAAGCAGTCGAGCACCCGCTCCGAACTCGCCGACGCGATCTTTCGCCTGCGTCGCAGTTTTTACTCGCTGGCAGGGTTCAGTGGCGTCATCAATGTCATGATGTTGACGCCAGCCGTTTACATGCTGCAGGTCTATGATCGGGCCCTGGTCAGCCGCAACGTCACGACTTTGACGATGTTGACCGTGCTGGTGATAGGGCTGTTCCTGCTGATGTCCACGCTGGAATTGGTCCGCACCCGCGTGCTGATCCGGGTCGGCAACTGCCTCGACATGGACCTCAACCGACGCATCTTCACCGCCGCATTCGAACGCAACCTGAGCCGTGCCGGAGGTAATCCGGCCCAGGCCCTGCAAGATCTCGCGCAGGTTCGTCAGTTCCTCACCGGCAATGCCCTGTTCGCCTTCTTCGATGCCCCGTGGACACCGATCTACCTGTTGGTCGCCTACCTGATCCACCCGCTGCTCGGACTGGTGACGCTGATCGGTTCGCTGATACTGATGGGCCTGGCTTATCTCACCGAAAAGGCCACGCAGAAGCCGCTGGCCGAAGCCAATCAGGCCGCCCTCTCCTCCGCCCAATACGCCAACAACAACCTGCGCAACGCCGAGGTCATCGAGGCCATGGGCATGCTGCCGTCGATCAGCAAGCGCTGGTTCCAAAGCCATTTGCGCATTCTGGAAATGCAGACCCTGGCTTCCGACCGCGCCGCCTTGATCAGCAGCACCGGACGCTTCGTGCGCATCACGTTGCAGTCGCTGATCCTTGGCGCCGGCGCGCTGCTGGCCATCGAAGGCAAGATCACCCCGGGAATGATGATCGCCTGCTCGATCCTCACCGGCCGTGCGCTGGGCCCGGTGGAACAGGTCATCGCGTCGTGGAAGCAATTGCTCGGTTGCCGTTCGGCCTGGGGCCGGCTCAACGAGATGTTGCATGACTATCCACGCCGGCCACCGAGCATGTCGCTGCAGCGCCCCTTGGGCATGCTGGCGGTGGAGAACGTATTTGCCGGTGCCCCCGGCACCAACAACACGATTCTGCGCGGGGTGAGCTTCAGCCTCCTCCCGGGCGAAAGCCTTGGCGTCATCGGCCCATCCGCCTCGGGCAAATCCACCCTCGCCCGCCTGCTGGTCGGCGTCTGGCCGGCGCAGGCCGGCAAGGTGCGCCTGGACGGCGCGGACATATTCACCTGGAACAAGGGCGAGCTTGGCCCCTGGCTCGGCTACCTGCCACAGGACGTGGAACTGTTCGAAGGCAGCATCGCCGACAACATTGCGCGCTTTGGCGAAGTGGACAGCGACGCGGTCATCCGTGCGGCCAGGAGCACTGGCGTGCACGAGATGATCCTGCGTTTCCCGCAAGGTTATGACACGCGCCTGGGCACCGATGGCAGCCCGCTTTCCGGTGGCCAGAAGCAACGCATCGCCCTGGCCCGCGCCCTGTACGGCGAACCCAATCTGATCGTGCTGGATGAACCGAACGCCAACCTCGACGACGTCGGTGAAAAGGCCCTGGTCGATGCGTTGGCCGAACTCAAGGGCCGTGGCGCTACCGTCATTCTGATTTCCCACCGTCCCAACGTACTTTGCGCCGTCGACAAGGTGCTGATGCTGCGCGACGGCGGTGTGCAGATGCTCGGCACGCGCGATGAAGTATTCGCAGCGCTGCGCAAGGCCAGTGTGATACCTGCAGGCGCGCCGACTCCGCTGACCTCCGTCAAAGCACGGGAGTGACCGATCATGCAAATGAGCCAACACACCGAGATGATTCAGAACGATCCCAGGAGCGTGGTAGACCTGGACGTCGGCAAACCCGCGCGATGGGGCGTGTGGCTGGTGCTCGCCGGCTTCGGCGGTTTCCTCCTGTGGTCCTGGCTGGCGCCGCTGGATGCCGGCGTGGTCGCGACCGGCACGGTGAAAGTCACCAGCAATCGCAAAGCCGTGCAGCATCTGAGCGGCGGCACCGTGGAGGCCATACTCGTTCGCGAAGGCGATGTGGTGAAGAAAGGCCAGGAGGTGGTCCGCCTCGACTCGTTGCGCGCCGTTGCCGAACAGGGTGCGGTCGGCGCCCAGTACATCGTCAGCAAGACGGTGGAAAACCGCCTGGAAGCGGAACGTGACGACCGCGATGTGGTGAACTTCGATCCCGAGCTGGTCAAGCGCTTCGGCGATGACCACCGCCTGCTGGCCGCCATGGACCTGCAACAGCGCCTGCTGGATACCCGGCGCGCCGGCCTCGCGGGCGAAATCAGCATCCTGCAGGAAAACCTGGCGGCGTCGCAGGTGCAGCTCAAGGGGCTGCAACAGGTCTATGGCGCCCGCGCCTCGCAGATCAACTTCCTCAACCAGGAACTGCAAGGCACCCGCGTGCTGGCGGCTGAAGGCTATGTGCCGCGCAACCGCCTGCTGGAGCTGGAACGCAGCAACGCCGACCTCTCCGCCGGCCAGGCCGAGAACCTCAACAACATCGCTCGGGTGCGTAGCCAGACCACTGAAATCAAGCTGCGCATCCTGCAGCGCCAGCACGATTACCTGAAGGAAGTCGAATCGCAGCTGACTGACACCGCCAAGGAAAACACCACCCTGGCCGACCGCTTGCGCGCGCTGGACTATGAAGTGACCCACACGGTGATTCGTTCGCCCATCGATGGCATGGTCCAGTCACTGAGCATTGCCACCGTCGGCGGGATCATTCAGCCGGGCTTCAAGATCATGGAAATCGTTCCGGTCAACGAACCGCTGCAGGTGGACGCGATGATTCCCGTGCAGGCCATCGACAAGATGGTTCCCGGACTGGATGTGGACATTGCCTTTCCGGCCTTCAACCATGCCCAGACACCCAATATCCCCGGCCGCGTGAAGACCATCTCCGCCGACCGCCTGCTCGACGAGGAAAGCAAGCAACCGTTCTACCTGGCTCAGGTGGAAGTCACGCCCGATGGCATGAACCTGCTGGGCAGCAATCACATTCGCCCGGGCATGCCCGCCAGCGTCACCATCAAGACCGGCGAGCGCAACATGATGAGCTACCTGCTCAAACCAATGCTCGACCGCGTGGACAGCGCCTTCAAGGAACAATGAAATGGACCGTCATTGCCTGTTCTTCTGCCTGCTGGGGCTGAGCCTGCCGGCCGGCGCCATGGACCTCAAACAAGCCTGGGACCTGTTGCAGTACCAAGGCCCCATCTACCGCGCCGCCGTGCATGAAAAAGAGGCCGGCGGGGAAAACCGCGCCATCGGCAAGGCCGGCCTGCTGCCGCAGATCAGTGCCTCGGCCTACGACAACAAGGTCAATGGCACCCAACACCAGAACGGCATCGACAGGGATCTGGACTACGACTCCAAGGGCGCCAACGTGCGCCTGCGCCAGCCGCTGTTCAACAAACAGAAAATGGCCGAATACCGCCAGGGCCAGCAGCGAGCCGACTACAGCGTCGCGGTGTTCGATGCCAAGAGTCAGGACGCCGCGGTGCGCCTGGCCGAAAGCTATTTCGACGTGCTCCTGGCCAGCGAAACCATCGTCCTGGCCAAGTCCAAGCTCAACGCCTTCGAAGAACAACTCGCCTCGGCAAAACGGCGCATGGAATTGGGTGCCGGCACGGTCACCGACATCGATGAGTCGGCCGCTCGCCGCGACCTCGCCGAGGCCGAACTGATCGAAGCCCAGGACAACCTGATCAACGCGCGCCGCAAGCTGGAGGAATACATCGGTGAAACACCCGAATCCCTGACCACCTTGCAGCCGAACTTCGATACACCTCCGCTGCTGCCGAGCAACCTGCAGGACTGGTTGGTCAAGGCCCAGACCGATAGCCCGCTGATCCATGCGCGCCGATATAGCCGCGACCTCGCCGAAGAAGAAGTCAATCGCGCCAAAGCCGGCCACTGGCCAACCCTGGATTTCGTTGCCGGCTACACCGCGGGCGATAGCCAATCAATCTCCGAATTAAATCAACGCAACCGCTACGGCTCGATCGGGCTGGAAGTCAACATCCCGCTGTTCAGCGGTGGCGGTGTCAGCGCACTGACACGCCAGGCCAGCGCCAACAGCGAGAAGGCCACGGACGAACTCGACGCCACACGACAGGATGTCATCTCCGGAACCACCCGTGAGTATCACGGTGTACAGAGCGGCGCCAAACGCGTTCGCGCACTGGAGAAGGCAGTAGCGTCCAACGAACGTTCACTGATTTCGACACGCAAGGGCTTCAAGGAGGGAGGCACCAGTACCAATTCGGACGTCCTCAACGCCGAAGAGTTGCTCTTCGTTGCGCGCCACGATCTGTTCGAGGCCAAGTTGCGCTACCTGATGTCACGCCTGCGCCTGGCCTCTTCGGTGGGCAGCCTGGGCGATGACGATATCGACCAGATCAACGATTACCTTGGACCGGAGCTGCTGGTCACCAACTAACGATCACCTGCCAGCCGGTCGAGCCAAATGATGGCTGACCGGCGTTCCTCCCTCAGGGTAAATATCTTTGATAGTTACCCAAGCCCTGTCACATCTGTGACATTTTCAACCCTCACCGCGGACCAGCGAAGCAACTGGTTCGCGGCGCGCCCGGCATGCTTTTCCCCCACTTCCCGGCCGTCTGGCAACACCCACCAATGCAGAAATATCCTGTCAAAAGCGGTCGGTTGAACGGGGCTGCCACTCCCCCAAAAATGGGCGACCACACCCACTCAGCCGGGCATTTATCACCAGATTTGAGGAATATCACCCACCCCCCGTATCCCCCATTAGTACTAGTTAAACAACCCGCTAATTATTTGGAACTTTTTCTACGCCATGCTGTTGTGGCTCGTTAGTTGCTCTACCCCTTGTACCCGCAACAGCTGTCGTCCCGACAATGGAGACGGCGGGGCATCACGCGAGGGGTGAAAAATGAAACGCGCGACACCACCAAGCAATTCCATCGCCCTGCTGCGCAGGTCAAGCCTGCCTTGTGCGATGCTCATTACCCTGACCACCGCCAATGCCGCGCCGCTCGACGATGTCAGCCAACCACCACCGACAGACCCCTCGGCCTACTCTAATCCCCCGGCCGACCCCAAGGTCGCGCTGGATGCCTTGCTGACCATGCCGCCCGCCAACCAGGGTGCGATAGCCCTGCCCAACGGCGTGTATGGCGACCGCAAAACCCCGCGCGCCGACAACGTACTGCCGCCCAGCCTGCAAACCTCGTTCAAGATCCCCACCAACGGCAAGCCCAGCCCATTGTTCGGGGCCCAGCCGTTCACCCAGCAACTGCTGCTGTTCGAGGAATTCGGCACGGAAAAACTCGACCCGACCCTGCCCGCGCCGCCACTGACATTTCCCGTGCCCCTTGCCGGCCCTGCGCCCCAGCAGGACCCGGACAACATCGCTCGCAGCGGCCCGTCGAGTTCGGCACTGGAAGCCTTCATGCGCCAGCCGGGGCTTTATCCATTTCCGGCGCAGTACTCCAACGTGCTGGACCGCAACCCCTGGAAATCGCAGATCGAAGCCTTCCTCAACCGCCATCCGGTAGGTTCGCCGGCCGAAGGCCGTCCGCCAGGAAAGGGCTGGTCGCACCAGCGCTGGAACGAGTTCTATCCGCAGGTCGCCTTCAAAACCGTGCAAGCGGGCGCCAAACTCAACGGCGGCATGCGCGACCGCCGGCAATTGCACAACTACGCCGCCGGTGAGTTCGGCCCTGGCGGTCTCTACTACCAGACCTCGGACATCCCGACCACAACGGGTACCACCAAAGGCATCGACACCCGCTTTCACCCCAACATGCCGATTCAGAACCACAAGGCGCTCTGGACCTTCGACGGCACCTTTCCGGTCAAACTGCTGATGGTGCGTTACGGCCAACCGGTGCTGATGCGTCACTACAACGCCTTGCCGATCGACCCTTCGGCCAATATGGGGTTCGGCCTGCACACCCTCAGCACCCACGAGCACAACGGCCACTCCCCGGCCGAAAGCGACGGCTATACCAATGCGTTTTTCTTTCCGGGGCAGTACTACGACTATCGCTGGCCGATGCAACTGGCCGGCTACGACACCATCAACACCAAGGCTGAAGACCCTCGCGCAGCATTCCCGTGCGCGCCGGGCGAAACCTTGTTCGTCAACGATGCCACGCCAGGGCTGAAGACCTGCCAGAACGGCACCATCAAGATTCGCGGCGACTGGCGCGAAACCATGAGCACCCACTGGTTCCACGATCACATGCTCGATTTCACCGCGCAGAACGTCTACAAGGGCAACGCGGTGATGATGAACTACTACAGCGCACTGGATCGCGGTAACGAGGCAATCGAAGACGGCGTCAACCTGCGCCTGCCCAGCGGCTCGGCGCTGCCCTGGGGTAACCGCGACTATGACGTCAACTTGATGGTGGCCGACAAGGCCTGGGATAAGAACGGTCAACTGTGGTTCAACCCGTTCAATACCGACGGCTTCCTCGGCGATCAGATCCTGGTGAACTGGCAGTACCAGCCGAAACTCAAAGTACGGGCGCGCAGCTATCGTTTCCGCATTCTCAACGGTTCGGTGTCGCGTTACTTCAGGATTGCCCTCGTGCGTGAAATCGCCGGAACCGGTGGCGAACTCCCCGGGCCGGCAGGTTCCGGCGTCTCTTATGCCCGCGTGCCGTTCCACCTGGTCGGCAACGACGGCAACCTCATGGAACACGCGGTGCCGTTCGACGGCAGCATGGACCTGGACGGTGACGGCGACCTGCAAAACCATAACGCCATCCTGCCGACCCAAGGCATCGCCGAACGCTACGACATCATCGTCAACTTCGCGAAAAACGGGATCAGCGTTGGCGACAAGCTGTACTTCGTCAACTTGATGGCGCACCAGGGCGGCAGGGGGCCGGAAAAGACGCCCCTGAGCCTGGCCGACGTGATGTCCGGGAAGTACAAGGCGGTGCTCAAGCTGGGCAGCAAAGGGCTGGAATGGGACCAGGGCGACCCCGTGGTCGGCAAGTTCCTGCAACTGGTAGTGCAGCCTTACAGCGGCACGGATGTGAGCATGAACCCGGTTGACTATGAGCCTGCAAAACCGGGCAAGGCGGCCGGCAAGATCATGATCCCGTTGACCCTCAACCGTGACGACCCGACCGTGCAGGCCAAACTGAAACTGGCGCGGCATCGCGAGTTCATCTTCGGTCGTTCCGATGGCACCGACGAAGCGCCATGGACCATCAAGACCGATGGGGGATTTGGCTACACCATGGACCCTCGCCGCCTCAGTGCCGCACCGCAACTGGCCAACGGCCCGACCGATGGCGGCTACAGCGGCGACGGCACCCTGGAAGTGTGGAAAATCAAGAACGGTGGCACCGGCTGGAACCACCCGGTGCACGTGCACTTCGAGGAAGGCATCGTCCTCAGCCGCGACGGCAAGGCACCGCCGGAATGGGAGAAATGGGCGCGTAAGGATGTGTACCGCATCGGCGAAGGCATCGACAGTTCGGTGGATGTGGAAATGGCGATTCACTTCCGCGAGTTTGCCGGGACCTACATGGAGCATTGTCACAACACCCAGCACGAAGACAATTCCATGCTGTTGCGTTGGGATATCGAGCATCCGGGTCAGTTCCAGTTGATGCCAACCCCCCTGCCCGGCTGGGACGGCGTCACCTACGTGAACTCCGCGGCGCTGCCGACCTTCCGTAATGGCGCAGGCGAGAACAAAAAACCGGTCGCCAAATCCGACAGCGCCTCCAGCAGCAACGGCAAACCGCTGACCATCAATGTCCTGGCCAACGACAACGACCCGGACGGCAATGTGCCACTTTCCGTGGTGGGGCTGACGCAACCGGCCTCCGGCCAGGGCACGGTCAGCACCGACGGTGTGCGTGTGATCTACACGCCGCCGGCCACTGCCCACCCACGATTCACCGCGAACTTTACCTATCAAGCCAGCGACGCCAAAGGCGCGATGTCGTCACCGGCAACCGTGTCCGTGACGGTCGCGGCAGCACGCTGACGGTGACCGCAACGCCCCCCACCGTCGGGCCCGACACCGGGCTCGACGGTGGCCATCCTGCAACAAAAACTGAAAACCGTGAAAAATCTGTCGCTAACGGTTTGTTTTGCCGTAGCCTCTCTCGGCATCTGAATGCAAAATCCTGCCCTGCACACGGCCGTTTACTGTTTTCCCATGCGTAAATTTTTGTACCTGACCTTTTCAATGGCGCTGATCGCCGCCCTGACGACCTACGCCATGTGGGCCGCGGATCGCCCGGCGGGCCATTACCTCTCGGACCTGCGGATCGATCTCGCCGTCGATGAAGGCACGCCCGCCGACCGTGGCAACCTGCTGGGCATCCAGCCCGAGCTGTTCCCCACCGATTACCAAAGCCCCGAGCGCCTGCACCGCAAACTCGCGGCTTATTTGCAAAAGGCCCAGGAACAAGGCTTGCTCAACGAGAAAACCATCGTCGTGCTGCCCGAACATGTCGGCACCTGGCTGATGGTCAGCGGTGAAAAGGATGAGTTGTACCAGGCCACCTCCCTCAAGGAAGCCATGAATTGGCTCGCCGTGAGCAATCCCTTGAAGTTTGTCCGTGCGCTGATGAGCGCCGAGGGCGGCAGTCGCCTGGATGACGCCCACCTGCGCATGAAAGCCAAAGGCATGGCCAAGGACTACCAGGCCTTGTTCGGCGGTTTGGCGAAAGAATTCCGTGTGACCCTGGTGGCAGGTTCCATCGTATTGCCCGAGCCCGTTGTCATCGACGGCACCCTGAAAATCGGTCGCGGCGCGCTGTACAACAGTAGCGTGGTGTTTGGCCGCGACGGCGTGCCGATCGGCCAACCCCAGCGGCAGATGCACCCGGTGTTTGAACAGCAGGATGCGATCAAGGCCAATGGCGAGCACACGCTCAACGTTGTTGATACCCCGGCCGGACGCCTGGGTGTGCTGATCGGCATCGACAGTTGGTACCCGGACAACTATCGCAAACTCGACGATCAGCAGGTACGGATCGTCGCGGTCCCGGCGTTCGTTGCCGGCCGAGGCACCTGGGATCAACCGTGGCGCGGCTACAAGGGCTCTTCGACGCCGGGTTCCGTCAGCCTCAAGGCCGGGGACCTGAGCGAGGGCCAGGCCTGGCACCGCCTGACCTTGACCGCCCAACCGCCCTCCAGCCAGGCAATAGGCGGCATGAGCGTGTTTTTGCGTGGCCAGTTCTGGGATCAAGCCAGCGCCGGCCAAAGCTTTCTCAGTAGCAACGGTCAACATTTTTCCGACGGCGACGCCCGCGCTGCGCGCCTGCTCAACCTTTGGTTGTAAGCCATGAAACCGCAACCGATGCGACTCGGTGATCTTTCGGTAGGCTTCGTTCACAGCCTGGCCGACGCGGTGCGCAGCCATGGTGTGGACCCGCAGCCTCTGCTGGAACAATACGGCCTCGATGCGGCCCGTCTCGGCGAGGCCGGTGCCCGACTCTCGATTCCACGCTACATGCGCCTGGGCCACAGCGCCATTCAGTTGACCGACAACCCCGCACTCGGCTTGCGCATGGGTCACTTCAGCCGCCTGAGCCAGGCCGGGCTCGCCGGTGTCACCGCCGCCCAGGCGCCGACGGTGCGCGAGGCGGCGCGCTGCCTGATTCGCTTCGAAGCCTTGTACGGCTCCAACTATCGCGGTCAATCGAGTTTTCACGAAGACCCTCAGGGGGCATGGCTGCGCTTCTACTCCATCAGCCCTTACAACAGTTACAACCGCTTCGTGGTGGACTCGATCATCGCAGGCTGGTTGCAGCAATTATCCAGCGTGAGCCCTGCACCGCTGCGCGCCGAGCGCATCGACATCGAATTCGAAGCACCTGACTACCACGCAGCCTATGACGTGCTGGGCGACTGCCCGATTCAGTTTGGCGCTGAACACAACCAGCTGCGCCTGAGCCTGGCCAGCCTCGCTCAGCGTAATCCGGAGCACTGCCCGAGTACCTGGCGCCACTTGCTGAAGTTGTGTGAACGGGAACTGGAGCAACTGACACGCACCCGCAGCCTGCGTGAACGCATCACTCAGTTACTGGGGCCGTTGCTCAATGGTGGCCGGGAACCCGACCTGGAAGAAGTGGCGGCACGCCTGAAGCTGCCCGTCTGGACCTTGCGCCGCAAACTGGCCGAAGAAGGTACGCAGTTTCGCGCGATTCTTAACGACACGCGTCGCGACCTGGCCATGACCTACATCCGCGATACCGAGCTGGCGTTCGGAGAAATTGCCTATCTGCTGGGCTTTGCCTCAGCCGAAGCCTTTCAGCGCGCCTTCAAACGCTGGACCGGCCAGACACCCGGCGAGTTTCGCCGAAGTCATCGACAAACAGCTTGAAGCTGCAGGTCAACCGCTACAAGTTTGAAGCCCGAAAGCAATAATTACAGCTCGGTAGCGTCTTCCGCCGGCTCCGGCGGGTCCAGTTCAAATGCCTGATACTCGAGCAGTTCTTCTTGATAATCGTCCATTTTGAATCCCCCACGGGCTCATTGAAAAAAATGCCTGAATAAATGACCTGCGCCTTGAGCATAAAGTGCCCGAATGAAAGAAAAATGACGCTGGCACGACACTACGTCGCTACTGAATAAAACGTAGCAGGCGCTCAGGAATTTATCACAGGTTTTTTTTCGAGGCAGGCCGCAGGACAGCGGTCTGTTTGACGTGGATCAATCTTGCCACCGCCACGGGACCGGCTTTTTTTGCCCGGCCCCGTCACGTCGATCACTGTCCAGTGATCGGCATGGCCTGAATCGGCTCTGAAGGTGGCGGAATGTCGCTCGGGTTGGCCGGTGGCGTGATCGTTTCCGTGGAAGGCTTCGGCTCGGCGTTCGGGGTCGCGGCAATCGGAGCGGCTTCAGGCGGCGGCGCTACCGGTTCGGACGCGACCGGAGCGGCTTCGACCGGTGCCGATGTCGATTGCGGAGCCAAGGCAGCTGGCGCGGGTTCCGGCATGCCCAGCTCGGTTTTCGGCTTGTCGGTGATGTGCGCCGCTTCTTTCACTTCCTTGGGCAGGAACAGTTCGACCAGCGCGAAGAATCGCTCGTAGAACTTGTGCGACGATACGGTTTCACTCGCGATCTTGACCATCGAGTCGTCCGACGAACCGATCGGCATCGACACCGAACCCAGCACGCCTACACCGAGGCTGGCGGAGTTATTGGTCTTCTTCAGCGCATACTGGTCCTGCAGGGCGTTGGCGAACACCGTGGCGTGATGCCCGGCGCTGCCGTCTTCGGCACAGACCACACTGAAACTGATTTCCATGTGGGTCTCGCCGGTCTGCTGGAAGCTCTTGTGCCCGCTGACCAGTTTCGGATCGCTGCTGGTGATGATGTAGCCCTGGCTCAACAGGGCCCGACGAGCGGCTTCGCAGCTTTGCGCGTCGGTCACCGGGTAATTTCGGGAGAAGGTTCCGGAGTCGTCGAAGTTCTCATGCTCATAGATGGCGGCTTTCTTCGACGAGCACCCGGCCGCAGCGGCCAGCACCAGCGCCAGCCCGGCAACACGCATGGGAAGTGATTTAGACATTGAACATCCTGAAGAAAACGATTCGGGGCGTATTGTGCAACAGATCGATGCTTAGCGTCGCATCGATTGTGTCTTAAAACGGTTACAGGGGTGTTGACTCCGATATTAGGCAAAAAGTCCCATACACTCGTCAGCGCGGCTGTAATAAAAAACCCCGGCCTTTCGGCCGGGGTTCTTGTGTAGCGCATCGCTCAGTCCGACATCAGAAACGCTTGATCTCGGCCTGGCTTTCCAGCTGCTTGCGGTAAGCCGCAAAGTCTTGCTGGCCAACACGGGAAGCGAGGAAGCGACGGTATTGAGCCTTCTCTTCTTCGGTCGGTGCTGCGGCCTCGTTGACACCGTTCAGGCGTACGATCATCAGGTTGCCATCAGGCAGGGTCACGCTGGTGAAGGTCGGCTTGTCCTTGGCGGCAGGCTTGGGCATGCGGAACAGCGCCTGCAGCACGGCTGGGTCGACCCCTTCCTGAGCGCGGGTCGCGGCTTCGGTCACTTTCCAGCTCTGCCCGTCGATCGCCTTGTCCAGCGGAGTCTTGCCATCGCGCAGGCTGGTAATCAGCTCATCGGCCTTGGTCTTGGCAGCAGCACTGGCGTGCTCCTTGGCCAATTGGGCGCGAATCGGACCGGCCACGCTTTCCAGCGGCAGCTGCGAAGGCTTGAGGTGTTCCTTGGCGCGCAAGACGATCACGGTTTCCGGATCAAGCTCGATGGCCGTGCTGTTGGCACCCTCTTCCAGCACTTCCTGGCTGAACGCCGCAGTGACCACGGCACGGTTGGCCGCAACGCCCTCCCCGCCTTCACGGCCAAACGGCTTGGACGTATGAACGGTGAGCTTGAGGTCCTGTGCCGGCTGGGCCAGATCAGAGGCTTCGAACGTGGAGTCTTCCAGTTGCTTGGTTGCCTCGACGAAACGCTGCTCGACCTGCTGGGCCTTCAATTCGCGGGTCAACTTGTCTTTCAGGCTGGCGAGCGTTGGCACTTCAGGCGCTTCCACGCCCAACAGCTTGATCAAGTGGAAACCGAAGTCGGTGCGAACCGGCCCGGAAACCTGATCCTTGGCCAGCGAGTACAGGGTTTTCTCGAACGCTGGATCATAGACGCCAGGGCCGGCGTAGCCGAGATCGCCGCCATTGTTGGCCGAACCCGGATCCTGCGAGAACTCCTTGGCCAGGGCTTCGAACTTATCGCCTTTGGCCAGACGTGCCTGGATCTCTTCGATTTTGGCCTTGGCCTGGGCTTCAGTGGTCTTGTCGTTCACTTCAATCAGAATGTGCGCAGCCCGGCGTTGCTCGGACAGGTTCGCGATTTCTTTCTGATACGCCGCCTGCAGGTCTTCGTCCTTGACGCTGACCTGATCAAAGAAGGAAGCCTTCTTCAACTCCAGGTAATCAATGACCACCTGATCCGGTGTCATGAATTCCTTGGCGTGTTCGTCGTAATAGGCTTTGACTTCGTCGTCGGTCAGCTTAACGGCCGCCGGGTCAACCTTGATGCTCAGGGAAGCGAAATCGCGGGTCTGTTTTTCCAGACGGGCGAAGGCCAGAACCTGTGCATCGGTGACGAAGCCGCTACCCGCCACACCGGCGCGCAACTGGCCAATCAGCATTTCCTGGGCCAGCATCTGGCGGAATTGCATACGGCTGTAGCCGAGTTGGCGAATGACCTGATCGAAACGCTCAGGACTGAATTTGCCATCCACCTGGAATTCAGGTGTTTGCAGGATGACCTGGTCCAGGGCCGCTTCGGAGAAAGCGAATTTCGAACTTTCTGCGCCTTGCAGCAGCAGTTTGCGGTCGATCAGGCCTTTGAGAGCCGATTCGCGCAGCATTTTTTCGTCGAGCAAGGAAGCATCGAAATCCTTGCCCAGCTGTTGCATGAGTTGACGGCGTTGCATATCGACCGCCTGGCTCAGCTCATTCTGGCTGATTTCTTCGCCATTGACCTTCGCCGCCTCATTCTTGTGCGTCGTAGCCTTGAAAATGGCGTCGAAACCGGTCAAAGCCATCAGTGCAACGATGACCCCGATGATGGTCTTGGCAATCCAGCCTTGTGAATTGTCCCTGATATTCTGCAGCATGCGTCCCCCATAAACGGTTGAACTTCAAAATTAGGCAACCGTGGAGCGTGGGTAGAATCCGGATAGAAGAAAGGCGCATCCGAGGATGCGCCTTCTCGTAACTGGCGGAGCGGACCGATGACTCGAACTTGCGAGCCTCGGCGTCTCGGACCGGCGACCTGCCGACTGGACTACCGCTCCGCTGCCAGGTCAGGCATGACCCCGACCCGGATAGGTAAAAACCTGAATCGAACTTAGTTGACAGCTTCTTTCAGTGCTTTACCGGCTTTGAAACCTGGTTTTTTGGCTGCCGCGATTTCCAGTGTCTTACCAGTCTGTGGGTTACGACCAATGCGAGCTGGACGATCAGTTACGGAGAAGGTACCGAAACCAACCAGAACAACGGAGTCGCCAGCCTTGAGAGCGCCAGTGACGGATTCGATTACAGCGTCCAGCGCACGGCCAGCAGCAGCTTTCGGGATATCAGCGGATGCAGCGATAGCATCAATCAGTTCCGACTTGTTCACTCTAAGTCCCCTTATATCTATTTGAGTATGATTCTAAGTTTTTTGGTGAAAGCAAAAACGAGTGCTGAATGGCCTACAGACACTTAAGAGCCGCTTTATAACAAGGGCTCTAAAAAACTGTCAAGGAAGCCCCCCAGGCAAATACGTACTAATGCGTGCTAATTCTTTCCTTAGAATCGGACTCGCGCTTTTCATCCTTCGCGACAATCTCCGGAGCCACATCCGGCAAGGGCTCCGGCGCGTATTGCAGCGCAATTTGCAGGACCTCGTCAATCCATTTAACCGGTTTAATCTGGAGATCTTGCTTGATATTGTCAGGAATTTCCTTCAGATCGCGAACATTCTCTTCAGGAATGATCACAGTCTTGATTCCACCACGGTGAGCGGCGAGCAGTTTTTCTTTCAAACCGCCGATCGCCAGTACCTGGCCACGCAATGTGATTTCACCGGTCATGGCTACATCCGCACGCACCGGAATGCCGGTCAATGCCGATACCAGCGCCGTGCACATGCCCACACCGGCGCTAGGCCCGTCTTTCGGCGTCGCCCCTTCCGGCATGTGGATATGGGTATCGCGCTTCTCGTGGAAGTCCAGGGGAATCCCCAGGCTCTTCGCGCGGCTGCGCACCACGGTCAAGGCTGCGGTGATCGACTCGACCATCACGTCGCCCAGGGAACCGGTCTTGATCAACTGGCCTTTGCCCGGTACGACAGCGGCTTCGATGGTCAGCAATTCGCCGCCCACCTGGGTCCACGCCAACCCGGTAACCTGCCCGATCTGATCCTGCTGTTCTGCCAGGCCATAACGGAATTTACGCACACCCAGGAAGTGTTCCAGATCGTCGGCGGTGACCTTCACCGAGAAGCGTTTTTCCAGGGCATGCTCTTTGACCGCCTTGCGGCAAACCTTGGCAATCTGGCGCTCCAGGCCACGCACACCGGCTTCGCGGGTGTAGTAACGGATGATGTCGCGGATCGCTTCCTCATCGAATTCCAGTTCGCCTTTTTTCAAGCCGTTGGCCTGAATCTGCTTGGGCGAAAGGTATTTGACGGCGATGTTGATCTTCTCGTCCTCGGTGTAGCCCGGCAGACGAATCACTTCCATCCGGTCCAGCAACGCCGGCGGAATGTTCATGGAGTTCGAGGTGCACAGGAACATCACATCGGACAGGTCGTAGTCGACTTCCAGATAGTGGTCGTTGAAGTTGTGGTTCTGCTCGGGATCGAGCACTTCCAGCAACGCCGACGCCGGATCGCCACGCATGTCGCTGCCCATTTTGTCGATTTCATCGAGCAGGAACAGCGGGTTGCGGACGCCCACCTTTGTCATCTTTTGAATCAATCTTCCTGGCATCGAACCGATGTAAGTACGGCGATGACCACGAATTTCCGCCTCATCACGCACACCACCGAGGGCCATGCGCACGAACTTGCGGTTGGTGGCGTGCGCGATCGACTCCGCCAGAGAGGTTTTACCCACCCCCGGAGGACCGACGAGGCACAACACCGGACCACGAATTTTCTTCACGCGCTTTTGCACGGCGAGGTATTCGAGAATCCGCTCTTTGACTTCTTCCAGACCATAATGGTCGGCATCGAGTATGTCTTCTGCGCGCGCCAGGTCCAGACGGACCTTGCTCTGGGCCTTCCACGGCACCTGAACCAGCCAGTCGATGTACGAACGCACCACCGTCGCTTCCGCGGACATTGGCGACATCTGTTTGAGCTTGTTCAGTTCGGCCTGAGCCTTGGCAAGCGCGTCTTTTGGCAGGCCGGCGGCATCGATACGCTTTTTCAGCTCCTCGACTTCGTTGTGACCTTCGTCGCTGTCGCCGAGCTCTTTCTGAATGGCCTTCATCTGCTCGTTCAGGTAGTACTCGCGCTGACTGCGCTCCATTTGTTTTTTGACGCGACCGCGAATGCGTTTTTCGACTTGCAGCAGATCGATCTCGGCGTCCAGCAATGCCAGGACATGTTCGACCCGTGCCGATAGATCGATGATTTCGAGGATTTCCTGCTTCTGCTCGATTTTCAGGGCCATGTGCGCGGCCATGGTGTCGACCAGGCGCCCAGGCTCGTCGATGCTGTTGAGCGACGACAGGACTTCAGCGGGGACTTTCTTGCCCAGTTGCACATATTGTTCGAACTGCGACAGCAGGCTGCGAACAAACACTTCCGACTCGCGCTCTGGCGCGTCGGATTCGTCGATCAACGAGACTTCGGCACGGCAGTGGCCGTCCACTTCGCTGAAACGCTCGACAGCGCCCCGCTGCTCGCCCTCGACCAGAACCTTGACGGTGCCGTCAGGCAGCTTCAGCAGCTGTAGAACGGTAGCTATCGTACCTACGCGATAAAGTGCGTCTTCACCGGGATCGTCGTCGGCAGGGTTTCTCTGAGCCAGCAGAAGGATCTGCTTGTCGCCCGTCATCGCTGCCTCGAGGGCTTCGATGGATTTCTCGCGCCCCACGAACAGCGGGATAACCATGTGCGGATAAACCACGACATCACGCAATGGCAGGAGAGGCAATTCGATGGTTGTCTTCATGATTTCGCCTCTACGGCGGCCTTAAGGCCGGAAACAGATGAAAGTAAGCTTGAAACCAAGATGGGGGCTCGTCTGGAAAAAAACAAGCGGATAAAAGAATCACTTGAAAGATCAGTGCTTGCGGCAGCGCCTGGGGGCCTGATACATCGGAAAAATCAGTTCGGCTTTCATGCCGTCTTCGCTGGCAAGCCAGCTCCTACACAAGCCAGCGCCTACAAAAGCCAGCCCCGGCACAAGCCAGCTCCCCAATAGTAAAGGGGCCCGAAGGCCCCTTCTTTGTACCGACTGCGTGACGCTTAGGCGTCTGGCGCGGCCTTGGCAGCAGGCTCATTGTTCTCATAGATAAACAATGGCTTGGACTTGCCTTCAATAACGCTTTCGTCGATCACTACTTTACTCACCTCGGACTGCGAGGGAATTTCGTACATAGTGTCGAGCAACACACCTTCGAGAATCGAACGCAGTCCGCGAGCACCGGTTTTGCGTTCCAGCGCGCGCTTGGCAACCGACTTCAGCGCGTCAGCCCGGAATTCCAGGTCCACGCCTTCCATCTCGAACAACTTGGCATACTGCTTGGTCAGCGCATTTTTCGGCTCGGTGAGAATCTGCATCAATGCAGCCTCATCCAGCTCGTCCAGCGTTGCAAGGACTGGCAGGCGACCGACGAACTCCGGGATCAAACCGAACTTGACCAGATCATCAGGCTCGACTTCACGCAGGGATTCACCGACTTTCTTGCCTTCTTCCTTGCTGCGCACTTCCGCATTGAAACCAATGCCACCTTTGGTGGAACGGTTCTGAATGACTTTTTCCAGACCGGAGAACGCACCACCACAGATGAACAGGATGTTACGGGTGTCGACCTGCAGGAATTCCTGCTGCGGATGCTTGCGACCACCTTGAGGCGGAACGGAAGCGACCGTGCCTTCGATCAACTTGAGCAGGGCCTGCTGTACGCCTTCACCGGAAACGTCCCGGGTGATCGACGGGTTGTCAGACTTGCGCGAGATCTTGTCGATCTCATCGATGTAGACAATGCCCATCTGGGCCTTTTCCACGTCGTAATCGCACTTCTGCAGCAGCTTCTGAATGATGTTCTCGACATCTTCACCCACGTAACCCGCCTCGGTGAGGGTGGTTGCGTCGGCGATGGTGAACGGAACGTTCAGCAAGCGGGCCAGTGTTTCGGCAAGCAGGGTTTTACCCGAGCCTGTCGGGCCGATCAGCAAGATGTTGCTCTTGCCGAGTTCGACATCGTCATTCTTTTTGTCACGCTGGTTCAGGCGCTTGTAGTGGTTGTACACCGCTACGGCCAGAACCTTTTTCGCACGCTCCTGACCAATCACGTATTGATCAAGGATGCCGCTGATTTCTTTAGGCGAAGGCAATTTATGCGCGCTGCTTTCGGCCTGGGCTTCCTGCACCTCCTCACGGATGATGTCATTGCACAGGTCAACGCACTCGTCGCAGATAAAGACCGAGGGGCCGGCAATCAATTTGCGCACTTCATGCTGGCTTTTGCCACAGAAGGAGCAATAGAGCAGCTTGCCGTTGTCCTCGCCGTTGCGGGTGTCAGTCATTCGTTCGATCCAAATCCGATAGGCTTGCAACACAAGATGAAGGCTATTGCGGGCTTTTTCAAGCCCGCCGGTGATCAGACCAGCCGACCAAGCCTATTTTGAGCTGCTTATTTTAAGCGGGGCGCTGGGTGATGACTTCATCGATCAACCCATACTCACGCGCGGCTTCTGCACTCATGAAGTTATCGCGGTTGGTATCGCGCTCGATTTCTTCAAGCGTGCGCCCGCTGTGCTTGGCCATCAGCGTGTTGAGACGCTCGCGTATGAAGAGGATTTCCTTGGCATGGATTTCGATATCCGACGCCTGGCCCTGGAAACCGCCCAGTGGCTGGTGAATCATCACACGCGAGTTCGGCAAGCAGTAACGCTTGCCAGGGGCACCGGCCGTCAGCAGGAACGCGCCCATGCTGCACGCCTGGCCGATACAGGTGGTCGACACGTTTGGCTTGATGAACTGCATGGTGTCGTAGATCGACATGCCCGCCGTCACCGAACCGCCCGGGGAGTTGATATAGAGATGGATGTCCTTGTCCGGGTTTTCCGCTTCAAGGAACAGCAGTTGCGCACAAATCAGGTTGGCCATGTAGTCCTCTACCGGACCAACCAGAAAGATCACACGCTCCTTGAGCAGGCGCGAGTAAATATCGTAGGCGCGTTCGCCACGAGCGGACTGCTCGACAACCATCGGGACCAGGCCGCCTGCGGCCTGGATATCAGAGTTCTGCTGAATATACGAATTACGGAACATGCTCTGCAGTCACTCCCAAAAGTTATGTCTTGAATACGCATAAGCCAGCTCGAAGGCTGGCTTATGGTGTGTACTTCTAACGCAAAAACAATTTAGTCGGCTTTTGGAGCTTCTACCGGCTTGACTGCTTCTTCGTAAGAGACCGATTTGTCGGTCACGCTAGCTTTCTGCAGAACAGTATCCACAACTTGCTCTTCCAGCACAACCGAACGGACTTCGTTCAGTTGCTGGTCGTTCTTGTAGTACCAGGACACGACCTGCTCAGGCTCTTGGTAAGCCGAAGCCATTTCCTGAATCATTTCGCGAACGCGGGTTTCGTCAGGCTTGAGGTCGAATTGCTTGACCACTTCAGCCACGATCAGACCCAGGACAACACGGCGCTTGGCTTGCTCTTCGAACAGCTCGGCCGGCAGTTGATCAGGCTTGATGTTGCCACCGAACTGCTGAACAGCCTGCACGCGCAGACGGTCAACTTCGTTGGACAGCAGAGCCTTCGGCACTTCGATCGGGTTGGTGGCCAGCAGACCGTCCATTACCTGATTCTTGACCTTGGATTTGATCGCCTGGCGCAGTTCGCGCTCCATGTTCTTGCGAACTTCGGTGCGGAAGCCTTCCAGACCGGTTTCCTTGATGCCGAATTGAGCGAAGAACTCTTCGGTCAGTTCTGGCAGTTTTGGCTCGGAAACGGTGTTTACAGCGACAGTGAACTCAGCGGTTTTGCCAGCCAGGTCCAGGTTCTGATAGTCCTCAGGGAAGGTCAGGTTCAGAACGCGCTCTTCGCCGGCCTTGGCGCCGACCAGACCGTCTTCGAAGCCAGGGATCATGCGGCCGGAACCCAGAACCAGCTGAGTACCCTTGGCGGAACCGCCAGCGAACACTTCACCGTCGACCTTGCCGACGAAATCGATGTTCAGTTGGTCTTCGTTCTGAGCGGCACGCTCGGCCACTTCGAAACGGGTGTTCTGCTTGCGCAGGATGTCCAGCATCTTGTCCAGATCGGCATCAGCCACGTCAGCGCTCAGGCGCTCGACGGTGATACCTTCGAAACCGGCAACGGTGAACTCAGGGAATACTTCGAAAACAGCGACGTATTCCAGGTCCTTGCCAGCTTCCAGGGATTTAGGCTCGATCGAAGGCGAACCAGCCGGGTTCAGCTTCTGCTCAACCACAGCTTCGTAGAAGGAAGACTGGATCACGTCGCCTACCGCTTCCTGGCGAGCTTCAGCGCCGAAACGACGCTTGATTTCGCTCATTGGCACTTTGCCTGGACGGAAGCCTGCGATCTTGGCCTTTTGGGCAGTCTGCTGCAGACGCTTGTTGACCTGAGTCTCGATGCGCTCAGCCGGCACGGTGATGCTCATGCGGCGCTCAAGAGCAGAAGTATTTTCAACAGAAACTTGCATGGATATTCCTCGTTGCACAGACGTTGGCCGGCCGTTTCCGACCCCAGAATCAAGGGCATGCATTCTAGTGGGTCAAACTCAAGAAGTCACCCTACTGAAAACGGGTAAAAACGCAGCAGGCAATTTATAGGTGCGAATGCACGGATGCACCTCGCCCCGGTGGCAAATACAGCCAATCACGCCAAGGCTCTGCGCCAACCCTTCTATATATAGAAGAGGTTGCCAATCATCTCCCTGGCAACCGATCTTGCGAGCAAGGCCGGCGGGCAGCGCAGCATCATCGAGAAACATAAATACGACGAAACGCCCTGCCCCTGCAGCCCGGTACCGCAGCCGCCGAATACTCAAACCACTGAAACAAAAAAGGCGCCAGACTATTAAATCTGGCGCCTTTCGAAATATGGGGTGGACGATGGGGATCGAACCCACGACAACGGGAGTCACAATCCCGTGCTCTACCAACTGAGCTACGCCCACCATATTGCGTGCCAAAGAAGCCAAACAACTTCTTTGTGAGCCCCAGCCAGGCCAATCGGCATGGATGACGCTTTATTTGGTGCGGATGAAGAGACTCGAACTCTTACGCCTCGCGGCGCTGGAACCTAAATCCAGTGTGTCTACCAATTCCACCACATCCGCGGATGAAGCCTTTAAAGCAAAGGCGCCAGACTGTTAATCTGGCGCCTTTTCGAAATATGGGGTGGACGATGGGGATCGAACCCACGACAACGGGAGTCACAATCCCGTGCTCTACCAACTGAGCTACGCCCACCATATTGCGCTACTTGTGCCAAAGCTGCCTAATGGCGCACCCGGCAGGACTCGAACCTGCGACCATCCGCTTAGAAGGCGGATGCTCTATCCAGCTGAGCTACGGGCGCCTTATTAATCTGTACCCTTGAAGGACTACAAACTAAATGCTTTCCAGTCTTGCAGAACCTTGATTCCGCTTGACCTTCTTAACCAGTGCTAGGCTGTGCCCGACAAGTGCGACGAATAGTATAGAGCCCCCCGAAGGTCGTCAAATCCTTTTTAAAAAAAATTCATTTAATTAAAGGAGTTAGGGGAATTTGCAGACCAAGCGCCTTTGCCCTCACCGCACGACATGCGAGAATGCGCTCTCTTTTTTTCCCCTCTCGATGGTTAATCACGCGCAATGACTGCACAACTAATCGACGGCAAATCGATCGCCGCCAGCCTGCGCCAGCAGATCGCCCAACGCGTCACCGAGCGTCGCCAGCAAGGCTTGCGCACACCGGGTCTCGCGGTGATCCTGGTCGGCAGCGATCCTGCCTCTCAGGTTTATGTCTCGCACAAGCGTAAAGACTGTGAAGAGGTCGGCTTCCTTTCCCAAGCTTATGACCTGCCTTCCGACACCACTCAAGAAGCGCTGACCGATCTGATCGATCGCCTCAATGACGATCCGGCGATTGACGGCGTCCTGTTGCAGCTTCCTCTTCCCGAACACCTGGACGCGTCCAGATTGCTGGAGCGCATTCGCCCGGACAAGGACGTCGACGGCTTCCATCCTTACAACGTCGGTCGCCTGGCCCAGCGCATTCCGCTGCTGCGTCCGTGCACCCCTAAAGGCATCATGACCCTGCTGGAAAGCACCGGTGCCGATCTGTACGGGATGAACGCCGTGGTGGTCGGTGCCTCCAACATCGTGGGCCGTCCGATGGCGATGGAACTGTTGCTGGCCGGTTGCACCGTGACCGTCACCCACCGCTTCACCAAGGACCTGGCCGGCCACGTCGGCCGTGCCGACCTGGTCGTGGTGGCCGCCGGCAAGCCTGGCTTGGTCAAGGGTGAATGGATCAAGGAAGGCGCGATCGTGATCGACGTTGGCATCAACCGTCAGGAAGACGGCAAACTGGTCGGCGACGTGATCTACGAAACCGCCCTGCCCCGCGCCGGCTGGATCACGCCGGTACCGGGCGGCGTCGGTCCGATGACCCGTGCCTGCCTGCTGGAAAACACGTTGTATGCAGCGGAAACCCTGCACGGCTGAACCTCACTGCCGAGGTAGCCAGCGACTCAAGGAACCCCGCCCATGGCGGGGTTCTTTTTTGCCCGCGAAACAGGATCGACCATCCGCCGGAAAATGACTTTTTTTTCATGTTTCCAAGGACTTTAACGCCACCCTCGAACAACCATCGACAGTTATTCAGCCATACTCCAGAATGTCGCGCCTTTTAAGAAATAGCCCGTTACATATACGGCGTATCAACACTTTATGAGTCTGCCAGCGTGAAAATCCGTCTTTCTATCCTGAGCCTATTTTTTGCAGTTACAGGGACTTTCATCACGCCAATTGCCAGCGCCGGCGAAACCACCGCGGCGCCTCGAGACACCTCGCATCTCAAGATCGCTTCCGGCAGTGCATTGCTGCTGGATCTGCAGACCAACAAAGTCATCTACGCCAGCAACCCTGACGTGGTTGTACCCATCGCTTCCGTCAGCAAGCTGATGACTGGCCTCGTGGTGGTTGAGGCCAGACAGAACATGGACGAGTACATCAACATCAACATCAGTGACACCCCGGAAATGAAGGGTGTGTTTTCCCGGGTCAAACTCAACAGCGAAATGCCGCGCCGGGAAATGCTGCTGATCGCACTGATGTCTTCCGAAAACCGCGCTGCCGCGAGTCTGGCCCACCACTACCCGGGCGGTTATGCCGCGTTCATCGCCGCGATGAATGCCAAGGCCAAGGCGCTGGGCATGACCAACACCCACTTCGTCGAGCCGACCGGCCTCTCGCCGCACAACGTGTCCACTGCCCGCGACCTGAGTAAATTGTTGATCGCCGCGCACAAGTACCCGCTGCTGACGGAGTTGAGCACCACCAAGGAAAAAACCGTGTCGTTCCGCAAGCCCAACTACAGCCTGGGCTTTCGCAACACCGACCATTTGGTCCGTAAGGCAGACTGGGACATCCAACTGACGAAAACCGGTTTCACCAACGAAGCCGGTCACTGCCTGGTGCTGGTGACCCGGATGGGTGACCGCCCGGTTGCCCTGGTGCTCCTTGACGCTTACGGCAAATTCACCCATTTTGCCGATGCCACGCGCATCCGCAATTGGGTCGAAACCGGCAGAAGTGCCGACGTAGCGTCCGCGGCCTTGCAATACAAATCGGACAAGAACCTCAAGCACCGCCAGAGCGGCGTGGTTGAAGCGTCGAAGTAATCTGGCTGCGACCACATGAAAAAGCCCCGAACATTCGGGGCTTTTTTTCGTCGACGATCAGTCGTTGGGCAGCGGCATTTGATCGTCGTCAGGGATGCCATCGCCCTTGCTGGGATCCCTCCATCCCTGCGGATGTTCGCCCGGCACCACCGTCGGACGGGCCAGCGGATCTCGCAACGGGCTGTCCGGATCCATCACCGGATCGACACTTTCTTCAGGGGTGGTCGGAACGTTTTCCGGACGTTTGTCGTTGAAGCTCGAATCGGTAGACATACGCACCTCCATGAGACCTAGGGTTTCAGATCGCCGAGTGGATCATAGGGCTTTGCCGGGGCCTTGGGATTGTCACCCGGTTTCACATCCCTGGGCGCCTTGGCCGGCCCGACAGGATCGACCTGAGGGTCGGCGAGATCCGGGGAGTCGGGATCGAAGCCCAACTCGTCGCCGGACGAATGTTCGGACGAGTGCGGGCCGGAAGGGGTATCGGAATGTGCCATGGACGCCTCCTGATCGCGGCCCGAAACATCCGGGCCTTGAATATCAGATACCACCAGCGTACCGATGTGCCCGGCAGATGACGAACGGGCTTACTGCGCCTTCAAAGCGCCCTTGGCCTTCGCCGCCGCCTGTTCCTGGCCGGCCTGGGCGAGATCATTGGCCGCCTTGAGCCAGCGCTGCTGATCGACTTCGGCCGGAATCTGTGTCGGCGCCTGAATCAGCACCGCCCATCCACCGGCGTCCTTGAAAGCCGATTCGAACGAGCCAAAGCTCATCAGCAATCGCTGATCCATCCCCGCACGCAACAACACTGTCTGCTTCTGACGATTATACCCGGACAGAATCGCATACCGTGGCTCGGCCCAGAGCACGGAGCCCTCGGTAAAGCGCACCATCACCGGGTAACCGGCCGCCACCTGGGTCAACAAGGCTGGCAAGTTGCTGTCCAGGGGATAAACCATCATTCCGTACTCACGGGCCAGGTTCTGCATGTTTTGTTGCAGCTGGGCTTCGGCGCCCGGCAAATGCAACGGCTTATCCAGCAAGCCCGGGGTTATCACGATGCCTTGCTGGTCCAGCATGCTCGCCAGCACTTGCGGCCCGCTCTGATTGGCCACGCCGCGGTAGAACCGGCCGCTGAGTTCGACACGTTCCGGCAGACGCTTGATCTGCGGTGCAACGCTGCCGGCGCAACCGGCCAGGCCAGCGACGCAACCCACGATCACCGCCGCCGATAGAATTCGAGGAATTACCCGCACCATCATCACTCTCTTGTTCAGACGCCGGGCAATCTGCTTCCCGGCTTGGCTGTCGATCATAGGACGCCGCGCGACCGCGGTATAGCCTTAACCGGTAGTTGATTGCGTTGGATAGAGCGAACTGGTTGGTCGCTGTCGACCTTCAGTCAATAGCGTGCAACATGCCAGCGACTAGACTGTCACTTGCAAAGCGTGTGTGCCCGCTGCAGGGCAAAGAGGAGGCACCGATGAGCCTGACAATGACAATCGTGATGTTGATTTGCAGCTGGCTGGCAGTTGCCGCCGCCATGTTATGGGGGGTACTGCGCATTACCCGCCGCCATCATCACCCTGCCCAGCCGGCACCTTTGACGAAAACCGATAAAACCGCCGTGCATCACGCCTCCGCCCACTGATTGGCATTTTTCCACCGCACAAAAAAACGGCCGCCTGGACTCTTGCGAGTTCAGGCGGCCGTTTTATTCAGCGCCGGTCAGGCTTCAACGGTTACGCGCTTCTGCTTCGCCCGCCGGGACATCATGTTCAACACCTCGATCGCAGCCGAGAACGCCATCGCCGCATAGACGTAGCCTTTCGGTACGTGGGCGCCGAAGCCTTCGGCGATCAGCGTCATGCCAATCATGATCAGGAAGCCCAGGGCCAGCATCACCACCGTCGGGTTGTCATTGATGAATTTGGCCAGCGGGTCAGCAGCCAGCAACATCACCAGTACCGATACCACCACCGCAATGATCATGATCGGCAAATGCTCGGTCATGCCGACAGCGGTAATGATGCTGTCGATGGAGAACACCATGTCCAGCATCAGGATCTGGCCGATCGCGGCGGCAAAGCCCAGGGTCACGGTTGAGGACGCGGACTTCGGATCTTCCGGCGCCGGGTCCATGCTGTGATGAATCTCGGTGGTGGCTTTCCACAACAGGAACAGACCGCCGGCAATCAGGATCATGTCTTTCCAGGAGAACGCCTGGCCGAAGATGTCAATCACAGGCTCGGTCAACTGGACGATGAACGCGATGGTGCTCAACAGGCCCAGGCGCAGGATCAGCGCCATGCAGATACCAATGCGTCGTGCCTTCTGCCGGTGCTGCTCGGGCAACTTGTTGGTCAGGATCGAGATAAAGATCAGGTTATCGATGCCGAGCACGATTTCCATCACCACCAGGGTGGCCAGGGCAACCCAGGCTGCGGGGCTGGCGGCTAGCTGTAAAAGGTATTCCATGGGTCAGTCCTGACTCGCTGTAAGACGGTTTAGATTTCCTGGGACGAAGATTCGGTTTTTTCCGCGTCTTTTTCCGATGATTCTTTTTTGCCGATCAACCCACCGGCCGCATCACTGAGCGCTTGCTCGGCGGCTTTGTGGGTATCGTCGATGGCCTGTTTGGCAGTTTCGGCAGCCTTGCCCATCAGTTGCTGAGCGCTTTTTTCGGCCTGGTCACAACCGGCCAGAACCAGTAAGGACGCAATCAGCAGGGCCGTGGATTTAAGCTTCATGATGTTTTCCTCGATAGAACAAACAGACCGTAACGATGGCCCGTTGATAGCGACGCATTCTAGGGGCCTGAACACTTCAGGAAAATTCGTATTTTCAGCGGTTATACTTCGGTTTTTACGAACTGTAGATCACCATGCTCAACTATCGGCAATTGCATTACTTCTGGGTGGTGGCCAAGACCGGCAGCATCGTGCGCGCCTGCGAGCAGCTGAACCTGACGCCCCAGACCATCAGCGGGCAGATATCGCTGCTCGAACACACCTACGGCATCGAACTGTTTCGCCGGGTAGGCCGGCAACTTGAACTCACCGAAGCCGGGCGCCAGACCCTGCCCTACGCCGAACAAATGTTTCAGCTGGGTGGCGAACTGGAGTTGATGTTGCGGGCGCAACCCCATGAACAGCAGATTCTGTTTCGGGTAGGCGTCGCCGATGTGGTGCCCAAATCCATCGTCTATCGCCTGATCGCGCCCACCATGGAATTGAGCGAGCCGCTGCGTATCAGCTGTCGCGAGGACAAGCTCGAGCGATTGTTGGCCGACCTGGCGATCCAGCGCCTGGACCTGGTGATCTCCGACAGCCCGATGCCCTCGCACCTGGACATCAAGGGCTACAGCCAGAAACTCGGTGAATGCGGGATCAGCTTTTTCGCCACTACCGAATTGGCAGCGCGCTACGGCCAGGACTTTCCTCGCAGTTTGCACGGCGCGCCGCTGCTGATTCCCGGACCGGAAACCGTGGTGCGCAGCCGCTTGCAACGCTGGTTCGCCGAACAGCAGGTCCAGCCGCAGATTGTCGGCGAGTTCGACGACAGCGCCTTGATGCAGGCCTTCGGTCAATCCGGCAGCGGGATTTTCATCGGCCCGAGCGTGATTGCCGATGAAGTGAAGCGCCAATATGGCGTGGAGGTGATCGGCCAGACCGACGCGGTGCGCGAGTCGTTCTACGCCATCTCGGTGGAGCGCAAGGTCAAGCACCCCGGTATTGTCGCCATTACCGAAGGTGCCCGACGCGAGCTGTTTACAGCGCTGTGACGACTTCGCGGGGCTTGAAGGTCATCAACGCGATGGCCAACAGAATTGATGCGAGGATAAACCCGGCGGCGGCAAAACCCAGGCCTTGCAGGCCGACGCTGTCGATCACCCGACCGCCGATCATGGCACCCAGGCCGATCCCGAGATTGGCCCCGGCGATGTTCAGCGACGCGGCGAACGCCGGAGCTTCGGGCGCGGCCTTCATCAGGCGCACATGACTGACCAGGAACAACGCCGCTTGCGTCACCCCCCAGATGCCCATCGCCGCCGCCAGGCCGAAGGGCGAATGAATGTTCGGCACCAGCGTCACCAGGCCGGCAATCATGAACGCACAGAACATCATCGAGGCCACCAGCGGATGACGATCCACCGCGCGCCCGCCCAGCGAATTGCCGATCAGCCCGACCGCGCCGAACCCCATCAGGCACCAGCCGACCACTGTGCCGTTGAAGCCCGCCAGGCGCTCCAGGATGTCCGCCAGGTAGGTGTAGGCAGTGAACATGCCGCTGAACACCACGATCGACAGCAATACATGCCCCACCATCAACGGGCTGCGCAGGATCTTGAACTGCGAGCGGAAGCTGACCTGATGCTGGTGCAGGTTGGTTTTCGGCAGGTAAATAAACAGCAGCAGCGCTTTGGCAAAGGCGATGAACGCCAGAATGGCAAAGGCGCTGCGCCAGCCGAACGCATCGGAAATCAAGGTGCCCACCGGAATGCCGAACACCGTGGCACAGACGATTCCGAAGCCGATCTTGGCAATGGCGCGCCCGGCGTAGTCCGGTCCGACGATGTCCACCGCCGTTTCACTGGCCAGCGCCCAGAACACCGGCAAGCCCAATGCCGGAATCAACCGGGCAAAGGCCATCACCCAAATGTTCGGCGCCAGCGCCGCGAGGGTGTTGGCCAGGCCGAACATGATCAACACCGAGATGAACAGCTTGCGGCGCTCGAAGCGGGCGAAATACGCGGTGAGGAATGGCCCGAACGCAGCGACGGTAAAAGCGAACAGGGTCACCAGCAAACCCGCTTGCGGGATGCTGACGTCCAGGTCACGGGCAATGGCTGGCAACAGGCCGACAATGATGAATTCCGTGGTCAGCACCGTAAAACCGGCGGCCGACAACAGAAGAATGGGCAACAGCATGCAGAACTCCAGAAAACGACAACACCAGCGATAGCCCGAAGGCTCACTGGCAGACATGAAAATGAGGATGGCGAAGCTTAACAGAGTGTTCGCGACCAGGGTTGCACGAAGCTGCAAATCACGCCGGGCACTTGGGTGGCAGATCGTCACAGGCTCAAGGATCGATACGACGCTGTGATAAAGTCCGCGCCCTTGTGGCGAGGGAGCTTGCTCCCGCTGGCCTGCACAGCAGGCCCATTTGTTGGGGCCGCTTCGCTGCCCAGCGGGAGCAAGCGCCCTCGCCACAGGAATTAGCGCTGGCAATAGCCCCGTGTTCTCCCTTTCGGTTTCCCACCTGCGGACGGCCCTGCTTCTTGCTGCAGACTTGCGAAACCATGCATTTATAAAAAATCCGAGATGCCGTTTTATGACCGTTTCATCCCCTTCTCTATTGCAACGCCTGAAACGTACCAGCCTGGTCACGCAGATCATCATCGGCCTGATCGCCGGGATTGCCCTGGCCCTGATCGCGCCTGAAGCGGCAAAGTCCACCGCCTTCATCGGCAAAGTCTTCGTGTCCGCGCTGAAAGCCGTCGCGCCGATTCTGGTGTTCGTCCTGGTCATGGCCTCGATCGCCAACCACAAGCACGGTCAGCAAACCCACATCCGGCCGATCCTGTTCCTGTATCTGCTGGGCACGTTCGCGGCCGCCGTGGTCGCGGTGGTTGCCAGCATGATGTTCCCGTCGAGTCTTGCCCTGTCCACCCACGACATCGCCGTCACCGCACCGGGCGGCATCGGCGAAGTGCTGCAAAGCCTGCTGCTCAGCGTGGTCGACAACCCGGTCAGTGCGCTGATGAACGCCAATTTCATCGGCATTCTGGCCTGGGCCATCGGCATGGGCGTTGCCATTCGCCATGCCGGTGATACCACACGCGAGGTGCTGGGCGACCTGTCCAACGGCGTGACGGTGATCGTGCGCCTGGTCATTTGCTTTGCGCCGCTGGGGATTTTTGGCCTCGTGGCCTCGACCCTGGCCACGTCCGGTTTCGGCGCCCTGATCGGCTACGCGCATCTGCTGGCCGTATTGCTGGGCTGCATGCTGTTCGTGGCCTTGGTGATGAACCCGGTCATCGTGTTCTGGAAGCTGCGCCGCAACCCGTATCCACTGGTGCTGATGTGCCTGCGCGAAAGCGGCATCACCGCGTTCTTCACCCGCAGTTCGGCGGCGAACATTCCGGTCAACCTTGAACTGAGCAAGCGCCTGGGCCTGCACGAAGACACTTACTCGGTGTCGATTCCGCTCGGCGCCACCATCAACATGGCCGGTGCGGCAATCACTATCACCGTGCTAACGTTGGCGGCGGTGCACACCCTGGGCATTGCCGTGGACATTCCCACGGCCATTCTGCTGAGCGTCGTCGCAGCCATTTGTGCCTGTGGTGCCTCGGGCGTGGCCGGTGGTTCGCTGCTGCTGATCCCGCTGGCGTGCAGCCTGTTCGGCATCCCCAGCGAAATCGCCATGCAGGTGGTGGCGGTCGGCTTCATTATTGGTGTGTTGCAGGATTCGGCGGAGACGGCGTTGAATTCGTCCACTGACGTATTGTTCACGGCAGCGGCTTGCCTGGGTGAAGAACAGAACGCGAAACGTCTGGCCTAAACCAAGCCCCCTGTGGGAGCGAGCCTGCTCGCGAAGGCGATAGGCCAGACACCAATATATCGACTGACACGCCGCTTTCGCGAGCAGGCTCGCTCCCACAGAAAGAATGAAAAAGCCCGCCAGGTTTTGCACCTCGGCGGGCTTTTTTGTATCCGGGTGGGTTAGAACGCGCCCATGTAGTCGCGCTTGCCCACTTCCACACCGTTATGACGCAGCAACGCATAGGTGGTGGTGACGTGGAAGAAGAACTGCGGCAAGCCGTAGGTCAGCAGGTAAGCCTGGCCGGAAAAGCGCTTCTCTTTCGGCGTGCCCGGACGGGTCACGATTTCGATGCCTTCCTTGCCGTTGATCTGCTCCGGTTTGATCTCACCAATGAACGCCAGCACCTTGGCGATCAACGCTTGCAGCTCGGCGAAGGTGGTTTCGGTGTCGTCGTACTTCGGCAATTCGACTTCAGCCAGACGCGCGGACACGCCTTTGGCGAAATCAACGGCGATCTGCACCTGACGCACCAGCGGGAACATGTCCGGGTACAGGCGGGCTTGCAGGAAGGCGTTCGGGTCGATGTTCTTGGCGGTGGCGTGGGCTTCGGCCTTGTTCAGTACATCGCTCAGGGCGTTGAGCATCTGTTTGAAAACTGGGACAGAAGCGTCATACAGGGAAATGGTCATGGCAGGTCTCATGGAGTGACGGAGGGAAACATCAGCCACCTGGAGGAGCGAGCCTGCTCGCGATGAACCACCAGACACCACGGGTAATCAGACAACCCGCGTTATCGTTGACGACCATCGCGAGCAGGCTCGCTCCTACAGGGGATCGCATAGTGGGCCGATTATAGCCATGCATGGCCCTTCCCAGACTGCTCTTTTTCAGCTGCCGTACACCTTTGCCGCCGGAACCGCCTGCGCCATCAGTTGTGCGACCGCTTCACCCACCTCGCCAACCGCCCAGCGGCCCTTGCGATCCAGTTCGGGGCCTCGACGCCAGCCGTCGGCAATCGACAACTTGCCGCCCTCGATTTCGAACATCTGACCGGTGACATCGGCAGACGCCTCGGACCCGAGCCACACCACCAGCGGCGCGACGTTTTCCGGGGCGAAGTAATCAAAGCCCTCCTCCGGCTTCTTCATGGTCTCGGCAAACACCTGCTCGGTCATCCCGGTGCGCGCCGCCGGAGCGAGGGCGTTGACGGTAATCCCGTAGCGTCCCAGTTCCGCCGCCTGTACCAACGTCAACGAAGCAATCCCACCCTTGGCCGCCGCATAGTTGGACTGGCCGATGGAACCCTGCAACCCGGCGCCGGAACTGGTGTTGATGATCCGCGCATCGACCTTTGCACCACCCTTGGCCTGTTCACGCCAATACTTCGCGGCATGACTGGCGATACAGAAATGGCCTTTCAGATGCACGGCCACCACCGCATCCCAATCGGCCTCGGTGAGGCTGGCGAACATGCGGTCGCGGCAGATGCCGGCGTTGTTGACCACTACATTCAGTCCGCCGAAGGTTTCGATGGCCTGGCGCACGATGAGCGCCGCCGAGTCATAGCGGGTGATGTCGTCGCTGTTGGCCACGGCGCTGCCGCCCTGACCGAGGATTTCGCCGACCACGGCCAGTGCCGCTTCACGATTGATGTCATTGACCACCACTTTGGCGCCCTCGGCGGCAAAGGCCAGCGCATAGGCCCGGCCCAGACCGCCGCCGGCGCCGGTAATGATCACCACGCGGTTTTCACAGATTTTCATGTTGTTATTCCTTTCTGGTCGACTGGTTCCCTGTGGGAGCTGGCTTGCCAGCGATGCAGACGCCGCGGTCTATCAGGCCCACCGCAGCGATCCCGTCGCTGGCAAGCCAGCTCCCACAGGTTCAGTGTGTATCTGCTTATAAGCGCTCGATAATCGTCACGTTGGCCTGGCCACCGCCTTCGCACATGGTCTGCAAACCATAACGACCGCCGCTGCGTTCCAGTTCATGCAACAGGCTGCACATCAACCGCGTGCCGGTTGCACCCAACGGATGGCCGAGGGCAATCGCGCCGCCATTGACGTTGGTTTGTTCATGGGGATAGCCGGTCTCCTTGAGCCAGGCCATGGCCACCGAGGCGAAAGCTTCGTTGATCTCCACCCGGTCGATGTCTTCAAGCCGCATGCCGGCGCGTTTCAGTGCATAGGCGGTGGCCGGGATCGGCGCGGTGAGCATCCAGATCGGGTCTTCGGCGCGCACGCTCAGGTGGTGAATGCGTGCACGGGGCGTCAGCCCGTACCGCTTGAGCGCCGCTTCGGAGACGATCAGCATCGCGCTGGCCGCATCGCAGGTCTGGCTCGATACTGCCGCCGTCACCCGATCGCAGCCGAACAGAAACTCCAGTTCGGCCATTTTTTCCAGGCTGGTCTGGCGCGGCGTTTCATCGTGCAACACACCGGCCAGCGGTACGATCTCGCGGCTGAATCGGCCTTGTTCGATGGCGCGCAAGGCGCGCTGATGGGACTCCAGCGACCAGGCTTCCAACTGGGCCCGGGACAGGTCCCACTTTTCAGCAATCATCTGCGCCGAACGAAACTGTGTCGGTGGTTGTGCACCATAACGGCGGACCCAGCCTTCGGAACCGCTGAACGGATCGCTGAAGCCCAGGGGCTCGGCGGCGATCATCGCCGAAGAGATCGGGATCTGGGTCATGGTCTGCACGCCACCGGCGATGACCACGTCCTGGGTGCCGCTCATCACTGCCTGCGCCGCGAAGTGCACCGCTTGCTGGGACGAACCGCACTGGCGGTCGATGGTGGTGCCGGGCACCGCTTGCGACAGGCCCGCGGCCAGCCAACTGGTGCGGGCAATGTCCCCGGCCAACGGGCCGATGGTGTCGACACAGCCGAAAATCACATCGTCGTAATCGTCGTCGGGGATGGCATTGCGCTCCACCAGCGCGCGCAACACATGGGCACCCAGGTCGGCGGCGTGAATCTGGCTCAAACCACCCTTGCGCCGCCCGGTGGGCGTGCGCAGGGCGTCGACTATGTAGGCTTCAGGCATGGTTTACCTCGGTGAAAAAAATGAAATCATGAAGGCTGCCAAATAACCTGTGGGAGCGGGCTTGCCCGCGATGGCGGTGTGTCAGTCACCCGAGATGTTGGATGTGATGCCCTCATCGCGGGCAAGCCCGCTCCCACAGTTTTTCGGTGCCCTTGATATCGGGCATCAGTCGCCGTCAGAAAGTACTGCCGGCCCCCAACGCAGGATTACCCTCAAACAACGCCGCACGTATCCGTCCCTTATGCAACCCGCGATCACCCCAGACCTTGTCCAGCGCCCAGGCGCGTTTCATGAACAGATGCAGGTCGACTTCCCAGGTGTACCCCATCGCGCCGTGGGCCTGGATGGTGTTTTTCGCAGCCAGCATGGCCGCTTCCGCCGTCGCCAGTTTGGCGTGGGACACCAGCACGTCCTGCCCTGCCTGCTGCCCGGCGACGGCATGAGCGGCGCGATACAACGGGCCTTTGGCGAATTCGATCTGCACCGCGACATTGGCCATCAAATGCTTGACCGCCTGGAACGAACCGACTGGTTTGCCGAACTGCTTGCGCTCGAAGGTGTAATCCACCGCCAGGTCGACCATGCGCTTGGCCAGCCCCAGCAATTGAGCGGCACTGCCGAGGGCGCCACGGTTGACCGCAGCGGCCCACAAACGACGGCCCTGTTCACCGCTGGCAACGCAGGTAGCAGGCGCCGGCGTCCACTGGACCTGGAACAACTGGCGGCTGGGATCGACCGATACGTTACGCGTCAGGCTCACCGCTTCGCGCTCAACCGCATGCACTTCATCGCCATGGGCCAGCAGGAGCAAATCCGCAACGTGGGCATCACTGACCAGCGGATTCCCTGGCTCGCCAATCGCCAATCGCGCACTGCCCTGTGCAACCCGCGACAACCAGTGCTGCTTGAGTGCTGCGTGTCGATCATCGAGTGCGGCAAGCAACGGCACACCGACCAGCATCGTCTCCACCAACGGCTCGGGCAGCCCGGCATAACCACATTCCTGGGCGATCAGAATGAAGTCCAGTTCATTGAGACCCATGCCATCGTGCGCCTCGGGCACGGTCAGGGCGGTCAGGCCCAGCTCCACCAGTTGCGCCCACAGCTCGTCACTGCGCCCGCTGTCGCTCTGCCAGAGTTCGCGAATGCGCTCCGGGGTGACTTCATTGATCAGAAAACTTCTGACGCTGTCCTGAAACAGCAGTTGGTCGCGGCTGAAACTAAAGTCCATGGTCTCTTCCTCAGGCGCGCGGCATGCCGAGCATGCGTTCGGCGATGATGTTGCGCTGGATCTCGTTGGTGCCGGCGTAGATCGGTCCGGCCTGGGCAAACAGGAAACCTTCCAGCCAATGGCCGACATCGCCGGCCGCCGGTGCTTCGGGCAGTAGTTCGCCGCGCAGGCTGAGGATGCTCATGGCGGTGTCGTGCATGCGTTGATCCAGTTCCGACCAGAAGATCTTGTTGGTCGAGGATTCCGGACCGATCTTGCCGCCCTGTACCAGTTGCGAGGCGGTCATGTAGGTGCTCAGGGTGTAGGCCTCGGCGTCCAGCCAGGCACGCATCACCGCCTCGCCGATGGCCGGGTCGCGGTCGGCATGCTCGCGGTTGGCCTGGTACAACTGCACCAGCCGTCGCGCGGTTTCCTGAAAACGCGCGGGTGAGCGCAGCAGCAATCCCCGTTCGAACCCGGCGGTGGACATCGCCACGTGCCAGCCCATGCCCTCGCCGCCCAGGGCGTTTTCCACCGGCACCTTGACGTCATCGAAGAAGATCTCGGCGAACCCCGGCAGACCGTTGAGCTGCGGGATCGGCCGCACGGTGATGCCGGGCGTGTCCAGCGGCAGCAGAATGAACGTCAGTCCGTGATGGCGCTGGGATTGCCCGTCGGTGCGGAAAATACCGAAGGCCCAATCGGCCCACACCGCGCGGGTCGACCAGGTTTTCTGGCCGTTGATCACGTAGTGGTCGCCGACCCGTTCGGCTCGGGAGCGGATCGCCGCCATGTCGGAACCGGCACCCGGCTCGGACCAGGCCTGGGCCCAGATGTCTTCACCGGTGGCCATGCGCGGCAGAAAACGTGCTTTCTGCTCGTCGCTGCCGTACTCCATCAAGGTCGGGCCGAGCAGGAAGATGCCGTTCTGGTTGACCCGTGCCGGCGCCCCGGAACGGTAGTATTCCTCTTCGAAAATCAGCCATTCGATCAAGTCGCAGCCGCGCCCGCCCAGTTCGGTCGGCCAGGTCACCATGCCCCAACGGCCTTCGTTGAGTTTGGCTTCCCAGGCGCGGTGTTCGGCAAAGCCTTGTTCGGTGTCGAACGATTGCAGCGGTTCACTCGGTACATTGGCCGTCAGCCAGGTTCGCGCCTCGGCACGAAAGGCCTGCTGGGCCGGGGTATAGGTCAGGTCCATGAATATGCCTTCAGCCGTTGAATCGGGCATCGCGTTTCTCGACGAACGAGTCGCGTGCTTCCTGAGAATCCAGTGAGCGATAGGCTTCGAGGGTGAAGCCCTGCTCCCAGCGGTATTTGTCTTCGAGATTGCCGTCTTCGATGCCGGTCAGCGCTTCCTTGGCCAGGCTGATCATTCCCGGGCTCTTCGCGGCGATGGTGCGAGCGATCTGCAACGCGGTCTCGCGCAGGTCTTCGCGCTTGACCACCTGCTCCACCGCACCGAGGCGCCAGGCTTCGGCGGCGTCGATGGCCTGGCCGGTGAAATACATGTGGCGGACTTTCTGCACCGGGAACAGGCGCTGCAAATGCGCACCGCCGCCCATGGCACCGCGATCCACTTCCGGCACGCCGAAGGTGGCGCACTCGGACGCGACAATGATGTCGGCCGCGCCGCAGATGCCGATGCCGCCGCCCAGCACAAAGCCGTGCACCGCGACGATCACCGGTTTCGGGTTGCGGTGGATCGCCTTGAAGCTGTCGTAGTTGCCCTTGTTCACCGCGACGATCAGGTTGCCGTCGGCGGCCAGTTCCTTGATATCGACCCCGGCGCAGAAGCCGCGCCCTTCGGCACGGATCACGATCACCCGCACGTCGCTGTTGCGGCCCAGGCCCTCGATCTCGCTGGCGATGTCGGCCCAGCCCTGGCAGTTGAAGGCGTTGACCGGTGGCCGGTTGAAGACCAGTTCGGCAATGCCGTTATCGATGCTGACGCTAAATGGTTTCATGCCTTTTTTCCTTCACGACACACGGCGGCACAGCTCGCCCAGACGCGCTTCGGCGTCGCGGACGATCTGTTCAATCAATTGGGCGCAGCTGGGCAGGCTGTCGATGGAGGCGGCGATCTGTCCGGCGGGCAATACGCCCTCAGCCGGATGCCCGTCGACCATGGCCTTCTGGATCACCATCGGCGCGTTGGCGGCCATGAGGCTTTGCGCGGCGCTCAGTTCTCCGGCACTGCGCATCTTCAAGGCACTGCCGAGCAGTTGCGTCAGGCTCATGCCGGTATGGCGGCGATACGCCAGGCCACTCTGCAACGCCAGCAGCCAACGCTTGAGGCTTCCACTAGCCTCAAGCCGGTCGAGCAATTCGTTGCGAATCATCCGTTGCGGCATGCCGTCGATGGCGCGGCTGATGATGATCGCCGCCGGGTCCTTGACCGCCAGGTATCGCGCCAATGTCGCCCGCGGCACCGGGCTGTCGGCGCACATCAGAAACCGCGTGCCCATGGCGATGCCTTCGGCACCGTAGGCCAGGGCCGAGACCAGGCCTTTGCCATCCTTGAAGCCACCTGCTGCAACCACCGGCACAGACACGGCATTGACCACTTGGTCGAGCAGCATCGAGGTCGGCACGGAACCGGTGTGCCCGCCGCCCTCGCCGCCCTGCACGGTCACCGCATCGGCGCCCATTTCCACGGCTTTCTGTGCGTGCTTGAGCGCGCCCACGGTGGGAATGCACACCACCCCGGCATCCTTCAGACGGCTGATCATTTGCTTGCCGGGCGAACGGCTGTAGCTGACCGCCCGGACTTTGTGGCGCAACACCAGCTCGACGATGTCAGCGGCGTTGGCTTGATACATGTGGAAGTTCACGCCGAACGGCTGATCCGTCAGACGCCGGGTTTCAAGGATCGCCGCCTCCATGTGCTGCGGCTCGATGGTCGCCCCGGCAAGAAAACCGAAGCCCCCGGCATTGCCCGTGGCCGCCACCAGTTTCGGGTCGGCGACCCAGCCCATGGCGGTCTGGATGATCGGGTAGCGGCAACCGAGCAACCCGGTCAGTCGAGTGTTCAAGGAAATCGCCATGCTCACGCCCCGCCCGCTTTACGCTGGGAACTGGCCATGGCCTTGGCGTCATAGCCACCGAGGCGGTCACCGGACACCAGTTCATTGTGGGCATGGGCGAAGTGGTGCAAGCCAAAGACCATGTCCATGGTCGCGCGCTTGCCCATCAGGTCTTCGGCGTTGTTCACCGCCTGCTTGCTCAATTGCAGACCCAGGCGTGGCATCTGTGCGACGCGCCCGGCGATATCGAGGGTCTGTTGCTCCAGTTCATCGCGGGCGACTACCCGATTGAGCATGCCCATCTGATAGGCACGCGGGGCCGGCATGCGTTCGCCGAGGAACAGGAACTCCTTGGCGATGCGCGGGTTCAGTTCATGCACATGGGCGAAATACTCCACTCCGGGAATGCCCATGCGCACCACAGGATCGGCAAAGTAAGCGTCTTCGCTGGCGACGATCAGGTCACAGACCCAGGCCAGCATCAGTCCGCCGGCAATGCAGGCACCCTGGACCATGGCGATGGTCGGCTTGGGCATCTCGCGCCAGCGTCGGCACATGCCCAGGTAGACTTCCTGCTCACGGGCATAGAGAAACTCGCCACCCGGCTTGTTCACATGGTCGTACCACAGGCTCGCACGGTCGAAGGTCTTGTCCACATCTCGACCGGGCGTGCCGATGTCATGCCCGGCGGAGAAATGCTTGCCGGCACCACGCAACACGATGACCTTCACGTCATCGTCATCGCAGGCCCGGCGAAACGCCGCGTCCAGCGCATAAGTCATCTTCGAGTTCTGCGCATTGTGGTACTCGGGGCGGTTCATGGTGACCAGCGCCACCGCGCCACGCACCTCGTACAGCACCACGTCGGCCTGATTGTTATCGTTATCTTCAGCCATCACTTGTCTCCGCAACGCGTTGCTCAGCGTTGGCCTGGCGGGTTGTCTTTAAGTTGCAGGGCGCGCAGGTTGTGCGGGTCCAGACGCTGGATCAGCTGCAACTGCTCGGCCGTCGGGGCCGCGGTGGTCGGGCAGTCGTCCGGTACGTGCAACTCGAATCCGGTGTTGTCCTGCACTTGCGTCGCCGTCACGCCGGGGTGCAGCGAGCGAATGCGCATCTGCCGTTGCGGACCCTGGAAATCCAGCACGCAGAGGTCGGTGATGATCAGGCGGATATCGATGTCATCCAGCGACCAGCCCCGGGCCAGGCGAGCCGGGTTGTAGCCGACCGAAGCGACCATATCGACCTCGCCTTCGACGAACACCCGACGGTTGTGGCTCGGCACGCAAAACGAGTTGGCGTGGCTGATCGAGTTGCCGGGAAAGCCGCGCACACCGAGCATTTGCGCCTTGGGCTTGGCGTAGTCGCCGATGCAGGAAATGTTGGCCTGGCCGAAACGGTCGATCTGGGTCGGGCCGACCAGCGCATGACGCTTGCCGCCCCAGACGTTGTCGAAAATCCGCGAGAAGCCCATCCAGCTGTCGCGCTTGGGCTCGTAGCCATTGCGTGCGCCCAAGGGCACCGGTTCGGCAACCATGTAGGCTTCGGAATCGGTCATCAGCAGTTGCGGGTTGCTGGTGAGCATGGCCAGTGACGCGGCCAGGCGCGGGATTACGCCGATGCCGCTGGCCAACACTTCGCCGTCTTCGCGCCAGGCTTCAGAGGCCGCGCAGATCATCAACTCGGCGAGGCTATAAGTAGTCGTGTTCATCGAAAGGCTTCCTCAGAAAATCGGCAACGGCAGTTCACGGATGGCAGCCAGGCCACCGACCTTGTCCAGGTACTGTTCGTGGGTGCAGTCAACGTAGTCACGGACGTAGCCCTGCCAGCCATCGGCCGCCTGGACCGTGGCGTTGTAAGCCTTGAAGTGCGCGACGTCGAAGCCGTACAGCGGCGCGCAGGACGACGGATGCGCCCCGCCCGGCACGTGGGCCACGGCGGTGGTCAGGTTGCGTTCCCAGAACACCTGATGCGCCAGTGCCGGGTCGCGGTGGAAATACGCGCTGTCCACCAGCTCATCGCAGGTCACGTAGCTGTGGGTCGCCGCGCGGACGAACAGGTCGTCCATGTAGTGATCCGGACCACTGATCTGGCATACGCCGCGCGCATCGGCGCGGTCGACGTGCACCAGCGCCGCATCGAGCTTGAGCGCCGGCATGGCGACCCAGTCCTTGCCATCGGCATAGGGCGAGGCGATCAGTTTGATCTGCGGGTTGTGCCGCAGCACATCGGTACCCAGGCCCACTGCCGTGGGAATGAACGGCACGTTCATCGCCGCTGCGCGAAGGCCAAGCAACAGCATGCCTTCATCGATCTCCATCACCTCCAGCGCTGCATCCTGGCGCGCCTTGCGGAAGTACGGTTCCAGGGGAATGAAGTCCAGCGAGACGAAGGCGAATATCAGTTTCTTGATCTTGCCCGCCGCGCAGAGCATGCCGACATCGGCGCCACCGTAGGCGACCACGGTCAGGTCCTTGAGGTCCGAACGCAGAATCTCGCGCACCAGGGCCATGGGTTTGCGCCGCGGACCCCAGCCACCGATGCCGATGGTCATGCCGTCACGCAGCTGGCCGACGATCTCGGCCGTGGTCATTTGCTTGTTCAAGGTTATGCTCCTCATTGACGACCGACGCTGAAGTCATGGCCCCAATGGCTGACCACGGTGCTTTCGAACGGCGTATGGCGATCCCAGTCGACCACCAGGCCATCGCAGCCATACTCCAGATCGAACCCGGACGGCGTCTTGATGTAGAAGGAAATCATCTGGTCGTTGGTGTGCTGGCCGAGAGTCGCCGAGAGCTTCACGCCGTTGGCGTGCACCCGGTCCAGGGCGCGGCCGACTTCGTCCAGGGCATTGACCTCGACCATCATGTGCACGCAGCCGTGGGGCATCGGGCACTCGAAGATCGCCAGCGAGTGGTGTCGGCCGTTGTTGCAGTGCAGGAAGTGGATGCGCTTTTGCGGCTCGGCCGGGTCCGGGGTGAAGCGGACTTTCATCAGGTCGGACAGGCCGAAGCCCAGCACCTGCTCGTAAAAATCCCGGCAGCGCTCGAAGCTCGGCGCCGGCAGTACCACGTGGCCCATGCCCAGATCGTTGGTGACGAAACCCTTGACCCCGACTGGCGAGACGAAACGGGCGAAGTCTTGCAACGGTCCCCAGAACAGCTCGTGGCGATTACCATCCGGGTCGCTGAAGTGCACCAGTTCCTGAACCTTGCGCAGTTCGGCTTCGACAGCGGTGCCGCGAGTGACCTGTACATCGGCTTGTTGCAGCTCGCTGATCGCCTGTTCGAACGCCGCCTTTCCGGCCATTTCCCAGCCGCAGGCACCGAAGCCGTTCTCGGCATTTTTCTGTACCAGAATGCGGTAATGGCGCTCGTCCATTTTCAAGTACAGATACTCACCGTCATCGTCGCCGGCGACCATCATCCCCAGCACCTGGCTTGCGTAATGACGCCACTGCGCCAGGTCGCTGGACAACAGGGTGACGTAACCCAGACCACGGATATCCATGGATGCACTCCTCGTTTTGCTCAGGCCGTGCCGCCCTTCGGCGATTGCCGGGGGAGACTTTATGTGGGCCTATTCAAACGGGTTCGGACAGGGGCAACATCGTCCAATGGGACTAGCGAAACTGATTGGGGCGGGAATAAAAAACGGGCCTTGGGGACCCGTTGGAAAGTTGGCCTGGATTCCGTTCCAGACCTGAAAACCCGGAAGCTCGGGAACGATAGAGAACACTGTGGGAGCGAGCCTGCTCGCGAAAGCATTGTGTCAGTCAACATCAACTCTGAATGTGCCGCCCTCTTCGCTGGCAAGCCAGCTCCCACAGGCTCCTGTGGCGGATGCAAAGTCCACAAACAACACAAAACCTGTGGGAGCGCGGCTTGCCCGCGATGGCGGTGTGTCAGTCGACATTGATATTGTCTGACACAGTGCTTTCGCGATCAGGCTCGCTCCTACAGGTTCCTGTGGCGGATGCAAAGTCCGCAAACAACACAAAACCTGTGGGAGCGCGGCTTGCCCGCGATGGCGGTGTGTCAGTCGACATTGATGTTGCCTGACACA